>CAZKCO010000013.1:0-172581 GCA_964551335.1 uncultured Roseivirgaceae bacterium
TACTCCAAAATCGGGTTACAATATACCCCGGTGTGCTCTAGGCAAAAGAACCACTTTTCTATATCAAGATCTACTTGCTGACGAAGCTTTTTGCAAAATTCAGTGGCCGCCGCGCGGTGATGCCTTTCTCGTTATTACTTACCTGTATATGAAGTAATTTTGTGCCTTCCAGCAACACCGCAAAGTCTAAGGTTTCTTTAGAGACATCAACGCCAATTGTTATCTGATTTTTCATTACCTTACGTATTAAATGTGATACAATGATAGGCAACTCACTTAAACACTGAATCAACCCCTTGATAATGGATTGTGCCAATTCTATAGTTGGCATTCCGAATTTCTTAGATGATGCTGTTTAAGTAACTAGCAGAGGATTTAATCCACCGATGGGTCTTTCCCAGGGAACCGCATAAGTCTCCTCTGCTGGTATTGCCTCAATAAAATTACACACATTATAAGAAACACGGGAATCTATAGCTTTGCTGTTGATGTGGGTATGTGGATAACCCTTCAGGTTACCCACATACCCACATCGTTATAGTAACAACTCTATTCAAATATTTATATACTGCTAATCTAAAGGGGAACCGCACGCGCCCAGCGTGGGGCGGGGTCTCCCGCATTTAAGAAGGAGATGCCGCGCCACGCTGGCCGGAATTCGTTTCACTCATCCGGCAAAACAACCATATTGATATCATCTACCTTCATAAATACAAAAAAAGCGGGATAGCTCCCGCCTTTTCACTAATTGAGTAGTTTAGGTAAATCATTAAGTACGTTCAGCAGCCTGCTGTAGGGCCCGCTTGGCAAATACTTTGGCCAGATGCTTACGATACTTTTCGGACGCAAAATGGTCCTCCATAATATCCACTGATCCGGCCGCCTGATCAGCCGCATTAGCAATCGCATCTTCTGAGGCATCTTTTCCGGTAAGGGCATCTTCTACTGCCGTATCGCGGAAGGCAACGTCGCTCACTCCGGTAAAGGCTACCCGTACCCGGTCGCATTTTCCGTTACCTTTGGTGACTAGCGCGGCACAACCCACCAAAGCGTAGCGTGATGCGGGTTGGGAAAACTTTACGTACGCCCAACCCGTATGCTTCGGAGGCTTAGGAATGCGTAGTTCCACAATCAGTTCGTTTTCTTCCAGGGCAGTAAAGAAAATACCCATAAAGAAATCGGACATGGGTACGGTTCGTTTTCCGTTCGGCCCCTGAAGGACCACTTCGGCTTCAAGCGCTAGCAGAGAAGCGGGCCAGTCGGCGGCGGGATCGGCGTGAGCCAGACTTCCGCCAATAGTACCCAGGTTCCGCACGGCCGGGTCACCAATTAGTTCGGCGGCTTCGGGCAGGATTGGAACGTGCTGCTTGAGTAGATCGGATTTAGCAATCTCACCGTGGGTAGTTCCGGCACCGATAGCAATCACGTCGCCATCTTCGCGGATGTACTTCAGGTCTTCCAGTTGGCTAATATCAATCAGCTTCTCGGGAGAATTCAGCCGTAGTTTGATGGAGGGAATCAGGCTGTGTCCACCCGCCAGAATCTTGGCACTATCGCCGTGCTCCTTCATCATTTCAATGGCTTCATTTACGGAAGTGGGTCGGTAATAATCAAATGCAGTAGCAATCATGATGCAGATTCGGTTTGAGGTTGATGATTATTTTGTAGCGCCTGCCACACTCGTTCCGGCGTAAGCGGCATTCGGATGTCTTTCACCTGGTGTCCGGCTTTCCAGAGCGCGTCAATTACGGCATTAACCACGGCTGGAGTAGAACCGATGGTGCCGGCTTCTCCGGCTCCCTTCACGCCCAGTGGGTTGTGTGGGCAGGGAGTTACCGTGCGGTCTACTTCAAAGCTCGGCAGGTCATCCGCTCGGGGCATGGTGTAATCCATATACGAACCGTTGACGAGCTGTCCATTATCGTCGTACTGCGCTCCTTCAAACAGGGCCTGGCCTACCCCCTGGGCAATACCGCCGTGGATTTGTCCGTCTACAATCATCGGGTTAATCACATTACCCACATCGTCGCAGGCGATAAAGCGCTTGAGTTTTACTGAGCCGGTGTCAGGGTCTACTTCTACTACCGCAATGTGGGTTCCGTAGGGATAGGTAAAGTTAGCCGGATCGTAGAAGCTGGAGAAGTCAAGTCCGGGTTCTAAACCTTGCGGATAATCGTGGGGAACATAAGCCGTTAGGGCCACATCGCCGAAGCTGATGGACTTATCAGTACCTTTCACCGTCCACTTTCCGCCGCCGTATTCCAGATCTTCCTCGGCTGCTTCCAGTTTATGCGCCGCGATCTTAGCGCCTTTCTCAATCACTTTATCAATACTCTTTACGATGGCCGAGCCACCTACCGCCAGACTGCGAGACCCGTAGGTTCCCATACCAAAGGCTACCGATTCGGAGTCGCCGTGCACTACTTCTACATCCTCCATGGGAATGCCGAAGCGGTCGGCTACCACCTGGGCAAAGGTAGTCTCGTGTCCTTGCCCGTGGGAGTGAGCTCCGGTGTAAACGCTGACTTTTCCGGTCGGCTGTACCCGTACCTGAGACGACTCGTATAGACCCGCTCGGGCTCCTAATGAACCAACCACGGCGGAAGGAGCAATACCGCAGGCTTCAATGTAGGTAGAGAAACCGATTCCGAGCAGCTTTCCTTCTTTTCTTGCTTTTTCCTGCTCCTTACGTAGGCTTTTGTAATCCGCCATTTCTAAAGCCTTCTTAAGCGATGCCTCGTAGTTTCCGCTATCGTACTGTAGGGCTACCTGGGTTTGATAACCCGGTTCGTTTACTCCATCGAAGGGTGGAATAAAGTTTTTGAGTCGTAAATCAGCGGGGTCTACGTTCATCTCCAACGCCGCTAAATCTACTAATCGCTCGAGTAGGTAAGTAGCTTCCGGACGACCCGCCCCTCGGTAAGCATCTACCGGCGTAGTGTGGGTAAATACTGCGGTTACATCTACATTGATAAGTGGCGTAGTGTACAAACCTTGCAATAACGTGCCGTGCAGGTAGGTAGGCACACAAGGGCCGAAGGTAGAAAGGTAAGCGCCCAGGTTAGCAAAAGTCTTTACCCGCAGGGCGGTCATCTTACCGTCTTCATCAAAACCCATATCGGCTTTGGTGATATGATCGCGCCCGTGAGCATCGGTCATAAAGCTTTCGCTGCGGTCGGCGGTCCATTTCACCGGACGGTTAATTTGCTTAGAGCACCAGGTGACCAGCGCTTCTTCGGCGTAGTGGAATATTTTGCTACCGAAGCCGCCACCCACATCAGGTGAGATTACTCGTACCTTATGTTCGGGGAGATTCAGCACAAACGCACACATCAGCAGGCGAATGAGGTGGGGATTCTGCGAACTGGTGTAAAGGGTGTACTTGTCTCCGGACAATTCGTAGTGACCGATGGCCGAGCGGGGTTCAATAGCGTTAGGAATCACCCGCTGATTAACAAATTCCAGGGTGGTTACGTGATGCGACTTTTCCAGGGCGGCATCAACTTCTTCTTTGGGGTTACCCAGTTCCCAATCGAAGGGAATATTGTTAGGTACGTCGTCGTGCACTAGCGGGGCACCGTCTTCTACGGCTTTAGAAGCATCTACTGCTGCCGGAAGCTCCTCATACTCAATCTCAACCAGATCGGCCGCGTCGCGGGCCAGTTCGCGGGTTTCGGCAATCACCACGGCGATGCCATCGCCCTGATAGCGGGCTTTGTCGGCTACCAGCAGCGGGTGGGGCGGTTCCTTCATGGTATCGCCGTTTTTGAAATCTACCTGCCAGCCGGTAGGCACGCCTACGATACCATCGTCGGCAATATCTTTTCCGGTAAATACGGCTACTACTCCGTCCATTTCCAGCGCCGAAGACGCATCAATGCTAACAATTTTAGCGTGAGCGTAGGGGCTACGAATAATGTAGGCGTAGGTCATTTGGGGTAGCACGATGTCGTCGGTATACTTACCCTTTCCGGTAATGAACCGTCGGTCTTCTACCCGCTTTATGGATTTTCCTATGACTTGTGACATATTGTTAGGTTATTTAGATGTTAAGTGTATTTGGCACAATAGTTCAGCCCAAAAAAACAAGCTATTCTCCCCGGATGAGCGAACGCGAATTCCGGGGTCTCCATCATTATAAGCGGGAGATGCCGGAACAGGTCCGGCAAGAGTTTCCTGTATTTTTTTCATCTAGGCTTCAACGTTGTCTCCGGAAAAGGCTCCCAGTTTCTTCTCTTTCTCATGGTCTTCACCACCAATAGGAGCGGTTTCCAGCTTGGCTCCTTTGTTCTTATCGGCGGCGTACTTAATGGCTTTCACAATATTGTGGTAGCCGGTGCAGCGGCAGAAGTTGCCCTCAATAGCTTCCCGAATTTCGGTTTCGGAAGGGTCGTCGTTTTCCTCCAGCAGTTGGGCGGCGGACATGATCATGCCGGGGGTACAAAAGCCGCACTGCAGGCCGTGCTCCTCGCGGAAGCCTTCCTGCAACGGATGCAGTTCACCGTTAGAAGCTAATCCTTCCACAGTAATAATTTCCCGTCCGTCTACCTGAGCGGCTAGCAGGGTGCAGGCTTTCACCACCCGTCCGTCGAGCAGTACATTGCAGGCTCCGCAGCTACTGGTATCGCAGCCCACGTGGGCCCCGGTGAGGCGGAGTACGTCGCGGAGGTAGTTTACCAGCAGCAGGCGGCCTTCCACCTCGTGCTGATACTTCTTTCCGTTCACAGTTACTGAAATAGGTACTTTCATAGATTAAATTTATTTAAGTTTTTGAGTAATTCAGTAGTACTTTTTTATGTTTAATATGCTGAAGAAATGGTAGGCAGTGGACGGGAGGCAGTAAACAGTTGGCAGCAGGAAGTATCCACAAAATATTTACTGCTTACTGCCTCCCGCCGACTGCTTCCTAATTCTCTATGTCTCCTTATCCGGTTCCTTTTCATCTTCCTTGAGTTCTTCTTCCAGATTCTTGAAGAATTGCTTGGTTAGTGATTTGGCTACTCCGCCGAGTACGCGCTGTCCCATCCGGGCCAGGGTGCCCGACAGCTTGGCATCGCCGGCAAAGGTCACTTCGGTTTGGGTGTCGCTGATGGCTTTTAGGTCAATAGAGCCTTCGGCGGCTACGTTTCCGATCTTGCTATCCTGGGTCATGCGCAGTACAAAGTGCTCGGGTGGCCGCTTGTCTTCTACGGCCATTTCTCCGCTAAACTTACCGCTTACCGGGCCTAGTTTTACCTGCGAGAGGGCTTCGTAAGTATCTTCTCCTTTAGGATTCAGCTCTTTGATGCCAGGCACTACCCGGGCCAGGGTATCGGGGTCTTGTAGGGCTTGCCAAACTTGATCGCGTGGGGCATCAAGGGTGTGGGTTCCATCTAGGTGCATAATATATAGATTAGGGCTCTGAATATTTGACTAAATCCTAAAAAAAGCAAAAAAAATGGGGATAACTTTACGAAGCAGCTAATTTCTCTTTTGATTTTAGAGAGTTTCTAAATTATTATTTAGTCAATACATCCTGAATACTCCATACCTTTCGATTAGTATTAGGTAAGGTTAACCCTTAAAGCCAGTTAGATGTAGTATATTTCGTGCATTACAAGCTTTCAAATGCCTTTCGTTTCTTCAAGCATCTATAAAAAAGCTATCCGGCTTTCCTTGAGGGAAGGTTTACCGCCCTACCTTCTGGAGCACCACCACGAAAAGAAGGAAATCAGCCAGGAGTTGAAATACATACCGATAGAATTGCTCTTTGAAGTCTATGAGTTAGCTGATGAGCACCTGGCGGCTGGATTTGGCGTGAGGCAGGGTAGGCAATTGAATGCTGACGATTACGGCACCTTGGGGCTCTCGTGGAAGACTTGCTGGCGGGCTAAGGATGTGCTGGACCGGGTTGAACGCTACATGGTGTTGGTTACCGACCACGGGTCGGCCCAAATAGAAGTAAAGGAGGGAATTACCAAAATCTATTTATTAAGAGATGCGAATAGAAAAGGAGTTGAAACGGCCAACGAAGCCACTTTCGTGATGCTAACTGGCATTATGAAGGAAGTAACCGGAAGGGAAATACATCCGGTGCAAGTCTCATTCAAACATCATTCCGAGGAAACAAATCTCTTCGCTGATTACTTCCAATGTCCCGTCAATTTTGGCCAGGCCGAAAACTCTATTCAGTTTAGAACCTCAGATATTAACATCCCAACCATTAAGGCCGACAGAAGCATTCAGCAGTTTTTGGTGGAGCGCATGGACGAAGAGAAGCAAGGAATTCAGGCTAATGCCGACCGGCTGCTGGGCGAAATTCACCGGCTCGTTGAGGATGCGCTTCCCAGTGGTGTTCCTAGCGTTGCACAAGTGGCGGAATATTTGGACATGAGCGCCCGAACGTTGAAAAGAAGACTGGCGGAGAAGAGCCTCACCTTTAGAGAGTTGGTACAAAGTATTCAGCAGGAAGTCTCAATGAACCTGTTAAGAAACACTTCCCAATCTATGGGTGAGATTGCCTTCCAGACGGGCTTTTCTGAGCAGAGTGCATTTAATCGGGCTTTTAAGCGGTGGACCGGCCAATCGCCCACCAGCTATCGGAAAAACGGCTGAATCAACCTTTTTGGCCTCAACTGTCAAACTATTGGCACCAAGGGTCAAGCATAAGTCACTTCAGAATAGGAATTTTACTTCAGAACTTTAAACTGAAGCAAAATGAAACCTACCACTCAATTAATGAACGTTAACTCCGTAAGGCTTACCGGCCTGTTGTATCTACTCGTAATTATCTGCGCTGGTTTTAGCCAGGGTTACGTGCGAGGCACGTTGGTGGTGCCGGGAGATGCCGTAGCCACGGCTACCAATATTTCGCTCAACGAAGGTCTGTTCCGGCTGGGATTAACCACCGACCTGATCGCCTTTCTGCTGGATGCGGTGATTTCGGTGATGCTTTATCAGATGTTTAGGCCGTTCGGTAAAACCCTGGCGATGGTTTCTTCGGCGCTTCGCTTGGTAGCCCATCCCGCTATTGGCAGTCTGAACCTGCTTAATCACTATATGGCGTACCAGGTGCTGGGCGGAGCCGATTGGCTGGCCTCTTTTGAGCCGGCCCAACTTGAGACGATGAGCCTGCTGTTTATGGAGGCCCACCGCTACGGTTACCTTATTGCCGGAGGTTTTTTTGGTATCCACTGTTTACTGCTGGGCGTGCTGATCTACCGATCTAATATCATTCCTCACGTATTCGGAGGGTTTATGTTCGGAGCAGCGGCGGGATACCTGCTGGAAACATTTGGCAACTTTGCGGTGCCGGGCTACGAAGAATGGACCGCCCTGATTGTCGGTATTGCGGCGGCATTGGGAGAAGTTGGTTTGACGTTGTACATGCTCACCAAAGGAGTCACCAGCGAGTATAAAAGCGAGCTTAAAACGGCCATATCATAAAGGCAAAATTGCCCAACGCTAGATCAAAGAATGCCAAACCGCAGTGGGCAAGAGTAGTCCGGCAATAGTGAATATGGTACCAATGTAGGAAATTGACCAAGTAGGGGCAAATAGGTAAAAAATGCCCACTACGGCCGATTGGGAGCAGGGGTACTGATCATCTCTGCGGGCAAAAACTGTTTTGGTGCAGAAAACGGTAAAAAAAACCCACCAAAAGCACTCGGCATGCACTGTTTACCCCCTACTCAGCCCACCAAAAGCAAAATGACGCGCTACTTACCCCCTAACCAGTGCTCCAAAAGCGAAATGATGCACTGCTTACCCCCCGACTAGTGCTTCAAAAGCAAAATGGTGTACTACTCACCCGCTATTTAATGCATAGAAACCGTTTGGCTAATGATCGGAATTGGTAAGAAGCTGAACGCTGATGAGAAGGTGGGGGGGGGACAATCTATACCATTGCTTTTTCGTATCTTTGTCTCTGTACCAATTAAAACAGGGAGGGTATAAGAGAGAAAGCAGAGAGGTGTCTCCGTTATCAATTTGTTTGCGGCTAGCAAGAACAAAGAAAGTTGAAATCAAGACAAAAATGAAACCGACAAATGTAGATGAATATATAAATCAATTACCGGAAATAGCTCAAACCAAACTAAAGGAACTGCGAGCAATTTTAAGAAAGACTGCACCTGAAGCAAACGAAATATTGAAGTGGGGGAAACCTGCCTTTGAGATGAAAACCATTTTATTTGCATATTCAGCACATAAATCTCATTTAACCTTTGTTCCGACAGGACCAGCAATGAAACCTTTTGAAAATGAGATGTCTGATTATTCTGTAAATAAAGACTCAATAAAATTTAAATATAAAGAACCTTTGCCAGGATTGCTTATAGAAAAAATTGCAAAGTATAGAGTTGAAGATGTTTTGGAAAGAAACGCTAAATGGAAATATTGATAAAAAAGAAGCCAACCGCTAACAATGCACAAATCGTTTGATGCATCCGCCCTACAGACAGATAAAGGAAATAGATTAATCTCGATAAAAGTTTTATATTAAAACTATAAGCGAAATATTAAAACAACTATCTACGCTGAAATAGCTACTATGAACAAAGCTACCACCATTTTTAGCCTGCTATTTCTTCTGAGCGGTTCGCTAGTGGCGCAGAATACCGAAGTTGATTTGGATCAAATCCGGAAATGGTTTAGGGCGATTAATGCCAATATCAACCAGTTTAAAATGGTTGAGTTATTGGATGTGGAGATTTCTCGCGATACTACTTCCGAAAAATATTCCGTTGAAGGGGGCGAAACGTACCGACCGGCCGCTGCCCGAATCACCAAGTTTTTTAATGGGGACGAGCTTGTAAAGTTAATTATCACTTTTGATGGCGATCGGGAAGCAGTGGTGTCAGCCTACTATTTTCGGGAGGGCGATCTTTTCTTGGTGGATAAATCCAAAACTATCTACCACCGACCGAAATGGCACCATGAGTTTGATGCGTCGAAAAAAGCTATCGCCAAAAACCGTTTTTATGTAAAAGACAGCAGTCTGCTAAAGTGGGTGGACTCCGACCTACTGAGTATTGGAAAAACACATCCTGATTTTAGCGAACAGGAATCAATAATTATCAATGATGCTAGCGTTTACCTGGCTATCAGCTAATATTTTAAGAATGTGGATAATCGCCAAGAATTTTGGGTACGGTTTGATCTTAAAAAATGGGTAGAATTTTGTAACTTAATTGTAAAATTATCGCGCCATAGAATCTACTGTACCCCATATTCGCCCCCGGTTCAAAATTGAGACTCCGCATACCCAGGAGGAAATACTAGATAGAATCAAGCTGTTACTAAATAACGCTCCGAGTAACATCAAAGGGCACATCTTGAATCATCACGTTACCCTGGATATTACCGGAAAGGATGTCCACTACTGGTCGCCTCAGCTAAATTTTAGGGTAGAACCTAATGAATTGTACCCCGAACACGCGGTAGTATCCGGCCTGATTGGTCCGCGACCCGCCGTTTGGACTATGTTTATGTTTATTTACGCTGCCATCGCGGTAGTTGCCTTTTTCATTTCGCTTTTCGCCGTATCCAAAATAATGTTAGGAAAACCCACCGATCTGATCTACGCCTTTCCGATCGCCCTGCTGTTTATGCTAACTGCATATTTAGTAGGGAAATACGGAGAAAAATTAGCCAAAGACCAAATGGAGTTGCTCAAGCAGTTTGTCAGAGAGGCAGTCTACTTTGATAAGGAAAAGCAAAGCTAGCCCGGCTCCGTCGATAGCAAACAAGTAGTAGATGTAGTTTTTGATTATTCAATGGCTAGCTTTTACTTACTCCAAAAATACTTACCTAACCTTCTTTTCCTTTTAGTGATATGGGCCCGTAGGGAGAATAATTGTACTTTGAATTAACAGGCAGTCTTGATAATAGCGACTCCGTAATTAAAAGGGACTCATTCAACTTATGGCAAAAACCCAGCACCCGGGCCCTATTTTGATAACTAAGTACCCAACCAAAAATAAAGATAACAAATGCGTCATCGCGGGGCGACCCTCGCGGGGCGACCACCGCGCCACGCGGTGGCGGTAAAAGTTATACTTTAATCTGATTGGGTACTTATTGCTACTAAACTTCTTAACTTGGAACTAATGAAAACTGAGAAAGAAAAAATGCTGGCCGGAGAGTTATACGATCCACTCGATCAGCGGCTTACCGAAGAAAGGTTACAAACCAGGTTACTCATCAAAGAGCTGAACGATACCCGGGAAGATCAGACCGAAGAGCGAGCTCGTGTGCTGAAAAAACTAATCCCTAATGCGGGAGCTGATCTGTGGCTGCAGCCTCCTTTCTACTGTGACTACGGCTACAATATAGAAGCGGGTGATAAGGTTTTCTTCAATTTCAACTGCGTGGTGCTGGACGTCACGCTGGTAACCATCGGTAGCCGAACGCTATTTGGGCCAAACGTTCAGATATATACCGCCACGCATCCGCTAAACCATCAAGAGAGAGCGGCGGGCTTAGAGTACGCTAAACCGATTGCCATTGGTGAAGATGTATGGGTAGGCGGCAGTGCTATTATCTGTCCGGGAATAAGCATTGGCGACCGAAGCGTGATTGGCGCCGGTAGTGTAGTCACCAAAGATATTCCCGCTGATGTTTTTGCCGCAGGAAACCCTTGCAAAGTGATTAGATCATTAATCTAAATCAGAGATTTTCTTTATCACAGTTCGGGGGTAAGGTTGAAAGTCTCAGTGGACAAATCTGAACAATAGCAATGAAGCTACTCATTACCTACGTCACGCTTTTCGCTTTCTTGCACTAGGGGTAATTCGCCTTCGTATTTCTCTTTATATTTTTCGTATAATCGCTGCTGAAGGGCCGGTAAGGATACCTTCCGTCCGTCTACAAAAACATGAGTAACGATATTGGTACGCATGTCCAGCGCATCGCCTTCGGAAACAAACAGCGTAGCACTTTTTCCTTCTTCCAGCGTACCGTAGCGATCGCCGATCCCCAGAATCTGGGCGTTATTTTGCGTGATAAACTGTAAAGCAGTCTCTTTATCTATGGCTCCGTGGGCAACTGCCGTACCGGCCAGGAAAGGCAGGTTACGGGCACTGGCGTTCATACCGCGTTCGTAGCCCATCCCCACCGTCAGCCCCGCTTCCTGTAACTTAGATGGTAACTCGTAAGGCAGGTTTACCGGATCATCCGGATGGCTGGGTAGCACGTGGATGTTATCTACGATCACCGGAATATTGCGGGCTTTCAGAAAGTCTTTCACCAGCAGGGCGTCGGTGCCGCCTATCAGCACAATACGCCGTACATTGCGGTCTTCGGCAAAGCGGATGGCTTCAATAATCTGCCGAGCTTCATTAGCGTGAATATGCAGAGCTTTGGTGCCATCAAATAAACCACCTAATGCTTCTAGTTTTAAATTTAGCTCCTGCGGTTCGTTTACCTGCTGGTAGGCGGTAGCATCGGCAAACAGTTCTTCCAGCATCCGGCGCTGCTCACTGTACTTTTCGTTCTTCACCCGCTTTACAGTGTAAGTAGAGTAATCAAACTCCTGGCGGAAGCGGCCTGGCCAGTTGACGTGCATGGCGTCGTCGGGCTGCACTACGGCATCTTCCCAGTTCCAAGCATCCAGTTGCATCACCGAGGAGGTGCCCGGAACCATCCCGCTCTGAGGGGTAGTCTGGGCCAGCAGGATACCGTTGAAGCGCAACGTGGGAATAATCTCAGAATCGGTATTATAGGAGATCATAGCCCGCACATTGGGGTTGAGTGTGCCCTGTTCGGCATCATCCACGGTAGCGCTTACCGCTCTTATTTCCATTAGCCCCACGGTAGTATTGGGCAAAATGAAGCCGGGGTAGATATGCTGCCCTTCTACCGAAATGACCTGATACTCAGAAATATCCATACCCGCCAAATCACTTGTCTCGGCTACCATCTCTAATTTTCCATCGCGAAAGGCCACTACTCCGTTTTCAATTACTTCTCCATTGCCAACATGAACGGTGGCATTGCTTAAAATAATTGGCTCCGCTTGTGCCTCTCCCGGAGAGGGCACCTGGGCGAAAGTAGACAGGCTTATAATGAGCGTAATAAAGGTTATGTAGTATTTCATAATTTAGTGTTCAGGTGTTTGAGTGTTATGACGACCGGCGCACGGTGTTAAGGTGTTATAGTATTGAAGGGAATAGAATAGTTTTGAGCTACTGTCCATAACACTTAGTACTATAACACCTTAACACCAATTAATGAATATGCTCTGTGTGACCAAACCCGATGTCTTCGCAATGGAATAGTTGACGAAGAGTACGGCTGGCCAATTGGGTAGACTCCCCATTCTTTTTCGCCTCCTGCATCTTCTGAATCAAGCGGGCACGCTGCTGAGCAATCCATTCCTCTTTTTCTTCGTTAGCCTCTTCATCGTAGTAGATGCGTCCGTCTACCATGGTCTTCTCCGCCCTGGCGTAAATGGATAGTGGGTTATCCGACCAGAGTACCAGGTCAGCATCTTTCCCAGCTTTTATGCTACCCATACGGTCGTCCAGGTGCAATAGCTTAGCTGGATTTAGCGTCACCATTTTCCAGGCATCTTCTTCAGACATACCACCGTACTTGATAGACTTAGCCGCTTCCTGATTCAACCGGCGGGCCATCTCGGCATCGTCCGAGTTAATCGCCACGGTTACTCCCGCCATATCCATAAGTGTAGGGTTATACGGAATAGCGTAACGCACCTCAAACTTATAGGCCCACCAGTCGGCGAAGGTAGAACCTCCGGCACCATGCTCGGCCATCTTATCAGCTACTTTATACCCTTCCAGAATGTGGGTAAATGTATTCACATTGAAGCCAAACTCCTCGGCTACGTGCATCAGCATATTAATTTCCGATTGTACGTAGGAGTGGCAGGTAATGAAGCGTTCGCGATTGAGTATTTCGGCTAAGGCTTCCAATGCCAAATCGCGACGGGGTGCGGGCGTGCGAGCTTTTTCTCGGTTTGATAGGCTTTCGTACTCATTCCAAGCTTGGCTATACTCCCGGGCGCGGGTGAAGGCATCCATATATACCTGTTCTACTCCCATCCGCGTCTGTGGATAGCGAATAGAATTGTCGTTGCTAGACCGTTTTACGTTTTCGCCCAACGCAAATTTTATGTATTCGTCCGCTCCTTCAATCAGCATATCCTGCGGAGAAGCCCCCCAACGCATTTTTGCCAAAGCTGACTGCCCCCCAATAGGGTTGGCTGAGCCATGTAGTAGTTGGGCAGCAGTTACGCCTCCGGCCAGCTGGCGGTATATATTAATATCATCCGATTCCACCACATCTTTCATGCGCACCATAGCGGAGTTGGTGGCTACGTCGTTCACACTTGACAAAGCGATATGGGTATGCTCGTCAATAATCCCACTGGTCAGATGCTTTCCACTACCGTCAATCACTGTAGCGCCGTTAGCCGAAAGATTCTGGCCTACTTCAGCAATCTTACCATCTCGAACTAGTACGTCGGCGTTCTCCATAATGCCTTCCGCTTCATTGGTCCAAACGGTAGCGTTTTTAATCAGGTAGGTTTGGGCTTCGGGCATGCGCTGCTGATTGCCGTAGGGCAAAAACGGGTAAACAATATCCGTCAGGTCATCTAAAGCGACGGGCTCACCTTCAGTGGTGTTGGTTTCGCTTTCATCCAGGGAGTTCTGAAAGGTAGCTTCCCAGGAAACCCACTCTCCGTTAGGCAACTGCCCCTGTCCTTGCAGCTTCTGCCCTTCAATCCAGCCCGACAGGCGAATACGTTCGTTTTCTTTTGGATCGGGAGGAAAGGTCAGCGTCACTGTTTCGTCCAGCACTTCGGTAGCGACATCTATTTTGGTGGTATCGTCGGGTACGATTTGAAACTTTAGCTTGCCCGGCTGGCCGCTTACCTGCAGTGGGTAACTTTCGTTACCTACGGCCAGCGTGTACTCGCCCCGCAGGTCGTTGGCGTCCATTTCGTTAATAATGTAGGCTTCGCCCTGAATCCAGTTTTCGTAGATCAGCGCATCATCGTTGAAGATGTTATCCGAAGTAATGATAAAGTTAGCAATGGCTCCCTCCTTTAGGTTACCAACTTGATCAGTTGCACGAATTAGCTGGGCCGGAGTATGAGTAAGGGCTTTCAGAGCCGCATCTTCGGGCAGGCCGTACTGCACGGCTTTGCGTAGGTTCTTTAAAAAGGACTTATTATCGGTCGTTCCCTCGGCGGTAATGGTAAACGCAATGCCTTCTTTCGCCAGCATGCCCAGGTTGGTGGGGGCTAACTCCCAGTGCATCATATCCGACAAGGCCACGTTTTTGGCATCGTAAGGATCGTCTACGTCGTAGGCATCAGGAAAATTAACCGGAACAATGAGTGGGGCGTTCGTAGCTTTCACTTCGGCCAACCGCTGGTATTCATTACCATTACCACGAATAATATATTGTTTACCAAATTCGTCACCCAGTTTGTCAGCCCGCAGTACTTGAAGCCAGCCGGGAGCATCGAAGATTTGTGGCAGATCTTGCAGATCAAGCCAAGCTTCCAACGACTGATCGGCGTAACCCTGGTTATTATCCGACTGGTACCAGTCGGCATCCAGGTAGGTTTGCCGCAACAGGGCGATGAATCCCATTTTAGAGATGGGGTAATACTGTTGGGAGCTTCCCTTCTCAAAGGAGTAGTGAGCTGCGGCTTTTGGTACGATTAACGCTTCGTTGGCAGTATTGTCGGATAAAGTTACCAGTGCTGAGGAACCTCGGGCCAGACCATCCCGCTTATTAGTCAGTACGGCACCAAAACCCAATTCGCGGTAGGGTTTCGCCTGGTCTTCGTTGAGAGAGAAATCATCGGCTGCATTGTACTGCGATTTGATAGCATCGTTTTGACTGTAGGGACCTTCGGTTTGCGGGCCTAGTTTCTCAGCTGAACCCCAGCTAAAGCCCGAAGACTTGGGTACTTCCGACAGTCCGTAGTGGCTGTACAGATCAATGAAGCTGGGATAAATGTATTTGCCCTGCAAATCAATAGTGCGGGTGCCCGACGGAGGGGAAATATCCGTACCCACGGCTCGAATGAACCCATCTTCAATCAGTAGTGAAGCGTTTTGCAAGGTGGTTTGATAATCAACTACTACAGTGGCATTCGTGAAGAGGTAGCGCTGAGGCCGGTCATCGCGGACGTCGTTCACCGAGTAGATTTCGTCTTGAGCCAAAGTTGGCCCGTAGAATAACAATCCCAACAGGCCTAAAAGCCAAATTTTTTTTCTCATCATAGGAGGGTAGTGTTAACAAATAACAGTAATCCCGTAGGTGCTTACTCGACAACCGGGAAGTTACATATTTTGCCGTAGAAAGTAAGCGGAAGGATTGATAAAAAGCGGATATGGGGATAAAAAGTAAGAAAGCACCTTGCCAAACGGCCGGTGCTTAATGAACTGCTTATAGGAATTTTTACACAACTTCAAGAAGCTAAGAATCCCGCCGTTTGGTGTCATCTTCCGGTAAATAGATGTAAAAAAATGTCATCAGTCGTATCTTTGCAGCGTTATGAATACTGACTCTACCTTACGTCCCAAAAAACTGGAGATCCACCCGCTCCAAGTATGCGACGATCTTCAGACGGCCCGATTAGCTTCCTTTTCCCGCCGGGCGAGCGCTTTCGCTTTGGATTGGATCATTATTATTCTGTGTACCCAAATGCTATGGCTGATTTTGCCCCTCATACTGATTTTCTGGATTATCCGGGGACGTATGAGAAAATCATTACAGAAAGGTCAGCGAATGATAAAACGCAATGTGCTGTTGGCCGACCGCCAGCTAGCTTCCTACGAGGTAGATGTAAAAGTACGCCGCCGGTTTAACCGCTATATAGTGGTATATCTGTATATTCTAATGTACTTACCTCTAGTGCTGGCAGTAGGCTGGTTTATTAGCTGGATCGTGCAACTTATCAGCCCCGAACAATACGGTGTTATTACCGAGCAAGCTGACCAAGTAACCTCTACCCTTTTCCGACCTATTAACGACCTGAACGATGCATTTGATTTGCTAATGCGTTTTCTGGGTGCGTTTCTGTACTTTGCACTGTTCACCTGGCTGTGGGGTGGACAAACCCCCGGAAAAAAGCTGCTGCACATTAAAGCTGCCAAAATCAATGGGGCTGCGTTCACCTTCTGGTCGAGTCTGGAGCGAACTACCGGCTACACTTCTTCCGCTGCCTTTCTACTCTACGGATTCTTACAGTATTTCTGGGACCGGAACCGCCAAACTACCCACGACAAGATTTCAGAGACGGTAGTGATAGAGGCTTAGTCAGTTAATAAACCTGCTCAGCTACGCGACGTACCATTTCCGATTTGCTCATGGTATAGAAGTGCAGGCAGGGAACTCCGGCAGCTTTTAACTCCCGGCACTGCTGGGCGCACCACTCAATACCCACTTCGCGGGCCTGCTTGTTATCTTTACACTTGGCTACTTCCTTTCGCAAATCTTCAGGAATATCCAGAAAGAAGTACTTTGGTAGGGCTGTCAGGTGGTTAAGCGTAGCTAACGGTTTTAATCCGGGAATAATGGGTACGTTAATACCATTGGCTCGGCAAAGTTTCACAAAGTTGAAGTATGCCTTATTGTCGAAAAACATTTGGGTCACGATAAACTCCGCCCCCGCAGCTACTTTTTGTTTAAGGTAATACAAATCCGTATCCAGGTTGGGCGACTCAAAGTGTTTTTCGGGGTAACCGGCGGCACCGATACAGAAGTCGGTAGGAGTAGCGGAAGACTCTTCGTACAGGTAATTCCCCCGGTTCATGCCGGCAATCTGCTCAATCAGTTCGTTGGCGTAGCAGTGGCCTTCGGGGTGAGGCACAAAACCGGGTTCAGTCTTTACTGGGTCGCCTCGTAGCACCAGTACGTTATGAATACCCAGGAAGTCCAGATCAATCAGCATATTTTCGGTATCCTCCTGCGAAAACCCGCCACAAATAACGTGAGGTACCGTATCGACATTGTAACGGTTCTGAATAGCCGCACAAATGCCCACCGTGCCAGGACGTTTACGGGTAACGTACTTCTTTAACATGCCGTTACCCATTTCTTTGTAGACGTATTCTTCGCGGTGATAGGTCACATCGATAAAGGCTGGTTTAAAATCCATTAGCGTATCGATGTGCCGGAATAGTGAATGAATATCTTCCCCTTTTTTGGGAGGAAGAATCTCGATAGTAAACAGCGTTTCGGTAGCTTGCTCAATATGTTCCGTCACTTTCATGCCGCAAATATAGTAGTTGCGGTGTTAATGTGTTTATGTATTCAAGTGTTCATGCAACTTAAATGATAATTTGAACACCGTCCCACGGCGGCCCTAACACGGGCACACTTTATAGTGTGGTAATGCTTTCCAGTAGTTTTTTACGGTATGACTGGCTGACGGGAATAATTTTGTTATCTACTTGCAGGTTACTCTGGTCGATATTGACGATTTTATCAATCCGGACAATATAGGAGCGATGTACTCGAAGAAACTCTTCCGAAGGCAAAGTGTCTTCTACCGACTTCAGCGTAGCGTATACGGTATGCAGTTTATCGGTAGTTTTTACCCGCACGTAGTCACCAAAAGCTTCAATCCAATAGATGTCTTTTAGATTAAACTTTACCAACAGAGAATCTACTTTCAGATAGATATGTTCAGACTTGGCCGAAGGAGTATCTATCGCGCTCTTTTTGTGTTTTGCTTGCACTCGCTGCACTGCTTGCAGAAAGCGGGCGTAGCTGGCTACTGGCTTGAGCAGATAATCGGTAACTTCGTAGTCGAATGCCTCTAAGGCGTACTCTTTTTTACTACTGATAATGATAATCTGAGGCTTAGGATTCAGCGTTTTAATTAATTCAAGTCCCGACATATCGGGCATTTCCACATCTAGAAATAATAACTCTACTGGCTGGCTTTGCAGCGCATTTGCGGCAGCTACCGGGTCTTGGAATGAGCCCAGCAGTTGTAGCGATTCGGTTTTTTTGACCAGCGACTCCATAATTTTTAGTGTCATAGTATCGTCATCCACCACTGCGCAGCTAAGCCTTTTATCTCCACTCATAGTCAATTGTCTGGTTAGGTTTATGATTGGTGATTAACTTTAATAAATGTACGTATTTTCTTACTTTTCTAGCTACTCAAAGCCCGCTTTATTAGCCTCCGAGGATAACACATGGTTGCGCTCTTGGCTTAGCTGTTGAATTGCCGTCTGCGTTAACTCTCTGAGCTGTTGGATCAATGACTCACCATCTTCAACCCGCTCCGAACGTTCCGTGTCAGCTTCCAATCGATTCAGCAGGGGCTCAGCTTCCGACGCCCCTATATACTGAAAGCTAGGCTTTGCTTTGTGTACCGCTCGATTGAGCAGTATCGGGTCATTGATCTTCCACGCTTGATCTATCTTCTCTACGGCAATAGGAGCTTCTTTTATAAAAGTATCCATCAGGTCTACCATCAACTCAGGTTGGTTATGGGTAATCTGTCGGAGATAGTGCAGGTCAATGGTGGGAGAGGGCATCTGGTAATCGAGTAGCAATATTTTATCCAGTAGAATGAGGGGGGAGATAGGTTTGGTGAGTACAGGAGTATTTTCTGCTATAGACGTGGGTAATACTATTCGGGGTGCATCGCCGGATAATACAATAGTGGGAATAGTTTGATGCTCTTGGTGTAAAATTCGCAATAGTTCGGCTCCATCGACTTCCGGCATTTGGTAGTCGAGAATCAGCAGGTTATATTGATTGGCCTGTAGCTGATCCAGGGCTTGGCGCCCATTTTCTACCACAGTATATTTCAGTTGCCATTGAGTTAGAAGCTGGGCTATTACTTTTTGGTTAATGACGTCGTCTTCAGCTACTAGTACCGTATGAATGTGCCGGAAAGCGGGTCGCTGATGGTTAACTTCCTCATCTGAAGTTTCACCTACGGGAAAAGAAAGATCAATAGTAACCGTAGTGCCTTGTTGGGGCTGGCTGTTAATGGTCCAGGTTCCGTCAAACCGCTCTACTAACTTCTGTACGATACTTAATCCCAGACCTGACCCCCCGTAGCGCTGATGAATCTGTTCATTAGCCTGTTTGTAGGGGTTGGCAATACGTTTTTGCTCTTCGTCCGTCATCCCAATACCCGTATCTGTAATTGTAAAGCAAAGAGAGCTCATCGGTAGGTTGGAATCGGAAGCTGCATTTACCGACAGCTTGATTTCGCCCTGCTCCGTAAATTTTACCGCATTACCCACTACATTGTAGAGTATCTGAGCCAACCGGGTAGCATCTCCTACCAAACACTCCGGCACTGCTTCGCTTACTTGGGCGTGTAGCCGGATACCCTTTTCCTGGCAACCATACCGAAATGCTTCAACTACATTCTGGATGAGAGGCCGGAGATGAAAGGGGGCTGCATGCATTTCAATAGCATTATTCTCTAATCTGGCCCAATCCAGCACGTCGTTGATGATGGTAGTAAGATGCTGGGCCGTAGCCTTGAGGGCTTGCACCGAAGTGTCCGTTGGACTGGCCTGCTCGGCTAGTAGGTGGGCTAGCCCAACAATACTATTCAGGGGAGTACGCATCTCATGGCTCACCTGGGAAAAAAAAGCGGTTTTCATCTGTTCCATCCGCTGTAGTTCGTCGTGCTGGTACTGCAATAGTTCTTTTTCTAAAGCGGCGGCTCGCTGCTGAAGCCGGAGATATTCGCCAGCGATAGCCTGCTCATTTCGTTCTTGCTGCCAGGGCTGAAGGTAGGAGTAGAATTCGGTAAGATCGTAGACGAACCACTTTAAAACATCCTCTGAGTCTCGCTTAATATAAAAGTTATAGTAGCCTTCTCGGCCTAGCAACGAGGTATTAATGCACAAGAAAGATACGTCATTGCCTACCGGAAGCTGAGTAAATGCCTCCTGCATGGCTTCCATGAACGGAATAATCCGGTAAACAGAAGTTGCTAAGGGTATTTCAAATAGCGTTTGACACGACTCTTTCACCCAGCCCTCCACGTTAAAGACCACGTATTGAGAGCGTCGGTGAAAATACGCCAGTTTTTCCTGTACGAGCGAATTGTTCATACCATTCTTTGGGCCAGTTCGGTAAATATTACGTCCACATTTTCGCCGGTCTTTGCACTCGACAGGGCGAATGGAGACAAAGGTAGCTGCTTAATGATATCGTTTTGTTCTTTTTCGGTGAACAGGTCTTTCTTGTTGCCCACTACTAATACTGGCACGTTGGGCAGGTATTTTCTCAGGTTAAATATTTCGGTATCCAATTGCTCGAAGGTAGCAGGGCGGGTTAGGTCTACTACGTAAATAACCCCGTGCGCTCCCAGTTTGTACGAATGCGGCACTTTCTGGTGGGAAGATTCACCGGCTATGTCCCAGATAATCATTGATACTTCAACGTTATCTAAGGTCACTACTTTTTTCTCAATATTTACCCCAATGGTAGTGCTGTACTGGTCGGAGAACTTCCGGTGCACGAACCTCCGGGTTAGCGAGCTTTTTCCTACTCCGTAGTGCCCTAGCAATATTACCTTCTTACTTAACGTCATGCGCAGCTTGGCTAAAATAGCGCCGTAGCGGTTCCGATAAATAGTCGCCTTTTCCCCGGTAGGCAGCTTCGTTCTGAGTTGGGTTCATTACCTGGTGGACGAAATCTATCACCTGATCGTCCAGTTGTTGCTTGAAAGTTGCCGTAACCACTCCCGATACCGTGATGGCTACGTAGAAAGTTTGGAAATTTTTTATCAGGATTTTATAAGTTTCGTATTCAACCACTTCCAGGCTTTGGTGCTCTTTGGCAAAGGCTTCTTTTACAAACCCCCGAATGGCGGTCAGCATACCGGCGATCATATCACGATCCAGGATGTTCTGGCGCGAATAGCTCCCTAGTAAGATACTTGAGTGCTGCTCAATAACAAAAACCTCCTCAATTACGGGTTGCATGCTTTGCACGATAATCTCTTTACTCAGCGATCTGCCCGTAATCCAGGCTCCGAGCCGCCGCTTCCACATATCCCAGGAGAAAGCCTCTTCAAGTTGCTGGTCAATCTTCTCAGAGAGAGCGGTTAGCTCTACCATGATATATTTTTTAATTAACTTACCTATGATAGGATAAAGAGCATCCACTACTTCGTCACGCGATTCCCGAATCTGACGTTTAATTGCGCTGGTTAAAGCTGAGCCAAATAGTTCAGGAAAATGATTTCGGAGGTAATCTAACTTTTCGTCAATGATAGGGTCTACTTTCTGCTGAAGCCGATGGCGCGTATTGATATCATCACGGAGTTCTACCACCTGCTGGGCCAGTTGCTGCTGTTCTTTCTGCTCGTCTTCCAGCAGCAGCTTTCGTAATTGCTCGAAGGTATTTTTGGGCTCCACTGCTTCTTCCGGCATATCTATTGTATGGGTAAAGGCTACTGGTTAAAATACTTGTGACTTGAACATTAAAATACAAATTTTATAGCTATTGCTGTAGTTGCGGCCCGATTATCGTCAGGATTGTAGCTTTTTGCCAATATCCTCCAGCATTTTTCCTAAAGCCGAGCGATTAGCGGAACTGTTCTGTAACTGGCTAAACTTTTGGGTCATCTCTTCTTTGAGGGAAGCTACGTGCTTATCCAAATCCTGGCGGAGCTCTTTTACCATTTGATCCATTGTATTTCTCAGCGTAGCCAGTTGCTGATCTACCGCAGCTTTGTGCTGCTGAATAAGCGATTGAGTATCGTCAAACTCCTTTTCTATCTCCTTGATGGTATCGCCAAAAATGATGTCTTTAATCGCTTCAATCTTTGGATCAACGGACTTGGTTGGGGTTGGCTTCTTTTTGTTGTCGCTCATGGTACTCGTTAGTTGGTAGGATATTTGACAATTTACATTTTATAGTTTCAGCAGCTTTCTCAACGAACTTTCGTCTACTTGACCGGAAGGATATAACCGCTCGGTCTGCTGGAAATCCTTCAAGGCTTGTTCTGTAATGCGGTTGAAGATACCATCAACCGGAATATCATGGCCGTGATCGCGTAGTAACTCCTGTAGTCTCCAGACCGCCCCTCCCTCATCGCCCTGCTTAAGACCCAGTAGTAGCTGCTGACGCATTAGTTGAAATTGTTGGGGCGACCACTCATTTTCTTCCATAGTGCTGATATCAGCATTAGTAAAACCATCCTGCTTCAGCTGTTGAGATTGAATCAATCGATCTTCCAGGTAGGCGGTAGTTTTTAGTAATTGCTGGTAATATTGGGAGGCTTGCACCGCCTCAGAGTTATTTTGGTCGGGATAGCGAACATCAATGCCCTGGTTGTGCCAAAGTCGGCGGGCAAAAGCTCCAATTTCAAACACGTTCTCGTAGTAGTGTTGCAATGTTTCCGGACTGTGGTAATTTATGTCGATGCTATCGCTGGCAACATAGTCGTAAGCTGAGGGAGGGTTAAACCGCCGGAACTTCTGGTACTGGTAGTAGGCAATTAGCGGGAGCGTAATGATGATGACTAAAAGGGCCAGTCGTTTCATACGGGCATTAATAGATTAAAATTCATTTACCGAGTAATTTTCCCAACACGTCCGGTACGATGGTCGGCTTACCGAATAAATAGTATATGTACCTTATAATTTTTCAAATTCGCTTTGCTGTTATTCTGAGAACAATAATACAGTAATATTAAGAAAAAAATATTCACCGAGAAATGCTATGCAAACCATAACTTTTATCAAAACTTTACCATCACTTACCAAAGTTGTTTTCTCACTACCTATTAATCTGAAACCCGCCTCCTTACTCTTCTTCTTGTCTGAAAGGGATTTCTGGTACATAGGGCTGTTGTGTTTGATCTGGATACCAATAGTTTTATGGTGGCGCTATCGGAACCTGGTATTTACCCCGAGAGCTTTATTTTCACCTAATTGCATCCTGACCAAACCCGCAACAGTTACTCCGCCTCCGGTTTATCTTTCCTCACCTGAACTGGACAAGAATCATATCACTCAGCCTGTCCCCGTATCCAAACTGTATGAGGAACTGGAGATGGCCAACCAGGATATAGAAATTTTTTTATATAAGGCTTATCATAATTTTCTGGGCCCCATTGCCACCATTCGAGGAATCTGTAATGTAGCACTACTAGACGGACAAGAGCAGAACTCCAGACAGTATTTTACCCAAGTGAACCACGTGGCTGAGTCAATGCTTGCTATGTTAGAAAAGCTACTGGAAATCTCGGAAACCCATAACCATAGTACTAGCCTGGGCCATCTGAATTTAGGGGATTTTCTGCGAAACTATCAAGAAAGTCAAGCTCGTCAACCTGAAAGTGTTCAGGCTCGCTTCCAGTTAGATATTCCCTCGGCGACTCAAGTATACGCTGATTCTTTTCTGTTAACTACTGCACTTGAAAAAATTATTACCAATACCTATCGGTTTCATAAGGAAAAGTCGTACCGAATGATTGATGTTTTCATAAAGCATCAGGAAACTTCCGATTGCAATATTATCCGTCTCAAGGAGTATGGGTTATTATTACCAACCGAGACGCTGGATAACTTATTTAAGATGTTTTACCGAAGCAGCAACGAGCCGGATGACCATGGGCTGGGGTTCTACGCAGCCCGCTACGCCCTCCGCCGTATGGGAGGAGATATTGCCATAGAATCGGGGGCCGGGTACATTACTTTCTGTTTGAAGCTACCCAAAGAGCATACTCATTTTCAGACAGATAGCTATAGAAATTCAGAATAACGCAACTTTTTCCAGTTCCTCGCGCGTAACGCGGAAAAACTCCTTGTGGATATCAAACGCCGGTTCTTTTTCTCTTTCCCGCACCTGAAAACTGCCATCTTCCTGCATCAGGTAGGTGTTTACGTTATCGCGTAAATTATACGCCAGAATATTCATCATCTGTTTTTTCACTGTGGGATTTACCGCCAGAAAAAGGGATTCCAGTCTTCGGTCGAAGCTGCGTACCATTACGTCGGCACTACCGCTGTAGATTTTAGGTTCATTATTGTTGTGAAAGTAGTAGATACGGGAATGTTCTAAAAAATCGCCCACAATAGAGCGTACGGATATGTTTTCACTGAGCCCTTCCCGACCAGGACGTAAACAACAGATACCCCGGACAATCAATTTGATAGGTACTCCGGCCTGAGAGGCTTTGTACAGTTCGCTAATCACCTCCCGGTCTTCCAATGAATTAATTTTGATGGCTATACCTGAAGCTGATCCATTTTTCGCATTCTCCGCTTCCTGCCGGATGAGTGTAACCAGTTGCTCCCGCATATCGCGCGGAGCAGTAATTAGGTACTGGTAATCTGTAGGAGAAGAATGACCGGTAATTACGTTAAAAAACTCCGACACATCGTGAGCGTACACCTCATTCGTACTTAATAATCCTAAGTCAGTATACAGCTTAGCCGTTTGCTCGTTATAGTTACCACTTGACATATGCACGTAGCGCGTTACCTGCTTACCGTCTTTACGGACAACGAGCAATAGCTTGGTGTGGGTTTTAATGCTGCTTACACCGTAAATAACGAAGCAACCCGCTTTATGCAGCCGCTGGGCTTCCCGCATGTTGTTTTCTTCATCGAAGCGAGCTTTTAGTTCAAATAGTACCGATACATGCTTGCCATTTTCGGCTGCTTTAAGCAGTGCGGCTGTAATTCGCGACTCGGATGCCAGCCGGTAAATAGTGAGCTTAATCGCTAGCACGTCAGGATCTTCGGCTGATTTTTCGATCAGGTCGAGCAGGGGCTCAATATCGTTGTAAGGGTGGTGCAACAGAATATCGCGGTGCTTCAACACCTCGAAAATGTCTTCATTGCCCATTTCGGGGTAGGTGACCGGTGGTACCGGTAGACTAGGTTTAGGAACCCGATTTCGAAAGTCAGGATGCTTTATAATCTGCCAGAGCGAAGTAAAATCCATTAGGCCGCCCGGCTCTACCTCAAATAGGTTATCCTTGTCAATGTTCCATCGGTTAATGAGTTGTCGCATCATCCAGCTACTGTAACCGCTTTCGGACTCAACGCGCACTACCCTCCCGGTTTTCCGGGTTTTGAGCTTCCGCCGAACTTCCTCCACGAAAGAAGATTCGAGGTCATCGCTTTCATCCAGCGTAAAGTCGCCGTTGCGGGTAATCCGAAACAGATTGATTGATTGAATGTCTATGTTACGGAACAGGCGGTGAATATACGTTCGTACGATCTCTTCAATAGGAATAAATACGATATGATCCTCTTCGTCAATCTCGTAGAACCGGGGTAAATTCTGGGGAATCTGAACGAAGGATAGTTTCTTATTATCTTTTTTGTCGTTAGGATCCCGAGTCACTACCCCAAATACCAGCAGTTTATTCATTAATGTTGGAAAGGCGTGGTAACTATCGTAGGTCATGGGAGTGAGCATGGGGTAGATAGTCACATTGAAATGCTCTTCGAGATTCTCTCTTTGTTTGTTCGATAACTTAGTGAGATCTTTTACAATGCTGAAGTGGTTCTTTTCAAACTGCGGGACCAGCTTCTCGGTGTAGTACTGATTCTGCTCCTGAAAAAACTCTTGGGTTTCTTGCAATAGTTTTTTGCGAAACGGTTTTTCGCGTAACCCTGAATAATCAATTCGCTCTTTGCCGTAGTCAATGTAGTTATATAGGCTACCTACCCGGATCATAAAAAATTCATCCAGATTGGACGAGGTAATTGCTAAGAATTTGAGCTTCTCAAAGATTTTTCGCGATGGTTTCTTCACCTGATCAAGTACACGATAATTGAATTTAAGCCAGCTTAGATCGCGGCTAATAAAGTCGCTGGTAGCAATGGAAGAGGATACTCGGTCTTTTACTAACATATACGCTGATAGGTTTGCAGTCTACGGTACTAACTTACCGACTACGGCCTCGGTTTGCAAAAAATATAAAAGTTCAAAAACAAAAAAGCTATCCACCGTAGGCAGATAGCTCTTTGCAGAATTCAGACAGTTTTATCCCAAAAATAGTTTGTCCGCCCGGCGTCGGATGGCCGATGCCACCCGGTTCATTTTTCATAAGATTATAATTTGAGCAGCTTTCTTACTAGATATCCACGTTGGCGTACTTGGCATTTTTCTCAATAAACTCGCGGCGGGGAGCTACGTCATCTCCCATCAGCATAGAGAATAGGTGATCAGCTTCGGCAGCCGACTCGATAGTAACTAACTTGAGGCTGCGGGTCTCCGGGTTCATGGTGGTTTCCCAAAGCTGCTCAGGATTCATTTCACCTAATCCTTTGTAGCGCTGCACCGATACGGACTCAATCTTACCGTCGCCAGCGAGTTCCTTTACGGCAGCTTCCCGCTCTTCTTCAGTCCAAATGTAACGTTCTTCTTTTCCCTTTTTCACCAAATATAGCGGAGGCAAGGCAATGTACAAGTAACCACTTTCAATAAGCGCCCGCATGTAGCGGAAGAAGAAGGTAAGAATCAGCGTACGGATGTGGCTACCATCTACATCCGCATCAGTCATGATGATGATTTTGTGGTAGCGAAGCTTCTCCATGTTCAGCGCCTTATCGTCCTCCTCAGTACCAAAGGACACTCCCATAGCGGTAATCATATTTTTGATCTCCTCGTTATCGTAGATTTTGTGTTCCTGAGCTTTCTCCACATTCAGAATTTTACCCCGAAGTGGTAAGATCGCCTGAAACATTCGCTCCCGCCCTTGCTTCGCACTTCCGCCAGCCGAGTCTCCCTCTACCAGGTAAAGTTCACACTTACCCGGATCATTATCGGAGCAATCTGCTAATTTACCCGGTAGGCCGGTGCCGGTAAGTACATTTTTGCGCTGCACCATCTCCCGCGCCTTACGGGCGGCATGTCGGGCCTGAGCGGCCAGTACTACCTTATTAATGATAATCTTAGATTCTTTGGGGTGCTCTTCCAGGTAAGTAGACAAAGCATCGCCTACGCAGGATTCTACCGCGCCCATCACATCGGAATTACCCAGTTTGGTTTTGGTTTGTCCTTCAAACTGCGGCTCCGCTACCTTTACCGAGATTACCGCCGTAAGCCCTTCCCGGAAATCGTCGCCGTTAATATCAACTTTTACCTTATCTAGAAATCCCGACTTATCGGCGTAGCTCTTCAAGGTACGGGTGAGTGCCCGGCGGAAACCCGATACGTGGGTACCGCCCTCGATGGTATTGATGTTATTGACATACGAAACTACGTTCTCAGCAAAAGAGGTATTGTACGTCAGGGCTACCTGCACCGGCACGCCGTTACGCTCATTATCAATGTAGATGGGTTCGGGAATGAGCTTTTCCCGGTTGTTATCCAGATAACCTACAAACTCCAGCAGGCCACCTTCGTAGAGGAACTCTTCTTTTTCCGGCTCGCCATCATCGTCCCTATCACGCAGATCAGTCAAGGTGATACGAATACCAGCATTCAGGAAGGCTAACTCGCGTAAGCGCGAAGCGATGGTTTCGTATTTGTACTCGTGTACGTTGAAAATCTCCTTATCGGGTTGAAAGTGTACGGTGGTACCCGTTTGGTCAGTGTCTCCAATTTGCCGCACGTCGAACAGGGGAATCCCTCGCGAATACTGCTGTTCGAATATTTTTCCTTCGCGATGGACCGTAGCCTTTAAATCTTCGGAGAGGGCGTTCACGCAGGAAACTCCTACTCCGTGTAATCCGCCCGATACTTTATATGTATTTTTATCAAATTTACCCCCAGCGTGCAGCACGGTCATCACCACTTCCAGCGCCGAGCGATTCTCTTTGGCGTGGATACCCGTGGGGATACCCCGTCCGTTGTCGGTTACGGTAATAGAGTTGTCTTCATGAATGATAACGTCAATTTTATCGCAGTAGCCGGCCAGCGCCTCGTCAATAGAGTTATCCACTACCTCGTACACCATGTGGTGCAAACCTTTGGTATTGACATCGCCAATGTACATGGCCGGACGTTTACGTACTGCTTCCAGTCCCTCTAGTACCTGAATGTTGTCGGCTGAATACTCGCCTGCCTTAACATTGGCCAGAGAATTAGTATCTGTATTTTCGCTCATATGTTAGATGATTGTAATAGCCAAAATTACGATAATTTTACGGTTTTTCTACCCGCTTTTCGATCATAAAGGTAAACCAAACCGAGGGGTAGGCGTAAAATTATCTAAACATCTGATTTTCAGTAAGAAAACAAAAAAATAGCCTTAGTAGGTTCCTGACCGAAGCATCACCAAAGTGCAGGCCTGAATGGCCTCAATTTCTTGATCCTCGATAAGCTGATAGAACTCAGGGTTTTCGGTACCCGGGTTAAAAATAAACCGGTTAGGCTGCAGGCTCAGCAAATACTCGTACCATTCAGGTTGATGTTTAGGGCCCAGGTACAGCGTAACGGTATCTATATCTTCTAAATCAGGTTTTTGACGTAAATCTATTAAGTCTACTCCGGCCACGGAACCTCGCTTGATGCTGAGGGGAACTATCGGATGGCCATAATCGACCAGCATGCGGGCCGCAATAAAGGCATAGCGAGCCGGATTGGGGGTGGCCCCGATAATAGCGGTCTTCTTTATCTCTGGCATAGTTCTTTACTCAATTGCTCTATTGTTCAATGATTCAATGGGTAAATTGTTTGGGAGATGATCCATTGGTCATCCCAGATCAAAGGGACATGCTGGTTAAATTTCCTAATTTCTTGATTTCCAGCTTCCAATTTCTTCCCAATTAGAACACGTATCCGATAGTAGTACCCAGATAAAAAGGAACATGAAAGTGGGACTGATCAATTCGGTTCATAACACTATCGTGCAGTGGTTTGGACTCATATTGGGGGTTAATTATCCGGTAGCCAATGCCTACTCCCAAAAATAGATCGAAGGTAAGCCCCCGCCCGGCTTTATCCTTGGCTGTTCGAGGCTGTATCAAATCCGCATCCTTCATAAGTCGGGTGCCCGCTAACAACGAATAGGAAAACAATTGCTCTTTAGCCAGTAAGGTAGTTTGAGGCATTTCGGTGGGTTGTCCGTCGCTATCCAGTTCGGCTACATTGGCGTAGTGGTACAGGTAATCCAGTCCCAACTGATGCCCGAAGTAAAACATACCGGAGCGGGTGTCGTTGTGATAAAATTTTTGTTTTACGTTCACGAAGAACCCTCGTCGATAGGGCGCGTTGGTCTCAATATCGGAGTCCAACGAGAAAAAGGGGTCGCGGAACACCCCCACTTCCAGCTCGTGGCCCAGTCGCTCTTGAATGTAGTATTCCAGACTCACTGGCAGCCGATGTACCAGCAGAGCCACCGGGTTTACGCCCAGAATAAATCGTTTCATCTCATTGATCTTAGGCGAAAAGTAGCGAAGGCTCTTTTTTCTACGAAACAGATAGTCAGGATTACGCACGGCTACCTCGGTAGTATCTTTTTCAGCCGATTCATCAGCTTCGTTTAGGGCTTTGAATACCGGTTGATCGTTCTCGTACACGCTTTGGTAGTATCCGGCTAGTTGACCATCGGGTTGGTACAGTTCCCAGACACCTACCCGTTCGCCGTCCTTCACGGTACCTTTCATTTTTTTGGCTCCGTCCCGGTAGTAGCCTACGTAGGTTCCTTTGCCATCGGTAAAGGCGGCTTCTCCCTCTAAAGCACCATCTTGGTAAAAGTATTGCCACTTGCCCTGCCGCACCCCGTTAGTTAGTTTCCCCTCCACTTTGGGCTTACCGTCCGGATAGAACTCCCGGTATACTCCCTCTCCGTGGTTAAAAACCGCCTCGCCCTTAAAGTCACCATTGCTGTGGTAGAGCTTCCAATAGCCCTCCCGCACCCCGTCGCGCTCGGCCCCCTCGGCACTAATGTTGCCATTTTCGTAGTAGTAAGTCCATTTTCCTACCGACGAGCCATCGAGAAAATCACCGAGTGACGAGAGTTGGCCATTCGGGTAATAGAACTTCCAGGGTCCTTGCTGCTGCCCCTGCTCATACTGGCCTTCGGCCTGTAGCTGTCCGTTTTCGTAGTAATATTTCCAATTGCCCTGCCGCTGCCCCTGCACTTCGGTGCCTTGCAGGCGGGTTTGTCCCGAGGCGTAGAACTCCTGATATTGGGTAGAATCTCCCCGATAGGTAGCTTGTATTTTCACCGCCCCCCCTTCGTAGTACTCCTGCCATACTCCGGACTTCTTACCGCTTATAAAGGTCCCTTCACTTTTTAAAGCCCCGTTTTCGTAGTAGAATGTCCAGGGCCCTTCGCGCTGGTTACCATCTACCACGCCTCTCATCTCCAGACGGCCGTTTTCGTAGAAATACTCCCATTCTCCCTGATTCTGACCATTACTCAATTCGCCCCGCATTTTGGGCTGGCCGTTTTCGTAAAAGTATTCCCAGTAGCCGTTGGGCTGATTTTGCTCGTAGGTGCCTCGGGCCTTAACGGAGCCGTCGTAGAAAAACTCAGTGTAATTACCTTCCAGCACCGAAGGGTCGTTAGGGTCTACCTGAAAGGTTTCTTTAGGAATTTGCTCGGCTTGATCGTAGTACAGGGTAATGGTTTGCTGACCCCAACTCATGAGCGGTAGCAAAGAGGTCAGGAGCACCGTCATGCTTCCTAAAGTACCGGTATACCACCCACGTTTCATTATTCCCTGTTTTTGCTAAGATAACCGGTGATTCTTAAAAGTACCAATCTCGGCTGCGGGTACCCGGCTATCGCTGTTATTTATCGTTTTTGTCGAAACGCCAAAGGTGGTGAAAAAATTGGTAGAATTGGCAGGAAAAGCAGTTAGAAACCTACATCAGTGCATACGGTCGGGGCGCACTTCCAGGTTTTTAATTATATCGGCTTCAATCTCCAGAAACTCATTCCAGCGGGCTTTTACCACCTCTTCAGGCATATATTCCTTGGCCAGCTTGATAAAGGTAACGTAGTGTCCGGCTTCCGAGGCCATCAGATCGTAGTAGAAGGCTTTAAGCTCTTCATCGGCTAGATTTTTCCACAGTATCTTAAATCGCTCACAACTGCGGGCTTCAATCATGGCGTTGATCAGCAGCTTGTCCATCAGTTGGCGCTCAATGGGGCCACCCTTGCGCTCGTGCTTGGCTAGTTTTACTACGTACTCATCGGTACGGGTACGTCCTAACGTAAAGCCTCGCTTACGAATCTGCTCCACCACCCGCTGAAAATGCTCCCACTCTTCGGCCACAATGGGAGAAAGCACATCTACCAGTTTCTGACGATCAGAAAACTGCACAATCAGCGAGATACAGGAAGAAGCCGCTTTTTGTTCGCAGTAGGCGTGGTCTACCAGAATTTCTTCCAGATTCTCATCGGCCATCGCTACCCAACGGGGGTCGGTTGGCAGCTTTAGTTTGAGGATAGTATCTTTCTCGACAATCATATTCTAAGCAACAAAAATTTGGACGGGTGAATTTACGAAAAAATAAGTCGCTCCTCAGCAACCAGGCTATAATCGGTATAACCGATGCAGTAAGACAAACTATATTTGAAGAAAATAATAAAGAACCAACCACAATGCCCTTAGAAGTATCAGCCTACCGTAACGCTCACTACCAGATTCGCTGCCTGACAAAGTCCGGAAGAAAGTGTTTATCATTACTGATCCGTATTTTCCTGTTCACCTTTTTCGCCATTCAGGCCGGCTACGGGCAAACTCAGGTACGCTCTCCGCTGCAAAGAGCCGAACGTGCTCGCTTCAACGCTATGATTAGTGCGGATACTACGGCATTGCGAGAGGTACTTCATCCCGATCTGCTGTTTATCCATAGTAACGGGCTGGAAGAATCGGCCGATGGTATGGTCGCCAGCGTAACGTCGGGTACTATTGTTTATCAAGCGTTTGAACCTCAGCAGTCTCCGGGGGTGCAGGTCTTGGGTAAAACTGCTTTGGTAGATGGTTTGGTGCGAGTAAAAGGCCGTTACCGGGGAACGGAGTTCACAGTAGACCTACGTTACACCAGCGTGTACCGCAAAGTACGCGGGCAATGGTTGCTGATCAGATGGCAGTCGACAAAAATAGAAACTGGTTAGCGGGTCAGCATACGGCTATATCTTCTTCACTCCCAACCCTGGCTGGTCGGTGAGGCTCATCATACCATCTTTCAATTCAAAACCTCCGCTGACTACATCACGAGCTAGGTCGAGACTACCGTCCAGGTCCAGATACTTGGTGTTACTGGTAGCCAGGGCCAGGTGCAAGGCCGCGGTGATGCTGATACGGCTTTCGTCGTTGCAGCCCCACATCAGATCTACCTGGGCGTTTTTGGCAATATTGGCAATCTCGCGGGCGTGGCCGATACCGCCACACTTCATCAGTTTGATATTAAAGATACCCGAAGCTCGCGGAGTACAGGTAAGATGATAAGCATCCTGAGGGGTCACCAGCGATTCGTCCATGGCCACCATATCCTTAATTTCGGTGGGCAAATGTCGGCAGTCATCTACCGCATCCGCCTCTAGCGGCTGTTCAATAAGTTCCACGTTAGGGCCAAAGGTAGCGTAGTAGAAATCTTCCAGTTGTAGCTTAGTGTATCCCTGGTTAGCATCTACTCGGAGGATAATATCCTTACCCACTCGTTCCCGCAGTTTCTTTAACCGTTCCACATCCTCCGCCATTGATTTTCCGAGCTTCACTTTTAAAATCTTAAAGCCTCGGCCTACGTATTCGTCGGCTTCGTCCAGCGTTTCTTCCGTATTTTTGATACCGATAGTGATGGAGGTGGGTAGTGACTGATGCTTTTGCCCCAGAAACTTTACCAGAGGAATTTCGAGATGCTGGGCAAACAGATCGTACAAAGCAATATCCAGCGCGACGCAGGCACCGGGCTGCTCAGCAAACCGATTTTGTGCCTGGTACACCGACTGATGAAGTTCTCGAATATCTCGGCCGATCAACCATTCGGTATTTTCTTCGCTGAGGGCGGCTACGGTATCATCTACATCTACTCCTACTACGTGTTTACTGGGATTGGCCGCTCCGTAGCCGATCTTGCCCGAATCAGTTTCAATTTCTACAATGCAGTTACTCACCGAATCTACCGTTTTGTAAGCAATAGTATAGGGACGGGTAAGTTCCAGGTCTTCTTTACGAACGTGAATAGCCTTAATTTTCATAGTAGGGGGCGTAGGTTGTTAATCAATTCGGTAAAGTCGTCGTATAGCGGCAGCAGGGTGGTAATGCCCAGTTCCTGCTGGTAGCACTGCTGGTACTGCCGGGCTTCATCCAGGCTTAGGTTTTCGGTATTCAGGGTGAGGCCGATCACTTCGGAACCGTACAGGCGGATGAGTTCGATTTCGCTTTCCAGGGAGGGAATTTCGGCTTTCAGATGTTCGTAGCCGCTGAAGTACTTCCGACCCGGAGCGTGTTGTAGCACTACCTGCTTGGCCTGGCCGGATACCAGAAACTCCGAGCCACCCGGTCCGCCAGGGTTACGTAGCGAGCTTTGCCCTTCCAGCAGTATCACCTGCGGACTGGCTTCGCGGTAGCACTGCACGATGGCCGCTTCAATCTCGCCCGAGATAAAATCATTTAGGGTAGAATCAAAGATAAACCCGAAGCGGTTATCCTGCATCCAGCCGGTCTGCCCGGTATAGATCATCTCGGCTTTTATATTGGCTTGGCGCAGCGCGTGCAGAAACAGGCGGGTAGTCGTTCGCTTACCCAGGTTACAGTCGGTGCCTAACATGGCAATTTTGAGTGCCGGAATATCGTAAATATCGCCTTCCCAAAAGTGCAACTGATCTTTAGGCTTGTCCTTACGGATGTCGGTAATGGTTACTCCGTTACTCTCTGCTAAACTAACCAGTTCGGGAATATCGTTCATGAACTCGTGCAGCCCATTCACGAGGTGCAGCTTACTGTTCAGTGCTTCTTGCACGGTCTCAAGCATACCCGAAGGAATTTTGCCCCCGTGCCCGGCTACCCCTACCAGACAATGGCTAACCGGCTCATCAAGCTGGCTCAGGCATTCGGAAATTGAAGCGAAAATGGGAATGGGACGAGGAGCCTGAGCGACAATATCCCGCACATCACGCCCGGCCGAAACATGGTCAATAATGCCCAGAATCCGATAGCGAGAGGTATCCCGTACCAGCCCGTGGGCCGTCTTGGCCTCATCGGTATCCAGCAAGCCATGCGTAAGGACAATAGCGTTTTGGTTCATAGAGCAGGTAGTAGTGAATTACATATTTACTGAAAATCGGCAGAAATGAGAAATGAATTGCCACTACTGATGCATATAGCCCCCTTGGTGATGCTAATGGTTAGGAATAATCCCTGGTTTATTTCGTTCTTGGGGTATGATTCGCTGGCTGGCTACCGGACTGATACTGAGTAATATTAGCTATCTGTACGCCCAAACGGCGGTGGACACTTCGTTTACCGAAGATGTATTGGTCACTGAAATTTTCCTTCAATCGGCATTAAAAGTAAGCGCCATTTCCTACCGAGGTTCCTACCAGGCACTAGGCTTGTTTAGTAGTGAGTCGCCGGGTTTTCCTATTCCCAAAGGGATTATCTTATCCACTGGTAAAGCTAGCGATGCAGTGGAGCCTAACCGGTCGCGAAGCCAATCTGCTATCCTTTACCGGGATGGTGAAAAAATCCTGGACGGGCTTAGCGGACGCGAAACCCACGATGCGGCTGTACTGGAGTTTACTTTCTTTCCTACCCACAACACCATCGCTTTCGATTATCTGTTTGCTTCCGAAGAATACCCCGAGTACGTTAATAAGGGCTTCAACGACGTTTTTGCCTTTATTCTGTCCGACCTGCACACTGAAGAGTCGCGAAACCTAGCCATCGTACCTGGTACTGATTTGCCGGTGCATATTGATAACATTAACGAAGTAAATAATCCGGAATGGTTTATTCCTAATGACCAACGGCAGCACCCGTATTATTCGGCGCTGGAATACGATGGGCTGACTAAAATGCTTTCGGTAGAAGCCCGGGTAGTACCGGATCGTCCGTACCGCATCAAACTGGCGATTGCCGATGTAGACGACGGTAAGCTGGATTCGGGAGTAATCTTACGGGCCAATTCTTTCCGCAGCTTCGATCAGCCGATTGACACTCCCCGAGCTACACCGGTAATGGTTTACTTTCCACTCGATAGCAGCGAGCTATCCGAATCGGTCCGGGAAGAACTCCGGAACTTCGCCCGGCGGGTACTGGCTGCGTCTCCATCTGCCATTCGAGTAATCGGCCATACCGATGCTTTGGGTTCCAATGAATATAATCAGCAGCTATCGCAGCGCCGGGTACAATCGGTAGTTGATTTTCTGGGCACTCAAGGGTTGCGGGGAAAGGTAAAGCTCTATCGGCAAAGCCAGGGCGAAACCCAACCGGTAGCTTCTAACCAAGCTAAAGATGGCCGCGCCCTGAACCGCCGGGTAGAAGTGCAGGTAGTTCCCTAATTTGATGTGCTTGGTTCTTTCGATTTTTGTGTAGTTTCGGGCCGATGATTCGGTACCTAATTTTCGCGCTGCTTATTTCCGCCTGCACAAACTCAGAAACCCAAAATACCTCGGTGCTAACGGGCAAGACTATCTGCGTAGACGCGGGACACGGAGGCACAGCCGCTACGGATACCTACCGGGTAGGCCCCACCGGAGAGCGGGAAGAGTGGATTAATCTGCGGGTAGCCAAGCATCTGGAAGAGCTCTTGCAAGCCGAAGGTGCTGAGGTGGTGATGACCCGCACTACCGATACGGCTGTCAGCCTGTCGGAACGGGCTGAACTAGCTAAAGCCCAGGACGCGGACGTGTTTCTTTCCGTTCACCATAACGCTACGGCTGATTCCAGTGTCAATTTCCCGATTATTTACTACCACGGCAACGCTTCGGCGAATCAGGCAAGTGTTCGTTTGGGCGAACTGGTAATTCGCCAGTTGCGAGCCGCTTTATTCAACGATAGCGTGCCGGTGAGTCTGGTATCCGATCATACCATTTTTCCCAAAAGCGGTACGGCGGTGCTGCGCGGCACTTACGGTATTCCGGCCGTTATCGGCGAAGCCACCTTCTTTACCAACCCCACCGAAGAGCAAAAACTAAAGGCCGAAGCCTATAACCTGCGAGAGGCCGAAGCCTACCGCGATGCGCTACGAGAATTCTTTGCCGAACCACTACCTCCCGTGCAGGAAAAGAAATTAGAAATTCCTCCTTTCGCAGTTTTACAGGAAGCTGAACGGATGCGGCCGGAGGCTTTGGCCTGGCGAGAAAATTTTCAGCGGGGTAAGAAGCTGTTTGAGCAGATGGATTGGCCGGCTGCTTACGACTACTTCACCCAAAGTGCTCGTTCTTTTCCTGATTCTTACCTGGCTCGTGAAGCCCATCGCTACCGAGCCCTGATTTTAGAGAAAATGGATAGCCTGGAAGCGGCTGCCGTTGCACAGCAAAGGGTAAATGAGTATTATGTGCCGGTCAAATAACTATCTCAACCACCTATGCACCACCTAACGCTACTCGGGCTGCTGCTCATCAGTTTTTCACTTTCCGCCCAAACAATTTATCTCGGTCAGGGCATTATGGCCGGAGAAGTAACCGCTCATTCGGTCATCTTGCAAACCCGTCTTACCACCAGCGATACCCTGATCTATTACGAACTACCCGGTACGGAAGGCGTAGCCTGCTTTGAAGTAGCTACCGACTCTGCCTTCAGTAATCCATTCCGTACCACCTGGCAGTCAGCCCTTCCTGGTTACGACTATATCGTGAAGATTCAGGTATCGGGCTTGCAAGCCGACCGGCGGTACTACTACCGGGCGCTGTACGGAGCCGACCCTCAACAATCAGAAACTTCTATGACCGGCACATTCCGCACCTTGGCCGATACGGCTGAGGTGGACTCGGTAAGCCTGGTGGTAGTTACCGGAATGAACTACCGCCGCTTTCACTACGGGAGAAGAAACAACGATAGTGTAGGTTATCAGGGTCCGGATAAAGCATTGGGCTATCCGGCCGTAGCCACGATTACCCGAATGCAACCGGATTTTTTTGTGGGCACCGGCGACAATGTGTACTACGACCAGCCGCCTCCGGGACGAGATACCGCGGTTACCGAACCGGTAATGCGGCAGCACTGGCACTGGCAGTTCTCTCAGCCCCGCTACCACCAACTATTTGCTAAAGTACCTACCTACTGGGAGAAAGACGACCACGACTACCGCTGGAACGACGCCGATACCGCTTCAGAGAAGGGAGCCCCCCACGCTACGGGTATAAAAATCTTCAATGAGCAGGTGCCCATCGTTGACCCCAACGAGATAAACCCAATTACCTACCGTACGCATCGGCTAAGCCGCGACCTGCAAATCTGGCTGGTAGAAAACCGGGATTACCGCAGTCCGAACCTGTCGCCCGATACGGTAGGCAAAACCATCTGGGGTAAGGAGCAACGGGAGTGGTTGCAGCGCACTTTGCTGGCGAGTGATGCTACCTACAAAATCCTCATCAGCCCAACCCCGATGGTGGGGCCAGACGACGCCTACAAGAAAGATAATCATACCAACCCGGGTGGCTTTCGCTACGAGCGGGGGTTGTTCTTTGATTGGCTGAACGAAAACGATTTACTGTCGGAGAACTTCTACGTGATTTGCGGCGACCGCCACTGGCAGTACCACGCCATAGATCCCAGCGGAGTAGAAGAGTTCTCTACCGGGGCGCTGGTAGACGGCAACTCCCGCCTGGGCCGCAAAGCGGGTGATCCTAACTCTACTGATCCCGAAGGACTTATTCAGCAACCTTACTTACAACCCGAAGCTTCCGGAGGTTTTCTGAAGCTTACCGTAGCCGCCCAGCCGGAGGGAGCCACCGCTACCTTCACCTTCTACGATGAGAACGGAGTGGTCTTGTACGAGCATCAGAAAGAGGCTCAATAATTAAGCTGAAACAGGTATTCATCGAGTTGCCGGATATGCTTCAGCCATCGCCCCACTTCTACTGCGGTACGGATACCGATACTTACTACCAGCAGGGCTATTAGCAGTCCGATTTTTTCTGAGGTGAAAGGGGTTCGGAAAAAGAAAAACAAGAATACACTGCCGAAGAACATCGTAGAAAAAACAATCGCAAAAATAATTTGCCTCTGTAGCCTTTTCTTGAGTTTTGATAGTGAAGTTTTTAGATCGATATTAGGAACGGTAGCCGAAAGCCCCCGGTACAGCCACAGGTTATTAGCGATGCCAAGTGATGCTACCAGTAGCAGTAGAATATTGACCCAGGCTTGGTTGCGCTCGGGGTCCAGTCCGGTCATGAATACTATAATGAGCGCGGTGAATGCTACGGTTTCAATAATGACTTTTAGCTTGGTGCGAAAGAAAACTGAAGAAGTCTTCTGTGATATAATCTGTTCAACTTCGGCACTGCTTTTCTCACCGAAAGGCTGCCGCCATTCTGATTTTAGTTCATCAAGTGTCATGCGTTCGAGGGGGTTAAAAGGTTCGTTAACTTTTCTTTGATGCGGTGTAGTTTTACTCCCACGTGGCTGGTAGTGAGTCCCAGAATATCCGCGATCTCTTCGTAGCGGTAGTCATCTAAATACAACGTGATTATTGCCTTATCGGCTTCGTTCAGCATAGCTATAGCTCGATACAGTCGCTCGCGCTCGGGATGTTCCGGAACTTCCGATACTTTGGTTTCCGAAGAAACAATAGGCTCGGTCGTAATCTGCTTCTTACGGTACTTGGTAAGGGCCGTATTCAGGGCCACTCGGTAAATCCAGGTGGTTATTTTAGCTTTCTTCTGGTAGGTGGGATACGATTTCCAGAGCTGATACACCATTTCCTGAAAGAGGTCTTCCCGGTCTTCGGGCGTATCCCGATACACCCGACATATTTTATGCAGTATACTTTGCTGCGCTGAAATGATGGAAGTAAATTCTTCTTTCACTGAAGTCATTTATCCAATAGGTTGCGATTGGAAATCAGTTTATTACAGAAGTAGCAATTTTTATTGAGCTTAGTATGGATGTTTCCCGATTTAGAAACTAGGACACAAAATCTCTGCACATATCATCATAAAGACTGATATTAATCATCTTACTGATTGATGAATGTCACACTTCCTCTTAAGCTGACAACCTACCTTTACCTAAGTGTTAGTATGTCGAAAACATCTAACTGCCAGACCTAAAAACTTCATTGTTATGAAAACTACAGGATCGCATGTAATCCTTTTTATGCTTTTTTTCTCGCTTGCCCCCAATGTCCTGGCACAGACTACCTATAAGGTGTCTGATGAAAGCAAAATGATTATTAAGGGCACCTCTACCCTCCACGATTGGGAAAGCGATGTAACTCAGCTTCAAGGAGAAGCTCAGGTTGAGCTAAAGGGTCAGCAACCTCAATTTCAGCAAGTTGATATTTCCATTCCGGTTGAGTCTATCAAAAGCGGTAAAGGAGCTATGGATAAGAACACCTATAAGGCCCTTGAGGAAGAAGAATATCCTAACATTCAATTTTCCCTGAATGAGATTGAAAGCATCGATCAGAAAACGATCAAAGCAACCGGGGATCTAACGGTAGCTGGCAACACTCAGACGGTAGTAGTGAACGCCGAATATGAAATAAAATCTGCTGATCAAATTAGTTTAAAGGGTAGTCATAGCCTTAAAATGACCGACTTTGGAATAGAGCCGCCGACTGCGGTTTTTGGAACCATTAAAACCGGCGATGAAATCACTATTGATTATACCCTAAGGATGATAAAAAACACTAACAAAACACAATAAATGTAGCACCATGAAAACCATAACGAATTTATTAGTAGTCTCTTTAATCTTAGTTAGCCTTCCCTGGATGGCGAATGCTCAGTTCAAAGACATGCAGTACTGGCGCCCTTACGACCAACGAGGTGTCAACGTATTTGAGGTGTCTAAAGCAGATACCGTAGAATTTACCGGCGTAGCTGTACGGGTGGGTGGGGCCTTTACCCAGCAATTACAGGCATTAGACCACAGCAATGAGGCCGATCCGAATATTGTAGATGGGGTAAATCAAAATGAGCTTATAGACCTGGGGCCCGGCTTTAACCTGGCAACCGCCAACTTGAACCTGGATGTACAACTAGCGGACGGGATACGCATGAACGTAATTACCTATCTTTCTTCTCGTCACCACCCGGAAGCCTGGGTAAAAGGAGGATATTTACAAATTGATAAAGTATCCTTCCTGAACAGTCAGTTTCTGGATCGCATATTTGAGAGTGTGAGACTGCGGATTGGCCACATGGAAATCAATTACGGGGATACTCATTTCCGCCGTACTGATAATTCCAACGCCATGTATAATCCGTTAGTTGGTAATTATATCATGGATGCCTTCACTACTGAGATAGGAGCCGAAGTGTACTATTTCAAAAACAACTTCTTAGCAATGATTGCCACTTCTGGCGGCGAAATCAGAGGAAGTGTGGTTCAGCCCGACGATCGGGCTCCTTCATACTACGGTAAAATCGGCTACGATAGACAGTTCAATGACGACTTCCGCTTCCGACTAACGGGGTCTTTCTATACCACCGCCAAATCACTGAACAACACGCTGTACTCCGGCGACCGGGCCGGATCAAGGTACTATCTGGTGATGGAAAATGTGAATGCCCGAGAGTCTTCTCAATTCACCTCAGGACGCTTCAACCCCAACTTTAGAAACGATGTCACTTCTTTTATGGTCAATCCATTTGTTGAACTGGGCGGACTAGAGCTTTTCGGAGTAGCCGAATGGTCTAACGGAAGCCTTTCTAGTGAAGAAGAGAACCGCTCATGGAGCCAGTACGGTGCCGAGGCAGTGTATCGATTCTTGCCCTATGATCAACTATACCTGGCACTTCGGTACAATACCATCTCAGGCCCTGAACCATTCTCTACTGATGATGTCACCATCAACCGCTTGCAGGTAGGCGGAGGCTGGTTTATCACCAAAAATATTTTGATGAAAGCCGAGTACGTCAATCAAACCTACAGCGATTTTGTTTCTAGTAGTATTTACCACGAAGGGCAATTCAATGGGCTAATACTAGAAGCTACGGTAGCTTTCTAACCAATCAGCTTGTGGATGAATCTAGCAGTCAGGCTAAAGACCTGACTGCTTTTTGCGGCTTTTGATTATAACTCGAATTGGCGTACATGTATTATTTTGTTTTTACCTATATAATCACATTAATCCTTCTTTATCCTTCCTCACCGATAGTCAATCGGTATACTGTTGACGAAAATGTAACAGTGGTTATTGAGGATGGTAGCTATCTCAAAATTAATGGGAGTACCAATGTCAATACATTCAGTTGTAACTACCAAGGTGATATCAGTGCCGATACGCTAAATGTCAATATCCAACAAACATCTAATAGAACTCTCTTATTGAAACAGGCAAGTCTATCAGTAGAAGTGGAACGTTTCGACTGTGGCAATAAGATGATGAACAAAGATTTCCGCCATTTGCTGGAATACGATGAGTATGCTAATTTAAAACTTAGCATCCTGAGCCTGCACATATCCGAAGAAAACCACCAGGTTATAGCAGAAACTAAAATTACCATTGCTGGCAGAGAACAAATGTACGATGTTCCCATTGATATCATTACCGCTGCGGGGAGCAATAGCTACCAAGGCAAAAAAAGGCTGGACATTACCGATTTTAAACTTACTCCACCTAAAAAATTTCTGGGAATGGTGGTGGTGGATGAACAAGTAATTATTGACTTCAATCTGAATTTGCGACTGATGTAAAGCGTAGGCATTCGGTTTAGTTTTGTCATTTATTTATAACAAAAAAGCGAATAAGGCTAACCTCATTCGCTTTGTAGTTTTAAGTCGTTATCTGTCTACTGACCGGCTCCGTTATCAATGGGTTCGACAGTATAGCCTTGCTCTCTCAGCAGCGCAATTACTCCCTGAGGCCCGCCCAGGTGCGCGGCTCCCACGGCAAAAAAGGTAGGATGTTGTTTTAGCATTTCTTCCATCTTGGGAATCCACTTTAGATTACGGTCGGTAAGCATCACCTTTTCGGCATCTTCCATATCCTGCATGGCTTCGTGGGTAATATTGTACAGCTTGGTTACGCTTCCCGATTGGTAGGCTTCAATCATCGACTCGGTTTCGGCTACGGTTTCATCGTACTTTTCAATGGCTTCTATCAGATAATCGGATTGCTCTTCCAGCGGAATAGCATCAAACACCGCAATCTGATCTTCTACCGATTCCAGACCTAGCACTTCTTTTTCCTGACTTTTGGCCCGTTGGGCAAATACCATCTCGTAGGAGTCGGGTTGGCAGTCCAACACATCCAGAAAAGTGAGCGTGCTTAGCATCAGCGGTTTCATCGTATTCAGCATCTGAATCGGAATTTTCAGGGAGTCTTGCAGGTAGTTGCCTACCATCTGGTATTCTTCCTCGCTAAGCAAATCATTCAGTGTAGTTCCATCGGTCATCATAGCGGCCTTTTGCGTTTCCATCATGATGTTGGGTTCATCCATATCCAGTTCCATCACCACCTTCTCCGACTTCTCTAAGGCGCTTTCCATCGCTTCGGTCACCTGAATATCGTCCGGGCACATTAAGTGAATGGTACCGAAAAGGTAAGAAGGTTGCGCCATGCCATTACCGGAGATTTGCCAAAGCAATGAGTTATCGTCTTGCGCCTGTACAAGTGTGCTTAGTGGCACTAAAGCGGTTATGAGAGCAATAAATGTATTTTTCATGGCTGCAATAATTGAAATTCAGGTTATGTTCACTGCGTTAGTATCAGTAGATTGACCTTTCTTACAATTGATGAGTAAAATCTTTTTTGTAATTTTTTTGTAAGAAAACCGTAAGCCTTACTACTAACTCAGGTGTAAGTACTGACACGATGCAGCAAAAGCAGAAATTTCATAAATTTCTAAATGAGCATACCGCCGTCATCCGGAAGGTGTGCCGCCTGTATACCGACAACCAAACCGACTTTCACGACTATTTTCAGGAGGTGGTACTTCAGCTCTGGCGGTCATTTGGCTCATTCCGGGGCGAATCCAAGGCCTCTACCTGGGTGTATCGCGTAGCGCTGAACGTATGCTTGTCGCAACTAAAACTGAAAAAACGACGGATCACGGCCACTCCCCTCGACCCGGAAGCCGCCCAGCGCTGGGCCGACGAACCCTACGATACTACCGAAGAAGAACAGATCAAACAACTGTACGCGGCTATCCGCCAACTGAAAGAACTGGACCGGGCGATTATTCTGCTGTATCTGGAGGAACGAAGCTACGACGAGATGGCGGATATTTTGGGGATAAGCCAGAGTAACGTAGGGGTACGTATCAATCGAATTAAAAAACAACTAAATAAACTGATTCATGGAAGAGCTACAAGCGCTGTGGCGTAACGCATCCGTTAGCGAAGAACAGCTGGTGAGTCCACAAGAGCTTGATGCTATGGTAAACCACCGTTCTTCGGACGAACTACAGAAATTTAGAAGGGTTATCTTAGGAGAATACATTTGTAATTGGATAGCATTACCATTGGTAGTTATTGGTGTCATTTTATATCCTCAATATCTAGTTGCGGCGGTTTCTGTAATTGTTCTCCTAGGGTATCTCTTTTACTTTTATCATCAAGCTTTTCGTCAATTTAAACGAATCCATTTTGAGGATGATATGCAAACGTACTTACAACGAGCGCTGGTCTTCTTGAAAACGTACGTGCGGCACTACAAAATTATTTGCTGGGCTAGTATCATAGTAGGTTTTGTTGTAGGGTACTTCATGCCCGATGAAGATATAGATCCTGTTTTTCGGTCTACCACCAAGAGTTTGCTCGCTCCTACTTCTCCGGCTTACCTGATCGGAACTATAGCGTTTGTTGCTATAGGCATACTCACCATTCATCTTTACATCAAGTACCTCTATCAGGCGCGTATCAACAATCTGGAAAAACTGCTAGATGAATTTTCGGAAGCTTAGAGGTTGAACATGAAAGATTTATCGGTACCCATGAACCGTCTGCAGTTATCCATGCTGCCCTTCATTTTTGCCAGCGGTCTGCTAGTAGTTATCTACGGACTACTTTGGGGCTGGAGCGCCGTGTTTGATGGGTTTGATACCTTTCTGGATTTTAAAAATTTTGTACCAACATTCATCTTGGGAGTGATTGCCCACGAAGGTTTGCACGGCAGCGGCTGGAAATATGCCGCTAACCTAAAGTGGTCGGATTTTACCTACGGCGTGCAGTGGAGTACGCTTACTCCCTACGCCCACAGTAAAAAGCCCATGCGAAAATCGGCCTATCTGATAGGCTCGCTGCTACCCGCTATCGTGCTCGGCATTATTCCTTACCTGCTTGCCCTTATTATCGGCCACAACTGGCTGATGATGTTCGGCTTTGTGTTCACGCTGGCCGCCGGGGGCGACTTCTGGGTGGTGTATACGCTACGCCACACTCCGGCTGATGCCTGGGTGCAGGATCATCCCGAAAATGCCGGTTGTATCGTGTACGAAGACGAAGCGGAAATTCAATCCAGATTAGCGTAAATTGCCGGAACAATAAACCATTCCGGCATGAACCGTATCGACCGCCTTACCGCTGTTCTCATCCAACTGCAAAGCCAGCGCATTACCCGAGCCCAAGACATTGCCGACCGTTTTGACATCAGCCTGCGAACGGTATACCGTGATATTCGGGCATTGGAAGAAGCGGGTGTTCCCATTGGTTCCGAAGCCGGAGTAGGTTATTTTCTGGCGGGTGGCTACCGCCTTCCCCCGGTGCACTTCACTCCCGAAGAGGCTCGCTCTCTACTGATGGCCGGAAAATTTGTAGATCAGCTTACGGATGCATCCGTGCAAAAGCAACACGAGAGTGCGCTGTACAAAATTAAAGCGGTGCTGAAGGAAGAGCATCAGGAGATGCTGGATGACCTGGAAACTAAAGTAGCCGTGCTTGACCCTTACAACCGAAGTCCGGGTACTACCCGATCTCAGCCTACCTCGAGTCAATCGGCGACTTCTGCTCCGGATGATTTGCATCTGGAGAAAATTCAGCAGGCGTTGCTAGAACGGAGAGTAGTGGAAATGGACTACTTCTCACCCGGTAGCGGGCAGTTTACCCGCCGGGGCATTGAGCCCATCGGCATGGTATACTACGGCGATGCCTGGCATATCATGCCTACTGCCAACTGCGACAGGATTATCGCGACTTCCGCCTCGACCGCACGAGCAAGCTGGACGTTACCTCCCAGCGCTACCACCTGCGCGACCGCATTAGCTTGGAGCAGTATCTGAACCGGCAAAGTCAAACCACCGACGCGGTGCTGGCCAAAGTCCTCTTTCACGCTTCGGTAGTCCGGTTTATTCAACAAGATCGTTACCGCTACGGATTTGTGCAGGAAAAAACTACGGATGAAGGAGTAGAGTGCTGGTTTCTGGTTAGCCAACCGGAATATTTCGCCCGTTGGCTACTCACCTACGGCAACGGAGTAACCATCATCACGCCCGACCAACTGCGCACTACTATCCAAGATTTAATTCACGAGTTGATACATCACTATGGTTAGTTACAAGTTTAGAAAGTTACAGGTTAAAACTTAAAACCTGTAACTTTCTAAACCTGCAACTATTTGCCGTCCTTTGTAAATGATTGAACCCTCCTGACATAGGGCTGTCACTCCGGGCTACGACCTTAGGGGTATTGTTTCACTAAACCTATGTATCACCATGATGTATCCTGGATTTAACACTGAGAAATTGGCCGAAAGCAAAGCATTTTACACCCAGCACTTTGGCTTTGAAGTAATTTTTGAAGATAGTTGGTTTGTACTACTAAAGCGGGGCGATTACGAATTAGGCTTTATGCAGCCCGAAATGCCGCAACAGAACCCGCTATTTCAACCGGCCTTCGGTGGGGGTAGCTGGCTGGCCTTTGAAACCGACGATGCTCACCGTGAATACGAACGCCTGCAGCGAGCAGGGGTGCCGATTGTAGCCGACATTAAAGACGAAAGTTGGGGCGACCGTCACTTTGTGGTCAAAGACCCTAATGGCATTGGGGTAGACATTTACCAGCGTATTGAAGTAGCGGCTAGCTAAGGTGAGCAGCGAACAGCAGCGGAGCGGGAGTATTTCTCGCTCCGTCGTTCTTCAGTGTAAAATCTGTAGGTTATAGTTCTTTTCCGTTCAGATCGTCTCTCATTTTTCGGCGAATTTTCCATCGGTCGCGCATTTCAAAGTAAAGCTCCTGGCCGGTTACTACTACTACCATTAGCAGGGTAAACCTGATTAAAAGGTAAGCAATTTCTAAGGTGTGAGGTTGATCCATATTGTGGTAAGCGACAGTGAGCCTAAGCTCTGGCTAATTATCTTCTCCCTGGTAAATCCACATGGCCTGATTGTCACCAGCCGGCTCAAATCCGCACTGGCGGTAAAAGTCGATGGCCTTACCGTCAGCTACCAGTATCTGCTGATGAAAGCTGGCGTATTTTTCGTGGAACACTTCCATAATTCTTTTACCAATTCCCTGCCCCTGGTACTCCGGTAATATCAGCAAATGCGGATAGTAGACTACCAGATACCCGTCAGTGATCGCATTGCCCAGACCTATTAGTTCGTTTCCATCCCAGGCCGATACCAGCGAATCAGAATTCATGAGCGCGTTGTAGAGGGCATCTGGCTTTTGTGCCGAAGACCAGCGATTGGCCTCGTAGAGTGTCAGAATATCCTTCTTCTTAATACCTTTTGTTTCTTTGATAATGATATTGTACATGCCCGACTAATCGCCCTTTTGACTAGATAAAATCAGCGTAATATACACAAATTTCGTTAGTAATGAGGCTAGAGTTCAACTAAAACTCCGTTTACTACCGCAAACTGATTCTTTCGGCGTTTCTTAAGAAGAAAATTGGCCCGGCGTCCAAGCAGCAATTCATGGTTGGGCTCTGCATCTTTGGAAATCACATCCAGCAGCAACTCCGACCGAAGGTGTGGGTACTGCTCTAAGTCTCGTACTCGTACGGTGGTGTACCCATTCTTCAGTAAACGTTCAGTTTTAAGCTCAGCTACATCCTTCAGGGTTTTCTGCACTCTTGGGTACACCTTGCCCGGAACGGCCAAAAGACCATCGGCATTCAGCTCCTGATAACCGTAGTAGGTAGATAAATCGCCGATATACTGAATACGGCTCAGTTCGTAGAACTCCCGGTACCCTTCCAGGTTGATCTCACTGCGGTTCACCCCTACGTCAATGGTAAACTGTTGGCCATTCTTTTCGCGCTGTACATTCCGGATGACCAGGTCGTACAAGTAGCGTTCGTTTTTGGGGATATCAAAATAATCTTCTACCGAAGCCTTGCGGTAGTTTCGTTCGGCAATGGCGTGTAGCCCGGTAAGCAACAGCACAAAATTAATTTTCCGGATTTGCTGTTTCTCCTTGTCATTTTTATACCCTCCTGATTCAATGAGTACCGTACTGGTACCCCACTTCTGCATATTGTCACCGAAAGCCCGGGGTTCAAAATCATCGTTGTAGCGGCCTACCTGATTCGGGATAAATCCCTGAATGGCATCATTTAACAGAACGATCAATTGCAGCGCGCGCTTCCGTACATCGTTTACTTCTTTTTCGTAATTGTAAGCCGGAGCTAGCACGGAGATAGTAGCCGGATGCGGACTAACTCCGGTGGTGTAGTAGGTACTTTGGTCGTGCAGGTTAAACCCAAAATCAGCCTGCAAACTATCCCTCAGCCGTTTCAGAATTTGCGATTCGGGTGATTGTAGCCGGAGCGCATCCCGGTTCAGGTCAATATCAATGGCATTATGCCGCTGAAACTGCTCCGCTCCGTCGGGGTTGAGCATGGGTACGAAGTGAATATTGAGGTTATCCAGCAGTTGTCTTCGCAGTGGATCAAACTCGTCGCTCTGAGCGAAGAAGTTAAACAAATCCAGCCCGGCCATGGTAGCGGTAGTCTCGTCGCCGTGCATCTGCGACCATAGCAGCACCGTAGTTTTCCCGGTTCCGAAGGAAACGTCGTAAATAGTTCTTCCCTCAATAGATTTTCCCAGTGGGGTGACTTGAAAGATAGGATTGCCCTTTAGCTTTTGCAATAGTGGTTCTATGTCGCTGTGCTTAAAGCGACGGTGAGTGATGCTAGCCTCCCGGTAGCGATCGTGGTGCTGATAAGCAGCGGAGGGGACCGACAGAATCTGAGCGGATAGCAGCGCAGGAAGCATTAACAGAGATAATAAAAATAGTGAGTATTTCATGTCGGCAAAATACCCAATTCACCGAAGTTAGGCAGTGGCTAGCTTCTTTTTTTTCTCCGGAATCAGCCAACGGAGTCCCTTGGCCGCCCCACCCAACAATCCGACAAACAATACTACTCCGCCTGCATTGAACAGTAGATGAGCGTTAGCAATCTTCCGCTCCAGCTGAGCACCGCCCGACATCCACTCAGCAGCCGCAATGATGAAGTCAACGCACAACACTCCGATGAAGACCGTAGCCATATTAAACAGTAAGTGAAAAGTGCCGGTACGGATAGCCGATCGTTCCCGGCCAATGGTGGCAATCAAGGTATCGGCGCAGGTGCCAATTTCGGCGCCCAGCATCACGGCTACTCCGGCCGGGAGGGTCATCATGCCCTGGCTAGCCAGCGTGATTACAATTCCCATTGTAGCCGAAGAAGACTGAATGAGTACAGTAGCTACAGCGCCCACTAGCACCCCAAACCAGGGATTCTCCAGATCCTTCATTGTTTCCAGAAAAGGAGGGTAGCCTTTCAGCGGGCTCATCGTTTCGCCTACTAGCCCCAGCCCGAAAAAAATAAGCCCTAGCGCAAAGATGGTTTTCCCAATACTTCTCCAGCGAGCTGAGCGACCCAGCGATTGCAGCAGTAAGCCCAACAGCAGCCCAATGGGAGCGTACTCATCCAGGTCAAACGCGATTAACTGACTGGAAAAGGTAGTGCCGATGTTGGAACCCATTACTACTCCCAGCGACTCTACGAAGGTCATCAGCCCCGCATTAACTAAGGCAATCACCATAATAATAGTTACTGAGGAGGACCCAACAACGGCGGTGGCCGCTGTACCGGTAAGCACTCCGGTAAAGCGATTGGTGGTGAACCAAGCCAGCCAGAGACGGATTTTATTATTAGCAATAGCCTTTACCGCATCGGATAACTGGGTTACGGCATAAATGAAGAGAACCAGGCCAGCCGTTAGCCCCATTACCATCGAGAACCAGTCTAGTGAAGCTTCAGTAGATGTCATAGTATTCTGACTAAAACCTACTGAAATTCAACTAGTATTGTACTAAAACCAGTGTTAGGAAAATGTTAAGTTTTTTGATTCGGAACTCGAGAAATACTAACGCTTCATGAAGCGTAGCACCCGCTGCAAGTCGCCCTGCTGAAGGGTGAGGAAGTAGATACCGGGTTTACAATCGGCTACGTTGTAAGAGTTTTGCCCGAAGTACACGGTGCGCCGGTCAATTTCCAACCCAATGATGTTATGAATGCTGGCCGTAGCGCCGCTCCAGGCATCTTCGGTAATCTCCAGCGTAAAATCCCCCTGGTTAGGATTGGGGAACAATCGTGTTGTTGGTTTTTCGGGTTCGCTCTGCCTGGTGGACGTAATGATGTCCGTAAAGGCAAGATTGTTTACTGTATCCAGCACCTGTACCGTCAGATCGCGAGTTACGTAGCCCAACTGTTCCCATTCCCCATCTAATTTTCTCCATTCGTTCACGCGAATCGCTATCGCAAATGCTCCTGGCAGGTTAGGAGCATTCCACACTAACGCAGTAGGATCAACGGAGAGTGTGGGCAATCCACTCCCTTCGGCATTCGTAGGATTATCGGCATAACGAAGGTCAATGTCTAATGGCGAACCATAGTAGGCAACAATATCATCCACGCTTTGCTGCGGAATCACTAACTCTACCGATAAACTGTCACCATCAGGGTCAATAGCTTGAATGTTTTGTTGAAAGATGGAGCCAGTATAAGCTATAAAACTGGCAGTATCGGAAAGCTGAGGAGTGGTGTTACAAATCAGTGGATCTATAATCAGCTTGGATTCTACATAAAAAGGCGTATTTACCGAGTTCCGAATGTTCACTACATCCGCACGCCGATTAAACTCCTGAAATGTTATCATATATGCGCCTGGCCCAGGAAAAACAACATTTCCAAGGGTAAGCTCACTTACTCGAGTAAACTGATCATCATAATCAACCACTCTACGTACAAAATCGCTTTCGCTGTTAACGTCAATCACCTCGCCAAAGCCTAAATCCAGCACACCGTTGCCAAATTCTATATCGGAGCCAATAGCTTCGTAGCCGGTAATCGTGATTGTATAAGTATTATCTTGGCAAGATTCAGCCGTAGCGGTGATCTGGGCACCGTATATATGGGTAGCTTTTACCCCCAAGGGCAAAAGGATTATTGCAATTATTGCGTATGAGTAAAATTTCTTCATAGTTGTTTGCGTAGTTCCTTCCCAAAAGTTTACTTTTCTTTCTCTATCTTAGACCCCTAAACTAGCCAGAAGGTTGAAACGCATTTGTTAAAAATTTATAAAATTTTCGTCACAATCTCCCTATTTCGCTATGAACAAATTTTTACTGCTGGGCCTGGCCTTGCTTGTTTCTGTCAATCTCGTATTTGCCCAAGACTCCACTATCTCCGAAAAAACCGAAGACATGGAAAAATCCGACGGTTATTTTCCCTTTTACTGGGATGCCGACGAGGGCAAAATCTACCTGGAAGTGGACAAGCTGGACACCGAATTTCTCTACTACACCACGCTGGCTTCCGGCGCCGGTTCTAACGATATTGGGCTGGATCGGGGTCGGTTGGGTCGCCCGCAGGTGGTGGAGTTCCGGCGTATTGGCAACAAAGTACTGCTGGTAGAGCCCAACCAAAGCTACCGGGCTGTGTCCGACGATACCAACGAACAGCAAGCGGTAAATGAGTCCTTCGCCGAATCGGTGATCTACGGATTCGAAGTAGCCGCCGAAGAAGACGAACGAGTGTTAATTGACCTGACCAAATTCGCCCTGAGCGATGCGTACGGCATTGCCGACATGATCAAGCGTACCAAGCAGGGTTCGTTCAAGGTAGATGATTCCCGCTCGGCGATCTACCTGCCGCGCACCAAAAACTTTCCCAAAAATACCGAGATTGAAACTACCCTTACCTTTACTGGAGATGATGCGGGAGACTACTTACAGTCGGTATCTCCGGATAATAAGGCGGTTACCGTCCGGCAGCACCACTCCTTTGTAGAGCTACCCGACGATGATTACGAGCCTCGGGCTTTTGATCCCCGATCGGGCTATATGTCGGTGCAGTACATGGACTACGCCACCCCGGTAGACCAGCCCATCACCCAGCGGCTCATTCGCCGCCACCGATTAGAGAAGCAAGACCCTACCGCCGAGGTAAGTGAAGCGGTAGAACCTATCGTGTACTACATGGACCCCGGAGCCCCCGAACCCATCCGCTCGGCGCTGATGGACGGGATGCGCTGGTGGAATCAGGCCTACGAAGCAGCCGGTTACCGCAATGCCTTTCAGGTGGAACTACTGCCCGAAGATGCGGACCCGATGGACATTCGCTACAATCTGGTGCAGTGGGTGCACCGCTCAACGCGGGGCTGGTCCTACGGCAGCAGCATCTACGATCCCCGCACCGGCGAAATTATCAAGGGAAAAGTAACGCTGGGCTCACTGCGGGTGCGGCAGGACTTCCTGATCGCCTCCGGCTTAGTAGCCGAATACGAAAAGGGAGAACCCGTTTCGGAGGAAATGATGGAGATGGCTTTGCAGCGCCTAAGGCAACTGGCGGCTCACGAGGTAGGACACACGCTAGGCTTGGTACACAATTACTCATCATCAGTAAACGACCGGGCCTCGGTAATGGACTACCCGCACCCCAAAGTAGATATTCGGGGCGGGAAACTGGATTTATCCGATGCTTACGACGATGGCATTGGCGAGTGGGATAAAGTGGCGATCACCTACGGCTACCAGGATTTTCCCGAAGGCACTGATGAAGAGGAAGCGCTAAACGAAATTCTGCAAGAGTCGATCGACGACGGTTTGTTGTTTATCTCCGACCGTGATGCCCGAGCGGTTAGTGGCGCGCACCCCGAAGCCCACCTCTGGGACAATGGTGCCGATGCGGTAGACGAGCTACAGCACGTGATGGAAGTACGCAAGATTGCGCTGGAGAACCTCTCCGAAAAGAAGATTCCCTTCGGCCAGCCCATCGCTACGCTGGAGGAAGTGCTGGTGCCCATGTACCTGTTTCATCGCTACCAGGTGGAGGCCGTAGCCAAGATTGTCGGCGGACTGAACTACACCTACGCCGTGCGGGGCGATGGACAGCAGCCATTGGAGGTGGTAGACGGCCGCAAGCAGCGGGAAGCCATTGACGCCCTGCTCGCTACCCTCACTCCCGATGCCCTGGCTATTCCGGAAGATGTACTGAACCAGTTACCGCCCTATCCGCTAGGCTTCTACGAGAACGAGCGAGAAATCTTCAAGTCTCGTACCGGACTTACCTTTGACCCGATTGCCGCCGCCGAGTCAGCCGCGGATTTTACGTTAGGCTTGCTGATGAACCACGAGCGGGCTACCCGTATGATTGACTACGCTTCCCGCGAAAGTGGAGTTCCCAGCTTTGCCGATCTCACCAACGAGATTATTCAGAAGAGCTTTGATGCCTCCTACCGCCCCAGGGGGTACGAAGGCGAACTACAACGGCTGGTAGAGCGGTTGGTACTCACCCACCTGATTCAGTTGGCTAGTAACGAAAAAGCTTCCGGGCAGGCCCGGGCTATTGCCACCCTGCGGGTAAATGATGTAAAGCAGTTGCTTAGCAGTCAGACGGACTTGCCGGATGTGGCCGAACAAGCCCATCAGGCATTTCTACTGCGGCAGATTACCCAGTTTGAAAACAACCCCGAAGATATGTCGCTGCCCGATCCCCTTAGCCCGCCCGATGGCTCCCCCATTGGGCAAAGTGGCCCGGATTATCTGCCAGCTTCCCGATGGTGTAACGCTAGCCATTAATCCTGATGCGCCATTTACTACTCATCATATTTTTCTCGCCGCTGCTCGTTTGGGGGCAGGAAAGCGAAACCCTGAACATCGATGGACTGGAAGACTCCGTGCAGGTGTACCGCGATCCCTGGGGAATTAATCATATTTATGCCCGGAACGAGCACGACCTGTTTTTTACCCAGGGTTTCTGTGCTGCCCGCGACCGGCTGTTTCAGTTGGAGGTATGGCGGCGGCAAGCTACCGGCACTGTAGCCGAACTACTGGGCGAACGCGAGCTGAAGCGAGACATCGGCACCCGCTTGTTTCAGTTTCGGGGCGATATTCGCCGGGAGATGCAGCATTACCACCCGCGGGGAGTAGAGATTATTACCGCTTATGTGGCTGGGGTAAACGCTTACATCGGAGAGACTGAGAAAAACGCCGACCTGCTACCCCTGGAATTTGAACTGCTGGGCACCAAACCCGGCTACTGGACGCCCGAGGTGGTGATCTCCCGCCATCAGGGACTGCTAGGAAATATGGATGACGAACTGGACTACGGACGAGCGGTAGCTCTGGCCGGACCGGAAAAAGTAAAGCAGTGGCTGGACTTCCATCCTGGCGAACCCCAGTTAGCATTAGATTCCGCCCTGAATCCCAAACTGCTAATGGCGGATATTCTGGAGCTTTACAACGCTTACCGACAGTCAGTCCAGTTTCAGCCGGAGGATATTGTCATCGACAATCGGCGGGCGGATGCCGGTACTTTCGCGAACTACGCTCGGCTGGCGCAGCAGAATCAGGCCGCCGAAGAGCGGGAGCAGACTAGCATTGGCAGTAACAACTGGGTAGTGAGCGGCGAGCGTACCCAAAGCGGCTTCCCCATGATGGCCAACGATCCTCACCGGCGGCAGGCGGTTCCTTCGCTGCGGTACTGGGCGCACCTGGTAGCTCCCGGCTGGAACGTAATTGGCGGGGGCGAACCGGAGATTCCCGGCATCTCCATTGGCCACAACGAGTACGGGGCCTGGGGCCTCACCGTTTTCTCTACCGACGGCGAAGACCTCTACGTTTACGATACCCATCCGGACAAACCCAATGAATACCGCTACCAGAACCGCTGGGAAACCATGCGCGTTATCCAGGATACCATTCCGTTAAAAGGGCAGTCGCCCTACGTAGCCGATTTGAAGTACACCCGCCACGGCCCGGTGGTGTACGAGGATACTGTAAACCATAAAGCCTACGCGGTGCGCTGCGCCTGGTTGGAGATTGGCGGTTCGCCCTACCTGGCCAGTCTGCGGATGGATCAGGCTAAAACCTGGGAAGAATTCCGGGAAGCTTGCAGCTACAGCCATATTCCGGGTGAGAATATGGTGTGGGCCGACCGGGCGGGAAATATCGGCTGGCAGGCGGTGGGCATTGCCCCTATCCGGCGTAACTGGAGTGGGCTGGTGCCGGTGCCCGGCGATGGCCGCTACGAGTGGGATGGCTACTTACCCATCAAAGCCAAACCCCACCTGTATAATCCTCCCGATGGCATTATCGTCACGGCGAATGCCAACCTGACTGCCGAAGATTTTCCCTATCGCGAAGCGATTGGCTACGACTGGGCACCTCCTTTTCGTACCGACCGTATTCTTGAAGTACTGAACACTGGAAAGCAGCATTCGCTGATGGATATGGCTCAGTTACAGACCGATTATCTATCTTTGCCCGCCCGCAACCTGGTACCCTTGCTAAAGCATATTTCCCTGGATGATGCCCGGCTGGAGCAAGCCCGGCAGCAATTGCTTGATTGGGATTACCGGCTGGAGCCGAACTCGGTAGCCGCCGCTATCTACGTAGCCTGGGAGGAGCAATTGCACACCCACCTATACGAAAAAACTATTCCGCAGGAAGTGCAGCCCCATATCGGTTATCTGCCCATGACCAACGTGGTTAATTGGCTGGTGGTACCACCTGCTGATTGGGGCGAGAACCCGGTAGCTGCCCGGGACGAACTACTGGTTTCGGCATTAGAAAGTGCCCTAACCGATTTAACTAACCGACTGGGAAGGAATATGGATAACTGGCAGTACGGGCAGGCGGACAACAAACATATTGTCTTTCAGCACCCGCTCAGCCCGGCGGTAGATGCCGCTACGCGCGCTAAGTTCGAAGTAGGACCACTTCCCCGGGGCGGGAACGGCTATACTGTAGGTAGCACGGGTAATAACCTGAACCAGTCGTCGGGGGCATCCTTCCGCATCATTACCGATACCGGAGATTGGGAACACTCTCTGGGCGCTAATGCTCCCGGACAATCGGGCGACCCGGATAGTCCGTACTACCGGAATCTGGCCGAACCCTGGGCGGCGGACACCTACTTCCCGGTCTACTACGCGGAAGAGAACGTGAAACAGGCCGCCCAGGAAGTATTAATTCTTCATTAGTCAGAAGCCTAGTTTCTTTAATGTCTCAACGTCCTGATCTACATCCTGAACAGTATAGTTGATGGGAATCTTCCGTTCCTTCAGCGCTTTTTAAAACTCCAGCTTGCTGATGTTCAATAACTCGGCTGCTTTACCCAGCGACAGAATATCCGACTTATACAGAAAGATGGCAAAATCTACCTTGAGTTCTTCTTCAGAACGAGACAGGTGGGGTAACACTTCATCAGGAATTTCTATCTTCATAGCGTAGAACGTATACTGTTCTTTAACGAAGGTACAATTTTGATGTTGCCATACCTACTCTGTCTCTGGTGTTCGTTTGCAACTTGTTCTTGAAGGATATTCTTTACGGAATCACAATATCAAAGATTAATAGGCAGCCAACGAACTCAGGCTCTTTCCGTTATTTATTAGAACAAGCTTGATAGCGCTCATGAAAATAGAATTGGATATTGACCCCTCAGTGGTAAAACAGGCTCAGGAAATAGCTCAGCGGCAAAATCGCCGACTAGATGAATTGGTAGAAGCCTACCTGCGGAATATAGTGATGTACCAGCAGTTTGAGGTTTCCAGCGAAGTAAAGGACTTACCGAAAGGTTTGGTTAATCCTGAAGATAAGGAATACACGGAGAAGGATGCCCGATACGACTACCTTGCTGAAAAACATCTACGATGAAGCATGCTCTCATTGATCTGAGCATGTGACTATTTTCAAGCGCTTTTGTCCAAACGACCTCGTCATTCCGGGGTTTTCTGTAGCGCAGCGGAAGAAAATACCCGGAATCTCCTCCTTCGTGGCAGGAGATTCCAGCTCTACACTTCGCTACGGCTGGAATGACGGTAGAAAAGAAGATCATCGCTGACTTATGGATAATCGTAAGTTTTTCAAAGGGGGAAAGAAATGTCCTCCTTGGCAAAGCCGACACGGTGAAGGGAGATTGGAGCTTAGCCCATCAATGGGCTATAGACTTATTTGATTATTCCCCTAAGCACTAAGAAGGCACGACCACATCCAGTGCTTCCAATTGCTGCGGATGCTCGCGCAGGGCCAGTTTGGCCACGGTATAGAAGGTCTTCATCCAGTCTTTTAGCTCGGCCATAGCCGCCTTACGCATCTGGGTGAGATCTTGCACTTGCGCCTGGGTTCGGCGTTGCAGAGCCTCCAGCTCCATCACCTGCTGAATGAGCTTATTGGTTTCGTTGAGTTCTTTCTGGGGCACGTGGTACTTTTCCATCAGGGCCACCGGAATATTGGCGTAGAACTTCTTTACCTGCGCCAGCAAATCGGGAACGGTTTTGCTGCGCGACTGCACCAGCGAGAGCGTATCGGTATAGCCTTCCTCCCGCTTGTAGGCCAGCCGGGCCGTATCCAGATGCGTCTGAAATACGGTAATGAGTTGCTGGCGAGCACTTTGCAGCGTTTGCGAGGCCGTTTTGGCTTCCAGCTCGGCTAAGTACTGCTGTTGCTTCAACTGCTCCAGGTCGTCGTACTGCTTCAGTCCGGAGCGTATTTTCTTGTCGTCGTAGCCAAACGCCTGAAGAAGGGCCAGTATTTCGGGAGAGTTGAGGGCGTTGGTCAGCGCTACGTATACCTGCTTAAGAAAATTGTTCTGCTTCATGGTGCAATTAGTAAGAATAGTGGAAGGGCGAAAATAAGCGCCCGGCTTAGGAAAAAATAACCCAGGTACATGAGATCGGTACGCAGGTAAGCTATCGGAAATTACCCATCCAATTTGACCAGTAGATGGCCTATACGAGGAAAAACCGGCCAGTTAGCCCCGGCAGCAGCACGTAAGAAAAAAGGCGGTACGCCCATCTCCCGCCGGGAGATGACCATTTCGAGTTCGACACCCCCAGATTCCAACGGGAGATGGCTATTTCAGTTCCGAAACACCCCAAATACCGCCGGGAGATGGGTGTTTTCGTTTTGAAATGCCCGAATTCCAACGGTATTTAGGCATTTCAGTGTTGATTTGCCCAAATTCCAGCGGAAAACAGGTATTTTGATTTTGAAATACTAAGATACTGTTAGTTTTTGACTGCATTATTTCCGAAACACCTACAGACGCTCCATTGTCATCGGTATGATAGGCAAAGTGTATCACGACAAAAGATTTACGAAAAAAGCCGATCTATAGCATAAAATTCCCACCATCTAGAGAGTTTCTACACCGATAAAGTTGCTACGCTAAAATTTTATTCTTTACTTATATGGGCCTTATTAGTAGTTGTAAGGAATATACCTGCGGATACAATAGATTGGAGTAGGTTTCGCTACGTGTAGGTTCAATTGCTAATACTAAGGTGGCTCGCTTAAATCGCCCTAAAATAAGATGGTGAAATGGAAAGTGTATATATCGTCCACCTTTAAAGATCTGAAGGATTTTAGGGCCGAAATTATCAGTCTTTTCCAAAATCAACTTCAGAACAGCTTTGAGCTAAGCGAGATTATGGAACGCATGTTTGATGACGGCACCTACACACCGTTTGTTGATGACTGCGTGAAAGCTGTAGTAGAAAGTGACATATACATTATTATTCTGGGTAATAAAACCGGGTCTTTTCCGCCTGATGAAGAGCGAACCTATACCGAAATTGAACTGGATACAGCCTTGGCTAATCATAAGCGCGTATTCTGCTTGCACTTAGAGAAATTTGATGAGAATCAAATTGATAATAAAGCAAAGCACGATGCTCTGCTGAATAAATTTAATGGGCGACCCATACATACGTTTAAAGAAATTACTGATCTTAAAAATGCTCTATACGAGTTTCTTATTCAATTTGCCCATCAATCACCGGTTAATGCAAAAAACCCTTATAAAGGATTAGCCTCGTTTAGTATTGATGATGGGGACTACTTTTTCGGCCGTGAGGCTGAATTGGAAAGCTGCCTTAAAAAAATAGTCACCGCTGATGGAAATTTTTTCTTATCCGTGATCGGTAATTCAGGAACAGGAAAGAGTTCTTTCGTTCAGGCGGGTATTCTTTTCCGATTAAAACACCGACCTGAACTTGGGTACAATGAGCGCCTTCTGGTAATAGTAACTCCCGGCAACACACCCTTTACCAATTTGAAGTATCAGTTGCAGCTGCAAGGTATGTCAACCGATGCTGTGTTGAACGGAAATTCCGGCTCAACAGATCTGATCATATATTTTGATCAATTTGAAGAGGTAATCACTCAGTGTCACTCGCCCGAAGCCCAGGCTGAGGTAACCCAACTTTTTGAGTTTTTAGATGCTTTAGCCGAGCATCCACATGGTGATAGCAAGGTGCTGGTGATCTGCTCATTCCGCAGTGATTTTCTCTCGCAGCTAGCCAATTTTGATTTTATTAAATCAAAGCAGTATCTCTTTCCCATTAGCAGCCTGGACTATAAAGTGCACGCCAGTAACTGGGAAGAGAGTATGTCCGCCATCATCTCACAGCCAGCTCGTAAAAATGGCGTGCTGATTGAACCGGAACTAGTCGACCAACTGCTCAACCAACTGAAAGATGTGGAAGGCTCGCTGCCCATACTACAGTTTACCTTAGAGCGCATCTGGACCAAGGATACTATTGCCGACCGGCGCATAAGCACTTCGGAATACAGCACGCTCTCGGAAGGTAGAGGAATAGGTGGCATTATTCAAACGCACGCTGAAAAAGTAATAAAGACGATTACGCGGGATGGCAGGGACAAAACCAGAGAAACCATTCTGAAAAGCATTTTTGTGAACCTGGTGGAGGTGAACGAAAACCGGAATGATGTGAAGCGAACGGTGAAAAGAGCTGAACTCTTCGCTATTTTGAAAGACCAGCCCAAGGAACTAGTTACTGAGGTTTATGAGGCTTTGCTAAGTGAACAAGGCCGATTGCTCAATGAATCAGCCGAGACTGATGAAACCATTAATGTTAGTATCATCCACGAGGAGCTTATCCGTAAGTGGGAACGGCTCCGGGCTTGGATTGATGAGCGGAGAGAAGCCCTGGAACACAAAAAGAGAATAACGCTGGATATTGCGGCCTATACCAAGGGAGAAGACGGCTTGTACGGAAAATCACAATTGAGAAAAGCCAAACAATGGAAAGCAAATAACCCTGATCTTGCTACGGAGGAGATTAATTTATTCTTTGAAAAAGCTAAACAAAAGAATAACTTAAAACTCTATAAACAGTCAGGGGTAACCGTATTAGCTGTCGGCCTGATAACCTGCGTGATCTTCCTATGGGTACAACCTTTTATTCAAAAAAGAGATTTTGTAAAACAGGTAAGCGACAATATTGACTTATATAAGAGAGTGCAAGCAGCGGGTGGTATTGACGAACTATCAAGCTTGAATATCATTCAAGGTAAAGGTAACTATGCTATCCTAAACGGAAATCTCAAACATCTTGGAAACCTGAAAGCCATTAAGATTACTGAGGTTAACAATTTGGAAGATCTGTCTATATTTGATAATATTAAGAACCCTTCTGGCATTCAGTCCCTAACTCTTTCGGATAATCCTAACCTGCAAAGTTTAGCCGGCCTGGAGCGGCTTACTAACCTGCAATCCCTGACTCTTTCGGATAATCCTAACCTGCAAAGTTTAGCAGTCCCGGAGGAGCTCAAGAACCTGCAGTCCCTAACTGTTTCGGGGAATTATGACCTACCTGGACAAAACGTGATGGTGGCGAGACCTCAGCGACCTTTGGCAGGTCTGGAACAGCTCACTAACCTGCAGTCCCTAAGTATTTCTCATAATTTTTACCTGCAAAATTTAGCAGGCCTGGAACAGCTCACTAACCTGCAGTCCCTAACTCTTTCGGATAATCCTAACCTGCAAAGTTTAGCAGGCCTGGAACAGCTCACTAACCTGCAGTCCCTGACGCTTTCGGGTAATGAATACCTGTACGATTTAGCAGTCCCGGAGGAGCTCAAGAATCTGCAGTCCCTAACTCTTTCGGGTAGACTACGAATAGCAGACCTGAAACGGCTCACTAACCTGCAGTCCCTGACTCTTTCGGGTAATGAATACCTGGACAATTTATACGAATTAGCCGGCCTGGAACAGGTAACTAACCTGCAGTCCCTAACTCTTTCGGGTAACTATAACCTACAAAACATGGTGGAGAAGGAGTCTCCGCCTTTAATAAGCCTGGAGCGGCTCACTAACCTGCAGTCCCTAACTGTTTCGGGTAATGAATACCTGTACAATTTATACGAATTAGCCGGCCTGGAGCGGCTCACTAAGCTGCAGTCCCTAACTCTTTCGGATAATCCTAACCTGCATAGTTTAGCAGGACTGGAGCGGCTCACTAAGCTGCAGTCCCTCAATGTATCGGATAATGAGAAGCTACAAACTTCAGCAGTCCCGGAGGAGCTCAAGAACCTGCAGTCCCTAACTGTTTCGGGGAATGAATACCTGTACGATTTAGCAGGCCTGGAACAGCTCACTAACCTGCAGTCCCTAACTCTTTCGGATAATCCTAACCTGCATAGTTTAGCCGGCCTGGAGCGGCTCACTAAGCTGCAGTCCCTCAATGTGTCGGATAATGAGACCCTGGAAAATTTAGCAGGTCTTGAGCGACTAACCGCGCTCGATTCCTTAACTATTTCTATAGATACCAATATTGATTTTGATATAATAAGGCAGCACAATCCCGGGATTGTGATTCATATAGTAGAATAGAGCAAATTCATTGCGGGTGTAATTTGATATATATCTCGTTATATGTATTTTTCTCTAAATACCAATAAAATGTTTCGCTCGGTGTAACTTATTGGCGGGTGAGTTGTCTTGCATAAAAATGCACCAACCTATAAGTCATATGAAAGCCATCACCAAACACCGTTACGGCGGGCCGGAAGTTCTTCAACTGGAAGAAGTTGCCAAGCCCACCGTGAAAGACAACCACCTGCTAGTGCGCGTAAAAGCCAACTCCGCCAATCCGGCCGACTGGCACATTCTCCGCGGCGAGCCGTTCTTCGCACGCTTCTCCTTCGGCTTGTTCAAACCTAAAGACAAAATTCTGGGAGCTGACTTTGCCGGTACGGTAGAAGAAGTAGGCCGGGGCGTCACTAACTTCAAGGTGGGTGATAACGTATTCGGAGAAGCTTTTAAAGGCGGGGCTTTTGCCGAATATACCGTGGTAGAGACTAACAGTTGCGGAAAAATGCCCGAAGGTGCCGAGTTTGCTGACATGGCCGCGGTACCCATCGCGGGGCTTACCGCCTTGCAGGCCCTTATCACCCACGGGAAACTTCAGGCCGGCGAATCGGTACTCATCAACGGTGCCTCGGGCGGGGTGGGCCACTTTGCCGTACAAATCGCCAAAGCCTACGGGGCCCAGGTGACCGGAGTCTGCTCCGGCCGCAACCGGGACTTTGTGCGGTCGCTGGGAGCGGATGCGGTAATTGCCTACGACGAAGAGAATATCCATCAGCACCAGGGTCAGTACGATCTGGTGCTGGATACCCACGGTAATCTTTTCTTAGAAGATTTTAAACGCATGGGGAAGCGAGGCGTAGTCATCGGCTTCACCACTATGAAGCATATGGTGCGCTTACTCGTTAGCGCCCTGTTTAGTAAATTTTCGTTGGCGCAATTCACCGCTAAAGCTAACACTCAGGATCTGGATACCCTGGCGGATCTGATACAAAACCAAAAGGTGAAAGCGCACCTGGAAAAGACCTACCCCCACCAGCAGATTCCCGAAGCCATCGGCTACATTGAAGCCATGCGCACCCGGGGGAAAGTGGCTATGGTGTGGGAGGATGCGGAAAAAGTTAAAGGAGTGAATCAGGCAGCGAAGAGTGAAGCTCGCTGAAATTGCTTTCTTAGGAGACTGCTCTCTTCAGTGATATATAATAGCTAACGCAACGCGAAACAAGCAGAAGAAAGGCGAAATCCGTATCTTTAGGGTAAGCTGATAGCAAACGAGCTAAAATGAAGTACCCAACTTGGTTAAACAGACAAGAATATCCGTTTGAAACCAAATTCGCTGAATTGAAAGTTGGGAAGATGAATTACGTGGATGAGGGAAGCGGTGCGCCCATTATTTTTTTGCACGGAAACCCAAGTTGGTCGTTTGACTACCGAAACGTGATTAAAAACCTCAGCAACAAGTACCGGTGTATCGCCAATGATCATATTGGATTTGGATTATCTGACAAGCCGAGAGACTGGGATTATTTGCCCGAAAGTCATGCAAAAAATTTTGAGGAATTTGTAGACCAATTGAATGTAGACAATTTTACTATTGTAGTGAACGACTGGGGCGGCCCAATAGGGTTAGCCTACGCCATAAAGTATCCGGAGAAGATAAATGCAATCGTGATAGCCAACACCTGGATGTGGCCGGTAAACGGTGATTTTCATTTTGAAGCCTTTAGTAAAATAATGGGTGGGCCGATTGGTAAATATTTATCAGGAAACTATAATTTTTTTGCCCGAGTAATCGGAAAACTGGTATTTGGTGACAGGAATCCGACCCCCGAAATTTTCAAGCATTACTATTCTCACTTACCCAGTAAAGAAGACAGAAAAGGAACCTGGGTTTTCCCCCGACATATCACCGGGTCAAAGGAGTGGCTAGCCGGATTATGGCGGCAGAAAGATAAAATATCAAAGAAGCCGGCACTAGGTTTATGGGGAATGAAAGATATTGCCTTCAGAGAAAAAGAGTTAATAAAGTGGAAAGAAGTTTTCGAAGATTTGAAAATCGTGAAACTCGAAAAAGCGGGACATTTCCCTCAGGAGGAAGATCCTGATCGGTATAGTCAAGAATTGGAGGAGTTTATAAGAACCAACGTTACCCCCAACTCTGCATAGCCCCCAAGCTCTAAGTTCGCATAAGCCTCCAGCTACCCATCCTCATTAATAAAAACAAGTATTGCGCGGGTATTTTATAAAAACTATCTTCCCCGAGTTTTTCATCTAACCCACCTAAGCATGTATCGATTAAAAATAATCAGTAGTTTCTTATGCGCTCTGGCGCTCACTTTTACCGTAGTAGCCCAGGAGCAGGGGCCGGAACGCTGGGAGAACACCATTCAGAAATTTGAGCAGCAGGATGCCCAAAACCCGGTAGAACCCGGAGCCATACTGTTTACCGGAAGTTCGTCGGTGGCCATCTGGCAGGACATCTCCGATTATTTTCCCGGCACACGAATCATTAACCGGGGCTTCGGGGGTTCTCAGTTCTCCGATCTGCTTTACTACGATGACCGGGTGATCTACCCCTACCAGCCATCCAAAGTTTTTATTTACGAAGGCGATAATGATATTGCGGCAGGTGATAGCCCCAAACAGATCATGCGGGAAGCCAAGAAGCTCCGCAAAAAGATTAAGAAGGAGCTGGGCGATACCCCGGTGGTATTTATTTCTCCCAAACCCAGTGTAGCTCGCTGGGAGATGAAAGACACCTATGAAGACCTAAACGCCCGGCTAAAAGCCTACGCCGACAAAACCGAAAACACCGAGTTTGCCGATGTATGGACCCCGGCCCTGGATGAAAACGGTAAAGTGGTAGACCATATCTTCCGGGAAGACAATCTGCATATGAACGCCGAAGGCTATAAAATCTGGCAGAAAGTGTTAACACCCTACGTAGAGTGATTCACTTTTGCTAGCAGCTAATAATCAAAATGACTGTTAATTCGTATCTTTAATAAAGCTTAATGCGAAAGAATATGGATAAAGCAGATGTTAAGACCGAAATACATAAGGTGGTAGATATGTTACCTGATGAATTATCGGATGAAGTACTGAACTATCTGAAAAACATTCTTGACAAGTCTTCCCACGACGTGAAGTTGTCCAGCAACTTATCTAAGATACTGACCGAAGACAAAGAACTCCTCAATAGGCTCGCTCAGTGATCAGCTTAGATGAAGTCATCAGGATTCATGAAATATTGATCGATCAGTTTGGCGGATCTAAAGGAATTAGAGATCAGGCACTTTTAGAGTCCGCCGTCCAACGCCCCTTCCAGACTTTTGACCAGAAACTACTATACCCATCGGTGGTAGAACAAGCCGCCGCGTTGGCCGAAAGCTTGATTGCCAACCATCCGTTTCAGGATGGAAATAAACGCACCGGATATACCATCATGAGACTGCACCTGTTAATGAATCAACTAGATATAGAAGCCTCTGAAGATGAGAAGTACGATTTCGTTATTCAAATTGCTTCCGGAAAATCATCCTTTGAGGAGATTAAGCGCTGGATATATAATAAATTGAAAAGTGATTAAGTGAGGCTGTGTTTCATGCGCCTATCCTTAGTAATCAATAAAAACAGCAACCAATGAGGCAAATGCAATGGTTTAATGAACCCGAACAGTGGAGCGTTAGCGATGAGCAGTCGCTGTCGATGTACGTAACCCCCCGAACCGACTACTGGCGTATCACCCACTACGGCTTTACGGTAGACGACGGTCCGTTTTACTACTGCCAGTTGGGCGGGGAGTTTGAGGCCACGGTAAAAATAACCGGCGAATACCAAACCCGCTACGACCAGATGGGCCTGATGATCAGGATAGATGAATGCAATTGGATTAAGACCGGCGTGGAGTACGTGAACGAGAAAATAAACCTGAGTGCGGTAGTCACCCGGGAGCAGAGCGACTGGAGTGTGGTAGAGCTGGAGCAGGCGCCCGAATCGGTCTGGCTCAAGGTAATCAGGAGATTGGACTACGTAGAAATAAACTATTCACTAGACAATGCTACGTTTACCCTGCTACGCTTAGCCTACTTCCCCGCTAATACGCCCGTGATGGTCGGCATGACCGCCGCTTCCCCCGACGGTGATGGGTTTCCGGCGCTATTTGAAGACTTCCGGATCAAACACCTTCCCGATCTGCAACGGGAGCAGTGGCTGGAGAGAAACAAAGTGATCTAAAAAATTACGAACCACTATCGTCCTAATGAGTAGGCACCATCACTTTATTATTCACAAGCCATTCGGGTACTTATCGCAATTTATTAACAACCAGAACCGACGAAGAAACAAGAAGCTGCTGGGCGAGCTACATGAATTTCCGGAAGGGACGATGGCGATTGGTCGATTAGACGAGGACTCGGAAGGCTTGTTGTTGCTCACTACCGACGGTAAGGTGAGCATGCAGGTACGCAGCAAAAAAGTGGAGAAGGAATACCACGTGCAGGTGGATGGCGAGATTACCGACGAAGCCATCACGCAACTACAGCAAGGAGTGGGGATCGCTACCCGCGGCAAAACGTACCGAACCTTACCGGCTAAAGCCGCCCGTCTCAATCCACCTCCTAACTACCGGCCCCGTAGCAAAAGAATCAGAGACGAGAGGCACGGCCCTACTAGTTGGCTAACTATCACCATCACCGAGGGAAAATTCCGGCAGGTGCGTAAGATGACCGCGGCCGTAGGCTTCCCCACCCTCCGGTTAATCCGGGTACGGATTGGGCATATCTGGCTCAACGAATTGCTTCCGGGAGAGGTAATGGAAGTAAACGATTTTAAGTTTGCTGATGAATAAGTAGTTTGCGAAGTGGTTAGCGGATAGAATTCTCCGGAAAATTCTTCTCAGAAGTTTTTATGCGTAAATTGGCTAGTTACTACAGCAGAAAACGTTAATCAGCAACCATGACGAAAAGCAACCTCCCCCTACTACGAAGAAGAACGTTTATCACTCACCTCGGAAAAGCGGCCGGGGCTAGCGTGCTTCTTTTCTCACCCCTGATTAGTTTGGCACACCAACCGCGTACCGGTAGCGCTCCGGTAACAGTGGGCGATATTATGGATATGTTTATTGCCGAAGTGGAGGGGGCTCCCTTTGATAGTACCGTAGATACACTGAAGGCGGGCAGTCGGGACACGGAAGTGACCGGCATCGTCACCAGTATGTTCGCTACGTTGGACGTGATTCAGCAGGCCATTGATAAGCAAGCCAATTTTATCATCGTGCACGAGCCCACCTACTACAACCACCTGGACGAAACGGAATGGCTGGCAAACGACGAGGTGTATCGGTATAAATCAGATTTGCTGAAGGAGCACGGGATAGCGGTCTGGAGAAACCATGATTACATCCATACGTACTTCCCCGATGGAGTGCAAACCGGGGTGGTGGAAAAACTGGGTTGGGAAGATTACTATAATCCTAAAGAACGCCACCAATTTGAGATTCCGGCTACCACTCTGAAGTCGCTCATCGACCATATGAAAGCAAGCCTGGGCATCTCCACTGTCCGCTACATTGGCGACCTGTCGCAAACCTGTGAAAGCGTATTACTCATGCCCGGCGCCTGGGGCGGAAAGAGGCAGATTGAACTGACGAGCCAGGTGCAGCCCGACGTGCTGGTCTGCGGTGAGATATCCGAGTGGGAAACCGCCGAATACGTGCGCGACGCCCGGATTAAGGGTCAGGACTTATCATTAATTGTACTAGGCCACATAGACAGCGAGGAACCGGGTTCAGCCTATATGGCCGAGTGGCTCGAAGAAAAACTGCCGGGCATCAATGTATTTCACGTTCCGGCCAGAAACCCTTTGTCGTTTTACTAAGGGAATGAAAGCTTCCCGACTAGAGAAAGCCTGTTTCTGTTGATCGGGATACATGGAATATCCGTCTCACACTCATACGGAACGAATACATAGTCTAGTCCGATCATTTGACAGTGATTACAATGAAGGTGCCCGCACTATACAAGAAATTTCATCTGGATAAGGATTATACCTCCATTGGGCTTTTCCGGGAGCTGAACAAGAAGTTCACGATACATAAAGTTTTCTACCCCGGTTGCTACGTCCACATTACCCCTTCGCTGATATTCCCCGAGGTAACCTACGCCGACTCATTCAGAAATACCTACAAGTTCTTTGAAGATGCTGATTCTTTAGATTTCATCAAAGAAAACAAAGAGTACCCGGAAGCACCCGTCGTTCGATTTTATCAGCAGGACTACCGCCAACCTTTTACCGAACTGACCGACGAATTTGATCTGCTGATTTCGCAGTACGCCGGGTTTGTGGGTCATGCCGCCAAGCCCTATCTAAAGAAAGGCGGAATACTGGTCGGCAACAACTCCCACGGCGATGCCTCTATGGCATCGTTAGATCCTGACTATAAGCTGGTGGCCGTGTATCAACAAAAAACAGATGATTTATACCGCATTTCCGATAACAACTTAACCGATTATTTACAACCCAAAAGCGGTAAGCAACCCACCCGAGAGCAATTAACCCGAACGATGCGAGGGATGGCCTATACCAAGAGCCCTACCGGATATATCTTTGAAAAGAGCGGCCAATGAAGAGGAAAACTTTTCGTAAATTAGGTTACGGTACCGGATAGGAAAATAGCTTTGAAATTCCCCTGCTAATGGTAGTGTTCTGCAAGGTCACTACCATTTGCTAATGAGAAAGAGGAACTTAGTTCCGGTTTTCTGAGCATAGATAAGCGTTTTGGCATTAATCACGAAGGTAAAGTACTGTTTATCAAAACGTGCAGTTCAATGCATGCATGCCGGGACTACGCGTCGCGGACTAAGTCCCTCTATCTCAAAAAAAAAATTTGCGGAATGCCCCGTGTCCACGGCGACCGACGCTCGGTGGACCCAGCAGTGTCCCTACGGAACACTACCAATAGCGGGGGAGTACCAAAAAGTAACTTGGCCTATCCTTGCCGGATTTATTCCGACCTGGTGAGGTTCGGCATCTTCTTCTTACTATGCGGGAGACCCCACGTGGCGGCCACCGGAATTCGCGTTGCTCATCCGGGGAGGCGTGCTTTACTGCTTGTTCACTATATAAATCTTCTCAGTAGTCCGCTCTCTAAACTCTTCGGCCTGCTGAAAGATGTGTTCTTTGCGTTCCTGATCCATGCGGTCGAGGGTGGCAATCATCATGGACATGCGTTGGTTTTCGGCAAATACGTCGCGGTGGCGGTCAATGAAACTCCAGTAGAGACCGTCTACCGGGTCGGGCCACTTTTTACTCTTGCGGTAGTCGCTCATTTTGCTGATGTAGTTGGCTCCGCCAATGTAGGGTTTGGTGGCAAAGGTGCCGCCGTCGGCAAACTGGCTCATACCGTACACGTTGGGTTCCATCACCCAATCGGATGAGTCTACAAACATCTCCATAAACCACTTGTACACCTCGTCGGGGTGCACTTCGGCCAGCAGCATCATATTGCCTAGTATCATCAGCCGCTCAATGTGGTGGGTATAGCCGTGCTTGGCTACCCGTTTAATGCTATCGTCCAGCGGAGGGATGCCAGTGGTACCATCGTACCAGCAGTCTTTCAGTTTGCGCTGGTTATTGAAGAAGTTACCGCGTAGATCGTGGGTGTGGTACATACCGCGCATGAACTCCCGCCAGCCAATAGTCTGCCGCACAAACCCCTCTACACTGGGATAATGGACGTCATTTTCTTCGGCATACTCCAGCGCCGAATCAATTACCTCGCGAGCGGTAATCAACCCCAGATTGATGTAGGGAGAAAGCACCGAATGAAACAAAAAGTTTCGTTCTGAATCAATGGCATCTTCGTAGGGGCCGAACTGCTCGAAGCGGTGCTCCAGAAAGTCTCTTAATCGGTACAGTGCTTGTCGTCGGGTAGTGGCCAGCCAAAAGTTGTGGGAGTCGCCGGGGTGCTGGGAAAACAGTTCATCTACTACCTGCACCACATCGTGCGTATGCTCGGTCCATTCGCTATCGGGCAGGGTTGGAATGCGAATGTCTTTCGGCAGCTTCTTGCGGTTCTCTTCGTCAAACGACCATTTTCCGTGCAGTGGTTCGTCCTGCTCGTTTATTAAAATGCCGTACTTCTTGCGCTGCCCGATGTAGAAATACTGCATAAACGGCCGTTTGCTATCATCCAGGTACTGCTGAAAATCCTCCACCGTACTAAAGAAGCCAGGTGAGTCTACGATAGTCAGTTGCAAATCGTTCTTCTCACAAAACTGCTGCATTCGTTCGGCAAAGAACTTGTCTTCAACGGTGAACATTACGATCTCCTGAATTTTAGCGTATTTATCCAGCGTTTTTTGCAGCTTATCTTCGTAGGAAAGATGCTGGTTGTCGTACGAAAGTTTCCAGTAGTTGGTCGAATGTTTACTCTGTAGCGAATCGTGGAAAGAACGCATAGCCGACAGAAACAAGATCAGCTTATGCTTATGGTAGCGAAAGTGGGTACACAGGCCCGCATCCTCTGCCATAAAGAAGAGCGTTCGTTTATCCGGTTTTAGCGCTTTCAGATCAGGAAACAGGCAATTGCCCAAAATTACCGCCAGTCGTTGGTAGGCCATAAAAAGGTGTTAGTGTTAAGGTATTATTTTGCGTAGTGGCAGGGTGCTGTATTCAGACTTTAGATTCAGTTTAGTATACTCTGAATTGTAATACTGAAACACTGTAATACCTACCTAATGTTTAGAGTCAATCTAAATCGAGATTTGCCCCGTTTTCGGTAAACTTTTTGGGTTCAGACAGGTTATATAGATGTAAATAAGAACTAATTTTTTTGAATTAAAACGATAAAATTTTTATGGATATTTTAAGAGATCAAAAAGAATACGAAGGCAATCCGGTAGGGTTAGATAAAGAGGTAGCTTTAGAGATAGCTGAGCACCTTGATCGCCATTTGGCTTCTTTCATTACAATATATCATCAGTATCATAAGCATCACTGGATGGTGGAAGGACCTCAGTTCCGGGATTTACACCACTTCTTTGAAGAAAACTACAACCAAATTCACGAAGGCTACGATGCCATTGCCGAGCGTTTGACCGTGATGGGCGTAGCTCCTACCTGCCATCCGGCTAACATCGCGAAGCTAGCGTATATTGAGCATGAGCCAGAAGGAGTATTCCGCATTCGGGAAAGCCTGGAACACGACATGGAAGCCGAGAAAACAATTGCCATTGAGCTGCGCGCTTCTATCAAAAAGGCATTTGAATTGGGCGATTACGCTACCAAAAACTTACTAGAGGATCAGTTATTTAAAACCGAAGATCGGGCCCATCATATTGAGCATTTCTTGGGCGATGATTCTTTAGCCGTAGGATTCTTACACACTGAGAAAGAAGCCGAGCCGGCGGAATAATTCGCAGTTGCTTCAAAATACAAACGCTGGGATCATTAGTGATCTCAGCGTTTTTTTATGGTCGAAGCCCTAAATTCTATAAGTCCAGAAGACCTTCCGGCAGATTAACGTAGACAATCTGTTTAACCTTATCTACCTGGGGCACCAGTTCGTCGTTAATGGGAATGAGCACTTCCCGATTCTGGTAGTCCATAGCGATCAAATCCTGACTACCGCCGGAATACACGTCTTTTACCGTACCTAACTCTCCCTGTTGCTGGTCTACTATCCGAAAACCTACAATCTCGTGGAAGTAATAATTGCCCTCCCCCAAATCGGGTAGCGCATCCAACGGTAAATAGAGGCTAGCTTTTACCAGCTCTTGGGCCTGCTCAATGCTGTCTACGTCTTCAAACTTCACCAGCGCCCGCTGCGCCTGTATGACAATGGTATCAATAAAAAAAGGAATCAACGTTCCGGAGTTGGGTAACTCCACGAACACTGATTCCAAATTTTCGTAAGCTGCGGGATCGTCTACATCTAACACGATGCTGACTTCCCCCTGAAGTCCGTGCGTTTTGCTGATGTATCCTAACTGATAGCAATCATCAATTCGCATGGATGCCTATTTCTTTTTCTCTTCGCTTTCTTCAGAAGCTTCTTCTTTATCATCCTCAGAAGTTTCCTCCTTTGAAGCTTCATCTTTATCTTCAGTTTCAGCCTTGGGCTCCTCGGCTTTCTCTTCTTCCTCAGCAGGAGCTTCTTCCTCCGCCTTGGCTTCATCCGAAGGGGCTTCATCCGAAGGGGCTTCTTCCGAAGGGGCTTCTTCCGAAGTTTCGGCTTCCGCCTGAACCTCTTCACCTGCAGCTAGCTGAGCTGCCGCATCTGATGCCGCCGCTACCTTTTCCGGAGTAGCCGCAGCTTCTTCTTTCGGGGCTTCTTCAGCTTTAGCCTCTTCTTCGGCAGGTTTTTCTGCTGCGGGAGCTTCGGCTTTAGCTTCTTCCGAAGTGGCTTCTTCCGAAGTGGCTTCTTCCGAAGTGGCTTCTTCAGCAGGAGCCTCCTCAGTCTCTGCAGGCACTTCGGCATTAGGAGTTTCCTCTGCTTTCACTACCGGTTCCGGAGCTGCTTCTTCTGAAGCTTCGGTTTTAGTTTCAGCTTCGGGAGTTTCTTCAGCTTTCGCCTCTTCCTGAGCGGGTTCTTCCTTTGCGGGAGCTTCTGCTTTAGGGGCCTCTTCGGCCTTGGCTTCTTCCTTAGCTGGTTCCTCGGCTACCTGATCTTCGGTAGGTGCTTCGCTAGCTTCAGCGGTAGCTTCAGGTTCAGCGGCTGTTTCCTCAGCGGCTGTTTCCTCAGCGGCTGTTTCCTCAGCGGCTGTTTCCGCAGGGGCCTCTTCTGTTTCTTCCGCCTGAGCTTCGGCATTTTCCGCTGCTTCAGCCGCTTCTAATTCGGCAACTGCGGCGGCATTAGCCTCATCTAGTTCTTTCTGACGCGCTTCACTAACTTCACGCTCACGCTTCAGGCGTTCAGCGCGCTCTTGTTCTCGCTTCTGCGCTAATGTATCTTTCTTACCGGCAATTTTTGCTTCCTTCGTCTCCATCCACTCATTGAAGCGTTTGTCTGCTTCTTCTTGCGTAATTGCTCCTTTGTTCACTCCGATTTGCAAATGCTTACGGAGCATTACCCCCCGGTACGAAAGTATTGCTCGTACGGTATCGGTAGGTTGGGCACCTTTCATCACCCAGTCAAGCGCCTTGTCATCGTTCAAGACGATAGCGGCGGGATCGGTATTGGGATTGTAAGTACCTAGTTTTTCAATAAAGCGACCATCTCGTGGTGCTCTGGCATCGGCTACGACCACGTCGTAAATTGCCAGTCTCTTGCGTCCTCGACGCGATAATCTGATTTTTACTGCCATAGTTTTGTTTTGTTAAACATACGTGGATCACGTCCACTTGTCGTAAAAAGACTGCAAAGATACTGATTTTCGTATAAATCGTATCACAAACTCAACTTTTAACCTATTTTCTCTGGCACACGTTCCCTACTTTTTTAGATTTAGCCCTTTCCGCGTAAATTACCGCTTATGAAAGCTACTGATCGGAGAAAATTTTTAGTACAAAGTGGGTCAGCGATAACGGCTGCGGCATTAGGGACTGCCTGTAGTTCCGGATCCTCCACCAAGAAGGTGCAGGCCCCTTACATCAATTTCAACGACACCTTTCGGTGGAAGATGGTAACTACCTGGCCGCCTAACTTTCCCATTCTGGGCGAAGGCTGCAACCTTTTTGCTCAGTGGGTAAACGAAATGTCGGGCGGACGTATGGAGATCACCGTGTACGGCGGAGGTGAGTTGGTTCCGGCCTTGGAGGTGTTTGATGCCGTTAGCAGCGGAGCCGTTGAATTAGGACACGGGGCGGGGTACTACTGGGCGGGTAAAATTCCGGCGGCTCAATTTTTCGCTACGGTTCCTTTCGGTATGAACGCCCAACAGATGAACGCCTGGCTGGTAGGCGGAGGCGGTACCGAACTCTGGCAGGAAACCTACCGCGACTATAATCTGATTCCCTATCCCGGAGGTAACACCGGCATGCAGATGGGCGGCTGGTTCAATCAGGAAATCCGCAGTATTGAAGATATTCAGGGCCTGAAAATGCGGATTCCGGGCATTGGGGGCAAAGTATTTAACCAGGCGGGAGGCACTTCAGTGTTGGTAGCCGGAGGCGAAATCTATACTAATCTGGAACGAGGCGTCATCGATGCTACCGAGTGGATTGGCCCCTACCACGACTACCAGATGGGTTTCTACCAGGTAGCTAAATACTACTATTATCCCGGTTGGCACGAACCCGGAACCGCCCTGGAATTATCGGTGAACAAAGAAAAATACGAAAACCTTCCTACTGATCTGCAAATAATCATCGCGGCAGCAGCCGAACGACTAAACCACTGGTCATTATGCCGCTCAGAAGCGATGAATAGCGAATACACGGTAAAATTAGCCGAAGAAGAAGGAGTACAGTTCCGCCAATTTCCCGATGATGTGCTGGCCGCTTTCCGAAAATACAGTGGAGAAGTAGTGGCCGATTTAACTGAGCAAGACCCGTTGGCAAGAAGGGCTTATGAATCATACGCCTCTTTTCAGCAGCAGATGAGTCGGTATACGCCATACAACGAGCAAATCTATCATAGCAATTTCGGCACTATAGCTTAACGTGGTCTAGCACCCAGTGACCAATATCGGAAATGGCTAGCCCTCCGATGAAAATAGCAATAAATCGCTGGTATTCTTCCACCCAGGCCCAGATGCTCCATTGAGCTCCGGAAAAGGTGTGCGCCAGGTACTGCACCAGTACGGCAATTCCCAGCAGATATAAAACCCGGGTTACGGTACCAATGATGGGAGTATGACTAACACCCCGATGCCGGAAGAGCATAGCGTAGGGATACCATAAAAACACCCAGATATAACCAATGCCTACTGACCAGCGGAGTAACGTGGTTTCCGATACCGTGCGCTGCCGCATATCCAGATCAGGGCTGATGAAGATACCGCAGAAACAACCAATACCGGCTAGCCAGGTAGTGAGCACGTCGTGCTGGCTTAACTCCCAGGCAGCCCAGGCTACTGCGGGAGTAAGCACCAATGTTCCTACGTTATGTGTCCTTCCGGAAGCCATAGTTATGATAAAAGGTAACTGTACAACGTCCCAATTGGTAAAATGATTGCCTACTTCTATTCTCTGAGGAGTTGGTCTATGTAAGTTTACGACCTTATTTCACCTAGATTGAACAGTGCCTACCGATAACTGCAGTCTCTTGAAAAGAAAAATTAAAGAAAAGCCATCAGTTGTTTCGCTGAGCTTTGATGTGAGCAGCCACAGTACCGACCGGGGCAATCCAGATACCATTGGCCGGATCTTGGGCGTATTTCATGAGTTGCTCCAGCATATCCGTCCGGGTGGTTTGTCGCCCGCTATCTCCAATATCGTGGCCCGCTAGCACCACCCAGTGACCATACTGCTTTGCCGACTCAATAATGGCTTTCACCGCCGGAAAATCCAGTTCGTCCATGGGCATACCCATGAGTTGGGCCATATCGCAATAGGTAGGGTCGTTGGGCGCTTCGTCGAGCCAGCCCCGGCCGGTACTGAATAGTTCGGCTACCACCGGCACATAGCTTTGGGTAGTGGTACCTCGGCCTACGTAGGTCTGTCCGCAGGGGTAGGCAAACTCGGTAGGCTTTACCCCCAGAAGAGCCTCAATTTGCTCACTGGCCTGCGCCAGTTCCTGACGCATTTGCGCCAAGGAATATTCCTCGATAGCTTTATCCCGAGCCCAGGTGAAGTTTCCCGAGCAGGGATGGTTTATCGAGTGGTTACCCATTTCGTGGCCAGTTTGGGCTGCCTGCTTCCATTTCTCGAGGCGACGCTCTACACTGCTAGGCACCAAATAGAAGGTAGCTTTTACTCCGTATTGATCCAGCAGCGGGGTTCCTACATCTACCTGACTGGGTCGGGCGTCGTCAAAACTCAAGCTTACGGCTACCTGCTTCCCTTCCGGCCAGTTTATCTTGGTGGTACTGGATTGGGATCGTAGATCAGACAACAAACTGAAGGATAGTATAAGAATAGCGAGAAGGCGTAGGTGGGTGTTCATATTTTTTTTGCGACTAATGAAGAATGAAAATGCTAAAAAGTAGGCTGACAAGCAAGTATACCCTAATCGATCTCCAGCTTATACTTCCAATGAATCTTTAGCGGCTATTTTCTCTTTCACTTCTTCGTTTAGGGCCTGCTGGGGCGAGCTAAGTATTAGCTCCTGTACCCGCCGATCCAGGTTATTCCGATCCAGCGTACTTTTTACGTGTTGATTCATATGGTCTATCAGCTCCGACAGCGCAATCGAGAGTACCGAACTGTGGCGGTGCGATTCATCACTGTGCACCATGATCTCCAACCACTCAATCAGCTTGTATATCACCACCGTATCTTGAGCTGTGTAATTTTTGATGGCTGTCCAGCACCAGGTAAATAAATCTTCAAAGAGAATGGGTTGACCTACCCATCGCAGTGCGCCCTGCTTGTCGGTGATAATCGGTACCTGATGCGCGTCCATCTGCCGAACGAACAAACTCGTAAGACGGTTAATCGCTTCAACGGCCGTGCCTGGATCGTTTATGCCGGGACTCATGGCTTTTACTGCTATCTCGGTGAGCTGCTTAAACCCGAAAGCGTAGTTCTGAGAGATGATCTCTTGGGTTTTGAATATGAACGTGTCCATTAAAGCCTGCCGCTCCTCCTCGGTTAACTGTCGGCTCACTCGGAAGAAAGTTTTTTTCTGGTGTACATACACCCCCCAAGGCACCGACATCCAGACTAAAACCCCCATCTTCTTGGTCAGATTCAGAAAAGTGTGGCGATCCATATCGTGAAGATAACCGGATACCGAACTGGGTACGGGCACCCAGGTTTGCGCACTGGGAATGTCTCCGGCAGGCATCATCTCGGTGCTTTCCAGGAAATTATTCAAGGACTTCAAAGTATCACGATACAGGTTACGAATAATATTACCTACTTGAATATGCTCGGAGATAGAGTGCACAAAGGCAATAAACATGGATAAACTAACCAGGCTTAACAGTATCGTCAGAACGATAGACAGATGAGGCACCTGAAAGGCGTATACGTTGGATTGAATACTGGATAATACCGCAATACTGTACAGAATAGTACCCAGATACGTACCAATAATTACCTGATGAAACCGCCGTCCGATAAGGCCCGGTAGCACCCGCGGTGAGTAATTGGATGCCGTTTGGTTGAGCACAATCATCACCATACTGAAGCTGAACACCATCAGCGAGATCATTCCCCCGGTGATAGCCCCCAGCAGGCTACGCGCACTATCCGGATGAATCAGGTTTTTCACCGCCAGTGAATAACTGATTAGTTTCTCCGGCGAAGACTCATCAATGTACAGCGTAATAAACGATAGCAGAATAAAGCCTGCCGCTATCACAGAGGGAATAAAGGCAATACTGCTAAAAATATCCAGATATAATTTCCGGAGCCAGCGATGAAAAAGTCGGAACGGCATAGGCAAGAGAAAAGTATACTTATGTAACCCGTTTACGACACGGCTGTTCAGCAGTAATTGCACTGACGGCCAACTTCTACCATCACGGTCTATCTGTCCAGTAAAAAAGTGACGATATCGGGAAAGAGAATGACCAATGCCAGAAAGAGAATTTGAATAACGATATAAGGCACAATTCCCCGATACAGATGGCCGGTGGTAATCTGGGGTGGGGCCACTCCTTTCAGATAAAACAACGAAAAACCAAAGGGCGGCGAAAGAAACGAGGTTTGCAGATTAAGTGCTAGCAGTATACCAATCCAGATCAGATCAATGCCCATGCGGTTGAAGATAGGCGCTACTACCGGCACGATGATGAAAATAATCTCAATAAAATCAATGAAGAAACCAGCGATAAACACCACAATCATGACAATTGCTAGAAAAGCCATGGGAGTCAGGTTGGCTCCTTCAATTAATCGTACCAGGTAGCGGTCGCCTTCCATTCCACGAAATACCAGCGCAAAAGCCGTAGCTCCCACCAGAATAATAAAGACCATGCAGGTAAGGTGAGTGGTTTCCCGCATCACCTCCTTGAGCACTTGCAGCGTAAATTTTGCTTGTAAGATGGTAAGTAACGAAGCCCCGAAAGCCCCTACCGCTGCCGCTTCAGTGGGCGAAGCAATACCCGCAAAGATGGAGCCTAGTACCGCCACAATCAGTAGAAAAGGTAAAACAAAGGCCTTCAATACCTGTCCCGCCATATTTCCCTCCCGAAACCGAGCCACCTCCGCCGCGGGCATAGGCGGAGCCTGCTGAGGCCGGAAGTATGCCATTCCAACAACGTACAGCAAATAACACCCTACCAACCCCAAACCCGGAATAAGCGCTGCAGTGAACAGATCCCCTACCGACACATTGAGCACCGACCCCAGCAGCACCAGTACCACCGAAGGAGGAATAATCTGCCCCAAAGTGCCCGATGAGGCAATGGTGCCCGTAGCCAGTTCGGGACTGTAGCCCCGCTTGAGCATGGTAGGTAAACTGATCAGGCCCATCGTTACTACGGTGGCCCCCACAATACCGGTAGAAGCGGCCAACATAGCTCCTACCACCACCACCGCAATGGCCAATCCTCCCCGGAATTTCCCGAACAGCAACGCCATGGTTTCCAGCAGGCTCTCCGCCAATCCCGATTTCTCCAGCATAATTCCCATATAGATGAACAGGGGTACGGCAATAAGCACATAATTATTCATAGTGCCGTACACCCGTAGAGATAATAGGTAGAAGAAGTCAATATCAAACACAAACAATCCGAACAGCACCGAAACCCCACCCAGGGTAAAGGCTACCGGAAAACCAAACAGGATCAGAATGAAGATGAGTAGAAAAAGGATCAGCGGTAGGGCGTCAATCATGCCGGGCAGTAGGTTCAGTCAGGGTAAGTAATGAATGAATCAGCAGGGAGATAGCCTGGAGCAGCAGTAGTGCAAACCCCAGCGGAATGGCGGCCTTCACCACGTAGCGGGCGGGCAATCCTCCCGGGTCGGGCGAACCTTCCTGAATGGCCCAGGCATTAGCCGTGAACTCTACCGAAGCCATAATAGCCACTACACAAAACGGAATTAAGAAGAGTAAGGTGCCAATCAGGTTTACCCAGGCTTGGTTTTTAGGACTAAAGTTTTGGTAGAAAACATCCACTCTTACGTGACGGTCGTGCTTCAGGGCGTAAGCCGCTCCCAACAAAAAAATAAACGAAAACAAATGCCACTCCAGCTCCACGATACCGGCCGAGGAGGTATTGAACAGATAGCGGGCGGCCACATCGTAGACAATCACCAGTACCAATATTGTGGTCAACCAGGCTACTCCTCGGCCTACCCACTCGTTGAGTTGATCAATGGCTTGGCTAACAGCATTAAGTGTATTTTTCAAGTAGATAAGTATTTATGAGGATACCCTAGCCTTCTGAGATTCCATAAGCTTTACCACCACGTTAGCATCAGGCAACTGTTCTAGAATAATTTTTAGCAGCACCATCATGGGCAAAGACAAAATCATACCTGCGGTTCCCCACAGTGTGCCCCAAAAAACAATACCTAATATAACCGTAACCAGATTTAACGACAGATGAGAGCCCATCAGAATAGGATCTAGTATACTGCCTACCACCACCTGGATAGCAATGAGAATTAAGACGAAAATGAGTAAAACTCCCAGATGGTCGAAGTACATCAATCCCATAATGAAGGGCGGAATGGTAGAGACGATAGAGCCGATGGCGGGGATAAAATTAAGTGAAAAAGCTAAAAACCCCCACAGCACGGCAAAGTCTACCCCGAAAAGTAGACAGGTGATTGTATACCCCAGTCCGGTTAAAAAACTGGTGAAGGTTTTCACTTTAATGTAGGTTCCAATGGCCTGCTGTACTCTCACAAAGGCGTTTACCAGCTCCTGCTCACCTTCTTCATTTTTTTTATCCTGTTCTAAGTAGTGAATATACTTTTTGTACTGCGAGATAGCCCCCAACATACCCGTGAAGTAGAGAATAGCCAGAAACAAACTACCCGAAAAATTACCAATCTTGCCGGCAAAGGCCCCACTGTGCTCTAACAACCAACCGTGGGTAAGCAGGTCTTGTACACTTTCAGCAATATCTTCGGGGGCTAAATTGTAGGATGTTACTTCGTTTACTCGTTGAGTAAGGGTATCCAATCCAGCGTCAATCTTTCCGATGAACATCTCTTTTTGAAGTACCAACCCCTTAACCGTATCGTAGACAATGAAATCGACCAGCACCAAAGCCCCCAAAAAACCGAAAGTGATCATCAGTACACTAACCCCCAAAGAAATATTCTTGCCTCTAAGCCAGGCAACTACTGGCTGAAGAAAGAGGGAGAAGAAAAACGCAAACACCAAAGGAATGAATATATTGGCTAGCGAGTAAAAGATATACAGCACTAAAATAGCAAACTTGATGAATAACAGGTTACGGATAATTCTCAAGTGATCCTGCCACTTTTCCATTATGAGTAGATTATTGGTAGCGCTAATAGTAATTCATCGTAGCTATCATTCTCATCATTAAACTATATACTCCCGTTGATAGCTAACCTTTTATGTATTGTCAAAGATAGTATTTATTCGATGATTCGAAAGAAAACTAAAATCCGGTAAAAATCGATGATTTCTGCCTAATAGAAACTATTTTCATTGTGGGTATTTGTCGATGTTTTGGCTGCAACAATTTAGGCTGAAATTACTTCCCAACAGTAGCTTAATTAACTGGTTTGCACAATGCGGTTGCGATTTGCCACAGGTTATGTCTTGCTTTTGCTCGTACTAAATTCGGTAGGCAGTTGGGCGCAAACCAACTCTTCTTTTATTGGGCTTAATACTCACACCGGTTTTATCATTCCTCATTCAACTACGATACGCGAAGTATCCGACACCCGCCCCTGGGGGATTACTGCCGAAGGTGGGTGGGTGCTAAAGAGTGCCCGGGCCTGGGCCAGTTGCAACTGCTTTACCAAGGTGGGATTTAGTGCTTCCTACTTCAACTACCAGAACCCGCCGGTGCTGGGCGACTCGTATAATCTGATAGCGTTTGGGGAACCCCATTTGAGCTTTAAACGAAATTGGTTTTTGACGCTCCGGGGTGGTGTGGGGGTAAGCTATTTAACGAAAATTTACGATGAAGCAACCAATCCCGACAACCTATTTTTTGGCTCACATTTAAGTTTTATCGGTTTGGCCAGCCTTGGCATTAACTACCGCTTACAGGAAGATGTAGTATTGCGATTAGCCGCCAACTATAACCACATCAGTAACGCGGGTATGCGCTACCCTAACAAAGGCATGAACTTTCCTACTTTGTCATTAGGGGTAGAAAAACACTTCGGCGATCAGCAATTTCCTACCTACGCCAGGCAACCGGGCTTACGAAAACAACCCTGGCATCGTTATCTGTTCGTGGGCGGTTCACGCCGATCGCTGGAAGCCGACTCGCTCTACGAACGTAGTAGTCACCTGAATATGGGTTTGGAAACCGGGGTACTGCGGCCCATCAGTAATATCAACGGTATTTCGGGTGGGGTTGAGTTGTACTACAACGGAGCCGATGCCGAGCAGGCCCGACGCGAAAGCGACGAATCAGTTCCCCTACGACTATCACTTACCTTAGGGCACGCCCTGGTATTTGGCAAACTTTCTTTCACTCAGCAAATGGGATATAACGTTTATGAGCCTCAGATACTCGCAGATAGAACTTTTTTTCAGCGCTACGCAATCTGCTATCAGTTAGGAAAGTGGTTTAATGCCGGGGTATCAATCAAAGCCTACGGCCACACTGCCGACTATATAGATGTGCGGATCGGAGCCCGGTGGTAGGCCGCTCACTTATCCCCTACTACACTTCTTTTCTCCACAGTTAGAAGCTTTTTTCTAACTTACCGCTAGGTTCTATCAACACCATATACTTATGAAGTTTAACGTAAACGACGCCCTCGCTACTATTTTAGCTAAGCTAGAAAGCTGGATGGAAAAGATAACCGTAATGCTGCCTAACTTGATTCTGGCAATCTTTTTATTCATAGTTTTTTTAAATCTAGCCCGGCTAGCCCGACGATTGTTCGCTCGGGTGATTAGCAAAGCGGTAGATGATGTAAGCATTCAGCGGCTGCTCACCCAACTGCTGTATTACTTGTGTTTGAGTATTGGGGTGTTTGTGGTACTGGAGATACTGGATCTGGACAAAGCAGTAACTTCCCTCATTGCCGGCCTGGGAGTAGTGGGTATCGCACTGGGTTTCGCTTTTCAGGATATTGCGGCCAACTTTATCGGCGGAGTTATTCTGGCCTTCAAAAAGCCCTTTAATATTGGCGATGTGGTGGAAATTGACGGCACAATCGGAGCGCTCGACCGCACTGATTTTCGCCTGACGGTGATCCGCACATTCCAGGGGCAGGAGGTGTATATTCCGAACAAAGACGTCATTCAAAAGAAAATTATCAACTATTCTGTTACCGGCGAACGCCGTATTGATCTGCAAATTGGGGTTTCTTACGGGGAAGATTTGGAACGGGTACAGCAAATAACGCTGGATGCGATAAAAACGGTAGAGGGGGTTCGCACCGATAAGGACATTATTTTTGACTACTACGGATTTGGCGATAGCTCCATCAATTATAATCTACGGTTTTGGATACCCTTTCCCGGCGAGCCCAGCATTTTAGTGATTATCAATCAGGTGTTCATTGCCATCAAAAAGGCTTATGATGCTCACGATATTACTATTCCGTTCCCGATTCGTACCCTGGATTTTGGCATCAAGGGCGGCACTATGCTTTCGGAACTAAATTTAGCCGCCGCGCTGAACGGTAAGTAATTTCAGGCATACAAACTTTCTCTAAGGGTTTAATTGTTGCCTAGACGCAACCGCCATTATTATCGTATGGAACCAGCAGTAGCTACTAAAACTGATATTCGTAAAATTAAGCCGGAAAAGCTTCAGGAGTTTTTGACTGAAGCCGGCGAGAAACCCTTTCGGGTGAAGCAGGTGGAAGAATGGCTGTGGAAGAAATCGGCCACCAGCTTTGCCGAGATGACCAACCTATCGAAAAAAACCCGGGAGCTGCTGGAGAACAACTTTACGATTAATGCGGTGCAGGTGCACGACCAGCAAATCAGCCGCGACCAGACCATCAAATCCATGTTCCGGCTGCATGACAGCCATTTAGTAGAAGGCGTATTAATTCCTACCGATTCGCGGATGACGGCTTGTGTTTCCTCGCAGGTGGGTTGTTCGCTGGCCTGTAAGTTTTGTGCAACCGGCTACATGGATCGTAAGCGTAATCTGGATGCCGCCGAAATCTACGATCAGGTGGTGCTAATCAACCGGCAAGCCGAGCAAAACTACCGCATGCCGCTATCCAACATAGTGTACATGGGCATGGGCGAGCCACTGCTCAATTACGCCAACGTGCTGCAATCTATCGAGCACATTACTTCTCCGCAGGGACTGAATATGTCGCCTAAGCGGATTACGGTGTCTACCGCCGGTATCGCTAAGATGATCAAGAAACTGGGCGACGATCAGGTAAAGTTCAACCTGGCCCTATCGCTACACGCGGCCAACGACGAGAAGCGCAACCAGATTATGGCGATCAACGAAACCAACAATCTGGATGTGCTGAGAGAGGCCCTGCAATATTTTTATCAGAAAACCCGGACCCGCATTACGTTTGAATACATCGTCTTCTATAACTTCAACGATACGCTGGAAGACGCCAAAGAACTGTGGCAATTCACCAAATATGTGCCAAGCAAAGTAAACCTGATTGAGTACAACCCTATCAGCGAAGCTGATTTCCGCAATACCGAAGCCGACCGGCTGGATCAGTTCGCGGCCTATCTGGAAAATAAGGGAGTGACTGTAAACGTGCGTCGCAGCCGGGGTAAAGACATTGACGCCGCCTGCGGGCAATTAGCGATTAAGCAGAAGTAGATTTTTTTAACAAAGAAAGTGATAACTACTACATTATCACTTCGTAATTTTTCCTATCTTTTCCACTACAAAAGAAGGACACCTTTAGGTGTTCCGATATGCGTAACCTATCATCCGAACTAGTGCCGATAACCAGGTTTTCGGCACTGTGGCTACTGACTCTATTTCTACACTCTGCCTGCCAATTTTCCTCCGAGCCTCTAGCGCCTTTCGCCGATTTTGAGGAACAGGAAAATACGATGCTCTGCTGGAACGAAAAGCACAAACAGGTGCTGGTACCTCTCATTAGTCAAATCTCAAAACACGAGGAAGTTCATCTGTTCTACAACGAGAATTATCACCATCCCGGCACCATCATTGCTCAACTAGCGGGCAGCAACGCCAATTTAGATCATATTTTTCTTATCCCCTTCCAACTGGAAAAAGATAATATCTGGATCAGAGATTACGGTCCCACCTTCGTACGGGATAAGTATGATAATACTCAGATAATAGGATTCGCCTATCCTCACCAAAAATTCACTGATTATCAGAACTTTGCCCAATTCTTTTCGGAGCGGATGAGGTTGCCTTTTCAACGAAGTGGTCTGTACAGTGTTGGGGGAGGACGGGAAGTAAACGGACGGGGAACGATTATTTTGATTGAGGGATACGAAAAGATAGTGAATCCGGGAATGAGCAAAGCGGAGATAGAGGCTGAATACCACAATCAACTAGGGCAAAACCACGTAATTTGGCTCAAAAGAGGTATTCCTCAGGATGACTTTTTAGGGTTTGGGCCAGTATTAGACAATATTTACGGTTACGGCACCAACTGGCATATAGATGAGTTTTGCCGATTCGCCAATGCTCAAACCATACTCTTAGCCGAGGTCAGTCCGCAAGATATTGCAAGGCACCCTTTCTATCAATTGGTCCACGACCGACTGGAAGAAAATTATCAAATTTTACGTCAAGCTACCGATCAGGATGGTCACCCCTTCCAAATTATCCGAGTTCCTCAAGCACCGGTATTTTTCGCTGCAGGCCACATCGATACCACCAGCATTCTCTACACCCCCGTTACTAGCTATTTGAATTTCGCACTGACCAATAAATCCGTTATTGTACCAACGTATTATGATGAAGAGGCCCCGGAATACGTCCGCTTGAAGGACCAGGAAGCCATTGAAAAATTTCAGCAAATATTTCCCACCCGCGAGATTCTTACGGTCAATGCCTTAGACCTCAATTACGATGGCGGCGGCTTACACTGTGTAACCTTACCCACTCCGAAAAAACGTACTAAAAGGCTTCGCACGCTATTTCAGTTCCGGCAAAAACTAGGATAATACACTATGAGTCTACTTTACTACTTTCAGTTTCTCCTTCCAGCTTAAGCAAAAAAGCGTAGCGAAGAGCGGTTTCTTTGAAGCGGCGGAAGCGACCGGAAGCTCCACCGTGTCCGGCGTCCATATTGGTATCCATCAGCAGTAGGTTATCATCCGTTTTCTTATCCCTTAATTTGGCTACCCACTTGGCCGGTTCCCAGTACTGCACTTGCGAGTCAAACAAGCCAGTAGTCACCAGCATGTTGGGATAGTCTTGCTCCTCCACGTTATCGTAGGGTGAGTAAGACAGCATATACTCGTAAGATTCCAGATTCTTGGGGTTACCCCACTCGTCAAACTCGTTGGTAGTCAGCGGAATAGATTCGTCCAACATGGTAGAAACCACATCCACGAACGGTACTGCTGCCACCAAACCATTGAAGCGGTCCGGGGCCATGTTGGCGACGGCACCCATCAGTAAACCACCCGCACTACCGCCCAAGCCGTATAGGTGCTCATCAGAAGTATATCCTTCGGCGATGAGATGGTCGGCACAGTCAATGTAATCGGTAAAGGTATTTTTCTTATTAAACATTTTACCATCTTCGTACCACTCCCGGCCCATCTCTTGCCCGCCCCGAATGTGGGCAATAGCGAAAATAAAGCCCCGATCCAGCAAGCTTAAATTAGCGCTATTAAATCCTGGATCGGACGAAAAACCGTAGGAGCCGTAGGCATACAGCAGTAGTGGAGCCGGTCCTTCTTCCCGAACTCCTTTTTTGTAGACCAACGAGATGGGTACTCGCTTGCCGTCCCGAGCCAACGCAAACAGTCGCTCACTCTTGTAGTCCTCCGGATTATGTCCGCCAACTACCTCCTGCCGCTTCTTTAGCTCCTGCTTCCGCGTATCCATGTTATAATCATAAATGGAAGTAGGCGTAGTCAGTGAAGCGTAACCGTAGCGCAACACCTCAGTGTCCAGTTCGGGGTTGGTAGCAGAAGACAGTACGTAGGCGGGTTCGTCAAACTGAATGTAGTACTCATCGTTCTCCTGAAGATCCATCACCCGCAGTTTTGGCAGCGCATTGGATTTTTCGGTCAGTACCAGATAGCGCTGAAAAACCTCCATATCTTCAACAAAGACATCTTCCCGGTGGGGAATCACTTCCTGCCAGTTTTCTTTGGCGGTGGCTCCCTCCGGCACTTCCATAATTCGGTAATTGGGGGCTCCCCAGTCAGTGCGGATATAGAACTTATCATCTACATGCTCTAAGGAATAACGATGCTTGGCTTCCCGGGGGGTAAACCGCTGAAAATCGCCTTCGGGTTGGTCAGCTCTCAGCAAGTGGTAATCATTGGCCAGGGTGCTCTGGTTCCAGATGACAATGTATTCATCCGACTTAGATTTAGTTACGCCGATATAGAACGAAGGATCTTCTTCTTCGTATTTCAACATATCTTTATCCACCGTTTCGCCCAGCCGGTGCCGCCAAATTTTGTTAGACAGCAGCGTCACTTCGTCTTTAGTGGTGTAGAAGTAGTATTGATTGTTGCTCGACCAGGCACCATCACCCTGCGTATTGGGAATCTGGTCAGGAAGTAGTTCTCCGGTTTCCAGGTCCTTAAAGCGAATAGTATAAATGCGCCGGCTCAACGTATCTTCAGCAAAAGCCAGGATTTTATTATCCGGGCTTACCTGCAAACCTTGGGCACTGTAGTAATCGTAGCCTTCGGCCATCTCGTTTACGTTAAGTAAAATTTCCTCTTCAGCCTCTAGGTTTCCTTGCTTACGTGCGTGAATAGGATACTCCTTGCCCTCCTCGTAGCGCGTATAGTACCAGTAACCATTTTTAAAGTAGGGTACCGACGAATCATCCTGACTAATTCGGCCTACGATTTCGTCGTAAAGCTGCTCCTGCAACTCCTCGGTATCCTGCATTACCGTTTTAGTGTAGGCGTTTTCCTCTTCCAGATACTGAAGCACCTGTTGGGTTTGCTCATCCGGACTCTCCACCAGTTTTTGTTTGTCGGTAAGGCGCATCCAGAAGTAGGGATCAACACGAGTATCGCCGTGAATAGAAAGTACCGAATCTTTTTGGGGGGCATCTGGGGCTTCCGAAACATTATTTGACATATCAGAATTAGATTGACAGGCTAGCAGTCCGCCGAAGATTACGGTAAAGCCAGCTAATTTTATGTAGTTTTTCATACCGCGTACATGGGTTGTGAAGGAGTTCTCAATACAAGTAAATAGCAAATATACTGTACGCGCACAAAAAAACCGGATGGTTAAATCCGGTTCTCGTAAAATCAATTGATTATTCTCCTCGTCCGTGGACCTGCGCAGGTGGCGAAGTGGCCTCCACCGCAGTAAAGGGCTCCAGAATCTTGTACGTATGCTTGGCATCTTTAGGGACTACATAAGAATCGCCCGGCTGCAAGGTTACCATTTGCCCTTCCGAGTGCAACTCAGCCTTTCCCTTGATAACGTAGCCTACCGTTTCGTAGGGGCGGCTTACCGCCGGCTTATCCTGGGTAGGTTGCTCATCTTCCCACATACGCATGGCTACGGTGGAACCCGAAGCTAAAAACTTCTCGGCACCGTCTTGAGGTGAGTGCGTACCGTCTACTTTCTTAATTGTGCTATCAGCCATAAAAATTGGTGTTTCGTTAAAAAATATGAACTACACTACCAACCGATTTACCACGGCAGATGTTTAGGGCACAATCGTGATCGGATCGGTAGTAAATTCATAGAATTCTCCGTTCTCTAAACGGTAGTGCACCGTGAATTGGTGTTCGGTACTTTCTTGGGGGGCAGCGGTTAATTGCAGCGTAAAGGGCTGATTTGCCGCAGCCAGATCATCATCTACCAGAAAATCCGGCAGACCCACAATACGGCCGCTGTACGAATCATAGATTTTGAAGAGTGCGTTGAGGGTATCCCCCGCTGCAAATACTTTGCTGCTGGATGCCTGCGCGTAATCGGCCAAGCTGAAAACTGCAATTTCGGCGATCTCTTCGGTAGGTTGGGGCGGGGGCGGAGAACAGGCATACGCCCGGAAACCGCCTTTCAAAGCAGCCTGACTTTGGTAAGTTACCTCGGGAATGGCCCGGATACCAAACTCAGAATACGTTAGTGTGATTCCTGAACCAATCGTAATAAAATCCGAGAAGCTGTTGCCAATGGCTACATTATCGCCCGAAATCCCTTGAATATCAATATACTGAGGCGCAGACCCGCAATCGGTTCCATCGTCCAGACAGCCAATGTTTAGCAGTAGCAGTATGGTTAGAGCAATGCAAAGAACTTTATTCATAGATAAACGGTCTTTGGGCAGTTTCTGCATAAATTGTACCTGTTTTCTTAATCAAAGTATCGATTATCTACTAAAACCTACTTGCTAATCAATTGGCAATCAAACGGTTTGACTCTTTTTCTCGGTCAGGTAAGACAGCAGGATATCGTGTATATCAGTAGCTAGCAAGCTGGAATTATCCGACAAATCAGCCTGCTGGGTGATAAAAACTGGCCAATCTTCTTCGGAAGCAGGGATACAACCGTGCGAGCCTTTCACTAGGGTAGCATCCAGAGGTATCACATCCATCAGGTAGCGAAAGCCTAGTTTTTTCTTAAGTAGCTTCAGTCCGATCTTGGCCATCGGCAGCTTGATCTTGGGGTTGAGAAACATCTCTACCGGATCGTAACCTGGTTTGCGGTGAATGTCTACAGTGCGGGCAAAGTCGGGGGCTTTGGCATCATCCAGCCAGTAGTAATACGTAAACCAAGCATCCTCCTCCGCCACCGCGATTAGCTCACCGGCTCGGGAGTGAGACAAGTGATATTTTTCTTTCCCGGCTTCATCCAGCACCTGGGCGATGCCGGGAGTGGCTTCCAGCAAAGCCCGAACCTGGGGTATATCTTCGGTCTGCTGAACGTAAACGTGGGCCAGTTGGTGATCAGCTACCGCAAAGGCCCGGCTGACTCCGGCATCCAGCATCTCCAGCCCCAATTCATCCTTCACGGTGATGTAGCCCTGCTCCCGCAATACCCGGTTGATGTGCACCGGTTGGCTCACCGAAGTAATTCCGTACTCGGACAGTACCACTACCTGAGCACCCTGCGCTTCGTAGTAAGTAATCAGGTCTTCGCAAACCGCATCAATCTCCTGCAAATCCGACCCAATTTGAGCGAAGTCAATACCGCAACGTTGCAGATTGTAATCCAGATGGGGTAGGTAGATGAGCGTAAGGGTAGGATTATGCCACGCATCTACCTTCTTGGCTGCTTCGGCAATCCATTTGGTAGAGTTGATGTTAGCGTTGGGTCCCCAAAATTCAAAGAGGGGAAATTGCCCCAGCTCCTGCTGCAAACGATCGCGCAAATCCATTGGTTGGGTGTAAATATCGGGCAGTTTGCGCCCATCGGCGGGGTAGAGCGGACGGGGAGTAACCGCAAAATCTACTGAGGAATACATATTGTACCACCAGAACAGGTTGGCACAGGTGAAGTCAGGATTAGATTGCCGGGCGGCATCCCAAATTTTAGAAGATTGTACCAGTTTGTTGGATTGTCGCCAGAACTTGATCTCGCACTCATCGCGAAAGTACCAACCGTTGCCCACCACGCCGTGTTCGGTCGGCCACTTGCCGGTGAGGTAAGTAGACTGAGCCGAACAGGTAACCGCCGGCAGCACCGGCTTTATTGTTGCTTTTTCTCCCTGCTCGCTCCAGCGTTTTAGAAAGGGCGTATGTTCACCCAGCACCCGGGAAGAAAGAGCTACTACATTAAGAACAACGGTTTTTTGCATGCTAAACTGACCTAAAATTATCACGTACCCACTCTAATTCCCGAACGATGGATTGGGCTAGCCCTACCTGAATATCTTTGGGTAATACTTCCCAGGTGTAGGTTTCTACTTCCAGATGTCGGGTAACGGTCGTTTCCTTCAAGATACTCAGCACCTCCCGGATGGCATCCTGGGTGGAGTTCAGTACTCCGTAGCTGGGTACAAACAAGGGCACGTGAAAGTGCGTTCGCCACTCCGCTACTTCGGGCTTGCTAATGTGCTCCAGAGCCTCCGGAAGATCGGGGTAGTGAAGTAGCTCACCGTCGGTCTGCCGGGCAACTACCTGATGCAGATAAGTAGATTCTACCAGTGACTCAAAGGCCTGCGTTACCGGCTGGCGGTCAGCTTCGTTAGTCGGTAAATCAGCTTTTAGGGCGGCGCTAATTTGAATTTTTCCGATACGAATGCCTTCTTCCTGCCAGCGGCGAAAGGTATTCTGCGGTTTTTCGTACACCACGGCAAAGTGGCACACGTCGTAGCAGAGCTGGATGTGAGTTTTAATGCACGCTTCAGCTTCTTCGGAGCTCAATCCCAGTTGCTGTTGCAGTACCGGCACACCCTGGGGCAGCAGCCAGTCATTAAAGTAACCAATGACTTCCTGGGTGCTCTCCAGCATTCCGTCCGGTTCGGGTTCTATATCCAAATGTAGCACTTTGCCAGTCTCCTGCCGCAGTCGGTACAACCAGGCGGCTATTTGCACTAAATGGTCGGTAGACTTCTTAAAAACTTTCTCTCTCGCTTCTTCGTTAGCGTGCCAGTACTTGTACGAAAGTGGAGAGGTGGATATTCCCCCATCCATATCCGAAGGCAGTAATTTCGCCAGAATAGAAAATAATTGTTGGGTATACGCTAGCCGATCGAGCGTAGTCCAGTCGGGCTGATGGACCTGATCTTTCACTACCTGCCGGTGAAAGCCTCCGTAGGGAAAGCCGTTCATGGTGAACACGTAGCAGTTATTCTCGCTTAGCCATTCCTGAAAAGCCGCCAGAGATGCCGGACGGGCCAGTTCTCCCCCCGCTAGCTGCGACAGTCGCAGACCGATCCCAAAGGGTTGATCAGGAGCTACGGCCGACTGAACCGCCGGAACGTAGGTTTTTAAACTCTGGTCTACTTCCTCCCAGCTCTCGCCCGGATGAATGTTGGTGCAGTAAGTAAGGTGATATTGGTCGGATAGTTTCATAAGACAAGACGAAAAAGTACAGATAAAAGCAAAAGTATTTCCTAACTGGGTAACTAAAAAATTAACCCGGAATTTTTGCCGTCTGTTCTTCGGCTAGTCGGCCAATTGCCTGCTGGATCAGACTTTTATCCATTTCGTTTACTTCTACGCCCTTTCCGATTTCTTCCAACAGCATAATTGTCAACCGCCCTCCCAGATGCTCCTGAAATTCATCCAAGCCGCGCAGCAATTCCGGCTCGGTTAGCACGGGAGTATAAATATCAAAGCCTAACTGAAGCAGTAATTTGATAATCCGGTGCAGGTCGGCTTCGGGAAGCATTCCCTTCAGATAGGAATAGGTGACATCCAGGGCGATGCCGATGGCCACCGCTTCGCCGTGGCGTAGCTGATAGTCCGTAAGCTGCTCTAGCTTATGCGCCGCCCAGTGCCCAAAATCCAGCGGGCGCGATGAGCCCATCTCGAAGGGATCGCCCCCAGCAATATGTTGGAGATGAATATCGGCACAGCGGTGAATGAGATAGCTCATCGCTTCCTGATCACGGTTAGCTAGTGCCGGGGCATCCTGCTCCAGTCGTTCCCAGAACGGGGCATCTTTGATGAGGGCTACTTTAATGGCCTCGGCAATACCCGCTCGCCAGTCCCGGTCATCCAGGGTGGAAAGAAAAGCCGAATCGTTGATGACGGCGTAGGGTGGAGCGAAGGTGCCCAGAAAGTTTTTCTTACCGAAGTAGTTAACTCCGTTCTTCACCCCTACCCCCGAATCGTTCTGCGACAACACCGTAGTGGGAACACGAATGTGGCGTACTCCCCGATGGGCCACCGCCGCCGCCAGTCCCACCATATCCAGCATCGCACCACCCCCAATGGCCACGATATACGAATGCCGGTCGATACGATAGCGGTCTACAGCCTCAATAATTTGCTGCAAGTATTCAGTATTGTTCTTGGCCGCTTCACCCCCGGGCACTACTAGTGGGTCAGCAAACAAGGCAAGAGAATCGGAATGCGCATTAACATAATCTTTTACTTCGACTAGCAGTTGTGGATGCGCTTCGCTTACTCCTTGGTCGACAACTACGAACAGTTTAGCCAGGCTATCCTTTGGAAAAACTTCTTTGAGTAAGGGGTTTTCAGCCTGAAACAGCTTGTCGGTAAAATGCACCTGATATTGGAAAGCAACAGAAAAGGATTGGGATAGCGACTTCATTAATTGAAAATTGACAATGGAGAATTGATAATGAATAATGAACCAACAACTATTGTAGACTACAAACGACAATAAGCAATTTAACAATCAACTGCTAAAACACGACAATTTGTTGGAAGAAAAGGTTTCGCATCAGGTGACGGCAAAGTAGCGGGCCAATCCGATGGATAACGGTAGCAGTAAGAGAACTAGCAACCCGAATAGTCCGGAGGCAAAAATACTGGCAAAAACCGCGTTGAGAATGATGAGCGAGATAACTCCGGCTTTCACGGCTTTGCCGATAAACTGCGGTTGAGCGTGCCGGATGGCTTTAAACAGTGGGGGATAAATTTGCGAGGCGAACAGCGCCAGAAACACAAAAGCTACCCAACCGCTTTGCTCCCGAATTGCCAGAATAGCTAACGCCAGAATGACGATAGCGTACAATCCGGCCCCACCCCAGAGAGCCGAACGATTCCCCCCGTGCACCTCCCCCCGACTCACCATCGTAATGGCGGCAATGTACACAATGGGAATAAAACTCAAATACCAATAGTCGGCGATCGCAGCCGTAATCAGACTGATGCCTAACAACAGATTCCCTCCCCGGCACAACCCCATGTTGATAGGCCCGAAAATAAGTTGGTGCTTACCCCAGGCATCGTACAGCAGGGCACAAGCGGCAACCGCTAAGGCAATAATGCCACTTTCCTTGGACACTAGCATAGCTGATAGAATTCCACCGGCTAGCAGTACTCCACCTAGTGTGGCTCCTTCCGTGACCGAAACATCACCCCGAGGAATAGGTCGCTCCGGACGTTCTTCCTGATCTAACTTGGCATCAAACACATCGTTAAACACCACGCCCCCCCCGTACAATCCAATGGTAGCTGCCACCAGCCAAAGTAGATTAATTAAATAATCATTATTCTCACCAACACCGTCTAGCATGACCGAAATAGCCCCGGAAGCCGCTGCTCCCGCCAGAATATCAGCAATCGCCGTCACGATGTTGGCGGGACGCATCAGTTGTAAGTAGGCTCGTAGTTTTGGGGGAAGGGGCATACTTGGTCGGGCTAGAATACTTGGTTAATCGTCTAGCCAATTATGATGTTACTACTCTATTGTCAGTACTTTAGCTAATGCTACTTTGATCTGTTCGCGCTCTGCTGAAGTAATTTCGCCTAGCTTTCTCACGAACCTCTTTTCGGAAACCGATCTCACCTGGAAACAATCGCCACTAGAAACTTTACTTAATCCATTGGTAGCATTTGGTGTCAACTTAACCATCCAAACCGCTATCTGATACCGATCTTTCCAATCAGTAACGGGAACAATAACTTTTAGCGGTAGCTTTCCTAAATTATCATCGTTTACAATGATAGCGGGTCTAGTTTTTTTCATCTCAGATCCAACGGAAGGATCTAAATTAATCAGCCAGATTTCACCTTGTTTCATAGAAATCTTCTAAGTCTAATGCAGTAAACGCAGTCAAATCCGCATCATCCTTGTAGTCACTGTAGAGTTGGTCAGCCGCTTTTCTCATCTGTTCCTTTTCGTCCTCATCCTGAATCGTTTTAGCTGTCTTCTCAATGATCTTAAGCCGATCTTTAATCGTAAGCTTCTTTATCTCCTTAATGATCTCTTCGGTTTCCATAGGCGATTCTAAATTCTTTACTACTGATTGGTGAATCTTAAAAAGTTTTACGTTTTTTCAACGTCTTTGGATTAGCAAGATCAGTTTCCAAATCTTCTTCGTCGGGCTTGCCCCATCGAAAGACGTTCCGTATCATAAGGGTGGACGGCTATCTCAATGATTAACTCCTGAGCAGTTATTTCTACCTTATTTAGAGTCTTTTCTTTAATCAATAAATCCATAAGATTTCTAATCAGCCTAACCCTAAGATAACCTTTTGCGAGTTGTCTTTCAAAAAATTTTAAGAGTTAGCCTCATCCACCCTCGGGGTTTGCCCTCCACGTAAAATGGAGTTGCCGGAGAATTTTTTGCGCTGGTCGATCAGTTCGGGGGTTTGCCAGTCGGCTTCGTTCATTTGCCCGCTCTGGCCGTAGGCATCCAGGGCGTTTTGGTAGCAGGTAAGGCGAATGTGTTCTTCAGGTAAGCCTTTTTCCTTCATCAGAGCAGCGGTTTTGGGTACGGAGAGCGGGTCGCTGATGCCCCAGTCGGCGGCACTGTTCACCAGAATACGCTCGGGGCCGTACTGCTGCACAATCGCCACCATGCGCTCGGAACTCATTTTGGTGTGAGGATAAATAGAGAAAGCGGCCCAGAAGCCCCGGTCCAGCACTTCTTTGATGGTTTCTTCATTGTTATGATCTACCACTACCTTAGAGGGCGCTAAACCGTGCTCTTCGCAGACATCCATACTGCGGGAGGTTCCGGCTTTCTTATCGCGGTGCGGGGTGTGGATCATCACCGGCATATCCATTTCCCGAGCGAGCTCCAGTTGCTCCCTAAAGTATTTATCTTCGGCCGGGGTCTGATCGTCGTAGCCGATTTCGCCTACGGCTACTACACCTTCCTTACTCAGGAACAGCGGCAGCAATTCCATCACCTCTTCAGCCAACGCTTCATTATTCGCTTCGCGAGAATTCAAGCCAATAGTACAGTAGTGCTTAATACCGAACTGACTGGCCCGAAAGCGTTCCCAGCCAATCAGGCTGCTAAAGTAATCCTGGAAGCTGCCTACCTGGGTGCGAGGCTGCCCCAGCCAGAAAGCCGGTTCAATAATGGCGACAATGCCCGCCTGCTGCATGGCTTCGTAATCGTCGGTAGTGCGGGAAGTAACGTGAATATGGGGGTCTATATACATCATGGTTCAATTGTTCGATGATTCCGATTGCTAAATTGCTTATTGTCTTTTGTCACTGGCTTTGCACATTACACATTGTTCACTGTACATTGCTAATTGCTCTTTGTCCAATGGTTTTCCAGTCAAGTTCTTCATCAGGTAGTGGATAATTGGCTAACTGTTTTTGTAGGGTATCGTTTCCGCTTTCTTCAATGGCGAGTACGGCGGCTTGTTTATCCAAAGTGCCCCCTTTCTCCAGCAGCTGCTGAATATCCGGAAGGTGCTCTTCGCTGAGATAGGGCGCTACGCCTCGCCATAGTTCGGGAGTCACCGGGCGATTAGCAGCCCAGCGCTCGTGGGCAAAATCAATCAGCATCCGGGCCTGATCGGGATTACGACGTTGATCCAGTTGCTGAATCAGGTACAGCGGACGGCCCATAAAGATGGCTTTCAGCACCATTTGGTTCCAAGCTTCGTCCGACATATACTCGGCCGGGTACGGATTACACAGTGCCACCGCATCAAACACATCGGTGATATTGGTGCGAATGCCTTCCGAAGCCCGGTACGCCATCTGCTCGGGGAAAGCGTAAAGCGGAAGCGCAGCGTACAGCGTTACTTGTTCGTCTACATCGGCGGTAGCAAACAGCCGATCCAGTACCGAACGGTAATCTTCAAACGATTCAGCCGGTAGCTGCAATAGCCAGTAAGTACGCGCAGTTTGCCGCATATCCCACTGACTTAAATCCCAACCACTACGAATTTGCTCAGCTTTTCGCTCTGTTTCGTCACTCAAAGCCAGACCGGTTTTGTTAAAGTGCCGGGCTAGCATACTAAAGGTCAGGTTAAAGATGCGATTGCTCGGCTGATTTTGGTATTTGTTGGTTTGTTGATCTAGCCACTGTACCGCCTCGTGTGACGACTGCTGGCTAATCATTTCATAAAGGAATTTTTGGGCAGCGTTATTCATAAAATCAGCTTTGAGCGACTAAAGTAATAGATTTGAGAGGATAGAAAAAATGATTTAGCTCATTCAGACTTCGGAAGTTTTGACATTGAATTCTAGGCTGAACTGTATTCCTCAAACCTCTAAAGTCTCAAGGTCGCGGGTGTTAGCGAGGATTGTCCGCATTTTTACTCGCCAAGTATTCGCATTTGTTCGGTAAAATAAGAAATTTGTCGCCGACATGGCCGAACACCTACTCTCTCTACTGATCTTCACTCCCCTGGCGGTTGCTTTGGTTCTGCTGTTCGTTCCTCCCGCCCAGCGGTTAATTCATCGTATCGGAATAATTACAGCTACCGGTTTACAGCTAATTATTGCCGGTTTTGTCTACGTACAGTTCGATGCCAATAGGGTATCCGAAAACACGGTTTCTTCGGCCTACTATAATCTACAACTGGTAGAGCGCTTCGACTGGATTAGCCTGAACCTGGGAAATTTAGGGCATTTGTCCATTGATTACTTTGTAGCAGTAGACGGTATCAGCCTGCCACTGGTAGTGCTATCTACGCTTATTTTGCTGATTGCTGCTATTTCTTCCTGGACTATTCAACGGCAGGTGAAAGGCTACGCACTGTTGTTTTTGCTGCTAAGCTCCTCGGTAGTAGGTTGCTTTATCGCATTGGATTTCTTTCTGTTTTATCTCTTTTTTGAGTTTATGCTGCTGCCGATGTACTTTCTCATTGGCATCTGGGGCGGCGCTCGCCGGGAGTACGCTTCTATCAAGTTCTTTCTATACACCCTGGCCGGTTCTATCTTCATTCTCATTGCCATGATCGGCCTCTACCTCAGCGTAATTGATCCGGTAGCTACCGGAGAAACCGCGGGTTTACTGGGTAATCACCCCTCGGCTACCGAGATTGCCTACGTGCAGGATCAGCTATACGAAGGGCGCATTGCTGGTCAGGATTTGGTGCGTACGTTTGATATGGTGGCTATGACTGATATTCATAATTTTTTACCCGATAGCACTTTATCACTGGATGGCACGCAGTGGGGGAATATTCCGCTACGCTGGCTGGCCTTCTGGGCACTCTTGATCGGTTTTGCGATTAAATTACCGTCGGTGCCGCTGCACACCTGGCTGCCCGATGCTCACGTAGAAGCCCCTACCGCTATTTCGGTGGTATTAGCTGGGTTACTGCTGAAGATTGGGGGCTACGGTATTTTTCGCACAGCCTACAGCATGTTTCCGGAAGCGGCCCTACAGTTTGCCTGGTGGGTGGGTTTTCTAGGAGTGATCTCTATTTTATACGGAGCGTTTAATGCTTTAGCCATGCGCGATCTGAAGAAGATGATCGCCTACTCCTCGGTATCCCACATGGGCTTTGTGTTACTCGGGCTGGCTTCGCTTACGTCAGAGGGCGTCAGCGGCAGTTTGTACCAGATGTTCAGCCACGGACTGATTTCCCCACTGCTGTTCCTGATTGCGGGAGTAATCTACGACCGTACCCACGACCGCATGATTGCCCATTACGGGGGACTCACTCAGAAAATGCCCTATTTTACCGTACTGGTCATTATCGGCTTCTTCGCCTCGCTGGGACTGCCGGGCTTTTCGGGGTTTGTGGCGGAGATACTGACACTGCTGGGAGCCTTTAACTCCGCTACAGTGAACGATCTGCTACCCCGCTGGATGGCAATTTTTGCCGCACTGGGACTAATTCTGAGTGCTGGGTATTACCTGTGGACACTGCAACGAATGTTTTTCGGAAAATACTATGTACGGGAAGAAAGCTGGTCCGATCAGCTACGTGATCTCTCGTGGCGAGAATATATCATGCTGGTTCCGCTGGCGATAGCCACCTTCGTATTCGGCATTGCCCCCAGTTTGTTTCTGGATGTGGTGGGTGAGTCGGTGCGGCACTGGGCGGAGTATATGAACGAACAGGGAGTGCAGTATCTGGAACAAATCACTAATCCATAGGCTGACTTCGCATGGATATTACCTCCACACTAGCGAACGACTTACGCGTGATTCTGCGCAGTGCTACCTGGCTGTGGCCGGAGGTAACACTGGCGGTAGGCTTAGTTGTGGTGTTACTTGTGGATTTGATTCTGCGGAAAAAGAGAAGTTGGCTATTCGTGGGAATGCTGCTGATAACAGTACTCGTAAGCGGTTACTTTCTGGTTCAGCAGTGGAATTTATTGTCAGTAGATGAAACGTTACCCCGCTTTCTGGATACATTAGTACTGGATCGATTCGCAATCTACCTAAAGGGGTTGTTTGGCTTAACCTTATTCTTTGTCGGTTTAATGAGTATCCGTACCCGTAGCGGTTCTCAGCAGGTAGGTTTTGAACGGCTCGACCGGATTGGCGAATACTACATTATGCTACTAGGCGTGGCGTTGGGAGCATCGCTGATGGTGAGCACATTGCACCTGTTGACTATTTATCTGGCCATCGAACTGGTCTCACTCAGTTCGTACGTGCTGGCTAATTTTAATTTTGACCGTAAGAGCGCCGAAGCCAGTATGAAGTACGTACTATACGGTAGTGCGGCTTCCGGGCTGATGCTCTACGGTATGTCACTGCTGTACGGCCTCACGGGTACGCTATTGTTCACTGATACATCCTTTTTTCAAGGACTAAGCACCGCCTCCCCTATCTTAAGCAGTATCGCCATCGGATTTACACTCTGCGGCTTTTTGTTCAAGATTTCAGCGGTTCCTTTTCATATCTGGGCGCCCGATATCTACGAAGGCGTGCCTACTCCGATAGCGGCTTTTTTCTCCATCGTACCGAAGATTGCCGGGATCGGTTTGCTGGTCAGAGTCGCCCCGCTACTGTTCAGCGCCTCTCCCGAGTTTCCGGGTGAGTGGCTGATTGGGTTTATTGCGATGATTACGATGATTGCCGGAAACGTAGCCGCCCTGCATCAAACCAACGCCCAGCGGATGCTGGCTTACTCTTCCATTGCCCACTCCGGATTCCTGCTGGTGGGCATACTGGTGGCTAATAACTGGGGCACCTACAGTATTATTTTCTACGCCACGGTCTACCTGGCGATGAATTTAGCCGCATTCTGGCTCATAAAACTGTTTGAAGAGCACACCGGCTCCCGCAATATTCCCGACTACCGGGGGCTGGGGTTGCGCTTACCACTGCTAGGGGTGGCGATGTTACTGGTGATGGCGGCCCTTACGGGACTACCGCCTACTTCCGGGTTCACCGCCAAGCTATTCATTTTTTCTGCCTTGTGGGATCATTATCAGCAAACCCAGGAGCCCCAATTGCTGTTAATATTAGTAGTAGGCCTCTTCAATACGGTGATTGCTTTGTTTTACTATCTGAAAATTCCGTACTACCTGTTCTTTAAAAACACCTCTGAGACCAGCGAATCGCCGGTTTTGCCTAGCCCAAATTATTCTTCACAATTTTTAGGAAAATTTGGGACGATTTTGCTAATCATTCCGTTACTCGTATTGTTTTTTAAAGCAGATTGGTTGCTGGCTATTATTAATAAAATAATCAGCGTACTTTAGTACTAAATATTAGTCCATACCTCTATGAGCGAATCTATCAAACACGAATGCGGCATCGCCATGATCCGCCTCCGCAAACCTCTCCAGTACTATATTGACAAGTACGGAACCCCGCTGTACGCCGTCAATAAGCTGTATTTGCTGATGGAAAAGCAGCACAACCGAGGACAGGATGGTGTAGGCGTGGCTAATATTAAGATCAACACTTCTCCCGGCTCACGCTATATCAGCCGCTATCGCTCGGTATCAGACCGACCTATCTCGGACGTATTCAAAAAGATCAATAAGAAGTACAAGAAGGTTCGGCAGGCCTGGGGCACCGAGCGCCTACTGGATGCTAAGTGGCTACAGGATAATGTAGCCTTCACCGGGGAGGTTTGGCTAGGGCACTTGCGCTACGGCACCCACGGAAAAAATTCTATTGAATACTGCCACCCCATGCTGCGGCAAAACAACTGGCGTAGCCGTAACCTGGTGATGGCCGGTAACTTTAACATGACCAACGTAGACGAACTGTTCGATATTCTGGTCAGTTTGGGGCAGCATCCGAAGGAGAAAGCCGATACTATTACGGTGATGGAGAAGATCGGTCATTTTCTGGACCAGGAAAATCAGGACTTGTTCGATCAGTTCAAGTTTACTCATACTAACCAGCAGATCACCGAGATTATTGAAGATAACATCAATTTACAGCGCGTACTACAACGCTCCTGCAAAGACTTTGACGGCGGCTACGCCATGGCCGGTCTCATCGGCAGCGGTTCTTCCTTCGTAGCGCGCGACCCGGCCGGTATTCGTCCGGCCTACTACTACGCCGACGATGAAGTAGTGGTTATCGCTTCGGAAAAGCCGCCGATTAAAACGGCCTTTAATGTGCCCTATGACGAAATCAGGGAGATTCAGCCGGGCCATGCCCTGATTATTGATAAAGCGGGTAACTACGGCGAAAAACAGTTTATTGATACACTGGAAAAGCGCTCGTGTAGCTTTGAGCGCATTTATTTTTCTCGAGCCTCAGACCCTAACATTTACAGCGAGCGTAAAGATCTGGGCAAGCTGCTCATTCCGCAGGTGCTGGAATCTATTGACTACGATTTGCAGAACACTGTCTTTTCCTACATTCCTAACAGCGCCGAAACTGCTTTTCTCGGGATGCTGGAGGGACTGGAAGACCACCTGAGCAACGAGCGTATTCAGGCAATCAGCAAACAATCAGAAGGGGGCAAAGTGGATGAGAAATACCTTCATAAGCTTCTCTCATTCCGCCCGCGGGTAGAAAAACTGGTAGTGAAAGATGCCAAGCTACGAACTTTTATTACTGATGATGACCATCGGAATGAACTGGTAGCGCACGTATACGATACTACCTACGAGGTGATCCGCAAGGATGTAGACAATATTGTGGTTATTGACGACTCTATTGTACGGGGTACTACGCTAGAAAAGAGTATTCTTCGGATGCTAAATCGCCTCAACCCTAAGAAAATTGTCATCGTTTCATCCGCCCCCCAAATTCGCTTCCCCGATTGCTACGGCATCGATATGTCTAAAATGAATGAATTTGTCGCGTTCCGGGCGGTACTACAGCTACTGAAAAACAGCGGACTGGATAACCTGATTGACGAAGTCTACGATCTTTGTGTGGCCGAAGGGCAGAAGAAGGGTGCCCCCAACTTTGTGAAGCGGTTATACGAGCCTTTCGATTATAAGCAGGTATCCGACATGATTGCCGAAATCACTCGTCCGGCTGACCTCACCTGCGACTACGATGTAGTATACCAAACGGTAGAGAATCTCCATAAGGCCTGCCCTGATCACGAAGGTGATTGGTACTTTACCGGCGATTATCCTACGCTGGGTGGTAACCTGGTGGTGAATAAATCCTTCATCAACTTCATGGAAGGCAAAACCGTGCGGGCTTATTGATTTTTCCGGAGCTCAGGTCATAAAAAAAGCCCAGAATTTACTATTCCGGGCATTGGTTAAGAATAAATGATTGACTAAAGTAATCAGGTAAGTAGGTTACCGTCTTCGTCCCATTCGGCCATTACGTCGCGGTTTTCCTGGTTGATGCATTTGGCTAGCCATTCTTCGTCGTAAGATAAGCCGTGCTCCTGCAGAATGTCTTCGGGCACGCCGTCCCACACGTTGGGGCGGTTGCCCTGGTAGCCTAGCTCCTCAATGCCCATTTTGGACGTATAGTAGCCGGTAAGGGTAAGGTTACGCATCCGGTCGAAGAATTCTACCCCCTGGGCCACTTCGGGCGTAGCCTTTTCCGGATAGGCAATCTCATCTAACAATGCTGTTTGCTGGGCTTCGGAGCACTCCGCAAATACGTTACCGAACTTCTTACTAGCCCGGTGATTGAGCCACATCATACCGCCCCGCAGAGGCACCTGATAGGTTGGAATATCCTTGACGATGAACGCGATAAACTCGTGTACTCCGGCATCGGTAGCCGAACCAAAATCCGCGTTAGCGGGTAAAATCAGATCACAAAGCGTAGCGATAGTATCAACCTCCGCTTCCGTAAAGAACTCTGCTTCCATCAGCATCTTGTCGCGCAGCTTCTCGGCTTCGGTACGGCCGTAGCCATCGGTTGCTGCAGGGGTTACGGTCTTCTCGGCGGTTTCTTCGGGAGCGCAACCGCTCATGACTAAGCCGCCGGTTAAGGAACCCAGCAGCATGGTTTTCATGGATTCTCTTCTGTCCATCTTAAATATTTTGTTTTTTGAGTTGATCAATAATGTAGTCCGACGTTTTCCAGGAAAGCGCCAGAATCGTCCAAGTTGGATTTTTATCCGCCTGCGATACAAACGGACCACCGTCCACTACAAACACATTATCTGCTTCGTGCAACTGCTGGTTTCGGTTCACTACCGAAGTTTTAGGATCGTCGCCCATGCGGGTAGTACCCACTTCGTGAATAATCCGGCCTGGTGCTGCCAAACCGTAGTCCTGCTCTTTGCCCGGAACTTCGCCCAGCGGCGTAGCACCCATCGCGTCAAAGATTTCTTCAAACGTTTCATGCATATGCTTAGCCTGAAGCCGCTCATGATCCGTCCAATTGTAGTTAAACCTCAGTACCGGAATCCCCCATTCGTCCACTACATTGGGATCAATCTCGCAGTAGTTATCTTTCTGGGCTACGCTCTCACCCCGGCCCGATACGCCCATCACCGCTCCGTAAAAACGCTTCACATCATCGCGTAGCTTGTTGCCGTAGCCGCCTACTTGTTCACCCACAAACTTATTCATCTCCGATGCTCCGAAGCCAAAGCCGTAGGAAGGCATACTCATACCGCCCCATACCTCAATGTGGTAGCCCCGCGGAAAATCTAACTGCTTGTTATCCAGCCACCAGGGACTGTACACGTGCATTCCTCCCACTCCATCTTCGTTGTAAGTCACCTTGCGGTTCATCAGCTCCGGTACAAAAGCCGACCGGCTGCTTCCGGTTGAATCGTGCAGGTACTTACCCACTATATCCGAACCGTTGCCTAGTCCGTTAGGATGCTGGCTGCTTTTAGAGTTCAGTAAGATTCGGGCCGAGCTACAGGCTGAGGCAGCTAAAATTACCGTTTTTCCTTTAAGTTGATATTCCTGCCGGTCTTCTTTATTCACGTAGGATACTCCGGTAGCTCTTCCTTCACTATCTGTGGTAACCTCCCGCACAATGGAATTGACGAACAGATCGGCATTACCGGTTTTCTGAGCCGGAAATACAAGTGCGGTGCTGGACGAAAAGTCAGCTTTAGCCGAACAGGCCCGGGAACACTGTCGGCAGTAAAAGCAGATACCCCGATCCTGATTGACCCGTTTAGTGAGGATAGACAATCGGGAAGGAATCACGGTTACTCCGGCCTTACGGGCGGCATTGATGTAGTACAGTTCGTGCAAACGGGGCTTAGGCACCGGTAGAAAGTAGCCATCCGGTTCGTTATCCAGATTTTCTTTACTGCCGAATACGCCAATGAGCTTGTCTACTTTGTCGTAGTAAGGCTTTACATCATCGTAGCCGATGGGCCAGTTATCACCCAAGCCGTCAATATCTTTTCGTTTGAAATCTTTAGGTCCGAAGCGCAGCGAAATACGCCCCCAGTGGTTGGTGCGTCCGCCCAGCATATGGGAGCGGAACCAATCGAACTCAGTACCTTCAGCGCGAGTGTAGGGCTCGCCATCAATTTCCCAGCCACCGTAAGCAGCGTCAAAATCGCCAAAGGCTCGGGTAGTACTGGCTCCCCGCCGAGGCGATTCATACGGCCACTTGAGTTGGGTCATCTGCTCGGCATTGGTGGGGTCGAAAAACGGACCCGCTTCCACGATGGCCACCGAAAGCCCGGACTCGGCCAGCACTTTAGCGGCCATGCCACCGCCCGCACCGGAGCCTACTATGATAGCATCGTAGACTTTAGAAGATTCAATAATATACATGAAAGGGTTTTATGTTAGGTAATTACGAATAACAACTCTGATAACGAGGGATGTATCTGGTTAGTGCCTCTCAATTTCTGACGAAAAACGGGATAAACCAAATTCGCCGGTGATTTTACTAAACGGAATTACCGGGTTGCCATAATTTTTATAATTTCGCCGATCATTAACCAATAAATTGACAGACCTATGAAAACTGCCGAGATTGTCACTGAGAAAGGCACCATGAAAGTAGAGTTCTTCGAGGAGGACGCTCCCAATACCGTAGATAACTTTGTAAAACTATCCAAAGATGGGTTCTACGACGGACTAACTTTTCACCGCGTTATCCCGAATTTTGTGATTCAGGGTGGTTGCCCCAATGGAACCGGAGCCGGAGGCCCAGGCTATACTATCGATTGCGAACTGGACGGCGATAATCAGTACCACGATCGGGGAGTGCTCTCGATGGCCCACGCGGGGCGTAATACTGGGGGCAGCCAATTCTTTATCTGCCACAGCCGGGATAATACCGCCCACCTGGATCGTAACCACACTGTATTTGGCAAGGTAGTGGAAGGACTGGATGTAATTGACGATATCCGGCAGGGCGATAAAATTGAGAAGATCACAGTAAGCGAAGAGTAACTTTTAGTTTGTCACTTCTGGCACTTGTTCGTAAATAAGTTTTTTTAACTGTGGTAGCTACGGTAACCTTTCCGGACACATCGGGTTGTATTGCCGTACACTATTTTTACAACTGTTCAATTTTTTATGATGGACGCAAACCACAAAACGGCTTTAGTGACCGGAGCCAGTAGCGGATTCGGACGCGAAATAGCCAAACTTTTTGCTCACGACGGATACCAGCTTATTCTCGTGGCCCGCCGCGAAAATGAACTCCAAGAACTAGCCGATCACTTAACGGCTGAATTTTCCGGATCAGCTCCCGTAGTGATTTCTATAGATTTATCTCAACCCAACGCCGCTCAGGAGCTTTACGATGCGGTGCAGCAACGCGGCCTTACGATAGATGCTTTGGTAAACGATGCCGGTTTTGGTGAACACGGTAAGTTCGTAGATACTGATATATCCAAAGAAGTAGCGATGATCAACCTGAATGTCACCTCTCTGGTGGTGTTGACCAAGCTTTTTGTGCGCGATATGGTTCGCCGAGGCGAAGGCCGAATTCTGCAATTAGCTTCTACTGTTTCATTTATGCCGGTGCCCAAACTATCGGTTTACGCGGCTACCAAAGCATTCGTGCTCTCATTTTCCGAAGCAGTTTCTTACGAACTAAAGGATACCGGAGTAACCATGACCGCTCTATGCCCCGGTGCTTCGGATACAGAGTTCTTCATTCGGGCCAATGCGGAAGATGCTAACGTAACTGATACTCCTCTATCTGATCCTGCCGAAGTAGCCAAAGATGGTTACGAAGCCATGATGAAGGGCGAGATGCGGGTTATTTCGGGGGCTATGAACAAAGTGCAAGCGTATTTTTCCAATATTATTCCGGACAAACTGCTAAACGCTGGTATGAGTAAGCTAATGGAGAAACAATAAGCTGAGAATTGAACTTTAGCTTCGCTAGCTAAAGTTCAATTATTAGACACCACTGCTTTTTAGCATTTATTTGCAGAATCCTTACCCTACTAAGGTTTCCAAGATTTCCCGTCATTTTTAGCGTATTTCTGTCAGGCTATTTGCTCAGAATCAGACATTATCATTTTACTGAGCAAACCTATGATCTGCTATCAAAACCAGTACGTTACTATTGAAGTTAATACCGAATTACAAGCGTTAGTGCAAACCTGGCGAGGCTTCGCCAAAGGTGAACAATACCGGGAGGCTTGGAATAAATCGCTAAATATTGCCCAGGAACATCAGCTTACGCACTGGCTAATTGACCAAACCAGCTTGAAAGGGGTGGATTGTCAGGACTGGGAGTGGGTGAACGAAAACTGGAAACCTCGTTTTGAACAGCAGATTTCCGAAAGCTCTACCGCGTTTGTGTTAGCCAACAATATTTTTGATGAGATCGCGGGAAAGATTGTTTCTCGCAAAACCAACGGTACGACGAAAAAATCAGCTACTGGCTACTTCGCCGATAAACAGCGGGCCGAAAAGTGGCTACAATCGCTCGTTCAGACGGTAGCTTAGTAGTTTTTATTAGGTAGGAACTTGACGGTTCGCCGGGGCGGCCCAACTGTGCGATTAATCGCGATTTCTACGGACTATGCAAGCGTAGTCATATAGTTTTTTCATATTTTCTATTGTTGAGAACGCAAGCGAAAATTCGATGGATAATCTTATTACGCACCGCATTTAGTACGGACATCTTGCTTTTTCCTTCTTCCACCTTTCGGTGGTAATAGTCCGCTAATTCGTTCTCTCGTAGAGTTACCGACATAGCGGCCATGTGGAAAAGCTGTTTGAGCTGTTTATTGGCCAAATGACTTACCCTGGTCTTTCCCCGGATGCTGGTACCAGAGCTATGTTCAAAGGGAGCAACACCAGCGTAGCAAGCATATTTACGGGGGCAACTAAATAATTTAAACTCGTTGGTGGTGATGATCACTTCCCAAAAAATCACTTCGCCTACACCACTTACCGAAGTGACTAACCCGAACAAATGATGAAGGACCTCATCTTCCTTTATCAATGTACGAATCTGTTTTTCCACTTGCTGTATCTGTTTCTGAAGTGCTTTGATAGGCTTTTGGCGGTCCGCCGCGCGGTTGAGAGCTTGCATCTTCTTACTGAGCTTTTTGTCCTGAAAGTCAGTCGCTTCTTTTAAGGGTACTTGCAGGGTGTCCTTGGCTAGCATGAGTCGCTTACGCAACCCTACCAAATGTTTAAGTTCAAGCAAAACTTTCCGTTCAGGTTGCCAGAGTTGTGCCTGATCGGCATAGCGAAAAGCGTATTCACTGATTCGGATAGCATCTATCTTATCGCTCTTACCACGCTGTAAACCAATGGAGCGTTTGATTCTGGTGGAAGATTCTAACCATAAGGATATACCTTCTTGAGCGGCCAGTGAGAGGATATGCTGGCTATAGACGCCAGTATGCTCACAGCATATTAAGCTGTTCTCTAATGCTGCTTCATGTTCCTGGCAATAAGATTTGAAGGTGTCAAGTCCGGCTAAAGAGTTCCCAACCTTCAAGTGGAACAAGAACTGTTGCGAGTCTCTGACTGCGAAATCCAGTGTCTTTTTGCTAATGTCAATGCCAATGAAGAATTTAACTTTCATAATTTTACGGTTAGAGTGTAGTAGCAATAGACGTATCTTCAAAACCTTACTAATAGGTCACAAGCCTAAATTTCTACCTGAAGCGCGTCTAGTAATTGGTCTGGGTCCAAATCGCGATATAAGTTTTTCTTAGCGGCGAACATGGTGCACCCAAACCGGTGTTAGTTAGCAGTGAATATATGGATAACTCTACCGAGTTACCCACATATTCACCGCTTAGTAGCAACTACTGCTCTCTTAGTTTTTTACTACCGTACAAACCTAAAGGCGGCGAACCGTCAAGTTCCTACTTCTTTTCTTTTCTTAGCAGTTCTCCCTTTTCATCGTAGAATTTCCAGGTGCCGGAGGGTTCGTCGCCGTTGTATTCTCCCTCTTCCTTAAGTTCGCCATTTTCGTGGTATAGGCGGTAGTCACCCTGCCGTACTCCGGCGTAATAATCGGTTTCACTTTTAATAGCTCCGGAGGGATAATACTCTTTGCTGGTTTGGGTTCGGCGTCCGTTCTTGAAAACCTCTATCCGGGCCAGTTGGCCATTTTTGTAATAGTTGAAGGTGGTATCCGAGAGCTTTCCTTCCCGGTAAGTTAATTGCTCCTGAAGCTGAGCGTTGGGATAAAATGCCTTCCAGGTGCCCGCGGGCTTGCCCTCTACCCGCTGCTGCTGACTACGTAACCGCTGGTCTTCGTAGTACGCCTCAATGTAGGTAGTGTCTGGTTCGTACTTGGTTAGTATTTGTAGCGCACCATCCGGGTTATACTCCCGATGTTCGCCTATCGGCTTTCCGGCTCGAAAAGTTCGTTCGGCCTTTAGTGTACCGTCGGGATAGTAGTAGCGGGCTTCACCCTCCAGAAAACCTCGTTCGTACTGCTCTTCGTCCAGCAGTTGTCCGGTATCGGAGTAAGACTTAGAAGTACCGTGACGCTGACCTTCCTTGAAGGTGGTTTGAGCGGATATTTCGCCATTCGGATAATATTCGGTATATAATCCTTCCAGGCTAGAGTTAACGTAAGTTCCCTCATTGCGGAGGGTACCGTCCTGATAAAACTGCCGCACCGGTCCCTGCTGAATGCCCTGCTCGTAGGTGAGTTGCTCCCGCAAGTTCCCATTAGGGTGGTACGATTCTATCAGGCCGTCGGGTTTGTCATTTACGAACCGAGTTTTGTTCTTTAGGGTACCGTCTTCGTGGTACGCTCGCAGTTCGCCTTCCATTTTATTATCCTTAAAATAGACGGTTTGTAGGGTATCACCAAAGGGAGTGAGCACCACTACCTCGCCTTCTTTTTTGCCCTCCTCGTAGGGAATGATGCGCTGCACTGCCCCATTAGGATAAAACTCTCGAAACACCCCGATCATCTGCCCGTCGTTAAACTCACCCCGCGCCGAAATACTACCATCAGGGAAGTAGCGCACATAATCGCCGTGAGCCCTAGTGCTATCGTTATCCAGAATGAAATATTTCGCCTTTGGAATAGTCTGAGCCGAGTCGTAGTAAGTAATTACCTGGGTAGTATCCAGGGCTGACTGAGCTATCGCTCCCCCACTTAGCAGCAGCCAACTGAGGATAAATACTATACTTCGCATATACGCACCTGTTTCTTCTTTTGGACTTAACGACGAAGTAGGCTATTTAATTCGAACCAGGGTGGCACCGTACCCAAAATTATCACGCATGGTATCCTGGAAATAGTTAATATTTTTGAGTTTCGATAGCCTTTTATGGATGGCATCCCGCAGCACACCACCACCTACCCCGTGAATGAAGGTGATCTCATCCATACCGGTAGCAATCGCCTGATCCAGTTTCTCGTCGAAGGTCCGAAGTTGGAGTTCCAGCATTTCAGGGTTGCTCATGTTATCGTAGTTTTTGGTCAGCTTCTCAATATGCAAATCTACTTGACGGGGCGGGCGCTCTAACCGCAAGGCTGAAGACTCAGAAGTTGACTCCGGTTTGGCAAACATTCCTTCTTTTAGCTTATCCGGATCGAGAGGCTTACCCATCTGCTCATCAATCCGGTAGACAAAGGCTGGCTTCTGTAAGATTGGAGCGGTACTTTTGCTCTTGAAGAAGGTATTGGCTTTGAATTTAATCTGCCGCTGCAAAGGTTCGCGCAGCGTGAAGTAGCCCGTACGGTGAAAAATAAGCTGAATCACCAACGTGGGCCACTGATCAAATTCTGCTACCTGCACATCTTTTAGCTTGGCGGTAGACTGAGGTGAAAGCAATCCGGCACTAATTCCTTTATAGTTTCCTTTTTCTTCTTCACCTACCGAAAAGGGAAGCTCAAAATCGGTAGCGTTTACCAGGTGCAACGACAGCTTTTGGTCATTAATAACCACATGAGCCAGATAGATGCCCTGCCGGGATGGCTTGGAAGGAGTTTCGTCGGCCATTGACCGGACCGGTTCTCTCTGCTGCTCGCTTCGGTCGAAGTAATTTTTCTCTTCCTCAGCTACCACCACTAGTTCGCTTTGGAGTACCGGAATACCAAAACCATCCTCGATTTCTACTTCCACCAAATTCTTGTCCAGAAATCGAACAACAGTTCCTTCTTCGCTGCCCCGCAGGGTACGAACTTTATCTCCTATTTTCATAATATTGGTTTCTTTGTTTAGTTAAAACAGTCTGACTGTATCCACTTGTTCACTACTGAGTCAGCTATATTTTTGATAGCAAGAAATAGAAATAAAATAGATCTATTTCATGATAGTATATCTTTTATTAGCTATTGTTATACTATTTTTTTGCTTTCTGATAACAATTTCGTAAAATGATTATTATATATAATCATTGAATTACTGTTTTTTGATCTTTATATGCCAGGCACAACCATTACCGAGTCATTGGTAAAACGTTTCGCCAAGGGAAGACCCGGTGCGTTCCGGGTTATTTTTGATCATTTTCACGCCCGGATACTTGCCTATTGTACCAAAGTAACCCGCTCACCGGCTGATGCTGAAGAAATCACCCAGCAAGTATTCATTCGCCTTTGGGAAAAACGACACCTAGTAGATACCAGTCGCCCGTTAGAACATTACCTATACAAAATAACTCGCAATTGTGCGTTTAATTATTTGAAACAGCAAGCCTACCGGGCGCAGCAATTGAACGCTACGGAGTTTCCCCAGGTGGCTAATATGGCGATAGCCGACGATGAAATATCTCTAGCGGAATGCCGCCAACTCACCGATGCTGTAATTGACTCACTGCCCGAAAAGCGTCAAATAATTTACAAGATGCATTTCGAGGAAGGATACTCTCCCACTGAAATTGCCACCTTGCTCGGCCTATCGCCCTCCACTGTAAAATCACAGTTAGCTAAGGCCACTCAAACCGTGAAAGGCTTTCTGCTCAACTACCGCTCTGCCAGTATTATCACCTTATTTAACTTTATTAATTTTTAAATTATTCGCGCCATATTAATCATTCAATTGAATGATTGAGTTATCTTTTTGCGAATAGCATAAATATTTCTCTAATTTTTATCAGAGTAGTCCTCAACTGTCTTCCAACTGTATTTAAGATGTATTTACATCTGTTTACAAAACAGCCACGATGGACCACTCGCAAAAACTTCTTCAAAAGTACCTCAACGGGCAGTGTACTCCTGAAGAAAAAAATCAGCTATACCGCTACCTCTCGCAAAACCGGGCCAAAGACTACGATGAAGTATTTCAGCAGCTTTGGGCTGAAGTAGCTGAAGCCTCTAATCCTTCTCCAGCAGTTTCAGATCGGATATACCAGTCTATAGCTGAGGAGGCTCGGATAAATTCAGGAAGAAGTTTCCAGATGCAGCCGTGGCTGATAGCCGCCTCCCTCTCTGGTCTGACCATCTTGCTGGGCTTTCTTTACTATTTCATTTACAATACCACCGAAGTACACCAAACCCAGTTCGGCGAGGTCAAAATGCTGGAGCTACCCGATGGATCTACCGTGCACCTGAACGCTAATTCTCAGCTTACTTACAATTCAAGTCTAGCTACTGATCAGATTCGGGAGGTTTGGCTTACCGGAGAAGCTTACTTTGAAGTTTCACGCCAGAAAAACACTACTAACCAACCAGTGAAACTGGTAGTACATACCAACCAGGTAGACATTGAAGTGCTGGGCACCGCTTTTAACGTGAAAGACCGGCGAGGCATTACGCAGGTAGTACTGGACGAAGGCAAAGTGCGCTTAACCGCCCCGAAAACCAATACTGAGCTGCTGGCGATGGCCCCGGGCGAATCAGTCCAGGTAGACCGGCAGCAGTCAGTTTCTATCCAGAAAGTGATGGAGCCAGCCCAGATCTCTTCCTGGAAGGAAAACGAATTATACTTTAGCGACCAGCCACTGTACGAAATACAGGAAATACTAGCCGATAACTACGGGATAGAATTACAGTTTGCCAGTGAAGAATTAAGCCAATTACGGTTTACCGGCTCTACTCCCGCTGACGATCTGTCAGTACTGTTCACTACCCTGGAAAAATCCTTTTTACTGGATATATCACAAAACGGTAATCAATACATTATTCAACAATCACCATGAGACCAATAGCAACCAAATATCCTTTTTACATAAACCCTAATTCCTATGTGTAGTATTTTACGCCACTTTATTCGCAGCGGCATATTGCTGTTAGCGCTGCTGGTTGGCAATTTTGCCACGGCCCAGACGGTAGCTCTGTCTACCCCATTCCCGACTACTATCGACCTTCCCAAGCAGGAAGTCAGTAGTCTGAAGACTGTACTCAATCAACTGGAAACAAAACACGACGTGCGGTTCAATTATGCCAGCCAGTTGGTAGAGGGAAAGCGGGTAAACCCCGGCGCTTCCGAGAAATCGAAGACACTGGATGAAGCGCTGGAAAACCTTCTTTCGCCGCTGGGATTACGCCACGAAAAGATCAGCGAGCAGATTTACGGTATCTACCCGGTTGTACCTAGCCCAAAATCAACGCAGGAAAAACAAAAGGTTTCCGAAGAGCAGAGTTTCTACGATGCGCACCTAAAAGCTATTGACCGGATGAAAAAACTGCCACTGAGAGCACCGGTAATAGTAGAAAAAAATGTCTCCGGAACAGTAGTTGACGAAAATGAGGAGCCTCTGCCGGGAGTTAACGTTTTGGTGAAAGCTACCACCATTGGTACCGTAACGGACATTGATGGTAACTTCCGCCTTACGGTTCCCGACGATGCTCAAACACTGGTATTTTCTTCAGTTGGCTACACGACGCAAGAGATAGATATCAATGGTCGTAGTGTAATTGACCTTACTATGGCTCCTGATGTGCAGGCACTTTCTGAGGTAGTTGTGGTAGGGTACGGTACGCAGGAAAAATCAGACCTGACCGGGGCTATTTCCTCGGTAGAATCTGAGGATATTACCCGCCTTTCCGAACGCCGACTAGAAACCGCTCTACAGGGCCGGGCTGCCGGAGTACAGGTAATGCGTACTGAGGGAAATCCCGGTGCCCCGGCTAAAGTAAATATTCGGGGTTCCGGCTCTATCGGAAACACCGATCCGCTGTGGATTGTAGACGGAGTACCCATGGACCCGGGTAATTTCTTTAATCCTAACGACGTGGAGTCGATGGAAATACTCAAAGACGCTTCCGCTGCGGCTATCTATGGTGCTCGGGCCGCTCACGGGGTAATTCTGGTTACCACTAAACGAGGTGCCGAAGGCCGGGTGAAGGTAAATTTCAATACCCAGGTAGGTAGACGCCAACCCCGGCCGCTACCCAACATGCTAGGCACGGTAGATTTTGTGCGGGCAAGTTCTATTGCCCGCATCAATGCCGGACAGGATCCGGAGCCCGCCTGGGACAATCCCGAAAGTTTGCCCAACACTAACTGGGTAGACGAAGTATTTGACGGCAGCGGTATTGAGCAGATGCATAATCTGTCCATCTCCGGCGGCAATGAGAACGCTTCCTTCTTCATATCTGGGGCCTACGACCGGGAAGAAGGGGTGATGATTAACAACTGGTTTGAGCGATTTGCCTTACGGGCCAACTCGGACTATAAAATTGGCAAGCGAGTGCGTATCGGTGAATCTTTATTGGTTTCTCGCACCCGCGAAAATCCTACTGCGAATGATGGCGGGGATTTACAGACCGTGTTTCGAGCCATTCCCATCATGCCGGTGCGGGATGAAAGTAATCCCTTCGGGGGTTGGGGAACCGCGGCATCCTACTTCCAGGGGCCTAACCCGGTAGCGGTACAAATGCAAAACCATATCCTGCAAAACATAAACCGTATTAACGGTAATGTATACGCCGAAGTGGATATACTGAGCGGTCTGATGTTGCGAGGAAGTGTAGGAGCTAATATTGCGGCCTTACAACAGGAGCATTTTGCAGAAAGCTTTAACTATGGTGCCCTGTCTAACCCAATCAACTCCCTCACCATGCGCAGCCGCGACAGTCAGAGCTTGAATACCAACCTGGTTTTAACCTACAACAAATCGCTAGGCAGACACGACTTTACGGTAATGGGTGGGTACGAGCGCTTTCGTAGCGACGGGATAGATTTTGCGGCTACCGCCCAGGACTTTCCGGTAAATTTTGCGCGTAGCTTTGCCCTGGCTACCGGAGCAGTGGATATCTCAGAACGGCAAACCATTGATGATCAGTACCGACTGGAATCGATCTTTGGCCGTATCAACTACAGCTTCGATAATAAATACCTGCTAAGCGCCAGTGTGCGTCGCGACGGTTCCTCTCGCTTCGGTCCCGAATTTCAGCACGGTGTTTTTCCCTCTTTCTCCGCCGGATGGCGAATTGTTGAAGAAGGATTTATGCAAAACGCCAATTGGCTTTCGGATTTAAAACTCAGAGCTAGCTGGGGTGTACTAGGGTCAGATCGCATCGGAAATTATATCTTTTCTCGCACGTATACGAACATTCGGTCTACCTATGCTTTCGATCCCACGGGACAGTCGGGTGGTAATAAAGTGCGCGGATTTTATCTAAGCCGCTTCCCTAACCGGGAAGTGAAATGGGAAGAGATCGTGCAAACCGATATTGGGGTAGATATAGGACTGTTAGACGGGCGATTCAACATCACTGCCGACTACTATATTAAAAATACCACCGATATGTTAATTGGGGTAGAGTTACCTCCTTCGTCCGGAATTTCGCAGGAGAACAGAAATCCGGAAGGGGTAGAAATCAACTACGGTGAGGTAGAAAACCGAGGATTTGAATTGGCCCTGAACTACCGCCAGAACGTAGGTGACTGGACCTTTGATATCACGGGAAATGCTTCCTGGAATCAAAACGAAGTGCGAGCCCTCGATAATAATCAGCAGATATTGACTGGTGGCGGTGGACACGGCTATACGGGTAATACTTCCATTACGGAAGCCGGTCGGCCCATGGGCACCTTTTTCGGCCTAATTGCCGACGGTATCTTTCAAAGCTACGACGAGATTCGGGCCCACGCCAACCAGGGTTCATCGCCCTTTGACGATGAAGGAAATCTTCTGCCCGCCGATCAACTGACCGGTCGAACGGCTCCCGGCGATTTACGCTACCGCGATATCAACAATGATGGAGTTATCAACAACGATGACCGCACCTACATTGGCAACCCTTGGCCGGAGATGTTTTATGGATTAAATGCGAATATCACCTTCCGTAACTTCGACTTCACCGTATTCTTCCAGGGAGTACAGGGAGTGGATTTGTTTAATGCTCCCAAAGCCTATACGCGTACCGTATTTAGCGATTATAATACCAGCGACCTGGTATTTGAAGCTTGGACACCCGAGAATCCTACGGAGCATCCGCGCCTGATTGCCACCGACCCGAACGGTAACTTTCGGCAGCCTTCTACTTACCACATAGAAGACGGTTCTTTCCTTCGCCTGCGCAATATCCAATTGGGTTATACCTTACCTAATCCGGTGCTAGATCGCCTCGGACTAGCTCAGGCACGCATCTTTGTCAATGCGCAGAATATTCTGACGTTTACCAATTACGAAGGAATCGATCCGGAAGTGGTAGGAAACGGGAACAATACGCAACGAGGGGTTGATCACTACCGGCAGTACCCTCAAACCACACTAGTTTCAGCCGGACTTCAACTAGGCTTTTAAATCAGATAACTATGACACGATTCTTAAATAACACTCTTTTCCTGGCACTGGCCTTACTGTTGTTCGGCAGATGCTCGGAAGATACGCTGGATGTAGCCAATCCGAATGAGATTGATGCGGCTAACTTCTTCCAAAGCGTTAATGACTTAGAGCTTTCGCTTACTTCGGTATATTCCGCCATGAAACCCCACGATTTGTTTGGGGCAGACCTCTGGCCTAAAGTTCACTTCGGATTGCCCAAGACTGCTAACCAGGACTGGTTGGGTACCGATGGCTGGAATCAACTTTTTCGTAACGAAGTGACTACCGATAACCCGCTGGTTCGCAACTTCTGGCGAGCGTTCTACCGGGGTGTTGCCCGGTCTAATGACTTTATCACCAACGCTAACCAGTATTTGGAGGAACAAGAGCCTTCGGCGGAGGAAACAACCCGCATCAACGAGATGATCGGCGAAGCTTCTTACTTACGGGCCTTCTACTATTTCCATATGATTCGGTTGTGGGGCGAGGACATTCCAGCCCGGGATCCGGGTGCGTTAGGTATACCCCTGATTTTGGATATAGCAGCCTCTCGCGACGATATGTTTGTAGAACGAGTTACCGTAGACCAGGTGTACCAGCAGATAATCCGTGACCTGGAAGCTGCCGAAGCCGCGCTGCCCGATAGTTGGGAAGGCGACGATATAGCCCGCGCTGATGCTTTCGCGGCTAAAGCACTATTAGGTAAGGTATACATGAATTACGAAGACTACGCTACTGCTCAGGGCTATTTTGAGGAGATTATTAATAGCGGACAGTTCTCACTAGTTCCTTTTGAAGAATACCTGGGGCTATTCAATGGTGAAAATGAGTTTAGCTCGGAGTCACTATTTGAAATCAATTTTTCTACTGACCTGCAGGAGAATGCCTGGCAGGGAGGTTTAGGAAGTAATATTGCCCTGCAAATTTCACCTAAAGGAACTGGCTGGAGTAACGTATATCCCCACGATGTAAATGTAGTGCGTTTCGGCAATGACCCTCGTTTGCGGATCAATATGCTCGAACCCGGGGTTGATTCTGTCGTTTTTGGTGATGGTTCTACGCGAATATTAGAACCCATGGTAGGTGATGCAAACGCACTTGGCTGGAGCTTCCGTAAATGGGTACCGACTGACTATTCGGTTTATTCTACCAACCGAAACTTTGGAGCTAACTTACCGCTTACCCGTCTGGCTGATATTTACCTCATGTATGCCGAAGCCATGAATGCCCAGGGCAACGATGCAGTTGCGGCGGAATATATGAATAAAGTACGCCGCCGGGCCTACGGACTTGATCCGGATACCCCGGACGCCTCGGTTGATTATATGCTTAGCGGCACCCAGTTGCGGGATTCTATTCGGGAAGAACGTTTTCGGGAGTTGTTTGCCGAAGGACAGCGCTGGTACGATATTACCCGCTGGGATATTGTAGAAGAAGAATTGGCGAAGTACCCTACCGTACGGTCGGGGCCCGTCATCTTCGATCCTAGGGACTATTATCTTCCGGTGCCTCAGCAAGAACTAGACACTAACCCCAACATGAGGCGAAGCACTGGTTACTAAAGTTTTGGTACAAGATAAAGTTTGATGATTATATTAGCCTTCGGGGTTTTACTCTGAAGGCTAATTTGTTTTAATAAATGTCTCTTATCTATTCTTTCCGATCCTCTTTATTGGCTTTTTCGCTGCTTTCCTTGATGGCCTGTACCTCCGCTACTGAAGTAGCTTCGGAAGAGCAACTGGCCCGTACATACTGCGGAAGCTGCCACGCTTTTCCCGAACCGGATTTACTGGACCAGGCTACCTGGCAGAACAGCGTGCTACCGCAAATGGCCCTGCGAATGGGTATTGCCCCGGCGAATATAAACGATCCGAAAATTCAGCAGGCTTACTACCATCTGACCGAAGCCGGATTGTATCCTCGCCCCGCACTGATCTCTGAAGAAGAATGGAAAAAAATCGAGCAGTACTACCTGTCGCTAGCTCCTGAAAGCTTACCAACTCATTCAGATTCTCTACCTATCACCCCTCAGTTTGCAGTTCACCAGCCCGACCGTCGCCTTCCGCCCGCCGTAACCTGCGTGTATTTTCATCAGGAAACTCAGCAAATGCTGGTAGCCGACCATACCCAGGGAAAGCTGGCACCGGTGAGCCTGGAAGCAGAGTTCCAACCACTACAAACCCACACCAAACTGGTGAGCCATATTCAGGCAATTCCGGGTAACTCCTCCAACCAGTCAGAACTACTAGTCACGTATTTGGGGGAAAACATTAGACCTGAAGATCCGCCGTCGGGAGAGGTAGTTCGAGTTACTCTTACCTCCGATAAGGAACCAGAACACTACAAACTGGATTTACCCGACCTGGCACGCACTACGCAAGCTTTATCAGTTGATTTACTAGGCGATACCGTCCCGGAAATACTTACCTGTAACTTTGGTTATCTTCGTGGGGGGCTGTCTTACTGGCAGAAAAATGAAGCGGGGAAATACGAAGAACAAGTGATTCGTGCAGAAGCAGGGGCCTTACAAGCTATTCCGCAGGATACAGACCAAGACGGCGACCTCGACTTGCTGGTACTGTGGGGGCAGGGCAATGAGCGCTTATCACTCTACGTAAATCAGGGGGATGGCACATTTACGGAACAGGTGCTTCAGCAATTTCCGCCCGCCTACGGCTCCAGTTACTTTGAGTTAGCGGACTTTGACGATGATGGCCAACCGGATATTTTGTACACCTGCGGCGATAATGCGGATTATTCAACCGTACTCAAACCCTACCACGGAGTGTATGTATTTCGCAATGTAGGTGATTTCCAGCTCGAACAACAGTACTTTTTCCCGATGAACGGAGCCTACCGGGCTATTGCCCGCGATTTTGATCAGGACGGCGACCAGGATATTGCGGCTGTTTCTTTCTTCGCTGATTACGCTCATCGACCCGAAGAAGGCTTTGTCTATCTGCAGCAACGAAAACAATTCCAGTTTCAAGCTAGTACCGTACCCGTTCACGAACTGGGTCGTTGGATTACGCTGGATGCCGGGGACATAGATCAAGATGGTGACCTCGATTTAGTGCTAGGGAACTGCTCTACGGCCGGAGGCTTCGACCGCACCCTGGACCGGCAGTGGAAAGAAGGGCCGCCCTACGTAATTTTAGAAAACCGCCATAAACCATCCTAATTTTTGCTATTTTAGGTATAGTTCTAGCGTATGAGTTCACCGCCCACCATATCTCAGCAGCGTGCTCGATGGTTCAAGATTATCGCCATTCTGCTTCCGTTCTTGCTGCTGCTGCTACTGGAAGGTGGATTACGGCTTATTGGCTACGGGAACGATTACCCGCTCTTTATAACCAGCGAAACCGATGCCGACTACTGGGTGATGAATCCGCGGGTTTCGGAAAAGTATTTCTCCCAAAGCGCTAATGCGACCGTAGGCTATCAGGAACTCTTTCTCAAGAGTAAAGACGGTAACGCTTTCCGTATCTTCGTGTTGGGGGCTTCTACGGCCGTAGGCTACCCCTACCTGCATAATGGCTCTTTTCACCGCTGGCTACAGCACCGATTAAACCGCACTTTTCCCGACCGCACTATTGAAGTAATCAATCTGGCACTGACCGCGGTCAACTCCTACACCGTGCTTGATTTTGCCGAGCAATTGGTTGACTATCAGCCCGACGCCGTACTGATCTACGCTGGGCACAACGAATACTACGGGGCGCTGGGAGTTGGCTCTACCACCGCCGTAGCCAGCAACCCTAATTTGGTTCGGCTGATACTGAAACTCCGAGAATTCCGTACAGTGCAGTTGTTTACGAATGCGTTTAGTGTATTTAGGCCGGAGGTGTCTAAATCTGAGTTGCAGGAAAACCTGATGAGGCGAATGACGGCTGAACAGGAAATTCCTTTTGGTTCGGAATTATACGAGCGGGGAATCCGGCAGTACGAAGCCAACCTGGAGGCGACCTTATCTGTATTGCAGCAGCATAATATTTCTACTTTTGTAAGCACCCTAGTTAGCAACGAAAAGGATTTAACTCCTTTCATCAGCGACTCTACTCAAACTGAGCAGTCGGCGGATCATTACTACCGACTGGGGCAGAATGCTTATCGTCAGGAAGATTTCGCTGCCGCCAAGCAGCATTTTGTCCGGGCAAAAGAATTGGACCTGCTGCGTTTCCGGGCTCCCGAGGCCATGAACCAGATTGTCCGCCAATTAGCCGAACGTTTTTCTGAAGTACATTTGGTCGATAGCCGCGCCCACCTGGAAGACTATGCTAAGCACGGAATTATTGGAAACGAAACCTTGCTGGAGCACGTACACCCGAATTTGCACGGCTATTCCCTTATTGCTGATGCATTCTACCAACAATTAGAAGAAAAGCAGCTAATCAGTTCTGACTGGTCTCAAGCCAACAACTGGCCGCAGGCGTACCGGGAAATGCCCATTACCGAAGTAGATTCGCTGAAGGGCGCTTACGAAGTGATGATGCTGAAGGAAGGCTGGCCGTTCTACCAACCTATCGCTGATTTGGACACCACCAACCGGACTCTTCCTGAAGCTATTGCCGGAGCTTTGGCCGTACAGCAACTCACCTGGGATCAGGCGATGGAGCGCTTGTATCAACACTACTACCAAAACCAACAGTTGGCCCAGGCCCTTAAAGTAGCCGAAGCAGTTGCCTTGGAGCACCCCCGTGAGGTCCAGTTTTTCACCAAAGCCGCCGGACTAGCTCTACAGTTAGATAGCTTGGATAAAGCTGATTACCTTTTCCAACGGGCGTTATCTTTGGAGCCTTCCGCGGCGTTAGCCCGAAAAATTGCCATCAACTTTATTAAAACCGATGCGCTGGAAGAAGCACTGCCCTATTTGCGCTATATCATGGAGCGGGAGTCTACCGACCGGCTAAGTTTCCGGTTGGCCGAAGCCATCGAGTCAATACTAGCTTTTAGCGAAGCTGAGAGTTCTAACAATACCGAAAAACTAACCCGGTTAGCGGCAAACTATCTACTTTTAGGAAAGGAGGATACGGCCGAAGTATATTTACGTAATGTGTTGGCGCAAGAACCCGCCAATGAAGAGGCATTAAATTTACTACAACAGATACAAAACTAGCTATATGGAAACTATCAGGGAATTCTGGCTATTTCTCCGAACCCGTAAAAAGTACTGGCTCATTCCTACTTTTATATTATTACTACTGATTGGGTTTCTAATTGTAGCTACCAGCGGCTCGGCGTTGGCTCCGTTTATTTACTCAATTTTCTAATGTGTTATAAATAAACGTACCCCCAAGAGCACATAAACACATGAACACATTGTTCTATGAAACTACCTAACATCATCATTACTCTATTCAGCCGAAGGCAACTACTGGAAACCAGCCTGGTGCTTGTAATACTGGGCATTATATTGGGATTTATACAGGATCAGTCTAACTGGTTTGTCGCTGCCGCAGTAGTAGCGGGTATCGGGCTGGTAGTACCTAAATTGCTGTACCCGGTAGCGGTAGTATGGTTTACGCTGGGAAATGTACTTAGCAAGTTGGTTTCGCCACTGTTGCTAACTTTAGTCTTTCTGCTACTGATTACTCCCATCGGATTCATCCGAAGGTGGTCGGGCCACGACTCCCTGCAGTTGCGGTGGACTAAGCCCAATGATCAATCCCTCTTTAAAGAAAGAAATCATACCTTTACGGCTTCCGACTTAAAAAACTCCTTTTGAGTTTAGCCAACCAATCACCTCCGTTCATTTAGTAGCTCGTGCGATACGTAATCCTCGGAATTTCAGCATTCTACCACGACAGTGCCGCCGCTTTGGTGATTGATGGACAGATTATTGCGGCTGCTCAGGAGGAACGGTTTACCCGCATCAAGCACGATGCTTCGTTTCCTACTAACGCGGTGCGTTACGTATTAGCTGAAGCCGGTATTGCTATTGGTGAAGTTAATAGCATTGTATTTTACGATAAGCCGCTACTAAAATTTGAGCGCCTGCTGGAAACCTACCACGCTATTGCTCCACAGGGTTTGAAAAGTTTTCTGACCGCTATACCCGTTTGGATTAAAGACAAACTGTTTCTGAAACGGCTGATCCGCCGGGAGCTAACGACACTGGGTCACTTTACTGCTCCTATCCGGTTTACCGAACATCATCTGTCGCACGCCGCCAGCGCTTTCTATCCCTCTCCCTTTATCGAAGCGGCGATTCTTACCATCGACGGGGTAGGAGAATGGGCTACCACTACCATCAGCTACGGAAAGGGTAGCCAGATTAAGATGCTACGTGAACTTCACTTTCCTCATTCAGTAGGTTTGCTGTATTCAGCCTTTACCTATTACCTGGGCTTTAGAGTCAATAGTGGCGAATACAAACTCATGGGGTTGGCACCCTACGGCGATACGGACGCAGAACAGACAAAGAACTTCCGCCAGAAAATTTTGGATGAGTTAGTTCGCCTGCACGAAGACGGCTCTATTCAGCTAAACCTGTTGTACTTCAAATTTCTAAGTGGGTTGCGAATGGCTGACGACCGGAAATGGGAACAGCTATTCGGTATTCCCCGCCGCTCGCCCGAATCCGAAATTCGCTCCGAACACGCCAATCTGGCTCTGGCCATTCAGCAAGTTACCGAAGAAATAGTGCTACGCCTGGCTACTACCGCTCGCTCTCTCACGCAATGCCAGAACCTGGTAATGGCTGGTGGCGTAGCATTGAATAGCGTAGCTAACGGCAAGCTACTCGCTGAAAAAGTATTTGATAATATCTGGATACAACCCGCCGCGGGTGATGCGGGTGGGGCTTTAGGCGCCGCCCTGGCCGAGTGGTACATCGGGCAGCGATCCGAGCGAATTACTGAATCGCCGGATAGTATGCAGGGAGCTTATCTGGGCCCTTCCTTTAGCAATAGAACTATCGAAAACTTGCTTTTCCGGCAGGATGGTCGCTATACGCACTACGAAAACTTCGCTGAGCTAGCCGAGGTGACCGCCCAACAACTGACTGAAGGCAAGGTGGTAGGCTGGTTTCAGGGGCGGATGGAGTTTGGCCCCCGGGCACTAGGCAACCGCAGTATTCTGGCCGATGCCCGCTCCTCTGAAATGCAGCAGCGACTAAACCAGAAGATTAAGTTCCGGGAAAGCTTTCGTCCCTTCGCCCCCAGTGTGCTGAAAGAAGACGCACCAGATTATTTTGACTTGGATACTGTTTCTCCCTACATGCTGTTAGTGCGCCCGGTAGCCGCCCTCCGTCGAACCCAAACAATAGCAAAATCTGCCGGTGAATGGAGAGAGCAGCTTGCCCAAGCCCGTTCGGATATTCCGGCGGTTACCCACGTGGACTTCTCGGCTCGGATTCAGACGGTAGATGACCAGACCAATCCTCGTTTCGCGCAGTTACTGCGGGCGTTTAAACAACTAACTGGTCATGGTCTTGTGGTAAATACCAGCTTCAACGTGCGCGACGAGCCGATTGTTTGCAGTCCTCAGGACGCACTCCGTTGCTTCTATCAGACTGAAATGGATATACTGATAATGGAAAATTTTCTGATCGTTAAATAAGACACTTTTGTGTCAGGTTAGTTCGCGGTATACTAGTACCGGATAAGTAGCGAAATAAGAGATATCTTTTACCTTGCTGCGCTCAAAAAGACGTTCAAAGAAATTACGGCGATGGTGCAAAAGTACCACCATATCCATACCCCGCTGAATGGCGTACTGATCTATAGCGTGCACAATGTCGTCTTTACATTCCATCTCTTCGAAAATAAAGTCAGCACTCGTAAGAGCTTCCCTAATTCGTTGCTGAAAATCTTCGTAGGTAGCCTGCTCTATCAGGCTTTTATTATGGCACATATGCACTACGTGAATTTCGGACTGGAAGGGCTCGGTAAATAATGCTAAGCGAGTTAGTGAGTCAATATCTTCTTCTTGATAATTGGTAGCGTATATGATCTTTTTGGGCACCTGGTAGCTGGCCTCAGTCGGTACGCAGAGTACCGGGCAAGGAGCCCGCTCGATCGTTTTTACAGTATTACTGCCTACGTACTCTTCAAAGACATCCTTCACCCCTGAAGTACCCATGACGATCATAGAAAACTGATGCTCTTCAGCATAATCTACAATTTGCCGATTCATCGGTCCGTAAGTAAAGTGGTAGTCACAGGCAGCAAGCCCTTCTTTATGTTCAATCCGATAAACTTCATTAGACAGTTGTTTGAGCATATCTTCAGCATGGCCTACTAGGTTGTCAATATCATCTTGCTTGTAACGATCAGGGAGTTTCTGACTGGAAAGAGCCGCCCCAAATTCTTCTTCGGTAAACACATGGATCAGGGTTAAACTAGCCTGATGGGCGGCACCTAGTTTAGCCGCAAATTCTACCGCATTCAACGAACTTTCTGAAAAGTCGATCGGGCAAAGAATTCGATTCATCATAGGTTAAAATTATTTTATACCTGAAGGTACAAAGTTTCCTGCTGATATTTCGACGGACTGGAAAATTGCAAAAAATTAGTTACTAACTAAAGTCCTTTATGATGGACAATGTACTAATCAGACTCGAACGACCTTTGCTCTAATTTCTCCAATTGATCAAGAACTATAGAACGGCGCTGAGCGCAGAACTCGTTAATTAACTGGACGTTCCGCTCCCAGTCCGCTACAGAAGTTGGATATCCCCAGCGGTTTATATGTTCAGGCATGAGGGGCGATAACTGTGACGAAATTTGATCTACCACGTAGTGAATACGGCTTTGAGATAATATTGTATTTAGCAGTTCCCGATATCGATGGATAAATCGCTCACGGAAGACCGGAACCTTTATAAGCTTCTGAAATATGGTATTTATTTGGGTCGGCACGTAGGTATCCATTGTTTCAAAATAATTATGATTAACCGCGTCCGTTTCAAAAATTCGATCAGCCCAACCAAGGTAGTTGTTTAATTGATCTCGATAAAGTCGGGGAAAGTTGAAAGCAAAATCAGTATCGTAAAGTATAAAATGTAATTTCTTGTCAAGGAAAGCCGCTTTCACGTTATTATGAGGCCAATCACTATTACTTATGAAGGTCTGTACTATAATATAATCTATGAAATTGGGAATATCAATAAGGTGAGTTAAGCTATCGAAATTGGCTGCTTGGCTAAAATCAGTACTTTCAGTAAAGTCCATTAAATTTCCCAATTGATAATCGAACCCATTACTAATCACGAGCGCTTCTCCGTCGTGCAGTTCACCCATACGTATCTGGCTACGGTTCAGTCTCGGATATTTATCTTCCAGATATTCCTCAGAGATGCGTTCTCGCAAATATTGTATCCCCCAAAACTCACCATTAATGAACGTGGCTACCGGTTGGTAATCCAGTACAATGTTGTAAGTAGATTGGCAAAGTTCACTTACTAACGCATCGCGCATATGAGCCAGCAGAAAATCATTCCCTCCATTTCTTAATCTCAAAGAATGCGCTTTCTGCTGATTATTTTCATTAAATATTGAGGTGGTTGCTATTGGCCGATGGAACTCGAGGTCCAGCGATTTCATCGGTAGCATTTTACTACTATATCCGGCTACGGTTGCTTCCGCTCTCTCCTTAACCTGAACCCCTTTATTTTGATCTAAAAACTGAAAATGAACTGGATAGGTCACCTCTTTATCCGAACCTTTCTGAATTGAATAGAGACCTTTTTTACCAAAAAGATAGCGAGGAGGAGCACTAAGAGATACAACCGGAAGTGACACACTATCTAGTAAAAAAGTAGTATACTGCACGTTAGGAACATCGGGCTTGATTACCCAAGGGTAGGTGAGTGCCACGGTAACCATCCGGGGAGAAATCGACTGCTCCACTGGAGCAGGGTAGTTGGGAAATTCGCTTGAAGGCTTGGTTTTCCAAAATCCAGCATCAGCCCCAATTACCCGCGTATTACGTACCGCGTCGGACGGTCCAAGTAGCCAATAGCGCAATCCTTCACCTTGAACCTGAAGGGTGACCCGATGGGGTTGAGAAGACGACACCTCCGCAGTGACAATTGCTTTTGGCGTGTATGTTAACAGCAGACCATATCCTCCTATCAAGCTCATCAATACAACGAGTCCACTAATCAAGTAATCTCTACGCCGTCTTTGCTGTTTAATGAGCATAATAAAAGACAGTTCGCTCCATACCTAATTGATATTTAGAGAACTTAGATAGCCGAAAGGGCAGCATACGGCCTATTTCACGACCAAAACCTTCTTCTGAGGCATCGTATTTTAACTCCAAAATATTGGGAGCCTCGTAAGAATAGCCAAGCTGATGGTTAAAGGAACCGAACCGCCGAAAAGAAATTGCAGTATCCAGCGTAATACGTACTCGCTTATCAAGCGACTCGAAATACTTACGCTTGTAACGGTTGATTAATACTGGCTGGCGAATTTTGAGATCATCCAGCACGTCGGCAGGCAACCCGGTTTCGTTAATGTTCTCGTAAATGGCCTGTTTATCTAATAACTCATCCCGCTCGGATACCGCGTTTAGTGCGTAAACCTTCTTAGTTCCCAGTAATGCCCGCTTAATTTTAAACTCAAGTTTGGGCAGAAACTGCTTAGACTGCTTCTGAGGCATCAGTTCGTCGTACCATCGCATGCGCACTTTTAGCCGGTCAGCTTTACCATACACGTTCTCCGTGAACGACTGATAATCTAAAGTATCGAAGTATATGTTGTTGATAACGCGTGAGGGATATACCTCGCGGAAAGGCACTTTGAGGGTTTTTAGAAAGAGCGATAGCGGATAGGATTTATTTGGCACAATAAATTTTCGCTCGTAGCGATACGAAGTGTGTTCTTGTTTCATAATGGACGATAATAGTAAGAACAGACAGTAGATATATGGCTCGGTTGATAATTGCTTAGTAGTTCTCCATCTCCACGTAGTTTATATTGCAACCCGGATACTTAGAAAGAATAGTATCTTTACAGCCACTCAGGCTCTTCACATCCGGAAACACCGCGTTGAAGGTGGCTTCGAACTGACCGTCAGACTCTTCAAATCGCTTCAACTTTAAGGTAGATGTATACTGTTCTAGTACCTCAATAAGTCCTTCAGTATCAAATCTTTCTTCCTTTACTGTGGCAAAATTGACGAATAAGTTATGCTGGTCATCACGCCGGGTAAACAGATATTTAATAAATATGACTAACAAAATAAGTAGTACTGCCAGAATTGTCAGCAACACATATCCGGCACCAAACCCAAGCCCTACTCCAATAGTAAGAAAAAGATAGGCCAATTCTTCCGGTTCTTTTATGGCAGTACGAAAACGAATGATCGATAAAGCACCTACTAAACCCAGAGAAAGCGCTAAAGATCCTTTAATGAAAGTGATCACCAGCATCGTAGTTACCGAAATTAAGAAAAAGTTCTTAGCAAATGCACTCTTATTAGAAATAGCGTTGCTAAACTGTCGGTAGGCAAAAGCAATGATTTCGGCAAAGATCGCAGTAAGCAGTAAATTTCTAATAAGCCGCCCCACCTCGGTGGAGGAGACGCTCCGATAAAGATCTAGTATAGATTCTATCATAGACTTTGTGTATTCTCATATATGGACGATTGACAAATTTATAAAAAAATTAATAAATTCTATATATATTATAATATATGGTTACAAGTTCTTAGTATTCTTGATATAATTTACCACTGATTGTAAATCATTTTGCTTTGCTTGTCCACGGATTTTTTTTGAGCCGGAATCGCCACGGAAGCAACGCATCCTCGCCTGCGTAGTCAATGCCTACCCGGGGACTAGCGATGATTTCGTCTGTAGAAAAATCCTCGCCCCTGCCCCTATCTTCTATCCAGATTACATTTCCAGTTGTAAGATCAAGACCGTAGTGATCAGTAGTGATTCCCAGAGCTTGAGTCAGCATACCGGGGCCAGCCGTGAGCCGAGGGATGACTTCGGTCAGATTCCGCCGTTGCTGCATAACCTCGGGATTCAGTGTGGGTTCAATGGCTCGTACGAGTACGGCATCGGGCTTCCCTTCTTCATTCGTGATTATGTTAAACATGCGATGTACTCGATACACGGTGTAAACGTAAGCTACCCCGCCGGAACGATACATTACTTCGGTATGGGTAGTCCGTCGGTTCAAATGCATTCGAGTTGCCTGGTCATCCTGATGGGCGTAGGCCTCGGTTTCTACAATTTTACCCCCGGCCACCTCCCCGTTAATGTCTGTGAATAGGTATTTTCCCAAGAGATCTTTACTGATTTGTAGTACATCAGGCCGCTGATAAAAACTATGATTGAGAATAGACATAAATATCGTTCAAAGTGTTTACGTGTTTTAGTACTTCAAACAATGTTCAATATTGTTGAGGTTTGTACGTGAACCCCTTAACACTCTGCACCCCCACTCTTGTTTTCAACCGCGCAACGTTTAACTTTGCGCACGAAACTAAAAACTGCATTAACTATGAAACGAAGAATGTGTCTTATGGTAGTTGCCCTGCTGATTGTGTGGCAGGTAGAAGCTCAAATTAATACTCCTCAGCCCAGTCCGCTAGGCGAAGTTTCTCAAACAGTCGGACTTGCCGATGTAACGATCACTTATTCTCGTCCTGGTGTGAAGGGACGAAAGATTTTTGGTGGGTTGGAAGCCTACGATAAGCTATGGCGTACCGGTGCCAACATGGCAACCAAACTCACCGTGAGCGATGAGGTAACCATTGAAGGGAATCTGCTACCAGAAGGAGAATACGCTATATTCACAATTCCGAGCGAAGAAGAGTGGACAGTTATTGTTAATAAAAATACCCAACAATCGGGCACTGGTAACTACAAGGAAAGTGAAGATGCTTTCCGCTTTAAGGTACCCGCCAAGAAGATTGATATGCCCTTTGAAACGTTCACGTTTATGTTCTCCGACCTCACCGATACCGGGGCCGATGTGCATCTGGTTTGGGAAAATACCATGGTAACTTTCCACATAGAAGATCCGAACGTAGACAAGAAGGTAATGGCTCAGATTAACGAACAGATGGCCAATCCGGGTGATAACCCGAATCTCTATTACGCCGCCGCTAATTATTACTATACTACCGATAAGGATATGCAGCAAGCCCAGGAATGGATTGATAAAGCGGTTGAACTGAACAACGAACGTTATTGGGTGATGCATCTGCAAGCCAAAATTCACGAGAAGAACGGCAAGTACGAAACTGCCTTGGAAGCCGCTAAAAGATCAAAGGAACTAGCCTCTGAGAACGGAAACCAGGCCTACGTGGATATGAACGACGAACTGATTGCTACCATCAGCGAGCAAATGTAAATCAGCATTTTTAGCTGTAACAAGGTTGTCTATTCTGATAGACGGCCTTTTTTATTGATTGAATTGCTATATCATCACATTAAACATCAAGTTGATCTGCTGGTTGTGTTCGTATGAAAGCAGAGAAGAAGTACCAACTGAGCGATCGCGATATTGACCGAATTATTGAAATGGCCTGGGAAGACCGCACTACCTTCAATGCCATTGAAGCCCAGTTCGGAGTACCCGAGAAAGATGTAATCCAACTTATGCGCCGCCATATGAAACCCGGTTCGTGGCGTATGTGGCGCGAGCGGGTACAGGGCCGCGCTACTAAACACCAGAAAAAACGCCGCTTCGATCAGGGAACTTTCCGTAGCACCCGCCAAAAAAGCATTTCACACAACAAAATTGCTAAGCGCTAACTAGTCTCCGGGAATTGCTAAAAATTGTTAAAATCCTCGCTTAAGGAAATTTATCTGAGCGTTATGGCGTAATTACTACTACGGTAGTTTCCAAAAACGTTTTAATCCTACCGGGTTTCCATTAGTTTTGCAATCCTATTTACAACGTAGTTATAGCACATGTTGACATACAAAAAGCTGAACGACTTTATTGGCTGGGGAATTTTTGCCGTATCGCTGGTAGTCTATACGCTTACCGTAGAAGAAACCGCCAGTTTCTGGGATGCGGGAGAATTCATTGCCGTTTCGTATAAGCTAGAAGTGCCTCACCCCCCGGGTGCTCCCTTATTCTTATTGATAGGTCGGTTATTTTCTTTCCTTTCTTTCGGAAATACAGAAATGGTAGCCTTCTGGATCAACATGGTGAGTGTGGTCAGTACTGCCGCAGCTATTATGTTTCTGTACTGGACTATTACCCTACTTGCTCACAAAGTACTGAAAGTGAAACTGGGTGAAGAGACACCCGCGCAAAAAGTCTGGATTCTAGGGAGTGGTATCGTAGGAGCACTTACCTGCCTGTTTTCCGATTCTATCTGGTTTTCGGCTACTGAGGCCGAAGTATACGGTCTATCGCAATTCTTTACGGCTTTCGTCTTCTGGGCTATTCTGAAGTGGGAAAATATTCAGGATGAAGCAGCAGCTAACCGCTGGCTAATCCTGATTGCCTATACTATGGGGCTTTCTATCGGAGTACACTTACTGAACCTCGTAACTATTCCCGCTCTAGGACTCATCTATTACTTCCACAAACATCAGCCTACTACTCGCGGAGTAATCACTACTTTATTAATTAGCGGGGCATTTATTCTATTAATATTGATCGGTATAATTCCTGGCTTACCCACTATTGCGGGAAAAATCGAAGTGTTTTCGGTCAATAGTCTGGGGTTACCTTTCGGTTCAGGCTTTGTCATTTTTGGATTGTTGCTTGTTGGCGGACTGGTGTACGGCATCCGCTACTCCATTCAGCGTAAAATGCCCATCCTCAACACCTTTTTATTAGGGCTCACCTTCATCCTGATCGGTTATTCTTCCTACTCGGTGGTCATCATCCGTTCCCGCTACAATCCACCTATTGATGAAAACAATCCGGAAACTTTCATCAGCTTTACTTCTTACCTGAAGCGCGAACAGTACGGTAGCCGTCCGTTGGCGTACGGGCAGTATTTCACCGCCGAGCTGGTTGACCAAACAGAAGGTGCTCCCATTTACGAGAAGGGTGAGGAAGAATACGTGATCACCGACTACAAGCTGGAAAACAAATACGACCCCAAGAAAAGTACTATCTTCCCGCGAGCGTACAGCACCCAGGGCAACCACCCCGAACTTTACCGGCAGTGGATGAACCTGCGGCCTAATGAAGAGCCTAAGTTTTTTGACAACATCGGGTTCTTTTTACGCTATCAGTTGGGGCATATGTACATGCGCTACTTTATGTGGAATTTTGCCGGCCGGGAAAGCGACATCAAGGAGGCTGCCTGGCTTCGCCCTTGGGAGGGCGATAAGGGTGTACCCGAAATTCTGGCTAATAACAAAGGCCGTAACCAGTTCTATATGCTACCGCTGGCGTTAGGACTGGTTGGGCTATTCTTTCAGTACCGTAAGGATGTAAAAAGTTTTTCGGTAGTGGGAGTGCTGTTTCTACTTACCGGAATCGGTTTGGTAGTATACCTGAATTCCCCCCCGGTAGAACCCCGCGAGCGAGATTATATTTACGCCGGATCGTTCTACGCCTTTGCCATCTGGGTAGGCTTCGGAGTACTGGCACTGAGTCAGTTTATCAGTCAGTTTGTAAAAAATCATCGTAATGCCGGACTTATTGCCGGGGCAATCTGCCTGGCAGTGCCGGGCATTATGGCGGCCGAAGGCTGGGATGACCACGATCGCTCGAACCGCTACTTCTCGGTAGACTCAGCTAAGAACTTTCTGGCCTCCTGCGCTCCTAATGCTATCATCTTCACTGGGGGCGATAACGATACTTTCCCGCTATGGTACGCCCAGGAGGTAGAGGGCTTCCGAACTGATGTGCGGGTAATTGTACTAAGCTACTTTAACACCGACTGGTACATTGAACAAATGACGCGTCAGGCGTATGAATCCGATCCGCTGCCGTTTTCACTAACTAGAGAGCAGTACAAGCAGGGTGGACCGAACGACTATTTACCGTTTGTACAAAATCCACAAGTGAAGGGAGCTATTAATTTAGAGCAATATTTAGGACTGATTCAAAAGAACTCTCCGGCGTTAAAGCTGCAAAATGCCCGGGCCGATTATAACACTGTACCGTCCCAAACATTCTACCTGAACGTAGACCTTTATGACCCCAGCGAATCTTCTCAGACGGTTTCCGATAGCGATACCATTCCGCAGGAGTTACCTGATCAGTTACAGGAGATTGTACCAGTAGAGATGCGCAATCTGGTATCCGACCGGTTGTTCTTCCAGATGAAGGGACGTGGCTTAGAGAAGAAAGATCTGATGATTCTGGATTTGATCGCCAACAACAAGTGGGAGCGACCCATTTACTTCAACAATACCTCCCTGATGGGAACGAATCTGGATTTTAAACAAAACGTAGTGCAGGAAGGAAATGCCTACCGGCTACTGCCAATTGTGAATCCGGACCCGAACGATGAACTGGTAAGTCTGGACATTATGTACGAAAACATGATGGAGAACTTCCACTGGCGAGAGCTGGACAATCCGGATGTGTACTACAATGAAGACTATCGCAATTTTGCACTAAATCATCGCTCCAGCTTTAACAGCCTGGCTCGCTCCTTATTAGAGGCCGGTCGAACCGAAGAAGCACGCAATATCCTGAACCGTAGCCTGGAAATTATGCCGGATGTTTCTATTCCCTACGACTATGTTTCGGCTCAATCGCTAGCACTATTATACGAAGTGGGTGAGGAAGAAAAAGCTACCGAGATGGCCCAGGTGATGGGCGACCGGGCCGATGCCATGCTGACCTACCTAATCAAAGAAAATCGCAGCCGAGGCTACGAACAGCAACGGCAACTGGTCATGCTTAACGAAATTACTCGGGCCTTACAAACTGCCGGTAAAACCGAACTGGCCCAGCAGTACGAACAAGCATTAATGCAACATTATAACCAGATAAACTCTTAGTATCTGTGAGATGCTACCCCCTAACCGTTATGAGACTAGTCATCCGTTACCTACTGAGCAGCCTGATCGTTGGAACCAGTATGATGTTTGGGGTAATTGCACCAGCTAAGGCTCAACCTGGTCAGGATGATTTATCCAAGGTAGACGTTAGCCACGTATACAACCTGGAAGCTCCGGTGCGTATTAATTCGCGGGTAGCGAAAAGTGGGAACGAAGCGGTGGTTTTTCTACAAGTGATTAACCGCTCGGGAGGGGCACTACCGGCTATTCAGTACGAAACACGGGCTGATTATACAACAGAAACTATACTGAATACCCAGTCGCTTTCATCCGGACAACTTATTAAAGAAGAAGGCGATGCAGCCTACTACCGGGTTTCTGTTCCGCTGCAGGAAAACGCTAACTATATGTTCCTGTACCTGACACTCAACGTAGCCGGAGCCGAACTACCCATGCGGTTCGATGTATCTTTGGATAACGATCAGAATTTTCCGTTGTCTTCACTACTGCTGATGCGGGAGACGGAAGATATTCCAGTATTCTCCGACTACATTCCCCAGGTTGAGACAGTACGATTGGTTTCTTTTGACAATTCGGATTCAATAGCTTATTCTTACTATTACAGCCAAAACTTCGATCCTAACCCGCCTCCACTCAGTTCGAGTCGGGAAGCTCAGCAAAAGCTTACGGTTGATTCGCTGTTCCGGATTTCTCTGGGTGCTTCCATAAGCTTCGAGAACAGAGGTTTATACTTTGTACAGTTAGATACTACTTCCCTTTCCGGTATTTCGTTTCGCGTGGAAGATTCGTACTATCCCCGCTTAGTGAGAGTAGAAGAGCTTACCGATCCGCTACGCTATATCAGCACCTCCGAAGAAGTGGCTGAGTTGGAAAGTACCGATAACCCCAAACTTGCTTTGGATAAATACTGGATGCGGGTAGCCCGCTCGCAGGAACGAGCCAAAATGATTATTCGCGACTACTATCAGCAGGTGGCTAAAGCCAATCAGCTATTTACTACCTACAAAGAAGGCTGGAAAACCGGTATGGGCATGATTTATACGCTGTACGGCGAACCCGACGACGTATATCGCGACGGTGACAAGGAAGTATGGATTTACGCTGCCGATAACAACCTAGTAAATACCTCATTCACCTTCACCAAAGTGAAAAACATTTTTACTGATCAGCATTACAACCTAATGCGCGACGAAGACTTCAAGCGTTTCTGGTTCCGCAATATAGACCTCTGGAGAAAGGGACGAAAAACGCTGTGAGCCACCCAAAATCCGATATTGCCTTCGGTACCCGGGCGGTGATGGAAGCCCTGCAAGCCGGCCGGGAGATTGAGCGCATTCTGTTGCAAAAAGGAACGCAAAACGATCTATTCCGGGAAATAATAGTTACGGCTCGTCAGCAGCATATCCCCATCAGTTCGGTTCCCGTCGAGAAGCTTAACCGAGTAACTCGCAAAAATCATCAGGGGGTGATTGCTTTCCTGTCGTCAGTAGTCTACGCTTCCCTGGATAACGTGATCAATGAATGCTACCAGCAGGGACAAGATCCGTTACTGGTTATGATGGACCGGGTAACTGATGTTCGTAATTTCGGGGCTATCGCTCGCACGGCCGAGTGCTTAGGAGTTCATGCTATGATCATTCCCGACAAAGGCAATGCTCGCCTGGGCGGCGACGCCATGAAGGCTTCCGCCGGAGCACTTAACCATATTCCCGTTTGTCGGGAAGAAAACCTAAAGCAAACCATAGGGTACTTGAAAAACAGTGGAATCCGGGTAGTTGCCTGCACCGAGAAAGCCGATACTCTACTACCTCAGCAAGATTTGCTGGGTCCGGTGGCCCTGCTGCTTGGCTCGGAAGAAGACGGTATCTCCGAAGCTTATCTTAAACTAGCCGATGCTGCGGTAAAGATTCCCATGAGTGGACAAGTAGCTTCACTCAATGTATCCGTAGCCGCCTCTATCAGCCTGTACGAAGTGGTACGCCAGCGCAACGTTTAGAGCTAATTATACTTAGTTAACAGTGACATAACACTTCTTCTAAGAGTCTTCATTATATTTGTTTTATGAAGACACAACCTATCCTAGTTATCATTGCCTTTCTTTTTGCTTTACCATCCTTTGCCCAGGAAGAATACAGCCGGCCTAACCTACCAACCAAATGGCGGCTGCCTTCCGAACAACCGGATCATATCGTACTAAACTTTTCGGACGATCCGGCTACTACCATGAGTGTTACTTGGCGAACCGATACCCGCACCAAGCAGGCTTTTGGCGAAATTGCTATTGCTACGGCCGCTCCTCGCTTCTGGCGCAATGGCAAACGGATAACCGGCACTACCGAAACAATGGACGCTTCCCGGGTAAAAAGTGCCGAATCCAAAGCAAATTATCACTCGGTAACGTTTACCGGATTAACTCCTGATACGCTATACGCCTACCGGGTGGGCGACGGGGAACACTGGAGTGAATGGATTCAGTTTCGTACCGCTAGTGAAGAACCCGAGCCATTTTCGTTTCTCTACGTTGGTGATGCCCAAAATAATATTCTGGATTTATGGTCTCGGCTGATCAGGGAGAGCTACCGAACAGCTCCTGATGCTAGTTTTATCATTCACGCCGGGGACTTAGTGAACGATGCGCATAGCGAACTGGAATGGCACGAGTGGTTCACGGCCGGAGGCTGGATTCACCGGACCTTACCTAGTCTTCCGCTGCCCGGTAACCACGAGTACGAGGGCTACACTGAGTTAGAAGAAGAGCAGGATATTAGCCACATTTCAGTACAGTGGCATCCGCAGTTCACCCTACCGCAAAACGGACCCGATAGCTTGAAGGAACAAGCTTACTACGTAGACTACCAAGGAACCCGTATCATCGCGCTTAACACCAACCTGTTGCACGAGCGGCAAGCCGAATGGGTAGACCAAGTTCTAGCCGAAAACCCCCATCGCTGGTCGGTAGTAACCTTTCACCACCCATTGTTCTCCGCCTCGGGTAACCGGGACAACGAAGAGCTACGGAAGCTATGGAAGCCAATTTTTGACAAGCATCAGGTAGACATCGTACTCCAAGGCCACGACCACAGCTACGCCCGCGGAAGAGTAAATCCACTAGCCGAAAACGTGCCGGATGGAATAAATATGCGTGATGTAACCGGCACAGTTTACGTGGTGTCAGTAAGCGGAGGTAAGATGTACGATGTAAAACCTAACTGGGACGATTACGAAGCTACTCGTGATCGGGCTGCGGAAAATACGCAGTTATTTCAGCTTATTAACATTGATGGCGATACATTGCGCTACGAAGCTTATACGGCCGTGGGTGAACTCTACGATGCTTTTGAACTGGTAAAGCAAGAAGAAGGGCCTAATCAGTTTATTGAACTGCAGAACGAGGCGGTACCTCCCTTCACTCACGAAAATACCGTTCCGTACCGTCTAGAGAAATCTCAGGGGAATTAAACACGTATAACCTCTCCGTCTTTAAGTTCAATAATGCGGTCGGTGCGGGCAGCCAGGTCTTCATCGTGGGTTACCATAATGATGGTTTGCTGCTGCTCGCGGGAGATACGATGAAAGGTATCAAAAACAATCTCGGAATTTACTGAGTCTAAGTTGCCGGTTGGTTCGTCGCCCATCACAATCAATGGGTCGTTCATCAGGGCCCGGGCAATGGCCACGCGTTGCTGCTGCCCACCCGATAATTTATTTGCCAACTTGTTGGCCTGATCTTCTACTCCTAATGTTTTTAGATGATTGTAAGCCCGCTGCTCAATTTCTTCATTCGACCACCGACCTAGTTTCTGAGCGGGTAGCATCAGGTTTTGCAGCACCGAAAACTCCGGCAATAAGAAGTGAAACTGAAAAACAAACCCAATGTTTTCATTACGGAATTTTGCCAACTCTTGCTGCTTTTTGCCCGTAAGTCGCTCCCCATTTACTATAATTTCTCCTTCGTAATCCGTATCCATGGTAGAGAGCAAATACATCAAAGTAGACTTACCGCTACCTGACTTTCCTACGATAGACACGAAGCTGCCCCGGTCAATGGTGAAGCTTACGTTTTTAAGCACCTGAAACTTGGTAGGTTCGTAAAAGTACTTATTAATATGAGTGGCTTCCAATACCGGAACTGATGTACTCATAATTATCCGCGTAATATTTCAATAGGATCTACTTTTCCGGCTTTTCGGGAGGGCAGATAGCCGGCTAGTGAGGTAGTCAGCAGTCCGAAGATAATACCGATGATATAATAAGTAGCACTAAAATTAACCGGGAGGCTGGTCAGGTTTACTACATCACCCGCATCAAAAGGCACCTTTGAAATACCGTAAGCAAGCAGATAGCCCAACATCAGTCCAGCTAAGCTGCCTAGTAGCCCGATAATAATAGATTGAGTAAGAAAAATCCGAGTTACATCTCGGGCCGAAAAACCCATCGCTTTCAGTATCGCAATATCCTTCATCTTATTGTAGATCGTCATATTTAGAATATTGTAAATTCCGAAGCCGGCTACAATGAGTAGAGTAATAGATACTGTATAGGTAAGTATGTTACGGAAAATCATTCCAATGATTAATGTTGCATTGGCTTCCTCCCAGCCTACCGATCGGTAGCCAAATAACCGCTGATACATTACTGCCAGACCTTCTGCTTCGGACTGATCTCTGAGTTTAATATTAATGTCAGTAATGTATTGATTGTCTTTCTGTAGGATCTTCTGCACGGTGGTAATGTTCGCGTAACTACGTATATCGTCAATTGCTCCCATACCCATCTGAAAGGTTCCTACCACGCGTAGCTTCATGGTGAAGCCTTGAGGAGTGGTAATGGTTACCCGGTCTCCGGTTTGCACGTTGAGTTTACGAGCCAGACCTACGCCCATAATCAGGCCATCATTAGTATTAAGTAAATCTTCCAGAGTACCGGAACGGAGCTTATCGCGCAGATCAAACATTTGGTCTTCGGCTAAAATATCCACCCCCAGCACGCTGCCGTTCAGTTGCACTGGACCGTAATTATAAAATACTTGGGTGGCTACCGAGGGGGCTACACCCAGCACCCGCTCATCCTGCTGGATAACCCTCACAATCTGAAAAGCATCCTTCAGGTTTTGTTTCTCGTCTTTAGGCTTCTGGTGGTGTACCACATTAAATCCATCAGGGTTGTTGGCATCCAAAATTGTCTGACGATCAACCGCTATATCGTTATAGATATGGATATGGGGAGTAGAAGTCATCGCTAGCTCCTCAGTGAAGTCATTTAAACCCGTCATCAGCCCTACCATGCCAATAAAAAGGCTGATGCCAAAAGTAACTCCTAGCATAGCCACAACGGTTTGTTTTACCCGAGAGAGCAAATGAGTGCGGGCAATCTGAAAAATGAGGGAAAAATCTTTCATGGTAAATAAATTTGAGATTCTTCGGTTAGTCCGTCTATCACTTCGGCCATCTCCATGTTTTCTACTCCTAAGTTGACCCTAACTTTCTGGCGCTCTCCATTACGACTTACCCACACACTATCCTTTCCTACTAATACCGTTTTTGGAATTACCAATGCATTATCTTTTTGCCGGATAATGATATTAGCTTCTACCGTACTACCCGGATATAACGGTAGCTCAGTCGGGGGTATAAGGGCTTCTACGGTGAAAGAACGGTCGGCTTGGCGAAGGTAAGGATGGATTAACTCTACTTTAGCGGTGAGTACTGTATCCGGAAGAATATCAGTAGTAAAATTAACGGTTTGCCCTACCTGCACCTTCGCAATATCTCGCTCGTCTACCAACAGCTGAAGAGTTAAGATAGAATCGTTGCCAACGCGGGCTAGCGGTTGATTGATACTAACCATCTCCCCTGCTTCCGGTACGATATTGTACACAGTACCATCTACCCGACTGCGAACCAGAGCATCGCCCTGCGCCCTAGCGGCTATCTGATAAGCGATACGAGCTTCAGTTAGCCGATCCTGCAAATCGTTTATTCGTTGATCCAAGGTACGCCTAGCTGCTAAGTAGCTATTTTTGGAAGCAACATACTTTAACCGGGCGTTGTCTAAAGTAACTTGCGTGGTAGCGTTTTGCTCCATCAGGTTTTGGTAGCGCTGATAAGAAACAGAATCGTTTACGTACTGCTGGCGAGCGCTTTCCAGAGCCAACCGTAATTCTGATAGCAATGCCGAATTCTCGGAAGCATTGCGGCGGGCGGTAGCCAGTTGTTGGGTAGCACTCTCCAGACGCAAATCGTTGGCTTCCTGGGTGATGGCAAATAGGAGCTGCCCTTCGGTTACTGTTTCTCCTTCTTGCACTAAGCGCTGCCGTAGTATTCCACCAATAGGAGCAAAAACCTGGTATTCGTTGGCTGGCTGTACGGTACCAGAAGCATAAACCGCTTCGGTGAGAGATTTATATTCGGGCTGAATTGTGTTTTCTGGTGATCCACAGCTTAACAGCAGTAGTAGTGATACAGAAAACAAAGTAAGCCTCATGGTGCAGGATTGTGTTTGTTTTTAAAAAATGGAATATTGAACGTGAACGCTCCCAGAAAAACGTATTGATATGTAAGATCACATCTGTTCCTCAGATACAGCAGTTTTTTGTTTCTAACGTCTCTGTTACTTGAAAAAGCCTATTAGCTTGCTGCCTGACTTTCCCGGTACTCAGCCTCGGTTTGAAAAGTTCGTAAGATAGTTTCTAGCTCCCGAATATGCATTCGCTTGTTTTTATTCGGCAGATAAACGTAGCCTTCAATGTAGTAGATACGGTTAAGGTTTTCGTCTACGAAGGCATAACTCACAAAAGGCCCACCCATCGTGATATTGCTCATTTTCCAAAGTCCACGAGCTTCAATAGCAAATTTGCCATCAAAATTAACTGTGTCGTAAACGATAGGCTCTATTTCCTGAATGTCCATAAAGCCAGGAGGATCATCGGCAACAATATACTTACCCAGGGTTTCTTGCCTAAACTCCAGAATATTTTCGGGCTGAAACAGTTCTTCGGAAGTGTATTCTTTGTAAGCAATAATAATGCTCTTATCAGCCTCCCCGGTTTGACCAAGTTGCCGCAGCCACACAAACTGTTCTACACTATCTTCCATAGGAACCAGATCATAATCCTGAGGAATACGGATGTAGAAACTATGATCCTGCAGTAATTCACGTTCCAATGCTCGGCGCTCGCCCGATTTATACAGAGTCTGCATCCTTCGGTTTCGTTCTGCATCCGAAAAATACTGCCGTATCTGTTGCCGGTTAGCTTGCAAATTATTTAGCAAAATTTCTTCGCTAATGCCGAAAAGGTACAAGTTCTTTTGCCCGCGAGCGAAGACGTTACTGATTGGGTAACTAAAAAAGCTGGAGTCGCTCTGGATACGCGCTAACGAACTTTCGGTAAAGAAGCGTCGCATCCGCTCACCCGAATCGCTTTGGTTGTCTAGCGTAGTTACAAAAATCATGTTTTTGGCGCTGCGCAGTACATCATTTAGTTTGAAGGGATCTACATAACGCAGATCGAAATAAGGTTCGCTTTGGGGCAGTCCTGGTACCGTTTGCATAAAAACTTGCCGTATCTCATCGCCTAGTTCACCCTGCCAGGAGGCAGAGTCCATTACCAAAATGATCTCCTCCGCAGCTCCCCGGGCCAAGGGCAAGGTGCTATCCGGAGTACTACCGCTCCCTCCGCATGAGGTTAAAAAAACGGTGATAATACTAAGGAATATAAATGATTGTAGGTGTGTTGATAAAATCAAGAGCCAATATAGATTTAGGTACTTCGTTCAATTATACGAAGTAATCTACATTTTGGTACTCAAATCTAGGTAAAAATAGAAATTACCGGCCAATAATTAGTTTTTGACCCGGCTTAATACTATTAGAACTCAGATTGTTAAGCTGCTTGATTCGGGTAACAGTCAGCCCCTGATACTTCCGGGAGATTTCCCAGAGAGAATCGCCGGGCTGCACTAGGTGGTATTTACCCGCCGGAACCGGCTGGGGGGAAGAGGCTACCGCAGAACGGGATGAAGACTTCACGTAAAGCGTGAGACGCTGCCCAGCGTAAATGCGGCTCCCCCGGATATTATTCCAACTACGAACGTCCGATAACCGCACCCCGTGCCGTTCAGCAATTTTGCCCAACACATCGCCCCGGCGCACACGGTAAGTAACTTTGCTTCGGCCATAAGTGCTTCCGCTATTCTCTTGAGCCTGAGCAATAAATTGCTTTTTGATAGTCTCGCTACCTACCGTATCCAGGATTGAACTTTGATTAGCCGCCAGATAATCGGCCATATCAGCTGGAATCCGCAGCGGGTAATTCTTGGCAGTCTCCGGCACTACGCCCCGCCGAAGCTCGGGGTTCAATCGCTGTAAATCATCTTCGCAAACATTCAACTGCTCGGCTAAAACTGTTAAACTGGCAAACTGGCTAATCAATACTGTATCGGCTTCCACCAAGTAGTCGGGAATTTCTTCCTGAAGATTATGTTCGTCAATGTAATTCAGAGTATACGCGATGGCTACAAACTGAGGCACGTACGAACGGGTTTCGCGAGGTAGGTAATTATAAATATCCCAGAAGCTTTTTTTGTATCCTGAACGGCGAATAGCCTTGCGAACATTACCGGGACCGGTGTTATACGCTGCCAGCGCTAATTCCCAGTCTCCGAACATATTGTACAGCTGCTTCAGGTACTTGCAGGCGGCTTCGGTAGATTTTTCGGGACTTTGTCGTTCGTCAACGTACCAATCCTGGTTGAGGCCAAACATGCGGCCGGTGCTCGGCATAAACTGCCACAAACCTACTGCGCCCACTCGCGAGCGAGCTTCCGGCTTCAGACCAGATTCAACAATAGCCAAGTACTTCAAATCTTGCGGGAGGTTATACTCCTTCAGGTACTTCTCGAAGAGCGGAAAATAAACGTCTTTACGGCGAATTACCATGCGGGTGTATTCGCGATCTCTCACGGTAAAGTAATCAATGAACGATTTTACTCGATGATTGTAGGTTAACGGAATATCCGACTCAATGCAGGCAACACGGTCAGCCACCAAATCGTAAGAGGCGTCGGGAACATACTCATAATCGTAAGCCGGCTGAAACAGTGCTACCGTATCTATGGGGTCAGTACTGACTGGAGCTGCCTCACAGGCAGATACCGTTCCGGCAACGATGATGAAAAAACAAAAAATTCCCGCTATTCTCGCCATTATCAATCTAATTTATCTTAGGTACTTTACTGTACCCTTATCTAAACAAATTCTGTACAATTTAATGAAAAAGATTGACTAAATAAAGTATTTTTTACTTACCCACGTCAGTTTACTGGGTGCTTATTAACAAAATGATGAGCAAATGACATTAACTCAGCCTCCTCAAATGCTCCAGCAATCATTTGCAATCCTACCGGCAATCCTTCCTGGCTAGTACCTACCGGAATTGATATAGCCGAAACTCCTGCAATAGATGCCTGCACTGTGAATAAGTCGGCCAAATACATCTCTATCGGTGTAGCCCGTTCACCTAGTTTAAAAGCCGGGGTTGGGGTAGTTGGCAGCACTATAAAATCATACTCTTTCAATATATCACATGTGGCATTTTGCAGTAAACGGCGTACTTTCTGAGCCTTAGTGTAGTAAGCATCATAGTAACTTGCGCTTAGTACGAATGTTCCCAGCATTATCCGCCGTTGCACCTCTTCTCCAAACGCTTCGGTTCGGGTTTTCTTGTACATAGCTTCCATCGTATGACTCTCCGGACTACGGTAACCGTAGCGCACTCCATCGAATCGAGATAGGTTTGAACTTGCCTCGGCCATGGTGAGGATGTAGTAGGTAGGAAGTACGTATTCCAGCAACGGAAAATCTATCGGCTCCAGCACGTGTCCATCCTGACGAAGGGAATCTAAAGCCTGTTCGGTCTTCTGTTTTATATCGGGATGGATACCCGCGTGATTAAGCGTATTTTGTAGATAAGCAATTTTACGCGGTTTGGTGTTAGCCGAAAGCAACTGGGTGTAAGCGGGCACTGGCTCCTGGGAGACCGTACTATCGTATTCGTCGGGTCCCGCCATAATCTCTAGCAGCAAAGCAGAATCTTCCACAGTATGCGTCAGCGTTCCGATTACGTCAAAGGATGAAGCGTAGGCAATAAGTCCGTAGCGAGAAACTCGGGAATAAGTAGGTTTCAGACCGACTAAGCCGCAAAAAGCAGCTGGCTGACGGATAGACCCTCCCGTATCGGAACCCAGTGAAGCAGTACACATATGAGCCTGTACCGCTACTGCCGAACCACCGGAAGAGCCACCGGGTACCCGCTCCGGATCGGCCGCATTACGGGTAGGAAAGAAAGAAGAGTTTTCGGTAGACGATCCCATCGCAAACTCATCGCAGTTCTGGCGGCCGATGATAATAGCGTCTTCATCGAGCAGGCGCTGGACTGCGGTAGCCGAAAACTGCGAGCGAAAGCCATTCAGAATCTGGCTACCACCTTGTACCGGATGATTGCGGAGGCAGAGAACATCCTTTAATCCGATCACCATACCGGCTAAACGGCCTGCTTCTCCCTGGGCAATCTTTGCATCAATTTCTTTAGCCTGAGCTTGCGCCTCGGCTTCGTACACTTCTATGAATGCTCCAAGGTGAGATTGCTCCCGGATGTTGGTGAGATAGTATTCAACAATCTGCTGGCAGGAGATTGCCTCTTCCTGAAGCAATTGTTGAATATCGCGAAATGAAGTAAATGCCGGTGGCTTACGACTTGGTGGTAGTGGTGTTTCGGGTTCCTTCTTCAATCTCGTCCTTTATTTCTTTGGTTGCATCCTTAAACTCACGGATACCTCGGCCTAGCCCTTTGGCTAGCTCCGGAATGCGCTTAGCCCCAAAGAAAATAAGTAATACCAAGACAATCAAGAGAATTTCCCAACCGCCTAAACCACCCACGAACGCAAAATTAGTAATCATATCAATTTCAGTTTTAATAAACTACGTACAGTAGATAAAAGATAAATATAAGGAATAATTGAGTACGCTTCTCGCTTTACCTAAACAATTAACAATACTTTTGTCAAAGTAGGACTTTTTTAGCAAAGAAAAACGAGAATCTAAAAGTTCACTCAATGAGAGATTTTAGTGCTCAAGCCGTCCGCCTAAGGCGGATGGTCAAGTGTTTAAAGTAATTCGTTACATGAATACATTAGCTAAACTATCGCCTCTGTAGCCAAGGTTCAGGATTAAGCTTTTGCTGATTGTGCCAGATTTGGAACTGAAGGGCTGAAATACCATCCGAGTCGGTATTCACCATGCCTACGGGCTCTTCGGCGCGCACTGCTTGCCCCTTTTGTACGTTTACATCTTTTAGCCGGGAATATACCGTAAAATACTCGCCGTGCTGCATAATCACGGCTTTACTGTTGCCCGGGCCGGGAATGGGCGTAATCGCAATGACAATCCCGTCGAATACCGCATTTACCTGGGCATTCTGGTTCGTTTGAATGTCCACTCCATCGTTGGGCACTAGAATATTTTTCATTACGGGATGCGGATTATTACCGAATCGTTGCGAAATAAACCCTGATTTTACCGGCCAGCGCAATTGGGATTTATTTTTAGCGAAAGATGTAGAAAGCTCTTCCTTGGAGGTATTAAGCGCTACTGCATTTTCGGTCTTGCTTCGGGCGCTTTCCTCCATCTCTTTTTTAATCAGCTCGGCAATCAGTTGTTCCAGGCGCTGCACATCACTACGCCGGGAAGCAACCTCTTTTTTAAGCTGTTCTTCTTTCCGACTTAAGTCCCGGACTACTGCCCGTTGCTTGGTTTTAAGCGCAATCAGATCCTGGTTGGCAATCACCTGCTGGTCGAGCAGTACTTGCTGTTCCAACCGTTTGCTCTCAATAGCCTCCCGCTGGTTAATCAGGGTTTCCCGTACCTTTTGGATCTGGTTTACCTGGTTCTTCCGCGCCTGAGAATACTGCTGCATGTACTTAATCCGCCGGAAAAGCTGGTTGAACGTTTCAGCAGAAAATAAGAAGGTAAGGCGATCGTAACTATTACTGGTTTTGCTAGCAGCATATACCATGTAGGCATATTCCTGCTTGAGGTTCACCAAGTCTTCTTCCAGCGCCGTAATTACACTACCTAGCTCGGTGATTTGTAATTCTAATAAAGATAATTCCTGGCTAATAGAGCGAATGAGAGATTCGCGCGCTTTAATTTGCTCATTGATAGCATTCAGTTGCCCAATACTACTTTCGCGGCGTGAAGACGTCTCGGAAAGGATACGTTGCGCTTCTTTAATGCGCTGGAGATTTTCTTTTTTCTCTTTCTCCAGTTGCTGGCGGGTTACCGACGACTGTTGAGCCCAACTTAGAGAGGTCAAACCGATAAAGAACACCGTTAGTACACTTAGCCAGTAGTTTTTTCTACCGACGGGCGTACTTATCGGGAACGTTGAAAGGAAACCGTAAGTCCTGGTCAACAATAGAAACTTTTTTGTGCTCAATATCAATTTGTGTCCTACGCTTTCGGCCCTGCTGCCGATAGTCCAAAGAAACCAAATTACTAAATGGCAATATTTCTTCATCCAACTGCTTAAAATCGCTGTACTGTAGGTTAAGCGTATTTTTTCCGGCACGATTTCTTGCTGATCCGTTCGCATCTTTCTCTACCATTGCGATACGTTCTACTTTCATCAGTTGCCGATCAATGAAGTTGTCAATCGTAATGGGTCCTTCTTCCTGCCGAACCACAAAGTAGTTCGTTTCCTGCTTCACCTGATCATTGGCGACAATAGAGCGGGGCATATCGCCCAGCAGCACCGCCTGTAATAGGTCGTAATTGATCGTAAAATTATATTTTTTACTTAATTCCTGGAAATTATAACTACGGTATTCCTTTTCCAGCCGGTTAATCAGGGCTAAGGAGTCCCGATTGATGATGGCCCGGGCCGCTTCAATACCAAAGCCAGGCGTTATTGAAATCCAAATCACACTATCCCTCTTCACCCGAATGTTAGCCGTAGCATTTACGTTCTGTTCATCGCTACGAAACTTTATTTTGCTACTAGCCGTGAGGTACTCAAAGTTGACATTTTCAATCTGAAGCTCGTTGGCTTTCACTCCCCCGCGGTCAACTCCGGTAATCTTCTTGCTACAGCTAGAAACAAGCCCTAGCAGCATCACCACTACCAGCAGATGAATCAAACTCAATAGAACTCTGCCACGCCGGGCACTACCACGATGGGTATTTCCATGCTGAATCATCCCTGAACAGGATAGGTTATTCGTATAGTTTTCGATCGGCAATTTTTTTATCAATAAGTTCGGAAGCATCATCCATGCCTTTGGCTTTCATCCATTGTTGCACGGCCTGATCTACTTCGCCCAGTTTAAAAAGTATATCTCCGTAATGTTCTACCACTTCGCCACTGCTCGCTCCCTGCTCTAACGCTCGCTCAATATACTTCCGAGCCTGCTTATACTCTCCTAGCATGTATAAAACCCAACCGTGGGTATCCAGATAATTAGCATTATCCGGATTTAGTTCAAGCAAACGGGTAGAAAGTTGCTTAGCGTAGGGCAATTTCTCCTGCCGCAATGCCAGAAAATAGCTGTAGTTATTCAGTACGTAGTCGTTGCTCGGATCGACCTTCAGCACTGCTTCGTAGGCTTCTTCTGACTTTTCGTACTGCTCCAGGCCGTTGTAAACGTCCCCTAAATAGATGTTACAGTACAGTGTCAGTTCCCGGTTATTTGATAGCCGTCGGGCCTGATCCAGCGAGTAAGCCGCCTCATCGTAATTCTGTAAAGCAGCGTGAGCCGCCCCGTTATAAAAATACACAATCGCCTGATTAGGAAACAGCTCCAGCGCCTGCTCCGAGTGCTTCACCACACTATCGGTTTCCTGCAGCGTCTGAAACTCAATGGTCAGCATATTTTGCCAAACATCAAAATTAGTCTCATCGTAGCTGAGCGACTGTAGGTAGTAGTTCCGAGCCAGACGGGCACTGTCAATGGCGTTCAGAAAGTCGCCCTTTAAAATATATGCCTCCGCTTCATCGGGATGCGACTCTAAAATATTGTCAGTCAGGGTAATTAGTAATTGTTCGGTTTCCGGATCAGGCAGCTCCTGAATATATTTAGCTACTAATTCTAACTTGAGTTTTAAGTTGAGGTTAGGGTTGGTAAACGCCGCCCCCATATGCTTTTTAGCTTCAGCGTCGTTACCCTGGTTCTGGTATATTTTAGCCAGTAACAGCTCCGCCTCGGGATTATCGGGAGCTATTTCCAGTAGTTCTTCCAGGTAAGGAATAGCGTCTTTGTCTTTACCATTAGAAATAAAGATTTCGGCTAAAGCAATCACGTAGTCGCTTTCACCCGGCATAGCTTCAATCAGGCGTTCTCCTTCTTCTATTGCCTTTTCCAGTTCGTTCTGCTGCAAATAAATCCGTTGCTTGGCCACAACTACTTCCGGCAACATACCGTACTTCTGCTCAATGCGGTTGTACACTTCAATTGACTGATCAAAATTCTGCTGATACAGATATAAAGCGGCTAGATCGAATAAGTAATCGTCAGTTTTATCCAGCCGATCAATCATAGTTTCGTATACTTGGGCAGCGGCCTCAAAATTAGACTGCTGGGTAAGAATTTCGGCTTTGGTAAGATAGTAGTACTTATTGTCGGGACTTAGTTCAATCGCCTGATTGGCGTGTACCAGTGCATCATCTAATATACCCTGCCGAGACAGGACAGATGCAATTTTGAAATGAGCAGCATCATTATCCGGGTCACTTTCCAGCGACTTTTCAAACAGTGCTAGGGCTTTCTCGAAGTCTTCCAGAATGTAGTATTTTACCCCTTCGGTGAAGTAATAGGTAGCTTCCCGCACTTTACGCTCTTCGCGTGAATCTTTATTCTTTTGAGCAACCGTGCTAGATGTCACTAACAATAGAAACGCACAGCCTAACCAGATACTTCTCAGGAGGTAAAATGTTTTCATACTATCAACTTCTTAGGCTTCTAACGCCTAATTTCCGATCGTTGCTTACCGTAGGGCGAATATACAACAGTTACTGGTATCAGTAAATCCATACACGTACTAGCAACGATAATGTTTACTGCGGTAGTACATGCACCAATGCTGAATTAACGCATATTTTCTACTACTGAGTTATAATCGCCAATGCTCAGATCAGAAGAGCTTAACTTTAGGGTAACAAAATTTCCGAGCATAGAATTCTCTAGATTGGCGTTGGCTACCACCGTATTGGTCTGCACAATGCTATTTTGAATGCGTGAGTTGCTCACCTCGGTATTATCTCCGATGGATACGTGAGGGCCAATGACTGAATTTACCAGTTTAACGTTCTCCCCCAAATACACCGGGGGAATAATGATTGATTCTTTGGTGCTTACCGACTCGGGCATGTCCAAATCCTGTTGAATGTACTGCAAATACCGCTGGTTAGTGTGAACGGTAGCATCCTTATTTCCGCAATCAAGCCATTCATCTACCTGCCCGGGCACAAAGCGCACGCCCTTATTCTTCATATTCTCCAGCGCGTTGGTAATCTGAAATTCGCCGGAATTCATAATGTTATTATCGATCAGGTACTGTAGCTCATTGCGCAGAAACGCCCCATCGCGAAAATAATAAATCCCAATGATGGCCAGATCCGAAACGAAAGTGCTGGGTTTCTCTACAAAGTCGACAATCGTGTTTTCGTCATTTACCTGAACGACTCCAAAGGATGATGGATCGGCTACTTTCTGTACCCATACAATTCCATCCTGTTCAGCATCCAACGTAAAATCGGCCCGAAACAGCGTATCGGCATAAGCGACAATTACATTTCCTTCGAGCAGCTCCTTGGCACAGTAGAGTGCATGGGCCGTTCCCAAAGCTTCGTCCTGGTAATAGATTTTTCCTGTAGCTCCAATAGAATCCGCAACGTGTCGTAGGCTTTCTTCTACTTCTTCGCCAAAGCTTCGGCCAATGACAAAGCCAACTTCTTCAATAGGCTGCTTTACAACTTTGGCGATGTCTTCTACCAATCGGTGGACAATAGGCTTACCGGCAATAGGAATCAGTGGTTTGGGGATGGTAAGCGTATGCGGACGCATGCGTTTGCCCATGCCCGCCATAGGAACAATAATTCTCACTTTCTTTGTGGTTTTAAATTAGTATATGATTGCAAGCTAATGATTTACAATATGTTACCTGCATACCTCTCGTAAATTCGGTTGAAGGTACTACGCTCTCGTTAGTTAAAAAAACTGAAATAAAGCATTTTATTACGCTGGATGACAGTTGGTAGTGATAAGCATTACAGTGAGCAGTCATTGATTCAGATTCGACCGTTCACGGACTACAGTTGTTAGCCACTGTTCAATGGTTCGATTGCTATTTTTTACTATGGCTAGGAGCGTGGTGCTGGGAGCATAGCGTAGGAACAACCGTATGGTGGCTCAACTTTTTTACTCTCTGCTCATTGCTAAGTATGCCCTGTGCTTCCGTAGCCGCCCGCACCGCGGGTAGTTTCGCTGAGCGATTCTACTTCCTGCCAGGTTACCTGTTCGTGTTTGGCCACTACCACCTGGGCGATTCTTTCCCCCGGTTGCACAGTGTAGACCTCGTTCGATAGGTTCACCAGCAACACTTTCACCTCGCCCCGGTAATCAGCATCAATGGTTCCGGGACTATTCAGCACGGTGAGGCCGTGCTTGTAGGCCATTCCACTGCGAGGGCGAACCTGGGCTTCGTATCCTACGGGCAGCTCGATGAAAAATCCGGTACTAATCAGAGCACGTTCTAGCGACTGTAAGGTAATGGGGGTATCAATAGCGGCATGCACGTCCATACCTGCCGCGTGTTCGGTTTGGTAGGTCGGTAACGGGTGGCCGGATTGGTTGACAATTTTTACTTCAATCATAGAATTGGTTAGGCATTACTATAGGTGCGTAAATTTCTTTTTTCCCGGAGGAAAACAACCAGAGCAAACAGCAGCGTTAAACCGATATTCAGGATATTTTCCCACCAGATTGAGGACAAATCTACGCTAAATGCCAGATAAATCAAGCCCACTCCGGCTAGCAAGTAGATGAGCGACGGTCCGAAGAAATAAGGAATAGGATAATGTTTTTTACCGAAGTAGTAACACACCGAAGACATCACTCCGTAGCAGGCAATACTGGCGATAGCACAGCCGAAATACCCCAGTACCGGAATCAATAAAATATTTACTGTTAGCGTAACAATAGCTCCTACCGCGGCGATAATGGTTCCGAAGTAAGTTCGGTCGGTGAGTTTAAACCACACCGAAAGGTTCACATAAATGCCGTAGAGCAGCTTTCCGAACAGCAGAAACGGCACAATATACAAAGCATCACGGTATCCTTCTCTACGTAAAAAAATTGTCCCAATAAGTTCTACATTGATACTCACCGCTACTAAAATCAGTATACTAAATATTGTAAAGTAATGCATTACCTGCGCAAACAACAAAGGGGCATTTTTATCTTCTGCTCCGGAAAAGAAAAAGGGCTCGCCCGCGTAGCGAAATGCCTGAATAGCCAGTAACATGAATATACTCATCTTCACACTAGCCCCGTAGGTTCCTAGTGCCTCCTGGGAAGTTTTCCCGGGATAAAAACCCTCCGGTAGCAGATCAGCAAATAAAATAATATCAATACGTTCGTTCACCATGCCGGCCAACCCCATTAATAAGATTGGAGTAGCGTACACCAGCATTGGCTTTACTAGTCGTCGATCCAGTACCGGCCGATAGTCGGCTAGCCACTGCCACAAGAAAAACGGAGTGATAATGCTGGCAACTAAATTCGCCAGGAATACAAAGCTGACACTAATCTTTTCTCCTTCGTTGGGAAACCAGGTGGATACGTCCAGAAACTTTGGCAGAAGTAGCAGGAAAAATAACTGTAAACCCACCTGCAAAACGATATTGGCCAGCTTAGTGATGGCAAACCTTCTAGCCTGATTTTCCAGTCGCAAGCGGGCAAACGGAATGGCCACGAAGGCATCCAGCAATAAAATAACAGCTAGCCAGCGGACAATATGGGCATCCTGAGGATAATCCAGCCACTGGGCGATAGCCGGAGCCTGCCAGAACAACAGTCCCGATACGGTGAAACTGATCAACAGTACCCAGCTAAGCGCCGAGGAATATATTTTCGGCTGCTCCGACTGATACTTCTTCTGCGATGCAAAGCGGAAATAAGCCGTTTCCATCCCGAAGGTATATACGATATTGAAGAACGCTACGTAAGCGTAGAGATCGGTTAATTTTCCAAACTGAGCAGTAGCAAATATGCTAGTATGAATTGGAACTAAGGCATAATTTAGGACTCGCCCTAAAATGGTGCTAGTGCCGTAAAGAGCGGTTTGCCCGGCCAGTTTTTTCAGTGGATTCATCCGGTGGTTTTATGAACTGTGCAGGCCGCAAGGATCGTACCCTATCGCTAACGAGGTAAGGAAACCGCCAAATTGTTATTCGCCGGTAAACTTGGGTGAGCGTTTTTCCAGAAAGGCTTGAGTGCCCTCCACAAAATCACGCGATTTACAGCAGGCGGCAAAGCTGTTCGCTTCCGTCTGGTAACCGTTTTCTTCAGCCTCGTAAGCCGCATTTACACAGTCTACGATCATGCCAATGGCGAGCGGAGCCTTAGAAGTTATTTTTTGCAGCAACCGTTCGCAATACTCAACCAAAGCTGTTTTATCTTCTACCAACTGATTCACCAGCCCAATCTCGTGAGCCCGTTCCGCCGAAATAGTATCGGCGGTCATCATCATTTCTAATGCGCGTCCCCGGCCGATTAAGTTAGGCAACCGCTGGGTTCCCCCAAAACCGGGGATGAGGCCCAGGTTTACTTCCGGTTGCCCAAACACGGCACTGCGGGAAGCAATCCGCATATGGCAGGCCATGGCTAATTCGCAACCGCCACCTAATGCAAAACCATTTACTGCGGCTATAATGGGTTTATCGCATTTTTCAATAGAAGCAAATACCTCTTGTCCTATCTCAGAAAATTTTCGTCCGTTCACTTCATTCAAATCAGCCACTTCGCTAATATCTGCTCCGGCGACAAATGCTTTTTCACCCGCTCCAATAATAATTACTGCTTTTATATCACTGTCGTCGTACACTTCCTGAATTGCTTCACCGATCTCCTCCAACGTAGCCTTGTTCAGGGCGTTTAGTTTATCTTCCCGGTCAATAGTAAGCGTAAGGATGCCATCTTTGGTAGTAGTACTGATGTACTTAAAGTTTGCCATAGTTATGTCTTTAAACCTAAACTGCACGTCCACGACCGCAAGAAGCAACCGTGGACGTACGTTAAAGCTCGGCTTTCTCGCGAGACTTTCTGAGCGCAAATATAACAGGTGGGGTACTATTCTCAAAAATTTGACCTTATAGTGGCCCACACCATCAGTCCCGTAACAGTTGGGAAATAAAAAAAACCGGGCAAACATCTCAGACAAAAGCGCGTTAGTTTTCTTTAGTTGGGCTAAACCCTTCTAACTTTGCCGCGATCTTCTATTACGATTAATTTACCTAAAATATAATTATTTGCTATGTCGGAAAAACGAAAAATCACGGTTGCCCACGGCGACGGAATAGGTCCGGAAATTATGAAGGCCACGCTGAATATTCTAGAAGCCGCCGGAGCTGCTATTGATCCCGAAGTTATTGAAATTGGCGAAAAGGTATACCATCGTGGGGTTAGTTCCGGCATCGAGTCTTCCTCCTGGGATTCATTACGAAACACCCAGGTTTTTTTGAAAGCACCCATCACAACCCCGCAGGGCGGCGGCTTTAAGTCGCTGAACGTAACTACCCGCAAAACGCTGGGACTGTACGCTAATGTGCGCCCCTGCCGCTCCTATAGTCCCTTTGTGGCTACTCGCCACGATACTATCGACATGGTGATTGTCCGGGAAAATGAAGAAGATTTGTACGCAGGCATTGAGCACCAGCAAACCGAAGAAGTGGTGCAATGCCTGAAGTTAGTGAGCCGCCCTGGGTGCGAAAAAATTATTCGCTACGCGTTTGAATACGCTAAAGCTTACAACCGTGAGAAGGTAACCTGCTTCACTAAAGATAATATCATGAAGCTGACCGACGGTTTGTTTCACCGCACTTTCGATGAGATTGGTGAGGAGTATCCTGACATTGAAAAGGAACATATGATTATTGACATCGGCTCGGCTATTCTGGCTGATAAACCCGAAACGCTGGATGTAGTGGTTACGCTGAATCTGTACGGAGATATTATCTCCGATATTGCAGCTCAAATTGCCGGTTCGGTAGGTTTGGGTGGATCGGCTAATATTGGCGAGAGTTGCGCTATGTTTGAAGCCATCCACGGTTCGGCCCCCACCATTGCCGGAAAAGACGTAGCCAATCCCTCGGGTCTGATTAATGCGGCCATTATGATGCTGGTACATATTGGCCAACCCAATGTAGCTACTCAGATTAATAACGCCTGGCTGTATACCTTGGAATCAGGAATCCATACTGCCGATATTTACCGGATCGGACTGAGTAAAGAATTGGTAGGAACGCAGGCCTTTGCTGAAGCTATTATTAGCAATCTGGGTAAAAAGCCCAAACGATTGACTCCGGCCGATTACCATCAGGTTCAAGGTAAAAAGTTACACTACAGCACTCCACCCAACCCGGATCGGCAGAAAGACTTGGTAGGTGTGGATGTATTTATTGACTGGAACGAGAGCAATCGTGACCCTGATGTGATTGGTGATGGGCTGTCGGCGATTAGCGGCGACGATTTTACCCTACGAGTGATTACTAACCGGGGGGTAAAGGTTTACCCCGATGGATTACCCGAAACATTTTGTACTGACCACTGGCGGTGCCGCTTTGTGGCCGAAGAAGGTAAAACGGTTACTCACCAGCAAATTATTAGTTTACTAAACCGGTTGGATGAAAACAACTTCGACTTTATTAAGACCGAGCAACTGTACAATATTGACGGCAAACGGGCCTACTCCTTAGCTCAAGGACAGTAGTTCAGATAGTGAGTAATGATTGGTGATTAATGACTGATATGCATTAATCATTAATCATTACTCATCAGTCATTACTCATTTTCATCAGTTTCTTCTTCTGTAGCATCGGCTGATACTGTAGCTTCCGGCTTCTCCGTATCATCAGTGGAATCTTTCTCATCTTCTTGAGGACTCAGCACCTCCGGGGCTTGTTCTAATAAGATAGTGTACCAGTTGACTAGCTTTTTCATATCCGAAACGTACACCCGGCTCTCATCGTAATCAGGTACTATGTGCTTAACAAAAGCTTTCAATTCTTCACCATCAGAGGTATCTACTCCGGGATCATCGCCAAACTCTTCAAAGATTTTCTGAAATACTTCTTCCAAAGGAACGGCTCCTTCTCCACTGGTGGTGTATATAGATACTTCCTTCAGTACCGAAACTCGTTGGTTGATGTTTACCATCATCCGCTTCTTCTGGTCGTCTAGCGTTTCTACAATCATACCCGAACGAGACGGTTTTAGCACGTGAAATAGTCCTCCCTTGCCGGCAATGGACGCAATTTCGCTTAAATCCATAATAATAAATGGTTTTTATGACGTAACTCTATGGTAACGGTTGTACCGTTGCTCTGTTGTAAAATTGAGGGCGAATATAGAAAAAAGCTACTGAGTAGTGGTTAGTAGTTCGTCCAGGTACGCTAAAATTTCTTCCCGACCGGTTCGGGCCACTGATGAACTGATCAACATTGGAGGCAGTTCGGCCCAGGTTTCGCGCATGGCAGCCTCAAAAGCTCGAATAGACTTTCGTGTCTTTTTTTCGTTCTGTTTATCGGCCTTGGTAAAAATAATCGTAAAGGGAATACCCTGCTGCCCCAACCAGTCAACAAACGCCAGATCAATATTCTGCGGCGGAATACGGGAGTCAATAAGCACGAAAAGGCTGACTAGCTGAGCGCGGTTCAGCAGATAGCTTTCAATCATCTTGCCCCAATCGTCGCGGGTAGTTTTACTCACTTTGGCGTAACCGTAACCCGGTAAATCCACCAGGTGCCACTGTTGGTTAATCAGAAAATGATTGATAGTTTGGGTTTTGCCGGGAGTGTTGGAAGTTTTCGCTAGCTTTCGTCGCCCGGTGAGCATATTGATGAGGGAAGACTTGCCCACATTGGAGCGGCCAATGAACGCAAACTCAGGTAATGATCCGGTTGGGCACTGATCAAGCTCCGCGCTACTCTTCACAAACTCTGACTGCTTAATCTCCATTGCTACTTCGGCTCAGCTTCGTTTACTGGATCATTGACTAACTTAAACATCGGCCGCCGGAATACTGGACGACCGGTGCTATCTAGTGAAGACATCAGCTCCTTATTTTCCTCGATAAAACGATTAAAATCCCGGCTCACTTGATCGTAGCGCAACCGATATAAGGCTACGCTGCTATTTTCACTGATAATTTTATCAGTAAGGTACAGTAAAGCCGGGTTCTCGCTTCCTTCGGGAAAACGGTCAGTTAAATATACCAATGAATCGCTTATCACTCCGGTCAGGCTATCGTACTGATAGACTTGATGGGCATTAGCTATAGTGATAGAGTCAAACCTAATATTGCGCAACTCCTGCACCATCTGTTCTAAGGAGTTTAATGTATCGGCACCTACCAGATTGTCCTCACCTAGTTCTTCCACCAACTGACTTAAATGCGCTAGCTTCTGTTCATCGCTTTGCTTCAGAGAGTTCCAGGCATAATTCAAGCTATCGTTCAGATGGTAATAGGTAGTGCGAAGTGAGTCGAACTGCTCAATAGATACCTGTTCGCCCTGCCGATTGATAGTAGTGCTGCAACCGATAGAGCCAATTAGAAGTACAAAGCCAAGCCAAAGCGTCTCGCGCCAGTGCTGCATAGGTTAGTAGGGTTTATCTATAAGATAGATAGAAATTGTCAGGACAAATGCAAATGCCGTTCACGAATATAAGCCATTTGGAAAAGGAATTGTTAATTTCGCCTCAAATTATTGACCATCGACATGCCCATTCCTGACAAAAAGTATTTACAAAATGCCTACGAATATTTTCATGTTCTGAACATCACTTTCTATTTACTCATTGCCGGCCCGCTGGTGCTGTTCTGTGTTGCCTACTTGCAGTACGAAGGTCAGGGCGGACTGAAGCCCACTCACCAATTTTCCGCTTTACATGTTGCTTTGCTACTTGGAACGGCACTTAGTGTGTTTTTCGCTTTCCGCCGGTACCGACGAGCAATGCTGTTGGTAGAACCTAACTGGTCGTTCCGCCGAAAGCTCCGCTACTTTTACCAGCAGATTCGGCAAATGTACTACTGGTTTATGGCCTCTAACGCTCTAGCCGCCTTGGGTTTGTATCTCACTGGTGAACAACTATTTGCCGGACTCTACGCTATTGTGCTAGTTGTTTTCTCTCTCCACCGCCCCACTCCCCGCCGGGTAGTTCGCGACCTGCGGCTATCCAAAGCCGAAGGAGTACGCCTGATGAGCGAGCAGCCCTACAACGAAGAAGTACCAAAGAATGACGAGCAAGCTACTGAAGAAAAGGATAAGTGAGCAGATCAATTGTTTAATTGTTATTGCTTAATATTTTCCTGCGAGTATGAATACCTACTTCAAAACGCTCGGTTTAATTTATTATAAACGGCTATTACGTTACATTCTTCCGAAAAAGAACAAAGAATACTCTCCTTTCATTATTCTATCTCACCCTAGGTCAGGATCTACTTTGCTACATACTTACTTGAACTATCATCCGAACATACTCTCGCTAGGAGAATATTTAGGAGGTATTATTCGGAATAGAGAATGTAGAGACCAAGTAAATGCCATAGAACTAATTGATAAAAAAATATTCACATCATACTCACAAAACATTCAATCGGTTGGAATGAAGTTCTTCTTCCAGTACACTGACTATTCTCTCGGAAGAGATATAATATCTCTATTAGCTAGTAGACAGAATGTAAGAGTAGTCCATCTTTATCGAGACAACTTACTCCGCAACTTAGTATCTTTAAAAATCGCTGAAAATACTGGTCAATATACCATGTGGAAGGAGCAACAGAAAATGGAAGTGGAGAAACGGAAAATATACCTTCCGATAGAAGAATGCAAAAGTCAATTAGTAGAAATGGAAGAGCAGTCATGTCATTGTAGACAACTTTTTCAAAACCATGATATATTACCAATATCCTACGAGTCACTAGTAAATCATCCAAATAACGCTCTTTCTAGAGTACAAGAGTTTTTACAAGTTAAAACGCATAAACTCCGGTCTCTACTTCTGAAACAGAACCCCGAACCTCTAACTGAGCTTATTTCGAATTACGATGAAATTAAACAAGCATTAGCTTCGACAAAATGGGCTAAGATGGTAAAAGAGTAAGTCAATAAAGGCTCGAGACAGTCGATAGTAGCTTATAGAATAATGCTTTTCCCTCTAGCTTACGCAGTAAACCGAATAACAGCTTAACTTCTTTATGATTACCCGAACGAAATGCCTGGCGGATCTCGTACTTAAGCCGGGTAGCTAAGGCCTGTCGCTCTTCTTCGCTTCTATTTAGCTTCAGTGCCTTTTGGCAAACTAAGTAAGTAGAATACAACTGTGGGTCACCGGGGTGGTACCATCCGGAAGACATTGAGCCGGGGTGCTTACGCACTTGCGTAGTGCATTCATTCAGGTAGGCGTACTTCCAGTTTCGGGCCGAACGTACCCAAAAATCAAAATCCTCGTAAGCAAGCTGTTCGTCGTAGCCCCCCAAATTATCCAGTACTTTTTTTCTTATCATCATGGTGGGGGAAGAAATGAAGTAGCGGGCCAGTACATCGGCGTACACTTCTACGGTAGGAATGGGGCGAATATGCCTGAGCCGATCGCGGTGATGGTACCACAAATGCTTTCCTGTTTCATCCACGTACTCAGCTTCGGTGAATACTACGCCATAGTCATCCGGTAAACTCTCGAAAAAAATTACTTGTTGCTCAATCCGCGGAAGAAGCATGATATCGTCGGTAGCAAAATCGATAATATATTTTCCCTGGGCAAGCGCCAGCCCCCGATTAAAGGCAGTACAGTTACCTACATTTTTGCTTAGGAAGAGCGTTTTAACTGGAAAAGGAATACTGCTCTGGGCCAAGTAGGCTTGAGCGGTTTCTACAGTATTATCGGTGCTTGCATCGTCTATCAGGATGAGTTCCAGCGCAGGATAGGTCTGACGTACTATGGAATCAAGCGCTGATACTATAAACTTTTCGTGATTGTAGCTTAGGGCTATCACTGAAACTAATGGTTTTTCCATTATCCTAGAACAAAAGAGTAAGTACACTTTTTGGAAGAAACACCGCCCATCCGGGCCTTGAATTTCTGTACTGACTCTGTGATTGATGTTCCTAAATCTAACGTACTAATCTTCTGAGATTGGCAGTACTGGTAAATAGAATCTAACAGTAAAACGGTAGGACTATAAGACCCATAATCTGCCAAAGCGGTGTAGTAAAATGTATACAAGACCGACTCAGAGACTTGTACCGCTATACAAGCAGCAATACGTTTCCGTAAGTGAAACACCGAGAATAGCCGATATTGATCAGGAAATTTGGCCACGTATTTCTGTAGAGCTGATAATGGGAGCGATAAAGCACGCTTACGAGCCCGGTAGCTCATTTCAATAAAGGAATATACTTCCGGTAGTTGCTCAATTGATTCGCGGGAACTTGTGAAACTGGCATCAATACTCTTTTTTAGCTTCCCTCGCTGTCCAATACGCATTTTATTTGATAGTTTTTGTTTGTCCACCGGAATATGATGATTGACAGCTTTTCCTTTTACGATAAACCCTAGTTCTGAAAATGCCCGGTGTAGCAGTTCAGCTTCATCTACCCGATAAGCAGGAACACAGTCCCGAATCTCTATTGAGGCAACCCTGTGTTGAGCGAGTTGCTCGCACACAAAGGCAATAAAACGGCTTAATTGGGCGAATGTCATATTTATGCTGTACTCCAGCGAACCGAAAGGAAGCTGGGGTAAGCTAATTGCAGATAGTGATCCATCAGATAGCAATTGTACAGCAAAGTGGACTCGGGCGCTGACTACCTTATTCTTATGATCAAGGGCATAAAAAGACTTCACTTCGTACTCTTTTAATTGCAGGTAGGGTTCCTGATTGTATAAATGTGACTCAAAGGCAAGTGAGTAATGAGCCGGCGGACGAAGTCTGGTATATTCAACAGAAGCCGTGAGCATATCGCAAAGATCACAATATAGCCGTTTAATAAAAATGCCAGAAAATAAATTGAGCATTACATAAGCGGAAAATTCATAGGCTGAAGCATAACTAACCCTTGGGTTTAGCGTTCATATTTCCTGGACGAGAAAAAGAAGGGTATGAGAATTTTACAGACCACAATTTTAGTATGCGCTTTGGTAACGAGTGCTTGGGCGCAACGTTCGCTCGCTATTGATAATCCAGAAGTAGAGCGGTTGATTAAGGAAAATATTCAAAGTCTATACAATACCGAAGTAGAAAATAGTAAGCGTTTAAACCGGCAGATTCGTCAACTACTTCCGAACCACCCGGTGAATCCGCTACTAGAGGCATTGACGATCCGGTCAGCCCATCACCCGCTGGAGCCGGAAAGCCCGGAGATGGAACAGCTGAAAAACTATCTATACCAAACTGTAGAGCAGGCTGAAACCCGGCTGGATCAGGACGATGAAGACCCGGAAGCCAACTTCTTTGCTATGGTAGGTTACGGACTGCTTTCTCTTTACGAAAATGAATCCGGTAATTACATGAAAGCCGTGGGGCGCGCCAAGGAGGCATACAGCTACCTGAAAGAGGGTATGGATATGAAGGATGAGTACGCGGAGTTTTATTTCTCTACCGGGCTCTACAATTACTACCGGGAGAAATACCCCGAAATTCACCCTATCTATAAACCCTTTATGTGGTTTTTCAAAAGCGGGGATAAAGCGTTGGGACTGGAGCAGATAAAAAAAGCCTACCGGAAATCTATTTTCATGGAAGCCGAAGCCGCTGATTATTTAGCCCACATCTATTTGAATTATGAGCATGATCTACCTCAAGCTTTGAATTACGCTCGCATACTGGCCGAGAAATACCCCCAAAACCTGTACTTTGCCACTACTTTCGCCGACGCTTCACTCCTGGCCGGGGTTTATCAAGATTTGGAAAAGCCTATTGCCCAGCTTATTGAGAGTGATCGAAGTTACTACCGAATGAGCGGCCACCTATTTCGAGGAATGCTGTTGGAAAAGCGGGATAAGAACTACGCTCAAGCTGAGCAGCAGTACATAAAAAGTCTGGAAATTGGCACGGGGTTAAAAAGCGAAGAAGCCGAAAACTACCGCAGCTACGCCTACGCAGGGCTAGCCAGAATTGCCCACAAGGAGAAAAAATACACTCAGGCCCGGCAACTGTATGAAAAAGCACTAGCTTCAGCCCAATACCAAATAGTAGAACAGGAAGCTAAGGAGTATTTGAATTAGCAGGTGTTCAAGTGTTCAAGTGTTCAAGTGTTCAAGTGTTCAAGTGTTCAAGTGTTCAAAGTTATATGAACACAAGAATACACGAACACTTATTTCTTTGCTAAAGCCGGGTCATCTTCTAAAGTTTCTCCGGCCGCAAATCGCTGCTTTCCTAGCTCTAAAAAGTCCACAAAATTAGATACGCTTAAATCATAGGCTTTGGGTTCGGCTAGCAACTCTCCCTGATCGTTTAGTAGCACGTAGTAGGGTTGGGCATTATTGTTGAACCGGCGGATTTGCAGGTCAGCGTTTTGCTTGCCGATCGTTTTCTTCACCTTGTTATCGTACTCCGAAGTGTACCATTCCGATTCGGGAAGTTCGGTTTTTTCGTCTACGTACAGCGCCACCACTACAAAATCTTCTTTCAGTCGGCGCAGCACGGCCGGATCGGACCAAACCCGGGCTTCCATCTCCCGGCAGTTTACGCAGCCGTGCCCGGTAAAATCAATAAATAGCGGTTTATTTTGCGCTTTAGCGCAGGCCAGTGCTTGGTCGTAATCAAAGTAGCCCTGAATGCCGTGGGGAAAATGGAGCAGTTCATCAAATTTGGGTTCTTCACAAACGGTTTCCTGATTACTCGCCAGCGTAGCTCCGCTACCACTTGCCGACTGTTGCTGAGCAATTAGCAGGGGCATATTGAAGTCGTGGGTATGCATCGGTGGCAGGTAACCCGCCAGGGCTTTCAGTGGTGCTCCGAACAAACCCGGAATCAGGTAGACTACAAATGAAAAAGTAGCAATGGCCAGCATCAATCGGGGTACCGAAATAGATTCCAGCGGACTATCGTGCGGTAATCGTAGCTTGCCGAGTAGATAAAAACCCATCAGGGCAAAAATGACGATCCACAGTGTCAGATACACTTCCCGATCCAGAAGATTCCAGTGATATACCTGATCAGCTACACTCAAAAACTTTAGCGCCAACGCTAGTTCCAAAAAGCCCAGCACCACCTTCACCGAATTCAGCCACCCCCCCGATTTGGGCAGACTATTGAGCCACTGCGGAAAGGCCGCAAACAGCGCAAACGGAATAGCAAAAGCTAACGAAAAGCCCAACATACCGACAATAGGCTTTACGAACTGCCCCCCGGCTGATTCTACCAATACACTACCCACAATGGGTCCGGTGCAGGAGAAAGAAACCAGCACTAAGGTGAATGCCATAAAGAAGATACCGTAGTAACCGCCTCGGTCAGCTTGCTGATCTACTTTATTCACCAAAGAACTAGGTAACGTAATTTCAAACAGCCCCAAAAAAGACAGGGCGAAGAAGATAAATACGGCAAAGAAAAACAGGTTAGGCAACCAGTGGGTGCTCAGCCAGTTGGCGAAAGCTGGGCCAAAAATGACCGAAACCAGGGTCCCTACCACCGTGTAAATAGCAATAATTGATAACCCATAAATAATCGCCTTCCGGATGGCGGCACTATTACTGTCAGTGCCACCAGTAAAAAAGGTAACCGTCATCGGAATCATCGGAAACACGCAAGGAGTGAGTAAGGCGGCCAAGCCAGCCAGAAAAGCAATAAAGAAGAAAGTAATGAGCGTATACGGACTAGTAGATTCTCGCACATTGACATTACTATCGGTGCCAGGAATCGGTTGGGCAACTTTCTCACTAGCACTTTCCGCTGAAGAACTAGCCTTTCCAGCTAATGGTATTGCCAGAGAGAATTCATCATCGAAGGGAATACAACGCCCATCTACATCGGTACATACCTGATAGCTATACGAACCACTTACTTTATTCGAGCTCTTATCCAGTACTTTGATGGTTTGCCGAAATTCAGCTTTTCCGATAAAGTAGGTGTAATTGCCCTCCCACAGTTCGTCATACTTCTCCTTAGCTCCAATAGGTTTGATGTCACCGACTAGCTCATAGCCATCGTTAGGCTCGAAGGTAAATTCAGTCACCATAGGCCCTAGGTCAGGATCAAAATCCGAAGAATAGAGATACCAATCTTTATCAATATCGACTGTAAAGACCAAATCAATTTCTTCGCCCACCTTTGCCTCATCTTCCGACCAGGCCACCTGCCAACGGGCGGGCTGGAGAATCTGTGCTGGAAGCGACGAGGTTATCAGGAAAAATACAACGGCAAGTAGGTGCGGAAAATGTTTAGTGGATATCATGCGCAACGAGACTGGCTAAAGTACAAAACGTTTCGAGTGAAAGAACGCTTCTTAATAGCGAAAAGTTGCTTGGCACCAAAGAGACAAAAGGATTTCAGTAACCTCAAAGAATATGAGGCTCATAAGCTAAACTGAAGACGCAAGTCAAATCAGGCAAATACTTCTTCTGGCTCCGTGATGCGGCGGCGACGAACCGGCCCGTCGTCGTCGGGTAACGTCACTCCGGGGGGTAAATCAAGATCGGGAGTAGGGGTCATAGAAATGCCACCATCATCATCATCATCATCATCGTCGCGAAAGCGGAAGTTTCGCTTTTTCATGAGGACGACCATGAAGTAAACCATGATCACATACGCCGCTCCCATAAGTAGCAAGTCAATCATAGGACGTTCCTCCGAAAGGATTAATTGTGTTTTCTAAATCTATGAAAAAAACGCGTGAAAAGCGTATTAGTTTTAAAAAATAAAATATTATCAGTTTTCCAAACTTTATTTGTGAATAACGGTAAAAGACTACCAATCAATTTATTAAATAAGCAATAAATCTTTCTATTTCTTTTTACGCTAAAGCTTGCCGTCGGGTTTGGCGCAGCAGCATTAATGCCGAAAATGCCGTAAACAAACTCAGAATAAAATAAGCAAATACCACATTAGAGTCTATTCCGAAGAAATGAGCCGAGAACAGCATAATAAAACATACCCGCATGGTCACATTTAATATGCTGAAGATGCTATTTACCCTCCCAATCACTTCGTTGGGAATATACTTAAACAGGAAAGCCAGCCGGAGAACCCGGGTACCGGCATTGGTAAAACCAATAATGGCTCCTACGCATAAAAATAGAAATACCGACTGAGTAGTGGCACTCAGCAGTAGGGCGCCGGTGGTGATGGTCATTAGCACAACAATAGCGTACACCGGGTACACATTCCGAAACAAGCGACTCACTCCAATTCCTGCCGAAAGTGCACCAAGTCCATACAGCACCTCTACCCCTCCGAAAACGTGCCCACCCGCCTCCAGATGCTGAGAAACATACAGCGGCATCAGGGCGTGAAGCTGTACTAGCATAATGACGAAGATACTATGGGAAAAGAAGCCAAACCGAAATAAGGCCGGATGCTGCCGTAAATAGCGAAATCCCGACTGTAAGCGTTTGAAAAACGCTCCTCGCTCAATTTTTTCAAACTGGGGAACATAATGAATCAGGCTAATCAGCCCAATAGAGACCAGGTAGGTGATGCCATCCATCAGAAAGATCTCGTGCATACTCCATTTCTCAATGACGAACGAAAAAGTATAGGTTTGCCCGAAAACAGACAATGACGGATGCCAATCTAACCCTTCTAACAGCAAAGCAGCGAAAGCTCCCGCCAGTACATTAGTAGACTGCCCGACAATCTCAATAGCCGAAGTTACTTTGGTATACTCACCTTCCGAACTAATTTCGTGGGCAAAAGCGTATAAGTTGGGGTAGTGCAGATAAAAGCCGAAGATAGTAGTGGCAAACACCATTACAATGAGCGGAGTAGGCAAGCCTCCTTGCAAAAAACCGTAGCCGGCCACCGCAAGTAAAATGATAGCTTCGGTGGTGTTGGTCAGTAAAAAAATTTGCCTTCGATTAAATCGGTCGACAATAGTACCGGCGGTAAGCCCCCACAGCAGTGTAACGAACGTGATGATGCCGTAAATAAGGTTAAACTGCGACGACATACTCTGCTGGGCAAAGTACCAGGGCACGGCCAGCATCGTAATTCCCTGGGCAAAACCTGAGATACCGTTGGCAGTAAACAGTAGTAAAAGCGTACGCCGGTGAGAACGCAAGAGCATCAAAATTAAAAAGTAACTTTGATGACAACGCTCCTTATGAGGTTAGAGTTTGGATGATAGAAGTTAGAAAGTAAGAAAATGGGAATTATAGCGTAACCAGCTGGCAGCCCGAAGCAGAAGGCTAAAAAATCAGTGATAAACCTTTTAAAAATATTAATTCGCTGTGATCTATAAACTGCCGACTGTGGACGAATGACAAAGGACCAATGACAAATAACAAAGGAATAACCACCTGGAAACAGCAGGCCAAAGTAAAAGCTGCCAAGTACTGCGCTTATCAAGAGCGTACGCAGCAAGAAGTGCGGGACAAACTGTATAGTTACGGCTTGTATTCGGATGCGGTAGAAGAAGTGCTCTCCGACCTGATCAGCGAAGGATTTATCAATGAAGAACGATTTGCCCAGGCGTTTGCCCGGGGCAAGTTCCGTAGTAATAAATGGGGGCGGATTAAAATTGAAATGGGGCTACGCCAGAAAGGGTTGTCTAACTACTGCATCCGCAGCGGACTAGCCGAACTTAAAGAAGAAGATTATATCGAAACCCTCCAGTCGCTCATTCAGAAAAAGTGGGATTCTTTGGCTAAAGAAGAGCCCTACGCCCGCAAGCATAAAACCGCCCGCTTCGTGATGGGAAAAGGCTACGAATCGGAATTGGTATGGAAAATATTAGGCAATTACGAGGGCTGAGCTACCAGATGCTCGCTATCCAGTATGGGTACCACATCGTATTTATCTGGCTCCAGGCAGAAACGCATATCTTTTTCCGCTGATAGCTTTTTTAACCGCTTAGCGTGCGATGTCTGCGAAACCACCTCATACAGATTATCTTTAGAAGTACTATACATTAGTTGGGCAGCCAGAGCCGAATCACCCTTCACCTCAAAATGATCGGAAAGCCTGGAAACCAGCGCTCCCGAAAATAAGGTATCCTCCAGGTTAATATGCCCCTTCCAGCCCGCACAAACGATCAGCGTATCTTCATTCAGTTCTTTAATTCGGTCAACCAGCGCACTTAAGTTCAGAAAAGCCCCAATCAGCAATTTTTTGGCTGACTTAGCTTTCTCAATAGCCAGCGTACCGTTGGTGGTAGTCATGGCCAGCGACTTTCCGTTGAGGTCGCCGTTCATTACATCGTAGGGTGAGTTACCGAAATCAAAACCTTCTACTTTAGCCCCATCACGCTCCCCTGCCGACATGTATCCTAATCGCTGTAGGGCCAAACAGCCTTCTACGTAGGCTACGGGCATCAGTCGGTCTAGTCCGTGAGCAAAAGCGGTGATCATGGTAGAGGATGCTCGAAGCACATCTACTACCACCGCCACTTTTTCTACTACTGCGTGTTGATGTAGTAGCTCCGGTGTTAAGCAAACTTCTATGGTTTTCAAGATAGTGGTAATTTTTTATTCGTAATAAGTAGCTGTGTCTATAGAAAGCCTTTTTACTTCCTTCACTTCCTGAGAAGCATCGAGGAAAATATCAAATTCCATAGGAAAGATTTCATACGTTTCAATTCGCTCGTGAGAAGGTTCACAATCTAAATCAACAGAGATATTAGCATATCCCGTAATTCGCATTCCCTTACCAGAAGTTTCTAGTGTCTGAATTTCAACATCAGTTACCTTACCCATATATACTCCCGATGCCAGATCAGACAATTCATCTGGAAAGTTATGAACAAAATAATCTGTCAGTTTCTCTTCAATACCTTCAATCTGGATTTGCTTGGTTTCAGGAGGGGTAACCAGTACTAGACGGGTTTTCGCACCAGGAATTTTTTTAGCCGCTTCTCTAAGTTGCTTCATCCGTATTTTACGCACTTCACCTTGCCCTAGAGAACCACGGAAAGTAATGGCTTCAATTAGGATAACCTCATTATCCTTTTTTGCTACCATATCAACCTGAAAATTGCCCACTCGGCTCTCTAAGCTTACTTCGTAGCCCTCATTACGATACTTTTCTGCAATTTCCTCGAGTGCAGTCCGCTCGTATACTTCAGAAAGTTTCTCGGGTGATAATTTCATAACTTCATCTTGTAATGGGTGCTTTGCAGAACTCCAGCATGAATATAAACAAAACTTTTTCTTGTATTTAACAACTCGTAAAAGTCGTCAATAACAGTCTCATCTATATCATCTAACGCCAATTCCTGAGCGGTGTTAGGAGATAGGGTAAACACTCCTGCATAGCGCACCCTTATCATTTTATCATCTTCATAACACTCACCGATTAGTGCATCCCAAACTGGTTTACTAATATTATCTGCGTCAGGTTCAATACTATCTTTTCTAGCTTGTTGGAAGTAAATAACAACACCATACAAGTCTTCATTAGCTATAGAGTTTTTAGGATTATATTGGTGAAACTTTTCTCTTATTCTATTCCTAAAGCTTTGTTTTCCTTTCCCCTTTGTCTGTTGCGATGGTGGTTTCCCTTCTACGAGTATTGAATACATGCCTCTTCAGATATCATTGAGTAGTTGGAGTGACAAAAGGTGGTTTCATAATTTCAGCTTTCAGGCGGCGGTTACGGACACCCACGTAAATGGCGTTACCGGGCTGAGCGTACTCTTTTTCTACGTAGCCCAACCCAATTCCCTTCTGCAGCGAAGGCGACTGCGAACCGGAGGTGACCCGGCCTATTTTTTCGTCCTGCTCGTTAAATAATTCGTAGCCCGCCCGCGGAATACCTCGGTCAACCATCACTAATCCGATCAGCTTGTTTTCTCCGCCCGATACTTTTCGGTCTTGCAGGAAGACTGAGTTGGTAAACTCCTTGTTGAATTTAGTAACCCAACCTAATCCAGCTTCAATGGGGCAGGTTTCATCGTCAATGTCGTTGCCGTAGAGGCAGTAGCCCATCTCCAGACGCAGGGTGTCGCGGGCTCCCAAGCCGATGGGTTTAATGTTATGTTCTTTTCCGGCTTCAAATATGGCGTTCCACAGCTTTTCGGCCTGATCGCTGGCTACGTACAGTTCGAAGCCCCCCGCTCCGGTGTAGCCGGTAGCAGAAATAATAACATCATCAATACCGGCGATGCGGCCGCGCTGGAAGGTATAGAACTTCATCTCATCCAGCTTAATATCGGTAAGCTTTTGCAGTGTATCAGTCGCTTTAGGCCCCTGCACGGCGAACAGCGAGATTCGGTCGGAAGCATTCTCCATTTCCACCCCCTCGGTATTGTAGCGCTGAATCCACTCCCAATCCTTTTCAATGTTAGCAGCGTTTACCACCAGCATATATTCCTCCTCGCTCAATCGGTACACTAACAAGTCGTCTACCACTCCCCCGTCTTCGTTGGGTAGATAGCTGTACTGAGCCTTCCCATCGAACAGCTTGCTGGCATCGTTACTGGTTACGCGCTGCACCAGGTCTAACGCTTTAGGGCCACGCACAAAAAATTCGCCCATGTGGGACACATCGAAAACACCTACGCTCTGGCGAACGGCCAGGTGTTCTTCAATATCCGAACTGTAGCGTAGCGGCATCAGGTAGCCCGCAAAGGGCACTAGCTTGGCCCCTAGTTTCTCATGAGTATCGTGTAGTGCTACCTTCTTAAGATTTTCTTCCATAGTTAGGTTTCAAAATTAATTGCTAGAAGCCAAACAAGCTCTATTTACGCAATCTTGCTTAATTGCTCTTGAAGCTTAGGTACGTCTTGTTGAGTTGTCTCCCAAACAATCCATAAATCAACGTCAATATAGTCATGAATTAGTTTGTCTCTCATTCCCGCCATTTCTGTCCAAGGAATGGCATTATGTTTAGCTCTAAATTCTTTTGAAATACGTTTAGTAGCTTCGCCTACGATCTCTAATTGACGGATAACTGCATCCTGGGTTTGTTCAGATTGCAGAAAAGAATTCAGGTCGTGATCGTTCACGTAATTGATAATCTTGTTTAGTGAAGCAAGGATGTGATCAAGATATACTGAATCATCCTTCTTCATTCGTAAATAACTTGTAAGTCCTGTTGAATATATTTTCTGAGCTTTTCGTTTTTAAGTGCTCCTTCCGTCAACAAATCCACTTTTCTGTTTAGAAGCTTTGATAGTTCACTTTCTATTCTCACTAACGTAAGCAGGCCAAACGAATCGTTGAAGGAGACTAACAAATCCAGATCACTCTCCTCAGTTTCTTCGCCTCGCGCAAATGAGCCGAAAACTCCGATCCTGGCCGGATTGTAGTTCTTTAAGTAATTAATGATTGTATCGTGTATTTCTTGGCGGCTCATCCGAGAAAAATGCTTACGTAAAAGAATAATGCTTAAGCATCAAAGGTAAAGAGAAAGGAGGGAAACACCAATGAACTGCCTACCGGGCAGTGGTTAACTATAACTCGATGCCGAAGTGCTCCTTCAGCTTTTGCTCGAAGTCGCGCTGGTTTTCCACCGCAGTTTCCTGCTTTTTTGAGCCCTGGGTTTCAATAAAGGCTTTATCGGTAAGAGTGATTCGCCCCTGGGGGGTCATCAGTGAGCAAAGCCTGCCCTGGGTGAAGATTGATTCGGGGGAGGTTTGGTGGTAGACGCACATCTCGCTGAAGCTGGTAAGCTCCTGCGGATCGCGTCGGAATTTATACATCTTGATAGGATCTTCGCCCTCCGTATAACGTTGGAGAAGGGTTTCTTCGGCGTTTAGCGGAAGCAGTTGGTAGTAAGTGCCATCCTGAAGCTGCGGCTCTTCGGTAGCTAGTCGCAACGGCTCCGGAAAGTTGGTACCAAAACCCACATCCACCAGCCAGTCTTCTTCTAGCTGCGCGATAATGGCTACGTGACCGAAATAGGGAGTAAACTGCTGCTTGGGCTGAGAGAATACACTACAGGTGATGAGGTGAGTAACGAATCCAAAGTCTTTAAGCAACTCGTTGAACAGCCCATTTACTTCAAAGCAGAAGCCGCCCCGCTTCCGCCGTACGATTTTATCGTAGAACCGATCAAGGTCAATACGGATCTCCTGCTGCCGATGAATATCCAAGTTCTCAAAAGGTACCTGCCCGAGGTGCGTCCGTTGCAGTGCCCTCAAAGTATCCAGTGTAGGTTCTCGGGAACCGATGTATCCGATACGATGCAGGTAAGTGTTAATATTCAAGACAGATTACTAGGGTTAAATGAATGTAGGCAGGAGGCCGTAGGCGGTTTTACATGATGAAGAATTGACTGCCTACCGCTTCCTGCCTACTGTATTAGCTAGTCGCTGTTTCTTCTTTCTCTACCAATTTGATCGACTCAGAGTTGATGCAGAAGCGTAAACCACTGGGTTCAGGCCCATCGGGGAAGACGTGACCCAAATGGCCATCGCAGACATTACACATTACCTCTACCCGCACCATGCCGTAGGAAGTGTCCTTCTCGTACTTGATCACATTGTCTTTTACCGGCTCAGTAAAGCTGGGCCAGCCGGTGCCCGAATCAAACTTCAGCGCTGAGTCAAACAGCAGCGTATCGCAGCAAATGCAGGCGTACTTGCCGGGATCGTGAGCGTGGCAGAGTGCTCCCGAGAAGGCCGGTTCGGTACCCTTCTGCCGGGTAATGCGGTACTGCTCAGGCGTAAGCTGCTCCCTCCATTCGGCTTCCGTCTTTTCCACCCGCCGGTCTGGTTCCGGGCTACCCTGATTCGCATATTTTATTACATCATTCCAGTTCATATTCTTAAGATTTACGTGATAGACCTATAACGGTTCAGACGCGCTAGGTGTTCTCCTCAGCCAGAATGCTTTAGGCGAGCGGGTCGTTAGGCATATACTACCTCCTCTAGAATTTTTGGCCCGATGTAGGGACTTAGGCCTGATTTGGTAACAATCTCTACCTTCTTGTTGGCAAATAGCTGTTCCAGATAATCACACAAAGCCATGTAATTATCAAACTTCTCGTATTCCGGCTCAAAGTCTATCAACAAATCAATATCACTCTCAGAAGTCTGTTCATTTCGGACATAGGAACCGTATAAACCTATATTCTTTACCCCAAAACGTTCTATTTGTTCCTGGTGAGCTTTGATAATATCCAATATGGCTTCCTTATTTTTCATATAAAAAGCGTCCTTCAAGAAGAACAATAGCGTAATGGCTAACTGTAATGGCAAAGTAACTTAGGAACAAAAATGGAACACTCTTGCCGGATGAGCAACGCGAATTCCGGCATCTCATGCGGGAGACCCCGTCGGGGCGCCGACCGGAATTCGTTATCACTCATCCGGGGACAGTGTTCCTAAGATACAATGTCATTTCAGCTAATTATTATCTAAATCAGTATTCTTTGCTATTTTATATACAACAAATTTTTCTGGATTTACCACTTCAAAATCTTCTCTGACATATATATCTACTATTACTGATGTTTTGATTAATGTGATGGCTTCCTCTTCACTAAGGATATTTCCATCTCTATCCTTTTTCCATCGCTCAGGATCTTCCTCTAATTTTTTTATAGCTTCTGCATCAGAGATAGGTCTTACATCTATATTCAGTACTTCTTCATACCAATCTGGGTTTCTATGATGTTTCATTGAAAAAGCAGAGGGAAAGTTACAGATGATAACAGTGTTACCCAGTAATTTACTCTGAGATCTATAAACTGGAATACTGTCATACTTCCCAATTAAATGATTGTTATTTTCCACTGACGCTCCCTCTTCAATAAAGCGATTACTCTGCCGGAATTCTCTATCAAATACTAAAGAATGGCCGATAATGATCATTGTTGCAGAAATGTCTTTTATTCCTTGTTCAATCACATCAACTAGACTATTCCCATCTTTAATTCTAGAATTATGTTCTATCAAGATGCGATAAAACTCATCATCTTCTCGCTGCCCAACGATACCTCCCCAACCATCTAAATTATGCATAAGGTCTTGGCCATTATCTATATCTACAAATAGCCTTTTACCTTTACCCATGAATATTAATTGCCCTATATCTTTGAGATCATTCTTTGTTGATTCTTGCTCTATAACATTTCCACTGCGGATGAAGAGGTGGTGAATAAATGCGTTTTCTTTCCACCTTCGACCTAAATTTTGTTTAAACTCTTCAACACGAACGCTACTAAGAGGTGTTTGCGCTATTTTCTTTTCTTCAGTTGCTGACCTCTTTCGCTTAATAGAAACAAGTTGGTTTTGGAGTTTCGTTATTTTATTGTTTAGCTCTTCTTCACTATCTGCTTTGGTTAATGAAAGATATTTTTCAGAGTCTCCATTGATGTTCTTTAGCTCTTGTATGAGATCGTCACATAGATATTTTATATTTTCTTGATTGGTGGAAGATTCGTCATATAAAAAGCGGTCATTTCTTAAAAAGTCAACAATAAACCCGAATGTTATCCACTCTCTCGGTTGAGGCGGAGAGTAAGCTGTTCCGGATAGACGATCTTCATAATCCCACTGTCCCCATCCGAGATAATCATTCATTACATCTACACCTCTCAAAAAAATCAGATCGTCCAATATATCTCCATAGTGTGAATAGCTTATTTCCGATTCAAGAGCTTGTACAGCTTCTGCTACTTCCTGTGAATCAACATTAAGTAGATTACGCGAGTAGAGATAATATATCCAGTATAAAACACCTAAGTTGGTATGCCTGTAATATAAAGCTGGCTTTTGTTCTATTTCAACTTTTCTTTTCAACTCGCTTAAATCTTCCCCACCCTCTCGAGTAGCATTCAGATGAATTAGTTGTGATCGAGAAGAATATGGATCAATATACAGTTGGCTTAACTCGTTTAAAATTAAGCGGAACTGAGTCCATGCTTTGTTTTTGATAACTTCGTAGAGAAGGGAACTGAATGCATTAAATCCAAGATAAATAAACCTATTCAATCGCTTCTTTTCTTCTATATCATTAGTCTTTTTGGAAGGAAAGACCAAGAAGTAAGAAGTTATTTCACGAAGCTGCATCCCCGCAAACTCACTACATGCCTCGTAGATTCGCTTGTACCCGCTATTGTTGATGGTTTGACTGTACGCTTTTTGATAGTACCACGTCGGAAAACTTATATAGCTTCTAAAAGTTTCAATGTTGTTATGATTGATACTAAGGACTAATACTCTGTGAATAAAAATCCTAAATTGAACAACTACTCTCAAGCTATTCCTCTCAATAGCTCTGTATAACTCCCATAGCAAGGCACGACCTATTTCACCGCTATTAATACCCTCTCGTTGTATTTCGTAGTAGTCATAGTATATATCTAAAATCTCCGCTACAGACTGTTCTTTATTGTCACTTATTGCCTGTTTTAATCGAGTCTCTAGTAGCTCTTTGTAATCGAATGCGTTTTCAGTAACTTGATATTTAAAAGCTTTTCTTATTGAAGTAAGTTTTACTTCGTCTATGTTTTCAGTAAAACGCAATACATTTTTCTTTCGATGTATTTCTTCACCTATTCCCAAAGGATCATACATTTCTATAACTCTGGCATACTGTTTTAAAGTTTTTAAATCAACATCTGAAATTAGATACTCTTTTGAATGTTTGACGGGCTCAATGGATAGGATTTTTAACTCAAGTCTACGAACAATAGAGTCAGCATAGCTATATTTTCTAATTTTAAGACTATTCATATAATCTTCATAAATTCTGTTGCTGATCTTCTCAAGCGCTCGCCTTCTAGCATCTTTAACTATTAGCTTTTTAACTTCTCTTCGGTATTCATTATTAACCGAGGTATCACTAATAAACAGTTTTAACTTCCAAAACAGATAACCAACTAAGCCAATAGATAAGAGCAGTAGGTAAGTCCCATTAATAGCATACCGACTGTACATAGCAGGATTGATGGCGTCCCTCAAAGTAGATAGGACTATGAAACAGCCAGCAATTGTCAGTACAAAAATGATAACTGGATAAAAATACGTCCGCTTAAAAAGAAGCTGATAAGTAAAGGGTTCTTTAATCGCCAGATTACTGATTAGGAAACCAACTACTGCTAGTGAAATACTGATAAATGTTACTATGTTAGCCGTTCTTTGATCTACTAACCTGTAGACAGTTTCTTGCTTGACAGGAATGAAGTTTAGTACATCTATGTTTATGAATGGTATAGCAAAGAATAGGGTAAGACCGGTCAAAATAGAGTCACTTCACTGAACTGTGTCAAGAGTTCTAATTTAATATTTTTGACACATGGATAATTTTGATTTCAACAAATTTGAAGAGGAGGCTATAAAAAGCCTCAAAGACGGCCAGGGATTACTGGGCAAAGACGGCGTAATGACACCACTTCTGAAACGCTTTTTGGAGAAAGCATTGGAGGCAGAGCTAGATTATCACTTAAATGAGGATGAGCGAAATGGTGGTAATCGCCGTAATGGTAGTTCCAAGAAGCAGGTTAAAACGACCAGCGGCCCGGTTAATTTGAAGACCCCTCGTGACCGCAAAAGTAATTTTGCGCCGGAGATAATTGGTAAGCGTGAGGTATATCTTGGCGAAGACCTGGATCGGATCGCCGAAGCGAGAGAAAATCATTAGACTTTACGCCAGGGGCATGAGCTATGAGGATATTCGCGCG
>CAZKCO010000014.1:0-143288 GCA_964551335.1 uncultured Roseivirgaceae bacterium
CCCGGTAGCGCCAATGGTACTTCACCAGAGGGAGAGTAGGTCGCCGCCTTTTTTTTCATCACTAAAGCCCCCACCTTTTGACTATGGTGGGGGCTTTCTTTTGCTCCTTCGTGACAAATGTCAGAACCAGAATTCTATTTAAACTCCGAAAACTACAAGGCATCTTAGTATAAATTATTATATTTGGATTTTTGCCTCTGCATATGAGTTACGGAATTATTGAAACCAGTGCCTACGCCCGTGCTGGTTTACTAGGGAATCCTTCCGATGGTTACTTTGGGAAGACAATCGCGATTATTGTTCGGAATTTTGGAGCAAGGATATCGCTGTATCCCTCCCCAGAGTTACAGATAGAACCTCAAGAGCAAGACATAAATATCTACCGTAATATCTACCATTTGGTAGACTCAGTGAAGTTGACTGGATACTACGGAGGTTCAAGGCTAATAAAAGCAGCGATAAAAAAATTCTGTATGTACGCTGAGGAGCAGAAAATCAGGCTTGAGAGCAAGAACTTCACCATTCGGTATCACTCCTCAATTCCTCGACAGGTAGGCCTGGCTGGCTCGAGTGCCATTATTACCGCAACTATGCGTGCCTTAATGAAATACTACCAGGTTGAAATCCCAGTAGATATTCTGCCGTCAATTGTTCTTTCGGCTGAGGTAGATGAGTTAGGGATTAACGCTGGTCTACAAGATCGGGTAGCTCAATCGTACGAGGGCTGTGTATATATGGATTTCAATAAAAAGATCGTTCAGCGGGAGAATCGCGGAGAGTATGAACGGTTAGACCCTACCCTACTGCCTAATCTGTACCTAGCCTATAAGACTGATTTAGGGAAAGTGTCAGGAGCAGTTTTTAATGATGTTAGAGCTCGCTTTGACAAAGGAGACCCGGAAGTAGTAGAGACAATGGCAGCAATTGGAAACCTAGCAGAACAAGGGAGAATAGCAATCAATCAGCAGGATAAGCAAGGATTACATGACTTAATGAATCGTAATTTTGATCTGCGGTGCAAAATAATGAACATCAGTGATAGTAACCGGGAATTAGTAGAAACAGCCCGACGATGCGGTGCTTCGGCTAAGTTTACCGGTTCAGGAGGCTCAATAATTGGAGTATATGACAATGATGAAGTACTGAATAAATTAGTAGTAGAATTAAAAAAGATAAACGCGAGGGTAATCAAGCCCTACATATTCTAAAGTATGATTAAGAAAGCAGTAATTCCCGCCGCTGGGTTAGGTACCCGATTTCTACCCGCTACCAAAGCTCAACCTAAAGAAATGCTTCCAATTATTGATACACCTACCATCCAGTATGTAGTGCAGGAAGCGGTAGACTCAGGCATTGAGGATATCCTGATTATATCAGGAAAAGGAAAGCGGACTATTGAAGATCATTTTGATCGAAATTTTGAATTGGAATCTCGTTTAGCAAAGAAAGAAGACGAGAAATTCTATAATGAGGTAATGCGAATTGCCGATATGGCTAATATCCACTATATCCGTCAGAAAGAGGTCAACGGACTTGGAGACGCTATTTATCATGCCCGACAGCACGTAGGTAATGAGCCATTTGCGGTATTGTTAGGGGATACGATCGTGAACTCGATAATTCCAGTAACCCAGCAACTCATCGACAGCTACGAACAATATCGGTGCTCAATAATTGCCGTAGAGGAAGTGCCGCACGATAAAGTATCTCGCTACGGTATTGCTGGTGGGAAGAGTGTTAGCGAGAAAATCATGGAAGTGCAGAGTCTGGTAGAGAAACCTTCGCCCGCGGAGGCACCATCAAATTTGGCGATAGCAGGACGGTACATATTGACTCCAGAGATTTTTCGAGCAATTGAAAATACGCCAAAAGGAAAAGGAAATGAGGTGCAGCTTACCGATGCTTTGCACTTATTAATGAAACGAGAAAGAGTGGTCTCAAATACTATTGAGGGCAAGCGTTACGATATCGGTAATAAGCTCGATTTTCTAAAGACAACCGTCGAATTTGCCCTGCGTAGAAAAGAGTTTGCTACTGATTTTAGAGAATATCTGAAAGAAATTCTAAAAGAATCTAGATAGCTTTAACGCTTGATAATACAACCGGTAACCGAGGTAGTTGTTAAAGGAACGGAGCGATTCTGAACAATAGTATCGATAGCAGATGCTAAGTAATGATGTTTAACATCTTCTTCTACCTGAGGGTTATCGTCAATAGCACCGTGGTAAACTACTTGGAAGGAATCCTTCTTAGGAACGAGAACAAAAGCCTCGGGTGTTTTTCGGGCGCCTAGCAAATCAGCTACTTTTTGAGAGCGATCACTCAAAAAAGGAATATTTAAGCCCAAGCGCTTAGTTTCGGCAACTATATTGGCCGATGCATCAGCTTTGCTCTTGTCAGGATTATTAGGGTTAATCAGGATAAAACGAACGTCACTATTGTTATATCCATCAATAAGTCGAGTGATACGATCTTCATAAAACTTGGCGTAAGGACAATACAAGCTGGTAAAAATGATAACTACTGCTTTCGCATCCCGGTACTCCGATAGAGTAAAGGACGAGCCGTTGGTTATATTAGGAAGAGTAAAATCCTGTATCTGACTTGACCGCTGAGAAAGAATAGGATTTAACATACCCAAAAGAATTATACTAACGATACCAGCTACTTTCGTCATAACAATGAATTTGCACTAAAATAGAGAAACTATTGTATTATAACGATAACAATGTAAGAAGGGTGTATGGTTCAGGGGCAGAATGCGAATAAACGCAACGATTATTCTACGTAGCTGTAAACGACATAAAAGCCATCCCAAAAAAAAGTGCTCAATTGAAAAGGATGGGCTTGGTCTTCGAGAATCACGTCCGCAGCAATGCTATTTTCGGAAAAAATAGAGTTGGATCTGACAAGGATATTCTGTTTCAGGCTAAGCTGCTTTCTTCCGTATAATTTATATAACGACTCTTTAGTGGCCCAGTATTTACAAAGCTGATGCAAATCTTCTTGGGCAACTTGTGCTTCGGTATCACTTAGAAACTTGTGTCGTACCCGAAGCAGTTTGGGTGATGGCTTCTCAATGTCAATACCAACCGGAAAATTACGATGAATGATCGCTACGCCGTAGGGAAAGGAATTGGCCAGAGAGATATGATATGGCTGGTCGTGAAGAAAAGGTTTGCCTTTATCGTCCTTGCTAATGCGAAATTCAGATTGATTATCAGCATCCAGCAGGGTGCGAAGCGCTGCTCGCCCTGATAACCACTCCAACTGTTTCCGAGGGTGGTGAATGCTGTGTAGCTCAGTTAGGTCATCGGGGTGAAATTGTAAGTAGTGAACCAGTTCTTCGAATGGTTCGTCTATCTTCCAGAGAGCCCAGGAAGAATTCTGATTGATCTTTTCTAACTTTACTAGTGGCATAAGTAATCTAAAAAACCCGTAAGATGAACCGACCAGAGGTACAAAAGATTCACACATTAAAAGGTCATCGTGATTCTGTATACACCCTGGCACCCAGTCGACAACCAAACGTATTTTTTTCGGGGGCCGGTGATGGAATGGTAGTGCAGTGGAATTTGCAGAACCCGGATACGGGGACCGTAATTGCTAAAGTAGAAGCATCCGTATATGCCCTGCACCACAATACTCACTTTAATCATCTGATAGTTGGCCAAAACTACGAAGGCATACATGTAATTGGACTGGACAAAAACGAAGCGCTAGGGTCGCTACAAATGACGAAGGCTTCAATCTTTGACATAACGACCCACCGCGACAGAATTTACGTAGCCACTAGTGATGGGCAAATTACCGTATTAAATTACCAAAAACTAGCCGTAGTAGATAAGATAAAAGGATCAAACGAACGAGTCCGCTGTTTTGCCATTCATCCCGAAAGAAACGAATTAGTGGTAGGTTTCAGTGATAATTGCATCCGGGTGTATGATCTTAGCAGTTATCAGCTTAAAAAAACAGTGAAGGCTCACCAGAACTCAGTATTCACCCTAAAGTTCACGCCTGATTACCGCTACTTGCTATCCGGCAGCCGGGATGCCCATCTGAAAATTTGGGATACCCGAAAAAATTATGAACTTCACGAAAGTATCGTAGCCCATATGTATGCTATTAATCACATCGCCTTTCGGGAAGATGGCAAGTACTTTGCTACGTGTAGTATGGATAAATCGGTGAAAATTTGGGATACTGAACGTTTTCAACTTTTGAAAGTTATAGATAAAGCAAGGCACGCCGGACACGGCACGTCGGTAAATCGTCTGCTTTGGTCAAGCTATCAGTCTGATGATATAGACCAGCCAATTATCTCGGCTAGTGATGATCGTACCTTATCGGTATGGAACGCCCAATGGCCATCGGACTGAAACAGACAAATCTACTACCAATAGAACAGTATATACTATGAAAATTACTCCAGCAGAAATACGTCAGAAAGAGTTTGAGCGTAACTTTCGTGGATATGATAAAGATGAGGTAAATGCATTCCTCCAGACCATGTCGCAGGAATGGGAGCGTATTCTGGAAGAAAACCGTGAAATGCGTTATCGGCTAGATGCCTCACAAAAGGAGGTAGAAAAGCTACGTGAAGTAGAAAGCTCACTGTACAAAACGCTGAAAACGGCCGAAGATACCGGGGCTAACATGGTTGAGCAAGCTAATAAAACGGCCGAACTCAAAGTGCGGGAATCTCAATTGAAGGGTGAAGAAATTATTAACGAAGCAAAAGGCAAAGCTCACCAGATTCTGGAACACGCGAAGAGCAAAGCGAAAAACATTATTGATGAAATGGAACAGCGCATTCATCAGTTAAAGCAGCGACAGCAGGAAGGTGAGAATCAGTACGATGATCTGATATTTCAACTGGAGAACGCCGCTCAGAAAGCGTTGCAGGTCGCTGAACGAGCCAGCGAACGCCGAAAAGGAGAGCAGCAATCGTCTACCCAGGAAGCTACCAGCGTGAGAGAAGAATACTATGCCTACGTTTCGCAGCAGACTTCCGAGTTTGAGCAGGAGCTAAACAAGACCCCTACTCCTGCTGCGGTTCCTGAAGAGAAACCAGAAGAACAATCTTCGCAAGCGGCGGTAGAAATTCCGTCACAAGAAGAGGTGAAGCCAGAATCTGAACCTGAGTCAGGGACAGAACCAGAACCAGTATCTCCCCCACCCTCGGTTGAACCACATAAAACTACCCGGAAATCTTTTTTCGACGAGATTGATTAAAAAGCGCATGGCGAAAATACTGTTAGAGGGGCTGGAGTTTTTTGCGTACCACGGATATCATAAGGAAGAGCGAAAAACGGGTAATCGGTACAATGTAGATGTGTTGGTAGAGGCTAACGTGAAGGAGGCAGCGGTGCGAGATCGGTTAAAAGAAACAATTGACTACGCCAAACTGTATCAGACAGTGAAGGAGGAAATGGCTCAACCCGCCAAACTTCTGGAGCATATTGCCCACCGAATTATTCAGCGCGTGCTTGAGCAGTTTCCCCAGGTGGAAGCTGTAGAGGTGCAAGTTTCAAAGTTTAACCCTCCTTTGGGCGGAGTATGCCACCGCGCCTGTGTTACCCTGCGAGAAGAGCGAAATAAATAATGCCTGTGACCTGGATACTCAGTATCATCCTGATGTTAGAACCAACTGTTTTGGATAAACCCGCCTACCGGATTTTTGACAAAAACGGTGATATGGTGCCTTACGATACCCTCGTTCAATTGCTAGGCGAGGCTGAAGTAGTGTTCTTTGGCGAGCTCCATAACAACGCACTAGCCCATTGGCTGGAGCTTCAGGTAGCTCGGGATTTGCACGCTCAGGATAGTAGCCTGGTACTAGGGTTGGAGATGTTGGAAGCAGATAATCAACTTTTGCTAGATGAATATGTAAATGGCTTGATTGAGGAGCGCCACTTCAACCAGGAGGCTAAATTATGGGATAATTACCCGACGGACTACCGGCCCTTGGTAGAATTTGCTCGAGCGCACCAACTGTCGGTAATTGCTACAAACATACCCCGCCGCTACGCCAGCCTGGTTTCCCGAGAGGGAATGGCTGCGCTGGATAGTTTATCAACTCCGGCCAAACAGTGGATAGCCCCTCTGCCAATTGAGGTAGATACAGAATTACCCGGCTACCAAAATATGCTGAATATGATGGGTGGGGTGCAGGGGCACGGCAGTATGAGCGGCGAGAACATGATAATGGCCCAAGCCACCAAAGACGCTACCATGGCGTACTTTATTCAAAAGAATCTGCCGGAGAATGGCACGTTTCTGCATATTAACGGCTCCTACCATAGCGATAATTTCGAAGGGATTTACTGGTATCTGAAGCGGGCACTACCCGACTTATCTATCAGAACAATCTCTTGCGTGGAACAAGATTCGTTAGAGAATCTCAATACTGAGGCCCAGGGGGTAGCCGACTTTATTATTGTTATCCCGTCGGATATGACTAAAACCTACTGATAGAAATCGAAACGCTCAATCGGTTATTGAAAGCCTAAACATTTAAATTTTGAGCACGTTTAGCTAAGTAGTTAAAAAATTATCACTATGGACCTTCTTGCCCAATACAAACAATTAAATACCCCTTCTGACTTAGGTGATGATGCCGGTCAGCAGGTAGCGGAGGCGATCAATCCGATTATAGCGGATGCCCTAGCGCTGTACGTGAAAACTAAGAACTACCACTGGCACTTAGCCGGAAGGCATTTCCGTGATTACCACTTGTTATTCGATGAGCAGGCAGCTGAAATTCTGGCCACGGTAGACCCGCTGGCGGAGAGAGTTCGCAAGGTTGGGGGCACTACCATTCGTTCAATTGCCCATATTGCTGATCTGCAGAAAGTAAAAGACGATGATAAAGATTTTGTGGAGCCCCGGGAGATGCTGCTTGATCTTATGAACGAGAATAAAGAAATGGCCGCGCGTATGCGGGCTGCTCACGCTACCCTTAGTGAGATAAACGATGTAGCAACAACCTCTTTGTTGGAAGAATATATTGATCAGACAGAGGAACGTACCTGGTTCCTGTTTGAGACTTCTCGGGAGGTATAACGACGTAGCGCGGTAAGTAAAAGTTTAAAGATTAGGGAGGCAAAATAGCCTCCTTTTTTGCTCCTAGGTTAAGAACCTTGGGCTAAAACCGTTCGAGCTTTAGCCAGAATATCGGCGTGATCAAAAGCTAACTCGGGCAAACCATTTAGAGAAAACCACTGAACTGCCTGTGCATCGGAGGCGGCTTCGGGTTGGAAATCATTTTTATCGACTACCGCGTAGTAGGCAATGGAAATGGCTCTGCCGCGCGGGTCTCGGTCGGGAGCTCCGAAAGCGTGAAATTGATGCATTTTGTCCGGAGCAACCCCGGTTTCCTCTTTCAGTTCTCGAGCTGCGGCCGTATCCAGATCTTCATCATCTTCCACAAATCCGCCGGGCAAGGCCCACTGCCCCTCAAACGGATCGTTCTTCCGCTGAATCAGCAGTACTTCTTGATGATCATTTGTAAACAACACCGCATCTACGGTAACTAGAATATTCTGTGGATAACTCATAAGTTGATAGTAAATAATGGATATTTTCGGTAGTAGCTAATAAAGGGTAAAATTGCTTTAAGAATCGCTCACTTCGGCGGACTCGCCGGCCTTTGTAAAAGTGAAGCCCCGGGCATCGGAGCCTTCGTAAAAATCTACTTCCATACCCATCAGATACATAACATCTTTCTTGGCTACGTAAACCGGAATATCTTCTACTGTGTATTCCATATCTTTTTCCTCTTTCTGGTCAAAGCCTAAAACGTAAGAAACTCCGGCGCAGCCCGCGCCCTTCACCCCTACCCTTAGACCGTACCCGGCCGGGATATTTTTGTGAGCCAGAGTTTTTTTTACCTCTTCAATAGCTCTTTCTGACAATGAAACTGGGACCATATTAAACAAATAGTAGCAATTCAGGATAAATAACCTATACAACGGCTCAAGAGTTCTTGCACTATATGGGGTAGAAAGCCTACTTTTACCCCCGTCGTCTTAATCTTATTTAATACGAGAGTATGAACGAATCCGTAGTTATTGAGTTTATCAAAATATTGCTGCCCGCTGCGGCCGTGCTGTACGCGATGTATCTGACGGTGAAATCGTTTCTGAATAAAGAAATATCAGAACGAGTGGCCGATATGAAGGTAAAAGGAGTAGAAACTACCTTGCCGATTCGATTACAGGCCTATGAGCGAATTAGTCTGTTGCTGGAGCGTATCAGTCTGAATAACCTGATTATCCGGCTAAACGACAGCAACTACTCGGCTAAAGAGTTTCAGCAGGTGCTAACCATGAGCGTACGCGAGGAGTATAATCATAACTTGTCGCAGCAAATTTACGTGGGCGATCAGGTATGGCAACTTACCACCCAGGCGGTGGAAGATGTGATCGCCACTATCAATCAAGCTGCCGATGCACTGCACCCGGAGGCCCGGTCGCTGGATTTAGCTAAGAAAACATTAGAGGTGCAATCGCAAAAGGAGATAAACCCTATTGACCAGGCCTTGCTGGCGGTAAAGAATGAAGTTCGAGGCTTGTTTTAAGATGAATACTAATTTTTTTACTTTCAGAATACAAAATGGTGTTATGATAATAGAATTTGTCCAAAATATCAGATATAGAGCACTTTAGCACTACAAACTATAACACCGTAACACACAAACACTAAAGCACTTTTTCACCAAGCAGTAGCAACTTTTTAAACAAACTAATGATATGGCTATTTTTGATCGATCTTACACTACTGACAATGCCTACTTTAAGAAAGCCAAGCGCCGGGCAAGCGGTATCCTGCAAGACCCCAAGCGGCTGCGTCGCCTTTTAGCGGCTGCGGGAGAAAAACTGCGTCACTTACGCAATGATACCGAAGGAATGCAGACTTTGAGAAGTCAAGCCAATACTTTTATTCGCATGATACGGGCTTACCAAACCGGCAAGTACAAACGTACTCCCTGGAAAAGTCTGTTGTTGATTACCGCGGGTATCATCTATTTTGTTTCCCCCCTAGACTTAATTCCTGATTTTATTCCTGTACTGGGCTTTATGGATGATATTACGGTGCTGCTATGGATCGTTAACTCCGTAGGGAAGGACGTGGATAGTTTTAAAGAGTGGGAAGAAACATACGCTAAGCCCATGCGTTAGGGTAGGCATGCCTACTATTATTAACCAACATCATCTGGAGTCGGCTTTGCCCTACTCAGCGTATCGGAAATTAATTGACGATTTGCTGGCCGAAGGGAAAACTACTGGAAATGCTCAAAGCGATTCGGCAGTAGCCATTACCAAACTTAACGTTCAGCGTATGCGGCGATTGGATAAGACCGTGAAGTTACAACCAGCTTTGTTGGCTGAACTGAAGCAGCTAGACCAACCCTGGGTTTGGTTGGTACTTACTGAAGGTTGGTGCGGCGATTCTGCTCAGACTATACCTGTATTTGCCAAGATAGCCGAAGCTAACGCTAAAATTAACCTGCGAATGATACTCCGCAGTGATTATCCGGAAGTGATGGATGCTTACCTTACCGACGGTAGTCGTTCAATTCCCAAACTCATTTGCCTTACGCCGGAACTGGAGGAACTAGGAACCTGGGGATCGCGCCCTCAGCCGGGCAAAGAGATTTTGCAGAAATACAAAAAGCAGTACGGTGATCAGTTCCGGGATCATTACGACGAGTTTACCGAAGAATTGCATCTTTGGTACGGCCGCGACCGCACTCAAACCCTTCAAGCCGAACTAACTGAGTCGATCCGCACTTGGTTGAAAGCCTCTCGGAGTAGCTAATGGATTCGCTGACCCAGATAGTTTTAGGAGCCTCCGTGGGGGAAGCCGTTTTGGGTAGAAAAGTCGGGAATCGGGCCGTAGTGTGGGGGGCTATTGGCGGCACCATTCCCGATCTGGATGTGCTGCTTAATCCCTTCCTTTCTGATGTGCAGGGAGTGTTGATGCACCGTACATTTTCTCATTCGCTTATTGTGCTGACATTACTGGCCCCGTTGCTGGGGTACGGAGTGTGGCGGCTACACCGAAAGAAAGTGGACGTAAGCTGGCGGGATTGGAGTTGGCTCTTTTTTGCTGCATTGATTACCCATCCGTTGTTAGATGCTTTTACTAATTACGGAACCATGCTTTTTTTTCCGTTTAGTGATGCCCGAATTGCCTGGCGAACTATTTTTATTATTGACCCACTGTATACTTTGCCGCTGCTGATAGGCACGCCGGTAATACTATTTTCGAAACGAAATTCTTTGCGCCGGAGAAGAGCTAATCAACTAGCATTAGTGTTAAGTTCATCGTATCTACTTATAACTGTGTTTATTAAGCTCCATGTGAAGCAGGTAGTAGAAGAGTCCTTGAGCCAGCAGTCGTTAGTTTATGATAACTATTTAACCTCCCCCACCTTCTTCAATGCTGCCCTCTGGTCGGTAATAGTAAAGCAGGATAGCCAGTATCAGGTGGGTTATTATTCACTATTTGACCCGGATCAGAGGCTGCAACTGAAAGCTATTCCTCAGCGAGATGAGTTGTTGCAAGCCTATCGGCAAGACGAGGAAACCAAACAAACGCTGGACGAACTGATTAACTTTACGGAAGGGTTTTACGCTTTGCGACCGCTGGGTGAAGAGGTGCAGTTTAGTGATTTGCGCTTTGGTATCATCACTGGGTGGTTTGACCTAACAGGAGACTACATTTTTTCGTATCGTATCTCTAAAGAGCGAAACACAACCCTTATTGAGCAACTAGAACAATCTAGGCAGCCGACATCGTCGGACTTAGATCGATTTTTTCAACGAACCTTAGGAAATACACTATGAGCCAACGACATGCACTTATCGCCGGAGCCACGGGCCTTATCGGCAGCGAACTATTACAACAACTTATTCACGGACGTTACTACCAAACCATTTCGGTACTGAGTCGCCGGGAAGTAGAAACTTCCAGTAAGCGGGTAGAAACGATCATTACTGATTATGAGAAGCTTTCGGAAAAGGATATTCCCCAAGGAGTAGACGATGTGTTTTGCTGCCTGGGTACTACCATGAAGAAAGCTGGATCTAAAGAGGCTTTCCGGCAGGTAGACTACGACTATCCGCTGAAAATAGCAGAAATAGTTAAAAAGAAGGGAGCTAAACAGTATCTACTCGTATCTGCCATGGGTGCCGATGCAAGCTCTTCCATTTTTTACAACCAGGTGAAGGGCGAAATAGAGCAAGCCATTGCCCAGCTTAAGTTTTCGGCCTTTCATATCTTTCGGCCCTCAGTACTGATGGGTAAGCGCGACGAAAACCGGGTCGGAGAAACAGTAGCCCAGATACTAATGAGTGGCCTTTCGCCGGTAATGATTGGGGGGCTGCGCAAGTACCGTCCGATTGCCGGAAAGGATGTAGCCAGCGCCATGCTGCGGATTGCTAAAAAAGAACTGAAAGGGCGCTATATTTTTGAGTCGGATAAGATTCAGACATTGGCTAATTACGAAGCCAACAGCCAATGATTGCCGTAATCCAACGCGTTTCGGAAGCCTCAGTTACTATTGATCAGAAGGTAAGTGGAGAGATTGGGACAGGGCTACTGGTACTACTGGGAATTGAAGAGGCCGACCATGACGAAGATATCGAATGGCTGAGTCGAAAGATTGCGAACCTTCGTATTTTCAATGATGATGCAGGAGTAATGAACCGAAGTCTGACCGACATAAACGGGGAAATTTTAGTAGTAAGCCAGTTTACCTTACATGCCAGTACTAAAAAAGGCAATCGCCCTTCTTACATCAAAGCTGCCAAGCCCGAAATAGCCATTCCCCTCTACGAACAGTTCGTGCAGAAAGCTGAAATACTTTTAGCAAAGCCAGTTCAGACCGGAGAGTTTGGCGCCGATATGAAAGTAAGGCTGCTGAACGACGGGCCGGTTACCATTATTATTGATACCAAAGACAAAAAATGAATGATATTACCATTGCCGAAATGCAGCAGCAGGTAGACGAATGGATTACCACTACCGGTGTGCGCTACTTCAGCGAACTAACCAATATGGCAATTCTAACCGAAGAAGTAGGCGAAGTGGCCCGGCTCATGTCCCGTCAGTACGGAGATCAATCCTTCAAAGAGTCGGATAAAAATAAAGACTTGGCCGATGAACTAGCGGATGTGCTGTGGGTGCTTACCTGCATCGCTAACCAAACGGGGGTGAACCTCACCGAGGCCTTTCAGAAGAATATGGATAAAAAAACCAAGCGGGATCACTCTCGCCATCAGCAGAACGAGAAGCTACGCTAGGGTTGTTCGTCTTCGTAAATTCCGATATAAACTTTTCCTTCGGTATCAATAGATCCCCGGTACATCCCTTTGGTATTGAAGGGCATGGCAATATTTCCGTCATGATCAATGGCGATAACACCGCCTCCGCCGCCCATTTCCACCAATTTATCTTTTACCACCTCATCAGCAGCCTCTTTTACCGACTTGTTCTGATACTTCATCAGAGCCGTAATATCGTAGGCCACCACTGAGCGAATAAAGTACTCACCGTGGCCCGTTGCCGAGATGGCTGCCGTAGCATTATCCGCGTAAGTGCCGGCTCCGATTACGGGTACGTCCCCTACCCGACCATAGCGCTTATTCGTCATACCTCCGGTAGAAGTAGCCGCGGCAATGTTCCCATTTTGATCCAGCGCAACCGCCCCCACGGTTCCGAACTTACGATCAGGAAATTTTGCGTCCAGATAACCCTGCTTTTTGTCTTCAGAACCCTCATCTCCGTCATGGTCTAGCTGCTGCTTTTCGGTGCTGCGAATGCGCTGCAGTTGCTCAAAACGGCGGTCGGTATAAAAGTAAGATGGGTCAACAATTTCCAACCCCTGCTCGCTGGCAAATTGCTCAGCTCCTTTTCCGATCATCATCACGTGGGGCGAGTTATCCATTACGGCTCGGGCTGCGGCCACTGGACTTTTAACCGAAGAGATTCCAGCTACGGCTCCGGCTTTGCGGGTTTCTCCGTCCATGATGGCGGCATCCAGCTCGTTTTTGCCATCGTTGGTAAAAACCGCTCCTTTTCCCGCATTAAACAGAGGCGATTCTTCCATAATTTGAATGGCGCTGACTACAGCATCCAGACTAGTACCTCCGTTTTCCAAAACACGGTAGCCTGCTTGCAAAGCCTCTTCCAGTTTGGCTCGGTACTCTGCTTCTCGCTCATCACTCATATTCTCCCGCAAAATAGTTCCAGCTCCACCGTGAATGGCGATAGCGACTTTTGATTGCTGAGCGAAGCCCTGGGCCACAGAAATAAGTATTGCAATAATTGTAAGTAGGGTTCTCATGGTAGTTAAGCGGTTAGGAACTTTGAAGATACTGATTACTGACAGTCAAAACAAAAAGGCTGACCATCAATGGCCAGCCTTTCTGTAATGATTTTACAAGAGCTACAAATTAACGGGGTGGGAAAATCTTTTCCAACTTCTTTTTGGCTTCTTCTTTTACCTCCTCAGTAGCCTGTTTTGCTTCTTCCTCGACTTTCTTTTTAGCCTTTTCAGCTTCTTGTTTAGCGCGTAATTCAGCTTGGCGACGGGCCTCATCGGCTTCCCGCTTAGCCTCTTCGGCCTTGCGGCGTACTTCAGCCTCAGCCTCTTTCTTTTGTTGCTCTATCTCACTCTTCAGTTCTTCGGCCTGTTTTTCTACTTTAGCCTTTACTGCTGCCTGCGGAGTAGATTTTCCGCCGGCCCCGGCCTCAGTTCCTACTAATCGAACCTTAGGATCGCTATAATCTCCGGTAACTTTTAGATTGAGAAGGATGTTGGACGAGATCGTTTCATCATTGCCCGTGAACTTAGCAATAGCCGCGTTTACTGCGGTACCTACTGTTCCGGCCGGAACATTCATCTTCATTAGATAATCTATACTTCCGTCAATACCGTTGCTGCCCGCAATTACGGTTTTAAAGTTACCGATGTTTACATCAAATGGCTCCACGTAAACGCGTCCACTACGAACTTCAGCCCGAATATCGACGTCTTCCAGATATACGCTCTCGGTGTTGCTGAGCTTGGTGATGGCAGTAATAGCCCCTACTAGTTTGGAGTCTTTAACCGAAGCATCATCAATCTGGATAATCCCTTTTCCGTCCAGCGTATTCATTAGCGGCGACATATCCGAACCTAGTAAGCCAGCTATTTTGAAACGGGTAGAAAAGTCGCCTTCCATTTTCTCGGCCACTGGGGCCAAAGTTTGAATTGTATTGAAGGTAGCGTAAGCACTGCTAATGGCTACGTTCTGGATGTTCAAATCAAAATCAAAAGCAGGACGCTGCACATCGCGGGTATCGTAGCTTCCGTTCATGGCGAACTGGCCACCTAATGAGTTGAAGTCCAAGTTGTTCATTCGAACTATACCTTCCCGCACGGTGATCTTTCCTTCCAAATTATTTAGCGTCATGTTGTCGTAGAGCACTTCTGCTACGCTAGAATTAAAGATCAAATCCAGATTTTTAGGAATTTCTACTACCTCCATTACTATGTCGGTGGTATCTTCCACTACTTCAGCTTCCTCCTCAGTCATCCACTCGTTCAGGTCTAGCTTGCCGGATTTAAAATCCAACTGACCGCGAAGAGTTTCATTTTCAGCTAAAGCGTAGCCCAGATAATTGGCTAAATAGCCATTCATACGCATATCGCTGCGGCCCGCAGAGCCTTCAAAGCTGGCGAGGGTTATTCGCTCCGGATTAAACTGCGCTTCCGCATTTTCAATAGTAAAGCCTTGAGGGAAATCTTCGGCTACATACCGGAAGTTCTGAATATTGGCAGAACCGCTAGTCTTTAGTTGAGCGTATCGCTCGGCTTCTACGTCGGATAGTTTCCCCGCTGATTGAATATCCGCATTAATTACTCCCGTAAGATCCATACCGTCCAGCGGATAAATTTGAGTAATCTTAGCTAGATCAACAGTGCCGTTGGCCTGCAAGTCCCAAGTATAATCGTCGAGGTTACTGAGAAGCAACTTGGCTTGAAAAGGTTCTCCAGCCAGAGTCATATCAAAGTCATTTACATTGATCGTAGTTTGTGCTAACTGGCCGGTTTCATTTTTGACCGTAGAAGTAAAGTTGATATTCTCCAAGGGCGGATAATCAGCTTGTTTAATGTAGCCATCTTGCATGCTCATGGCCATATCAATCTTAGGAATACGATTGGCAGCGCTATCATACACACCGTTAGCTAACAAATTGATGTTGTAAGTTCCTCGCATGTCCAGACTGTCCATTGGGAACATCTGATTTAGTTCTGCTAAGTTTAGCTTAGCAACTACTTCGGCATCGATGGCGTAAGAATCAAGACCCTTTAAAATCAGACGAGCATTGATAGGGTTACTACCCAAATCGGCATGAAACGATTTCAGATTGACGACGGTGTTATCCAGATTTCCGTCGGAGTTATCTATTAATAGGTCTACATCAATATCGGTAACAGCCGTAGGTAAGTCAGGGTACTGGAACATGGCATCCTGAGTAAGCAGTTTTACCCGGAAAGCTGGCATAGACTCTTCGTTGTAAGTGCCCCTTACAAAACCATTAAAGTCTAAATCGCCTTCAGTTTTTACCTGCTCGAAGCCTTCCAGGTATACGCCAGGTACTAAAGACAATAAGCTTTTGAAGGTATTATCTTTTGCTGCGAAAGTAACATCCATCTCTATGTCTTCGTTGGGCATAGCCAGGAAGCCATCAAAGCCCATTGAGAAATCATTGAGGGCTATCTCATTTTCTTTGAAAGTGAACTTGAAGTCATTCAGGTTCATATTCATCGTTACATCGGCCGTGAGCTTCTTGTTAGTCAGGTACTCTACTCCGTCGTAATTGACAGTAAACTTTTCTATATCGGTAAAGGTCTCCAGATCAAATACATCCAACGTAAAATCGCCGCTGCCCTCATGGTTCATATTCTGAATAGCCATAAACATTGGTAGCGTCAGGTCTTCGTACACTACGTTGGCTCTGTTGATTTCCCAATGGTCAATGGTGAAAGAAACTTCTTCAGCAGGGGCTTCTTCATCAGTAGTACTATCTTCGGAGGCGATAGCAATGTCATAGTTAGCGGTGCCATCCTCCAAAACTTGTACATGGATGTTAGGCTGGTTTAGAATAATACCACTAATGCGGGGCTGATCGCCGAAGAGCACACTCTTCAAATCGACGGAAATGTTAAACTCATTTACTGATAACAGTGTGTCGCCTTTAAAAGGAGTGCGGTTCACTACCCCAAAATCGCCTAGTGAAACGGTGGCATGAGGAAAGTTCTTGATAAGCGATAGCCGGAACTTGTTGGGAGCGTAATAAACTTCGGCATTAATATTCTCAGCAATAGCCTGGTCTACTATCTTACGGATATCATCTTTGAATATGATGGGGAGAACTAGAATAGCTACGAAGAGCAACATAAAAAGTATTCCCGCTACAATTGCTATCTTTTTCATTTTCACGTGGTTTGAGAACAAAAATACGTAAGGCCTACTCAATCGGCTAAACACATTGGGGTTAGCCTTATCGATGTAATGTATAGCCTGAAAACGTTCGCATTTAAACGTACAGCCTTACAATATATTTCTATAAGCGAATGGATAAGTTTGTTGGTGCTGGAAGAAGCACCTCACAAAGTTAACTAATTTATAAATATCCCAGTCTGGCGAAACCCGCTTTTTCTTGCTAAGCGAAACAGGGTAAAAAATGCGGGCAGGTTAAATTAGCTGGGCACCTCACTAAGCTAGTGATGCAACCGTAAAGTCAGACTACCGTTCTTCGTCGATCTCTTCCGTGACGTTTTCCGGCACTGGTTCTTCCTGAGGCTCAATGATGGTCATTTCATCAATAAGGTGATCGGCTCCGGCAAATTTATCAATGATGAATAGCGTATACCGAATGTCTACGTTGATGCAGCGTTGTAGTTGGTCTTCAAACGCAATATCGCCACTCATAGCCTCCCAGTTGCCATCAAAGGCCGTCCCGATAAGGTGTCCGTGTGCGTTGATTACCGGACTTCCTGAATTGCCCCCAGTAATATCGTTATTCGTGATAAAACATACGGGCATTTCACCATCCATTCCGTAGGGTCCGTAATCTTTAGTGCGATACAGTTCCATTAGCTTATCCGGTACCTGAAATTCCATATCACTAGGGTCACGCTTCTCGGCTACTCCTTCCAAAGTAGTTAGGTGCTGATATAGTACTCCGTCTTTGGGCTCGTAGCTTTGCACCGTGCCGTAGGTAAGCCGCAAAGTGGAGTTAGCATCGGCATAATACTGCTGGTCAGGATTCATCTCCCGCAATCCGGCCACAAATAGGCGGTTATTATTTTCCAGATCGCCGTAGGTACTGCGAAGCATAGGGGCAATCTGCTCGTAGTAGTTATCCATAAATGACTCTACCGCCTGATAAGCCGGGTCTTTCTCCAGCACCTTCAGGGAAGGATTATCTAGAAAGGCCAGGGTTTCTTCCTGGCTAGCAAATACCGAATTTTCAAATACCCGGGCAGCCCACTTACTGAAATTGCCTCTGTGCTTCTTCTGCACCTTCGCAAAAATAGCCGGAAGCTGATCGGTCGGAACATCCTGGGCGTACATCTCCAGTAAGGCGGCAAATACCTCCTGGTCGGTAGAGGCGCTATAATCCTCAAAATGCTCTTCGGTCGCTTCTTTCAGGGTGGCTATCGTTGCCTGCAACTCTTCGGAATTAACGGGCTCACTTTCCAGTATACCACTAAGGCGGCTAAACTGGTAGGTGAACGGCAGTATTTCGGTACCAAAGACGGCTTCGGACAGGTACAGGTAGGATTCCTGATACTTCCGAAGCTGATCGTAGCTCTTTTCCATCACCGAAAGTACTGTATCGTACTGAGAGCGTTGCTGTGGTTGCTGGGCAATCCAATCCCGAAAGTCTTGCTCGATCTGCTGCTTCTTATCAACAATATTCAGGTTTTTTAATCCCTGACTCTGCCCTATAAAATACTTCCAGTAATTGCTTACTTGGGCATACTTGGAAGCATACTTGATGCGCAGCGCCTCGTCAGCATCCATATCTTCCTTAAGAATGGACAAACGTTTATCCCGAATCTTCACCCGGGTGGGGTTGGTGATATCCAGGGCAAATTGTACTCCGTACGAAGTTAAATAACGGTCAGTACTGCCCGGAAAGCCAAATACCATGGCAAAGTCACCTTCTTCCACGCCATCTAAGGAGATGGGTAGGTGGTGCCGGGGTTTTAAGGGGATATTATCTTTCGAATATTCGGCTGGCTTACCGTCGGGGCCGGTATAGATGCGGAAAAGAGAAAAGTCGCCGGTATGACGGGGCCACATCCAGTTGTCGGTATCGCCCCCAAACTTCCCGATTGACTCAGGCGGGGCACCTACCAGCCGAACGTCGCGGTAGGTTTCGTATAGAAACAAATAAAACTCATTACCCGCAAAAAAGGATTTTACCGAAGCTTCGTAGCCGGTAGCTTCACTAGCCTGCTTTTCCAGCTCCTGGCTCATCTGGCTGATGTAGGCTTGCCGCTCCTGAGCGGTAAGCGTATCGCTGAGTACTTTATTAAACTGTTCGGTCACATCCTCCATGCGCACCAGAAAGCGGACATACAGTCCTTCATTCGGTAGCTCGTCGGCCATACTTTTAGCAAAAAATCCATTTTCCAGTAGATCGTTCTCTACGGTGCTGTGCGACTGAATGGCATCGTAAGCACAGTGATGATTAGTTAGCAGCAGCCCCTGGTCAGAGATAATCTCGCCCGTGCAGAATCCACCTAGGGAAACAATGGCATCTTTTAGGCTGGACTGATTTACGCTGTAAATCTCCTCGGCACTAAGTTTCAATCCCAACTCCTGCATATTTTCGTACAACAGCAGGTTTTTAATATGAATAGGTAGCCACATTCCTTCGTCGGCCCAGGCGGCACGACTAACGAATAGACTAATTAATACTATTATTACTCTATGGTACATCATAAATTGTTTAAATGGGTAAAGAATGATGTTTACGTAATACTATAAAATCCTGAACTTTGTTCCGGAGGCTCCGTATATCATTTGCTGTAAAAAGAAAACGCGCTAATTTATGAATAAACAGACAGTTATGAACTCCCAAAAAAAACAGATACTACTAAAAGAACATCGGCGAAGAATTAACTTTCTGTTTAAGCTCCTTTTTCTGGGAGGGCTGATTTACGCCAATATTCGCTACAACGACTGGATTGAGTTTTTTAGTAGTGAAGGCTGGGATTGGTCTGAGCCCATGACTCGACTTTTCCGGGCGCTCTTATTCATTTTAGCGGCTAACCTATTAGTTTCACTGGTTCGCATCATTATTATTGCGGTATACATCCGCCAGAAAAACGATCGTTCGCGCGAAAGTAATGTGGTTTTGGCCATCAACCGTATCGCTGCATTGCTAAACATGGCGATCATCGCAGTGGGAGGGTTCTTGTTATTTGGACTAGAGTGGGAAGGGTTTTTTAGCACATTCAGTTTAGTGGCGGTAGCCACCGTTTTGTTGACCAAAGACTATATCTCCAATACGGTAAACGGCTTAATCAACATGATGTCGGATCGGCTGGCGTTGGGCGACCGGGTGAAGATTGGAGTCCACGAAGGGATGATCAAAGATATTACGCTGAGCAATGTATATCTGGAAGATGAAGAGGAGAACCGGATCATCATCCCCAACAACACGGTTTTTGCCTCCGACGTAATCAACTATAACCAACAACGAGGCGAGTTGATAGAAATTCCGGTTGAAGTCCGGACCGAGGCGGTGAGTAATATTGAAGATTGGGAAGCGCGAATAAGAGAAAGCCTTCAGCCCTTTCAATCTTACATTAATCCATCTCGAGTAAAAGTGCGCCTGCAGAGCGTAAGCACTGATAAAGTGCAGCTAGTAGTACGGTTTCGGAGTAAAAAAACCAGCACCAGCCGGAAAAAGGAAATTGTTCATGTCGTATTGCAGCAATTTATTACCACCGAATCTCCATCTTTAGTTAAGAAAGACTGAGCGTTAGCTGAACCTATTTGCCTATCTTTGCGCTTTACTGAAAAACGAACTCAATATTTTATGCAGAGCATACGAAATGTGGCGATTATCGCGCACGTAGACCACGGGAAAACTACCCTGGTGGATAAAATTATTTACGCCTCCAAAATCTTCCGGGAGAACCAGGACGCAGGCGAACTGATTCTGGACAGCAATGATCTGGAGCGGGAACGAGGCATTACCATCACCTCTAAGAATGTGTCGGTCCGCTACAAAGACGTGAAGATTAATATTATCGATACTCCGGGTCACTCTGACTTTGGCGGTGAGGTAGAACGGGTACTCAAAATGGCCGACGGCGTTTTACTACTGGTGGATGCCTTTGAGGGGCCGATGCCGCAAACTCGCTTCGTACTAAGCAAAGCGCTCTCACTCGGCTTAAAGCCCATTGTGGTAGTAAATAAAGTAGATAAACCCAATTGCCGCCCCGACGAGGTACACGAGCAGGTGTTTGACCTGATGTTTAATTTGGATGCCACCGAAGAGCAGCTCGATTTTCCTACACTTTATGGCTCCGGTAAAAGCGGCTGGATGTCGTTAGACTGGAAACAACCCACTGAAGATATTACTCCGCTGTTGGATGCTATTCTGGAGCACATTCCGGAAGCTCCTCAGCGCGAAGGCGTACCGCAGATGCAAATAACCTCGCTTGACTTTTCCTCTTTTGTAGGCCGAATTGCCATCGGCCGGGTGTACCAGGGAAAGTTAGAGGAGGGCGCCACGATGGGTCTTTCCAAGCGAGACGGAAGCATCAAGAAAGTGAAAATTAAAGAGCTACAGGTATTTGAAGGGCTGGGAAAAGCCAAGGTAGAAGAAGTAAAGAGCGGTGATATTTGTGCTGTAGTTGGTCTGGAAGACTTTGAAATCGGCGATACCCTTACCAGCTTGGAGCAACCGGAGCCACTGCCCCGTATTGCTATTGATGAGCCTACCATGAGTATGCTCTTCACCATTAACAACTCCCCCTTCTTCGGTAAAGAAGGGAAGTTTGTGACCTCTCGCCACCTGCGCGATCGATTGTTCAAGGAAACCGAAAAGAACCTGGCTCTGCGCATTGAAGAAACTGATTCGGAAGACCGCTTTTTAGTGTACGGAAGAGGTATTCTGCACTTGGCCGTGCTGATTGAAACCATGCGCCGCGAAGGCTACGAGTTTCAGGTAGGACAGCCGCAAGTATTGTTCAAGGAGATTGACGGAGTGCGCCACGAGCCCATTGAAACCATGGTGGTAGATGTTCCCGAGAGTGTTTCGGGTAAGGTGATAGAACTGGCTACTCAGCGTAAGGGTGAACTGATGGTGATGGAACCCAAGGGCGACATGCAGCATCTGGAGTTTAGCATTCCGGCCCGGGGCCTGATCGGATTGCGGAATCAGATGCTGACCGCTACGGCCGGCGAAGCCGTGATGACCCACCGTTTCAAAGCCTACGAACCCTACAAAGGACCAGTTCCGGGCCGAATTAACGGCTCACTGATTTCTATGGATATGGGAGTAGGTACTCCTTACTCCATTGATAAGCTACAAGATCGTGGAGTATTTTTTGTTGATCCGGGTGAGGAAATCTACATGGGGCAGGTCATTGGCGAACATACCCGTGGCAACGATTTGGTGATCAATATCTTGAAAGGTAAAAAGCTGACTAATATGCGAGCGGCTGGTTCCGATGATAATAACAAGATCGCCCCTAAGAAGGAATTCTCACTGGAAGAAGCCTTAGAATACATTCAGAAGGACGAGTACGTAGAAGTTACGCCCAAATCCATCCGGATGCGGAAGATTTATCTGGACGAAAACGAGCGCAAGCGAATGAGCGCCAAACTGGAAGCTCAGTAGGCGAGAAAATACACCAGACAGAAGAAGCGATTGCTAGATTAGTGATCGCTTTTTTGTTGCTGAGAATCTATATCTTTGATAGTGTGACATAACTGAAGGTTTGATGAAAGCGACTACTTTTATATTGGTATTGTTCCCGTTTTGGGTTTGCTTGGCCTGTGGAGAAAAACAGGGTAGCCCCGGTCCTCTTCCTCCGGTAGCGAACGCTGATACGGTCATTGATGTATCTGGACCTGAAGTAATTAATTACGAAGAGTGGAATCTGGTGTGGAGCGATGAGTTCGAAGAACCAACCATTGATCTTGAAAAATGGAGCTTCCAGATTGGTAATGGCTGTCCCAACTTATGCGGGTGGGGTAACAACGAGTTGCAGTACTACACCGACCGGGAGCAAAACGCTTTTATAGAAGATGGGCAACTAATCATTCGTGCTGCGAGAGAACGGTACGAAGGCTTCGCTTACACCAGTGCCCGAATGATTAGTAAAGACAAAGGCGACTTCCGCTTCGGGCGAATTGAGGCTCGCGCTAAACTGCCGGAGGGGAAAGGCATCTGGCCTGCTATCTGGATGTTACCCACCGACGAGGTCTACGGTAGCTGGGCCGCTAGTGGCGAAATTGATATTATGGAAATGGTAGGCCACGAACCTAACACTATTCATGGTACCGTACATTATAATCAATGGCCTAACAACAAGTACCTAGGGGATGATTATCCGGCAACCCCCGATTTATCCGAAGAATTTCATACCTACGCTATCACCTGGGAAAAGGACAGTATTTACTGGTGGTTCGATGATACCAACTACTTTAGCATTCACGAAGGAAAACTGCCTCAAGCAGAGCAATATCCGTTTAACGAACGGTTTTATTTAATTCTGAACCTGGCGGTGGGGGGCAATTGGCCGGGATCTCCGGACGGAACCACAAGGTTTCCTCAACAATTAGCTATTGACTACATCCGCATTTACCAGCGAAAGTAGATGCCATCAATTCAATATAATACTCCTTGTTTGAATTCGCCTATAAACAGCTAACCACATTAGCACGTACGATTGTTTTCAATGGGGTATAAACCCTAGAATTCTTTCACTTTTCCCAACTTGTGCGTATATTATCTTCACTCCGGCTCAGAAACGTCTGAGCTTTGCTACTTTTTGTTCCACTCCAAACCCTTCATGTCCTATGAAAGTGTACGACAACCATCACATTAAAAACATCGTGCTGCTGGGCGGCGCGAAATCCGGCAAGACAACATTAGCGGAGACTATGTTGTTCGAGGCCGGCATCATCAACCGACGGGGCACCGTAGAAAGCAAAAACACCGTATCGGATTTTCACGAGATTGAGCACGAACGCGGAAATTCGGTTTACGCCACTACCTTACATACCGAGTGGCGAGGGTACAAAATCAATATCATAGATACTCCGGGTTTGGATGATTTCATGGGCGAGATTGTATCTTCAGTGCGGGTAGCCGATACCTGCGTACTGGTACTAAACGCCCAACACGGAGTGGAAGTAGGCTCCGAATTGATCTGGAACTACATCGACCAGTTTCAGAAACCTACCATCATTGCTATCAATCAGCTAGACCACCCCAAGGCTAATTTTGATGAATCACTGGAATCAGCCCGGCAAAGCTTCGGCGACGCAGTAGCCGTTATGCAGTACCCAGTCAATCAGGGTGAGAGTTTCAACGCCATTATCGACCTGCTGAAGATGACCATGTATAAATTTCCGGCCGAAGGCGGCAAGCCCGAAAAACTACCCATCCCCGATAGCGAAAAGGATAAAGCCGAGCAATTGCATAACGAATTGGTAGAAAAAGCGGCAGTTAACGACGATAGCCTCATGGAGCTATATTTTGAAAAGGGCAACCTGGATGAAGATGAGTTGCGACAGGGCCTGAAAATCGGGATGCAAAAGCATGAGGTATTTCCGGTATTCTGCCTTTCGGCTAAGCAAAATATGGGCAGTGGCCGCATGATGGGCTTTATCGATAACGTAGCTCCCGGAGCCTGCGATATGGAACCTGAACCTACAGTAAGTGGTAAAGAAATTGACTGCGATCCTAGCAAGCCTACCAGCCTGTTTGTATTCAAAACCCTGATTGAGCCTTACCTGGGTAAGGTAAGCTTTTTCAAGGTGATGTCGGGTGAGGTAACAATCGGTATGGATTTGTATAACCCTCAGTCGCAGTCTACCGAGCGCATGAACCAACTGTACATCATGGACGGCAGCCAGCGACATCCAGTAGACAAACTGGTAGCCGGAGATATTGGCGCCACCGTAAAACTGAAAGACACTCAAACGAATCATACCCTGCGCGATGCTAATGCCAGTATGGAGTACCCGGGCATGGATTTTCCTGAGCCTCGGGTCCGCACCGCCATTGTAGCTGATAGTAAAAACGACGAAGAGAAAATAGGTGAAGCTATCCGCGAGCTTCATACCGAAGACCCTACGTTGAATATAGAATTCTCCAAAGAATTAAAGCAACTGATTCTGACCGCCCAGGGAGAGTTGCATTTAGCCGTAACCAAGTGGCGTCTGGAGCACGTGTACGGAGTGAAGGTACACTACGAAGAACCCCGCATTGCCTACCGGGAAACCATTCAGAAAGCCGCTACTACCTCCTACCGCCATAAGAAACAGTCGGGTGGGGCCGGGCAGTTTGGTGAGGTACATATGACGATTATGCCCTACACCGAAGGAATGGACGATCCCGAAGGTTACAACATTCGCAATAAGGAAGTAATTGAGCTGGATTGGGGTGGCAAACTCGTTTTTTATAACTGTATTGTAGGCGGAGTGATCGACGCTCGCTTCATACCCTCAATCCTGAAAGGAGTGATGGAAAAAATGGAGGAAGGGCCAGTGACCAATTCCTACGCTCGCGACATCTGCGTACTGGTATTTGATGGAAAAATGCACGCGGTAGACTCTAACGATATTTCGTTTAAGATTGCTGGTATGCAGGCTTTCAAGCAAGCTTTCATGCAAGCCGATCCTAAGATTCTGGAGCCGATCAACCATCTGGAAGTGTTAGTGCCCGAAGAAATGATGGGCGACGTAATGACCGAACTGCAAACCCGTCGGTCGTTGGTAGTGGGTATTGATACCAAGAATCAGTATCAGGTAATCCGAGCGAAGATCCCACTGGCCGAGATGACGAACTTTAGCAGTGCCCTGAAATCGCTAACTCAGGGTCGGGCCAGCTTCTCTACTTCCTTTGCGGAGTATTCACCGGTGCCCTACGATATTCAGAAACAGCTCATTGCCAACAGCGAGCTAGTAACGGCTTAACAATTAGCAGTCAGCAATGTGCGGGGCACCCCGTGCAATTGGCACTCATGAACATCCGGGGTTTTCAGAAACTTCGAATGTATTATTATTGGGGATGTACTGGTACAATGAATAAGGAGAAAGGAAAATTTGAAATATTTGGCACATTCAGTATAACCGGACGAGGAATAGTATTCGTAGGAACCGTTCTTCAAGGTTCAATATCTCTTGGTGGTTTTATACGGTTTAACTTCAATGAGACAACTTTTACCAAAAGAGTTATTGGAATTGATTCAGAAATGAGAGTGCCAGAGAATATTCCTAAAACAGGAATTGTACTAGAATGTGAAGATAAAAAAAAATAGAAAAGCTCCGCAATTGGCATCCAAATCTAATAGTCGGAACTATCATCTAACCCAATCTAAAACTATGGATCAGAATCGTCGGGATTTTATTAAGAAAGGGGCTTCGCTGGCGGCTATCTCCTCGGTAGGCATCAATGCGGCTTCTGCTTCCAATTATTTTCCTCAATCAGCAGAAATAGTGAAGGATGCCGGTATGCAAATGTGCCTGGCCTACTTCTGGGGTATAGAACCACATAAGGTAGCCTTAGCCCGGCAGATGGATGTGTTGGGAGCTGTTGGCGGTATTAGTCCTAGAATGGTGGGTATGGATGACGCGCCTAACTGGGAATACGAAGTAATTAAAGCGGTGCAGGAAGCCTGGAAGAAAGAAGGGTTGACATTACGGGTAATTGAAGGCCCACCTTCGCTGTACACCAAAACCAAACTCGGGTTAGCCGGACGGGATGAGGAGATTGAAAACTTCATCACCTTCATGAAGAATATCTCCCGTCTGGGGATTGATACCGTTTGCTACAACTGGATGCCCGTCATCAGTTGGGCGCGTACCACCTTAGACAAAGAAAGCCGGGGCGGAGCCTTGGTCAGCTCTTTCCGCACCAAAGACATTCAAGACGAGCCACTAATTACCGAGTACGGTGAACTGACCCACGACAAGATGTGGGCGAATATGGAATACTTTCTGAAAGCCGTAGTGCCCGAAGCCGAGAAGTACGGTATCAAACTAGCCCTGCATCCCGATGATCCGCCGATAGATAGCATCCGGGGTATCCCGCGCATTATGACTTCGGTAGCAGCCTTTAAGCGGCTGATTGAGATTGCACCTAGTCCGAGCAACGGGCTTACCTTTTGCCAGGGTAGTTTTGCTTCTATGGGCGCCGAAGGTAAAGGAGAGGATATTCCGGCTGCCATTGAGTACTTTGGCAAGCGCGGTAAGATTCACTTCGTCCACTTCCGCGATGTGCGAGGGCATAAAGACGACTTTGAAGAAACCTTTCACGATGACGGTAAAACGGATATGTACCGGGCCATGCAGGCTTACTACGACGTTGGGTTCAAAGGACCGATTCGCCCCGATCACGTACCCACCATGGCCGGCGATAGCAACGAGCACCCCGGCTATAGCACCATTGGCGCCCTATTCGCCATTGGCTATATTCGCGGATTAATGGAAGGAGTGACGAAAAGCAGCACTTAAGTATCAACCAAAGAATAACGAAGTATGAAATTAGGAGCCTTTTCAGTCAGCCTTAGTGTGAAAGATCTTGGCGTATCCAAAGAGTTCTATGAGAACCTGGGTTTTGAAGTCTTTGGTGGAGATATGGAGAGAAACTATTTGATCATGAAAAACGGAAATGCCCTCGTCGGTTTGTTTCAAGGAATGTTTGAGGGTAACATTCTGACCTTTAATCCCGGCTGGGATGAGAACGTTAATACACTAGAAGATTATGATGATGTCCGGGATATCCAGAAGAAGCTCAAGGAAAAAGGAGTTAAGTTAGAAAGCGAAGCCAACGAAAGTACCAGCGGCCCCGCCAACTTTATGGTTGTTGATCCCGATGGCAACCCCATCATGATTGATCAGCACGTTTAAAACGTTATTTATTGGCCATTCAGCGTATAAAACTCATATGCAATATTCCAGGTAAACTCTTTGCCGGGAGCGGCATCTACCTGAAGGTAGGGTTCGGGGCAGGCGGTAGTGTAGGAGGCCCAGTAGACCATTTTTAGCAGGGGCCGGTCGGCGGTGATGTGTACGCCCGCGCCGGAGTCTATATTCTCAATCCGGATATCATAATCACCGGCAGTAGAGCCATAACCTTGTAGATTCGGGCTAAAGACCGATTCTCCTATCTCTAGTGAGGTCTGATAAATCAGCTTATTCCCTTTCGTTACCACCGTTTCCCCAAACCCTCTTCCTGCCTCGGCCTCCAAATCGTAGCCGAAAGTAGTTTCAAGATTGGGACCGGTGGTTTCACCGTCAATAATGAAAAAGTTGTGATTATAGACCGTGGTTTCCAGCGGTTTTTCGCCGGTATTCTTCAACTGATGCTCCAGTATCATTTTCGGTTCACCGTCCACTAAGCGAATGATTTTAGTGTACTCGTAGGCGTAGCCGCTCTCGTGCTCGAGGGTTTGCACCATCGTAACCTGATGGTCATCGGACTGAATTTCCCACTGCCCACCGTCTACCATCTCATATTCATCCATAAAGTGATAGGGCTTGTCACTCAGCTTCCGCAGCATTCCGATACCAATCACCAGAAAGGTATCGCCCTCCTCGTAGCCGATAGGATAAAACGCCTCCACCGGCCCGCTGATAGATTCAGGATTGGTGGGGTTATGCTCCGGTAGCCAGTTGCCGAAGTACTCGTGCCCCTTATATTGCAGGCTGCCAATCACCCCCGCCCAGTCGAAGCGGGTACTGCGGTAGTAACCATCTTCGGCATCCGGTAGATACACCACCGCCTCAAGCTGTTCATTGTTAATCGTCGTACTGGGAAAGTCAGCCTGGGCGGTTGCCATAGTATGCAGTAGCAAGAGGCTAAATAAAGCTAATAAGAATTTCATAGGAATCAGGGTATAATTCCCAATATACTCACTGTCGCCAATAATGTACAGCAGGTTGAGGATAATCAGACTAGTTGGGTTTTTTGTTGACTGGCTTTTCGCTTAGCTTTTTTGCGCAGCTTGTTAATCCAGATGATCGTACCGGTTACGGGCAGGCTGGTGGCAATGAGGCAGGCAATGAAGTAGATGATCTTGGAAAAGGTTCCGTAAAACGTGCCCATATGCAGCGCTTTGATGGAGCGGGCTACCTGCTCATTCCAAGGCTTTTCGGAGAAGACCTCTAACGATAACACTTCGCCAGTATAGGGATCTAACTTTAAAGCATCTCCAGCCGAGGGCGCAAAAAAGCCGGTTTGGTACTTGGTGATGGCTACGGGCTTTTGAGGCTCATCCGGAAGCGAAATTCGGTAGTCGCCCTCGTAAGGAAGCTGTTCATCAGCAATACGAAGGAAGTCAGCCACCACTAAAGTGCTTTCGGAATCATTCGGTCTGATATCAAATTCATCGGCCGGGCGATTGCGCTCTACTCCCAACACATTGTACAGCCCGGTACGGTACCACTCAAACGACCACTGCAAACCCGTAAGGGCCATAATTAGCAGCAGAATTGATGAGTAGAACCCCAGTGCGTTATGCAGATCGTGGTTGGTGCGCTTCCAGCTACCGCTGAACTTAATCCGTAGGCCCTGCTTCCAGGACTTAAGCCGTTGGGGAAACCAGATGACCAGCCCCGTTAGGATGATAAATACAAAAATGAGGGTAGCTACCCCCACAATGGGCCGACCGATTTCCGTATCCAATAATAGCCAGCGGTGTAAACGGAAGACGGTCATAAAAAATTCTGAACCAGCTCCTTTGGTGGTGCCTTTAATCTCAGCGGTGTACGGGTCAACCAGGTAGGTCGTCCCCCTCTGTTCGCCTTCTTTACGTACCGATACTTCGTAGCTGCGCGCCTCATCGGCAGGAATCCGCAGTGCGGTTACCTTTACTTCAGGCAAGGCTTGTTCTACCTGCTGCGCAATGGCTTCCGCCGACAGTAATTCGGCACCGGATTGCACCGAGACCTCGTATTTTTCCGGCTCCAGCATTTCCTGGATTTCCGAACTAAAGGTATAGATGGTACCTGTCAGACAAACCACAAACAGGATAAGCCCCGACCCGATACCCATCCACAGGTGGATATCGTTAAATAACTTTCGAACCTTCTTCCAGGTAGAATTTCCCTTTTTTGTCGCCATATTTTTTTATTCGTCTTGTCGCATTGCCCTTTGACCTACCAAGCTGTCCAGCGTTTAAGCGTGCTGGCTATTTATAATTAGTCTAAATAGTCGAGACTTTGCGAAAGTATGCCATTGGTAGCAGATAGGCAAGACGGTCACTAAAAAAGTTAGGAACAATTTAAAAGAAATGACTATGAGAATACGGATTTGGCTACAACTGAAACAATTAGCTGCTAAGTGGAAAGTCCAAGTATCCGCAGATAACTATCCATCCGATTTAGCTCAATTCACTAAGTCGGAAGCGCAGTAATCTTTTTCTAAGGCTTTGAGCAAGTACGTAGGCTGAAATTGAACAGTAAATAGAATAGTTTTCCCGGGGACTATCAATATACTTGATGTCCTTACTCTGCGTTTTAGACTTACCGATCTGGTGCAAATCACTATATTTGTTTGTATATCAAAAAAATCTAGCATGGCCAATTACAATATTGATGCCGACAAACAGCTGACCTACGATGCCATTGTCATCGGGTCGGGAATAAGTGGCGGATGGGCGGCCAAGGAACTCTGTGAAAAGGGGCTGAAAACCTTAGTGCTCGAGCGCGGAAGAATCGTAGAGCATGTCAAGGATTACCCGACGATGAACGATGATCCCTGGGACATGGAGCTGCGGGGTGCACTAACCCCCGAAGAAAAAAAGAAACACTACAAAGCCATCCGGGTAGGATTTATCGGAAAAGATACCGAACACTTCTGGGCCAACGACGAGGAAAATCCTTATACTGAAACAAAGCCCTTTCTCTGGATACGCGCTCACCAGATGGGCGGTCGTTCTCTACTCTGGGGTAAGCAGACCTACCGTTGGAGTGACCTCGACTTTGAGGCCAATGCCAAAGACGGCCACGGGGTGGACTGGCCCATTCGCTACCAGGATATTGAACCCTGGTATACCTACGTAGAGAAGTTTGCGGGCATTAGCGGTGAGGCACTCGGTCTGCCACAATTGCCTGATAGCCATTTTCTACCGCCGATGGAACTCAACTGCGTAGAGAAACACGTAAAGCAGCGCATTGAGAATGAATTTTCGGGGCGGAATATGATTATCGGCCGGGTGGCCCACCTTACCGAACCGCTCAATGGCCGGGGAAAGTGCCAGTTTCGGAACCGCTGTAGCCGGGGTTGCCCGTACGGTGCTTATTTTAGCAGTAACGCCGTCACCCTACCGGCCGCCCATGCTACGGGCAATCTTACCATTCGTCCCTACTCTATCGTACAGTCCATTACGTATGATGACGAAAAGGGCAAAGCCACCGGAGTGCGCATCATTGATGCCGAAACCAATGAAGCTATCGATTATAAATCGAAAATCATTTTCTGCAACGCCTCAACCCTGAGTACCACCCAGATTCTTCTTAACTCTACCTCAAGCCGGTTTGAGAATGGGCTGGGCAACGACAGTGGCGAACTGGGGCACAACCTGATGGACCATACCTACCGGGTAGGAGCGATGGGACAAGTTGAGGGTTTTGATGATGAATATTACAAGGGCCGACGGCCTAATGGCATCTATATTCCTCGCTACGTCAATCTCGATGGGCAACCCCAATCGGACAAGTTTCTTCGGGGCTTTGGCTACCAGGGCGGCGGCGGACGAGCCGGAACGGGGGCGGCCGCTAACCGTCCGGAATTTGGTGCCGACTACAAAGACAGTATCCTCAAACCCGGCCCCTGGGAGTTTTTCATTACCGGATTTGCCGAATGTCTGCCGTACCATGAAAACCAGGTGACGCTGGACACCGACAATCTGGATAAGTGGGGACAGCCGACGCTGGCCATTGACTGTGAGTTTAAAGAAAATGAGCGAGCACTTAACCGGCAAATACAGGAAGATGCCGTAGAAATGCTCGAGCGAGCCGGACTGATAGACGTAGTTGGATTTGATAATGAACATGAACCGGGCTATGGTATCCACGAGATGGGAACCGCCCGCATGGGACGGGATCCTAAAACATCGGTGCTAAACGCTTTTAATCAGGTACACGCGGCCAAAAACGTGTTCGTGACCGACGGAGCCTGCATGACCTCATCTTCCTGCGTGAACCCTTCGCTTACCTACATGGCCCTCTCGGCCCGGGCGGCAAATCATGCTGTAGAAGAATTAAAAAAACGAAATATCTGACATATGAACAGAAGAACCGCCATCCGACGTACCGGACAAATAGCCGGTGCTACTGCACTTACTCCCTCTTTGTTGGCACTACTCAACGCTTGCCAGAGTGAAGCCCACCTGGACTGGCAACCCCAGTTTTTTAGCGAGGAAGAGGCTAGATGTATCTCTAGCCTTATTGATACGATTCTGCCCCGCACCGACACCCCCGGAGCACTGGATGTACAGGTTGATCATTTTATTGATCGAGTCATTGCCCAAACTTACAGTCCGGAAGCGCAGCAACATATTCGCACCGAAATCGCCCAATTCAACGAAAAGTGTAAGCAACTGGTGGGGTCAATGTTTGCCGATGCCAGTGAGAAAGACAGAGCCACTGTTTTACAAGCTGCCGAGGCCGAGGCAGGCACCTTCAACGGAGCCGTCTGGGGCACGGCTGTTGGTGAACAAAAGCCGGTTGGTTTTTATCGCTCCATCAAAGCGATGGCTCTGGGAGCCTACCTGTCTTCCGAGAAAATTGGTGAAAACGTACTCAGCTACGACCCCATTCCCGGCGGCTATCAAGGCTGTATTCCCGTCTCGGAAGTAGGCAACCGATGGAGTTTATAGGGTAATTGATCAGAAAGACAACGAAATAAACTTGCCGGATTTATTCCGGCATCTCCCGAATAGTAGGGGGGAGACCCCGCCCCACGCTGGGCGCGTGGCGTCCACCGGAATTCGTTTCACTCATCCAGGGATAGCTACTAATTTTTATTTTCTACCCAATCCACCAAATTCGAAGCGTAGTAGTCTATTTCTAAAGCCTCCAGATAGGGAGCATGCTGGCCGAGGCGGGTGCGGTAGTCCTCCCAATTGCGGTCAGCGGGGGGTGTCCAGGCAATTTCGGCAATGCCGATCAGGCGGGGAAAGGCCATGTACTCAATTTCATCCATATTGGTCACCGTTTCCGACCAGAGGGGGGCTTCAATACCCAGAATATGCTCCCGGCCTAAGCCTTCTACCATTTCCGTAGGTTCCCACTGATAGGCGCTGTCTACCTCAATGTAGGCCGCCCAGTGTAGTCCCAGTTCGGTGGTAGAGTCGTACTGCATATCTAAGTAGGTTTTGGTAGCGGGCGACATAATTACTTTCCCGCCCTGCTCAATGGCCTTGGTGGCGTTCTCGGCTTCGGCCCAGTACTGCACCACCGCATTGTCTACTAAATCAGCATTGGCAATCTCGTCCCAGCCAAACACCTGCTTGCCGTGCTTTAGCACAATTTCCTGTGCCCGGTTTACAAAGGGAATGTAATCCTCCATCGGCGTAGCGTGCGACTCATCGCCCCCAATATGAATGTAAGGGCCGGGAGTAAGCGTGGCTAATTCTCGGATTACATCATCCACAAACTGGTAGGTAACTTCACTGTCGGTGCAGAGGGTGCTGAAGCCCACTTCAATACCGGTGTACAACTCAGCGGCTTTACCGCTGCAATTTAGTTCGGGATAAGCAGTAAGGGCCGCGTTGGTATGACCGGGCATATCAATTTCGGGCACAATGGTAATAAAGCGATCCTGAGCGTACTGCACTAGGTTGGTGTACTCTTCCTGGGTGTAGTGACCACCCGCTCCGCCGCCTACCTGGGTGCTGCCGCCGTACTCGGCCAGCTTGGGCCACGATTTTATCTCAATGCGCCAGCCCTGGTCATCCGACAGGTGCAAATGCAGGGCATTCAGTTTGTAGTAAGCGATCAGGTCTATGTACCGCTTCACGTCGTCTACAATAAAAAAATGACGAGCTACGTCTAGCATTGCCCCACGGTATTCGTACACCGGATAATCGCGAACAGTGCCGGTCGCTATCTTCCAATTCATTCCTTGGGGTGATTCTCGCTCAATCTCCGGAGGCAGTAGCTGGCGGATGGTCTGTAATCCCCGGAAGAGTCCGGCAGGCTGCTGAGCGGTGAGCGCTAAAGCATTTTCGGTAATATTGAGTTCGTAGCCTTCCTCTCCCAACTCGGTATCGGCTTCATCCAAGCGTAGCAGAATGTGTCCGTCGCCGGGAGCCTGATCAGCAGATTCTACTGACAAATTGAAACCAGTGGCAGGAGATAGATAGTTAGCTAGGTGCTGGCCAATTTGCGTTAACTCAGCCGAGGTACCTTCGGTATAAATTTTTGTCGTCTCCGTAAGCATAAAACTCTCGCCGGTGGCGGTCACGGAAACCGGTTTGGGAATAATCACTTCCTGGGTAAGATCAGTAGGTTCAGCCGGAGGTTCGGATGTGCAACTGAATTGAAGAAGCCCGAGGGCAAAAAATACTAGTGGTAGTAACTTGAATTGAGAAAGGGTCATATACTTGGTAGTTAGCGGCGGCAAAGTTATAAAATATGCACTGAATATTCTGCCTTCCACATAATGAAGAGTAGCGGTAGTAATTTATTTGAGAGAAAATTTTTCAGAATTCTGGTGACATCTCTGGTGACATGGACTACTAAATCATACAAACCGGCCAAACTACTGTAGGAACATCACGGTCGCCGTGCGATTAATGATGTTCCTACTAAAAATACTAACCAACCCTTATTTCGCCCTAACCCAAAAACCCCCGTTTGTGGTGTTCGGAACCTCCGGCACCCGGCGGGGTTTTTATTTATGCGATCATCCGCGTAATTTCGCTACTTCTTTGGCACGAAATTTACATAAGGTCGCGTAAACGATCCCCGCTGATATGAATAGTAAGAACAGAATTGGACTTCCATTACTCGGTTTTTGGTTACTCTTAGCACCATTATTTAGTCAGGCCCAGACCTCTGAACCAGCCTTTTTAAAGCATACTCAAAGTGCTTGGGTAGACTCAGTACTGCAAACACTGACCCCCGACGAACGGATCGCCCAGCTTATTTCGGTGGCGGCTTACTCCAACCGGGATAAGGCGCATATCGATGAGTTGACCAAGCTCATTCGCGAATACAAAGTAGGTGGACTAGTCTTCTTTCAGGGTGGTCCCGGTCGGCAGGCACGGATGCTTAATGAATTGCAAGAAGCTTCTGAGTTACCGCTGTTAATATCAATGGATGCCGAATGGGGTATTGGCATGCGGCTGGATAGTACTATTAGCTATCCGTTCCAGATGACGCTGGGCGCCATTCAGGATGATAACATGCTCTACCAAATGGGACTGGAAGTAGCCCGGCAGATGAAACGAGCCGGAATGCACATGAATTTTGCTCCGGTGGTGGATGTGAATAACAATCCGGCCAACCCGGTCATTAACTTCCGCTCGTTTGGGGAAGATAAGGAGAACGTAGCCCGCAAGGGAATTGCCTACATGCGCGGTATGCAGGACGAGCACATTCTAACCACTGCCAAGCACTTTCCCGGCCACGGCGATACCGATACCGATTCCCACTATGCTTTGCCGCAGATCAACCATCCCCGCACCCGGCTGGATTCGTTAGAGATGTATCCCTTCCGCAAAATCATTGAAGCCGGAGTAGGCGGAGTGATGGTCGCCCACCTCAACATTCCCGCGCTAGACCCTACCGAAGGTCTACCTTCTACATTGTCCAAATCCATTGTTACCGACATTCTAAAAGACGAATTAGGATTTAATGGATTGATCGTGACTGATGCGATGAACATGAAGGGAGTAACTGCTGGCAACGAACCCGGAGTGGTGGATAAAGACGCCATCTTAGCCGGAAATGATCTGTTGGAGTTTACCGAAGACGTGCCCCGCGCTATTGCTGAGATTCGTAAAGCAGTTGAACAAGGAATTATTACCCAAGAACAAATCGACGAACGATGTCGTAAAATATTAGCGGTGAAGCAGTGGGTCGGGCTGGATAATTATCAGCCGGTAGTGGTAAAAAATATCGCTAACGAAATGACTACTCCCACTGGGGAGCTGCTCAACCGCAAACTGATTGAAGCCGCGCTGACCGTACTGGAAAACGAAAATGATTTGCTGCCTATTCGCCGACTGGATACTCTGCGTATTGCTTCGGTAGCTATTGGGGCGAAAAGCAGTATCACTTCCTTTCAAAAGACACTGAGTTTGTACACCCAGGTAGATCACTCAACACTAGCCACTGATGCCGGGTCAAGCGCGGTAGAAACCATTCGGTCTAAAGTAGCTGATCACGATATGGTACTGGTTAGTGTGCACGATGACAGTAAGTATCCGCGCAACAGGCTGAAGCTGTCTTCTTCTGTAGAAGGGCTGTTACGCGAACTCACCCAGCGGGAAAATACCATACTGACGGTTTTTAAAAACCCTTATGTGCTAGATAAAATGCCCAATCCGCAGCAAGCCGATGGACTGATTATGGCCTACCAAGATAATCGGCACACCGAAGAATTGGCTGCCCAGTTAATTTTTGGGGGTATTGGAGCTAGTGGCAGACTACCAGTTAGCGTAGGCAACAAATATCAATTGGGCGATGGAGTAGAGGTGATAGGCGATTTACGTTTCGGTTATACACTACCTGAGGACGTAGGTCTGGATTCTCGTATTCTGTATCCCCGCATTGACTCGCTAGTGAACGAAGCGTTGGATGCAAAGGCCATGCCCGGTTGCCAGGTGCTGGTAGCCAAAAACGGCAAGGTGGTGATGTACAAAGCCTACGGCTTACACGAATATAGCGATACCGTAAAGGTAGAGCGGGATGATCTATACGATCTGGCATCTATTACCAAAATCTCATCGGCGCTACCGGCACTGATGAAACTGCACGATGAAGGAAAATTTGATTTATCAGCTACCTTGGGCGACTACATCCGTTACTTTAAAAATACAAATAAAGACGATGCTACCTTTCGGGAGATTCTGGCGCATCAAGCTAAATTCAAACCCTGGATTGCCTATTGGCAGAGCACCCTGCGCAAGAACGGCAGCTATAAGTGGTTTACCATCGACGCTGACTCATCCCGTCGCTTTCCAATTAAGTTGACCGACAATATGTGGTTGCATCGCGATTATAAGAAGAAAATTTACAAAGCTGTTAAAAAGTCGCCGCTGGAAGACGAGGCCAAGTACCTGTATTCCGGTCTGGCATTTTACCTGTTTCCTGAAATGGTGGAAGAACTGTCGGGCCAGGATTACGCTACCTACATTAATGAAAACTTTTACGGTCCACTAGGGGCTACTACGCTGGGCTTTCGTCCGTTCGAAAAATTTTCCCTAGACCGGATAGTGCCCACCGAAAACGATTACCTCTTTCGTAGCCAGCCTATTCACGGGCCAGTGCACGACGAAGGTGCTATTATGATGGGGGGAGTTTCGGCTAATGCCGGGTTATTTGCCAACGCCAATGATCTAGCCAAACTGATGCAAATGTATCTGAATGGCGGAGAATACGCCGGAAAGCGCTACATCAGTCAGGAAACGATCAACGAATTTACCCGCTACCAGTTTCCCGAAAACGACAACCGCCGGGGACTAGGCTTTGATAAACCTAATCTAGAGCGCTCATCCAACGGCAATGCTGCTATGAGTAGCAGCGATGCCAGCTTTGGCCATTCCGGTTTTACCGGTACCTTCACCTGGGTCGACCCGGAGCATGATTTGCTCTATGTTTTTCTATCCAATCGCGTCCACCCCACCCGCGACAATACCCGCCTCTACCAACTCAACACCCGCACCAACATTCAGCAGGTAATTTACGACGCGCTAATTGACGGAATCACTTATTCGGTAGAGAGGGAGTAATACTTGTGAAACAGCAGACATCAATTAAAACTCTATCTTTCATTATACAAGTTTCAGAAACTTCTTCGTAAAAAAGTACGTATATTTGTACGTAAATAAGTACTAATTTATGATTGCAGCTAATTTCTCCGAGTTTCGGGCTGAACTGAAGAAGTATCTGGATAGTGTTGAAGAAGACAATGAAACCCTAATCATCAAGCGAAAAAGCGGGAAGGGAACTGTTGTAATTTCATTAGATGAATACAACTCTATTATGGAAACCCTACATTTGCTTAGTTCTAAAAAAAATGCTGACCGATTGTACGAATCTATTCAGCAAATGAACGCCGGGAAAACAGTGAGACCAAAGCTAGAAGATTAACATGGTACTTACGTTTACCGAAAATGCTTGGGAGGACTATTTTTACTGGCAGAAGGTTGACAAGAAAATGGTCAAAAAAATCAACAGTTTAATCAAAGATATTACAAAAACACCATTCAGGGGCATCGGAAAACCTGAACCGCTGAAGTATGACTTAGCCGGATACTGGTCAAGGAGAACAGACCAGGAGCACCGGTTAGTTTATCAGGTAGTTGAAGACGAACTGCTCATCTACGCTTGTCGCTACCATTACGATTCGTAACTAGTTTTTGAAATTCTAAACCGAGACCTCACAATTCGCCAGCGAAATATAATCGGGGCGGTCGGAGGCAAATTGGTGCTTGTAGCTTTTGAGCAGTTCGCCCCGGTAGATTAAGAAAACGCCCGGCATACGGAAGCCATCCCCTACCAATTTACCAACTCCGTAGCCGTTTAGTACACCAGCTTTAAAACCACGTAACCAAACCCGTAAGCCGAACACCTGCGTAAACCTAGCCCGACGAAGCCGGAACAGATTATATAGTTGGCACTCCGGGTCGCTGATATGCTCCGCTCCCATCAAATTGTTTTCTTTAAGATAAAGCTGCCCCTGTTCCGGGCTACCCATATGCACCAGTACCGTTTTTACTCCCTTTTCTTCAATCTGAGGGTATTTTTCGGAGATTTCGTGTAGGGCTTCGCGGCAGAAGGTGCAGCCAAAGTGCCGTAGAAATACCAGTAATACTGGTTGCTGATCCGATAGCTGGGAAAGATCATTACCTCGGTCGGTAGAGAAGCGCGATAACGTTTGGGAGATAGGCTGTTCAGGATTAATCTCCTTCGCATCAGTAGGGGCCTGCCACTCCCGGAATACGTAGTAGAGTATGACTCCCAGCGGGCCTAACCACAATAAATCTTTAGCCGCAAAATATAACACCATCTGGTGGGTAAGCACCTCGGCAATCCAGCTAGCTATTACCGCAATCAGTTCAACCAGCTTCATCAAAAAGCCTAGTAGCAATACCAGTAAGCCCTTTACCGGGTTGAAGGAAATAAGGTAGTAAGCTACCCCGAAAATCATGGCGATAGCCCCAGTCATATGCCAGGGAAGCAGTACCGTGGGTACTTCCATCTGCGCCCAGCGAAACAGCCCCTCAGCAATCAGAATAAACGTGAGGCCCCAGGCTACATTGGCAAACCCAATAAAACGCAGCAACATACCAACCCACTCAGGCAACCGGTTCATGAATAGCTTGTTGTTTTCGTACCTGTAACATGCGAACAAAAATAATAGTAAAGGGGATTAACCAAAGCAAATCATTCATGATTAGGTGAAAGAGATAAGGTCGGGTAATGCTTTGGTGCATCACAATAAAGTAAAATCCGATGGCCCCCATCGTTTTGGATAAAATGCCCAGCAGCACTATCCACCAGAATCGGCGCGGATAAACCGCGACTACCACGTACGCAATCCCGAATAGTAAAACCCCGGCTCCCTGCCACTTAATTAGTGCGGGTACCGTTGATGTGTCTTCGGTAACCCACTGGTAGAAAGAGGCGGGGAGGTAATAGATAAATGTTCCCCAACCGATGTTGTAGGCGCCAGCTAGCAACAGTATGCCACGCATCCAGGGTTCGACCCGCAATGGCGATTGCCGCAATGGTAGTTGCCGCTGAGGTGGTGATTCTTCCATTAAGGACTTAACTAGCAGCAGGCTGCTTTGGTTGCATTAAACTTAGTGCACGTAACTGCCGGCATTAATATCGATGGTAGCTCCGGTGGCGTGATCGGAAAGGCCGCTGAGCAGAAATGCTACGGTCGGGGCAATATCCTGAGGTTTGGTCAATGACGTGAGTGCGATGTCATTCTTCACGTATTCCTCTCCGTATTTCTCAATGAAATCGGTAGCCATATCGGTTTTGGTGAAGCCGGGGGCCACCGTAAAAGCTTTTATGCCCTGCTTACCGTAGGCTCGGGCAATAGAGCGAGTTAGCGCTACCACTCCTCCTTTGGAGGCTGCATAAGCAAGATAGTCGCTAGTATCACCCCGAAAAGCCGCCCGGGAAGCAATGTTCACGATGCGTCCACCACCAATCTCCTGAAAATGATTGATCGCTTTTTTACAAATCAGCCCGGTGGCGTGCAGGTTTACCAGCATGGTTCGCGACCAGCTATCGGTGAAGGCGATATCGTCGCCTTCCACTTCCACACCGATGGCAATACCCGCGTTGTTCACTACCCCATCTATCCGCTTAAATTTATCCAACAGGTTATGAAAGAGTTGTAGTACTTCTACGGGCTTGCCTAAATCAGCCTGAAAAGACTGAGCCCCGTGCCCGATATTGTCCGCCAGATGCTGGGCCGTATCGCGGCTCTGAAAGTAATGGATGGCTACCTTGGCTCCGGCCTCGGCTAGCTGTTCGGCAATAGCCCGGCCAATGCCCCGGGTAGCCCCGGTAACTAAAATATGCTGACCCGATAAATCAATTCGTAAGCTCATAAACAACCGTAGATTTACGCCTAATCATACGAATAATTTGCTAAAGGTGCTATATTCAAAAGAGTTAATGTGTTAGAGTGTTCAGGTACTATAACACTTTAACACCATAACACTCTAACACTAAAATTCATGAACATCACTCCCGAACAAGCCAGCGAACTTATTCAAAATAGAAGATCACTTTATCCGGCCGTATTCAGCGATGAAACTGTAGATGATGCTATTGTAAAAACTATGCTGGAGAATGCCAACTGGGCGCCAACCCATAAACTTACCGAGCCCTGGCGCTTTGCGGTGTTTTCGGGTGAAGGTTTGCAGAAGTTAGCGAATTTTCAGGCAGACTTGTATCGCAAAGTGACCGAAGCCGACGGCTCTTTTGATCAAAAGAAGTACGAAAAACTCCAGAAGAAACCGCTACTGTGCTCCCATATTATCGCCATTGGCATGAAACGCGACCCAAAGGAGCGAGTACCTGAGATTGAAGAAATTATGGCTACAGCCTGTGCTGTTCAAAACATGTACTTGACCGCCGCAGCCTACGGAATAGGCGGTTACTGGGGCACCGGCGGGGTTACCTATTACGAAGAAGCAAAATCCTTTTTCGGACTAGCCGCCGAAGATAAACTACTTGGGTTCTTCTACCTAGGGATGCCTAAGATTAACAAGTGGCCCGAAGGTAGGCGCAATCCTATTAGCGAAAAGGTAAGCTGGGTGCGGGAATAAGTTGCTATGTCACAACTCATAACTTACGATGACCCACTTCGATAATAAAACTGGTGAATAAATTTTTATGAGTATGGCTTTAGTAATTGCAGGAGTTGCAAGCAATAAACCTTACTGCTGAGGAATTACGGTTGGAGATGGCGATCTGGTTTTATCAAACCGGAAAACTGAGTAGTGGACAGGCTATTAAATTTGCTAACATCTCTAGAGTGCAATTTAAGAAAGAGCTAGGCCAGCGTAAAATACCTGTCAACTTCGGTATAGAAGATTTTGAACAAGACATACAAACCATTCAGAGTGTCAGAAACTAATGGTAGTAGTTAGCGATACTACTCCGCTAAGCAACTTTTACAGATTAACCGTTTAGGTTTACTTGAGAACCTGTACCAATCAGTAGTAATAGCCCCCGCTATATTCAATGAACTGAGCGCGCTGGAAAAGTTAAGAGTATCCATTGAACCAATCCGTAGGGCTAATTGGATTACTATAGAAGCTCCAACAAATATTGCCTTAGTAGAAGAGTTACAAACGATTCTGGATGAAGGAGAGGCCAAAGCAATAGCTCTGGCTGTTAAGTCTCAACCTGATTTTCTTCTTATTGATGAAATAAAGGGTAGAATCAGCGCTAAGAATTATCATCTACCAATTCGGCGAATACCTGATTGAACAACTTCCGTTACCGGACACCACCACGCTAATTAGCTGTGTGCAACCGTTCGGACAGTGGAACCGCCTCGACCGCGGTGGTAAAGAATAGCGGGGTATTGTCACACTACGCTATACTTACACTCGAGACCTGGATGGGCCGTGGTTGTTATTTGATAATCAGCGTGACCCTTATCAGATGAATAATTTAATAGACCAGCCGGAGTATGACGATCTTCAGCAAAGTCTGGATGGTCTGCTCACCGAAAAACTCAAGCAGCGAGATGATGATTTTCGACCCGGTATGGAGTATATTCGGGAAGGGGGCTATACGGTAGATGCGAAAGAAACGGTGCTTTACACCCGATAGTCAAGTTTGCTCAGGCGGAAAATGCTTTATAAATTACGGACTTCAAGAACCTAACCTGTTTACTATGAGAGTGATCCTATTTTTTCCCGCAATTCTAATGATGTATGCCTGCGGTGGTGCCGGCAATCAAGCTGAAGAGAGTCAGGCTGCGGCCGAACCCGCTGAGGCGCAAGGCTTGAACGTATCGCTACAACAGCAGTGGGCTACCGATACCGTAATGCGCACTCCCGAATCGGTGCTGTACGATGAGGAGAGTGATATGATTTTTGTGGCTAACATCGGCACCTTTAATAAGGAGAGTAAAGATGGCGACGGCTTTATCACTGTGCTGACTCCCGACGGGATGGTAGATGAATTAAAGTGGGTTGAGGGACTGAATGACCCGAAAGGCATGGGAGTATTTGACGGTAAACTCTACGTATCGGACCTGGACGAAGTAGTGGAGATTGACATCGCCAATGCTGAAATCCTGAATAAGTATCCGATTGAAGATGCCACCTTTCTGAACGATATTACCATCAATAGTCAGGGGCAGGTGTACGTATCCGATTCGGATAACGACAAGATCCATATGATAGACGGAGGACAATCAGTAGTTTGGATGGAAGATACTGCTTTGCAACGCCCCAATGGTTTGTTTGCCGAAGATGATCAAATGCTCTTGGCTTCTTCCCGAGGAGGATTCTTAGCACCCATCGATCTGGAGAGTAAGCAAGTGCAGGAAGCCTGGCTAGAAGATATTCCTTCGGCTGACGGTATTGTAAAACTTCAAAACGGCGATTACATCGTGTCTACCTGGCAGGGCGAGGTGCACTACGTTGCGGCCGAAAGCGGCGAGACGCTAAAACTGCTGGATACCAAAGCCGAAGAAATTAACTCCGCCGATATTGGCTACATTCCTCAGCAAGAGTTGTTACTAGTGCCAACATTTAACGATCACCGGGTGGTAGCTTACAAAATTGCAGCAAACTAATGGAGTGGCTCATTATTTCCTGCTTACTTAGTAGTTTCTCGCCCACGGCAACCGATACCATCTACGGTACCTACGTCATCCCCGAAGAGAAGATCAGCCTAAGCCTGAGTCCTCCGAATAATTATACACTCTTCGTCATGCAGACGAATCGAAAAAGCGGTTCGGTAAACAGTCAGGAAATATCACGAGGGCAGTTTATGATAGAAGCCGATACGGTTATTCTGGAGGATGGAACTACCGGCAAGGCTATGAAACTATTGACGGATAATAGCGAAAAACTGTACCCGATTAATGTGCCCAGCCTAGATAGTAACACCGAATTTTTGGGACAAAGCCAGTATTACTCCGACGGTAAGCTAAAATGGGAGGGTGAGTGGCGCAAAGGTAAAAAGCACGGCACCTGGATTTACTACGACGACTTGGGTAACGTGGCTAAAACTGTCCGCTACAAACGAGGAAGGGTAATAGAATGAGACAGGCTGCGGGAGTTTGAATGGCCGAGAATCACTTACAGCAAATTGCAATGAAACTTCCGAAGTCTTGCAAGTAAGCAAGTTTCGCTGCTAAAAACCACTATCAATCCTCATGTAGGGCGATTGTAGCAGTGCCCCCGCGCCTTCAATAGTCGCCAAGGCAGTTTCCTCAACATCTGCTAAACGGTCACTGGGAGTATTGCGGACGTTAGCAATTTCCTTATCAATGTTATCAACGTAGGTCTGAAGTTGCTCCAGATCTCCCGCCGGCGGGGCCGGATATGGGTTGATGGCAGTATCAGCGGCAGTTTTAATTTCCCGAATCCGGTACTGCAAATCGTTTCTCTGGCGCATGAGCGAGGCAAGCAGAATACGTTTTTCAATGGTTTCAAATTCCTTACTAAGCTCCAGAGGTTGCCGATTATCAAGATTAGTGTTCTCTAGTACTTTGTCTTCCGGATATGCTAAACTCTCCGGTTCGGTAGAAGTAGCTGGTTCTTTTTCATCGCCACCGCAGGCGGTAAGTAGTAGACTGGTTGTTAAAAGTAAAGCAAAAAGTGATTGTGCTATTTTTTTCATCGTATTTACGTTTGTTCTTGCATAGTAGTAGTTACAATGAATTAAACTGAACTATCAGCATACTGTTTTCCTTTAACCTAGCATAATAATTGGTAGAGTTGGTTGTTTCGTACTAATAGCGGTAAGTAAGCCGTTAGGGTCATAGCTTGCTTATTATTCTATATTTTGATCTATAGCGATCATGAAGCAGATATTATTCATTACCATAAGTATTTTCAGTATTTTATGCACTGGTTTTCGGGCTTACGAAGATAAACTGGTTCCGGTGAAGGTCTCGGAAGAAATTAGCGTGAGTTTACCGGAGTCGTTTCAGCCCATGACCGAAGACCAGATGCAGCGCAAGTTTTTATCGGCCCGTCCGCCCCTGGCCGCTTATACCAGCCCCGATCAGCGAGCTGATTTCAGCGTGAGTGCTTCAAATACCCGTTGGCAGGCCAACGACTTACCTATCTTAAAGGATTTCTACCGCTCTAGCCTATTAGAGTTGTATGATGATGTGGATTTTCTGGACGAAGGCATCCGGAGGGTAGACAAGGTGCAAACCGCCTTCTTCGAGTTTACCTCGGTAGTGCAGGAAGACGAAAACGCCGTAGTGCCCAAACCGCCGGTGCATACCTACACCTTTGTGCAGTACACCATTCATGAGGGAAAAACACTAGTGTTTACCTTCAGTTGTCCCCTCCGGCAGCAAGAACAGTGGCAACCCACCGCCCAGAAAGTGATGAATAGTGTGAAGTTGAAGTGATGTGAATGTGTTCAGGTACTCAGGTGTTCAGGTCAGTCAATTATGAATATATGAACACCGCGCGACGTGGCGGGGTCACTCTGGCCGACCAGGCGGTCGCACAAACACCTGAACACTACTCCTCGTACTTCACCCCAATCCCGTGATATTTTTCCGGTTCCTGGTAATCTTTGCGGAGAGGGTGACCGGGCCAGTCAGTGGGCAGTAGAATTCGGCGTAGGTCAGGATGGTCGGTAAAATGAATACCTAGTAAGTCGTATACTTCCCGTTCGTGCCACTCGGCAGAGCGCCAAACGGAAGTTACGGAGGGAACTTCCGGTAACGATTCTTCAGCTTGATTACGATTGACGACTACTTTTAGCGATAGCTGGTGTTCGTAAGGAATAGAATTAAGCGTGTAAATTACTTCCATCGTTCCCGCGGCCGGTGTCCCGGATTCGGGTCCGTTGTCAATACCCGTAATGCACGACAGGTAATCAAAGTAAAGCTCTTCGGTTTGCTGAAGAAAACGGCATACTTCCAGTAGCTGTTGAGTTTCCAACTGAATAATAGCCGGCGAGGCGTTTTCATCTACGTTCACCACACATTTTTCTCCGTAGTGCTCAATGATCTTCTGAACAATATTCTCAAAACTCATACGGTTTCGGAGTTAGCTTCTGTATTCTTCTTAGCCATAATTTTTTCCAACGCAGCTGGAGCCATCAGCGATTCGTTACGAATTTTCTCCTGTAGTTTTAGTATCCCACCAATCAGCGCTTCGGGGCGGGGCGGGCATCCCGGCACATACACATCTACTGGAATAATCCGGTCAACGCCCTTCACCACGTGGTAGCCGTGTTCCCAGTAGGGGCCACCGCAATTGGAACAGGAACCCATTGAAATCACGTAGCGCGGCTCGGCCATCTGCTCGTACAGGCGTCGCACCCGGTCGCCCATCTTAAACGTCACTGTCCCCGATACAATCAGTACATCCGACTGCCGGGGCGAAGGGCGGGGAAATACCCCGAATCGATCCAGATCGAAGTTAGAAGCGTAGGTAGACATCATCTCGATGGCGCAGCAGGCCAACCCAAAACCCATCGGCCACAGTGACGAGAGCCGGGCCCAGTTGATCAGGTCATCCACTTTGGTAACGATAATTCCTCCCTGCCCGAATTGTTGGTCTAATAATCCTCCCATAAATTAAGCGTTACTGCCAGTTTCGTATTTCTCGTTGATTTTTCGGTACATTTCCGATGGAACGGGCGAATCGTAATGTGCTAAGTTCGTCTGTGGTTTTACCCAATCCAGAAAACCTTTCGCCCAAGCGTAGGCTAGCCCTAATGCCAGAATTACTACAAAAATGAGCATCTCGGCTAAGGCAAACCAGCCCCAGGTTCCGTTGGTCTGTTCAATTAATTCGGGTTGCCCTAGCACGGTAGCCCAGGGAAACAGAAACACGATCTCTACATCAAATAGAATAAAGATCAGCGCAATCACGTAAAACCGGGGATTAAACTGCCCCCAGGCCGACCCCAGCGGATCTTCTCCTGACTCGTAGGTAGTCAGCTTCTCTTCGTTGGGCCGGTTAGGCCGGATAAGCCGGGCTACCACTAGTGTGATGAGTACAAAGGAGATGCCGCCAATAATAAAGAGTAGAATCTCCCCAAATCCCGATAACTCAGTGTTTTGCATGACTAAATCGCGCTAAGCGGTAAAGATACAAATTCCGAATAGGGAAGCGAGAGTGCTCCTGAATTTATCATTTCTGACTTCATGTACGCTACGAATTCTATTCGTGGCAATATCTGTGATTGATTATCTTATGTTCGCAGATTTTTCGATTTGCTGTACAATAACAATCACCAATTACTTCTGTCTAAAAATCCAACGGATCAAATTTTTGGAAGTGGCCATTCATTCGTATTCGCTCCCGGGCCTGTTCCATTTCCCGGATGACGGGGATGGTCTTTTCAAGATGGTCTACTACGAAATTCTGACGAGCACTTTCCCGCTCTAATTGTAGTAGTTGATATTTCTTTTGAGAGGATAACCCAATTTTATGACCCAGATCAAAAACGGTGATATCATCGGCAATAACGATGTTATCGGATAGGTCTAGTACCTCAAAGAGTTCTTCTACTAGCTCAATCATTCGCTGCCGGGTTGTCTCGTCAACTTCGTCGTAGATGTTATCCAAAAAGACGACTTCCCCGCCAGCATAAAGTTTATTGGGAGCCGGATTGATAAATTCCGTAACCTGAAATGCCCGGCGAGCTAGGGTAACAATATCCATTCGGCCGTCAGGATATTCTTTAATCACTTTTTCCACGCTCATTTCGGTACCGTACTCTATGGTTTCATCTAAGTAAGCAGGAATACCAAACCGCGTTCCTTCCTGAATGCATTCGTTGATTAGTTGTTTGTAGCGATCTTCAAAGATGTGTAGGTTTAGCTGTTCACCCGGAAAGGCAACCAGTTTCAGTGGAAACAGAGGTAAAAATTGGGTCATAGCATTTCGACTTCGTTAGCAAGTCAACCATTCTAATAGAGGATAGTTAAAAAAAGTAAATCGTATTTTCGTAATTATTTTAAGAAAGATTGTAATAATTTTGGCACGCACTTTGTAATATACCTAATGCGCAAGGATTTTTTTCTTAGCGTTTGTTTAAGGTTGATAGTTGGCCCCGGGTGCTTAATTGCACCCGGGGTTTTTTTATAGTACTTGCCGAATGCTATCTACCAAACGATCCATATCCTGCTCACGATTATATACATGAGGTGATACCCGAATAGAATCACCTCGTACCGAAACGCTGATTTTGGCATCGTTAAGCCCCTTTTGCAGGGTTTCCATAGATGCTCCTGCCGGTAGTCGTATCCCGAAAAGGTGCCTTCCTCGCTGACTTTCATCTTCTACCCAGCAGCCCAGTTCCCGTAGTTTAGCTACCGGACTGTTGGTAATTTGCTGACAATAGGATTGTATATATTCCGGTTGCCATTCGAGCACTTCTTCCAGGGCTTTTCCCATCATGGGAATAGTGATGAAGTTACTTCGCTGACCCATATCGTAGCGTAGAGCTTTAGGCTGGTAGTGGTCCTGATAGTTAATTAAGTTAGCAAAGTCTTCGCTATTGTAGCGGGCAATCCATCCTTCTTCCAGCGGTTCGCCCTCATCAAAATATTCGTTAAAAAAGCCTAAAGTGATGCCGTAGGGTCCCATCAGCCACTTATAACCCGCGCAAATCAAAGCATCAGGCTGAATTTCGGCTGCGTTGAAGGGTAAAGCCCCTACCGATTGGGTACCGTCCACTACCAGTAATGCACCCGCTTCTTGCGTTCTTTGCCTGATTTCACGGAGGTCAAACTTGGTGCCATCCGACCAGTGGGTATGCGGAATAGCAACCATACAAGTCTGATTATCAATAGCTTCCAGTAATTTTTGATTCCACTGCAACCCCCGATTTTTCCTTCCAGAAGGGGCAGCAACCGTGCGTAACTCCGCGTTAGCTTCTGAGACTTTTTTGCGCCAAGGATACACATTGCTGGGAAATTGTTCACCTACGACAACGATGTTGTTACCCTTAGAAACTTGCAAGTTCTTGGCGACGATAGCCATACCGTAGGAAACCGAAGGGAGAATGGCAACTCGCTGATAATCAGCAGTATTTATTAGTTTAGCAAACAATTTTCTTACATAATCAATTTCTTCAAAAAACTCGTAATGGCCGTATTGAGTCGGCACTCTTTTCTTCTGTAGGCCGGTAATACCCGCTGCTTCCACCGATTTTAATAGCGGGGCCATGTAGGCGCAATTCAGGTAGGTAATGTCTTCAGGTAGAGAAAACTGATGCTGATGGTGTTTGGTAAGCGGGGAATATGATGGCATGTATAGAATAAATTTCGTGTTAAATTACGGTTTGGAAAGGCATTGAACAACTAACCGTAGCTGATAAGCAGGAGGGAATATCCCTAAAATAGGTTGCTTTTCCAGATTTTGGAATTTTTTCCCTCTCTGGGACAAAATATGATACTATGATGGAATCTTCCGGACCGGAGAATGTAGAAAATAATGTTGCCCCCGAATAACTACTTGGTACATATGGAACAAAGTTTCAAGAATAATTAACTAATACGCTATTGCAAAGTCCTAAGGTATGATTGCTACTATTATTCTAGCTGCGGGAGAAGCTCGCCGGATGGGTCAACCCAAACAACTGATGCAAATCCAGGGTCAGTCACTGGTGAAGCGAGCGGTTAGTACCGCGCAGTCAGTTAGTGATGAGGTAGTAGTAGTTACTGGAGCTTACCAGGAGCTGGTGCGGAAAGAGGTCGCGTCGTTAGGAGTAACAACCGTTCACAACTCCGAATGGTCCTCCGGCATGGGCTCTTCTATCAGAACTGGTATCCAAAAGGTCATGTCATTTTCTTCGGTTCCAAGTGGGGTGATTATCATGCTGTGCGATCAGCCACTGGTAAATCAGCAACTGCTACAGCAATTGATCAAAGTTCACCAAGAGACTAGTAAACCATTAGTAGCTTCCACCTACGGCGACGTACTGGGGGTTCCTGCCCTATTTGCCGAGTCGCTCTTTCCGGAATTACTAAAACTGCAAGGAAAGATCGGCGCGCAGAAGATTATAGCCCTCTACGCTGCTGAGGCCGCGTCGGTAGATTTTCCCGAGGGTGCTGACGATGTAGATACCCCGGAAGATTTTGCCCGAATAAAAGAAGGGTTCGCGAATTTGTAGGAACGAAGTAGTTCTTTCTCTATGAGATTAATACTATGCTGAACCAGATAAATACTGCATGATTTCTGTAGGAACACGATTAATCGTGTTCCTGCGTATGGGTTATCAGAAACAAAAACAATATCGTCTCTCGGGTTATGACTACGCTCAACCAGGTGAATATTTCATCACCATATGTACTAAAGACCGGCAGCATCTTTTTGGTGAAATTCAGCACGGCACTGTGCGATTGTCAAATGTAGGATTGATTGCTCAAACTCATCTTGTTGAAATACCCAAACAGTTTGATCATGTTAAATTAGATGAATGGGTGATTATGCCCAATCACGTTCATATGATTTTGGTAATTGAAGGGGAAACCGAATGTAGGAACGTGATTAATAGTAGGAACGTGATTAATAGTAGGAATATGATTAATCATGTTCCTACAAAATCCGGTATTCCGAATAACCCGATGGAATTGCCACAGAATACCATTGGCAAAATGGTACGTTGGTATAAAGGCCGCGTAACCTATGAATGCAGAAAACAAAAGATTGCATTTGCATGGCAGGCTAGATTCTACGACCATGTAATCCGCAATAGGCATTCTTTGGAAAATATTCGCCAGTATATACAAGACAATCCGTTGCGATGGGAAGATGATGGGTTCAACCCTTGCTCTAGTGCCTATCGCAAGAGGTTTGATGAAGATTTCTTCAGTGTGGATAAAACGCAATAAACGGTTATCTTTATGAGTTTGAGAGATAATAATTACGTACACATGACTTATACTTATCTATTTATCAGCACTATCCTTTACGTATTCACATCCGCCTTTTCCTGGCTAGGTACCGATAACCGTTCGCTTACTTCCCAAACCGAACCAGACCTAGAAGAAAGCATTAAACTGGGCGAAGAAATCTATCAGGGCTACTGCCTGGCCTGCCATATGAGTGAAGGCGAAGGTCTGCCCGGAGCTTTCCCCCCCTTAGCTAAATCCGATTATCTGATGGCCGATAAGGAGCGCTCTATCCGGCAGGTGATGCACGGCTCCGAAGGCGAGATGGTGGTCAACGGCGAAACCTATAATGGGGTGATGCCTCCGCAGCAGCTTTCCGATGAGGAAATTGCTCACGTACTGAATTTTGTTCGTAATAGTTGGGGCAACGAAGGCGAGGTAGTCACCTTTGCCGAAGTGAAAGCCATCCGGGACGAGTAGCCTCTTACTTCCTGAAAGATGCATTCTTCTGATAGACGACACTTCCTGAAAAGTGCTGCCGCGGCAAGCGCCGGATTGGTAGCCTCCCCTTCCTGGGGTAGTGCATTAAAGGCGTGGCCTTCAGCTGAAAATTCCAGAATGGTCAGCGTACAAATGGGGCCACATAGTTTGCTGGATGAGGGTATTCCGCAGGTGCTGGATTTTCTTCAGCAGCAAGCTGCTATGAACTCAGTAATGGTTTACAGCCATACCTACTACGGCGCAGAACAGAAACCAACTCGCGTGTTAGCGCATGATCATGGTATTGCCCCTAAAGACCTCAACCAACGTACGCTGCGGATGTCCTGGGTCAACCATCGGGACGATTACTTCAAGAATACGGTGGTAAGACATCAGGTTCCTGACTCCAGCATGGAGTACTACGACCGGGATCTGTTTAGCGAACTGCTGCCGCTGGCGCATGAGCGTAACATGAAAGTGTACGTTCGTATGCTGGAAGCCGGAGCCAACCGGGCCGAGCATATCAAAAACTATGATCAGGTACTAGTAGAAGATGTGTACGGAAAGCCCGGCGGCGGCCCCTGCTGGAACCATCCTGACTACCGGGAGTGGGTGTACGCCACCATGGAAGATATCTTCGACCGCTATGAAGTAGACGGATTGCAGTACGGTGCCGAACGTACCGGGCCACTTTCGCAGGTGTGGTTCAGAGGAGAAATCCCGGCCTGCTTCTGCGAACACTGCCGAACGCGAAATTCAGCCCAGGGGATTGATCCTGATCGGGCGCGGGAAGGCTACCGCAAAATGCACGAGTATATACAGCAGGTAGAAGCGGGTACCGACGATCGTACCGATACGGTGATGATCAACCTGTGGAAGATTATGCAGCAGTACTCCGAAGTGCTGGCGTGGAACTATCAGTGGTTTCAGGCCGATGAAGAAATTCAGCAGGAGATGTACCGCCGGGTAAAGAAGATTAACGCTGATGCCATAGTAGGGCGGCACGTAGATCATCAGCGATCGAGCTGGGATCCATTCTACCGCTCGGCGGTTAGCTACGCGGATATGGCCGAATACGCCGATTTCATCAAACCTATTCTTTATCACGATATCTACGGGCCTCGCCTACGCTGGTGGGTGATTGATCGCTGGCAGCAGCGGGCGTTTAATGATTTTAGCGAGGAACAAACGCTGGATCTGTTCTACACCATGATGGGCTACAGCCCGGCCGCTCAGGTTTCACTGGATAAGCTGGAAGTAGAAGGCATGGGGCCCGCCTACGTATACGATGAAGTATCTCGCTGCGTGAAGCAGGTGCAGAATAAAGCCGATGTGGTGGCCGGTATTGGGATTGATGTGCTCTGGCACGAAGGTGGGCAGCAGCCTTACCACTCAGATCCGCTCAGGCTGCAGAAAGCAGTCTATAAAGCAGTGGAAGCCGGGGCTACGGGTTTGCTAGCCTCGAGGGAGTACGACGAAATGCGGCACTCTAGTTTGCGGGCCTTTGGCGAGGCAGTACGGCAGGTATGGAGCTAAAAAAAGCGATGAGCCTAATTGCCCATCGCATTTATTGAAGGAAAATATAATAAGCTTACTGGCTGGTGGAATCTTTCTTTCCCCGGCCTTTGCGTTTACCCCGCTGTTCGCGGGCTTTACGCATAAATTCTTCTTTTTTCTCCTGGTACAACTGCATCTGCTCTTCGCTCAACACAGCCGTTAGCTTTTCTTCTTTTTCCTGGTTTAGCTCCATCATCGCTCCGCGCATGGCTTCCCAGTCGCCCTGATTTTCCTGATGAGCTTCTTTCATCTTCATGGCGTACTCCAGGTTCAGGTCGCCCACCTCGTTTTGTTGTTCCTCGGTTAAGGCCAGTAATTCGGTCATGGAGGTGGTTAGTCTCTCGGCTCGTTCGGCCGGATCGCCCCCACCGCGACGATGTCCGGCTTCAGGTTGGGCCCAGGCGGTAGTTCCTATAACTAAAGTAAGGGCTAGACTAAGATTCACTATTTTCTTCATCATGTTCATATCTGTAAAGTTTAAATAATTTGAACCTTAGATCAGCCTACTGCACGAAGGTTTAATGGGTTACGGAATTTATTTTCTAGCGGACATCATTCTTTTACAAGATTCAGGTTTATATTCCGGCTTTTTTAGCGAATGCAAACTATTATTTTGTTTTGAGAGGAATTATGAGATAGTTTAGCGAAAATAAGTCTTCTAGTAGAATCTTACCAACCATAATCTTGAAACACTACTACCTCAGTCATCTGCTCCTGCTTTCCATAATCTTAATAATGATTTCCTGCTCGGTGCCGGAGCAGGAATCGGCTGCGGTCATCCCTTCAGTAGAAGTGGCTTTGCAGGAGGGTACGAATATGGCCGTAGCTTTATCGCCCGATAAAGAAACGATGGCGTTGGATGTGCAGGGGACCATCTGGTTGCTACCGGTCAACGGTGGTGCAGCTACGCCTATCACTGATCCGCTCGGCGATTGCCACGAACCGGCCTGGTCGCCCGATGGCGAGCAGCTCGCTTTTCACTCGTACCGGGATGGGAATTACCACATCTGGACCATTCAGCGCGATGGAAGCCAGCTACAACAGCTAACCAGTGGCCGCTTCGACCATCGGGAACCGCACTGGTCGCCCGATGGGCAGCATATTGTCTTTTCCTCTGACCGGAACGGCAGCTACGATCTCTGGGAATTGGAGTTAGAAACCGGACAGTTAACTGCCCTAACTGAGCATAAGGCCAATGAGTATCACCCGGCTTATTCTCCCGATGGTGCACAGATTGCTTACGTCTCGGAGCAAGCTGATGGGCCGGGCATTTATCATTTGGACCGGGCTGATGGAACCATTACCCAAGTAGTAGACTCAGAAGCAAAGCTAGCCTCTCCGGCCTGGAGTCCGGATCAGCAGAAAATTTCGTTTCTTCAGTATAGCGAAGGTACAGGAGCGTTAGCGGTAGCCTTTCCCAACTCAGATGATCCTCCGCAGGTACTGAGTACCGATGAGGATGTTTTCCCCTTTCGCTCAGCCTGGCAGTCAGATAGCAGCTTTTTCTACACCAGCGATGGTAAAATTAAGCAGCGGGTGATCGATCAGGAAGGAGCCACTACCATCCCCTTTGAAGCAGTGGTAACGTTAGAGCGTCCTACCTACGCCCGGAAAACTTACGACTTTGACGATACTGCCGCTCGTAAGCCGCTGGGAATTATGAATCCGGTAGTATCACCCGACGGCCAGTCCGTAGCGTTTGCGGCCCTGGGAGATATCTGGATACAGTCGGTGAGTGAAGATGAGATTCAGGCGGTAACGGATGATCCGTTTGTAGATATTGATCCAGCCTGGTCGCCCGACGGAAAGCAATTGGCCTTTGTATCGGACCGGGACGGGCAGATGAACCTCTGGGTAAAAAATCTGGCAACTGAAGAAGAAACCCAGCTAACTGATTTAACCGAATCGGTAGGCTTTCCGGTTTGGTCGCCCAGTGGAGATCGTATCGCGTTCTACACGCGTGACGCCCGCAACGTCTGGGGACAAGGGCAATTACACCTACTTACTTTATCCAGCGGCGAGCTAGTTTCGCTGGAAGACAAATACTTTGTTCCGAGTAAGCCTACCTGGTCGCCCGACGAGAAAATGCTAGCGCTGATGGTACTTCAGCCCTACTCATCCCGCTATCGCGAAGGTATTAGCCAGATTATGTACCTCTCGCTGGAGGATACCATTCGCCGCTATGTATCGCCCGAAGAGGGACGTACTCCCGCCATGCGGAACGCCAATGGTCCGCTTTGGTCGCCGGATGGTAAATCTATCGCCTATATTCAGGACGGAGTACTGTGGCGCATACCGGTAGATGAGACCGGTGAGCCTATTGCTGCCCCGGTACAATTAACTGATGAATTGGCCAGTTCACCCAGTTGGACTTCCGACGGTCAATCCATCCTGTATCTGGCCACCGATCAGCTTAAAAAGCTCAATGTTTCAACTAAAACTGCTGAGACAATTCCTAATTCGCTGGACTGGAGTCCGGTAAAACCAACTGAAACTTATGTAATCCATGCCGGACGGGTGTTTAATGGCCTTGACTCGACCTATCATGAGAATATGGATTTGCTGATTGAGGGAAATAGAATCAGCGCTATTCAGCCGCACCAGGACGATCACGACGGATTGGTAGTTGATGCCTCCGATAAGACCCTGATGCCCGGCCTGTTTGAAATGCATACCCATCAGCACGCCAGCGTAGGCGAACGGCTAGGGAGAATTTGGCTTTCCTACGGAATCACCTCAGTGCGGGAGCCGGGGGCTGATCCCTACGATGCGTTGGAGCGCAAAGAAGCCTGGGCGAGCGGAGTGCGGGCGGGCCCCCGAGAATTTTTCACCGGTGGCTTGACCGACGGAAACCGGGTGTACTACGGCCTGGCCAACAGCGTAATTCAGGGACCTCATCTGGAAATGGAACTGGACCGGGCCAAACGCCTGGGCTACGATCTCATCAAAACCTACGTGCGCATGCCGGACTCACTTCAGCAGCGAATCACCGAAGCGGCGCACGAAATAGGCATTCCGGTGTCCTCTCACGAAATCTACCCGTCTACCAAGTACAATGTGGATGCGGTGGAGCACATTCGGGGTACCAGCCGCCGGGGCTACTCCATGAAGCAGTCGGAATTACGAAAAACCTACGACGATGTGGTACAACTGCTGCTAAAATCACAAATGAACATCACCCCCACGGTTGGTCTACAGGGTGGGTTCTACGTGCTGGCGCAAAAGCATCCGGAAATTTATCAGAATCGGCAACTAGCTGCCTTATATTCCGAAGATTATCGGGTCCAACTGCAAGCCGCTCCCCAGCGGTTGCAAAAGCTCTTTCCTGGGTATCTAGCCAATGTTTCGGCTATTCAGGAATCAATTACTCGAATTGTGAAAGCGGGCGGACGGGTTACTGCGGGTACCGATTCCCCTTTTATTCCCTACGGAACCAGCCTGCATACCGAGATGCAGATTTTTGTAGACGGAGGACTTAGTCCGTATCAGGCTCTGCAATCGGCCACTATTCGGGCGGCGGAGGCCGTAGGCGTAGCCGATGATTTGGGTACTATTGAAGAAGGTAAGGTAGCCGACCTGGTGATTGTGGATGGCGATCCGTTAGCCAATATTTTTGATGCCTGGAACGTGACTATGACGGTAAAGAACGGCATCCGCTACGAAATTGACGAACTACTAACTGCCCCTACCGACTAACGATGGCCGATCGAATTACTCGTAGAGACTTGTTAAAGCAAGCTTCTACCCTAGCGCTAACGCCACTAGCGATCGATCCGAAAAAATGGGCGACCGTTAATCAAAATTTCGGAAGCAAAGCTTCGGCGGTGGTGGTAGGAGCCGGTGCTTTTGGTGGGTGGACGGCGTTGTATCTACTGCGTCAGGGTTATGATGTAACGCTTTGTGATACCTGGGGACCCGGGAATGCTCGGGCTAGTTCGGGAGGTGAGACTCGATTAGTACGCTGTATGTACGGCGACAAAAGAGCGTATTTTGATCTGGCCCGCCGAGCCCTCACGCTCTGGAAAGAGAACGAAGCGCACTTCGGTCGGCAACTGTTTTATCCTACCGGACTGCTCATTTTCTGTCAGATGGAGCACTACGACTACGCCGAGCAGGCTCGCCCCCTCTACGAAGAGGCTCAGATGCCGCTGGAGTGGCTAACGCCCGACGAAGTAGCCCACCGTTTTCCGATGGTGCGAACGGATGACCTCCATCACGCGGTGTACGATCCATCGGCTGGATTTGTACTGGCCCGGGAAGCCTGCGCTCAGGTAGTGGAACAGCTAACTCGTGAAGGTGGTAAGTTCCGGCAATCACAGGCCCTTCCCGGCGGCACTCAGGATGGGCAACTGAAAGGAGTACGGCTAGCCAATAGTAGCATGCTTACCGCCGATTGTTACGTATTTGCGGGTGGACCCTGGCTGAGTAAAGCTTTTCCCGAGTTACTGCAAGATAAGCTACGTGTTACTCGCCAGCCGGTATATATGTTTGGTTCGCCCCCGCAATTTTCGGCTACCTCCCAAGAAAGTCAATTACCTACCTGGATGAATCGGGACCTGGCCAACCAGGAACGGCACTACGGTGTGCCGGGAAACGATTACCGGGGATTCAAGATTGGATACGCCCCGGCCAATGCGAAATTGTTTGACCCAACCAATGATCATCGTCTGGTCCAGCCCGAAGAAGTTGAGCAGGCCCGAGCTTTACTGGCGTATCGGTTTCCGTTTATGAAAGATGCGCCATTACTGGAAAGCCGCGTTTGTCAGCACACCGATACGTTTGATAAGCACTTTATTATGGACCGCCACCCCGATTTGCCAAATACCTGGATACTGGGCGGCGGCTCCGGACACGCCTTTAAGCATGCACCAGCATTAGGAGAGCTAGCGGCTCAACTGATCACCGATCAGAAGGATGTTCCGACACTTTTTTCCTTTCAGCGCTTTTCTTCGGCTGATGACTTCACCCGTCAGCATCATTAAATTTTAAAATCTACCTCACAATTAAAAGAGTTCTTTAGCAAAATTCGAATCTGAACTTTGTTAAGAGAAAAGTTTCAAAAAATAAACAAGATAGTTGCTTCCTAATAATGCCTATCATATTTTGCGTTTCTGTAAAATAGAAGAATAAAATTCTTTACATTCTCTTTTCTATAATACTTCTACCTATAATCTCATTTCATTTCCGTTTATTATTCTAGGCTTACTTTCTGTATTTACCACGCAAATAATCTACCTATGAGAAATCTGTTTACTTATTTAACTGTCAATATCCGACGGCTGGATAAGCTGCTGGCAGCCCTAATTATTCTAGGACTAACTACCTCACTATCACTAGCTCAGGAAAGATCGCTCTCCGGAACAATTACCTCGGAAGAGAATGGTGAACCGTTGCCCGGAGTAAACGTGGTAGTGAAAGGGACTACCAACGGTACTATTTCTGATATTGATGGAAACTATCGACTGACCGTAGACGAAGGAGCTGAAACGCTGGTGTTCTCCTTCATCGGCCTCATGACTAAGGAAGTTGCTATCGGTACCCAATCTACGGTGGATGTTCAGCTTTCTTCTGACACCCAACAGTTATCCGAAGTAGTAGTAACTGCTTTGGGCTTTGAGGAAGACGCGGATAACAGTGGGGTGGCTTTTTCCAAGATTGAGGGCGAATCACTGGTTAAGTCCGGGGAAAGTACGCTCATTAATGGCATGGCTGGTCGCGCGGCTGGTGTTCAGATTTCCCGCTCCAGCGGTGACCCCGGCGCCAGTACCTATATCCAGATTCGTGGGCAGAACACCATTACCGGTGAATCTCAGCCGTTGATTGTGATTGACGGTATTCCGATGAGCAATACGACCGGTGCGCCCAACGCTGACATTGCCAACAGTGGTGAGAATACCGCCGGTGTTCGTCAGCAGAACCGTATGAACGACCTCAATCCAGCTGACATTGAGTCTATGCAGATTCTGAAAGGTGCTTCCGCTGCGGCTCTCTGGGGTTCACGTGCGGCCAATGGGGTGATCGTGATTACCACCAAGCAGGGCCGTGCCGATGGTAAAGTAGACATTAACTTCCGCTCCAGTCTTTCGCTGGATCAGGTGAACGTACTGCACCCGCTACAAAATAGGTTTGGACAGGGACAGGGTGGTATCTACAGCCCAACTTCTTCCCGTTCTTTCGGTGACAGAATCGCTGATCGCCCCGGCGGAGCCGATGTGCAGATTACCGATCCCAACGATCCTGGCTACCAGGGTTTCTTTGAAACTCCCGACGGTCGCCAGTTCTACGCTATACCCGCTGGTACAGCCGAAAATCCTAACGGAGGAAAGAACTCTCGCGAAACCTTCAATGACGACCGGGTAGAAGATGTGTTTAGGACCGGTTATTTCATTGACAACTATCTGAGTATCAGTGGGGGAAACGAAAACAGTAACTTCTTTCTAAGTATGGGAGACCTCAACCAGGAGGGTATTTACAACGGAGTCTCTGACTACCGCCGCTCTACCATCCGTCTCAATGCCGACCGAAAGTTCGGTGACATACTAAGGGTTTCCAGTAACGCGACTTACGCCCGTTCTACATCCAATCGTATCCAGACTGGTTCTAACCTGAACGGACTGTACCTGGGTATGCTACGTGCTGCGCCCGACTTTGACGGAAGCGCTTATATCGGTAACTATTTTGCCAATCCTCAAGCAGCACCTATAGCAAATCGTCAACGTTCTTATCGCCGTTACTTGGGTGACAATGCTAACCCTATCTACAACAATCCGCTCTGGACGATCAACGAACTGGAAAACTCAACAGTCGTAAACCGCTTTATTATGTCGAGTGAAATTGCTCTGAAGCCAGTTCAGTGGTTTGAGCTGATTGCCCGGGGTGGAGTAGATACCTACGATGACATCCGTAAGACACTCTACCCGGTACACTCCGCCGGTACACTTGCAACTGGTAATTACCGTGAAGAGCTCTTCAAAGAGACACAACTTAATTTTGACCTGATCAGCCGTTTTAATGCCAATCTCTCACCCAATATCACTTCTACGTACCTGCTGGGTTGGAACATCAACAACCGTACTTACACGCGTCTGGGCGGAGAGATGCAGAACTTCCTGATCCCCGGTGGCCCACAGGACTTCTCCAATGCCGTAGGTGCCGACCGTTTTCCTGATGATACTGAAACGCTCATTCGTTCTACCCGAACTTACGGTACAGCTAACTTCGGCTTCTACGATCAGTTATTTGTCAACGTAACTGGCGCCTTTGAATCTGCCTCTTCCTTTGGTGACGATAATCTGACGTATTTCTACCCTTCGGCGGATGTAGCCTGGCAGTTTACTGCTTTGCCCGGATTTCAGAATATAGAATTCCTGAGCTTTGGTAAACTGCGCGGAGGTTACGGTCAGGTGGGTGTGCAGCCCGACCCTCACCGTACCAGCACTGACTTTGTTTCCGGTAGTTTCGGAAATGGATGGGGTGCCGAACTTACTGGCGTAGGCTACGGAAACGGAGCCTTCGTACAGAGCTCTCAGCAGGGTGATCCTAACCTTCGTCCGGAGATCAAGACGGAGTGGGAAATTGGTACTGACCTGCGCTTCTTCAATGACCGCCTGAGAGCTAGCTTCTCTTACTACGAAAATGAGATTGATGACCTACTTCTCGAGGTAGCGGTGGCACCTTCCGTTGGATTTACCGAACGATATACCAATGCCGGTACCATGACCAACGTAGGGTGGGAAACTGACTTTGGATATACGGTTTTTAACAATCAGAACTGGAACATAGAGCTGTATGGTAACGCCAACCGTAACGTAAACGAAGTGACCAACCTGGGCGGTAGCCAGGGTGACGTCATTTTCCTGGGAGGTTTTAATACACTGACTTCTTCGGTAGCAGCCGTTGGACATCAGGTTTCCGCGCTCTTCGGAGGGCGCTTCCTGCGTACCGCTGATGGCTCACTAGACCTGACCGAAGATGGGTTCCCGCAGGTGGCTCCTGACTTTGGCGTGATCGGTGACCCCAACCCAGACTGGAGAGGTGGTTTTGGTACCAACATCTCATTTAAAGGTTTCCGTCTGGGTGTATTGTTTGAGACTTTCCAGGGTGCTGACTTCGCACCTAATACTAAGTCAGTACTCTACAACTTTGGTGTGCATGCAGACACTGGAAATGAAGTAGAGATTCCTGCCGGTGGCCTGGTGAACTATGCTGGTGATGTCATTCCTGGCGGACAGGTAGTACGCGGTAATATCCGTGACTTTGGGGGCGGACCGGTACTGCTAGACGAGGCTTGGTACACTACCCTGGGACAGGGTTTTAGTAACCTGCAGGAGCAGTTTATCGTGGACGGAAGCTGGACACGACTACGCGAAGTCTCACTGAGCTATGCCCTGAATACTCTTGGCTTCCGTGAAGCTACAAAACTACAGAGTATAGAGCTTTCGGTTACCGGTCGTAACCTTATCCTCTGGACAGATGTAGTGGGTATTGACCCTGAAACCTCACTGGACGGTGCTACCAATGCCCGCGGACAGGACTACTTCAACAATCCTGGCGTAAGAAACCTCATATTTTCCATCAATATTAGATACTAGTCATGAAAAAAGCATTTGTATATATATTTCTGACCATCTTCAGTTTCTCTTGCGAAAGCGTGGTAGAAGGGCTGAACGACGACCCAAATAACCCAACTGATGCTCCCGCCGAGCTGATTTTCACCGGTATGCAACTGGCCAACGCCTCTACCCAGGAGGGACTTACCGCCATGATGGCCTCCATCTGGAGCGGACATATGAAAGGCGTTGACAGGCAGTGGGGTGACTTCCAGGCTTACAACGTAGGAGGTACTAACTTTGATGGTATGTGGAATAATGTATTCTACGGTACGCTCCGCAATTCAAATCTAGTATTGGAAAAAGTAGAACCTCAGGGCTTGCGGGTATTTGCTGGCATTGTAAAAGTAACCCAAGCGCACTGCATTGGTAATGCTACTTCTCTGTGGGGCGATATCCCTTACAGCCAGGCAGCACTGATAGAGGAGTTCGAAGCCCCTCAGTTTGATTCTCAACTGGATATCTATGTCAGCCTCCAAAACCTGCTTGATGAAGCCATCGCTGACTTGGAGTCAGGGGTAGGTGTTCCCAGCGTAGATATCTTCTACAATGGCAACCCCACCCAATGGATAGAAGCCGCCAACACACTCAAAGCGCGCCTGTATCTAGACACCAAGCAGTATGACCTGGCCGCACAGGCAGCCGCCAATGGCATTAGCAGTCCGGCCAATTCTATGTACATGCCGCACGGTACCACCAATGATGTGGATTTTAACTTATTCTGGGACTTCTTAGGCCCCTCACGTGGTGGTGACATTTCTGCTGAAGATGCTCAGGGACCTGCCTATTTGGTGAGTATCCTGAATCCTGATGGGGAAAGCTACCGCGGACACGCCAAAACGGACGAGACGGCTCGCTTCCGATACTACTACCTCCTGGCTGAAGAAGCACGTAATACACCCGACCGGATAGAGCCTAATACTTTCTCACTGGTACTCGGCGATGCGCTGAACGGCTACTTCGCACAGGATGCCTCTTACCCGCTCATTACTTACCAGGAAAACATACTGACGCTAGCCGAAACTGCCGTACGCAACGGTAGCTTTGCCGATGCTTTGGCACATCTGAACGAGTACCGTGCTTTTCTGAACGGTGGTGGTTACATTGACCCCACCTACCAGGAAGCCTTTACGCTAGCTTATGAGCCCTTTGAAGCCACTGACTTTGAGAGTGGCGGTATCGAAAATCCTGACGGATTATCGGCTAATGATGCACTGCTGCGGGAGATTATAGAAGAGCGTTACGTTTCTTTCTACGGCCAGACTATCGCCTGGAACGACGAAAGACGTACCCGAGGTACAACAGCAGAAATTCCGCTGACGCCCAATATCGGAAACCAGTTGCCCTGGAGATTTGTGTACTCCCAGAACGAGATCAACGGAAATCCCAACGTACCGACTCCGGTTCCTGGCCCATTTGAGACCATGGCTATCTATCAATAGGAGTTTATTTGTGACATATAAAAAGCGTGAGCTTCGTTAAGCTCGCGCTTTTTCGTTGCAGATAAATGGGCAAAAAACTATTTCAGGATTTTTAGATCGAGGACAAAACCCGATAGCACTTCTTCCCCGGATAAAGTACGATTGTAATCGCTAATTTCTTCTACGGGCTGATTCGGGCGATAGATAAAGGCTTTTTCGTCGTTTGGGAGCAACAGCCAGCCCAAACGTGCTCCGTTCTCCAACCATTCTTCCATCTTCTTTTGCATGGGTTTAAGCGAGTCGGACTCAGACATCAACTCAATAACAAAATCAGGGCATAGCGGCGGAAACTGCCGCTTTTCGGCTTCAGATAATGCATCCCAGCGAGCCTGCGCTACCCAGGAGGCATCCGGTGAGCGGATAGCCCCGTTCGGTAAATTGAATCCGGTAGAGGAGTCAAACGTTTCTCCTAACTTTGCTTGGCGATTCCAAACCTCAAGGTCGAAAAGAATATTTTTATTCGTTTTTCCAGTGAATCCTCCAGTAGGTGGCATAATGATTATTTCTCCGTCTTTAGTACGCTCCAGTTTTGCTTCACTATTGGCTTGGCAGAGCTTATAAAATTCATCATTAGTCAACTTCTGAAGGTTGGGAGTTAATTTTAATTCATACATTTCCATCGTTCTACAATATAAGGATTAAACCTTTTCGGTAACTGCGTATCTAAGCTATAAAACGAAAAGAATCGCTATTTTGGTTACGGTAGCAGTATCGGGTACGCATTTGGAAGATCAGGATCAATACATACTTCGTACGTTTAAAGAACCGGAGGGACAGCAGCAGGCGTTTCAACTATTGGTGCGCACTTATCAGGAGCGAATCTACTCCATTGTGCGGAAGATGGTGATTGACCACGATGATGCCGACGATGTAGTGCAGGAGGTGTTCATTAAAGTCTGGCGAAATCTGCATAAATTTCAGGGAGATTCGCAGTTATATACCTGGCTGTACCGGATTGCGACCAATGAATGTTTGCGATTTCTGGAGAAGAAGAAAAAGCGGTTTTTTCTGCCGATTGGCGATGCCAACCAGGAACTGGCCGCCAAAATTGATCAGGCCCCTTCATTAGACGGAGATGAGATACAGCGACGGCTACAGAAAGCTCTACTTCAGTTGCCCGATAAACAGCGGCTGGTTTTCAATCTGAAATATTTTGAAGATTTGAAGTACGAAGCTATCGCCGAAATTACCGGCACTAGTGTAGGTAGCCTGAAGGCCAGCTACCACCTGGCGGTGAAGAAGATAGAAGCACTATTACAACTAGAAACAATTTAGCAGTATGGCTGACAAGATAAACTTAGACGATCTGAAAAAGAAAGGTTTGGGCAGTGATCCCTTTCCGGCCCCGGAGGGCTACTTCAACAATCTTTCGGAGCGTATTCAAGCCCGAATAACCCAGGAGGATGAACCAATGCAGCAGTCAACAAAAGTGGTTCGGCTGGCCCCCCGCTGGTACTACGCCGCTGCCGCCGTGGCGATACTGGGCCTGGCGATCTGGCTGATCAATCCTCTCCGAAAAACCACTGTTCCCGTAGCGGAAGCTACTGAAGAAGAAGTACAAACATTATTGGCGGACGTAAGCAACCAGGAATTAATTGATTACCTCCAGATGAGCGCATTTGACGTAACCGTTTCGGTATCGCTCACCGAAGAAGAGCAGGAAGAGTTACTAGAGGCCGAACTGGAAACTTTTGAATTGCCCGAAGACTACTACCTCGACACCGACTATCTGTTAGAAGAGTACTTGTAGAATAGAATCACTATGAAAAAAATAATCATCATATCCGTGCTGTGGTTAGGCATTTTATCAGCAACCTGGGCCCAGCGTCCGTTCGAAAAGATTGAAACGGCCCGTATCGCCTTCCTAACCGAACGGCTATCATTAACCCCTGAAACGGCCCAGCAATTCTGGCCGGTGTACAATCAATTTAATGATCAGCGGCGCGAACTGAAGAGGGAGGAATTTCAACTCCGGCGATCAGTGGATGCTGAGAATGCCACCGACGAAACCGCTCAGCAACACATTGACGACTATTTCTCGCTAAAAGAGCGACAGTTGGCCCTAGAGCAGACGATGACCAAAGAACTATCCGAAGTACTTTCATCGGTTCAGGTGCTGGAACTCATTCAGGCCGAAGCTGAATTTCAGCGCATGGTACTGCGTAAGCTAGGCGAACGCCGGGGTGGTGGCCGACCGGATATGCGGAGGTAGACAATGAACGGTTAACAATGAGTAATTGAGTGAGTAGACAAAAATTTTCTAGAATCTTCCCCGGACCTGTTCCGGGGTCTCCCGCATGTAGTTAGGAAGACCCCGGAACAGGTCCGGGGAGGCCGTTCCCATGTTGCTCTTCTCCATTTACTTAATAGTTGTCCATCAGGTGTCTATTGCTCACAACTATTGCAGGGCACCGATTGTATTGTTTGCATTTTCTTTTTTAAGCATCATTTAAGCTGCTCAATCCATTGGGCGGGCTTGATCTCATTCTCAGTATCGCTGAATACTACTTTAAAGTTCTCGGTGGATTCGTAACGGTCTTCTACCCAATCCCAATCTTGGTCAAAGTCCGTGGAACTTACCGGGTTAAATTGATGATCTAGCGGATTCACAATCAGTAGCGGGCGGGGAGTCAGACTAGCCCCCAGATCAGCCAGATCGTAGGCTGATGTAGATCCGGCTACGCTGGAGTAAATCCAGCGGGCGTCGTACATCTCGTTGGAAACCAAGGCTTGGTAAGAAACCAGTGGCTCAATCAAAACGGTACGGTCAATAGCGGGGGTAAACGCCGCGGCGTGAAGCAAGGCCGGAGCCAGTGTACGGTGGGCTACCGCCGTGATGGCCGGCTTCTTGTCATCCGCAGTGGCTACCAGATAATCTACCATGCTGACCATATCTGCTGCCTGCCGGGCCACAATACTCCGGTTGACCAGTATTCCGCCGAACCATTGATTGAAAGAGACATCATCAATGTAGGCATCGCCCCGCAAATAACCGGGACCAAGTTCGCCCGTTCCCCGTACGTCGGCGGTCAGTACGGTCATTCCCTGCTGAACAAATTGCTCAATTTCCTGTCCCGGATCAGCCTGGGCTACCTTACCTTCCGGATGAAAGTATACTATCGCTTCGTTGCCGACTGGCTCATCGGGTACAAAAAGTAAAAAAGGATTGACATGTGCTTCGTTAACCATCAGGTATTTTTGCACGGTGTAGCCCTCGCGGTGGTACTGCCCCGCGAAGTGTACTTCCTGAGGTGGCGAGGGTGGCCGAAAGCCTGATAGAATTTTGGCGCTCCGTATAGTCTTCTCGGCATTGAAATCAGTGCGCGCTTGTTCAATAGTTTTGGCATGACGGGTTGCTTCTTCCCGGTTCAGGTCAAATACGTTACGGCTGTTCAGGCTGGTAGCCACCTGCCCGCTAGCGGTAACCCAAAGCTCTTTCGGACTAAATAATTCAACATTTTCATCATCGGAATCGCCGGGGTTTTGTAAATGCTGCTGGAAGAAAGCGTACATGGCTTCCCGGTTTTTGGGAGTAGAGGCGTGCACCGAATCGTCTTCGCTCATGTCTAAATGATTGGGTTCGCCCAGGGCCTGGTAGGCTTGCTGTACTTCCCGGTAGGTTTCGCGAGCCCCCGCAATACTGAAAAAATCGCGAGTGGTGCTGATAATGAGAGCTGGCTTGGGAGCCCGAGCAATCAGAAAGTCGGCTAGGTCTAACTGCTGATCCGCAAAGTAGGCAATGTTCTGTTCGGCATCCTGCGGGCCACGGGTCTTTAGTAGAATATCCAGTCGCGTAATGTAGGCCTCAGGGGCTGCCGCGTAGATACGATCGTCAAAGGCGGCAATATAGGTGCTTTGGGTACCACCTCCCGAGCGACCGGTAATGCCAATTCGTCCAGGGTCTACTTCCGGGCGCGATAGTAAGTAATCTATACTACGGATGCCGTCCCAGATCATATATTTAGCGAGAGAGCTACCGGTAATAAATGCCTGAGCCCCTACGTAACCATGTTCGCTGGTAGGGCCACCGATGCTTGATTTTCCTCCACTTTCATCCGGGTACTGCATCCGCTCCCCCTGCCCCAACGGATCGAAGGCCAGTACCACAAAGCCTTTCTTCACCAGATTGATTATCTTATTCTGGTAAGTCGCGCTGCGGAACCCCTCCGCCGTATGACCACTACAGTACAGAATGGCCGGGGCTTTGCCTTCCAAATCCTTCGGAATAAAAAGTGCGGCGGTTACGTAAAATTCGGGCTGCGACTGGTAGACGACTTTCTCCACGGTAAAATCTTCCCGCTTAATAGTACCGGTTACCGTGGGGTTCAACGGCGTTTTCTCCGGAAGAGGGCCAATCAATTGGGTTAGTTTTTTCTTTACCGAGTCTCGGTACTGCTGCCAGTCGTCGGTTGTGCGTAAAGCAGCAACTTTACGTTCGCGGGCTTGCCACTGCTCTTCTGCTTCCACCACCATCTGCTTGTAGAGCGCATTCGAGTCGTCTTGATAGTATTGGTAGTAATTCAGTAATTGTAAGTCTTCTTCCTGAGCCCGTAAATTTGTGGAGCAGAGCAGAACCAACACGGTGAGGTAGTAGATGATAGGTTGTTTTGGCATGTTTATGGTGGTAAAGATCACTCCTAAAGATAGAATAAATTGCAATAGAAGGGAGAGGCTACGTGGCTAGAAACAAAAAGATGCAAGAGCAAGACTTTTACTTACTCGACTGAACTTTGCCAGAAAAAGATGTTTTCTAGTAATGAATTCGCCTACCCCGGCGTTGCAATACTAGCTAAGAAATTTTGTCTACTTTATGAAGCAACTCATTGCTGTAGTACTTACGCTAACACTAAGCTCGGCTTACGCCCAGGAAACGGCGGTATTTCCGGAACCGTTTAACCAACTCACCCCGATGAACAAATTGCCGGAAACGGTGATGTACACCAAAACAATGGTGTTGGTAGATGCCCCGATGGTGATCAGCGAAAACGAAACCTGGCAGACCTTTGCCGAAACGGCCCACCGGGCTTTTCAGGAAACGGGTATTGATGCGGTAGCCTACTATCACTTGCAGGATGCCCGGGCCGGACGAGACGTTTCCGGACTACTGACTGATCAGCTAATAAAGCGGGGAATCAAAAACGTGATTCTGCTGAGCTACGCGCCCCAACGGCAAAGTTCGCAGCGTTGTGGATTGCTGATTACTACCTTTAACGAGAAAGCCTCTTTCGTATCGCCTGAGCAATCAGCCTATATGATGACGGGGAACGATTGGGGAGCGATGATGGATCAGTTCCAGAAGTACGCGCTGCTGAATCAGTACCAAACCCAAAACTTTCTGATTAGCGATCTGCCCGAATTCTTTACCGGGGCGGGTAACGTAGTAAAAGGACGCCGGGCCGAAGGCTTTGCCCAGGACTTGAAGTTAGACAAGCTCGCGATACCTCGTTGGTCTGAAGATGACAGTGCTCCGGCCCAGATTGCCAGTACCGATACCGCTCAGATGCTAACCGCCTCCGGTAGCCGACTGGAGCGGGTAATGCAGGCCTATCCGTTTGAGTACGGATTCGTTGACCCGGCCACCGAAGAAGGTCAGATTCGGCAGGATGGTTATCCATTTGTACTGATGCGTTTGCAGTCCACTAAAGAGAACCTCAAAACAATGCTGGGCTACGAAGAACCGTCCTCCGAAACGGCTAAGTCAGCCGAAGAAGCTTCTACTCCGGTATACAAATACTACGTCAAACATATCTATACCGGCGATATTTACCTGGGTAACGTCTGGGATGCCGCCCCCCGCTGGGACGATGCCCTGTACAATCACATCCAGCATCTGCGCGACGATTTTAATCTAAATCAGTAGAGTGTTTTGGTGTTACAGTGTTTGGGTGCTGGTGATATTTATAAATTGGCCTCTAACACTAAGAACTATAACACCTAACCAATGTGCTACCTTTGCATTCTATCGCTATTTTTCCTCTCAATATTTCCGGCTATGAGTCAAAATGCTACCCTAGACGTACAACCTACTGATGACTTTGAACTGAATGGTCAGGGTGATCATGCTGCCTGGAACCAAACCGAATGGGTAACGCTTCCGTTGCGGCACGGACCCCAAATAGAACTGACAACCCGCGCCAAGGTGCTGTACTCCGAAACCGGTATCTACTTTTTAATGCAGTGCGAAGACGAAGTACTCACCGCTACACTGACCGAGGATTTCGCCGACCTCTACAATGAAGATGTGGTAGAAGTCTTTTTGTGGACTGACGAACAGCAGCCGCTGTACTTTGAGTACGAACTCTCGCCCCTGAATTACGAGCTGCCGATTATGGTGCCCAACCGGAAAGGAAACTTCTTCGGTTGGCGACCCTGGCACTACGAAGGGGAACGGCTTACCCGCCACGCTACCTCCGCAAAGGGCGGTGCTAAAGAAAGTATGGCTGAAGTCAGCAGTTGGACAGCAGAATTCTTCATTCCCTACGCTCTGCTTAAGCCTTTAGGCAATGTTCCGCCCCAGCCGGGTACCCGTTGGCGGGGCAATCTGTACCGCATCGATTACGATAAACCCGAAGCCCGTTACTGGCAGTGGCACCCCACCTCAGGCAGCTTTCACGAGTACCAGAAATTCGGCACCTTTGTCTTTCAGTAGTTGGCTGGCTACGAGACTTTAACATCGTTGAGTCTGGCTAAATTGTTCCGCATCGCCCTCATTTATTGATTTATCGGCCGTCTAGCATCAAGAATAATCAAGCAGCTAGTATTACTTTCTTTAGGCGAGCTCTCAAAAGTGAAGCTGACTTTACTATGATTGCAATATGAATAAATAACTCTTATCTTATGCTGGCACAACCGAAGAAGTAAACTAAATAACAGCCTCATGTCGCGAAAATTCCCGGCTACACTCCAGTGTATTAGCACCAGAAAATCAACCTTCCTCCTTTCTTTACTCAGCCTGTTTTTTCTGGCCTGTCAGGATGATGACGAAGATTCGGCCTTGCCCGATCTTACTATTTACTTAGACCGCTTTGAAGAAGAAGCCCGGCAAAGGGGATACGACTTAGACCTTTCTGATGTAGAAGTTGCTTATGTAGATGAAATTGAAATAAACGGCGAGCCCTTTTGTGGTCGGGGATACTCGAACTACAATGGTAATGGCACAAGAAGAATAGAAATATCAACGGCTGATTTTTGTGGCTGGCAGGAACGCAGTGATACCGAACGAGAGAATTTGTTCTTTCACGAAATAGGACATGCCTTTTTTAATCGAGGCCACGATGAAAGCTTACTTTGCGACGGATCACCTCTGTCAATCATGAGTTCCACTACCAATGGTTGGAGAATTTATGAAGAAGCAGAAGAAGAAAAAAGAGCCTACTATATTTCGGAGTTAATTGATAGGATGGCCGCACTGGACCAATGTATTGATTACGAACAAGGTTGGGTGAACGATTCTGTATTTTACCAATTTACCACCGAAGATGAAGCGTGGGTACTTACTTCCTGGGATGGAGCTTATACCGGCACAGTAAGCTCGGGTGATGGTACCGGTGGCGATCAGATATCCCTTGCCTTAAATCCGGGAAGTCTTACCGACGAAAGCGGTAGGTGGTATAGGCGGATTGATAACCCCAATATTCCGGAGTGTGCCGATGTTACCTTACGAGTAACCATGAATTCAGAGGAGCTTGTCGGAACCGGAGCAGCTATCTCTATCCGAGCTTTTCATGCGCCCCTAGGCGCGGAAGGTGCTCAGACTGAAGAGTATCTCTACCTGACTACCACTGAAGCTCCGGTTTCAGGCAAGCTGGACAATTACGTTGAAGAACTCACTATTCCCTGCTATTCCCGAAGCACTACTTTCATCGTTCTCTTCCTCCGCCTGATGGCCGGTACGGAAGGAGAAGTGTCTTTCGAGAATATTGAGTTGGTGGTACAAGAAGAATAACTTTTAGAAGTAGATTGCAGCCGAGATTCTCAACAAACTACTTTTTATGTACCTAAAACTCTTTCATTATTTCTGCTTAGTCATTCTATTCTCTGGTTGGGCCTGTACTTCCTCTAATCAGGCGTCGGAAGAAACCACTTCGGAAGAAGCCGCAACCGGCTATGAAACCAATTCAAGTGCGCCGTTGTACCAAAGCCAGGATTTCACGGAAGAAGGAGGATTCACCAAGGGTATTGAGGGACCGGCGGTAGATGCCGATGGCAACCTGTACGCCGTAAATTTTCAGGAACAGGGCACTATTGGCCGGGTAACGCCCGAAGGCGAAGCATCCTTATTTGTGAAGCTACCCGAAGGTAGTATTGGCAACGGAATCCGCTTCAATCAGGCCGGGGATATGCTGATTGCCGACTATCCGCAACACAACATTCTGAAGGTAAATATGGCCGACCAGTCTATTTCGGTATTCGCCCACAACGATGCTATGAATCAGCCTAATGATATTACCATCACCCAAAACGATGTGCTCTTTGCCAGTGACCCCAACTGGTCGGAAGGCACCGGTCAACTCTGGCGAATTGACCCGGACGGAAGCACTACCTTGCTGGAAGAAAATATGGGGACTACCAACGGAGTGGAGGTAAGCCCCGATGAGAAAACGCTGTACGTAAACGAAAGTGTGCAGCGCAAGGTGTGGGCCTACGACCTGTCGGCCGACGGGCAAATCAGCAACAAGCGCGAACTAATTGCCTTCCCCGATTTCGGCATGGACGGCATGCGCTGCGATGTAGCAGGTAATCTCTACATTACCCGTCACGGCAAAGGCACGGTAGTAAAAGTATCACCCGAGGGTGAAGTACTGCAGGAAATAAAGATGACCGGAGAGCTTCCTTCTAATATCGCCTTTGGCGGTGCCGACGGACGAACCGCTTACGTGACCCTGCAAGACCGCGGTTGCGTGGAAATGTTTCGGGTAGAAGACCCGGGCCGGGCCTGGCAGATGCGGAAAGATCAGTAGGTTTCGGCTAAAAAAGTTGGTTCATCTAGCCGGCCGGTTTTTGGTATTCTAAGATAATTTCTAAATTCACGAGGTGGTGTTATTGTGTTTAGGTGTTATAGTGTTAGAATACTTTGAATCCTGCTTCTGATTAGGTTGAATTGATAGACCAGTTCACCAAGTATTGTAGTGCTTGACATAGGAAACCATAACACTTAAACACCAAAACACACTAACACAATTAAAACCTACCTATGAAAAATAAACGCCGCTCTACGCTAAAACGAATGTTTGCTTCTGTAGCTACCGTATTTGGAGCTTCCACGCTGGGAGCCCAAACGGCTCAGGCCGCATCTTCTACCAAGAAAGTATTTAATGTGCATAAGGACGAACAGGATATTCCGCTGTTCTCCGGATCGGTAGTGCACGGCAATACCGTGTATATCGCCGGGAAAGGAGCTCACTTTGACGGTGACATAAAAGCTCATACTGAACACGTACTGAACGAACTTAAAAAAGAGCTAGAAAAGGCCGGTTCGTCTATGGAAAAAGTATTAAAAGTAAATGTCTACCTGCACGATATTCACGATTATAAAGCCATGAACGAAGTGTATAAAGGTAAATTTGGACCTAATCCTCCCGTACGCACCACCGTAGCGGTATTCGGCGGCGTTCCCGGCGACTCGCTAGTTGAAATTGACTGCATTGCTTCTCTATAAATATTAATGCCTATGCTAAGCCGACGAAAACTACTTCGCAACTTATCCAGCCTGCCGCTAGTCGGCGGGCTACTGGGAAGCCACGCTGCTTCCGCATCCTCTGCTACCCTCACCGCGCCCCTTCGCCGCGACTACTTTAAGGAGCTGGGCATTCGCACGTTTATTAACGCGGCGGGTACCTACACCTCCATGACTGGCTCACTGATGCCCGAAGAGGTGATGGAATCGATCCTGTACGCCTCTAATGAATTTGTGACCCTGGATGAACTTCAAGACAAAGTGGGCGAGCGCATTGCTGCTATGGTCAAGTGCGAAGCGGCTACGGTCACTACTGGTGCAGCCTCAGCGATTACCTTCGGTACCGCCGGGGTTATCGCCGGTGACAATCCGGAAAACGTGGTGCAAATACCGCATCTGGAGGGCACCGATATGAAGTCGGAAGTAATTATGCAGAACGCCCATAAGATTGGCTATGCTCACGCCATCCGTAATACCGGGGCGCATATCATTTACGTGGATACTCAGAAGGAGCTGGAAAAAGCCATCAACGAAAAAACCGCCATGCTCTTCTTCTTAAATGCCAACAATCAGCAGGGAGAAATCAAGCATGAAGCCTGGGTAGAAACCGGCAACAAGTACGGCATCCCTACTTTTAACGATTGCGCTGCCGACGTGCCGCCGGTCGAAAATCTCTGGAAGTATACCCAAATGGGCTTCGATTTGGTGTGCTTCTCCGGCGGCAAAGGCATCCGGGGACCGCAGAGTGCCGGACTTCTGTTGGGGCGAAAAGATCTGATTGCCGCGGCTCGCCTGCATGCCCCGCCCCGGGGAAATACTGTAGGCCGGGGAATGAAGGTAAATAAGGAAGAGATTCTGGGCATGATGGTAGCACTGGAGATGTACGTGAACAAAGACCATGAGGCGGAATGGAAAATGTGGGAACAACAGATTGCTCATATTTCCGATGCGGTGAAAGACATTGATGGAGTAACTACCGAAACCTTTGTGCCCGATCTGGCTAACCACGTGCCCACCCTAAAGGTGGCCTGGGACGATTCTAAGATTAAGCACGATAACGATTCCCTACACGAAGCTATGCGCAATGGACACCCATCCATTGAAGTAGCCGGATGGGGCAGCGACCCCGAGATTCAAATCACCACCTGGATGCTGATACCTGGTCAGGAGCGGGCGGTGGCTAATCGTCTTCGGGAAGTTCTGGTGGATGGTAGCGCCTAATCTTATTGTGTTCGTGTGTTCAGGTGTTCAGGACTACTTGAACACACGAATACATAAACACACATTTTACACAACCTAACTATGAAGTACACAATTCTACTGCTGCTAATTGGTAGTTTCTGGCTCACACCTTTCTACTCTTTTGCTCAGTCATATGACATTCTGCTGAATGATGGACACGTAATTGATCCGAAGAATGGGATTGATGGTAAAATGGATGTGGCTATTAAAGACGGTAAAATTGCCCGGGTGGCCGAAGAGATTAGTGCATCGGAGGCGGAACAGGTCATTGAGGTGGCCGAATACTACGTGACTCCGGGCCTCATCGATATTCATTCTCATAACTTTCACGGTACCGAGCCGGATGCCTACTTAAGTAATAGTTTCACGGCTTTGCCCCCGGATGGTTTCTCGTTTCGGGCGGGGGTTACTACGCTGGTGGATGTAGGCGGAGCCGGTTGGAAGAATTTCGAACTCTTCAAGGAACAAACCATTGACCGGTCTAAAACTCGGGTGCTCTCGTTTCTGAACATTGTAGGCAGCGGTATGAAGGGCGGTGAACGGGAGCAGGACTTGAGTGATATGGACGCTGAGATGACCGGTATGGTTGCCAAGCGTCATCCTGAAATAGTAGGAGTTAAAGTAGCCCACTACGCTGGACGAAACTGGAATCCGGTAGACTGGGCCGTAGAAGCGGGCGAGATTGCCGATGTTCCGGTGATGGTAGACTTTGGCGGTACTATGCCTCCCCTACCGCTAGATTCGCTGTTGTTGCACCACTTGCGGCCGGGCGATATTTTTACCCACACTTTCGGCCATGTGCCGGGCCGCATTCCCATTGTGGATGAGCGCGGTAAGGTGCGCGACTACGTTTGGGAGGCTCAGGAGCGAGGAATTATCTTTGATGTAGGTCACGGTGGAGGCAGCTTTCTGTTTCGGCAGGCTATTCCGGCCATGAAGGAAGGGTTTCGCCCTAACACCATCAGTACCGACCTGCACACCGGTAGTATGAACGCCGGAATGAAGAATCAGATCAACGTGATGTCCAAATTCCTGAATATGGACATGGAGTTGAAAGACATAATTGCCGCCTCTACCTGGAACTCGGCGCAGGCTATTAAGCAGGATAGCCTGGGGCATCTTAGCGAGGGCGCCGTAGCCGATGTGGCAGTAATAAATGTGCAGGAAGGTGATTTTGGCTTTGTCGATTCAGGAGGATTCCGAATGGACGGAAACCAAAAACTGGAGTGTGAGTTAACTATCCGGGAAGGGAAAGTAGTTTGGGATTTAAATGGTATTTCCCGCCCCTACTGGATTAAAGAAGAAATGGGAAAATAATGACAGGGAGTATCTACCGCGTTACGCTAGCTCTTTTTGCCTTATTTTTTGTTGCCTGTAGCACTTCTACCACCGAGGAACCGGTAGCATCCTCCAATTCGGACGAAGAAGAACCGCCGACTGCGCTTCGCGAAGGAATAAAAATTGAAAAATTTGCTGTTCCCCAGCGGGGCTGTATCCGCATCAATTACGACCCGGCTACCGAGAGCTTTCTCTACAATACCATGCGGGGCGATATTTATCAGGTTAGCTCAGACGGCAAGTCAGAGAAATTAATTGCTACGGCGGAAGATCACGGTATCACTACCTTACAAGGCTTCCGCCTGTATCAGGATTTAATGTTTCTGGTAGGCAATATCGATTCTAATGGCGATAAGGGTACCAAAGGAAAAATAGTGCGCGGTACCCGTCAACCTGACGGAAACTATACCTTTGAGTTGCTGGCCATTACCGAAGACTACGGCCGTACGGCTACCATCTACAGCCACGAGTTTAACGGCATCGCGGTTGATTTAGACGGAGAATACATTTATGTAAACAGCGGAGCCCGTACCGACCACGGTGAATTGCAAGATAACGAAGGGGCCTATCCCGGGGCCCGCGAAGTGCCGCTTACCGCCTGCATCTTCCGCTTACCCGCCGACGGTAAAGACATTTTGCTAAAAAACGATTCTACTTATTTAGCCGCCAACGGCTACTTATTTTCCGACGGGGTGCGTAACGCATACGATCTGACATTTTCTCCCGAAGGAAATTTGTTCGGAGTTTCTAACTCATCGGACTACGACCATCCGGAAGAGATGAACTGGTTTCGCGAAGGACGGCACTACGGTTACCCCTGGGAGATGGGAGGCATTCAGAACCCTCAGCAGTTTCCCGACTGGATCCTGACCCTGAGAAGGACCCTTTCATCAATACCATGGCCTTCGCCCACCGGGGCAAGCAGTTTCGTAACGATCCGGATTTTCCGCCTAGGCCGGTTAACGTAGAATTTGTACAACCTATCCAAAATCATGGGCCGGACGCTAACATTTACCGCGACCGTGAGACTGGCCTGATTATGGACGCCGATACTACCGGGGCTACTGTAGGCACCTTTACTCCTCACCGCTCGCCGTTGGGTTTGTTCTTTGATCGGGATAGTGTGCTGGCTGATCCCTACCGGGGCGATGCTTTCGTACTAAGCTGGTCCGACGGTAAAACCCAACCACTGATGCGGCCCTTTTCGCCTTTAGGAGCGGACCTTATCCATCTGGAGTTAATTTACGACGCAGCCATTGATAACTACGCCTTGCGTAGCTATCGTATTATCGGGGATTTTAGGGGGCCGACCGATGCGGTTCAGGTGGGTGAGCATATCTACGTGATTGAAAACCGGGGCAGCATCTGGAAGATCACCATGCCATCCGGCACCCCACTGGCATCACGCTGATAAATATGAGATCCATTTTGCTGGTCGTAATTTTAGGAATGGTTGCCTGCCAATCTTCGTCTGATACTTTCTACGCTGATCTCTCGAAAGACCCATTACCTGAAGCCTGGAAAACCACTCCCCTCGGGAAGGATACAACGCAGGAAATAGCGACTAACGACCCATCTTCGGGTGCCGTAGTAGTTCAGCAGGGCCGACTGGAGAGCCCTGCTTTTTTGGTAAGCCCGCTTCAGTATTACCGCGTGCAGATGCGGGTGAAAGCACCAGAGAAAGCCATGTGGGCCTTCACCTTTTACGATGATGCCGGCGAGGTACTATTGGCCGACCATTACTCCAGTATTGATCCTTCGGATGATTTTCAGTGGTACGAATACTACGTGCAGTCTAAAGCCAACGCCGCTCAGGCGGAGTTCTGGCTCCAGCCCGCTACCGGAGAGTCAGTTTCTTTGAGCGAAGTACGGGTTACACCCGCCCAGAGTAATCAGGAAGTAAAGCAGTGGATTGATAGCGTCTATCAGACCATGCCGCCGGTAAGCTATACTCCGCCTCCCGACCGGTTCCGGTACCTGGATAAAACAATGGCGTCGCTACGAAACGGTGACAAAATCAGGGTAGTGATGCTGGGGAATTCAATCATTAACGATACCGGTAATTCTGCTTGGGAACTGCTGGTAGAAGATATGTATCCGGGGGCCGACCTGGAAGTGATCACTTCGGTGCGGGGTGGTACGGGTTGCACCTACTACCAGCACCACAACCGGATAGACACATTTATAGTACAGTACCAGCCCGACCTACTGATGATCGGCGGCATTTCCCACGGTAAGGATACGGCGGCCATGCACAGCGTGATCCGGCAGGTACGGGAGCGGATGGAGCCCGCCCCGGAAATTGTGGTGATGAGCGGCCCGGTAGGCCGAGATGGTGATCCCCGCACTAATCCGGAATTTAGCGTTGTGCCCCAGGAGGGTGACTTTCGCTTAGAATTAGCCCAGATGACCGCTGATGCCCGGGTAAACTACTTCGATATGAAATCGGCCTGGGGCGCCTATCTGGAGCAAACCCGACAGCCCTACGATTATTTTTTACGTGACCCGGTGCACGCCAACGCCCGCGGCCGCCAGGTACTCGCCCGATTATTGGAGGCTTATTTTCAACCGGATACTGAAAACTAAATGCAAAAAAACAAAAAACGCCCTACGCAAGGCGCAAGACGTTTGGGTAGTATCGCTAGTTACAGCCATTAGGCTATCTTGGTGGCTGTACTTTTTTCTTTTATCATTTTAGCTTCTTGAAGCAACAACCGTTCTAGTTCATTTTTGCTAGGCTGGAGGCTGAACATCGTTAGCTGTAGTTTCATAGTAAAATCTTCACTTATGTAATCCAATTTCAATAAGCTCTTCGACGATACTATGATATGCTGTATTCGCCCTTAACCATTCATGCTGAAATTGATAAATGTCATAAATTACAGTTTTATAATCATGATCTTTTAAGTTGATAACTTCTAGCGGACTACCACCAAGTAGTTCATTAATCGTATAAGCAAAATGAGCTAACCCTCTTGCCCAGGTCAAAGGATAATCAGTATAGTATCCGATATCCCAAATCTCGATATATCTGGCATGCTGTATAAATACTAAAGGAGGATCTTTATCAAAACCATTTTTGGCTTGAAAAGGCAACTGAAAATCACCCATAGCATGAAATTCAATCAAATCCTGGTTTCTTGTTTTTGATGGTTTGTATTCTAAAGTAGTTATATCCATATCATTTGAATTAAGCTAACTATTGGATAGTCGCTACTACTTGGTGGTGACTTTCATGGTGGCTACCCCGCTGGCAACTCCGTTTACTTCTACAAAAGAGTAGATGACGTAGTTAGTCTGCGATTTCAGTCCGCCGAAGTTACCCAGGAAAGGTACTCCTACCTGAACTTCTTTTTGAATCTTAGAACTGTGGGTCTTGATCAGTTCAGCGGTAAGGGCGGCTTCGCCTTCTTCCTCAATGGCCGCGTAAGTCATCCCTTCGGTAACGGACTCATCTACCCAGGCGTAAAACGAAAGTTTAGTATCCTGAATAATCCGTTCTTCCAACGTGATACTAGAAGGAAGTATCGCATCTTCGTCCTCCGACTCGGAGCAGGCGGAAAACAGTAGGGTAAGCACAAAAAAGCTTAAGTACCAGGCACGTTTCATGATCATCTAAAATTGTTGGTTTAAAGCGTAATGATACGTACTAGTTTGTTCGTATGCTGGCCGATTCCGATGAAAACCCTACGTGCGTGGGAATAGCTTTAATAAGGATGCTTTTCGACGAGCAGACCTCCGAAGTTCCAGAAACTTCGGAGGTCTTTTCATTGAATGAAATTTGTTGTTTGAAAACGAATAACTACTGAGCGTTACCAACGCGCAGTAGTTACTGAGGTTTAAATTGTTTAGAACGGAAGCTCATCGCTCGGCGATCCGACTTCAGCGGTGTTTTCGCGCTTGCCGAGCATCAGCAGGTCATTGGCCACGATCTCGGTGACGTAGCGCTTGATACCGTCTTTGTCTTCGTAGTTGCGATGGTTGAGCTTACCGGCCAAGGCCACCTGCTTACCCTTGTGTAGATAACGCTCGGCAATCTGCGCCAGATTATCCCAGGCTACAATGGAGTGCCACTGCGTATCGTTCACGATCTCGCCGTTCTTATTTTTATACGACTCCGTGGTGGCGATAGAAAACTTGGCGAGCTTCTTCCCGCTTTCCAGTTGCTTGATTTCGGGATCCTGACCTAAATTTCCAATTAATTGTACGTGATTTTTAAGTGCGTTCATAATTCGTGAATTTTTGTGTTGAACATTGAATTGACGTCAGCAAAGTAACGACGGGCCGAACGCTAGAGTCGGGAGTTACCCGTTTACTTTCGTATGTAAATGTTTGTAACCGTTTGTAAATGGATAGAAAATTGGGTAGATTTATAAACTTAATCCTAGTGTGCCTATGGATAAAGAGAGAAACGAATTTGTATATCGAGCCAATCCGAATGAATGGTTAGAAGTGTCTGACGAGCTAAATGAATCTGTTGAGATAATTATCAAAAATGGCAGAACGACATACCTCAAAACCGACACTTGGGATGGAATACCAAATAAAAAGCTAATGTCTTCGCGAAGTATATTATTGTTGATGGGTTTCGCAATCGAGAATCTAATAAAAGGAATATTGATTTTTGATAAACCAGAGTTGGTCAATCAAGGGAAGTTATGTAAGGAGATAATAAGCCACAAACTCGAGGAGTTAGTACTAAAAATACAAGATATAAATCTAAATGATGACATGTCAGAATTTCTCAAGATTTTATCTGAAGCAATTCCTGATTGGGGAAGATATCCCTGTCCTATTAAATTTCAAGAAATTAAAGATGAGGTGAAGTACTCAAAAATGATGAGTAAACGCTATGTTGAATTGAGAAGAATACTTAGAAATAAACTGATAAAACGGTTAAAAAAAGGTTGGATTTCAGGTTTGGATGATGATAAAACTAACGTGAAAATCTTAAGTGTAAAAGAACGAGCTAAACAATGAAACTCGCTGCAAATTGGTAAAACCCAACAAGACAGTAGTTGCGAAATAAAAGAAATCCTTCAAAAGACTTTCGTCGATTAAAAATCAGTTGTAGAAGACTCAATCAACAATCTACTTCTCAGTGAAAAATTTATGATACAACGCCTTCTTTCTATCTCCTTTTTCATCTCTTTCTGGCTACCAATTAATTGGGCGTTAGCCCAATCGTTAATTACCCAACAAAATCAGGTGATAGAGTGGGCGTATCAGTCGGCGAAGACCTATGAGAATCCTTTTTATGATGTAGAACTGCACGCCATCATTAGCACTTCGGATAATTCGGAAATACGGTTACCCGCATTTTGGGCGGGAGAGAATGAGTGGCGCTTTCGCTTCGCCGCTCCCGATACCGGAACCTATACCTTTACTACCGTCTGTAATGATCCGCAAAACAATCAGCTACATCAACAGTCGGGGCGCATCAGCGTGGTGCCCTACGAAGGCGAGAATCCACTGTACGGGCACGGGCCCCTTACGCTATCGGAAAATGGGAAGTACTTTGTTCATCAGGACGGTACGCCCTTTCTGTGGTTAGCCGATTCCTGGTGGCACGGCATGACTACCCGCTTCAAATGGCCCGAAGACTTCCGCTACCTGACCACCGACCGCAAGCGTAAAGGCTTTTCAGTCATTCAGTTTGCCATCGGCTTTCCTTGCGATATTGAACCCTTCGATCCGCGGGGGCAAAACGAAGCCGGCGATCCCTGGGACCCGGGCATGAGCAGCATCAACCCGGCCTACTTCGATCTGGCCGACTTACGATTTCAGTGGCTGCTAAAGGAAGGAATCATGCCCAATCTGATGGGCGCCTGGGGTTACTACATCAAGTGGTTCGGTGTAGAGCGAATGAAAAAGCACTACGACTATCTGATTGCCCGCTACGGCGCTTACCCCATCACCTGGATGCTCTGCGGCGAATCCACCCTAGCCTACTACACCGACTTACGTGACGGAAACTGGGATAAGTACAAAGCTCAATTTCGGGAGCAGTGGTCGGAGGTAGCCGAACACATTAAAGCTACTGATCCCTTCAACCGGCTGCTTACGGTGCATCCCGGGCCGGGCACTCGCGACGGGCTGCCGCCCATCAACCAGATGGAACACATTGATTTTATACTGACCCAACCGGGCCACAACGGATATCAGACGTTGCCCTACGCTACGCAAAATCTCTGGAGCACTATGGAAGAATACGCGGGTCGTCCGGTGATGTACGGGGAGGTGTGCTTTGAAGGGATGTGGGGAAAATCGCTGCAGGACGTACAGCGCTACCTGTTCTGGAGCAGCATGCTGTCGGGGGCCCCGGGTTTCTCCTACGGCGTAGAGGGAATCTGGCAGTTTAATACCGAAGAAGAACTGTTCGGTGCTTCGCCGGTGGGCGATGTATGGGGTAATGTGCCCTGGGAAACCGCCCATCAGTACCTGGGTTCTACCCACATCGGTATTGGTAAAAAAATACTGCAGGCATTGGACTGGCAGTCCCTGCAACCATTTCCGGCCGGGATTAATCAGCACGCCAGTACCGAAGACATATTCCGGCCCTATTGTACTCGTTCTGCCAATGACTTACGAGTGATCTACTTCTTCAATGCCATCCGCAATATTGAATTACAGCAGTTGAACAGTGGGCAGAACTACCGCTATATCTTCATCAATCCGCTAAACGGCGAACACAATCTTAGCGGAAGCTTTGTTGCTAATGAAAATGGTAGCTGGGAAGTGCCACGAGAACCCATCAAACAGGATTGGGTGCTGGTGGTACAACCGGAGTAATCGTAAAAAACTACAAAACTACCGCGCGTTTGCAACGCGTTGTAAACGCGCGGTAGAAATATAATACTGAAAACACATTCATTCAATTACCTAATAAACCTATGAAATTAACACTATTTTTCGCGCAGCTATTTATTCTTAGCACATTATCGGCCACCGCCCAAAGGGCTGATTCCGATCAACTAGAAACCAGTGAAGGCACGGTAACCATTCAACCCATTTTGCACGGTACACTGGCGCTGATGTGGAATGACCAGACCATCTACGTGGACCCCTATGGCGGAGCCGAAGCTTTTGCTGGGTTGGGCGACCCCGATATGATTCTGATTACCGATATCCACGGCGACCATATGAACGTGGAAACACTGAAGGCGATTGAAACTGAAGGAGTGCCGATGGTGGTGCCCCAGGCGGTGGCCGATCAGCTTCCGGAAGAATTTCAGCAGCAACTAGTGGTGATTGGTAACGGAGAAACTACCGAACAGTTAGGTATTGGCATCGAAGCCCTGCCGATGTACAATCTACCCGAAGAAGATCCGGATTCCCGTCACACCAAGGGTCGCGGCAATGGCTACTTACTGAGCATTGGGGACAAAACTATCTATATCTCGGGCGACACGGAAGATATTGACGAGATGCGGGCACTGGAGGACATCGACGTAGCTTTTGTCTGTATGAACCTACCCTACACCATGAGTGTGGAGCAGGCCGCCGATGCGGTGCTGGAGTTTCAGCCGGAGGTGGTTTATCCCTTCCACTACCGCGGCCCAGACGGACTGAGCGATGTGGATAAATTCAAGCAGATTGTTGAGGGTGAGAACGAAGATATTGAAGTGCGACTTCGCGCCTGGTATCCTGAGCAATAAATATGGTAGTGTACTTCATCAGCGGTTTAGGGGCCGACGAGCGGGCATTTCGCTACCTCCGCTTAGGAGAAGTAGAAAAGCGATTCATCCGCTGGTTGCCACCCGAAGAGAAAGAATCACTGAGGCAGTATACCAACCGTTTGTTAGCGCAAATAGACACCACCCAGCCAGTAACGTTGGTTGGCTTGTCCTTTGGGGGAATCGTGGCCCTGGAAATAGCCAGTATAATTAACTGTGAGCGAGTCTTCTTAATTTCCAGTGTAAAGCAGCCGCAGGAACTAAGCGGTTTTTTGCAGTTGCTTCGCCGAACTCGTTTGTACCGGTTGCTGCCGTTCGGTTGGGTGAAACCGCTGGCCATTCGCCTGGCACCTTTCTGGTTCGATGTGGTATCGGAACGCCACCGGGCTTTGCTGAAAAACATCGTTAACGAAACCGATAACCGCTTTGCCCAGTGGGCTATCAACGCCATTATGCGCTGGCCGGGAAGTTCGCCAAATGCGCCCATTATTCATATTCACGGTACACAAGACCGGGTATTTCCGGTACGTTACCTCAGTGATTATATCCCCATAAAAGGCGGCGGACACTTTATGATCGTTACTCACGCGAAACTGATAAGTAAATTATTACAGAAGCACCTAAACCCTCAGACAATATGAGTACGGAAGAACGACAATGCCTGGAGTGCGGTACCCCACTGCGCGGGCGGATGGACCAAAAATTTTGTTCGGACCAGTGCCGTAACAGCTACCATAATCGGCAAAACAGCGATGCTAATAAGCTGATGCGTAACATCAACAATGCGCTACGAAAAAACCGTCGGATTCTGGCTGAACTTAACCCTAATGGTAAAGCCAAAGTACGACGCGACGCGCTGGCCCGTAAGGGATTTAATTTTACATATTACACCAATATCTACCAAACTAAAAGTGGCACCACCTACTACTTCTGCTACGATCAGGGCTACATTATTTCGGATGAAAAATACTTCACGTTAGTGAAGAAAGAAGAGTATATAAACTGAGTGCACCAGACGAACACTGTGGCTAAAAATTTGATTATTTAAGTACCACCAAAATTCTCTATTTTTTTTACTAAATTTAAAGGTGTAAGAATCTTACGAAAATTTTATTGCATAAATAAATTTTATTTTTCCGTAGAATAATACTAAATTAGGGAAAAATTAATAGGATAGATTCGTCGTTGATGTTTCTTAAACAAGTGCGCTACTTTTCTAAAAAAATGTAGCAAATACAGCATTATTTGGAATTAGTTTTAGCTTAAGAGGTGTTATATAAAAGTGGGATTGTCGCTAACCCACATTCGAGTAAGGGAATGGGCTTGTTTATCACCCCTCCCTCCTTCTTTGGTAGATGCATTTGCTAGTATCGACGGTTAATTTTTAGTCGCCATATTACATCTACTTTACTTAAGGCACAGAAAATGCTTATTCTCCAGAAAGAGAATGAATCAAAAGTGTAGAAAACGCACAATAGTTGATACTTTTTTAAGTTCTATATATGGTGCGTTTACATGCATAAATTAACACATACTCATTTTTATTTTAGTCTATGAAAAAATCAATTCAGGGTCTATTAATCGCTATGTTATCGGTTACATTAGCCTTTACTAGCTGTACCGAAAAAGCCACCATCACCACTCAGCAAGAGGTACAGAACCTTCCGGTTACCCAGGTATTGATGCGTGACACTACCCTGCGCCGGGAGTACGTTGCGGATATTCAAGCTATTCAAAATGTTGAGCTACGGGCCCGGGTTCCTGGATTCTTAGAAAGAATCTACGTAGACGAAGGTCAGGAAGTGAAGAAGGGGCAATTGCTCTTCAAGATTAACGACGAAGAGTATAAAGCCGAGTTGGCTAAAGCCAAGGCTAATATGCAAAATACCATTGCCGAGGCCAAAGCGGTAGAACTGGAAGTTGACCGACTACGGGTGTTGGTCGATAAGAACGTAATTTCCAAAACTGAACTTGATGTGGCTCAGGCTCGGCTAGAAGCGGTAAAAGCCCGCATTGCTGAGGCTCGCTCGGCCGAAACTAACGCCACCATGCGGGTATCCTACACCAGCATTCGCGCACCCTTCGACGGAATTATTGACCGCATACCTCTTAAAACCGGTAGTCTCATTGAACACGGAACACTGCTAACCACTGCATCCGACATCAGCAATGTATTCGCCTACTTTTATGTATCCGAGAGTGAATACCTGCAGTACATGAAGATGCGCGGAAACGCTGAAGCTGATTCAGATGAAGTAAATCTAATTTTAGCCGACGGATCGCCTTACCCGCACACCGGCATGATTGAGACAATGGAAGGAGAATTTAAAGCCAGTACCGGTTCTATTGCGTTCCGGGCTCGTTTTCCGAATCCCGAAAAAATCTTGAAGCACCGCGCTACCGGTCGTATCAGCCTTTCCAGCACCATACGAAACGCAATCATCGTTCCGCAGAAATCAGTTTTTGAGATTCAGGATAAGAACTACGTATTTTTAGTTGATTCGCTGAACCAGGTGAAGATGAAAAACTTTGTTCCCAAGACCCGTTTTTCTCACTATTATATCGTAGAATCGGGACTGGAGCCGGGCGACCGGATTGTTTTTGAGGGAATTCAGAATTTACAGGAAGGTATGGAGATTGAACCCAAGCACGTAGGGCTGGATAGTATCATCGCCATGACTAGACAAGAAGCAGAAGTACTATAATTAAATTTAAGTGTTCAGGTATTCGGGTGTTAGTGTGTTCATAAACACTTAAATACCTGAACACACAAACACCGAGCATTAACATATGTTTGATATCTTCATTCGGCGGCCAGTCCTCTCACTGGTCATCTCCTTATTCATCACTTTATTAGGAGTACTTTCATTTTTCACCCTTCCCGTTGAGCTTTTTCCCGAGATTGCGCCGCCCTCAATAAAGGTGCGAGCCAAGTACCGGGGCGCTAATGCCGAAGTAGTCTCCAATACCGTGGCCACCCCGCTGGAGAAAGTAATCAACGGAGTGCCGGGTATGACCTACATGACTTCGGTTTCCAGTAACCGGGGGACAAACATTGTTAAAATATTTTTTGAAGAAGGTACTGATCCCGACCTAGCGGCAGTAGAGGTGCAAAACCGGGTATCTACCGTGGTGAATGACCTGCCCGACGATGTGATCAAAGCCGGGGTTACCACCGAAAAATCGGTAGAGGGACTGTTGATGTACATTAACATCATGAGTGATGACGAGACGCTGGACGAAAAATTTATCTACAATTTTGCCGACCTGAATGTGCTGCAGGAACTGCGGCGGGTAGAAGGGGTAGGTTTTGCCGAGATCATGAGTACCAAAGACTACTCCATGCGTATCTGGCTGAAGCCCGACCGGATGACCGCCTACGAAGTATCTACCGAAGAGATCGTTACCGCTATTCAGAGTCAGAACATTGAAGCCGCTCCGGGCCTTACTGGTATCAGTAATGACCGAGCACCCCAGGTGCTTCAGTACGTACTGCGCTATACCGGAAAATTCTTCGAGCCTAAACAATACGAACAACTCGTAATTCGGGCCAGCGACGATGGCTCCATTCTTCGCCTAAAAGATGTGGCTGATGTAGAGCTAGGGAACCTGAACTACGGTAGAATTGCTCGTACCGACGGGCAGCCATCGGCCTCCATCATGATTATTCAGCAGCCGGGTTCAAACGCCCGGGAGGTAATCCAACTAGTAAAAGATAAATTAGCCAGCCTCAAGGCCAGTACGTTTCCGCCCGGTATGGATTACAAAATTACCTATGACGTATCCCGCTTCCTGGACGCGTCTATTAATGAGGTGGTTCGTACGCTGGTTGAAGCCTTTATTCTGGTGTTTCTGGTCGTGTTCATTTTCCTCCAAGACTTCCGCTCTACTTTAATTCCAGCCTTAGCCGTGCCAGTGGCTCTAGTCGGAACGCTCTTCTTCATTGAGCAACTGGACTTCTCTATTAACTTGCTGACGCTGTTTGCTCTGGTACTGGCCATCGGTATTGTGGTAGATAACGCTATTGTGGTGGTAGAAGCCGTGCACGCCAAAATGGAGGAAGAAGGTATGGGGCCGCGCGAAGCCACCTTCGCGGCAATGAAAGAAATCAGCGGGGCGATCATCTCCATTACCCTGGTAATGTCGGCGGTATTCGTACCGGTAGCTTTTATGTCGGGGCCGGTCGGTATTTTCTACCGGCAGTTCTCACTTACCCTGGCAATTGCCATTGTGATCTCCGGGATCAATGCCGTGACGCTGACCCCGGCACTCTGCGCTATCATGCTCAAAAACAATCACGGAAAAGTGAAGAAAGGACCATTGCAGTGGTTCTTCCGAAAGTTTAATAAGGGTTATAACTCCTTTGCCAATGGCTACCGGAACAGTGTAATGTTCCTGGCCGGACGGCGGGTGATTACCGTACTGGTGCTGCTTGGCTTTTTCGTAGCCACCTGGGGAGTGAGCAGAGTACTACCTACCGGCTTTATCCCTACGGAAGACCAGAGCATGATCTACGTAAACGTAACCACTCCAGCTGGAGCTACGGTAGAGCGTACGAAAACTGTGTTAGACGATGTGCAACGCACGGCAAGTAGCATTGGCGCGATAAGTTCGGTATCTACCCTGGCCGGTTACAGCCTTACCAATGGGCTGTCGGGCGCTTCCTACGGAATGGGTATGGTGAGCCTGAAGTCCTGGGAAGAGCGGGAAGAAACCATTCAGGAGGTGGTAAGGCAACTGGAAGAAAAGACCAGATTTATCACCGATGCCAAGGTTGACTTCTTCCTCCCCCCTACGGTACCCGGCTTCGGTAACTCCAGCGGTTTCCAGATGAAAGTGCTGGACCGAACCGGCGGAGGTAATTTGCCCCGAATGGAGCAAGTCACACTAAATTTTATTGAGAAGCTGATTGCCACTCCCGAAATTCAGAATGCCTACACTGACTTCGACCCCAACTTCCCTCAGTACCTGGTGCGGGTAGATCAGGATATGGCCGCCAAAAAAGGTATTACTATTAACCGGGCAATGAGGACCATGCAGACTCTAATTGGAGGGATATACGTTTCGGATTTTGTACGCTTCGGGCAGATGTACGACGTAATGATTCAGGCCTCACCGGAGTACCGGACTCAGCCGGAGGATCTACTAAAACTCAATATCAAGAACGATAAAGGAGAAATGGTGCCCTACTCTACGTTTATTTCAATGGAAAGGGTATACGGACCGGAGCAACTCACCCGCTTTAATATGTACACTTCCGCCACCGTAAAGGGCGGTGCCGCCCCCGGCTATAGTAGCGGGGATGTAATTGCGGCTATCAACCGAGTGGCTGCGGAAGAACTGCCGCGGGGCTACGTACACGACTGGTACGGAATGACTCGGGAGGAAGTAGGCGCGGGCGATCAAGCGATTTACATCTTCGCTATTTGTTTGCTCTTTGTGTACCTGCTACTAGCTGCTCAGTACGAAAGCTTCCTGTTGCCGTTGCCGGTAATTCTATCATTACCATTAGGCGTTTTCGGAGCATTTATCTCACTTTACTTGCTTGACCTGCAAAATAACATCTACGCTCAGGTAGCACTCATTATGCTGATCGGGCTGTTGGGTAAAAACGCTATCCTGATTATTGAATTTGCCATTCAGCGGCGGGAAGCCGGGTACTCGGTACTGCGGGCTGCGGTAGAGGGTTCGGTAGCTCGTCTGCGCCCTATTCTGATGACCTCCTTTGCGTTTATCTGCGGTTTGATTCCACTCTGCCTGGCCACTGGTGCCGGGGCTTTGGGTAACCGATCTATCGGAACTGCGGCGGCCGGAGGCATGCTGATCGGTACAATCTTTGGTGTATTTATTATTCCTGGCCTGTACGTATTATTCGCGTCGTTTATTTCTGACAAAAAGAAGAAAAAAACCTACCAACCAGAGTCCAAGACTCAGCCCGAGCCTGAAATGGATATGACTCTTTCCAGCAATTAGATTTTTTTATGCTTTTTAGATCATTATTGTATCAGTCGGTTTATTCTGTACTAGTTCTAGCGCTAGTAGCCAGCTGCAAAATTACTGAACCTCAGATCCCTGCCTTGGCTCCCATGCCTACTGCCTTTGAAGAAGGTGACTCGGTGAGTATTGGCGATATTGCCTGGCAAGATTTTTTTTCGGACTCTGTGCTGGTGGCGTTGATCGATACCGGACTCAGCCGTAATCTGGATCGCCTTTCGGCCGTACAGCGTATTGAGATTGCCCGGGCTAACTACGATATACGGCGGGGAGCTTTACTTCCGTCATTAGATGGCCGCTACCGCTTGCGTTCAGGAAATATCCGTAACAACGTTCTCCGCGGAACAATTAACGGGGATGATAACGTAGATGCGCAAACGGCTCAGTGGTTTGTTGGCTTGCAGAGTACCTGGGAGGCCGATTTGTGGGGAAAGCTCCGCAGCAAACGAGAAGCTTCTTACGCCCGATTTTTAGCCAGCGAACAAGGGGTGCATCTGGTAACCACCTCTCTGGTGGCCGAAATTGCCCGACTGTACTACGAATTACTCGGACTGGACTACGAGCTAAAAGCTATCCGGAGGAATATTGCCTTGCAGGAGGTAGGACAGGAAGTAATCGAGATTCAGAAAATTGGTGGACGAGCTACTGAGTTGGCGGTACAGCAGTTTCAGGCACAATTACTCCGTACGCGTAGTTTAGAGTACGAACGACAGCAGAGACTGGTAGAAGTAGAGAACCAACTCAATTTACTATTGGGCCGCTACCCCCAGCCTATTGAGCGAGGCGATTCACTATCCGCTCAGCAGCTACCGGAATTTGTAGACGCCGGAGTACCATCCGACTTGCTTCGCCGCCGTCCCGACGTGCAGCAGGCTGAACTAGCCCTAGTAGCCGCCAAAGCCGATGTGGCTGCCGCGAAAGCTGCCTTTCTTCCCTCGCTTACATTTACCCCCTACATGGGTTTCCAGTCCAATAATTTTCCCTCATTATTTACAACGCCCGAGTCGCTGGTGATAGGTCTATTGAATGGCATAACCGCTCCGATCTTCCAGCAAAACCGGCTCAAAGCCGAGTACTCCCAAATGGTGGCTCAAAACCTGCAAGCTTTTTATGACTATCAGCAGTCTATTCTTACCGGATATCAGGAGGTGCTAACCAGTCTGCAGCGAGTAGAAAACTTCCGGCAGGCCTACGAACTGCGGCAGCAGGAAACCGATGTGCTACTAGCCGCCGTGAGTACCTCTAACGACTTGTTTGCCGCCGGCTACGCTACCTATCTGGAAATAATTACCGCTCAGGAACGTGTGCTGGAGGCTGAACTGGGCATGATTAACACCCGCAAGGAAATCTTCCTTGCCCTCACTTCCCTCTATCAGTCCCTCGGCGGTGGCTGGCAGTAGGTTGGTTTATATCCTTTATGCTAACTGTGTAGGTTTAGTGCCAGATTACGTTTTTACACTTCTGAATTTCACATCCTTAAGAAAGAGAAGTATCTTGCTCAGCAATGTACTACCCAACCTTTCTCTATGAAACTACTAACAACCGGTTTGCTTACCCTGGCCGCCGCTTATCTATTCGCTTTCTCAGCGCTAGCTCAATCTACCCATACTCTAACTTCACCAGATGGTAAAATCCGGGTAGAAATTACCCTCGACGATCAGATTACTTTTGCGGTAAACCATGAGTCCGATCCAGTGCTTGCTCCCTCTCCGATTTCTATGGAGCTGGCGGAAGGTGAAACGCTGGGTGCTAATCCCAGACTGAGAAACAAAAAGACCGATGAGGTAGACCAAGCCGTAGAGGCTCCATTTTACAAACGCAGGCAGATTCGCGATCACTACAACGAACTGAGGCTGAATTTTCGGGACAATTACAGCCTTATCTTCCGGGCTTACGATGAAGGAGTAGCTTACCGCTTTGCCACCGACCGACCGGATAGCCTGACGGTAATGAACGAGCGGGTAGCCTTCAACTTCGCTCAGGACGCTCCGGTCTGGGCACCCTATGCCAACGTAGACGACCATAGCAGCTACGAACCCCAATTGGAGAGTTCCTTCGAAAATACTTACGACAAAGCTCCCATTTCTCAACTAGATGATCAAAGATTGATTATTCTTCCGGCCCTGGTAGATGTGGGCAACGGCAAGAAAGTCTGCATCACCGAATCCGATCTGGAAGACTATCCCGGCATGTATCTCAACTACGGAGGTGAAGGAAAATCACTGAATGCCGTATTCGCCGCTTACCCTAAAGAAGAAGAACAGGGAGGGCACAATAACTTACAGATGCGGGTCACCGAGCGAGAAGACTATATTGCCCACGTGCCGGGTCGTCGCACTTTTCCCTGGCGGGTGATGGTGATCTCCGAAGAAGATAAGCAGCTGGCCGATAGCGATCTGGTGTACTTATTAGCTTCGCCTTCACGAGTAGAGGATATCTCCTGGATCAAGCCCGGTAAAGTAGCCTGGGACTGGTGGAATGCCTGGAACCTCTACGGAGTAGACTTCGAGGCCGGAATCAACAACGAAACCTATAAGTACTACATTGACTTTGCCGCCGAGCAAGGCATTGAGTACGTCATTCTGGACGAAGGCTGGTCGGTAAACGGCGAAGCCGACCTGATGCAGGTCATCCCTGAAATCGATCTACCCGAACTGGTAGACTACGGTCAGAAGAAAGGGGTAGACATTGTACTCTGGGCAGGTTACCACGCTTTTGAGCGCGACATGGAAAATGTCTGTAAACACTACTCCGATATGGGCGTGAAAGGCTTCAAAGTAGACTTTATGGACCGGGACGATCAGGAGGTGATAAACTTTTACTATAAAGCCGCCGAGTTAGCCGCCCAGCACCAGCTCTTTCTGGATTTTCACGGAGCCTTCAAACCTACCGGATTAAACCGGACTTACCCTAATGTGCTTAACTTTGAGGGCGTACACGGACTGGAGCAGATGAAGTGGCAACCGCCAGAGGTAGATCAGGTAACCTACGACGTAGAAATTCCCTTCATTCGGATGGTAGCCGGTCCGATGGACTACACTCAGGGGGCAATGCGTAATGCCATCAAAGCCAACTACCGACCAGTGTTCACCGAACCCATGAGTCAGGGCACCCGCTGCCGCCAACTGGCCCAGTACGTCATTTTTGAGTCGCCATTCAACATGCTTTGCGATGACCCTACTGCCTATCAGGAAGAGTCGGAATGTACCGAGTTTATTGCCGCCGTGCCTACCGTCTGGGACGAAACCCAGGTACTGGATGGTAAAGTGGGCGAATACGTAGCCATCGCCCGCCGTAAGGGTAACGACTGGTACGTAGGTGCCCTCACCAACTGGGATGCCCGCGAAATGACTCTGGACTTATCATTCCTGAACGAAGGCAACTACCAGGCCGAAGTATTCCGCGACGGCATTAACGCTCACCAGGTAGCCCGCGATTTTGAAAAAACATCCGTAGAAGTACCGAGCAATAAACAGCTAACTATCAAAATGGCCCCCGGTGGCGGCTACGTAGCCCGCATTTATCAGCGATAAAATTCATATTCTCTACCTCCCCCTTTTGAAGAGGGCCGCTATGGAATAGGGCAAGGGGGATTTATTCAAATTTCGATTATAACCTAATAAACAACCAACTTATGAAAACAATCAGCACACTAATCATCAGCCTTATTTTCACCCAAGTCCTTCTTGCCCAATCTAAAGAAGAAAAAGCCGTAGCCGATGCAGTAGAAACACTACGAACGGCAATGGTAGACGCTGACGAAGCCGCCTTAAAAGAGATTGCCCTGGATGAACTCACCTACGGCCACTCCAGCGGACTGCTGGAAGATAAATCCGAATTTGTGGAAGCTCTCGCCAGCGGAAAGTCTGATTTCAAAAATATGGATTTGACCAATCAGACCATTACCGTAGTGGATAAGACCGCCTTGGTTCGGCACGAGCTAAAAGCCAATGTGGTAGATAACGGCAACCAGGCCAGTATTCACCTGGGAGTGCTGCTGGTGTGGCAAAAACAAAAGGGCGACTGGAAGCTACTGGCCCGGCAGGCGTATAAGCTATAATTTTAGAAACACTTTAGTTCAGAATAATTCTGGTGATGCAGGATATTCTTTTAATTTTACTCTTCTTTGCGAAAGTAAATTTCAGAGATGTACACCAACACTTCTAACCTTGTTATGAAAAGATTCCCTACATTATTTTTAGCAATCGGACTATCGTTAGCGTTCGTTCTCGATAGTTACGCGCAGCGAAGAAACCGCAGCAACGAAAGCAGTACCTCTAGCATGATGGCCGACTCGGTCTTTGCCGGTCTGGAGTTTCGTAGCCTGGGTCCGGGCTTTATGTCGGGGCGGATTGGCGACGTAGCCATTCATCCCGAAGATCCCAACACCTGGTACGTGGGCGTGGGCTCCGGGGGTGTCTGGAAGACCACTAACGCCGGGGTTACCTTCGAGCCTATTTTTGACGATGAAGATTCTTACTCCATCGGTTGCGTAACGGTTGATCCCAACAATCCGCACGTAGTGTGGGTGGGTACGGGTGAAAACGTTGGTGGCCGCCACGTAGGCTACGGCGACGGAATCTACCGCAGTACCGACGGAGGAGAAACCTGGGAGAATATGGGATTGAGAGATTCTGAACATATTTCTAAAATCATCATTCATCCGGAAAACTCCGATGTGATCTGGGTGGCGGCTCAAGGGCCGTTGTGGAACAAAGGCGGTGAGCGTGGACTGTATAAGTCTACCGACGGTGGCCAGACCTGGAATAAAACCCTGGGTGACGATGAGTGGGTAGGTGTCACCGACATTGTAATTGATCCGCTTAATCCCGACTGGATGTACGCCGCTACCTGGCAGCGCCACCGGAACGTAGCTTCCTACCTGGGGGGCGGTCCTGGTTCGGGCATCCACCGTAGTCAGGATGGTGGTGAAACCTGGGAAGAGCTTACTACCGGACTGCCAGAAGGCAATATGGGAAAGATAGGGCTGGCCGTATCGCCTCAGCAGCCGGATATTGTGTACGCCGCTATTGAGCTAGACCGCCGCGAAGGAGGGGTGTTCCGTTCGGCCGACCGGGGCAGCACCTGGGAAAAGCAGTCGGATGCCGTATCTGGTGCCACCGGCCCGCATTACTATCAGGAGCTCTACGCCTCGCCCCATCAGTTTGAGCGGTTGTACCTGGTCGATTCTCACATGCAGTACTCCGAAGATGGCGGGAAAACCTTTAAGCGACTGAATAATGCGCATAAGCACGGCGACAACCACGCTATCGCCTTCCGCAAGGATGATCCGGAATACCTACTGGTGGGTACCGACGGTGGACTGTATGAAAGCTTTGATCTGGGTGATAACTGGCGCTTTATGGAGAACCTGCCGGTTACGCAGTACTACAAAATTGCCCTGGACGATGCCGAGCCGTTTTACAATATCTACGGCGGCACCCAGGATAACAGCACCCAAGGCGGCCCGTCCCAAACCGATAACGTGCACGGCATTCAGAATTCTGACTGGCGAGTGGTGCTGAACTGGGACGGACACCAACCCGCTACCGAGCCAGGAAATCCCGATATTGTGTACGCTGAGCGTCAGGAAGGAACGCTATCGCGGATTGACATGACCACCGGCGAGGTAGTAGATATTCAACCGCAACCCGCGGCAGATGAAGACTACGAGCGCTTCAACTGGGACTCGCCCATTCTGGTTAGTCCCCACGATCCCAAGCGTATCTATTTCGCCTCCCAGCGAGTCTGGAGATCGGAAAATCGGGGTGATGAGTGGCAGGCCATTTCGGATGATTTAACCAAAGATCAGGACCGCTTTGAGTTGCCCATTATGGGACGAGTGCAGAGCTGGGACGGAGCCTGGGACGTAGGAGCCATGTCTAATTACAATACGATTACTTCCCTGGCAGAGTCGCCGCAGCAGGAAGGGCTGATTTACGCCGGAACCGACGATGGTATTGTGCAGGTCACTGAAGACGGAGGAAATAACTGGCGAAAAATTGACGTGGGCAGCATGCCCGGGGTACCGGCCACCGCTTTCGTCAATGATATCAAAGCTGATTTACACGATGCCAACACGGTTTACGTCGTCCTGGACAATCATAAGTATGGTGACTTCCAACCTTATTTAGTGAAGAGTACCGACCGGGGTCGTACCTGGCAGTCTATCGCGAATGATCTTCCGGATCGAACTTTGGTTTGGCGAATTGTACAGGATCACGTGAAACCGGAACTGATGTTTCTGGCCACGGAGTTTGGCATCTACTTTACCAACGATGCTGGTAACCAGTGGACCGAACTAACTGGCGGCTTACCCACAATTTCCTTCCGCGACCTAGCCATTCAGAAGCGGGAAGATGATCTGGTGGCGGCTTCTTTCGGACGAGGTATTTACATTCTGGACGATTACAGCGCGTTACGAGGTGTAACCGAGGATCAACTACTGGCGGAGGCTACATTGTTTGAGCCTCAGGACGCTGACTGGTACGTGCCTCGTTCTCATCTGAGCTTTGATGATGAAAAAGGCTCGCAGGGAGCGTCTCATTTCGTAGCTCCTAACCCTCCGTTCGGAGCGGTATTGACTTACTACCTAAAAGATGGACTAACAACTTTGGAAGATCAGCGGATGAAGCAGGAGAAATCTCTTAACGCCCAGAATCAGAGTGTGCCCTTCCCCGGTTGGGATGATTTGGCCACCGAAATGACGCAGGCAGAGCCGAAAATCTGGCTGGCGATTAAAGATAGTCAGGGCAACGCCATCCGCCGGGTAGATGGCCCTACCGCGAGCGGCTTCCACCGGGTGGCCTGGGATTTACGCTACCCCTCGCCCTACCCTATTCATTTAGACGAAGAGCCTTCCGAAGACGAACTTCCGCAGGGTCTGATGGTGGCACCCGGCACCTACACCGCTACGCTCTACAAACAAGTGGACGGTGAGATCACCGAGCTATCAGAACCCGTTAGCTTTGAAGTAGTGCCACTGCGCGAGGGAGCGTTGGAAGGAGCTACCGCCCAGGAAACTGCTCAGTTCTGGCGTTCTTACGAAGACGCCCTGCGTTCGGCCACGGCCCTGGAGGTTTCATTGAACAATGCCCTGACCAAAGCTGACCGGATGCAGACGGCCCTGACTCAGGCTCCGGTAGTTCCCGGCTCATTAGATCAGCAGTTGTACGAGGTAAAGCAAAACTTGCTGGAACTGGAAGAAGTATTGAGCGGCAACCCGGCTAAATTAGCGGTAGGCGAGAAAACCAAACCAACAGTAGGCCAGCGATTAATGTCCCTGGAAATCGGTATTGGTCACTCTACCTACGGTCCTACCGAAACCCATAAGAAAACGCTGGCTATTGTGAAAGATCAGGTGCAGGAAATCCATACCGAACTGGAATCTACCCAGAACGAAATGTCTCAGATAGCCAAAGCCCTGATAGAAGCCGGTGCCCCCTGGGTAGAAGGCGAACCCGTTCCACCCATCGGCCCAAATAGATAATTGATAGACTAAAAACTTGCAAGATAGAAACCTGGGGAAATCGAGTTCTTCAGGTTTCTGTATTCTTACAATGCATCGTGAATAACGAAAGAAGAAATTTTGTTAAGAAATCGATGTTGTTGGGAACGGCAGCATCTTTCGTGTTTTATGGTATCGCGGCTGCACCCGCCCCAACGAGGAAGCAAATCGGTATCATTACCAACACAGTTATTGATCAGGCTGGGAGAGTGAAGTACTACATAGTGGAAAATGAACGAGCCGTAAAGGGGCTGAAGTGCGCCAAAGAAAGTTATCAGCACTTACACAGACTATTACAATAACCAAACATGCGAATGAAACGACGAACATTTATTTCACAATCTACCGTAGCTGCGGCTGGAATGGGCGCCCTGCCATTCCGCAGTTTCTCCCGAAACATAAGTAAAGCTCCTAGCGATCAGGTAAACGTAGGCCTTATCGGCTGTGGTGGCCGGGGTATCAGGGTATTGAACGAGCACTTAGCGCTAGACAATGTACGCTGCCAGGGTATGTGCGATGTGAATCAAGAACTGCTTGAAGCGGAATCTGCCAAAATTTCTGTCGATACCCAAAATAAACCCAAGCTCTACCAAGACTACCGGGAGATGCTGGATAACAAGGACATCGATGCGGTAATTATAGCCACACCTGATCATTGGCACTGCCTACCCACCGTGCACGCCTGTGAAGCGGGCAAAGATGTGTACGTGGAGAAACCACTCGCTAACTCCATTGAGGAATGCAATATTATGCAAAAGGCCGTAAGAAGATACCAGCGGGTAGTGCAGGTTGGCCAGCAGCAACGCAGCGGAGCTATCTGGATTGACATTATGAACCGTATCAAGCAAGGTGAGATTGGCAAGCTCTACAAAACCAACATGTGGGCCAATTTCCAGTACGGACTAGGGCCAGAAAAGGTGCCACCTCAGCCATTGCCTAAGGGACTTGATTTTGATCTCTGGCTGGGGCCTGCTCCCGACCGGGCGTATCATCCTAACTACTACGATTCTTGGCGACACTTCTGGGATTATGGGGGAGGATTAATGACTGACTTCGGAGCCCATTTGATAGATATGGCGCTATGGGCAAAAGATATTACCGCTCCTCCGACCGAGGTTTTAGCCTCTGGCGGAAACTTTACCAATCTAGATCGACATAGAGAAACCTATGACGCGCTTTCGGCAATCTATCCTTTTGAAGATTACACCATTAGCTGGCAGCAGAATGCTTCAGCCAAAGCCGGTCCCTACAATATGATCTATGGCCTGGAGTTCATTGGCGACCAAGGTACCATAGCAGTGGATAGGAAGAGGTGGATACTACTCAACGAACAAGGAGTTACCGAACACGAACCTGATTTTTACTATCCTCACGCCGAAAACTTTATTAACTGCGTAAAAAGCCGCGAGGAGCCAAATTGCACTATTGAAATGGGCCGCAACGTAGCATTGTACTCCCACCTGGGCAATATCGCGGTACGATCGGGCGAAAGCCGGCTACTGTGGGATGATTCAGCTAACAAGTTTACCAATAGCTCCCGGGCTACTGAATTAGTAGTCCCCGAATACCGTAACCCCTGGAAACTCCCTAAGGTCTAATGAGGGATCTTGTTACTGGATAGAAGTTATTAATAAATCGCACATTTTAGATCATCGGGAGGTACTCAGAAAGTAACCGTCAGTCCGCCATTCACCTCTAAGACTGAGCCCGTCATGTAGGATGCGTCGGGGCTGGCCAGGAACCAGGCGACTCCGGCTACCTCCTCGGGCTTACCGGCTCGCTTGAGCGGCAGATGGTCGTTTTTGATGTAATTGTTCTGGAACCATTCGGTTTCTATCTCATTTCTACCATCTTCCTTTACCGACATGGGCGTATTGATAAAACCGGGGGCAATGGCGTTAGTCAGGATATTTCTCGGGGCCAGTTCTACTGCTAGGGCGCGGGTAAGCTGAGTGACGGCGGCTTTCGCCATTCCGTAGGCGGAGCTACCGTAGGCCACCCGGTCGTGGTGAATAGAGGTAATATTAATGATGCGTCCGCCATCTTCCAGCAAAGGAATTAGCGCCCGGCAAACTTTCACCGTTCCGTACAGCATCACCTGCAGCAGATGATCCCACTTCTTGAAATCAGGATCTAGCAAGGGCACACTTCGGGAGATGCCCGCGCAATTGATGAGCGTATGAAAATCGGTAAATTGCTCGGCGGTTTGATTTTTTAAATGCTCAATCTGGGTATCGGAGGTAATATCTACTTCTACAGAAAGGTGTCCGTCGCCTTGCAGGCTATCTACTACCTGCTGGGTGGCATCCATTTCCGGGGCGCCTACCATCACCTGCCAGCCTTCTCGGGCAAAGCGTTCGGCCGTGGCTTTACCAATTCCGGAGGAACCTCCGATAATGATTACTTTTTTTCTCATAGCACGAAAGACTGATTGAGGGGTTAGAAACAATAATATGCATTATCACCAATATCTTCATAATTAAGAGATAAACCTTCCTGTAGGAACATCATTAATGGCGCGGCCACCGTGATGTTCCTACTTAACAATACATGAAGATGATCAAATATAATCCTCTACCCATTCCCCACTCTTCATCACGTGTTCAATTTTTATTTCCCCATTCTCAAAACTGAATTGCACTAAATCCGCCGGTTGCCCCACCGACAGAGGCATCTCCTTGCCTAAAAACCGAGCAGGATATACCGAAGCCATACTCCAGGCTTGACTGAGCGAAGCTAACTGCTCGTCTAGCAAATACTGTACGTTCTCCAGCAACGGCTTGGCGGCTCCGGCTAGCAAGCCCGAACCATCATTAATAGCCAGGCGTCCGCTGTTTTCTAACACTATCTTTCCGCCGATGTGGGTGGTGTATTCGCCGGGGGCCATCCCGCAGAATTGGGTGGCATCACTCACCAATAAAATACGTTCCGGCTTCACCCGCATTACTACCTTCATAAAATTATTCGGCAGGTGAAAACCATCGGCAATGATGCTGGCATACAGTTCATCCTGGGCGAGCTGATCCCACAGTAGGTTAGGGTGACGAGGTAGTATTGTCGGAACTGCATTCCCCAGATGGGTAGCAAGCGTAGCTCCGGATTTCACGGCCGCTTCTATCTGCTCAGAATTAGCCAGCGTATGCCCTAAAGCCACCCGGACACCCGCCGCTCGACACTGCTGAATGAAGGTACTGGAGCCGTCCCACTCGGGAGCCAATGTTACTAGTTTTATCCGGTTGCCCGAAGCCTGCTGAAAGCGCCGGAATAAGTCCCAGTTGGGAGCCTGCACATATTCACGCGGGTGAGCACCGCGGGCACCGTCTTGGTCAGAAATAAAGGGGCCTTCCAGATGAATTCCGCCCACGCAGGCATCTACCAGGGGATAAGCTTCACCGGCTTGCTGGATAGTGTTCAGCAGATAAAGCAGATTTTCATCTGAGTTGGTAATAAGCGTAGGGGAGAAAGTGGTAATACCCTGCTTCAGTAATAGATGAGTAACATCGAGTATATCCGGTGGAGTAAGAGAAAGGTCGTTAAAATCTACGCCGTGGGTACCATTAATCTGTAAGTCAATTAAGCCCGGCCCAAGGTAGGGCAAATCTTCGGTTGATTCTTTAAGTTGATCGATCCGTTGGATAATTCCGACTTCAATCAAATACTCTTCCGCCCCCCCAGTAAGGCAATTGATGCCGCGAACACTAGTCATGATTTCAAAAACCCTTCTTTTTCCTCAGTTCGGGCCGATTCAGCGTCCAGGTACAGTTGGCAGCTTGGATGCGTTCTGAGGATAGAAGCGGGGCAGTCGGTGCTGATGGAGCCATTCAGGGTATGGTCTACCGCTTCTCGCTTGGTGGGGCCGGGCACCACGCAGTACAGATGCTTTCCATTCATCAGTGTAGGGATAGTTAGGGTGATGGCCTGAGTGGGTACCACATCCAGCGAAGCGAAGCAACCGTCGTTCACCTGCTGCTGCCGACAGCGAGCATCTAAATCTACCACTTTCACCATCTGAGAATCCTCAAAATCGGCGACGGGTGGGTCGTTAAAGGCAATATGACCGTTTTCACCGATGCCCAGGCAAACAATATCAATCGGCTTCTCGGTTAACAAATCCGCGTAACGTTGGCACTCCTGCTCGGGGTTATCGTCGCCATTAATCAGATGAACCGCCTTGAACGAAACCTGATCAAATAGTTTCTCCCGCAGAAAATTGGCAAACCGCTGAGGGGCATCCGCCGGAAGGCCAATGTATTCATCCATATGAAAGGCAGTAATTTTTGACCAGTCAATCCGATCGGATTGGGCCAGATACTCTAGTACTTCGTTTTGAGAAGGAGCCGCGGCGAAGACCATTCGGAGCTCATCCTGTTCACTCAACAAAGCGTTTATTCTTTCCTCTACGGCGCTTCCGGCAGCCTGACCCATTTTCTCTCGAGTGCTAAATACGTGAGTATGCATGGCGATTATTGGTTAAGCGTGTTGAGCATTTTGTTAACTGGCTGAGAAGTGGTTTGATTGGGTAGAAAGCCAAAAGTTACGTACACAATGGTTGATACCAAAAGCGGTAGGCTGACTTCCAGCGCCAAACTGTTTAATTCTATGTTTTTGGTAATAATAAAGGTAACCAATCCGGCGGCAATCGAGATAATGGCGGCCATTGAACCGCAGCGCCGGAAGGCAGGAAGTAATCCGAATAAAACGGGCACCGCAATGGGGCCAATCAATGCCCCGAACCAAGTCACGATCAGGCCAAAGACTCCTCCAAACTTTTCGTACTGGAGGGCGACGATGATAGTGAGTAGCGTAAATCCAAAGGTGGTTATGCGGGCTACCCGTAGCGAGGCACGAGCGGATTGCATCTTTGGGGATACGGCTGGAAGTATATCGCGGGTGATGACCGCAGCGATAGTATTTACGTCCGATGAAGTCATGGACAAAGTATTGGCGAACAGCGAGGCCACCACCAGACCCACTAAGCCTACCGGTAGCAGCTCTAACGTGAGCAGTCCGTAGGATTGAGTAGGGTCTTCCAGATCGGGTAGCAGTAGCGGAGCGGCCCAGAGCGGGAAGAGCAGAATGAGGGGCCAAACCAGGTAGAGTATGCCCGAAAGACGGGCGGCTTTCTTAGCCTCACTCTCGCTGGCCGATGAAATGTAGCGAGTGGCCAGATTCCAGGTACCCCCGTTGTAACTCAGAAAATTAATAAACAGAAAAGCCAGAGCAAACCCGACGGTGTAGGGGTCGTTGAATAAATCGCCGTTCCCTTCGGGAAGCTGATCCCACATGCCAAAGACGGAATTCCAACCACCCAGCCGCATCACCACCACTACAAACATTACCGTTCCGGCTACAATCTGCACGATGAACTGGGCAAAGTCGGTAATAATTACTGCCCACAGTCCGCCGAAGGTAATATAAATTAGCGAAACCCCTCCGGCAATTAGAATCCCGACCGGGATAGAAAGCCCGGTAAAAACTTCCAGCAGAATAGCGATAGCCGCCCATTTGGCACCTACGTCGAACAGCTTGAGCAGCACCCCACTCCAGGCCATTAGTTGCTGAGTGAGCAGATTATAGCGGGTTTTCAAGTACTCCAGCGGCGATTGAATACGGAACTGCTGCCGCAACCGCACCCACAGTACCGGAAAAACTCCCGCACTAGCGATAATGGTAAGTCCGATGGTGAACGCCCACCACACGTAGAGCGAAAAGCCGTGTGTGTAAGCTAATCCGGCGTAAGCCACGAATACCGCCCCGCTATAACCCGAAACATGGTGCGAGATACCCGACAGCCACCAGGGCAGATTGCCTCCGGCTACGAAATAGTCTTCAGAGTCCTGATTTTTGAAGTACGACCAGATTCCGATAACGACCAGCGTGAGAAAGAAGAGAACAACGACCAGCAGGTCAAACGAGCTTAACTTCATAATTCTCGGTTACAGCTCGGCTTTCTCTCGGGCTTCCGTCATCACTTCTTCCAGGGTAACCGACTGCCCTCCCCGCTGCTTACTCACGTCGGCGGCCGTCATAAAGGCAAAAATCTCTAAGGTTTCTTCGGAGCTTACCGGAGGCTGACCGGTTTTGAAAAAATTAACGATCTCGACTAGCAGCGGACGGTAGCCGTCGTAGGGGCCGATAGAGGCTATTCCGGATTCGCCAAAGGCCGTACCGCCGTATCCCAGCTCACCGCTCCGCATCCCCCGGAAAGTACCGATGCGTCCGTCATCCCAGCTACCCACTACCACATCAGTATTTTCGGTGTGTTGTCGGGTTACGGTCTGGCAGCCGGTGCCCATCACGGTGAACAAAGCTTCCACTCCGTGGACTCCGTACCAGTATAGGTCAGGATGGGTGGACTCGAGATGAGCCGGGCTGTAAGACGTGGCGCCTAAAACCTTACCAATACTGCCATTGACCACTTCCTGAGCCGAACTCATGTAGCGCAGCGAGGAGGAGGAGAACATTGGCACCCCGTATTTTTCAGATGCGTTGAATAGGGCTACCGCATCGGATAGGGAGGCGGCAATGGGTTTATCGATGAACACCGGCTTACCAGCTTCAAACACCGGCAGAGCCTGCTCCAGATGCCGCCGTCCGTCGTTGGTTTCCAGCAGCACAAAATCTACTTCATCCAGCAGGGCATCGATAGAATCCACGATCTTCACCCCTAGCTGCTGAATCTCTTCGGTATACTTCGGTATGCGACTTACGCTGGATTCAATGTCTTTGCTGCCGTGAGGATAGGCGGCTACTACCGGACAACCGGCCACATCAGCTTCGGCATTAGCATCGTTCAGCACTTTAGCAAAGGCTACACTGTGAGAAGTATCTAATCCAATAATCCCAACCTTTCCGGCTACTTCTTGATTAACCGGTGAAGCGGAGGGAGATGCCTGGGCGAGGCTGATCGCCCCGCTGGATAAAGCAGCGCTGGACAGCGAAGCGGTTTTGATAAAATTGCGTCGGTTAAGTGAATGCATAATAATTGGGAGCGAAACTTCAGAAGTTCTTTCGGTTAGTAATAAAATGATGTGTTTAGGTATTGCTAGACGCTGGGTTCCCAACCGGGTTCGTACTCCCGGCCCCAGAGCTTCATGGCTTCAGGGTCATTCAGAATTTTTCCGGTGTTGGGGTCGCAGGTAAGCGTACGTTCAGTGCGGTGGGCAATATTTCCTAGTTGGCATAATAGCACGCTCTTATTCCCGTCTTCAATCTCCGAGTGCAGTTCCGCTCCGTCGCGAATGCCCTGATAGAAGTTGGTTAGATGATCCACGTCCAGGTTAAAACCGGGACCAGTAGTATCCAGCGCCTGAGCCGATTCGTAGGTGACTCGTTTTAGCTCCTTGCCCTTGTTGTCAAAAATAGCGTAGCCGTTACCCAGAATTACCACACTACCATTCTCTCCGTGAAAAGAGGCGCTGGCCGACATGCCCTCAATTGGCTGTCCGTTGCAGCTTCGGCCTTCCCAGGCAATGGTTTTATTATCCTCGAAGTCAAAAGTGGTGATTTGGGTATCGGGGGTTTCCCAGTCATCGTCGTAAGCGTAGCGCCCACCGCTGGAGCTTACCTGCGTAGGATAATCCACTTCTAATCCCCAGCGGCACAGGTCAATAAAATGGGTACCGTTGTTAAGAATCTCACCGGTGCCCCAGTGCCAGAACCAATGCCAGTTGTAGTGAATCAGGTTATCCTGATAGGGGCGACGGGGAGCCGGCCCTTGCCACAACTCGTAATCCAGTCCTTCCGGTACCGGAGCGGGTTTTCCTTTACCGATAGATTCGCGGGTGTTGGCGTACCAGGCGCGGGCGTAGTAGGGTCGGCCAATAGCCCCGTCTTTCACGGCCTGAATACCTTCTACTACCAGTGGCCACGACCGGCGTTGGTTACCCATTTGTACGACTTTATTGTAGCGCTTAGCAGCTTCTACCAGTAGTTCGCCTTCCCGAGGATTATGGCTACAGGGTTTTTCTACGTAAACGTGCTTACCCGCTTGCAGGGCCATGATAGACGCCGGAGCGTGCCAGTGGTCGGGCGAGGCGATCACCAATGCATCTAACGATGGATCGTCTAGCGCCTCACGGAAGTCCTTGATTCCTCGAGGGGCGTTCTTCTGCCCGGCTGCGGTGGCAGCTTCTACTCCTTTGGCGATAGCCGCATCGTCCACATCGCAAATGTAGGCGACTTCAGCCTGAGACAGGCTGGCAAATCCGCGAGAAAGTGCGGCACCCCGGCTGTTAGTACCCATAATGGCCACCACGATTTTTTCGTTAGGCGATCCTTTTCCGAGAATGGTAAAGGGTTGTGGGGTGAACAGAGTGGCTCCGGCGGAGGCGGCGGTAGCTTGTTTGATAAAATCTCTTCGGCGCATGACTAGTAGGTTGTTGATTAATCTTTTCCCTGAACTTAAAAAAAATCCTGATAAGATAGCGGTTTTACTAGGTTTTATCCTAAAGCATTAAGGTGCAATAGATGATAACTTGCAAAAAATCTATTTTCTATCCGCGAATTTTTAGATAAATTAAGGTGACAGCTTCCGTGCCAACTGTGACTAACTACTAGCGGCAGTCGTATTTGCCGTGATATTTTTGCTATACATACTATCAACCGTCGCCTATCATGAAAACCCGCACTCGAGTCACTTGGAGCAATGTCATCGGGAAACACAGAGTAGAGCCCTTTAAGTATCTGATACCCGGCACTTTACACGATATTGTAGCCGCCGTACGCGACGCGGAAGAATGCGGCCATCGTATCCGGGCAGTGGGTTCGGGCCACTCGTACTCGGATGTAGCTATTACCGATGGACATTTAGTTGATATGTCAAGGTTGTGCCAAATATTGAATCTGGATAAAAATAAGCTATATCGCGCTCATCAAGAGAAATATCTGGTTGAGGTAGAAGCGGGAATTACTGTGGAATCTCTTAATCGTAAGCTTGATCGGCAGGGGTTAGCTCTGCTCAATATGGGGGCCATTGATGAGCAAACCATCTCAGGAGCAATTGCCACGGGAACTCACGGAGCCGGCCGCAATTTGCCAGCCCTCTCAGGCATGGTGCGTTCGCTGGTGCTAGTAGCTGCCGAAGGGAAAGTATACCGCATTGAACCCAGTGAAGGGCTTACTGACCCCGAAAAACATACTGACGTTGACATTGAACTCATTCAGGACGATGATACTTTCCGTAGCGTAGTAGTTAGCCTGGGGTGTACCGGTATCGTTTATTCCTACATTTTGGAGGTTCGTCCGCGTTACTGGCTCTACGAGAACCGCCGGCCCGAAAAGTGGTCGGAAGTGCGCCGCAAGTTAGGCAATGGCTCTATGTTTGATGATTTCCCTATCACCATCAACGGCCAATCGGTGAGATACCCGGTCCGGAGCCTGTTTATTGTAGTAAATCCTTACGAAAAAGGTGGTGACCATACCTGTATGGTAGCCCGTACCTTTGAAGTAGAAAAGTTTCACTTTCGCACGCTACGGGACCGTACGCGGAATATACTGGCTTCTATTGTGAGTAATATTCCGCTGGCTTACCGTATATCGCTTTTTGTAGTGAATAACTTACCCAAGATCGTACCTTCCGCTCTGGAGCGCTCGGTGACTGCCTTAAAAGATGCAACTTATGTGAACAAGTCATACAAAGTGCTATTTCAGGGTTTTGAGTACGTAGCGAGCCAGGGACACGGGGCTGAATTTGCTTATAATCGCCACGAAACCAATTATTTAGAGGTGATGGATAAGATCTTCGCCAAAGTGAAGCAGCTCTCGGAAAAATATAAGTTATACCCCAGTTCTGCTCCCACCCTGCGGTTTGTGAAAGCTTCGCCCATGTACTTGACCCCCGAATACGATACTGATGTATGCTACGTTGGCAACCCGGTGCTGGTGCGGCAAAAGGGCGCTACCCTAATTTTAAACGAATACCAGGATATTCATCTGGAGGCGGGAGGGAAGCCTCATTGGGGGAAGATTACTAATCGGTTGGAAGGACGTACCGAGCTGATCCGGCAGTGGTACCCTAAGTTTGAAACCTGGCGGCAGGTAATGCTACAATTCAATCCTAAGCGGACTTTTCTTAACGGCTTTGCCGAACGTATGCGGCTGGATGAGCCGTAGGCAGAACATAGTGGCGTAGCCAGGAATTTCTTTTTTTAGTTTTACCGAGACTGGGTTTCGTAGTACAATAGATAGTATGTGGGTTTCTCGGAGTCTAAGATCTAAGCCATTGGGGCATCCCACGCGGGATGTCCTACGCGGAGCTCGTTCAATTCCTTGCGTAAACCACTTTTTTGGTACAAAATATGTTGATCTACCTGAATAAACTGCGTAATTCTTAATTACAAAAAATGGGAAAGGTAGATCCTAAAGTAGATTCTAGACTTATCAAAAAAAAATCGCCCTGGATGGCGGCTACCATCATCGTCTGGCTGACCTTGGCTGGAATTGCTGGGGTAGTAGCGGTCTTTGTTTGGGCAGCTGTGGACTCCCGGCAAATTAAGCAGGTACGCCAGCTCCGGCAGGAGATGGACTCCCTCGTCGACCGGAGCTACCAATTACAGCATAAAATTGATAGCCTCGATCGGTTAGGAGTTGCTGACTTTCAACCAGAGGACTCGGTTGCTACCAAGCTCGATGTACCTGATAGTAACCGACCCTAATTCCCATATCATTTCTTGGTTTAATAAGCGTACGAACTGTGTGACATCAGCCACTCGCTGAGTGGTTGCCAAATTTCCGGGGGGGCATTACTGGCCATCCAGGGATCGGCATGGCCGAAGTCGAGCGCTCGGGCTTCCGGAGGCATCAGACTGACGGTGTAGTTAGTAACGTCTGAACTGGCGGTAGTTTCATTACCGGTAAAATCACCGAAGGTACCAAAGCCACCCCCAGCGCTCAGGTACAGAATGGGAACGGTAATCTGATCCAGATAATCGTCAATACTAACCTCTTCTTCGTCGCACTGGCAGGCCCGGAACTCATAAACCGTTCGTTGCGGCATGTAGGGGGCGAGTGTCGTGAGCAGGTAAAACCAGCGATCTTGATCGGTATACGTTAGCCCTAGTGGTACCTCGTTTTCATCAAACTGCCCGGCAACAAAATGCCAGAACGGGGCTGGGCCGGGGTTGGGACCCGCACCAATAGCAATCGCTACCTGGGCATTGGTAAGGTTAGGAATAGGAAACGGGAAAGGAAACGGGTCGTCGGGAGCAGTTTGAGCTAGGTTCCCGATAGGTGCCAGATTCACTCCCAGGCTTCTTACATAGTTTCCGCTATTAATCGCCTCCTTAGTTTCTGCCGCTTGGGCGCAAGCGAGCTTCCTCATTTCTTCAGCAACCTCATCGTCAGTATCGTACTTCATACCCGCTTCCACCGGAACAAGCCCCTTGATGCTGCGCAGGATTGGGTGTTTTTGCGTCTCCCGTCCGGCGGCGGCATAAGCAACGGGTACTCCGTAGCTAAACCCAAGTAGATTGAGCCCGCCAAAGCCTTGTCCGGTCAGGCCTCGAATCAAGCGAGCTACGGCTAAGGCAGCCAGGGTATGATCAACATCACGCTCCACGCCCCAGTCTTGCATAAAACCAAAATCGCTGGTTTCTGCGGGAACCAGTGTCCACGCCAGATCTATGCCCCACACATCAATGCCCTTAGTTGCCAAGTAGTAAGGTGAGGAAGTTTGTTCGTTGATATCACCTACCGCACCCGCAGTCAAGAATATGTCATCAAAATCCTGAGACGCACCGTGAATCATCATCACCTCGCCCCGAGTCCGAACCGGAAAATAAGGACGGTACTCCTTCACCACGTGGTGGATACGTATCACATCAAACTCACGATTACCTACCCGGATTTCCAGCTTATAGTGCGCGATATTGTTACCCAAATATTCCCGATCCAATTTGAAAAAACGCTTATTTCGCCGGGCTTGAGAAGGAAACTCTCGGGAAATGGTTTGGCCTTCACTACCTACATATTGATGCTCAATGTTGACGAACTCAATTTGTTCGTAATCAACCGTCAGTGCAGATTTCTTGCTGCCTTGAGGCGGTTCCAATACGACTTGCGCGCCACCGGCGCCATCCAAACCGATCAGGGTAAGATCATCCTTCCGGAAAGTTAATTCTTCCCGATACACTCCCGGTTCCAGGTAAATGGCGCTGCCCGGTGAGGCGGCATCAATCGCCTCCTGAACAGACTCGCCCGCTGATACAAAGATGCTGTTGTTGAGGTCAAGCAGCAGATCGGGTAATTTATCCGCCCAATCCGGATTGATCTGCTCTACATCAGGTTCATTGCTATTAACTTCTTCTAAGGGGTCGGTACAGCTTAGTGGCACAAGTAAACAAAAAAGCAAAGTTAGTGGGGCAGAAACTTTAGAGATTGAGAAAATGGGTTTCATGTTGTTGGTAGTTAGAAGTTAAATAGATAGTTATATTGGCTATTTGGGAATCATCTGTCCGGCAAAGATCTGAAGCATAATTTTTCCCTGTTGATTGCGTAACTATATCTTATTTTACCGGATGAGGCTGTGGTAGGCCCCGGTAGAAGGAATAGACCTTAGGGTTTAAACCAGCCGTTGCTTGAAGGAGCTCGTCAGATGGCTCTCCGTATATCTCTCCGGAGAAGTCAGCTATTGCTAGTAGTTTCCCGAATAAATCACCAATGTTGCCTAAGTGAGCGAGTAGCGCATCGGAATCAGTATATTCTTCCCTTAGTACGCACTCCGTTTGGTCTTCATTAAAGTACCAATCGTACTGTAGCGTATGCTGATCTTTTTCCTTTACGATGGAGAGGCATTCTTCTGCCATACTTTTAAACTCCTCGAGTTTTCCATTGTGAATTTTCCATCGGGCGATAATTTTAAGAGTGTTCATAGTAAAGAAATATTGGTTATAAAAGGAATGATTATTCATTCATTACTGGCCATCTCGTCCGTCTTCATAGCAATATGATCCATCAGGAAAACAAACTCCCGGTCCGGGCTAAAATCTGCTAAGAAGGTTATTTCTCAATGGCGGTAGCATCGGTAGTTGCATCCACTTGTTGGAATACGTCATCGAAGGTGAGTGTTTTCTCTCCTTCGGCGTTTTGTACGAAGCCGGAGACATACATTTTGTCCCCCTCTACCCGCTGGGTAAACTCCGCCGTTGCATCGGGGGCAATAACCGGCATGCCGTATTCAAAACGGGGATATACCGTGTTGCCCTGCAGGGTGTAGGTGCCGCCCATTACACTCTCAAACTTACCCTCCCGGTGGTTCATTCTCATCCAGTGGGTGGGCGTCATAATCTGAAAGCGGGTAGCGGTGGCGTTGGTATGCGAGTCCTGAGTTCCATCCGCCAGGGTGTAGGAGGAGGATAGCTGATCCCAGGTGCCTACCGATGGGTTGTCGGGATAGGACTGATCGGTAGATACCCGCTGAAATACCAGTTCGTCCAGGGTGATGGTTCCTCCCTCGGGCGTCGTGACTGTACCTCGTTGAATAAATCGATCGCCTTCTACGCTCCAGGTAAAGTCGGTTCTGATCTGATTAAATTCTTCATCGGAAGCCATCAGTGGAACTTCAATATATTGATTCCCTTCTATACGGACCGTTCCAGCTCCGCTCCAATCAATGACCGTTGAATCTCCCTGCACATTCTCAATAATCAGCATATAATGGGTCGGAGTAATGATTTTCACCTCCCGGCGCTGGGTAGTGTCCATTAAGAAACGTTCCCCATCGGCATCGGTACCTTTGATAGAGACCATTTCCCAGGTGCCCACCAGCGGGTGAGATTGAGCCCAAAGCTGAGTACAACTGATGAGTGTAATGGCTAGCATTAACAGGTTTTTGGTTTTCATGGTAGTAAAAGGTTTAGTGGTTTTTGGCTATTTAGGCTATTGCCTCCTCTTTTGGAACTGATTGAATAGTCCTCGATATCTTGGTTCGGTTTCTGTTATTGAATAGCCCGGAGCGGCTCAACTGCAGGCAGTATTCGGTGATAAGCAACTGCGGAGCCCAGCAGAGCCAGGCCATAATCACGGTTTCTTCGTAGCCGATGCTGTGCATAAACTCGTAGCCGATGCGGTAGCTGACAAAGCCTAGCGTAACCACGTAGTTGCGGATCATCCACTCCCGGTGTTCCGAAACCAGCCTCCGCCGGATGGTGAGGTAAGCAAACGTACCCGTAACGATCCAGGCCAGCGCCAGACCGGTAATCCCGGTACTAAACACCAGATTGGGATTCACCACGGCCAGGTATAAACCAAAAGCAGCACTAATGGCTACCGCACTTAGGTAGATGCGACCCGTCCAGCGGTGAATGCGAAGATATTTCTGCCGAAACCCCTTCCAGAACTGTAGTGGTCCCAGAACCAAGGCAATGAACCCGGTACCGATGTGCGGTAGCAGCAGCAAAGGAGAAGTTAATTTCCTTTCGGGATAGCTCACAAAATACGGGAGTCCATACTTCACTCCGTAATAAGCGGCTACTGCTAGCAGAAGAAAAAGAAATAAGCCAAGAGTTGGAAGTTTTCTTACTTGAGTGAGGGGGAGAGTTGTTGTTTTCATAATTGGGGTGAGATTAAGCGGAGCATAGTATTGGTTGAAGGCTGCTATTCGGTTTGCTTGCCTTCTAATTGTTTATATAAATGATACAGGTCTATTAATCGCCGGTTTTCGGTTATCTTCCCGTCCTTCAGCGTATAGAAAAATACCTCGCTCACCTGAATTTTATTGTTTGATGGGGGGTAGCCCCAGAACTCTCCACGGTGGGTTCCTCGGGCCGTTGCTTGCACCACTACCTGATCACCTTCGGTTACCATCCGGTCAAGGGTGTAGTGTATATCGGGAAAGGCTTGGAAAAAGTAAGGAAGAAATTCTTCCAAGCCCTCAATTCCCCGGCCTTCCGTTCCATCTTCCAGGCTATGAAAAAGATAATCTTCCGCATAAATTTCCGGTACTAACTCAGTCTTTTGCTCATTAATGACTTCTTCAAAATAGCGCTCTACGACCGCTTGGTTAGCTGTCTCTTCTGGACTACGCGAACTCGGTTGAGCATAAGCCGGTAAAACCAAACTGAGTAAAAGGAGGGCAGTAAATAAAATGTCTATCCTGAGATTTTTCATGGCTGGTAGTTACGTGGCAATACTGGCACGATAAATTATATCGCGGGAAATATCCTGGCGCTAGGGATAGTCAGTAAAAATAGCTCATTTCATTCACGGTTCTATTGTAAAAATCAGACATTATTTGAGCGCTCCGGCTGAGGTCAGATAGTATTTCAGCAAAAGACTGGTGTTTTCCAGAAACTCAGTAGGAGTCTGTAGTAGCCGGCTTTTGAACTCTCGCGCCATATGCGCAGCGTCGTAGTAGCCCGCTTTCAGCGCCAGCTCCGAAAGATTGCGAGCGGGGTTCTGTAATAATTGCATCACGTACTGTAGCTGCCAGATTTTGGCGTAGGATTTAGGAGACAGCCCTACCTTTCGCAAAAACTGCCGGTTCAACGTACGCTCGGTCATGCAGCAGTCAGAAGCTATTTGCTTTACGTTGATCAAACCTTTACGGTGAATGATGGAGCTTACGGCATGATAGATAGGGTCATTTTGAACAGTAGATTTTTTGGGTATTATTCTCTTCAGGAATTGTTTCAGGTAGATATCATCAATTGAAGAAAATTGATATTCGTTCTCTAAAGTTCTTAAGAACTTACTGTCCTTCCAACGAATATTACTGACTGTATCCCAGTGAGCATTTAACTGGTGCATGGGCTCTTTAAGCAGATGATAGGCTACCACCGGATGAACCGCTAAAGCATAGCCTTTCCCCTTACCAGCGTGACTGAAGGTTAAAGGCTTATCCGACAGCAATCCGGTAATGTACAGACGCCCCGGCTGCACCTCCGGGAAGCCGTAGCTGGTGAACTTAAAAGTAAAATCTTCTCCGATGAAGAGATTGAGTACAGTATAGCCAATTCGGGGGAAGGTGGTACTAAGTGAGTTAGTATGGTTGAAATCGATCACCGAAAAGGCTAACTTATACTCTCCTACTACCATCGATCGCAAACCAAATTGAATTCCGGGACTATCCTCGGATTGGGCGGATGACAACATAAGCAAGGAATATAATTTATTAGTAGTTAGTCAAGATTTCCGGCTCAAGTATCTGAATATAGCGAAAAATCAGCTTTTAAGCTAAAAAGGTCGCCGACAGTCTACACCCTAACTTACCGAAAGTAATAATTTTAGGGGCAGTTCAGTATTTGAAAAAGTCCAACTATTCAAGTTCCCCCCCCATAAAAAAGGTTAGAGGCTAACTGCGGATACCTGCGCAATTGAATGTTCAGCTAATGATGGCCTATGTTTTTTACTCTGACTGTATTATCTTAATAATGACTAACTAGTGTAGCTTAATATGGCTGATCAGAGTGATCTGGATTTTACCTATACCACCCTGGACAAAATTTTTCGGCTGAGTATAGGCGAAACCGGGGATTTTAGCGGAGCCAAATACGATGGCAACTTTTCCCTATCCCTGGAAGAGGCCCAGCGGGCCAAACACAATTTTATTGCCGATCAACTCAATATCGGGCCCGGCACCAAGGTATTGGATATGGGTTGCGGTTGGGGCGGCTTCATACACTACGCCACTCGCCACCGCCGCGCCGATTGCCTGGGCTTAACGCTGTCGCAAGGCCAGGCCCGGGCCTGCCGCAAGAGTGGTTTGAAGGTATTGGTGAAAGATTGCCGGACGGTGACCCCCGATGATTACGGTCGGTTTGATGCGGTAGTTAGCCTGGGAGCTTTTGAGCACTTCTGCTCGGTAGAGGAGTGGAAAGCGGGCGAACAGGAGCAGGTTTATCACCGGTTTTTCAAAACTGTAGCTGATCTCTTACCGAACGGGGGACGGTTCTTTCTGCAAACCATGGTATTCAGTAAAAACATGATTGACTACGAAGCTATCGATATTAACGCCAAGAAGGGATCGGCTCCCCACGTGATGGCATTACTGCTGAAGGAGTTTCCCGGTTCCTGGCTACCCTACGGTGCCGAGATGGTCGAGAAAACCGCTGCGCCTTATTTTCAGCTTATCTCTAAGAGCAGCGGACGGCTGGATTACATTGAGACCATGACTCAGTGGAGAAAGAAGTTCAGAAAGTTCAACCTAAAGAAATACGCGCTGTACGTTACCTTAATTCCGAGATACCTTACCGATAAAGCGTTCCGGCACCAAGTGCAAGTCGTTCCCAATCGGGTGTGCTTCGAGCGCGAAATCATGGACCACTACCGCTTTGTGTTTGAAAAGGTTTGATGATCATATTGATGCTCAAATGGGGCAACCCCCGTAATTAGTGGCAAATAAGCACCGTTTTGAATCAAAGTTACCAGCATTTGAAACATATGTTCTAACCAGACTGTCGGTTTATGTCCTACTTTCGTAGTAACTAAATCACCTAGTCATGTACTACCAGGAATTCCTGCCCGATCCAGCCCTGAGGCCATTTATCCACGTGTACGGATTTCTGGAAGAAAGCGAAGAGTTTACCAAGCCGATCGTTACCCGGGTTCCTCCTACGTTGGGGTTTGGTATTATCCTTTACTATCAGCAGGATCATCCCCTGATTCTGAAACAGTCGGAGCAGCACCAGATTTTACCCTACGGTTACATACTACCCCTGTTCAGCCAGAGCTATACGGTCGGGTACCGGGGTAAATTTGCTACGGTCGGGATCGTTTTCCGACCCGCGCAAATCCGCTGGTTCTACGACCTGCCCTACCACGAGATCATCAACCGGCCGGTTTCTTTTGAAGAACTTGGGCTGCACGAGTTAGTACGCCTACAGGAGCAGGTGCAGGAGGCAGACGGGTACGAGGCTCGCGTAGCACTCATGAATCAGTTTTTCCGGCAGAAATTGCTCAGAGTTTCTAGGAAGCGGGAGTTGGTTGATGTAGCGGTGCAGAATTTGATGAATAACCCGGCCGCTTACCTGGCCGATATTTCTGATAGTTTAGGGAGGAGTCAGCGCCACCTTAGGCGGTTGTTTAAAGATAAGGTGGGGGTCAGCCCCAAAACCTTTCAGAAGATAGTTCGCATTAACCGGGTACTACAACTAGTTCATCAGAACGGATACACCACCCTAGCCGAGATTGCCCATCGGGCAGGCTACTACGATCACTCCCACCTCGATGCTGAGTTTAAGGAGTTTATGGGCAAAAGACCCACTGAATATTTGACAGAGCATAACCACCTGATCGACGCTTTGCGCTGGCGCGATGAGGTAATTGATGAGCGAATTATTTCCTAGAACTTCCGAATACGCTTGTAAAATACTCTTTTTTAGCGGTCGATGTCCGTTTTTTCCTATACATTGGCTCATATTCGTTGTAAATTACTGCTGTTCATTTCCAAGAGAAGTTCTACCCCGGTGCGTTGCTTTTAGTAGTGATAGCCATTGGTATTGTCGCCTTCAGCAGACGAAAGGGATAGCTACGTTTCGGTTTAAAACGACTTATTGTCAGTTTAACTTATTTGATAACTTAACCTTTAACTACTCACGCACAAGGCACTTGATCAACTACCTGTAAGGTTAGAAACCCCCGGCGCAGTAGTCTCCAGTATTGACTTCGGCAATATGACGGTGTCGCATAACCAGGTTGCCAAGGGGGCCGACTTTGGCCCCCTACTGGAGTGATTACCCAACGACCATTGCCAGTGCCGCATTGGGGTTACGTACTGAAAGGAAAGATTAGGATAAAGCATGAAGATGGGAGCGAGGAAGTAACCGAAGCCGGACAGTTCTACTCTACTACTGCCCATCTGGGCACAGTGCCATGGACTTACTTCGGATTATCCATACGTTCTTCATGAACAGATAATTTCCTAGGTAGCTGTGGTGAGAACGACGGAGCCAATTCTTTTGATGCCGGCCCGGTTTTTAGCATTCAGTGCTTCGATCCGCAAGCCGCTGTATTCTCGGCTCCGGAAGAAGATGCTGCTAGCCACTGATGTTTAAGTATTTGATAATCAGAAGTATATGTTAAATTTAGCTAGTGGTCTTGACTAAGTTTTCGTGTTTTTCTTCCATAATATCCGCGTGATGTTCGTTGTGGAAAGTGGTAAAGTACAGCATCTCCTGCACGGTGAGTACGCCTAGTAGCGGGTGCTTCCAGACCGTATACTGCCCCCACTTAGATTCGGGCCAGGCTTCGGCACTTTTCAGCACAGCCTGGCTGGTTTTATTCCACTGATAAATTAAAGCAGTCTTATTCATTGGAGCTTCTTCATCGGGCTGCACTCCCTGGGGACCGCGGGGAGGATTAGCGGCAGCGTACTTCGTCTGGTACTCCTGAACAATCTCTTCGTAAGAGCGGGAAGGTTTCTCCGCTTTTCGTAGTTGTTCCGATGGTAAACTGAGCAGACGGGCGGTTCCCTTATTGGATTTAGTCAGATGTAACAGCTCCTGGGCAATCGTCCAGCGATGGTCGGGCGACTGCTGAAGGTAAGCTTCCGGTAACTGTTCCAGGAAATCGCCAATACGCCGGATATTTTCGTCCAGCCGGCTTTGCAGGTCTTCGGGATCCATCTAGGTAATCGCTTTAATCTGATCCATCACGTTTTCCCACTCAAACACATCCTTCCAGTCGTCTTTAAAGATGCGCGGAATTCCGTAAACAATAGCCTTCTGAGCCGCATCGGAAAATACTCCTCCGGGTAGCTGATCGAACAGCAGCGCCAGCTCAATATTGATATGGCCTAAAAAGAAATCGTAAGCGGCTTCTTTGGGCACACCTTTGGCCACTACGGTATCCACTGCTTCTTTCATCACGGTAACTACCGCCGCCCCGAAGGTTTCGGACAAAGCTGGTTCCAGAATGCCCATTTGCTCGATAGTAATGCGGTGAGCTTTGGTCACTGGCTTATACATTTCTTTAGCGAGCGCTTCGCCTACCGCGTAATCCTCTTCCGGTCCCTGAATGAGAGCACATACGATAGATTGCTTGGCTGCAATGCCCCCGAAATAATCGTAGTGAGCTTCTTCCTTAGGCTCCCAGTTGAACACTGAAGGATGGGAAGGGTGAGCCGCAAAGTAGGTAACATCATCGCGGTCGGGCAGGTGTCCGGCGCAGGGAGCGGCCGGGTCCAGCGTGACTGCTATCGCCCCGGATTTCATTTGAGGAACAATCTTCGCCGCTACGCTCTTGATTGCTACATCAGGAATAGCCAGGATAACAATATCAGCTTCGGGTAGCACAGCTTCCGGCTGAGAGACGCTCACTCCCTTCTCCCGCAAACGGGCCACACCCGCTTCGCTCACTTCCAGATAAGAAACATCGTAGTTAGCATTACCTTGCAGGTTGGCGGTCGTCCGCATGCCCATTTTTCCTCCCGCTCCGACTAAAACAGTTTTTTTCATGACATATAGTGTTTGAGTGTTATGGTTTTATAGTGTTATAGTGCGATAGTGTTAGATGTTGTGTTCACGTGCTCATGTACTTGGGTATTCATGCAGTCACCACTATAACACCACGCGGCGGCCGCCAAAACACCTTAACACTAAGAAACTCCATTGACAATAGATGCAAAGTAATCGGTTTTTCCGTTTTGTCCACCTTTCATGGCAATTTGTAGTCCGTCAAAGCGAGGTTCACGGGCGTGAGCGGTACAGAGCGGTACTCCGGGCGCAATGGGCATCAGTGTTTCCAGGGCGTAAATTCCCAATTCGTGGGCGATATAACCCGAAGTGTCGCCGCCAGCACTTACCACTCTCTTCACCGAAGTCTGCTCCAACAGTGATTTCAGAATCTTTCCCTGCGCTCCGGCGAGTAGCGAGCTGGTAGGAGTTTTATCCAATCCTAGCGCTTGTTTACGCCGATTGGTAGCCGCAATACTGGAGTCGTCGGGTCCCAGAGCGGTGTACATGGCTACCGACTGATTTTTACTTAAGGCTTCTAAAGCTAATGTCTCTACCCGTTGTATCTCATCACTGCGTTCATCAGGACTGACTAACTGCTCTCCTTGAATTCGGATATCGGCAAAGCCCTGCCGGATAATCCAGCGAAGCTGCTCTCCAGTAGTGGGCGAACAACTACCCGCCATTACAATAATTGGTTCGGCTTTGCCAGGAGAGGTAGGTGGCGGCGGCTTTTCCAGTAAGTTTTGTTGCTGTAGATAGTGGCAAAGGGCGTATTCGGTGCCGGAAGAGCCTACCAGAAACTGCTTCCCCTCGCCTTTATTCTCCCAAATAACTCGTCCGGCACTGAGCAGGTGCTGATCATTGTAAGTATCAAAGAGTAAATACTCAGCAGGGCGAGATAGTAGCTTTTCCAATTTTTCCTGCTGGGCTTGCTCACCAGCTTCCAGGGCAAATAAATCCATTAGTCGTACCGGCCGGTTGGTCTGCTTAGCCAGATGAAGTCGAAGATCGCTTTCGTGCATAGGCGTTACCGGATGGCGCGACATGGTGGGGTGACGGTCCAGCCGGTAAGTAACTCCATCTACGCGGGCGAACAGATTGCCGAATACGCAGAAGCGGTTGAGCGACGGGGCCCCCACGATCAGCGGAATGTGTTCCGACGGAAAGTAGGGGTAAGCCAGATCAGTGGCGTGCCCGATGCTGCCTACCTGCGGTGATGAATCGAAGGTTGAGCAAACTTTGTAGTGGAAGAACGTACTATCAATCTGGCTGAGCTGCTTAAAAATAGGAGGCAGGTGATCGTCCATCTCCGGCGGCGATAAACTGCGGCTAATGCCCGCTACTCCTACGGCGGCCAAAGTCTGCTGTGGTCCACTTACCGTATTTTTCAGTCTGAATTGCTGAATTTCTTCCGGGCTGGGCGGGGCCAGAAACAGGGCGGTGGGAATACCGTTTAGTGCTAGTGCTTCCATCACATCGGTGGAACCGGTAAAATCATCGCCGTAGAAGCTGAGAAAGATGGGGTGTTGGTCGGTAATGGATGAATGAAGCGGCATAGGCGGATAGAAAGTTTTCTCGGAATTTATATCTTTATGAAGAAGCCAGCAATATTGCCGCTATGAAATTTTGGTCGAAACGCGAACATGGTATAGCAGCGATCCTTTGGATGTTGCCGCTATTCTGCTCAATAGGGTTATTCATTTTTCTGCTGTTGACGAATCAGTTGTACGGTAAAAATTTACTTGCCCTAGTCATAGTAAGTACAGTTACTGCGGGTGTGTTTTTCCTCTGGTATAATACCTACTATCAGATTAAAGATGGGCAACTGATATACCGGTCCGGCGTATTCGGTGGAGCCATTACTATCAATCAGATAGAGTCTATTCAACGTTCTGAATATCCAACCGCTGGTAACCGTCCAGCAATGGGGTTGGAAGGCTTGTTGATACGCTATCAGGGCGAGCGGCGTATTTTCGTTTCCCCTACCAACGAAGATGGGTTTATACAAGAGTTACAAAAAACAAACGGCCGGCTTAGAATATTACCGAAAAGCCTGCAAGGAGGCTAAACAGAAGCTAGTGTAGCCGGTTCTCGTTTCAGACAAAACTATCTATTTATGAACGCTACGGTACTAATTACGGGCGGCACCGGCCTGGTCGGCACTCGCCTTACCCATTTATTGCAGGAAAAAGGTTACACTGTTACCCACCTCAGCCGCTCGGTTTCGGGCAACGAAAAAGTAAAAACCTACCAGTGGAACATCGAGCAGCAACAACTAGACCCCGAAGCCCTCACCGGAGTCGATTACATCATTCATCTGGCCGGAGCGGGCATTGCCGATAAACGCTGGACCGACCAACGGAAAGAACTTATCCTAAAAAGCCGTATTGAATCCACTCGCTTGCTGCGAGAGTCTATCGCCAAACTGGGCGAGCATTCTATCAAAGCCTTCGTATCGGCATCGGCGGTAGGCTACTACGGTATCGATACCGGCGATGCCTGGATGACCGAAGAAAGCCCTACGGGCGACGGTTTTGCCGCGGAAGTAACTCGGCAGTGGGAGGCCGCAGTAGATGAGATCAATCAATTGAATTTGCGGGTAGTGAAGATCCGTATTGGTATTGTACTCAGCGAAAAAGGTGGAGCACTGCCTAAGCTCATGCAGCCAATCAAGCTAGGGGCTGGCGCTCCGCTAGGCCGTGGTGGACAGTACATGAGTTGGATTCATATTGACGATCTTTGCCGCTTATTCATCTTCGCTCTCGAGCAGTCAACTATGGTGGGAGTGTACAACGGCGTAGCTCCGCACCCGGCTACTAATCAGGAACTTACCAAAAAAACGGCCGATGTACTAAATAGGCCGCTATTTCTGCCAAACGTACCGGCATTTGCCCTAAAATTGTTATTAGGAGAAATGTCCCAGGTGGTAACCGGCGGCAATCGGGTGAGTAGTGAAAAGATTGAGAAGGCGGGGTTTGCGTTTAAATACACCGAGTTACGTCAGGCGTTGGGGGATTTACTAAAATAAGATTGCTATAGCGACTGTCGCACGGTGTTTTGGTGTTAAGGTGTTATAGTATTATGGAATTATGATATGGCGAAGGTTGAGAAATTTGAGGATCTACGGTATTGGCAGTCGGCCAGGATTGTAGTCTACACAATTTGCCAACTGAAAAAATATGATGCTTTAAGCAAAGATTACGATACCTTCCGACAGCTAAAGAGAGCTGCTTTATCTATCATGAACAATATTGCGGAGGGCTTCGCTCGTTATCATCACAGGGAGTTTATTCAGTTTTTGAATATTGCTCAAGGTTAAGCGGCTGAAGTTAAAAGCATGTTGTATGTATTAGAAGATTTAGAGTATTGCCTCGTAGACGAATTAAGAAAGATACATCTATCCGTAGGTAGTACTCGTAAAAGTATACTGTCTCTAATCAGATATATTCAGAAAAAACAAAGTGATAATCACCAAATCCAAATATCAGAACCCACTGTAGAATACACCAAAGCATCAACCGTACTACCCTCATCTAGACCAAATACCCTAACACTATGACACCCTAACACTATGACACCCTAACACTAAAACACTCTAACACCAAAAAATAAAACCACATGAACACAATAGAGAAGAACAACGGAACACCCAAAAAATTACCCGAAAGTACAATCACGGCGGATGAATCGCGGATTAAGCAGGCTTTTATGGATCGCGACTGGAACGAGATTAAAACCAGCGATTCCTGGGCGGTTTTTAAAATTATGTCGGAGTTTGTGGAGGGCTTCGAGAAACTGGCGAAAATTGGCCCCTGCGTTACTATTTTCGGATCGGCCCGTACCCAGGATAATCATCCGTACTACAAAATGGCCGAAGAGATTGCCGCCAAGATCGTGCGGCATGGCTACGGAGTGATTACCGGCGGTGGTCCCGGAATTATGGAAGCCGGTAACAAAGGTGCTCGGAAAGAAGGTGGTAAGTCGGTAGGAGTGAATATCATCCTTCCGTTTGAGCAGACTAGCAACATCTACATCGATCCCGATAAAATCATTACGTTCGACTATTTCTTCGTCCGCAAGGTGATGTTCATGAAGTACTCCCAAGGCTTTGTGGTGATGCCGGGTGGGTTTGGTACGCTAGACGAACTGTTTGAAGCTCTTACGCTCATTCAAACCAAAAAGGTAGGCCGCTTCCCCATTGTGCTGGTGGGTAGCGACTACTGGAAGGGATTATTGCACTGGATTGAAGAAATAGTGCTGAAACAGGAAAAAAATGTGAACCAGGAAGACCTAGAATTAATTAATGTAGTAGATTCGGCCACCGACGCAGTAGCGGTGATTGATAACTTTTATTCTAAATATCTACTATCTCCCAACTTCTAATGAAGAAAATTCAAACCCAAGTTGCAATTCAATCGGTGCTTATTGTTGGTTTGCTGATCTACATCGGCTGGCAGGAGTTTGCCGATGTCCAGAACGATAACGTTAAGCTAGCTAATATAGCAGCTACCGAACCTTCGGTGACTACTGCTCCCAAAAATCTGGATGGAACTCCTGAGGTTATTATGACGCCTTCGTATAAAGCCTTTACTATTCCCATTCCTCAGCAGGTGGAGTTTGTGGGCGAAACTATTCCACTAGAAGAACCCGATTTGCGCGAGCGGCTCGACCGGGAAATGCACGTAAACGCCAACTGGCATTCCAATACTATTCTGATGATCAAGCGGGCTCAGCGTTGGTTGCCAACAATTGAAAAGATTCTGGAAGAAAACGATGTGCCTACGGATTTTAAGTACCTGCCAGTGATTGAGAGTGGTCTGGTAGAAGATGCTCGTTCACCCAAAGATGCCATCGGGTTTTGGCAGTTGCTGAAAGGGACGGCTAAAGACTTTGACCTGGAAGTGAACAATGAAGTAGATGAGCGCTACGACCCGGTGAAATCTACCGAGGCAGCTTGTAGATATTTGAAAAAAGCGCACGCTAAATTTGGCAACTGGGTAAACGTAGCCGCCTCCTACAACATCGGAATGCGGGGCTTTGAGCGCCGTCTGGAAGAGCAAAAAATTGATTCCTACTTCGACATGCTGCTCAATGATGAAACCGCCCGATACTTCTTCCGCTTGGTTTCTATGAAAATGATTCTGGAAAACCCTGAGGCCTACGGATTTTACATTGACGAGAAAGAACGCTACTATCAGCCTGAATTTAAAGTAATCACGGTAACCGAAACCATCGATGATCTGGTAGATTTCGCCCATACCCACGGGGTGAGCTACAAAATCCTAAAGCGTTACAACCCCTGGCTTCGCAAAGATAAACTTACTGTCAAGCGGAATACCTACCAAATTCTCATCTCTCAAGACCCCGCTGAGCAGTACAACCCTATGGCTCAGGTAAGCGACTAGAGAATAGTGTAGTAGTTCAAGGCGACGACCGTCGCCCAGTGTTATAGTGTTACAGTGTCTTCTGTTTGATTGAAGGAGAAGTTCTGATAGTAAATGAATATTGCAATACTATCAACAATAACACTAAAATACTATTGATTAAAATTTCATTTTCAGCACTTGCATCCCTCGGGTTGTTTTTCGTACCTTCCAAGTCCTTTTTTAAAAATACTTATTTTAAGTAAAGAGAATAAGCCTTACATTTGAGCTCATTTCCCTCAGAAAAGTCGATAGGGCTTGGGATATTGGCTGGCCGAATGACTTGCTGCCTATCAGGCAAAAGTTTCAAACCAACGGCCCTTAGTATAGTTCAAGTAATCTGACCTAAAGTGTGCCTATGGCTACCGAAAACCTGACTGAAGAAAGACAAGACGCCGCAGCAGTAGTTTCTACGATTGTTGCCCCCGAATACGATCAGGAGACTATCGAGATCTTCGGAGCAAGGGAACATAATCTGAAGACCATTGATGTTTCTTTGCCCCGCAATAAATTGATCGTAATTACCGGTATCAGTGGCAGCGGGAAATCGTCATTAGCCTTTGATACTATTTATGCCGAAGGGCAGCGCCGCTATATGGAAAGCTTTTCGGCCTACGCCCGCTCCTTCATCGGTAATTTGCAACGCCCGGAGGTGGATAAAATCAACGGATTAAGCCCGGTGATCTCCATTGAGCAGAAGACTACCTCTAAAAATCCTCGCTCTACCGTCGGCACGGTTACCGAAATTTACGATTTTATGCGCCTGCTCTTTGCCCGGGCTTCGGAAGCTTTTTCTTACGAAACCGGCAAGAAGATGGAACGCCAAAGCGAAGAGCAGATCATCGACCGGATTATGGATGATTTCGCGGGGGGCAAGCTAGTCATTCTGGCCCCCATCGTGAAGGGCCGTAAGGGCCACTACCGGGAGTTGTTTCAGCAAATCCGGAAGATGGGCTTCGCCAAAGTACGGGTTGACGGTGAGGTGATGGATTTGGTGCCCAAGATGCAGGTAGATCGCTACAAAACCCACGATATTGAGATTGTGGTTGATCGGGTAATTGTCCGCGACGATGATCGCTACCGCATTGCCGAATCCATCAAAACCGCTCTCCAGCACGGCAAGGGCATTATTATGGTGGATGACACGAAAGGCAATATTCAGCACTTTTCTAAGTTCTTGATGGACCCGGAAACCGGCTTAGCCTACGATGAACCGGCTCCGAACACCTTCTCGTTTAACTCTCCCTACGGCATGTGCCCCACCTGTCACGGACTGGGTTCAATTGAGAAGTTTTCCGAAGAAGCCATTTTTCCCAACGAAAAGCTCAGCATCCGGCAGGGTGGCATTGCCCCACTGGGCGAGTACCGCGACATCTGGATTTTCAAGAAGCTGCAGGCAATGCTGAAGCGGCACAAGGTGAAGCTGACGACCCCAATTAAAGATCTTTCAGATAAGGTACGGGAAGTCATTCTCTACGGTGATCCCAAGCCGGTTTCGGTTAAGTCGGTGAAGTATCCGGGCTCTACTTACGATACAGTTTTTGAAGGAATCACTGGCTATCTGGAGAAGCAAAGCGAGACCGGCACCGATAAAACCCAGAAGTGGGTGAAGCAGTTTATGACCAGTACTACCTGCCCCGAGTGTGAAGGAGCCCGGCTGAAGAAAGAGTCCCGCTACTTTAAAATTGCCGATAAAAACATTGCCGAACTGGCCCAGCTGAACATTGATGATCTGCAAGCCTGGTTCGAGAACCTGGAAGACCGCCTCTCTGACCGCCAGCGGCTCATTGGGGGAGAAGTGCTGAAAGAAATTCGTAAGCGTATTGGCTTTTTGGTGGACGTAGGACTCACCTATTTGACCCTAGATCGCCCGCTGCGGACCCTGTCTGGAGGGGAAGCTCAGCGTATCCGGCTGGCAACCCAGATCGGAACCCAGTTGGTAGGCGTGCTCTACATTCTAGATGAGCCTAGCATTGGTCTGCACCAGCGCGATAATGTGAAGTTGATTAAAGCCTTGCAGGATTTACGCGACCTGGGCAATACGGTGATTGTGGTAGAGCACGACAAAGATATGATGCTGCAAGCTGATCATATCGTAGATATTGGACCGGGAGCCGGACGGCACGGCGGCCGGGTGATTGCCGACGGTAGTCCTCAGGAGTTTCTGGAGCTAGGTGGAATCACTGCGGATTACCTCAAGGGTATTCGCTCCATTGAAGTGCCGGCTAAGCGGCGAAAGGGTAGCGGCGAAAAACTGGTGCTGACCGGTGCCACCGGCCATAATCTAAAAAATGTAAAGCTGACGCTGCCATTGGGCAAAATGGTGTGTGTCACCGGAGTATCGGGAAGCGGTAAGTCTACGCTGATTCACGAAACACTGTTTCCGTTACTCAGCAAGCATTATTATCGCTCTTACGCTGACCCTTGTCCTTATGACAGCATCAAAGGAGTTGAGCATATTGATAAAGTCATTGAGGTAGATCAGGCCCCTATCGGGCGCACTCCTCGTTCTAATCCGGCTACCTACACCGGAGTGTTCACCGATATTCGTGCATTGTTTACCGAGTTACCCGAAGCTAAAATTCGGGGCTATAAGCCCGGTCGATTCTCCTTCAACGTGAAAGGTGGGCGCTGCGAAACCTGCCAGGGTGGTGGTATGCAACTGATCGAGATGGACTTTCTGCCCGACGTGCACGTCCCCTGCCCTACCTGTAAGGGAAAACGCTACAACCGCGAAACCCTGGAAATTCGCTTTAAAGGAAAATCTATCTCTGACGTGCTGGATATGACCGTAGAGCAAGCGGTAGAATTTTTTGAGAACCAGCCGCGTATTCTGCGGAAGATTCAAACATTGGAGGATGTAGGTTTGGGTTATATCACACTGGGGCAGCACGCCACTACGCTGTCGGGTGGAGAAGCCCAGCGGGTAAAACTGGCTACCGAACTATCCAAAAAGGACACCGGCCAGACACTCTACATTCTGGATGAACCCACCACCGGACTGCACTTTCAGGATATTCAGCATCTGCTGGATGTGCTTAACAAACTGGTAGACAAAGGAAATACGGTGCTGGTTATTGAGCACAACATGGACGTGGTGAAGGTGGCCGACCACATCATCGATCTAGGACCGGAAGGCGGCAATGGCGGCGGGCAAATCATCTGTCAGGGTACACCTGAAAAGGTGGCTAAGTGCACCAAAGGCTATACCGCTAAGTTTCTGAAAGAAGAACTGAAGCTGTAGATGAACATTAGTCGTTGACTAGCAGCGGCTTCTCCGGCACCCAACGGGCTGAGCTAGTTTTACCTGTCAGCCCAAAAATGGTAGTAAATTTTATAGCAAAAGTAATAAAGAACCGAGTGCATTCTCTGATGCAACGGATAAGATAGTACAAATTATGTGCTGAGTAAAGGCCATATTTGGAAATAGGTCTTCCAGAATAAATACACCCGCCACGTTCAGAAGAGAGACTTTGTGTCTAGTTGTCTGAGAAGTTTGCCCCAGTTTCTTGAAAAACAACCGAACACCTGCGTTTGGCAATCGTTAACTCTGGTGAGATTGAACTTTATTTTTTTAAGTACTATGGCAGTTGTAGAAAATCCCAATGAATATACCGTAGCTCAGCGAAACCTGAGTACCCAATTACCCGACATTGGTAAGCCCCGGATAGTGATTATCGGTGGCGGCTTTGCCGGAATACAAATGGTAAAAAACCTGAAGATGAAAGATGTGCAGGTGGTGATGCTAGATCGGCATAACTACCATACTTTTCAGCCTTTACTGTATCAGGTGGCTACCGCCGGACTGGAGCCAGATTCCATTGCGGCCCCGCTACGGAAAGTATTTGACGATGAGAAAAACTTTTTCTTCCGCATGGCCCGGGTAGAGCGGATTGATCCCGATAGTCAGCGAGTACACACCAGTATTGGCGAAATCACGTATGATTACCTGGTGGTTGCCGTAGGCACCCAGACCAACTATTTTGGCAACGAGCGTATTCAGAAGTTGGCCTTTCCACTCAAGCAGGTACCGCAGGCACTTAACCTGCGTAGCCACATTTTACAGAATTTTGAGAAAGCTGTTACTTCCGATTCTGACGAAGAAATAGATCGCCTCACTAACTTTGTGATTGTGGGTGGCGGACCCACCGGGGTAGAACTGGCCGGCGCTCTGGGCGAACTCAAAAAATTTGTATTACCCCGCGACTATCCCGAACTGGATTTTAAGGTAATGAAGGTATACCTGGTGGAAGGATTAGACCGACTTTTGCCTACCATGTCGGAGAACGCGGGCAAACGATCTGAAAAGGACTTAACCGAGCGCTTTGATACTATTGTGAAGTTGAACACCATGGTGAAGGACTACGACGGTTATCAGGTGACACTTAGCAACGGCGAGAAACTTATTAGTGAAACCCTTGTTTGGGCGGCCGGAGTGCAGGGAGTAATTATTCCCGGACTGGATAAAGCTACTGTAGAGAAGGGGCGCTACGTAGTGGACGAGATTAACCGGGTGAAGGGCTACGATAATGTATTTGCCGTGGGAGATATAGCCGCGATGTACACGGAAGAGTATCCCAAAGGACATCCGCAGGTGGCCCCGGTAGCCATGCAGCAGGGCGAACAACTCGGGAAAAACCTAAGCCGCTTGCTGAAGGGCAAGGAAACAAAACCTTTCTCCTACTTTAACAAGGGCTATATGGCTACTATTGGAAGAAACCGGGCGGTAGCCGACTTACCAGGCAATATTAAATTTGGCGGCTGGTTTGCCTGGCTATCCTGGATGTTTGTGCACTTGCTGTTCCTGGTAAGTTTCCGTCAGAAGCTTGTTACGCTCGGTAACTGGATCTGGAACTACTTTACCTACGACCGGGGGACCCGCCTTATCATCCGCCCGTTTAACTACCGAAGAGCGGTGGATAATAAAAAAGACCAACTGGAGGTATCCGACGATCATCGTAACGATGAACAGAAAGAAACGCACGAGGTAACGCAGGATAACGAAAGTGAAACGGTGTCGGGTCGGTAGGCGCAGCTGAGAACAAGTTACTGGCCAAAGGTGTAAAAAACGCCTATGTTAACGGGAATATAAGCAATGCTACTGACCAACCCTTCAAGGTTACCACTGTTATTTCCAACGAAGGTATGCCGGTATTTCAGGTTAGCGTCAAGCGTGAGTTGCTTGTTGATTGTGTATCGAGCGCCAAATGCGGGCGAAATCCCGAAATACGTTTCAGCTACACTGATTCCGGCATTTCCCAGTATGACCCGGTTAGCTCCAAGTCCAAACCCCAGGTAAGGCTGTAGTTCAGCTTCGCTGAGGGGGTAATATATAGAAGCAGTAAAAGGAGTGATATCGTAGCTTATGTTGTCGACATTTAAGTTTCCGGTCTCAATGCCAAAAGAGTGAAAACCTAAAGCTATACCGGCAAAGAAGGTTTTGTTAATTATAGGAAAACGTCCTTCCAGGTCGAAGCCAAAACCGGTGCGGGCGTTGTTGCTGAAGTCGCCCAATGGAATGGTGGGGGCTACGTGCACTCCCAGTGAAAATTGAGCCAAAGCAGTGGTGCTGACCGCCATCAGCAGCGAAACGGAAAGAATAACTGATTTCATAAAGGCGTCTTTTACCCAAAGGTAAGTTAAAGCGGCTTCTGACAAAATAAAAAGCCGTTCGCTTTAAGCAAACGGCTTTCTCTCTTCGTAACAGCTACCTAACTAAAATCTTATTGTCCTATCTTAAACGATAGCCCAATATTGATGGGCACCATCGTAATATTTTCGCTAAACGAAATCTCGGTAAACGGTATGGATTCGTTCATAAAAACCGTATGGTACTCGGCATTAGCGTGGATGTCTACCGACTTACTGATCGGAATCAGAATCCCCGCGGTGGGGGCAAAACCGAAGTAGGTACGGGAAATATCAATAAAGGAATTAACCCGGGTATCGTAAATTCCACCCTTAATACCTACGTAAGGAGTAATTCCCTGGGTCATAGGAGTGAAGGCTACCGAAGCGGTGATCGGACTCATGGTAAAGTCAACTCCGGGAATATTGAGCCCTAACGGACTAGCTCCAAAAGAGAAGCGCTGATAGGCGATGCCGGCCATTACGTTGGGGCTTACTTTATAGCGGGCTTCAATGCCAAGGTTGTACCCGTTATCGAATATATTCGCTGAGTTTCCAGCCGAGAAGGATGGCCCTCCGGTAACGCCTACTGAAAATTGGGCGTGGGAAACTGAATGAATAATAACTAATGCAAATATGGTGAATAGTATCCTTTTCATAAGATCGGTTGGTAAAATGATAAATAACAACTACAACCTTACGTAGGCAATTTCTGTGCAGAAAATGAGTTGGATTTAAGAAAATTGTATGATTTTTGCTAATAAAAAATATAATTATCTGATAGACAGATATTTAAATAATGAATTGCCGATAATTTTTTCTAAAAATCAACAAAAAAGTCGGCAGCAATACCGTCGGCCAGAAATTTTCCCTCTCGGGTAAGCACCAGATGTTGGTCTTCTAAAGTAGCCTTCTGGTCAGCAATTAATCTCTCGATGTAATTTCGCTGTTCACCCATCAGATCGTATCCAAACTCCCGTTGAAGCCACTCCAAATCGCAGCCCCATTTGGTGCGTAGTCCGGTCATAATGTGTTCGTTAACGCGGTCGGCTTTACTGAGTACTTCACGCTCATAAGGAATACGTAAATCGGCCAGCGACTTTAGGTATTTGGCGTTGTTAGCTACGTTGTATTGTCGAGAATCTCCATTGAATGAATGAGCCCCCGGTCCTATTCCCAGGTAAGGTACATTCTTCCAGTAATTACTGTTGTGCTGAGATTCAGAATAAGGCTGGCAGAAGTTAGATACTTCGTACTGCTCGTATCCGGCGGTAGCCAGTCCGTTTACCAGTTGCTCAAATTGCTCGGCAGCAAAGGTTTCGTCAATGGGTGGAATCTTCTGATGGCGTAGCCAGCGGCCAAATACCGTTTTCTCTTCAATCGTCAGGCAGTAAGAGGAAATATGGCGGGGATTAAGCTCGATAGCCATTGCCAGATCGGACTGCCACACCGAATGATCGGGATGAGGAATTGCGTAAATTAGATCAATGCTCAAATTATCAAACCCGGCTTCCTGAGCCCGTTGCACACTGACCTTAGCTTCATCAGCCGAATGGGCCCGGTTCAGGTAGCGAAGGTGGGGCTCATAAAACGACTGAATGCCGATACTAAGCCGATTAATACCCGCCGCTTTCAGCACCTTCAGCTTCTGAGGCGATAGATCATCCGGATTAGCCTCTAAAGTAATCTCCGATGATGAAGTCACCGAATAGTGCTGGCCAATAGTATCTATCAGTAGTTGAAGTTCATCTTCCGTCAGTAACGAAGGGGTACCTCCGCCAAAATAAATGGAGTCAATAGGCGGGCCGCCTAAATAGTCAGTTTGCAGTTGAAGCTCCTGGGCGATTGCCCGCACTATATCCGCCTTACGCTGCTGATTCGTGCTGAAGTGAAAATCGCAGTAGTAACAAGCCTGCTTACAAAAAGGAATATGAAGATAAATACCAGCCAAGTAATGAATCGTTAGTCAGTGAATAACAAAAGGGTTTAGTATTCTGGTTCTAAGCTAACTTGACTTCATTTATAATGGATTAGCAATCCACTGAAGAAGTTTACGCTTTAAGTTGACAATTAGTAAATCATTTTTTACCTGAACGGACTTATCAAGACTTCCAAATTTATCAAAGTAATCCATATCAAATCGCTTGGCTGATATGATTCTATTGACCGCAATGAGTTGAACGAAGTCTATATCGTCGTTTTCGGGGTCGTCGTCTTGCAGATTAACATAAAATGATTCGTAGAAAGTAGTAATAACCAAATCCTGCCTATCGTCACGGTAACCACTGTAAAATGGAAAAATACTAACCATTCCAGCATTTACTAGATCGCTCACTGACTTTGGGTAGCCAATGTATACTTTTCCGTTATCTAGAGTAAAGCAAATTTGTTGAGGAGATTCAATAGACTCTAAAATGAGTCGGTCAAAAGCAGTTCCATGCTCTCGAATCGCTGCTTTTATCACTTTATCTTTTGAAATGATAAGATTCGGCACATAGCTCGCGAATAGAGATAATAAGAATGAAATAACAGCTGTACCAGCGTAAGGAAATGGGCGGTAGCTATAATATTGCTTGACGTAATCATCAGAAATTACAGTAGCCAATATAACAGCTAAACCATAAGAAACGATTAAAAAAATAGCAGCGGCTATAACTGACTCAAATAATAACTTCTGGCGATCAAGTAGCCGATATTTGTATTTAAAAAGGTAGGAGCGGGTAATAAAAAAGTACCCGGAGACAAGTGGAATAATCAGTAAATTCCAAGGCATTCTAATTATCTAATGTAATTAGCCTTTTTTCTTCTGAAGCGTTCTAACCAGTTTTGAATTTTGAGCTTTCTTTAAATCACGAGCAATATTAGGATGACTCAAAATTGCCTGGGCATCACCACCAAAACCCTTTGAGGTCATTCGTACTTCTATCTTATGGTCGTTGCGTTTATCCATAGTTTTTATAATTAATGCTAATATCGTAAACGAAAATTGATAACTTTTAGTTGGAAAAGAAATATTTTGTAGAGAAAAATTTAAAAGAAATCTAAAGTTTATCTTAGAATTATAGATCAGCAAATCTTACGCTTGTGGTTTTTGTATCGTTGATCTCAGAGTAGCACTTTACATTTAAACGCTATGAACATCATTCCATGACAACCCAAACACCTGAACACAACAAGACTGCTAAAATAGGAATCATCAACGTCTCCGACCGAGCTAGCAAGGGTATCTACGAAGACATTCCGGGAAAAGCTATTGTAGAGACGCTGGGCGAGTATCTAACATCACTCTGGGAAAAGGTATACGCGGTTATTCCCGATGAACAGGATCAGCTAGAAGCTACCATGAAGAAAATGGCCGACGAAGAAGGCTGCTGCCTGATCGTTACTTCGGGAGGCACCGGTCCGGCCCCCCGCGACGTGACCCCGGAAGCCACCGAAGCCGTTTGTCATAAAATGATGCCCGGCTTTGGAGAGCTGATGCGGCAAACCAGTTTACAATACGTACCTACCGCTATTCTATCGCGGCAAACGGCGGGTATTCGTAACCAAACGCTGATCATCAATTTGCCCGGCAAGCCCCGCGCTATCCGGCAGTGTCTGGATGCGGTGTTTCCTGTTGTACCCTACTGTATTGACCTAATTGGTGGCCCATTTCTGGAGTGCGATGAGGCGGTAATCAAACCCTTCCGGCCCAAAAGCACTTAATTTAGTGTGAGCAATCGACCTTTACTCTCCGTTATGAAGAGAATCCTGCGTAAGCTGATTCGCTATTTACCCTACCTGCTGGGAGGCTTCGTACTGCTACTAATTCCGTTCCTTCCCATTTGGCAATCTCCGGAACCGACGTCTCAGGAGCCCGTTAATCAGTATAATCCCTACGAGCAACAGTTTGTAGCGGCACTGGAAGATACCTTGCAGCAGTTGTTCGAGGCTAGCCGGGTACCGGGAGCAGGAATCGCAGTTGTGAAAGATAGTACCCCTATTTTAATTAAAGGTTACGGCGTACGCTCGATCCGGCGACCCGATTTGGCAGAACCTGATTCCGTAGAATTTAACACTGTGGATATTAATACCGTATTTAGGCTGGCTTCGGTATCGAAGGGGTTCGCTTCGGTGCTGGCCGGTACGTTGGTGGCAGACAGTTTACTGTCGTGGGACGACCCGGTAGTAGACTACGTGCCGTCCTTCTCGCTGGTATCGCCCGAGCAGGCCCAGGAGGTTACTATTAAGCATGTGCTATCGCATACTACCGGTTTGCCCTATCACGCCTACACTAATTTGGTGGAAGCCGGAAAACTTCGGGATGAAATGATCTCGCTACTGGCAAAGGTTAATTTAATCGGAGAAGTGGGCCGATGGTACAGTTACCAAAATGTAGCCTACGGCATTGTAGAGCCAGTGCTGGAAGCAGCCGCTTTGGTGGGTAGGGCTAATCCCAAATCGTATCAGGCCCTGATGGAAGAACGCATTTTTGAGCCGCTAAACATGAGTCACGCTTCAGTTTGGTACAAGAATATTATTGAAACTGAAAACAAGGCACTACCTCACGTGCGTACGAGAAGGGGTTGGGTGACCATTCCAATTTCGGAAAGTTACTATAACGTGCCTTCGGCGGGTGGAATTAATGCCAGTGCGTGGGATATGGCCCAATGGCTCAATGCGTTACTAGGCAACCGTCCGGAGGTGCTTCCGGCACAGTTGCTGGATAGCATATTTACCCCTCAGATTAAAACTCCTATTGAGAACCGTTACTTCCGGCACTGGGGCGAACTAGAAGGAGCCTACTACGGGCTAGGTTGGCGAATTATCCACCAGGCCGGTGATACGGTAGCCTTTCACGGCGGCTACGCTAACGGCTATCGCTCGGCTATCGCGTTAGACCGACGCAAAAAAATTGGGATCTGTATTCTATCCAATGGTCCTTCCAGCCTGGTAAGCCGAGCCGTGCCTGTGTTTTTAGATTTGTACCGACAGTACGAAGCTGATATTCGCAATTGGGAAGTGCAGGTGAACGAAGTGGTGACCGATTAGTAGTATTCATTAAAACCACCTTTAGCTTACTCCCTATCGTAAAACTGATCGCTATTATCTCTTGGGACGTATTCTCCGGATAGCATCTTTTTGATCCGCGTAACACGCAAACGATTAGCATCCGGCTTTTTTAGGTAGTGGAAGGCATTGGGAGCCCGGATCATGGCGATCAGCGAGAGATACTCATCCCAACTGAGTTCTACAAAGCTTTTCTGGAAATAATACTGAGCCGCTGATTCAAAACCGTAAATGGGGCTGCTGTCACCCTGCCCCATATAAGCGTTGTTAACAAAAAGTTTCAGAATAGTGTCCTTGGGCGTTAGCGCATCGAAAGCATAGCGGGCAATCAACGTCTGCTCGATTTTGGCAATACCCGCCTTAAAATTATTAAAGTAGTACTGTTTCACTAATCCCTGGCTAAGCGATGTTTTTCCTGTACCCGGAGTCTCAAAGTCGTAGCCCTGGTGGTGATAGAAGTTCGGGTCCTGCACCTTCAGCAATGCGTCTAGCTGCTGGCCAGTAAGATCAGCCAACTCAAGTTTCATCTGGTCTGAACGTAGTAAGCTACTTACTAATTCGGGAGTCTTTTGTCGGGCATTGATAATTACAATAAGATAGTAAACAACAATGCCGACGAACAGTACAACAACCGACAGAAGTCCTATCGTAAGTTTACGGTTCAAGCTACGGCTACTCATTTAACAACCCTGCATCCGAATCGTATACCTGTACTCTTTCCCAAAGGTGGGCACAGTTGTCGACAAATTTCAGGTGGATGGGGTCGTTCTGATAGGTGGTCTGATCTTCCAGATTATTAAACACCAGCATCAGGTGGTAAGCGTAAGTATTGTCAATTACGGGGCGGTCGGTAGGAGCGGGTTTGCCCAAATGAAAATCCTGCACCGTATGCACCTGCTGAAGAGTGCGGATACCAGTTTCCAAAGCCTTTGCTTCGTCGGACTGGTCCGGGTTCTTCAACCAAAAAAATACGTTGTGAATAAATCGGGTCTGCATAGTGAAGTGTAGGTTGTAAAGGGCTAAAAATACTGATGGTAAAATACTAACTTCTAACGATTGTACCAGCGATTATTTTTCGGCTGCTTGCTACTAGAGTTTTGCTGGTAGATTGTCCAGCAGATGCTGCTGCTGGATTTTCGGTAAATGATCTGCTTTAATATTTTGCATTTTCGCATGAAATTAGAATTTAATTCTGAAAAATACTTCGATTATTAAAGGTGTTGCTTACTATTCTGTAAAGAGCTTCATAAATTACACCGCTAATTTCATTCGGACTAAGCTTTATCAACGTTATAGTGGCTTCGTTTAGTACCTCTATCAATCATCGCATTTAGAGAATCATTTTCTATATTTCAGCTTATTACCTAACTGCTAGTAACCATGAACGTACCTCTTCGCTTCTGCTTATCGTCGTATAAGCTATTTGCACCAGCTGTGCTAATCACATTTTTCCTCTTTAATCTGAATGCGGTAGCGCAGAAAAAAATGTCTTCCAAGCAGATTGAAAAGCTGAAGGAGGAAGCCGCGGCGGCCGTAGAAGAAAATAGTAAGCTGACTCAGGTGATGGTGGATAAAATATTCAGCTTCAGCGAGCTAGGATTTCAGGAAGTTGAAACTTCAAAGTACATTACCAGTATTCTGGAAGAAAATGGCTTTACCATTGAGCGAGGAATATCCGGTGTGCCTACCGCCTGGACTGCCACCTGGGGCTCGGGTAAGCCGGTCATCGCCATCGGTAGCGACCTGGATTGTATTCCTAAGGCATCGCAAAAACCCGGAGTAGCCTACCACGACCCCATCATTGAGGGAGCACCTGGGCACGGCGAAGGACACAATTCCGGTCAGGCAGTGAATGTAACCGCAGTGTTGGCAGTGAAGGAAATCATGGAACGGGAGAATATAGCGGGTACGCTAATGCTGTGGCCGGGAGTGGCCGAAGAGCAGGTGGCCACCAAGGCTTTCTTTGTGCGGGATGGCTACTTCGACGATGTAGATGCCTGCATCTTCACCCACGTAGGCAATAATTTAGAAACCTCCTACGGCAGTCCGCGGGGCAACGGCATGATTTCGGTAGAATTTACTTTTGAGGGGGAAGCAGCCCACGGCGCGGGTTCGCCCTGGCGCGGAAGAAGCTCGCTGGATGCAGTAGAATTGATGAACGTGGGGTGGAATTTCCGGCGGGAGCATTTGCAGCCTACCCAGCGCTCCCACTACGTGATTACCAACGGAGGAGATCAGCCTAACGTGGTGCCGTCTAAAGCCTCGGTATGGTATTATCTGCGGGACCGCACCTACGCCGACATTAAGAAGATGTACGACATTGCGATCAAAATTGCCCAGGGCGCAGCTATGATGACGGATACCGAAATGTCGTACCGTTATCTGGGCAGTGCCTGGCCGGGACACTTTAATAAAGTGATTGCCGAAACGGCTCACGCCAATATTCAGAAGGTTGGCTTGCCGGAGTGGACGGAAGACGATCAAAAACTAGCCAAAGCGGTACAGGAAGAAGTAGGTTCCGATCCCGAAGGACTAGCCACCGAACTGGAAGAGCTAGGGCAACCGGTAAAATTCTCGCTAGGCGGCGGTTCCGATGATATTGCCGACATATCCTGGGCCGTACCTACCATCGTACTGCGCTTTCCGTCTAATATGCCCGGCTTGCAAGGACACCACTGGTCTAACGCCATTACGATGGCTACGCCCATCGCTCACAAAGGAGCTACCGCCGGAGCTAAAGCCGAAGCCATGACACTACTGGATATGTTTCTTAAACCGGAAATAGTGACTCAGGCCTGGGACTACTACAAAAATGAGCAAACCAAGGATGTGGAGTACGAGCCGCTGCTTAATCCGGATGACAAGCCGGCCATAGAACTTAATCAAGAAATTATGGCTACATTTCGCCCTGAGCTAGAAAAGTATTATTTTGATGAAACCAAATACGATACCTACCTAGAGCAGTTGGGCATCGAGTATCCTACACTTAGATCGGCCGAAGAATCTACCGACGCTGATGGGGGCGGGAAATAGGTTGGCTTACATCTTGGTGATATTTGCCGTAAGAAATGTAATCAAGTTTAGATATTCATTTGAACGTCATTGCGATCGGATCGCCGAAGCGACGAGGAACGAGTGAAGCGCTCGGCGCCCGACAATCTCCTCAATATGATGGAGACGGTCGCCGCGCGATAGCTTCGTTGCTTCGCTTCTCGCTATGACGCTTTAATTTCAATTTAAATGCGTCTAGTTATTTATAAGAAAGTAATTGCTCTATCCATAGGATTAACCGCTATTTTCTGCACAACGGTTTACGCTCAGAAAGATGAGCCAAAATACGCCAACAACGATACCTGGAAAACATTAGCCAAGGTAAGCTACGAAAGCACGGAGGATGAATTCGGCATGGTGAACCTGCCCGTTTTTTCGGATGAGATAAAAGCTTTGGAAGGAACCGAGGTGACGGTGCCCGGTTACATTATTCCGGCGGGTGGATTGGATGCGGTCTTTCAGCCCGATCACTTTATTTTGTCGTCGTTGCCATTAGCTGCTTGCTTTTTCTGCGGAGTAGGCGGACCCGAAACGGTGGTGGAGGTGTACTTAGAGGAGCCTATTGAATATACTGATACGCCCATTAAAGTGAAAGGAAAGCTGGTGCTCAATGCCTACGATATCTACCAACTCCAGTACATACTGGAAGATGCCAAATTGATAGAAGAGGTGAACTAGGGGTGGTCTGTGATGCCCCTTACTTCACGTCTGAAGTTTACCGTACAAAAGGAATAAACGGAAATACTTCGCCCTGCCGGAAGTGCGAACGATCAGCCGGTAGTTCCATGAAACCGTTGCAGCGCAGCAAATTCGCAAAATCACCCGAACCGTGGCCTTCAATGGGCGTGGCTGCAAGCTGACCACTTTTGTCGGTATGGGCTAATACCTGCAAGAAGTAGGTGAGCTGTGGCTCAAACTTTACATGATCGTTTAGCGTAGCCCACTGGATAGGTTTATCAGCCAGCCCCAAACTTTTCTCTAGCCAGGGTTGCAAATAACGATGAAAACATAAAAAGGTAGAAACCGGATTACCCGGTAAAGCAAATACCGCGTTTTGCTCTTCCTTCACTCCAAACCAGAATGGCTTAGCCGGTCGTTGCTTCACGCGGTGAAAGAGCTTTTTTACCTCTAATGCTTCCAGTGCATCGGGCACGTAATCGCGCTTGCCGCGAGACACCCCTCCGCTGAGAATAATAATGGGGTACTTTTCCATAATCTCCGCTAAACCGGCGGTGGTTTTTTCCAGTGAATCAGGCAGGTGAAAGAAGTCAGCCGATACGTGAAAATTGGCCAAAGCCGCCCGCAGCGCGTAGTTGTTCGATTGCCGTATCTGGTAAGGTTTAGGTTCTTCATCTACTGGTACCAGTTCGTCGCCGGTAGAAACAATAGCGGCTTTAGGAGTTTGGGTTACTTTCACTTGCGCTTTTCCTACCGATGCTGCTACCGCAATCTGGGAGGGACTTAACAGCGTTCCTTCGGTTATTAGAACCTCTCCCTTCTGGCGATCAAATCCCTGATCGTGCACGTTCAATCCTTTTTGGGCCGGCATCTTCTGAATAACCGCCACTTTCTTTCCGTCTCGTTCCTGAATCTCAATATCCTCGTAAGGAGTAACGGTGTTGGATCCTTCGGGCAGTACCGCGCCGGTCATGGCCTCCAGGCAGTGACCTGCTTGCTGTAAAGCTTTCTTCGGTTCACCCGCCAACTGCATATCTTCGATAATAAGTTCAGGCTGATCTCCCTTCAGGTCATCGAAATTATAAGCGATACCATCCATCGTCACCCGATCAAAGGGAGGAAAATCCCGGTCAGCCCGAACGGCTTCCCGCAGTATTCGCCCATGAGCCTGAGATAATTCTATATTCTCGGCGGGAAAGTTAAAGAAATGATTAAGGATGGTTGTAGTGGCTTCCTGAGGAGTAATCATAATTAGGCTTTGCTGTTTCGGTCGGCAGTTTACAAAAAGACCATCGAATAAAAAAAGGCACCCTAAGGCGCCTTTCCGATTGAGGAGTTCTAGATTGGTTAGTTTAGTACAATAAGTTTAGGGCTACGTATACCTGGGCCAATGAATTTTTTGCATCACCCAAGATTAGTTCGGCTGCTTCTGAATCAGCTACTTGATTCAGACCATAGTTGTAACGGGTACCTACTGTAACGGCGCTAAAGTTCAATTCAAATCCGGCACTCAATCCGTAATCAATGGTTGAAAAATGATCACGACCTAAATCAGATGCTCCTTCTACAATGTCGCCATCGGTAGATACACCGGCGTTGGTCAGATAACTAACGTAAGGGCCCACCTGTATATTAGCTGATTCGCCCAGCTTGAAGGTCGCCAAAACGGGTACATCCACGTAATTCAGATTGAAGCTATATTCTCCTTCCAGATCAATCACATCAGTATCGTAGGTAGCGCGGGCTCCCTTAGTGGAATAAAGTACCTCGGGCTGAATTACAAAAGTTTCGCTAATAGGGAGCTGGGTAAACACACCAATGTGAAATCCGGGGCGCAGACTCTCGTCCGATACATCATCAATATATAGGTTACTTACATTTAGTCCACCTTTAATACCGGTGCGATTATCCTGAGCAATCAAACTAATTGGAATTACTAATGCGCTTAAAATTATAGCAATAACTCCAGCGACTAATCTATTTTTATTATATCCTGATTTCATAAGTTTAAAAAAGTTTGTGAAACATATCCGCATATTAAGTATGAAAAATGTGTGCCACGCTGAGCGAAAAGTGAGCAAACCATCTTGTAAAGGCGTTTAGCAGAGGTTTGTCTATCATAACAGATGGGGAAATGGCCAGAAAGTGTGGAAGTTTTTTCCGTATGTGTAGAATTATGATGTAGTTTTTTTATGAAATATATCAGTAATAGTGCATAAAAAGTTAACTATTATGTTCTATTAATCTAATTTTGGCCCTGGTATCACTTTTGTGTTATTTCTTACTGGATAATATAAAATGTAAGAAAGTTATGAGAAACGTAATTAAAAAGATTCCATATTCGCTCACGCAGTGGACATTAATTGTTGGCATTATCGCCAATGTTCAGTTTTTAAGCGGATGCGCTTCTACTAACAATACCACCAAAGGGGGGGCTATTGGAGCCGGAACCGGTGGCGCGGTAGGTGCCGTAATCGGTAATGCATCTGGAAACACCGCTGTAGGAGCTATTATCGGAGCAACCGTAGGTGGAGCAGCTGGTGCACTGATCGGACGGCAGATGGATAAGCAGGCCGAAGAATTACAGGAAGATCTAGAAAATGCGACTGTAGAACGGGTTGGAGAAGGTATTAAAATTACTTTTGATTCCGGTTTATTATTCGATATAGATTCGGATGAACTACGTTCGGGGACTAAAGAAGACTTATCAGAAATGGCCGAAACTCTCAAAAAATACGATGATACCAATATTCTGATTGAGGGTCATACTGATGCCACTGGTTCAGAGGAGTATAACCAGAACCTCTCGGAGGAACGAGCTTCTTCGGTAGCCGGCTATCTGTCGGAATTAGGCGTAACGGATTATCGCTTGATTACCGAAGGTTACGGAGAAGAGCAACCGGTAGCTGACAACGATACCGAAACCGGACGTCAGCAGAACCGACGCGTGGAGGTAGCCATTTATGCTAATGACAAGATGGTGAAAGCTGCCGAGCGTGGTGACCTGGAGATAGAAGGATAAATTGCTTTAGATACATCGCAAATACCTATTGAGCCCGAGAAATCGGGCTTTTTTATTTTGTATACTTGTAAAAAATAGCCCGCTATGAAAGAAGAGAAGCTGTCGCACGTAGATGAGAAAAATAACCCTACCATGGTAGATGTGAGCCAGAAGGAAGTGACCTACCGCTCGGCCACTGCCCGTAGTATTGTGGTATTAGACGAGAATCTGTGGAATCAACTAGGCCTCCAGCATTCATCCTCTGATATCTACACCAAGAAAGGACCGGTTTTTCAAACGGCCATCATTGCCGGAACTATGGCGGTGAAGAAAACCAGTGAGCTCATTCCGTTCTGCCACCCATTGCCGATCGAAAAATGCAATTTTAACATACAGCCGGAAGAGAATTACCAAATTAACGTTGAGTGTACTGTAGCTGTAAGCAGTAAAACCGGCGTTGAAATGGAAGCCTTAACTGGCGCTAGCGTAGCGGCTCTCACCATTTATGACATGTGCAAGGCCCTCTCCCACGCTATAATCGTTAACAGTACCCAACTCATTGAAAAAACTGGCGGTAAGAGCGATTTTAATATCAATAATGCTTGACTGTAATAGTGGTCTGCTATTTAATTATTCGAAATTTTGCTATTAGAGAATAAAAAACTACTTTATCTAACTTCAATACAATTTATCTGAGCGCGAGTTTAGTTATTTGCATTTGTACCATTTTGCTACCGTTCTATGAATACCCCTCACGTTCTAATTCTGGACGATCGCCCTATTATTGCCGGATTAATTCAAAACTTTCTTCAAGGAGAAGTTGGATTTAGGGTTGTTACTTCCGTTTCTACCTTAGCTCAAGCTCAGGAAAAACTAGGAAGCCAAGGAGTGGATATTGTTATTGTAGATATGTTATTCAATAATGATGATGGGTTATCCTTGCTAAAGTGGCTTCATCAGAAGCAGTTAAAAACTAAAATACTAGTGTTAGCTCAACTGGTAGGCAATACCTATGTAGACGATATTGTTCGCTACGGAGTTAGTGGTTTGCTCTACGAAAACACCTTACTTACCGAGCTGAAATCGGCACTGACCCGAATTGCCCGGGGTGAAACCTATTTTAGCGCGGCGGCTACCAAAAACATTGTGGCCTCGGTTAAAGCCAATTATCAAGAAGAGAGCGTCGTGAAGAAAATCAATAATTTAACTGCTCGCGAAAAAGAAGTTCTCTCGCTAGTGGTTGATGGATGCACTAATGCGGAAATTGCTGATGAAATAGCAATTAGCATACGTACAGTAGAAAACCACCGAGCCAATATTCTACGAAAAACCGGAGGAAAGAACTTCTTTCATCTGGCAAAAATAATTTGCCTAAATCAACTATTGGGGTTCAATGAGCGCTAATTATTTTTCTAAATATTTTTGCTTTCCGAATATTTACCTATATTTAGGTGAGTATTTATACTTACACTTCTTACACAATTCACCTATCCTAGACCTAACAATGGCTTCAAAAAACGACGCCCTGGTTATTTTTGGTCGATTACAATCCAAAGCAACACTCTTTGATTATATTTTTTACACAATTACTACTACCGTATGATGACGTGCTGGCTTATTGATGACAACGAGATTGACTTGTTGATCACCCGAAAGCTAATTAAAACCTGGCAGCCCACTTTATCCATTCAGGAATTCACCAATGCTCGAGTTGCGCTAAATAAACTGGATAATCGGGAGGAACCGCCTCAATTGATTTTTCTAGATTTGTTCATGCCTGAAGTTAGTGGCTACGATTTCCTGGATCATTACCAACAGTTTGATTATCCAGATACGAGGCTTTATGTGCTTTCCTCTTCTATTGATGATGCTGATATTGATCGGGTTCGGACCTACCCTATGGTAAATGGATACCTTTCCAAGCCTATTGGCAAAGAAAGTTTTAAGCGAATTATGGCGCTCAATCAGGAGACTTACCCGGAAAGGTTAGAACGGTAGCGGTTCAATTAGTTCTCGCGTAAGCTGCTGGAATTGCTCCCTGATCCGAGGAAGCAGAGCATCAGTATGTTCTTTTTCTATAATTCTCCCGTCAATTTCCCTTACCGGAGTTAACTCTCCCATGGTACCGGTAGCAAAAACCTCATCGGCGGTATAAAATTCGGTAAGCGATAAATTTTTCTCCACTGTGGTAACTCCTAAAGATTTCGCAATCTCCAGCACCAATCCCCGGGTAATACCGGGTAAGCAGGCATCAGCGTGCGGAGTAAATAACTGTCCCTTCCTGACTAAAAACAGGTTGGTGTCATTCAGCTCTGCCACAAATCCGTAAGCATCTAGCATAATAGCCGCATCTACTCCGGCCACGTTCGCCTGAATTTTAGCCAGGATATTATTCAGCAGATTGTTATGATGAATTTTAGAGTCGAGGTGCTGGGGTGAGTTTCGGGCAATACTGGAAGTAATCACTCGAATACCCTGGCTATTGTCGTACACGGGCGGCTTCCATTCGGCCAGCACAATCAAACAAGCCCCCTGCTGGTTGAGGCGGGGGTCCATACCCGACGTAATTTTCTCCCCCCGACTGAGCGTAAGCCGAATATGCGTATCACTGCGCATACCGTTAGCTTCTAGCGTCCGGAAAATCGCCTGTTTAATTCTTTCCAGCGAAGGAATATCAGCAAAATGTAGTGCCTTGGCCGAATCTCTCAACCGTTGTATATGCCGATCCAGGCAAAAAATACTCCCATTGTACACTCTTAGCCCTTCCCAAACGGCATCACCGCCCTGCACCGTGCTATCAAAAACTGATACTTTGGCCTCGGCTCGTGGAAACAATCCATCACCAACGTATACCTGAATGTCTTTATTTCGGGGATCGTACTGTTGCAGCATGTTGATTAAGCTTTAATTGAGTGCTCGTAAAGTGCGGTATAATAAGGTTTCGCGGTTTGGTATAGCTCCTCCAGATGGTCAGGAAGTGGTCGGTTGCTGGTAGGCTGCTTGGAAAATCCAGTTGACTGATGCACATTGTAGTACCAGTACTTCGCCCAAACGCCATCTTCGGGCCGGGGGCCGGCTTTCCAGGATAGCATACTTTCTTCGAACGGAATATCTAGGGCTTCGCACACCTTCCGCAAAACCTGCGGCGGATTTTTCAGCAATTCACCTGAGTCTAATACTACCGGAGGATTATCGTTGGCTAGGAGATAATCGTATAGTTCAAACTGCTTTTGCGAGCCAATATCCTCCACCGTAGGCTCCTGTATCTGCTGGGCAATGGAGCTAATAAGCTGTTTAGGGTCGCGAATAAGAATGAGATTGCTGAGCCGGGTAATAAACTGCTGGTTCAAGCCCAAAAAGTGGTGCGCCATATTCTTAATAAACAACACTGGCCGTTCGTACTCTCCGAACACTACTTTGTCCACAATCATCTGACTATCGGTTTCCATACTGGCCAGTACCTCTTCTTTTCCCGGATGATCGACGTCGGGTCGTTGAGTAATGTAGTATCCGTAGAAAGGTTCATCCACCACCTGGGTATCTGCTCGTTGAGCAAAGGAGTACATCAGCGCAGTAGAGAGGTTCCGAGGATTGGAGATCAGATGAATACGTTTCATAGGACTAAGGATGGGCGGAGACCCACACCTCTCCATCATCAAAGATTTCTTTTTTCCAGATAGGAACCGTTTGTTTGAGGGTATCAATGACAAATTTGCAGGCTTCAAAGGCCGCTTGACGGTGAGGCGTAGATACGGCGATAATCACAGCAATATCACCAATCTGCAAGGTGCCATTGCGGTGGTGAATTGCTATCTTTTCCACCGGCCAGCGCTCGCAGGCCTGATTAGCCAGCTTTCTCATCTCCTTTACCGCCATTGTTTCGTAAGCTTCAAAATCCAGTCGTTCTACGGTTCGCTGCTGAGTATTATTACGCACCGTGCCGATAAACACATCAATGGCCCCGGCCCGCTCAGATTGTACAGCGCTTAACGCTACATCCACCTGAAGCGGGTCATTAGTAAGTACAATAGATATTTGTTCGACTGAATTCATATATATAGTTTATCGGAAACCGAAAGCCGTATACGGGAGTCCGGGACGTACACAAACTTGGTTTCCCGTTTCTGGTATCCGCTTTCCGTATTTCATCCTCCGCTTACCGGAGGAATAAGAGCAACCTCGTCACTTTCGTGCAGTACTTGTTGTTTCTGGCCGTACTCGTTATTTACGGCTACCAACACCGAGTCCAGGTCGTGCAGCTTAGGATAGTTTTTCTTCAGGTCCTCTACCAGTTGGGGTACGGTAGCTCCTTCGGGCATCTCGTAGCGAAGCTTCTGTTGCCCTACAATATCCTTCGTAATTCCGAACAGCAAAATATTCAGTTCCATAATTCACAAGATAGCTATTTCAATTGAAAGTTGACAAGGCCACCGTGAATTCTAAGGTTAATACAAGCTTTCTGTGTATAATATTTCCAAGA
>CAZKCO010000015.1:0-134227 GCA_964551335.1 uncultured Roseivirgaceae bacterium
AATATCCGCTGTCAACGATGGGCGGCATAAACAACTAACCGTAATAATCTTTATTGTTTATTGTACTACATTTACGTAGTGCGTAGCTCTTATCTTACTTTTCTTTTTATCGGCATTAGCTGGCTTACTACTCAACTGGCCTGGGCTCAGTCACCGCTGGTAGACGCTTTCCGGCAATTGGGCGATTCAACCTACCTCCTATCGTTTCAGAATTCATTGGTGGTGAACCACGAGGGCGGGCACATACAAGGTATTCAACGGGTTGCCCCTGGTTATCTGCTACTTTCGGGTAGCTCCAGCACTGTTTCCTACTACGCCAGCGTGAAAAACGGGCAAGTAGTGGGGATAGATACGCTACTACCTTTTCCTTACAAGCACGCCGGAGGCTTTCAGGTAAATGACGGTTTACTTGCGGTGGGCGTAGAAGATAATGAAGCCAAGAACACCTCGCAGGTACTGGTTTACAATTTTTCTGACCCGTCGAGTCCATCAGATAAGCCGGTACAGGTAATCCGTCGAGATGGCGAAGCCGAACGAGCTACCGCAGGTTGTGTAGCCATTGCCCGGCATCAGCAGCAGTACCTGCTATTAGTTGGCGACTGGGATACTCGCCACCTGGACCTCTATCAGATCTCTACTGACCACATCTACGACTCGGCAACCGAGTTTACCCTGGTTGAATCAGTTACACTGGAAGAACATTCACGAAATGGTTGGATAGACGAAGCTTGGTGGCCGTATCAGAATATCAATCTTTTCAGCTCCGAAGGGTCACTTTACCTAATTGGTTTGGGGATAAACGGTCAGGAAGAAAATGTAGTGGATATTTTTACGATTAGCCTGGAACCTACCTTACAACTTACCAAGGTAGCCACCCGCACCTTTCCTCAACAGCAGCAGACCAGCTTTCGGTGGGGAGCCGGAGTAGATTGGCTGCCCGAGACTAAAACCATGCAAATTTTGACTACTCCCTATACGATTGATCGGGAGAATGTTATTGTGGTATACGAATAGACCAATGTGGTTATGAAATAAGTAGACCCATCATAAATGATGGGTCTACGGGTAGTGTGATGTCCGGTACGTAAATTATTCTGCTGCTTCGGCTTCTTCCAGAACAGGATAATCGGTATAACCTTCCTCACCCGGAGTGTAGAATGTATCCGGATTGGGTTCCTGAATTTTAGCTCCTTGTTTCATCCGGTATACTAAATCAGGGTTGGCAATAAACGGTCGGCCAAAGGCCACTAGATGACCTAAACCATCCGCTAGATCCTGCTCAGCCCGGGCTTTATCGTAGCCACCGCTAATAATGATAGTTCCTCCAAAGGCATCCCGAATTTTTTCCTTTACCGAACGTGGTACCTCGGGGGCCCCCATCGCCGAATGGTCTACAATATGAATGTAGGCCAGGTTCAGCTTACCTAGTTCCTGCGCCAGGTATTCGTAAGCTTCTTCTACCCCCTCAAAAGGACCAGTGTTGTTGAATACCCCGTACGGAGACAGCCGGATGCCAGTACGCTCCGCTCCTATGGCTTCGCTTACCGCCTGCGCTACCTCAATGGCAAACTTAGACCGCGCTTCATACGAACCATTATAGTCATTCTTCAGTTGATTGACGTTCGCATTCAGGAATTGCTCAATCAGGTAGCCGTTCGCACCGTGCAATTCTACCCCGTCAAATCCGGCGGCAATGGCATTTCGGGAGCTATCAACGTACGACTCAATCGCCGCCTGAATATCCGCCTCGTCCATCAGCCGAGCCGAAGGGTACGGTTGCGGTCCTTCCTGGTCGGTGTACATTTCTCCTTCTACGGCGGTAGTGGTAGTTCCTACTACTTCAGCTCCTTCGGGCAGATTGTGAGGATGCCCTACCCGGCCGGTATGCATCAGCTGCAGAAATATTTTGGCTCCGCCCTGATGGGCTGCCTTGGTTATTTTCTTCCAACCTTCCACCTGATCAAGCAAAAACGCCCCTGGTATGCGGGGATAGCCCAATCCATTGGGTGAAGGAGAAGTACCTTCGGTAATGATCAGTCCAGCGCCCGACCGTTGACCGTAGTATTCGGCCATCAGATCGTTAGGAATATTATTAACTGCCCGCGAGCGGGTCATGGGGGCCATCACCACCCGGTTTTGTAATTCTATGGGTCCTAGCTTAAAAGATTCAAAAAGCATAATTAGTATAGTTTAAATAATTGTATAAACAACTATGTTATATACTACACTTGTGCTAATAGGTTTGCTTTTTCAGCAGAAAATTATGTCGTACTCAGCGAAAGGACATACGTTGGCTAGATTGTATTGAATCGGCCGCCACTGGCAGACAGAATTCATAGGTAAGCTTCTGACCGCTATTGCTTTGCACTACGTTGCCGCGTTCATCTTTAGCATTCCAGGTTAGGCAAACTTCATTGCCCCCTTCGTCTTCCACTTCAATAGTTCCGTACTGTCCGCTGCTGGCGTGGTAGCCCATAGAGTACGGGCCGCCCTTGTAGGAGCCGTAACGATCAATCGGGGCGGCGTGGAAGACCGGAATAGGAGCGCCACCTCCCTGGGCGTAGTCGCTATTGGAGCCGTCGTCTATGGCTACCATATGGGCATCGCCGGCGATAATACTGATCGGTATCTGATGCTGCTTCACAAAGTTAGCGATAGCCTGCCGCTCTTCGGGAAAACCGCCCCAATCATCGTCCTCATTGCAAACATAATTTGGTCCGCCCTCGTGGTTGATATAGGGAATACCCGTTAGCCACACTACTACCTGCCCGGAGTCTTTGGCCGTCAGCATCTGATCGTAAAACCACTTTAGATGGGTTTCCGAACCAAAGTTGGTCCCCACTTTAATCCGTTCGCATCCATCGTATTCCGGCTTCACTTTCTGGGAGCGCAGGTCGGTCAGAATAAAGCGTACTCGCCCCAGGGTAAATGCCTGCGAAACCGGATCACTATCATCCTGAAATGCCAATGGATAGTGAGGAATAAACTGCTGGTAAGCGGCTATTGCCTCTTCTTTGCAAGTTGCCGAAGCGCCACTGTTGTTATTGCCGTAGTCGTGATCGTCCCACATATAGGCAAAAGCTGTACTACGGTATAATTTAGACTGAGCCTCAGCACTAAACACCCGGTAATAAGCCTGTATGAAGTTGTTAGCGCAGTTGCTATTGATATTTTCGTAGTGCAGATCGCCAGTGCTGATGAACATCAATGGGTTTTCGCTGGCAATTTGCTCAAAGATAGAACTGTTAGAGCCAGTGGCCATGCAGGAGCCAAAGGCTACTTTATAAGAAAACGCACTATCGGCGGGAGTAGTAAAAGTACCGCTATAACCTTCAAAGGCATCGATGGTATCGTTAACTTCCAGGCGGTAGTAGTACTGGGTATTAGGTTGTAAGCTATCCAGGTGCACCTTCCCGGTATTCCTGTCTTCTGTTGTAGTTTGAGTATACTCCGAATAACGAGCATCAGCGTAGGTGATGGCTACCGTACTTACCTGTACTCTCACCTTCGCCGGACGATAGGTATTAAATGACACCACGGCTCGATTGGGGGTAACCCCCCCCACCAGTACGTAGGCTACTTGATCATCTTTTAGATTAGGGGTGTAAAAAATCCAGTAAGCAATACTACTGATCACGACAATTCCGCCCACAATGGCGAGAGCGAATCTGAGTTCTAATTTCATAATGGACGCTATTTTCGCTGATTACCAATTGGTTTGCCAAACACCTGTTAATGTTTGAAGGTTGGTAGATCAAACAATCAAAACTACACCAATGAACGTTTCCATCCAATTTCTCGGCGCGGCCCAGTCGGTGACCGGCTCTAAACATTTACTGCACTTCGACGACTTTCAGGTACTGATGGACTGCGGTCTGTTTCAAGGACTGAAGAAACTGCGGCAGCGTAACTGGGACGCGTTTCCAATGGATGTATCTCAGGTAGAAGCTTTGGTTATCTCCCACGCCCATATCGACCATATTGGCTATCTGCCGAAATTAGTAAAAAAAGGGTACGACGGCCCGATCTATTGTACCACGGCTACTGCCGACCTGATGCGCATTATGTTGCTGGACTCCGCCAAGTTACAGGAGGAAGAAGCGGAATGGGCCCGCAAAAAAGGCTATTCCAAGCATCACCCCCCTAAACCGCTGTATACGGTAGAAGATGCCGAAAGCACCTTCCGGCTGTTTGAACCTTATGAGTTTGATGAGGATATTTACTTAAAAGACAATATCCGGGTGAAGTTTCATAATGCCGGGCATATTCTGGGAGCCGCTTGGGTGGAGCTGAACGTAGAAGGACAGTCGCAGCAAAAGACCATCATTTTTTCCGGCGATCTGGGACGCTATAACCAGCCGGTATTACGCGATCCGGTATCCATGACCCAAACCGATATATTATTGGTAGAGTCTACCTACGGCGACCGGGAGAACCTTTCGGAAGACCCATCGGAAGAATTTGCCAAGGTAGTAAACGAGGCGATGGAGCGAGGCGGTTGTTTACTGATTCCGGCTTTTGCCGTAGGTCGTACCCAAACGGTGATGTACTACCTGAAAACCCTGATGGAATCGGATAAGATTCCGAAGGTGCCAGTGTATCTGGACAGCCCGATGGCGATTAATGTTACTCAGCTCTACAAGCGGCATTTCACCTACCACAAACTACGCGATCAGGACCTACAGTACAGCCGGTCTATCTTTGATTACGAGTTTTTCAACTACCATCGTAGTGTACCCGCTTCGCAGAGCATTAATGAGATTCGGAGAAACGCAATCATCGTTTCTTCCAGCGGGATGTGCACCGGGGGCCGGATACTGCACCACCTCTACCACCGCTTGCAGCGACCCGATGATACCATTCTGTTTGTAGGTTACCAGGCCAAAGGCACCCGCGGCCGGCGTATTCTGGATGAAGAAGAAACGATACGTATTTTCGGGCAGGACGTGCCCCGCAAAATGCAGGTACGGCTTATTGATGGGCTCTCGGCTCACGCCGATAAAAGCGAGTTGTTGCGCTGGGTGAACACGCTGAAGGAGCACCCCAAACGAACGTTCCTCGTTCACGGAGAGGTAGAGAGTGCCAAAGCCATGCAGCAAAGCCTACAGGAAGCCGGTTGGGCCAATGTACACGTCCCTGATTATCAGGAGCAGCATATGCTGTTTGAGGGGATTTGAAAATACTATCTTGCTTGGTGCAGAAGCCATTTCTAGAAAATGATGCTCTATGTACGAAGCAATTATTTAAAGTAATAATTACTCATTGTGACCCCAATAAGGTGAAAACTCTAGAATCTATCGCGACGGATTTTTATAACTCATTTTATCAAAAGGAGTGGCATGGAGATAAAACATCGGTACTTAATCTTTCTATTGAAGATGCTTATCAGGTACAGGATTTAGTGACGAAAAAAAGAATCAATTCTGGTGAACAAGTTGTAGGGTTCAAAGTCGGCTGTACAAGCAGTTCTATTCGGAAACAGTTTGGTCTAGAAGAACCCATTAGTGGCAGGCTATTTTATCCACACGTGAGAAATAGCGAAATAAGTATCGACTGGAGTGATTATATTCAATGCGCTATTGAGCCGGAAATGGTCTTAAAGATTAAAACAACCCTCAGGGATAAAAACCCTTCCGATGAACAGCTAAAAAACGCTATAGATTACGTAAGCCCAGGAATTGAAATCCATGAGTACAACTTCTGGGTAGAACCACCGACCATACAAGAATTAATTTGTTCAGGTGGTATTCATACTGGACTCGTGGTAGGAAAGCAGAAAGTCTCTCCTAAAGAATTGACATTCAAGGACGAATTATTTTCGGCCTATAAAGATAAATCTCTCATCACTAGTGCTGCGGGTTCAGAGATAATGGGCGGTCCACTTCACTCATTACGATGGTTGGTAAATTTTCTACTGGACAAAGGGTTAGTTTTAGAAAAAGGAAGCCTGGTCATTCCGGGGTCTCCGGTTGAACTTGTGAACATTGATCAAGACACCAAAGTAGAAGTTGTCATTGACGGTGTTGGAAACGTTACCGCAATTTTTGAAGAAAACTAACCGAATTAGTTTAGTAGGAAACGTTCTAACGACGCTCATTAATCATAGAACTCCTCTGTAGCAGTGATACTCCATACATGTATCCGTGCGCTGACTACATCACATAACTATTCATGCTGGCTTTATTACTTCTTCGGTGGATTAATCATGATGTGGGCGCGGTGGGTGCCGGGGTCCATGATCCAGGGCATACCGGGAGCTTCGGGGCTCAAGGGTAAGCCGGTGCTGGCCGCCGTAGCGTAGGGAATATACACCACATAGCGAAAATCGGGTTCGGACACTTCACCGGTGGCGGCATCGTAGCGCTCAGCGGGAGCACTTAGTACGAAAAGCGTGGTGGGGTCGTCGGGCATCTTAAGCGAACCGCCTTTCACTTCTTCTTCCCTCATGTCAAATATCTCTTGGGTAGATTTCCCTTCTTTTTTCAGGTCGCGGCCCCGCTGCATAAAAGGCTCCAGATCGCGGTGGTAGCAGGAAGCGCTGAACCCTTCGCGGTCAGGATCGTCGGCAATACATACCATTTCGTTGCTACCCTCCCGGATCACGACCAGTTCGCCCTTACCGTCGTAACCGTAGACCATTGCTCCTTCGCGCAGTTCTTCCGGAGCTGCCAGCACCGCAGTTTTAATCTGCAACTCAGCATCAGGTACCGAACTCTGCCCCACACAAGACAGCGTGATAGCTACCAGCGCGAAACTAAGGAAATAGGTTTTCATAGGTTTAGTGATTGTAGTTAGATGAATAAATTCTCTTATCCTCCCCCAAAAACTCTTTCGTAAGGGAAAGTGCAAAGTCTGTTTAAAAATAAGCAATGTCGCCCATATTCCTACAATAGATTAAGGCGAAGTACTACCGGTGCGTTCGCGATACATAGGTTCTAAGTCAAGCGTATCGTCAAACTGTTGCTGCAACGCCAACAAGTCCCCGAGCAAACTGGCTATTTCATCAGCGTAAGCCGGATCGTCGGCCAAATCATTAAGTTCCTTAGGGTCTTGTTTTAAGTCATACAGTAGAACCTCGTTAGCTTTGGGATATACGATTAGCTTCATTCCGTTCTTACGGATCATGCGTTGAAAGTCCATGTATGCACCATAAACAGCATCATACGATCCTTGTTCATCCTCTCCCTTCGCTAGGCCCAGTAGGCTATTGAATTCTACGTAATCCGGTTTTTCAATACCAGCTAGTTCCAAGCTGGTGGCCATCACGTCCTGTAAATACACATCCGCCGCTACCCGCCGATTAGCCGGAATATCGGGGCCTACCAGCATCAGTGGTACCCGTACGCTATGGTCGTACATATTCTGTTTGCCCAGCAGCCCATGTCGCCCTACCGACAGGCCGTGGTCGGCTGTAAACATAATGTAGGTATTCTCCATTTTTCCGCTGGCCTCCAGAGCATCCAGAATCTCGCCTATCTGTTGATCCAGATGGGTGACGATGGCGTAGTACTCCTGCCTGTGCACTTTGGCAGCGTACTCGGTGCGGGGAAAAGGCGCCAACGCCTCATCGCGAAGTTTGGGTCCCAAACCAATGGATTCTTCGTAGGGGTAGCGAGGCATAAAGCTCTCCGGTAACGAAATACTGTCTAGCGGATAACGATCGATAAACTCTTTTGGCGACTGCCGGGGATCGTGGGGAGCGTTGAACGCCAGATACATGAAAAACGGATCAGGTTGGGCTACAGCATCATCAATAAAGTCGAGCGCGTCATCCTTTAGCACTTCACTCCAGTGCCGGCCACCTTCCCAGAAGCCGCCCATGGCAGTGTCGTAGGGTAACCAGGATTGATCCTGCTCATCCTTAGGGCGGTTATAACCTACCGGCATGGTTTCGGGGCTATCAAACGAACCCTGACTCCGAAAGTCGTTGGGCATTCCGGGTCGGATGTGGCGCACTGTCTGGAATACCGAGTCGGCGGGGGCAGCTACGTGCCATTTACCGGTCATGTAGGTATTATAGCCAGCCTCCTGTTCCATTAGCTTTCCCCAGGTTTGGGTTAGGGCTAACGAATCGCCCGCTCGCCAGCGTTCCTGAAACTGATTGGCTCGCCAAACGCTGCGCCCCGAAATCATCATAGAGCGGGAAGCAATGCAGATAGCCCCGTTCCATCCGCCCATGTTATACGCATGAGTAAAAGTGGTGCCATTACGCACCAATCGATCCAGGTTAGGAGTCTCAATTTCTTCGTTGCCGAGTGCTTGTACTGCGGTGTAGGTCTGATCATCGGTGAAGATCAGTACGATATTAGGGGGTGGCTCCGATGTTGACGCAAGTTCGCTGCTTTGGGTTGAACAGGATGCAGCAATGATCAGCAGGGCAAATCCCGATAGATAGGAATAGATTGGATGCATAGTAGCAGGTTGATAAAAGTATCCCGTTAGCAAACAGTATTTCTCAACATATTACTAATCCGTTTCCTGATAATCAAATAAGGCTTTTGATTTTATTGCTTCGGACACTTCTGGCGGTACCATACTTTCCCAACCAACCTGCCCCGAACGGATCATGGCCAGCACATTGTCGCTGTAGATGGATAAGTTCTCTTTGTTGGTGGGCTTCACGTCCACAATCTTCCCGGACTCGCACAGGTACTGGTATAGTTTTTTCAGATGGCCCGGAAATTCCAGATCATCAATACACATGAGTTGCTGAGTTTCGGGGTGGCAAGAGGGATATATGTATAAACGGATATTTTTTTTGAATAATGCCCCAAAGGCCTCCAGAATACCTCCACTAAGATCATGGTAGTACGATTCATCGAATATTTGCAGTAAGCTTTTTACCCCCAGCACAATACCAATCTTCCCATTGGTAACTTTAGAAATATAATTGGCGAGTGAATAGTAGCGTCGGTAGTCGGAGATGAGTACCCGCTGCCCCAGCGAACCTAAAATATCTACCCGATGCAGAAAGTCGGTATCATCAATACCAGCCTCGTCAGTTAACCCGTGCAGCGTGAGCTCAGATATTCGTATTAGGTTTTCTTCCTCAACCGGTTCATCCTCCCGAAAGACCTGTAAGCCAGCGTTGAGCATATCCATATTGACGTGGGTTACCGGCCGGAAGCGCCCCCGCAGAATCATAATGTTCTTTTTGTAGAGGGCTTCCTGCGGTTGCAGCACGTTGCCACTGGCATCGAACATAGTGGCCCGGCTCAAGCCATTTTTAACTAGTTTCAGCGCCATTAATCGGTTATCCACCGTAGAAAAATCGGGGCCAGTCAATCGAAAAAAATCTACTTCAAACCGATCGTTCGCCAGATTATCGGTGAGCGACAGCATGATTTCTTCGGGGGCCGACATGGTGGTACAGGCGTAGATGAGATTTACTCCTACTACTCCTAAGGCTTGCTGCTGAAGGCTAGCTTCATTATCGTACAACAAAACATGAACTACGCACTCGTTCATTCCTCCTTCCGGCGAACACTGAAACCGCAACCCCAGCCACCCGTGCCCCTGATTGGTTTTATGATAATTGAGTGTTTCTACCGTATTAGCAAACGCAAAAAATTTAGTTTCCGGCGCTATCTCCGAGAGCCGTTCCTGAATCAGCTGCATTTCGTGCTCCAACATGAGTAACAGCCGGGCTTCGCTGACGTAACGCTTCGTTTTTCCGTAAATCTCATCGCTAAACTTCATATCGTAGGCCGACATGGTTTTGGCAATAGTCCCCGAAGCACTACCTACTTTAAAAAAATTAGAGGCCGTTTCCTGCCCGGCTCCAATCTCGGCCAGGGTGCCGTAAATACTACGATCCAGGTTGATGGCTAAGGCTTTCTCTTTCGTTGATGGAGTATGGTTATTTTGCATGGTTGGTTTCTTCTGATAACATTCCCTTGCGAATTGGGTTCACATGTATATCATGTTAGCTGGCTATAAAGTTTTTTCTTATCAGTCTGTTTTCTACCCATTTTTTAAACTCTAACACTATGAAAACCTGGCTCATTGTATTAACAGTTATCGGAATCATCGTACTAACGGTAGTACTAATTATTGATCCGGTAGCCGAAACTATCATCAATCGCCGCATTGATCAAGCGAGCGCTATTCGTGGTGGCGTCAATCAGGTTGATGTTCAGCTAATGGACGCAACAGTGATTTTAGTGGGCGCAGAAATATACCAGGTTGAAGACAACCAAGACGCACCTATGTTCTCGGCCGATACCATTGTTGTGGACTTACAATGGAAATCGCTGTTGCAAGGCGTACTAGTGGGAGATGTACACGCTAGCGATGCAGAATACCGGCATCAACTGTCATTATCCGGTCAATCAAAACAACAGACAAGCTATTATCTGCCCTCTCCCACTATTTTGCTTGCTGCCGTGGCTGACTCATCCGGTTCCAAAAACTCAACCAATATTCCCCCCTTCACGGTAAATAACCTGCGAATTAAACGGGGAAAGTTACATTTTAGCGACCCTTCTAGCGATCCTCCACTCACTATTTCACTAACCGAACTCCTCATCGATGGCAAAAATATTTCTAACCAGCCCCAGCCATCCGAGCAGCTTCCTGCCTCACTAAAAGCCGAAGGGATAACTACGGGTAACGGAAAATTCACGCTAGATACCGAAATGGATCTGCTACCCGACCGTCCTTCGTTTAATTCTAATTTGACCATTAATGAAATTAGCCTTCCGGAGTTAAACGATTTTTTCCAGGCTTATACGGGTATTCGGATGAATGAAGGACAGTTAGATATCTCTTCGGAACTACAAGTGAATAATGGAGTGATTGATGGCTACATTCAGCCCGACTTACAAAATATTGAGGTAGTAGAGTTTGGAGAGGCGGCCAACGCTGGCAGTGGCCTCTTTAATAAAAGCTGGGAAATGATAGTGGGTTTGGGAATTCAGGCTTTAGAGAATGATGGAGAAGAGCCAATGAGAAAGATCGAGATACATCAGGAGTACACTGAAAAAGAAAAAAATCAACAAGAATCAGTCTTTGAGTCGGTAGGAGAAGCAATAGCCGAAGCTTTTGATAAGACGCTAAAAGAGCAGACCAGAGCTTCTCAGCAGTCTGAGCAAAGCGCTTCCGACAAGTAGTCTATTCTACTGATATACAAATCTTTACTCAGCAGTCTTGGTAGGTTCAATCCAATTGTCGTCTTCCCGTATCAGTTCAATCAGTTCGTCTACCGCCTGTTCGGAAGGAACGCTGCGCTTTACTACTTCCTGACCGCGGTAGAGCGTGATTTTCCCCTTCCCTGAACCTACGTAGCCGTAGTCGGCATCAGCCATTTCGCCGGGTCCGTTTACAATACAACCCATGATTCCAATCTTCACTCCCTTTAGGTGGTCGGTACGCTGCCGGATCATCGCCGTGGTTTCCTGTAAATCAAACAACGTACGTCCGCAGGATGGGCAGGAAATGTATTCAGTCTTCGACATCCGAGTGCGGGCCGCTTGCAAAATACCGAACGAAATGCCATTGTTTCGTTTGATCTGGTTCAGCTGCTGACCCTGATCGCCAGCCAGCGGAGTGCTAAGCATAATGCCGTCACCTAGACCGTCAATTAGTAAACCGCCTACGTCGGTAGCAGCGTAAAGCTGAAGCTGTTCATCGTTGACTTCGGTATATTTTCTAAGCACTACCACCGGGTTAGTAATCTGTTGCTCCAGCAATCCGAAGAAGAACCGCCGCTGCTCGGGCATTGCGTGTTTGTTTTCGGTATCCAGAAGCAATACCAATGTGTTGTCGCTTTTCAGAATTTGCACCAGCCCTTCGCTCCAATCTTCTAGCCGAACGTGCAGGAAGTTTAGTTGCTGGTGGCGCACATCAGCCCGCTGGTACACCTCCAATGACTGGAATAAAGGATACTTATTTTGTTGGTCGTCCTGCTGTTGCCAAACATCAAAATCCCGGATTTCCTTGAGACCGTTCGGCAGCATAAAATCAATAGGCCGCTGACCGGTGTAAACGTAGTCGCAACCTTGGTCATTCATAGTCCACTTATCCAGCTCGGGTAAATAAAAATGCCCGACGTGCTTCAAATCGCGGTAGCTCCATTCACTAATGGCCGATACATCCGTAATCACCCGCGGTACATTATCCCCCCCGATGTTCGCAACGTCGTGCGTACGGCGGCGAGAGTAGCTGTACGGGTCTTTCGGAATCTCTTCTACCGGAAGAATGGGCTGATGGGGAGCACGGTTATCATAACGTTTCACGAGGTGATAGGCTACCGGTACTTCGTACTCCGGCTCCTCAGTTAGCGATACCCGAACGGTATCACCTAGTCCGTCTTCCAGTAAGGTACCGATCCCTACGGCCGATTTAATGCGTCCGTCTTCACCGTCACCCGCTTCGGTCACCCCCAAATGCAGCGGGTAGGGCTGCAACCCTTCTTCGTCCAGCTTTTGTACCAGCAGCCGATAGGCTTGCACCATCACCTGGGTATTGCTGGCCTTCATGGAAAGCACTACGTCGTAGTAATTCAAATCCTCACAGATGCGGAGAAACTCCAGAGCTGATTCTACCATGCCCAGCGGGGTATCGCCGTAGCGGCTCATAATTCGGTCGGAGAGTGAGCCGTGGTTGGTACCAATCCGCATGGCGGTGCCGTATTCTTTACAGATTTTTACCAGCGGAGTAAAGCGCTCCCGGATACGATCAATCTCGGCCTGGTAGCTGGCATCATCATAGTCAATGGTCTCGAATTTCTTCTTATCGGCGTAGTTGCCGGGGTTAATCCGTACTTTTTCTACAATCCGGGCGGCTAACTCAGCCGCATTGGGAGTGAAGTGAATATCGGCAATCAGCGGAGTATTATGTCCTAGTTTTCGCAGTTCTTTTCGGATGTTCTCCAGGTTCTGCGCTTCTTTCAGGCTGGGGGCCGTAATCCGAATATACTCACAACCGGCTTCAATCATCCGTAAACACTGTTCTACCGAGCCTTTTGTATCCATGGTATCTACTGTGGTCATGGATTGCACCCGAATGGGGTAAGTCCCGCCCAAAGGCAGTCCACCAATATCTACTACCCTTGATGGGCGGCGAATGTATTCCGTCAGGCTTTGACAATACGATTGAAATGAGGTGATTTCAGAAGCAAACATCTTCGATAGTATTATGGTGTTTCAGTGTTAGAGTATTATAGAGCATGTAGTCCTAAAAGCTTTATAAGATCTATAACACTACAGCACTTTAACACCATAACACTAATATTTGTTGCTATGGCAAATAAATCAAATTTTATCCAATATCGCCTAACTGTGGGCGTAGGAGAATTTCTTCCACGACGGTCCGGTTGGAGAGTCGATAAGCGTTCAGCACCACTTCGGCCACGTCTTCGGGGGGCATAAAGCGCGACTCGGGCAGATCGCTACCGGCCCAACTACTGGTTAACGTAGCTCCGGGCAGTACGGAAGTTACCCGAATGTTATGGGGTTTCATTTCTTCGCGAAGCACCTTACTCATACCCAGCATGGCAAACTTACTGATGCAGTACGAACCTCCGTTGGTGTAGGCAGTAATACTGGCCGTAGAACAAACATTAAAAATGTGTCCGCGTTTAACGTCTATCATTAAGGGGAGCAATGCCCTGGTTAAATGGTAAGCACTGTATAAATTAGTTTCGATCTGTTTTTCCAGCGCCCCTTCCTCTTCCTGATGGATTTGACCAGGAATGAACACTCCTGCGTTGTTTATCAGTACTTCCACCGGAGTTCCTGTTTCAGTCACCATTTCGGCAAAGGCTAGTACTTCATCTTTTTTAGAAACATCCGTTGGGCGAATGAACACCTCAATATTTTGATGAGCTTGAGTAAGTTCCTGCTTTAACTGCTGTAGATCGGCCTCGGTGCGGGCACAGAGCGCTAAAGAAAACCCTTCTGCTGCAAAAGCCTGAGCGAGGGCTTTACCTATTCCTTTGCCAGCCCCGGTGATCACCGCTAATTTTTTCATAAACGTATAATTTGTTGTTACGTAGAACCTTTTAATAATATACTGTTGTAGTTTTACAGTGCTACGGTGTTAGAGAGTTACAATAAACGATAAGCAAAGTTTACAAAAAACATTAACACATAGTACCATGACATGTTAACACAAAGCACTAAAACACCATAACACTAAGAATTTCTTTTCATGAAAAGCATTGGCTCTTACTTATTGTTTATTGGCACCTTGTTCACCCGAATGGAGGCGTTTAACACCTACGTGAAGCGCACCATTGACGAAGCTGTGAAAATCGGGATTAATTCGTTGACTCTGGTAGCGATTGTCTCGACCTTCATCGGGATGGTATCTACGTTACAGACCGCCGCGAACCTCGTGAGTGCATTTATCCCTAAAAGCGTGGTCAGTCTGGTGGTACGCGACATGACGGTGCTGGAATTGGCACCTACGATTACTTCAATAGTGCTGGCGGGTAAGGTTGGATCAAATATCGCGGGTGAATTAGGTACCATGCGCATCTCCGAGCAAATTGATGCTTTGGAAGTGATGGGAATTAATTCCGCCTCGTATTTGATCGTACCCAAGGTACTGGGGGCCATACTCATGTTTCCGCTACTGGTAATCGTGGCCGGTTTTCTATCGCTGTACGGTGGTTATCTGATTGGCACTTTTATGGATGTGGTAACCGGACAAGAATATGTGGCTGGTCTTCGAACGGAATTTCAACAATATAATATTTTTGTGGCGTTGGTAAAATCAGTGGTTTTTGCCTTCTTGATTTCTACCGTTTCGGCTTATCAGGGTTACTACACTCGGGGAGGAGCTTTGGAAGTAGGACAGGCCAGCACCACCGCCGTAACCAATAGTTGTATCGCTGTACTGATTGCCGATTACGTCGTAGTGTCAGTATTGTTGGGTTAATAGCTTAAATTCAAGCAGTTTAGTATGATTCGTATTGAAGATATTAACAAAGCCTTTGCTGGCAAAACCATACTGGAAGACATCAGTGGAGTGTTTGAAAAAGGAAAGACCAATCTGATTATCGGGGCGAGCGGTACCGGAAAAAGTGTACTCCTGAAGTGTATTGTAGGCCTGGTACAGCCCGACCAAGGAACTGTTTACTATAATAATCGGGATTTTACTCACGGCGATAAGGATTTAAAGACCGAAATTCGACGGGAAATCGGGATGCTGTTTCAGGGAGTAGCCCTGTTTGACTCGCTGACTGTAGAAAATAACGTAAAATTTCCGCTGGATACACTCACTGATATGCCCGAAGATGAAAAGCTCGACCGGGTAAATTTCTGTTTGAAGCGAGTAGGACTGGAAGGTTCTAATAAAAAAATGCCTTCTGAACTTAGTGGAGGTATGCAGAAACGGGTAGGCATTGCCCGGGCTATTGTAAACGATGTAGAGTACTTGTTCTGTGATGAACCCAACTCCGGTCTCGATCCGCAAACGTCAGTCCTGATCGATGATCTTATTAAAGAAATTACCGAAGAGCTAAATACAACTACCATTGTTGTGACACACGACATGAACTCGGTGATTGGTATTGGCGACCATATTTTGTTCCTATACAAGGGGCATAAGCTCTGGGAAGGGAGCAATAAAACCATTCTGGATACTGATGTGCAGGAATTGCGCGATTTTTTATTCGCCAACAAATTAATGAAGGCCGGAGCTACTTTTTAAGCACTCTTGTCGTTGTACTTTTTAATCATCTATGCACCACTTTGGCAGCACCTTAATTAACCGTTGCTACTGGGCTAAACTTGAGCAAATTTTTATGGATTCTATGCAAATTCCGGCCACTGCCACCACTCCCGAAATACAACTAAACCAACAGACCGGTCGTCTGGTGGTCCGAGGCATATCGGACGAAGAGGACGCCTTAGGGTTTTATTTTCCGGTACTCCAGTGGATGGATGCTTACGTTCAGAACCCAGCCAATAAAACTGTGTTAGACATCCAATTGAAGTATTTCAATACTGCCTCTGCTAAAGCGCTATTTGAGCTGATTAAACGGCTGAAAACTATACAGAAAGCAGGAAAGTTGACGGAGGTCAACTGGTTTTATGATGCCAAGGATCCGGTATTGAAGGAAGATATTGAGCAATTTCGTGACTTGATTTCAGTGCCCATTAATGTGACTGCTTCTTAGCCGAGCTCTGGATTGCTACCAGGATGATGTAAAGTAAGAAGGGCGAATAAGCTACCTTATAGCGAATAAGGGTACCAAAATTAGGCGTTGAAAAAGCCAGCAACACACCTAATAACCCGGCATAAACAAGCCCGGCTACCAACCATAGCTTTATATCCTGCCGAGTTTGTTTTAACTGCCCCACCTTTCGTAGAGCAGTAACAGTCAGAATTAGCAATAGCACATTTTCTACTCCGGCCAAATGTTGCAGTAGCGAATTAGTCTCTAACAATAGCGGACGAAACCAGGCTGAAAATAAAGCTATTGGTGCATTTAGCAACATGCTGCCCAGGGCAGGTTGCAGATCGTAGAAATGAATGACATTAGTTGGCTCCGATATACGTAGAAAGGCGTCGTGGTTTTTCACAATCACCCCAAGAAAGCGGTCTAAGTTGAGATTAGGATGTAAGACAGTAGCGAGTAGTATCAACACTCCGAATATCGCTAACCCTTTCCCTACCAAATAAGTTGGAGCGAAGTTGGTCTTTCTCGCAACAACAACAGCGATTAGCACTGGGATGAGTACAGCCGCGTAGTAGTACTTCATAATCCAGAGGATGTAGGCGGCAACGATCCAACCCAAGAAGCGTAGTATCCACCGTTTTGAACCAGTTCCAAAATAGAATTTTAATGCTTCGGCCACCAAAAAACTGATGATTCCTATTGTAATGGTTTCTTTCAAAATACCCGAACTCCAGAACACAAAGGAAGGATATCCCAGCCACGCGATACCGACTGTTTGCTGGGTTTTGGGAAATAACTGCACCAATGTTTGCGCCAGGTACCAGACACCCGCAAACGAAAGGGTAGTCATGTATGCCGAAATCAACCAGTAATTGTTTTGGGTAAGCAAGCAGCCAATGCTAACAACCTTGCTCATCAACAAAGCCCGAGGTTGCTGGGTGTATATCAGTGAATCAGGCAAATACTGAGGGTGGAACCAGCTCAGCAGGTAATTTATCCCATTAGAGCGAGCCAGATCGGCCAGTATGCTTCCATCAGAGAAGTAGTTCCAGGTATCACCTCCGGGATAGTAATATAGGTAAAGTAGCCCTACCAACCAGCCACACAAAAGCCGTATTCCCAAAGCCGGCAGAAGCCAACGAGCCATCGGTCTTTCTTTGATACCGCGGTACCAAAAAAAGATGATGCCAATAAGAATGCAACTATGGAGCAGGATGATCCACAACGCGCTAATTTTTCAGTGTTCAGCACTTAAGAAACGAACAAATGGTGTTTTTTCATAACCTCCGAACCAATACTACACTTCAAGCACTGTTTTTTGGTGCAAAAGCTTTGGTGTAACTCTATTAGCCCCTGGGTATCCAGAGCGGATTCCATCGGAAAATTTAACATAGCGTATTTTCGGATGAGTTGATTGCGTTCGGCAGCCAATTGCCTAAGGCAATCCCAGGCATGCTGCTGGTAGTGATCTTCCCGATGAAACATACCGTAGGCAGTAAGCAGCGGCACTACGGTATTGATGATCAGTGATTCTACGCTAGACTTACCGATACTTTGTCCGTCGGCACCGGTCAAACTAAATTTTTCTTGATAATTATCCACTGACTGAAGCTGAAACAACCAAGTCAAATCCCCTTGCCACTGACTAAGTAGCTGAACTACTTGCTTTACTCTGGAGTGAGGGAAGTTGGCCGGACGCATTCGGCTATAGCGCCAGATTGAGGAAGATAATTGTCGTTGAACCACTTCGGGTGGTCTAATTATCTCATACGTAGTATTTGCATACCGAGCAAGTCCGGCTTGGTGCAAAAAAACTTCCTGAAGTTGTATTTGGTCATTGTTCAATTTTCTCACCCAACGTAACGGAATGCTCTGAGCTAGTTGCTGCATAGCATCCTGATTGGTTTTAAACCCAAACCCTCTTAGCAGCCACTGGTAACTGGTTTCATCCCAGTCTCCTTGGTTTGTGGCCAATTGCTGTAAAATTTCGTTGGCTTTTCGCTCCAGTCGCTGAGCAGTTGCCCTTTCAATCTGAGCTATTTTAGTAATTTCCGCTACCCGGGAAGCTTGCGAAGCACAAGGAATAAAAGGTTGTTGACTATCTAATAAAGACTGACTTCTGAAGAGTATTGAATGGTCAACCCGACTCTTGAGCTCCAACGTAGGAACGGGAGTACCATCTGCCCGGAATACTTCTTGGTCTTTTTGCCACACCACGTGCAATATCACGCGGTTATAAGCTGGATCGTTTTGGTGGCCATGGCGATTCCAATCAGATGATCTGACGTGTATTTCTACCGAGCCGCACCATTCCAGATTGCCAATCATCAATCGGGCCTGAGCAAAATCAGGCCCAGCATTATGGTTTAAAGCCCCAGCCGAGCGAATAAGTATTGACTCACCATGCACTGTTTGCAGGCCTGAACGATCAAAAGACTGATGCTGCCATACGTAATGAAGAACCTCCTCTCTCACCTTTTTACCTGCATGATAAGGATAAAGCTGAAAGAAAACGTGGTGGATTTAAGCAAAAAACTACGGAAGAAAGATAGCTTAGTAAGTTACCATTTATTCACATTATCCAGATAAAGCTTTACCAGCTCTACGGTGTTGTTAACCTGGCACTTCTGGAGCATATTGGCCCGGTGGTTAGAAACCGTGCGTTCACTCAGAAAGAGACGTTCGGCGATTTGCTTGGAATTAAGCCCTTCCACCAGTAGCATCAACACTTCCTTTTCTCGTTTGGAGAGGACGCTGATAGGATTCTGATCATTACTTTCTTGATTCTTCTTATCCTTAAATCCTTTTACAATAACCTGGGTAATAGGTTGACTGTAGTACTCTTCTCCTTTGGCTACGACCTGAATAGCCTTTACGACCTCATCCCGATCGGCATACTTGGTAATATATCCGTTCACTCCGCTATTCAATGCCTTAAATACATAGTCGGGAGTATCATGCATAGAGAGAATTAACACTTTCGTCCCTAACTGGCTTTTATTAATTTCCTGAACAATATCAAAGATAGAATTACCAGGCATTGAAATATCGGACACCAACACATCAGGTTCGTTTTCAACCACCAACTCCAGCGCTTTTTCGCCGTCATTTACTGATCCAACTATATCTATGAAATCGTAATCTTTTAGTATACTAGCCGTTCCTTCAGCTAGTATTGCATGATCATCCGCTAACACCACGGTAATCTTACTCATACAAAATTAGTAGTAGTTTATTAATCAACTTAAGAAAGTATTACGTGAAACACAAACACAAATACCTTCCAAATTAGTAAGAACTTTATTTTAAACGATGCACAATCGGAAGCGCAAATATACTATTTGGAACGAATAACAAAGGAAATTTTCCCAGTAGATGTTGCCGCTGCGCGCACATTATCTCCCGTTCGGCTAAATGTCAATTCTTCTACAGCTTCCCGATACACCCGTTCCACGGCAGGGCTAACTGTTTTCTCTAACGTTCTAATACTAATTATTTCCCCTCGATCATCAATAGTAATCTGAAAAACAATACGGCCGTTGTCATTAGAATTATCCTGAGGACGGGGAATGTAATCCCAGTTCCAGCCTGCCATTTGCAACGAAGCCCCGTCAGAAGGCCCTTTAGCACCGTAGAGCGCACGCTCATCTACTTTTCCTTCTTCCTTTCCCTGATCTCCTACGGGTTGATCAGAAGCCCCCTGATTGGTATTACTGGAAGGATACAAGCTACCTGGTTCCGGTTCTTGCACTGGTTCTTCGAGTTCTTCTACTACTTCGGGGACCGTTTCCGGGACTTCTTCCACTACGTCCGGGCTTTCTTCTACGGGAGCTTCGTACTCTACCTGTTCAGTGGGTTCCTGTACTTCTTCGAGCTCGGGCGGAGTTTCCAGTATTTCCTCTATCTCCTCAACTTCCTCAGTCACTTCTTCTAAGGGCTCTTTTTCTACCACCGGAGTAGGTTCCGGACGAGCAGTTTCGCCCGCACCGGTTTCGTCCAATCCAAAATTCAACTCAATGCCGTATTCCGGTAGCGGTGGATCAGGCTCCTGCCAAGCCAACAGAAAGAAAAATAGTAACAGTAGCGCAGAGTTTACCCCTAGCGATACTAACGCGGCAACTCGGCGGTCTTTTTTTTCTTCGGGCGATGTCATATTATACTAGTGCTACTTTAATTAATAACGTCGAGCCTTCACCAAAATTTAAATCCTTTTTTTGCTAGGTAAAACCGTACGGATTGATGAAGCCTCGTAAGTATAACGTTTATCGGGTCGATTCGGGTTTCGTAGCAATAGATACTTTTGCCTCTAGTAAAGTAGCAATGCCCGCTACCCTCACGAGGTGCTCTACTGGTACCGATTTGTCGACATTAAGTACCACAACGCCCTCCTGTTCGGAAAGCGCCGCTCGCAAGGCACTTTCCAGCTGATCGGCGGGTACAGCGCGTTCGTTGACGAAGTATTGCAAATCGGGAGTAATAGTAACGTTTACCCGCTGCAATACAATGGTAGAAGCTCTACTAGAAGGTAAATTCACCGGTAGCCCTGAAGGAGTGACAAACGATGAGGTAAGCATAAAGAAAATCAGGAGTAAAAAAATTATGTCGGCAATTGAGGAAAAATTAAAACTGGTTTCAATTTTATTCCGGGCACGTAAGTCCATGGTGTAGCTGTTTTGCGTCTGTACAGAAAACTTAGTGAGGTTCCTGTAGCAAATCAATAAAATCAATAGATATGTACTCCATCTGGTGAACCACCTTATTTACGCGGGATACCAGATAATTGTAGCCCAAGTAAGCAATAATCCCCACTACTAGTCCGGTAGCGGTAGTAATCATCGCCTCGTAGATGCCAGTAGATAGCAATTGCGGGCTCACATTGCCCTCTTCCTGAGCAATAGCGATAAATGCCTGAATCATACCGGTTACGGTTCCCAAAAACCCGATCATGGGTGCAGCCCCGGAGATAGTAGCCATGAGCGTCAAATTCTTTTCCAGCCGGTACAGTTCGATCTTACCTACGTTTTCAATAGCTCCTTCAATAGATTTTAACGGACTGCCAATACGGGTGATACCTTTCTCGATCATGCGCGAAATAGGCGAGTCGGTTTGTGAACAGATTACACGGGCCGCACTAATTTCTCCTCGAGACACCAATCCTCGGATCTTTTCCATGAACTGCTCGGGTACTTTAGACGCTCGCTTAATAGTGCGAACACGCTCTACGAAGATATAGATCGAGAGTGCAAACAAGATAATGAGCGGGATCATTACCCAACCACCTTTTAGCAGCAGGTCCAGAACGGTAACAGATTCGGCAGCGGAGGTAAGAGCGGTAGTATCGGAAGGGGTTTCGGTTGTGATTTGCAATAGAATCATACTAGTATTTTAGTATCCAGGTATTTTCGCCGTATTCGGTACGGAAGGTATCAATGTTTTCCATTCCTTGGGTAAAAGTCTCAAAATCGGATACCGCCACTCGGTGAATCAGGGGAGCCCGACTGGTGGGGTCCAGAATTTTGGAACCGATTCCCTGCGCTTCCAGTTGACGAGCGTAATCCATAGCCAAGTCAGCATCAACGAAGCTGGCTACTACTACAAATGTACGTCCCGTTGGAGCCGAAATGCGCTCAATACCCATATAAGGAGCTAAAGAAGGTCCTTCAAAAATGGGCTCCTCGACAATAGGCTCTTCAATTACCGGTTCTTCAATGACAGGCTCCGGCTCAGGAGTAGCCACTACTACTTCTTCTACTGGCTCTTCTTCACCAAACCAGGAGGCAACTTGATCTATACCGTTAAATAAGAAAAGATAGACTGCCAACCCTATTATAATTACTAACCCAATTACGGCAGCAACAATCCATCCCTGGCTTGATTCTTCTTCCTCTTCAACGTAGTACCTTGGTTCCTCAAACTGCGGAGGCATTTCCTCTTCCCGATCAATGGGATGAAAGTCTGACTCGGGCAAACCAAAGTCGTCATTATCTTCTAAGTGGTATCCGGTTTCTTCTCTGTTTTCCATAACGGATTAGTTTACATACTACTTGGTAAAACAATAATTATCAGTTATTTACGCGAAGTAACTGATCATACCCGAATAAGCCTAAGAACATTACTTATAAAGGTACTCACGTACCAAATAGACTCTAAATCAAAATTTTAAAAGCTATAGGTAACTCCTCCCATAAACATGATTCCTCGGGAGGGGTAGTTCATGAAACGCTCGTAATTCTGTGCAAATATATTTTTTACTTTGATAAATGCGGAAAAACGGTTGGAAAATAAATAATCCGCCTGAAAATGCAGATCGACAATAGCGTCAAGTTCGCGCGAAGTACCACTAGCCAGATTTAACCCCTGCAACCCTGACATAAACTGAAGTTCGGCGTTCAGTAGTATTTTCTCGTATAGGTTCAGGCTATTGAGCCAGCTAAGGGTAACATTAGGTCGGTGCCAGGGTTCAGCAACTTCGTTCAGGCTGTACGTGTAGAAGTCTCCCCGCAGGCTAGACCGGAACCGTTCGGCACTGTTCAGCGTAATTTCTCCAAATAGGTTTAACTGAAACGCATTATCCGCATCGTACAGAATCGTGAATCGGGTAGAATCGGAAGCGCTATTAGCGAAGAAGTACAGGTTCTTGTAGTTATTAGCGGCTACACCGGCATGAAATCCTAAGAAACTATTGATCCGTCCCTTAATTCCCCCCCGAAAGGTAAAATTCCGGTTGGTATGCAACAGGGGCACGTCGGCCTGCAAAAAAGGATTTTCCCGGGTAAAGGAATACAGAGACGTGGCTTCAATATTGCCATCAATACCGGCGTAGACCTGAAAGGATTTGTCAAAATGCAGCGTCGCTAAAGCGTAAGGATAAACATGCAGTTGATTGGCGTTGCTGGCGGTATCGTTTTCGTGAGCTATGGTAAATCCGCCTTTGATAGACAAACCTTCGTCTAGCCCTTCGCCAGTGTGGTAAATCAGGAACGGACGGGCCCGGATTAAATTCCGATTGGCGCTACTCTCTTCCGAGGTTTCCAAGCTGAGGTCGCTGCGTTGCATCAAAAACAAATCGCTCTCTACTCCTACTTGCAAATGAGGGAAAATAGTATAGGTGGCTTCCAGGTTGAGTTCTACCTGATTCTCCGACGCCCGATAAGCATCACTCAGGTGAATAAACTTAGCCTGCATGTCGTAATCAAAAGGAGCGTCAATTTGCTCACGAGATATACCGGCCGAAACCACAATTGAGTTGAAAACCTGCTTGATGGAGTCACGGTCGGGAATAGGTTCAGTGAGTGGACTGTAGCCGTAAAAATGGTAGCGTTCTCGCTGGTACTTGGCATCAACCCGGAAGGTATGGCCGCGAGCAAAGTATTTTCCGTTTAGCCCTAACTGGGTATCGCTGTTTCCCGAGTTAGCATCATCTACCGGCCCCAAGCGAGACGATTCGTGTAGTAAATGGATGCCAAAGCCATAATCGTTGTTGCGGGTGCTATTGGCAAAAAGTTCGGCGTAAGGCGACAAAAAATTACCGAAGCCTAACTTGGCGTAGTTGCCGTACAGTTTATCCAATGGGGGGTTCTTGATTTTCAGGGGCCGCACTTGAGGGTTAAGGCTAGGTAATGTAGGAACTACCTCTTGAAAACGGTAAGTAATACTGGTAGTAGGCCGGGCTATCTCTACGGGCGGAATAGGTTCATAGCGACGGCTAGCCGTAGGTAAGGTAATTTCCCGGTCTTTTTCAATAACGACCTCGGCATCGTCAATTTCGCCTTCCTGTTCCCAGTCAGGATCGGTTTCCTGGGCTAAGGCGAAAAAGCTTGTGAATAAAAGAAAAACTACAAAAAATACTTTCATAAACCGGACGTAGCGCTATGTATTGCTAACGGTACAACAAAAAAAAACGTATAGAGGCGAACCTAGCAAAAATTAAAAAAGGACACAAACCAAGTTTGCATCCTGTAAGAGTTTAGATAACCTGACTCAATCAAAAAGATCGTCTTCCCTTTCTAACATCAAAATAGATGCTTGAGGAACAATTACGTATTTTTCACCTTCGTAGATAACCTCGAAAGCACCTTTCTGCAAAAACATCGCCAGGTCGCCTTCTTTTGCCTGAAGAGGAATGTATTTAATTTGCTCATCGCGATCTTTCCAAGGTTCATCGTCTTCGGCAGGTAGCGGAATAGGATAACCTGGGCCGGTTTTCATCACATAGCCGGTCTGTACCTTTTCTTGTTCCTGCACTCCGGGCGGAAGAAACAAACCACTTTTAGTCTTTTCCGATGCCTTTTTGGGTTTAATCAAAATACGATCACCGACAATGATCAGCTTTTTTAGCTTATTATCTGCCGTTAGTTCCATAGTTTCAAAAAGTCTTTTCTTACAAAGTCCAATTACTATGCCCGACTATTTTTCTGCCATATTGACAGAAGTATGGTGTTATGGTGTTAAATTATCTATGTTCAATAACACGCTAACACCATAACACTAACAAAACCACCTTTTTACCAGCGGAAAATGGCAGCCAGTTCGGCATCGACAAACTCTTCGGGTAGATCTTCTTTCTTTACCATATAGGTATGCCCACCGTGAAGAATAGTTTGTACGGCAGACTTAGATACAAGATCATGATCATTTTCCTGCTGAGAATCGTGCAGTTGTACGGAATTATCTTCCCGGTTAATGTGCCCCCAATGGTGAGTTCCTTCTACCACAAATAAGGCATCAATGCGACCATCAACAGCTGCAGGGGCAATCTCGCGTATATCGTAAGAAGCTTTACCCGAACCAGCCAGTGCTGCATAGCGATTCATCCCTGTTTGCTTATCCTCTGAAAAGTAATCCTGCAGTACTTCCGTTGCTTTTCCGTGCAACGTTTCGGCTGAGGTTTGATCAGGATTCTGCTCAATCCCCTCTTCGGTCAGATTAAACGTTTTATTTGCTTCTCGGTAGATTGGGTGCAGATAACCTACCCCAGCTAGCACCATAGGACGATTTCTATCTTCCACAACCTGCTCTAATACGTCATTCACTCTACGAAAATATTCCCGGATGTAGGTTTGATCGGTATCGCCGTCACCGCCCTGCCCATGGTAGATGGTTGATCCGGGTTCAGCTCGGTTAGAACCAGAATGGTGCTGCAAAGTCTTCTCAAAATCGTAGTAGCTCAGTGCATCATCCATACCTTCCGGTACCATATCTTTAATATCTAACTCCTCAATCTGCTGCTGACTTCCTTGCAGTAAACGAATTTTATTCAAACTCACCGCCAAAATATAGAAAGGATGCTCTTCGTGGAGCAGGGGCACTATCTGATCTAAATGAAATGCAGTAGATAGTATACTAAACTCCTGTACGGTGTATGGCAGCTTAAGTACTTTGAAGTATCCATCTCCTAAAAACACGGCCAGTCCCTGCTCCTGATGCCGCCAAAAATCATTGTCTTCTATCAATTCATTGATAGGAGCCAGATAGTTGTTCGCTTCGTTTTCGGGTATATCCTTGTCTTTCAGTTGTTGCCTGATTTGCTGGTAGTGGTTCTTCAGCAGAGTTGCATCGCGTCCTTCATTCACCTCGTGGCCTTTCTTGTGGGTTGGTATGTAAATGCTCACGCAGTTCACCCCGGAAAAATCAGCTAATACTTGCAAATCTTGTTTCTTCATGGTCTTCATATTAAAAAGTTATGTATTGCAAAAAAATTACTCTCCAATATAACCCCCTAGAATAAGGGTTGTTTGGTGATTGCACTGGCTAATTGTTCGGAATGAGTCGGTTAGTGGTAGGATTTTAGTGACTCACTTCCGTAATTTGCTGCCCGTATGTCAACCTTCTTTTTCTTCCTTCCTTTTCTGCTCGCCTTCACCGTATTGGGCGTATACGCTGAACGCAAAATTTCGGCCTTCATCCAGGATCGCTTGGGGCCAATGGAAGTGGGAAAGTTCGGCTTACTGCAAACCATCGCCGATTTGCTAAAGCTTATTCAGAAGGAAGACATTGTGCCCAAAGCTGCTGACCGGGTATTATTTCTGGTGGCTCCCATTGTAATTTTTACCGCGGTGTTTGCCGGATTTGCCGTGCTACCGCTCACTTCAGGTTTCCGGGGTTCTACCGCGGAGATTGGGCTATTTTTTCTGCTGGCGATTGTGTCGCTCGATGTGATCGGCATTCTGATGTCGGGTTGGGGCTCAAACAACAAATACGCACTTTATGGGGCGTTGCGGTCGGTAGCCCAGATTGTGAGCTACGAAATTCCGCTCAGTCTTTCAGTACTTTGCGTGGTGATTGTCTCCCAAAGCTTCGATCTTCAGCTTATTTCTTATTTGCAAGGTGTTTTAGCTCCGGAGGTGACTGATCTTCCTACGTACCTGTTCGGGATTGCGGACTGGCAGATAGAAGTTACTGCCATTGGGGGTATTGTAAGCTGGAATATTGTTCGGGTGCCAATCCTGTTCTTCGCTTTTATCATTTACTTCGTTGCTTCGCTAGCCGAAAGCAATCGCGCTCCCTTCGACCTTCCCGAAGCGGAATCCGAACTGATTGGCGGGTACCATACCGAATATTCGGGGTTTCGCTGGGCGCTGTTTATGCTATCCGAGTACGCTATGATGCTGTTGGTTAGCTTCCTGGGAGCTATTCTTTTCTTAGGCAGTTGGAATACTCCATTACCCAATATCGGCTCAGTTACATTAGCCGACTGGACTACCGGCGAACCCGGCACCTGGATAGGGCACGCCTGGGGAATATTCTGGTTGTTTAGTAAAGTATTGCTGCTGGTAGCCGTACAAATGTGGGTGCGCTGGACTTACCCTCGCCTGCGGGTAGACCAACTGATGACCTTGTGCTGGAAGTATCTAATTCCGGCCTCACTACTGCTGGTGTTACTTTCGGCAGTATGGCGGCTCTGGATGCTGTAGCATGAATCCCTACCTGCTGGCCGTACTGGCTATTATCATCCTGGGTTCTGCCGGGGCGTTTATTAAAACAATTAATTTACCGCCAGTAACGCTCACATTCTTCCGAATGGCTATTCCTACGGCGATTCTGTTCGCTTATTTTACCTACTTAAAGCGAGTCAGGCTCTTCCGCAATTCGGTGAAGTGGCTACTATTAGGATCATTACTCAATGCAGTACGATTGTTCCTGTTTATTGCCAGCTATTCCTACACCAGCATCGTGAATGCAATTGTTATCTTTTATACCTGGCCGGTTTTTTCTATTATCTACAGCCGGGTCTGGCTACAAGAATCAATTCCCAAGAGAAATCAATGGTTATTGTTCCTGCCGCTGATAGGCATCATTGTGATCTTTTCGGATCAGCCGTTTACTACGGCTAACGAAGATTTGATCGGGATGGGGGCGATGTTAGTATCAGCTATAGTTTTCGCACTTACAGTCATTATTTTTAAACGGACATCCTACGCCTATTCTGGCTTTGAAACTGTATTTTTTCAGAATCTGCTGGGCGGCTTCATCTTTTTACCGTTCGCCTGGCCGGCGCTAGGCGATTTGAGTTGGGAAACTTACGGATTAGTAACAATCTTTGCTTTAACCATCGGTCTATTGGCTTTCGGCCTGTTTTTTCAGGCACTTCGGAAGATGAAAGCATCTACCCTCTCCTATTTGTCCTATTTGGAAGTAGTAGTTGCTAGCCTCTACGGCATTCTGCTCTTTGATGAGGCAATTACCGCTCAGTTAGTGATTGGAGCGGTGCTGATCATTCTGGCAACTATCATGTTTCAGAAAGAATAGAGATTATTTGGAATGATCTTCCTGCAGGAGCATGACGGTTCGCCGTGCGATTAATTGCGTGGGAACCGCCGTGTTCCTACTCAATAGGCCAGAAAATAAGGCCTAGTGACTCGAGATAGTTGGTTCGAGTACCCCAGAAGCCTAACCAACGCCCCTTCCGCTTTCCTTCCCGTTGAGATAGTACTAGCCGAAAATCGGTATCTCCACCGGTACCCCCGAATGTAGGAGAAGTGGAACCATCGCTGAAGTGAAATCGAATTTGGTCGATCCACCAACCGCTAGCTCCGCTAATGCCTACTAATTCCGCCCCTTCCGGAACCTCTACCCTCTCTTCCCACTCAGAATCAGCATTTCCTATCGTCAGTTCCTGGATTTCACCCTTTGAATCTTCTACAACCATTAGCAGTGCCTGCACTACCCGAAAGTTGACATCTCGATTTACTCCTACCTGTAGTTGACGAAGAATATCGCCTTCGGCTAGTACCCGCACCAAAAAAGTATCGCCTTCGGTGGGAACAGTTCCGCCCACTCGAGCCGAATAATGAATTTCGCCTAAGCGGGCCTTTTCTGCGGAAAGATTAAGCGACTGGCCTAAACAAGGTAGCGTTATCAGATTAGCGCTCAGTAAAATGCTGATTACCACGATAGGTCTAATTCTTAATAGTTTCATAACACAAATTTGCAATTGAAGCAAATGTATATGACTACTTTCGCAAAATATGAATCACTCTTTAGATTTTTTAGTGATTGGCGATTGGGGACGACGCGGCCTGTGGGGCCAACAAGAAACAGCCAATCAGATGGCGGCTACCGCCGAAGTAATTCATCCTCAATTTATCATTTCTACTGGCGACAATTTTTACGATGCGGGGGTAGAAGATTTAGCCGACTCTCACTGGATTGAATCCTTCGAGAGCGTTTATAACCAAGAATCCCTTCAAATTCCCTGGTACATCGCGGTGGGTAACCACGATTACGGCGGAAGCATCCGCGCCCAGATCGATTATTCGCTCATCAGCAATCGCTGGAATTTTCCTAGTCACTACTATACCTTTAGCCATTTTTTAGATCAAGAGGAGGTGCTATTTGTGGTGACCGATACCACTCCTTTTATTTCGGAATGCTATAGCGAAGAAAGACCCGAAATTTTTGCTCAGGACCGATACCAGCAATTAGCGTGGCTGGAGAACGAATTAGCCCGTAGTTCGGCTAAGTGGAAAGTAGTGGTAGGCCATCATCCAGCCTATTCTTCCAGTCCATTTCACGGCAACGCCGACGAACTGATTGACGCTTTTGTACCGTTGTTTAAACGATACCACGTTGATCTGTACCTGAGTGGGCATGAGCATGATTTGCAATTACAAAAACCTTTAGGTACCACTAACTATCTTGTTTCGGGGGCCGGTTCAGAAATTCGCGAAACGGGAAGCTACGATATAACTCGATTCAGTACTTCCAGTAATGGCTTTGTCCATATCAGATTGGGTGATGACCAACTAGCTATTTGTTTTATAGATAGCCAGGGAAAACAGCTATTTAAGAAAAGAATTGTAAAGGAAGCGGTTTTATAAAGCCAATACCGAAACCGGAGATACTGTTATACAGCCATTTTCGGCAATTTCTTCTAACTGAACAAGCTGCAATTCATTGATCAGCAAAGGGTCGTAGGGAGCGCTTACTCGCACGTAATTTTCGGTAAAGCCGTGCATTCGCCCTTCTTCAATATCCTCCTCAAATAATACAGTAGCGGTACGGTCCAGATTTTCCTCGTAAAATTTACGTCTTTTCTTTTCCGAAAGGGTTCGGAGCATCTTGGATCGCTGTTGCCGTACTTTCATAGGTACTACCTTGCTCATTTCAGCGGCGGGGGTATTGGCCCGCTCCGAATAAGTGAATACGTGCAGATAAGAAACCGGCAGTTCGTTGAGGAAATGGTAGGTATCCAGAAAATCTTCTTCGGTTTCGCCGGGAAACCCCACAATTACATCTACCCCAATGCCGCAATGAGGCATGAGCGTTTTAATTTTTTGCACCCGATCGGCGTAGAGCTCCCGCAGATAGCGCCGCCGCATCTGCCGCAAAACTTTGTTCGAGCCCGATTGAAGTGGAATATGAAAGTGGGGAACAAATCGCTGCGATTGGGCTACAAACTCAATAATCTCATTACTCAGTAAATTAGGCTCAATAGAAGAAATGCGAAACCGCTCAATTCCTTCAACATCATCTAACGCTTGAACCAAATCCAGAAAACGACTCTCTCGCTTACCCTCAATGATTCCGTAATCACCGATGTTTACCCCAGTCAGTACCACTTCTTTCACATCGGTTTGCGCAATCTGTTTGGCCTGCTCTACTATCGCGGCTATAGTATCACTGCGGCTTTTGCCCCGAGCCAGCGGAATGGTACAGAACGTACAGTGGTAGTTACAGCCATCCTGCACTTTCAGGAAAGTGCGCGTACGGTCGTGCATAGAATAAGCTGCATTAAATTGACGTGTTTCTTTTATTTCCGAGGCAAATACCTGCGGTTGCGACTTCTTCCGAAATCCGTCTAACAAATCAAGTACCCGAAACTTTTCGGCGGCGCCCAGCACGGCATCTACTCCGGGTATTTCGGCAATTTCTCGAGGTTTTAGTTGAGCGTAGCAACCGACTATGCAAACGTAGGCATCAGGAGAATACTTGAGTGCCTCCCGCACTACCTTCCGACATTTCTTGTCGGCATTATCGGTCACCGAGCAGGTATTGATGATGTAAATATCTGCACCCTCCTGAAAATCTACTTTACGATAACCGCGCTCATCTACCAGTCTACTCAGGGTAGATGTTTCTGAATAATTGAGTTTGCAACCTAATGTGTAAAATGCTACTGAACGCACCGCTTTATTCATTGATTGGCCATTATACTTTTTAAATACGCTTCATCACTACAGTGAAAATTGAGACAAAGTTCTATGAACTTAACAAGTTTCATAAGCTTCTTTCCTCGTCTGCTAAACAGATATTAAAACATAAATATAGGTACTGCAAAACTACTTCTCCCGAGTATCATGCACACAATAAGCGGCAGCCAAATAAAATTTGTTGAGGATGCGAAAATTTAAGGCAGTCGCCAAATAAAATTTTGATGATATTTTAAATTTTTCTGGGCATTTATTGATAATAAAGAAAAACTTTAGCCTTTTTATTATCAATTGGCAAAAAGTGGTATATTCGCGATTTACAGAATTTTTATTTTGAGATTACGCTTTACGGCCAACGTTTACTTAGCTGCCGTAAGCAAATACTTGTTAATCTAATCTATAACCCCTAAATGCAATTAGCATATGTCTAAGACAAAACTTGAGTACATTTGGCTAGATGGCTACAAACCTACCCAGAGTTTACGAAGTAAAACTAAGATTGTAAAAGACTTCAGTGGAAAGCTCGAAGACTGCCCTATATGGTCTTTTGATGGTAGCTCTACCGAACAAGCCGAAGGTGGCTCCTCTGACTGTCTACTAAAACCTGTAGCACTCTTCCCCGATCCGGCTCGAAAAGATGGTTGGCTAGTAATGACAGAAGTACTAAACTCTGATGGCTCACCCCACGAATCTAACGGACGAGCCACTATTGATGATGATGATGACGATTTTTGGTTCGGTTTTGAGCAAGAGTATTTCCTTTGGGACCCCGAAACCGGCGCTCCTTTAGGTTTCCCTGCCAACGGTTACCCTCGTCCGCAGGGGCCTTATTATTGCTCAGTAGGTGCTAAGAATGCTTATGGACGGGATATTATTGAGGATCATCTTGACCAATGTCTGGAAGCCGGTGTCAATGTAGAGGGTATCAATGCCGAAGTTGCTGCTGGTCAGTGGGAGTTTCAAACGTTTGCTAAGGGTGCAGCAGCAGCTGGCGACCATGTATGGGTAGCCCGCTACCTAGCCGAGCGAAACGCTGAGAAGTATGGGCTGTCTATTAACTGGCATCCTAAGCCATTGAAGGGCGATTGGAACGGGTCTGGTATGCACGCTAACTTCTCTAACTCTACCTTGCGCGAAGCAGGTTCTAAAGAAGTTTACGATAAAATTTGCCAGGCATTTGAACCGGTAATACAAGAGCATATTGAAGTGTACGGTGCAGACAATGACCAGCGTTTGACCGGAGCCCACGAAACCCAAGCGATTGACAAATTCAGCTACGGTGTTTCTGATCGGGGTGCTTCTATCCGTATTCCAATTGCCACGGTAGAAAACGGCTGGAAAGGTTGGTTAGAAGATCGTCGCCCGGCTTCTAACGGTGATCCGTATAAAGTTGCTGCCCGTATTGTGAAAACAGTAAAAGGAGTCGCTGCCACATTATAGAACTTCATTTCTTTAGTATACGAAAAAAGGGTATTGCTACCGCAGTACCCTTTTTCTATCCCGATGCTTTGTAGTTAACTACGCTAATTGCTTATCGGTATCGCTAGCATAGTAGTACGACACCCCCTTGCGGAAAGTAGCGTACTTACGAAGTTTCTTCGGAGGAGTAGTATCGTCTACTTTGATAATTTGCTTATCTACATAGATTCCCTCTACCAACTGAACTTTCGCAGGATCATCTTGCCACAGTTGATGCTTGAAAGTTTGCAGCCACTCATTAAATTTTTCTTCCGTTGAAAAAATACGAGACTCATGGATAATTTCTTTCACCTGCTCGTGAGCAATTCCGTTTTCGCTACTGATGTAACGTTCTCTAATTGTTGCTTTAATCATTGCTGTAATGTTTTGAGGGTTAATACTAGTTATTCCAAGGTTTATAATTTTTAGCCCGAGGTCCTTTTAGATTTCTTCTTTCCTTTTTCATTACGGGCATATATTCCTCAGAAGTATCGTTTTCCCAAACCTTTAGGTTTTTAGCTTCTGGACCGGTTACTCTTCTTGTAGTAGAAGGCTCAGCGACCATTACTTCTGACGAACGATACATCCAGTCCGGATGATTCTTAGCCTTAGGCCCCTTAAGAACTCCTCGTTGAACTTTCTGCCCTTTAATAACTTCGTTTGGAGAAGGGGGCTCTGGTTCGACGCTTGGTATATTGGTATAGCTGACTCCTTGCGATAAAGCCGCTCCATAAGTAAAAACTGTGAGAATAAATACAGATAATATCTTCATGGCTTTTCCTTTTTAGTTTGCACTTAATATAACGTACTGTTATTCAGAGAGTTGCTACCGAAATTTTGGTATACTTTTTTGCGGGAAGCCGATGAGAAAAATGTGGAAAATACGTAATGTATGTCTGTGGATTTGTGAGATATACTGAATAGATCTCTCAGATTAATTTCTTTTTATACGCCATCCGAATCATTTCAGCAGTATTGGATACCCCTAGCTTCTTCATGATTCGCGACCGGTGGGTTTCAATGGTACGTACACTTACATATAGCTGGTCAGCAATCTCCTTCGTGATTTTGCCTTCAGCAACCAGCCTGATAATCTGAATCTCCCGTTCACTAAGCAACGTTTCGGGGGCTCGCTCACCCGAAAGGTTGGCCACAATCATATCAGATATTTTGTTTTTGAAGTACTTTTTGCCTTCGTATACGTCCTGAATAGCCGTTTTTAGTTCCTCTTCGTCGGCATCTTTCAGTAAATAGCCATCGGCACCCTGTTTCAGGCTACGTAGCACGTACTGGACATCTTCATGCATCGTCAGCATGATGCATTTCACATTCGGGAAACGTTCTTTAATTGTTGGCAGCAGATCAATACCTGAGCCCTGCGGCATAGAAATATCCAGTAATACAATATCTGGAGTTTGAGAGGCCAGCACTGTGAGCAGTACCGAACCATGGGAGGCTTCACCTACGATATTGACTTGCCCCCAGGCCAAAAGCATGGCTTTCAGTCCATCGCGAAACAATTGGTGGTCGTCAGCCAAAACAATGTTGATTTTACTCATACTACCGGGATTTCAGCTTCAATAGTGGTTCCGTCATTACTATGGATACGGACAACGCCCCCTAAAATACCAATCCTTTCTTGGATATTTTTTAACCCCTTGCCCCGAGTTCGATATACTTTTTGAAAGTCGAAACCTTTACCATTGTCTTTATAATAAAATATCACCAGATCATCAAACTCCGTTAGCGACATTGTAATCTCAGTGGCATCGGCATGCTTCAAGGTATTATTGATTGCTTCCTGAGCAATGCGGTACAAAGCGATACCGGCTTCTTTATTCAGTCGCGATTCAGTAAGCAAATCGTTAACGTACCGAACAGTAAGGTTTGTATTTTCTCGGATCTCTCGCACCAACTGGTTTAACGCTTCTCCGGGGCCAAAGTCACTCAATACCGCTGGCATCAGATTACTGGATATTCGCCTGATTTCAGCAATGATATCATCCAGCAATTGAATAATCTCTTTCCGGGTGGAGGCAGGAATTTCTGAAGAAGACATTTTGAACTTGGTAGCAGTAAGTAGAGGGCCTATTCCATCGTGAATATCCCGAGAGATACGCTCCCGTTCGGCTTCTTGGGTACTCACCAACACCTTTTTGGTTTCACGCTCCAATTGTTCTTTTTGATCATTCAATAGAATTAACTGGTCGCGCATGGTCAGCAGTGAGTGTCCTAATTTGTCCTGATCGCTCAAAGGATGATACGTAGCCCTAAAATCACCTTGGCCAATACGTTGAGCAAAGTTGGCCGTACTGTTAAGTGCTTGAATAAGCTCGTTTAACGATTCGGCAATATTTCCAATCTCTCGAATGCGGGAATTCTGAATCTGATGTTTGGGTAACTTACCCCGTGCCAGGCTGTTGATACTACGTTTAAGCGACAGAATTGGCTGCGATAGCCCCTTAGCCAGCCAGGTTGAAATAAGCCACGAAAGCAATAAGAAAAGTAATGATAGCCCCCAAAACCGATTTCTCAGCATGGTAATAGGTGCAATGGCTTCGGCCACATCAATCTCAGTTAAAATCACCCAAGGATTATTAGGAATCTGAATCTGCCGATATGCACCAACAATAGGCACCTCGCGATAATCTGGATATATCTTTACTCCCTCTCCGCCTATTTTTGCAGCACGAAATCCCTCGGTATCTACCAGAATTTGACCGGGAACCTTATCCGGGAAAAACCGGGATGCTGTTAGCATTTGACCTGTTTCCGTCACTAAATATGACTCACCGGTAGCTCCCATTCCGGTTCGCTCGGTCACGATTGTCTCTAGTCCACTGACATTATAGCTAAGCAATAAACTGGCTTGATCAGTCCGCAATGCTATGTAGAACTCGCCTTTAGCTCTACTATTCCGATTAAAAATGTCGATGGTGAAAGGAGACGATTGAGTATGTTGCCAAATACTATCTACCCACAGAGGGATCGTTTCTCCGGAGGAAAGGCGCGTTCCGGCTGAATCTAGAAAGTAAGCAGCTTGCCAATCGTGATTGTCAGCCTGGAGTAAGAAGTTAGAGTTGGTAAGGGCAATTTCTTGACCAATTAAGCTTAGAAGAAGTTCTTTGCCCTCCCGCACCTGATTATTTAGGTATTGTTCCACCAACCGTTTCTTTAGAATATTGATTGAAAGTAGTTGGGCTTCTGTTCTGTCAAGTACAGCGTTTCTTAGTTGCGTGTAGAAACCTACCGAAACTGCTCCTACAAAGAATACAGTCAAGCTGAACAGTCCAATGGTAAGCCATCGCTCCAACCGTAAATTGTAGACTCTCACTAGTTTTCGGTTTGATTACACCGCGAAATTTACAAAACTAGCCAGGAAATCAAATTTATTGAAAACAAGGCTTACTGATTTTCGGGGTTGGGTTCTACCTCCCAGGTGTGATCCGATAATAAGGTTACTTTGGCCACGTAGGCTTTAAACGGATAGCTTCGCCCCCACTCTTCGGGCGAAACCAGCGATAACACATCGGTTTCGTCTTTTTTCTGATATAAAAAGTAGGTATGAGCAATAATTGGCTCAAAATTCATCTCGGCTTCATAAATCCGCTCCGAAATATCTACCCGATCTTTGATAGCTTGCGCTTGCCGAGCCAGCGTCTGAGCCTGCTCGTATAGTTGCCGCATTTGCCGGTCGGTTTGCTGCCGCATGGCCGAAACGGCCCGCCCCTTCATTTTTCCCTGATCTTCCGGCTTAATTACTGCTCCTCCCACCGTATGCGGAAAGGCGATTAGCCCTGGCTGATCGGTGGTATTCTCCCGTTCTTTTTCCAGATCAATCCGGTCTACATCTATTTTCTGCTTTTGCGTATCTTGACTCATAGTACTGAATTCATCACTTTAGGGTATCCGAAGACGGAGCAATGCGTTCCTTTAAATTGGGTTTGGAACCAGGAAAGGTAGTTTTTCGGGCAATATCAAAGCTAAAGTATAGCACCACTAGTATGAAAAGCGCAGCCACTACTAAGAAAATTTTCTTTTGCACTGTCATGTGAGGCATATCCACAACTTCGTTTACTGAGTCAACCACTTATAATTAAAATAGTTCTCTAATTCATGCCCCAGACTTCTATACGTAAAATCATCCATATTGATATGGACGCGTTTTTTGCTTCGGTAGAGCAGCGGGATAACCCTGCCTACCGGGGTAAACCCATTGCGGTAGGAGGCAGCAGTCATCGCGGGGTGGTAGCGGCGGCTAGTTACGAAGCCCGAAAGTACGGGGTGCATTCCGCCATGCCCTCGGTTCGGGCGGCTCGGTTGTGTCCGGATCTTATCTTCGTAAAATCCCGCTTTGATGAATACCGGAAGGTATCTCAGCAAATCCGGGAGATTTTTCTCCAGTATACCGATTTGGTAGAGCCTCTTTCGCTAGACGAGGCCTATCTAGATGTCACGGAAAACAAAGTTGGCGAGAGATCGGCCACCCTGGTTGCCCAACGCATCAAGCAGCAAATTCTTTCCGAAACTCAATTGACAGCTTCCGCTGGTGTTTCTTATAATAAATTTCTAGCCAAGGTAGCTTCCGGCTTTGATAAGCCCAATGGACTAAAAGTTATCCTTCCCAAGGAATCTGAGCACTTTCTAGAAGCACTGCCGATTGAAAAGTTTCACGGTATTGGCCGGGTTACTGCCAAAAAAATGCACTCTCTACAGATTTTTACCGGAAGTAATCTTAAGAAACTACCGTTACCTACGTTAGTCCGGTACTTCGGCAAAGCCGGAAGACACTACTACCATATTGTGCGGGGGCATGACCATCGCGAGGTAAAGCCGCACCGTATCCGAAAATCAATCGGTATTGAAACCACCTTTTCTAACGACATCGCTCAGCGGGACGATTTACTGGAAGAACTCTCCGAGTTGTCCACTTCTCTTGAGCAGCGCGTAAAGAAAAATCAGGCCCAAGGCCGCACGATAACCCTGAAGGTAAAGTTCTCAGATTTCCAGCAAATCACCCGCAGCCACACTTCCTCTCAACTGCTCTCAGTCTCCCACGAATGGTGGCCACTGGTAGTCATTCTGCTCGATGAAGTTGTGAGCGACCCTCGCCCCATACGTTTGGTAGGTTTAAGTTTATCTAATTTACTAAATGAGACCAATCAACAGCTTCATTTTGACTTTTTCTAATATCAAAAGGTGTTATTATTCAAAAATAGTATACAAAAACTTACTTGACTACTACACTCTAAGAAAGATTTTTCCGAAATAAAACTAAAAATAATTACATATATTTCATATTAAATCTTGTAAATAGTAAATGATAGAGGAATTTCCTCTTACATATTGGTGGCTTTTTTTTACCTCCCACTCTTACAAAGTCTTACAAAAGCCAGTTTGCTCAAGGCGCTATTTTTGTATTATTTCCACAAAGTTTTCCAACCCCATCAGTAAGTAAATAGTAGGGGCGAATTTGTGAATATGGTCGATACAGGAAATTTGATGGTTAAACGGCTTAGTACTTTTCTTGCTTTTGTAAGTATTTTTTGTGTAGCCCTGCTGGCAAATCACCAGAGCTGGGCTCAATGCTCTACGTACTCCAATCCAGGAAACAATGTAGAGAGTCCACCCCAGTTGTGCGCGCCTCATAACTTTGAGTGGAAGGTATGGTACACCGTCCTCGGTAGCCCGGCCACGGTAGAGTTTGTCTACACCTGGGATGATGGCTCCCCTAATACAGTGGTATCTGCCGTGGATGTAGGTGGAGGTAGGTACGAAGCTACGGCTACGCACCTCTACCCCCGAGGAGGCACCCAGTGTAACTATTTACCAACAGTCAATCTGCAAGTGAACGGAACGCTGTGCCCCAGTTCGGTGCAGAGCCAAAACGTTACTGTGTGGGATACGGATGAAGAAAATGGCGGAGTTCCTCGGATTGATCCAATACTGTATCGCATTTGTGTGGGTGAAACGGCTATCGTGAGTTTTGATGATAATAGTATTTGGAACTGTGTGCCCAACTCGGGCGAGAATGACCGGATCAACAATGCCGTACGCTGGGTGCAGTGGGTCTACGGAACAGGAAATGCCGCCAACCGAATTCCGGGGGTGATGGTAGACGGCACGGTGGAAACCTATGATTTTGAAGGGCCAGTAGAAGTGCTCCCGGGGCCGATTGAGGCTTCCAACTCTCAAAGTGAATTTGTTACGGCCTTTGGTAGTGCGGTAGGAGATCAGTTTGAGGTAACCTTGCGTAACTGGAACATCTGTAACCCCTACGATGCCGATACGACAGACGGGAACTATCTAAATCCTACTACGGGTGATCCATTAGGCGACAATGCATTCATTGAAACCCGTGCCCGCATTGTCGTAGTAGAAAAGTCTAACCCGAACTTCGTTACCAAGCTTACCAACAACTCTGGGCCAATCCAAACCGAATTTTGTGTAGGGGATCGAGTTTATTTTCGGGATATGACCCCCGCTATTACTGATGCTAATTTCAACTATCAATGGGAGTTCTATGATGATGCTACGGGCACATCACTGATCAAGAATTCAGGCAGTCGCCATCCGAACCACACTTACACCTCTCCTGGAACCAAACTAATTCGGCTCACTGTGGCGGACAATAACGCCGTAGGTAACTGCGGTGGCACTTTTGAAAAGACTATTACCATTATTGAAACTGCCAATGCGGCCATTCAGGTAACAGATGCTAGTGATAACTCTTTAACTTCACCATTCTGCTACGACCCTTTGTCTCCGGTAAGCCATAATATCAAATTCAAAGATATTTCTACTGATTTCAACGCAGCTACTTCCGAATGGACTTGGAATTTCTACGATGAAACCGGTGCAATAACTCAAACCAAAAGTGGAGACACTGCGCAGGATAGTCTTGAGGCAACAATCACCAACCCTGGTACCTACATGGCGGAGCTGATCGCTTCGGCGAGTGGGGTAAGCTGTGAAACCCGTGATACGGCTTATGTGCATATTTACGCCCCTCCTACGGCGGACTTTACATTTACCGCTGGTTGCCAATCAGATAGTGTGGTACTAGAAAGTACTGCTTTTATTTCCCAGGTGGTGAATGGTGATAGTATTGCTGATTATCAGTGGGATTTAGATGATGATGGGATCTACGAAACTACCGGACAAGGGCCATTCAAATATTTATTTCCGGCCGCCGGAAGCTATACTGTACGTCATAGAGTGATTACTCAGAAAGGAGGCTGTTCGGATACTTTTACTGATGTTATTACGGTTCAGCCTTCTCCTTTTGCATCTTTCACTCCGGATGTTACCCAAGGTTGTACTCCGCTTACTGTAGCTTTTGCGGTTGACACACTACTAGTAGACCAGCCTACTGCCCCAACCGATTATATTTGGCACGTAAAAAATCTTGACGATAACTCGGCGCAATCGTTCTCTTATCCACTTGCTGATACTACTGAGCTTACTTTTCTTAATACGTTAGCCAGTTTTACTGATCAACAGTACGAAGTTTGGTTAGAAGCAAAAGCGAGCAATGGTTGCGATGCTATTAGCCAACGGGATACCATCACTGTATTTGCTGGACCACCTTCAGAATATATCATTACTAATTTTTTCGGAGGTAGCACCAATTGTTCTCCACATACTTTTGATTTGGAGGTAACCGCAGCTACGCAGGCATTAAGTCCTGATGAATATGTCTGGACGGTATTTGATGAAGCTGATTCATCCGTCATCTCATCGGATACAATTTCAGCTATTGATCCTACGTATAGCTATACCGCAGTTAACGACGAAGCTTTTATTAAACAATATCGAGTGCAGCTTCAGCCCTTGGCCAACGACAAATGCTTTGCCCCTTACGAAGAAGTTGTGCAGGTTTTCCCAGCTCCTTCCTCATCGTTTACTGCCACTCCGGTAGGCGGCACCTGCGATCTGGTAACTTACGAACTAAAAGCCGACCAGAAAGGCCTCTTCTATCAGTGGAAGGTAAGTCCAGCACCACTTAATAACCCTAGCTATACAGCAGAGACACTTACGTTAGTCTTCGAAAAGAAAAACCTAAGCTACTCTGTAACTGTAGACCTGAAGACAATTAACGGAGGTAACTCCTGTGAAAGTGCCACTACCACTGAAACGATTAATATTGACCCTCGGGAGGATATAAATGCTTCATTCACGGTAGACCCAACACTGTTGGAAATTCCGAATACTACGGTATCAATTACCAATGAGACTAACCCTGGCAGTTGGACTTACGAATGGGATTTTGGCGATGGTATAGTTTCTAATGAAGCTGATCCGGGTACTCATACCTACGCTACCCACGGCGAGTATACTATTAAGCTAAAAGCTACTGGAACTTACTGCTTTGAAGAAGATTCGGCTCGGGTAATTATCAAACAAACTTTGCCCCAATTAAGCTTTGATTATACTGCTATTGAAGGATGCTTGCCTCTAGAAGTTACTTTTACTAACACTACTATGTACGCCGATAGCAGTACGCTGTTATGGGATTTTGGTGACGGAACCGTTTCTACTGAATGGAATCCGGTTCATACCTACGAAGTATCGGGCGTTTACACGGTTTCACTACAAGCTAGTAACGAATTAGGGATTGTAGTAACCGAAGAAAAAGAGTTGGTGGTAGACTTGACTCAAGGCCCTAAGGCGAACTTTAAACCCAGGTTAGCTCAGCGGTATATCCGAAATGAAGATATCTACTTCAGTAACCAAAGTCAGCGGGCAGATTCCTACCTGTGGGATTTTGGCGATGGAACCATTTCTACCAGCGAAGAGCCAGTACATCAGTATGCAGAAGAGGGCACTTACAATATTACACTAATCGCATATAATTCCTTAGGTTGCTCAGACACATTGGTGAAGGAGATGCTTATTGAGCCCCTGATTCCAGAAGTGGATTTTGCGTATGAACCACCCAAAGGCTGCCGTCCCTTGACAGTGCAATTCCGCAATCTGAGTCGTTACGCCGAAGCCGATAGTTACCGATGGAGCTTTGGCGAAGGTGAAGGGGTATCTACGGAAGAAAACCCGGAGTATACTTACTATGAACCAGGGTTTTATACTATTACATTGGAGGCTAGTAATAGTGCTGGCGTCACCGTTGCCGAACGTAAGGAGTTTAGTGTAGAAGTATATGAGACACCACGGGCTTACTTTAACCTCCGTCCGGAGAGAGCCTTTTTGAGTGAGCCAATCTACTTCGTAAACCTAAGTTACGAAGCTGAGAATTACTACTGGGATTTTGGCGATGGCAACACTTCTACTGAACCCAACCCTGAACATACTTACGAACAAGCCGGAAGTTACGACATAACTTTAATTGCTGAATCTAATAAAGGATGTCGGGACACTCTAGTGGTTGAATCGGCAGTACTAATTGAAAACGGTGGGAAAGTTCAGGTTCCCAATGCATTCACACCCAGCCAGTTTGGTCCCAGCAATTCGGAAGTAGTAGGGGCGAATGGTAAGAACGATATTTTCCTACCAGTATTTGAGGGAGTCACCGACTTTCATATGATGGTATACAATCGGTGGGGAGAGATGCTGTTTGAAAGTTTTGACAAAAACTACGGATGGAATGGCTACTATAAAGGCCAGCTATGCCCTAAAGATGCTTACGTGTATAAGCTCGAGCTTAAGTTTAGCGACGGAAACTTTAAAACGGTAGTCGGAGATGTTACACTGGTGCGCTAAGGAGTTGATTGATATGAATAGAGAAGCTATGCTGAGAATATTTATTCTTTTACTGATATTATTAGTTAGTGCTGAAAGTTTGAGGGCGCAAGACCCTCAGTTTACCCAGTATTATTCATCACCTATTTATCTCAATCCTTCCTTTGCCGGGGCTACCCGCCAGCATCGAGTATCGTTAAATTACCGTAACCATTGGTCTAGCTTACCTAAAGCATTTGTTACCTACGCCGTTTCCTACGATTACAATATTAAAGGCTCAGCAAGCAGCGTAGGCGTTATTGCGATGAATGACCGGGCGGGTACTGCCGGATTACAATCTACTTCAATAGGTGGAGTATATTCTTACCGCATCCCAATTACCAACGGACTACAGGCAGTGCCTTCGGTACAGGTAGGTTACGTAATGCAAAACCTGGATTACTCTAAACTGGTATTCGCCGACCAACTACAATTTGGAAACCCTGATGCCCCCAGCACCGACCCCGCGCTACGAAGTCTGGAAAACGTTAGCCACTTCGATTTTGCCACCGGTCTACTGGTTTACGATAAACGATTGTGGGCCGGATTTGCGCTGCATCACTTGAACAGGCCAAATCAATCCATTCTGGATGAAGAAAGTGTGCTACCCATGCGGTTCTCGTTACACGCCGGCTATAAAATTCCCATCAATCTAGGTCCGTTCCGCAATCGCATGGCCTCTAGTATTAATCCTACATTTCAGTATCGTCAGCAGGGTAAGTTTAATCAATTGGATGTCGGGATGACCTATTTCTACCGAATGCTTATGCTAGGCGCCTGGTACAAAGGGTTACCCATCCAGCGAGATATGCCTCGGACCATCAACCACGATGCACTGGCATTTGCGTTCGGAATATCCGTCAATGGTTTCTCGTTCGGGTATAGTTACGATCTGACCGTTTCTAAGCTAGGCCCCGCATCATCGGGGGGATCTCATGAAATCTCTCTAGCGCTACAATTCTCTACCCAACCTAAACCAGGAAAAGTAAGTCGTAAAGTTATGAAAAACCCCTGTCCGGCATTTATGCCCAACTATTTATGGAAGCCTTAGAACATAATTCCAAAGCTAAAGGCATTCAATTCTGGCCCCTTGCCTTCTACAAAAAGTTCATTCAAATCGTAATTTGCGTAGAAGTCAAAACTCCGAAAGCCTAGCTGAAACCGAACCCCGTAGCGCCAGTTGTTTACAAAGTAGTTCTCTCGGGTTTTTACCCGTATACGATTATCTTGCTTAATTACGTACTTATGCCTACTTCCTACTCGGTAACCTGCGTATCCACCCATACCGATTCGAAATCCAGAATCATCATCTCGATCTAGGGGAAACCAGCCATCGCGCCGTGCCTTTCCGAACTGAAACATTGGTACAAATTGGGCATTCAAATAAGGCACTACAAATTTGCTCTTTCGGGGATCACGTACATCTAAATCTTCAAAAAAGACGACTCCATCGTCAGTTTTCTCCATCCGTGTACGGTCATTCTCAAACTTGAAGTTGTACCAATTTATATTCCCGCCCCACTCCAGGTACAAAGGCCCAGCTATTTTGGTGGTGTTCGTAATTCCCAGAGCAATATTCCAAGAAACCAGTGGCTTTACCGTATACAGTTCATTCGTCTCATCTGGAAACCTACCATTGTTCAAATAATTGTTCAGACCAAAATCAAACATCATAGTGGTGCTAGTACCCTTACGGCGATGACTGTATGAACGAGATGAAGTCGAACTGGATTCCGAAGAGGATGACTCGGCAGTATATTCCCGCTGACCAGTTGCTTCCATTTTTCTCTCCAATCGCTCTAGCTTTTCTTCCAATGATAAGTCGTCATCGTTCTCTTCCTCTAAATCGTACCTACTTCCGGTTTGATCTTGAATCTCAATGTAAATACTACCTTCCTGGGTAGTATCTCGCTGAAGGTCGCGCAATATAGCGTTCATATCGTACTGCTGAAGCAATTCCACTTCGTTATCGTTTTCGGACACAATCATCACCTCTTCCCCGTTGCTTAGGCGAATAATAATGGTATCAGGGTCAAAAGAATTAGCGCACAAAGCGTAGCTAGCCAGGACCAGCAAGCTGGTAAGTATCGTTTTCATAGTATTAAATTTAATGGGTTAATTATAAATTAGCGACTGATTACTCAGCGGACATAGGGTCTCGTTTACTGGAAAAAGCTTTAGAGATAATCTCAGATTTGGCCGACCGAAGCTCAGAGAAGCCTACTCCATTTTCTTTAATATTAGCTAAAAAATCAGCTGCTTTTGTCAATGGATTTTTCGTGGTAGTTTCTTCTTTCTTTTCTCCATTTCCCGATTTATAAATAATCGTAACGGTTGGGTTTTGCTCGACAGGTGTTTCGGCTACCGCAATCAACGTTTTCTGCTCGAGCATAGGTTTAGACTTCGGTGTCATTTCTCTTAATGAGTTTAGTTCTAACCTTGCTACTGGTTGCATACGCTCGACTTTTTTTACTATATCAGTAGACGGCATTGATACTGAAGAGACTGGTGTAGCAGCTTTGGCTAAAAGCGGCTGCGGTCGAATTGTTGCTATCGGGGTGGTAGAATTATCCTGAAATTCAGCGCTTGGCGATTGAGGCTGTATTGGTTCTACCGGCTGCGGTGCTACTGGATTAGTAGCAATTCCACTACCTTTTGGTAAAAAAGTTGGCTGATTGTTTAGATACAAAAATGCCCCTACTGTGGCCAGCAAGGCAATTGAGGCGGCCATCCACCACCAACCCACTCTTTTCTTTCGTTGCTGCTGCTGAAGAGACCTCTGCAGCGTTTCCCAAACTTCCGAAGGTGGATTTACCGGATGATGCTGGAGTTTCTCTTTAAATAACTTTTCAATATCGTTCATACTTATCCGATTTGATCTCTGTAGGACTGATCGAGACGATTCAATAATTGTCTCAATAATTGTTTAGCCCGACTTAGTTGCGACTTAGACGTACCCTCACTAATCTCTAGTTTCTCCGCAATTTCAGCGTGCGAATATCCTTCAATAGCGTAAAGATTAAACACCGTACGATACCCCACCGGTAATTGCTGGACCACGTGCAGTAGTTCTTCGGCTTCCAGATGATCGTGGGTGCTGGCAGCGGTATCTTTTGCTTCCTGAATATCTACCTCTACCGACATGTTCTTGTATTTTCGTAAAAACATCAGCGCCTCATTCACCACAATCCGGCGAATCCACCCTTCAAAACTACCTTTTCCCTGGTACTGCCGAATATTGCTGAATACCTTCATAAAACTCTTTAACAGCACATCCTGAGCACTATCGTGATCTTTTACGTAACGGAGACTGACCGTAAACATAGTGGGCGAAAATCGCTCGTACACCGCTTGCTGTGAGCGGCTGTCGTTCTTACGTAATCCGTCAACGAGTTTATCCAAGGTACGGCTCTGGTAAATGTTTAATCCCATATTCGGTTATACATTTCACTGGTAAGATGCACCTACCTTTTGAAGGGTTGCGTTCCTGAGTAAAATTTTTGTGACACTAGTTTTCACTGGTAAATTAGTAATTTTGAAGCTACACCTGTTAATACGTTATGATTGATTTACGAAGCGATACGGTAACCCGCCCCACCCCCACCATGCTGGCAGCCATGATGCAGGCCAAAGTTGGCGACGACGTTTTTGGTGAAGACCCTACCGTGCACACCCTGGAGGAAAAGACGGCTCAGATGTTTGGCATGGAAGCCGGACTATTCTGCCCTTCGGGAACGATGACTAATCAAATAGCAATTCGAGCGCAAACCCAGCCCCAGCAGGAAGTAATCTGCGACCAGCGTTCGCATATCTATCTGTACGAAGGCGGTGGGCTGGCGTATAATTCTTTAGTTTCGGTAAGGCTACTCAACGGAGATCGCGGCATTCTGAGTCCGGAAATGGTGGAACAAAATATCAACCCCGACAATGTTCACTTTCCGGAAACAAGCTTAGTATCGCTAGAGAATACGATGAATAAGGGAGGCGGTGCTTGCTATACTTTGAGCCAGATAGAAGCTATATCAAAAGTATGTCAACAGCACTCGTTAGCTCTTCACCTGGATGGTGCCCGAGTGTTTAATGCCCTGCAATCTACGGGTGATTCACCCGCTCAGTACGGAAAATTATTTTCGTCTATTTCGGTTTGCCTCTCCAAAGGGCTAGGAGCTCCGGTAGGTTCGGTGTTGGTAGGAAGTGCCGATTTAATTCGGCGAGCTAGAAGAATCCGCAAGGTGTTTGGAGGTGGTATGCGACAAGCGGGTTACCTGGCCGCTGCGGGTATCTATGCACTAGATCATCATATTAAGCGGTTAATCAAAGACCATGAGCGAGCCAAAGCCTTAGCCAATACACTACGGGAATGCGATTACGTAGCTTCGGTGATGCCCGTAGAAACCAATATTGTGATTGCTACACTGAAAGACGTCACTCCTGCGCAATTTCTATCGCAACTGGAAGAGAAAGGAGTAAAGGCAGTGGCTTTTGGTAAAAAAGACGTGCGCTTCGTAACGCATTTAGAGTTCACTGACAACCAATTAGATATGGTAGCAGAAGTGCTCAAAAAAGTAGACCGACAGCCAGCTTAGCCAACTGCCGGTCTGGTCATCCTCCAAAAAAGAATTACTTCAATATCAGAGGACGCTGCATTGTACCATTAATTGTATGACCCCGAATCCTGTCAAAGGGTTGTAAAAATCCAATAAGTATTTACATTGTTGAAAAACATACCAAAGAGTGGAAATATCTTTCAGTAAATCAGGCTACCTAATTCCTGTTGGTAAGAACACGATTGGGCTAGACGATTTCAAATTGGGATTCGTTGAGGCATTTAATGAAAGTAGGACTCGCCATGCACTTTACGATGGATATTTAAAATACTTGGGCGAATTTGAAAAGATAACCGGAAGCTTGGCTGGAATAACCCAGTGGATAAACGGCAGTTTTACAACTAATAAGCTGAACCCAAACGACATCGACTTAGTAAGCTTTGTTGAAAATCGGATTGTTGAAAAGTACGAACCTAAGTTAAAAAGTTTAACTAGCTTTGGTACAAAGGACATTCTTGGAGTTGACGGCTATATTGTTAGAGTTTATCCTGTAGATCATCTAAAGCATTTCCGAACTATCTCAGATAAAGCCTACTGGAACGACTGGTTCAGCAGGACTAAGCCGAATCGGAGAAGAGTTCGCCATAAAAAAGGTTATATTGAAATAAATTTTTCTTGACTATGGATAAAGTAATAAGCGAAAAATCGGCCGAAGTACTTGATATACTAGAGCAGCTCGAGTCAGTCAACAACATGATTGATATTCACCATGATGATGATTTCATGCGTGATCAATACGAATATAGAAAAAAAGAGCTGGTAAAAAATTTACTAGAGAAGCTTAAAGCTTATAAATTGGACATAAAAGATCTTGCTGCTTAGTGCAAAACGCTATGTTTTAATACCAATCCCAATTGCCTTTAAGATAATATTGATAAAGTACGGGATTGTGGATTTGATTGACTTCTACGCTATCGGTGGGGAAACCGTAAATATCCTTTCCGAAGGAAGTCATCAGTTGCATGGCTTCCTGATTGATCCATTTGGTAGGCAGATTTTTAAATGTAAGGTTTTGTAGTCGTTCTTTTAAGTTAATTTCATTATTGGTTTTCACTCCCAGTATCCAACCCCACTCACCCATCGTTACAATCTGATTGTGCAGCATAGCGGTTTGAAAACCGGCTGCTGCCACACTTTTCTCTACCGAAAGGTAAGCTCGCGTAGCAAAGTATGGACTTCCCGCCTGCGTAATTAGCACTCCGTTTTCTCGCAAGTGATGATAGGCCATCCGGTAAAATTCCAACGTATACAGGCGATTCAGATCAACCGACTTAGGATCAGGCAAATCCACTATAATAATATCGTAGTAGTCGCGAGTCTGATCTAAAAATGTGTAAGCATCCTGATGCTGAATATTCACCTTCGGGTGGTACAGAGAACTATCATTCAAATTGAGCAATACGGGATGTTCCTTCGCTAGCCGCATCATGGCTGGGTCCAGATCAACCAGGGTAATATTTTCTACCGATGGATACTTTAGAATTTCCCGCACCGCGCAGCCATCTCCGCCTCCGAGTACAAGTACCTGTTGCGGTCGCGGTGCCAAGGTCATGGCCGGATGCACCAGCGGCTCGTGGTAAAGTGCTTCATCTACCGTGCTCAGTTGCTGGTTTCCGTTAATGTACAGCCAGTAATCATCCTTCCACTGGGTCAGTACAATTTTCTGGTAGCGGCTCTGCTGCTCAAAAATAACCTTATCGCGGTAACGCTGCTGCTCACCGAACAAGATGATGGGTTTAGCAAATACTAGACCGGCCAGCAACAACAGCCCTACTCCGCTACCTATTCCGCCTAAAAGTTTTTGGTTCGTCGCGGATAAATAGCGCCATAGTATGAACAACAGCACAATCGCTACCGCAAAATTGATAAAGGCCAGCACAAAGGGCGTATAGGTAAGTCCTAAATAGGGTAACCCGACAAAGGCGAAAAATATGCCCCCTAGTAAACTCCCGAAATAGTCTTTTTCCATCACCGAAGCTACGTTTATCCGCAGCGACTCAAAGGTGTCGTTCACCCGAATGACCAAAGGAATCTCCAGACCAATCAGGATACCGATACACATACTCAGGCCGTAAATGATTAACCCGGTGTACAGGGTGTAGCCGGAAGCCAGGTAAGCAAATAATGCCGAAAAGCCGCAAACTATCGATAGGGTAAACTCTACCAGAATAAACTTTTGTAGCAAATCTTTCTGAAAAAACTGGCTTAATCGGCTGCCCAAGCCCATCGAGAATAGCATCAGCGATACGATCATCGTCCACTGAAAAACCGAATCCCCCAAAAAATAAGTAGCCAGTGTAGACAGCACGTATTCAGCGACAATGCCCGCTAAGCCCGTAGCAAACAGCGAAATCTTGAGTATTTTGGATTTGGAGCGGTCAATCCAGGAAGAATTCTTTTCCGGAGATGAGTGGGTTACAGACATAAGGTAATCAGCACCGAGCCACCAATGTAGGCAAATGCCTCAATTAAACCAGCTCCCACGTTCGGGTGTTCCTGATTTATAAGTTCATCGGTGAGGTTTTGGCCCGGCAGAAGAATTTTATCCGTCAGCAAGCGTACTACCGGTAAAAACGCTAGTCCGATTAGTACATCAATACCTACCGTGATGAGCGACTCATCCCAGCTTACAAAATCACCCATCAATCCGTAGCGGATAAGGTTGGCAATGGAAATTAATGCTCCGGCTACGCCCAGACCAACGGCTACATTGTCCTTTTCAATCTGATCGTGCACATTGAAGGGGGTGATGGCTACGTAGATATAAGCCGTAGCGATCAGCAGCAGTTGGCCTATAACCCAGAAGACCAGCGCGGTTAAAAACCCACCGCCTTCACCCGAAACGGCTCCTAGAATGATTAGACCGGTTCCAATGGCATTGGCTCCTTCAATCACTCCCGTTCCTACGTTGCGGTCTTCAATAATTTCTTTATAGACACTGAATTTCCGGAGGATAATTTTATCGTTAATCAGGATAGAAAAATTCAATAGCACAATAGCCAGTAAGCCGTAAATAGTGATGTCAATAATATCGTAGTACAGCCCATCGGAAGGACCCATTACTGCACTGACAATGGCGAGTAGCAATCCTACAAAGTAGCCTACGTGGGCTACAGCAAACGCAAAATTATCCTTCTCCACTAATTCTTGCTGCACCTTAATCTTTCGTTGAAATAGCTGGTGAACCCACTTTCCCAGTAAAAACAGAATGAAACAGAGGGCCAGGTACGTGATGGCCGTAAGAATAGTGTCGAGAATTGGCATGGCTTCGTTGGTTAGTTAATTGTCATTTGCCAAACCCGCCGCCACTGCGCGAACGAGAGCTGCTACTGCCCCCGTAGCGTGAACTGGAACGCGAGGTTCGCTGGCTGCTGGTACGGAAGTCGCGGCTGGAAGTACGGGTCCGCCAGGTGGTGTTGGGCTTGGTAGTGGTGGTATAGCTGCTGTTAGTTCCGTAGGCACGACGGTTATTTACCGTAGGTCCGTAGTACGGACGCCCACTGCTCCGGTAGCCCCGGTAGTCGTCATAATAAGACCGCCTAACCGGAAAGGCCGCCATATTGAATAGACTGCTTAGTAGAGCGTATTTTCCGTAGAACGACCAGAAGGTTTCCCCGCCCGGCCCCTGCTGCCACTGACCGTACTGTGGATTACCCACGTAATTGCTATAACCCGGAGGGGCCGCCGTTTTAGATACTTCTCCGTCTCGGTTTTTAGAAACGATCTCCATCCCCATGTTATCAATATTCTGATTAAAGAAGTTTTCGCTCACCGTATACCAACCGGTAAGTTCTTCTTCCGGAATGCTATCAGCATCGTTAGTTTCTTTGATAATTCGGTATTGATGCTTGTATTCCGGAAAAAATGTACCCTCCTGATCCATATCGTACAGTATAATAGAATACTGAGGCACATCGGTCATATCCCGAATAAAATTATCTACCGGACTTTTCTCGAATGAATTAGAGCGACAAGCGACTAAGGTGAGTACTGAGAAAACAACAATTGCGTATTTCATGGTAGTGGGTATCGTCGTTGCTGAATAGTTTAAATAAAAAAGGTCGTACTTCAAAATACGACCTTTTCACACGAATGTTCTTTTCAGAAGACTATCTTACTGAGGAATCAACTCTGATTCTTCTTTGGTCATCTTGCGGATAGCGGCTTCAGCCCGACGGTCAGCAATTTGCTGCTTGGTTTCAAACCACCGGTCGCCCATCGCTTTACGCATCGACCAATCTACCGCCTGACGCACACTAATGTTCATTAACCCTTTGAAGCGCTTAGACAAATGTGGGTTCAACGAACGCAAGCTCATACCGAAGCCGCCTTCGGTATACTCAATATAGTGCCAGTATTCGCCGGGCATAAAGAGGGTGTCGCCGTGCTTGATCTCACACTCATAGCCCTTCACAAAGTTTAACCCAGGAAAGCGCTCATAATCCGGTTTTACCACGTTAACTCCGGTATGTACATTCAACGGATAGCGGTACAGCAGATGCGAATATTCAGGAGCGAATAGCACTACCCGGCGTTTTCCCTCAAACTGAGTAAGGAATACATTCGACATATCAATGTCCTGATGCATTCGGGCCACCGAGCCTTGCCCCCCGAAGAACATATAGGGAAACCCTTTTAAGAAGGTGGTATTGATCGGAGGAAATTCAAAATCATCCATCAACTGCGGACAGTCCTTAAAGATATTCCAAAGGTGGATGCGTAAGTCGGTAGGAGTGGTAGCGATCAGGTCTAGGTAGTCGGCAAACTTCATTTTCCGGTGCGGTACCTTCATGGTTTTATCCAGGTCTTCTTCTCGATTCTCGAATACCCCAATGGTCAAATCGCCCGCTACGCGTTTGAAGTATTCGAAATTCCACTCATCGTAGGCTTTGGTCCCTTTCAGTAGCCCGCGCAAAATAACTGGCTTCTGAGGAATCAAATAATTCTCTTCAAAGTGGCGAAGATCAATGTCTTCGATAATGTCAATAGGATGGTTATAGTCTAACGCCATAGAACAATCAGTTTTGAATATCTATTAATGATACAAATTTATGGGATTTTTAGAAATTGTTAGGGATTTATTACGCCAAAGCAAGGCAAATGTTTGCTTTCTTAGACATTTAGCAAGGTTTGCATGCTATTTGAGATCGGTTTTTGGTCAGTTTGCTACTCTCAGTCGGTTTTTTGACCAACAGACACAATAAATATTACTAATTTTACTTGAATTACTAGAGTTCAATTATCTCTAACGTTAATATCCGTGCGGAATTGGTATAAGTGTATAGGTTGGTTTGGTTGCTGGGTATTGACACTGTCGGCCTGGGGGCAGGTGGTATCCACCGACAGCTCTTCCTTCCCCCCCCCTGATACTATTACTTCCGACTCTGCTCAAGCCGAATTTGTTACTATTGACCGAATTTTTGTGCTGGGCAATCGGGTTACTAAGAATAAAATTATTCTGCGGGAATTAAGTGTAGAAGAGGGCCTTACTTTTCCGGTGTACGAACTGGATGAGTTGCTTAAGAAAGACCGGCAGAAGCTAATTAACACTACGCTTTTTCTGGATGTCGAATTACACGTAGTAGAGGTGTATCCGGGCACCGCCGATATTATTGTGCGGGTGGCCGAGCGTTGGTACACTATACCAACTCCGTATCTCACTTTACCCCAAGCAGTTCCCAACATTAACGTATTTCTGAGAGACCCGGACTGGGACCTGTTAACCTACGGTATAAGGTTTACCCAGTTTAACTTCCGCGGGCTTAACGAACGCCTTTCGGTATTAGCCCAGTTTGGCTTTACCCGACGTTTTGGGGTGAACTACGCAGTACCCTACATAGATGCCGCCCAGAAAAATGGCATAGAAGTAGGCTTTAGTTATTCTGAAAATCGGAATATTAACTATATGACTCTGGATCATGTATTCCAGTTTACTGATCGGGTGGTAGAAACCCCACTTGATCCGGCTGAGCGAGAAATAACCGCCCTGGTCGGCTGGACCCACCGCCCTACCTACTACAATACCCACGGCGTAACCCTCACCTATTCGGATGTGCTGGTGGCCGATACTGTTCTGGACTTAAACCCCAATTACTTTACTCACGGCAGCAATCGGCAGCAGTACTTTATGCTCAACTATACTGCCACCGGCGATCATCGCGATTATGTGGGCTACCCACTGGAAGGCTACCGCTGGAGAGCTTCTATCAGCAAGCTAGGACTAGGTATTTTTGGTGACATAGATTTACTGAGAATTTCTGGCATGTACAGTCATTACTTCAGTTTAGGCAAAGGCTTTTACTATGCCAGTTCAGTAAATGGCTATATTAGTACCCCCCGATTTCAGCCCTACGCCAATTTCCGGGGATTCGGTTATAACCAACTCTGGCTGCGAGGCTACGAATTGGATGTGATTGAAGGACAGGCTTTCGTTATGCAGCAGAACACCATTAGTAAACGCCTCTTCGCCACTGAATTTGACATGTCCCACGTTATACCAATTGATCAATTTAACGTAATTCCTTTAAGTATCTATGTTAAAGGATACGTGGATCAGGGTTACCTAAGCAATACCATTGAGTACGAACAGAGTAACCGACTAGCCAATCAATACTTAATGGGCTACGGACTAGGGATCGATATCGTCACTTTTTATGACACAGTACTACGCTTTGAACGATCATGGAAGATTGATGGCACTGCTGGCTTCTTTGTTCATTTCCGTTCGGCATTTTAATATTGACCACCAATTGCAGATTTCAAATTGAAAAGGCATAGCTTTGTAGCTATTCGTACAATTTTTATTATTTCAACCGCATAGCGACTATCTGCACTTTGTAATTTAACTCTCATGACCAACCAGGAAAATAAACCTATAACCGTTACCGCTGCTCTTCCCTACGCTAATGGCCCCTTGCATATCGGTCATATTGCCGGGGCTTACTTACCTGCCGATATTTACGTTCGATACCAGCGCCAGCAGGGGCGCGACGTTATCTTCATGGGCGGCAGCGACGAGCACGGAGTTGCCATTATGCTTCGAGCCAAGCTGGAAGGTATTTCTCCCCGCGAAATTATCGATAAGTACCACGAGTTGAATAAAAAGACTTTTGAGCGATTCGGTATTTCGTTTGACATGTACCACCGAACTTCCGAAGCCATTCATCACCAGACTTCCCAGAGCTTTTTTACCAAGCTGTACGAAAAGGGAGAGTTTATTGAACAGGATTCGGAGCAATATTACGACGAAGAATTTAACCAGTTTCTGGCCGACCGTTATATTACCGGCACCTGCCCGGTATGTAATCACCCCAATGCCTACGGCGACCAGTGCGAGAACTGCGGTTCCTCGCTAAATCCTACTGATCTGATTAATCCCAAATCAACACTGAGTGGAAACCCACCGGTATTAAAACCTACCAAGCACTGGTACCTTCCCTTAGATAAATACCAGCCCTGGCTGGAAGAATGGCTGCTCAATGGTAAAAAAGGGATCTGGAAGTCCAATGTGTACGGGCAATGCAGCTCTTGGCTTAAGGCCGGCTTGCAACCCCGGGCCATGACCCGCGACCTGGATTGGGGGGTGGATGTTCCCTTACCTAACACCGAAGGTAAAAAATTGTATGTTTGGCTGGATGCCCCCATCGGTTACATTTCCGCTACCAAACAGTGGGCACTGGATAATGGAAAAAACTGGGAACTATACTGGAAGAAGCAACCTAATGAAGAAGACAATGCCCGGCTTATCCACTTTATTGGCAAAGATAACATTGTATTTCACTGCATTATCTTTCCGGCTATCCTGCACACCCACGGCGACTACATTGTACCCGAAAATGTTCCAGCCAACGAGTTTCTGAACCTGGAAGGGCAAAAGCTATCGACCAGCCGCAACTGGGCGGTGTGGCTACACGAGTATCTGGATGAATTTCCGGGGAAAGAGGACGAGATGCGCTACACGCTTTGTACCATCATGCCGGAAACCAAAGACAGTGAGTTTACCTGGAAAGATTATCAGGCCAAGAACAATAACGAACTGGTAGCCATCTTCGGCAACTTTGTAAATCGTACCCTGGTACTTACCCAAAAGTATTTTAACGGGGTAGTACCCCAACGGCACGCACTGGAAACTATCGATGAAAAAGCGCTTGAGCAGATTCGAGAAGCCTCGGACAAAGTAGCTACAGCTATCGAAAACTTTAATTTCCGAGAGGCCATTGCGCACATGATTGATTTGGCCCGAGTAGGTAACAAATATCTGGCTGATACCGAACCCTGGAAGGTGATCAAGAACGATAAGGAGCGGGTAGAAACTATTTTGAATACTAGTTTGCAGATTACAGCCAGTTTATCCATCATCTGCCGCCCGTTTCTACCGTATACGGCCGACAAACTACAACGTATGCTTAATTTCCAGTCTTCCGATTGGTCGGATGCTAGTCGCGATGACTTACTAGCGGTTGGCCATACATTAGAAAAGCCCGCACTACTATTCCAGAAAATTGAAGACTCCTGGGTAGAGGAGCAGGTAGCTAAACTGCATCAGGATACTGCTGCGGAAGAAACTGTCCCTACCATTCCGCCCATGAAAGACGAAATTACCTACGATGATTTTGTGAAGCTGGATATGCGGGTAGCTACTATCCTAACCGCCGAGAAAGTGAAGAAATCAAAAAAGCTACTTAAGTTGACGTTGGACACTGGCCTAGATCAGCGTACCGTGCTCAGCGGCATTGCCCAGCATTACGAGCCGGAGGCAATCATTGGCAAGCAGGTATGTGTACTGGTAAACCTCGCCCCCCGCAAAATGATGGGCATTGAGTCCCAGGGTATGATTCTAATGGCCGAAGATACCGACGGTTCCCTCGTCTTTATTCAACCGGAGAATGGAATCAGTAACGGAAGTGGGATTAGTTAACAGTTTATGTATAGTGCGTATGTCGCAGTATGTACTATATACTTTTACAGGGTGTCTTTTCTATTTTCATACAGCTCGATTGCTTTCAGATAATTTAATGCACCATACATTGATAAGTCGTGAATAAATCCATTTCAAACATTCAGATTACAATAACCATTTACTAATGTTTGTAAGCAATTGAAAGTGATAATCGTCACCCATTATACTGGCTCATGGCGCGCGCAATGCCCATGGTGCAAAAAGCCAGGATCATCTCTCCTGCCCGATCCATAATCTCGGGTAGTTGATCCAACTCTTCGCGGGGGAATGGGCTAAGCACATAATCTACCTGCTGCCCCTTATGAAAGTCATCTCCCACTCCCATCCGTAGCCGGGCGTAGTTTTGTCCGCCGGTTAGCTGCTTAATATTTTTCAACCCATTGTGTCCGGCACTGGAACCTTTGGCCCGCATTCGTAGCGTCCCAAAGGGCAAGGCAATATCGTCGGTGAGTACCAACAAGTTCTCCTTGGGTATTTTTAATTCCTGCATCCAGTAGTTTACGGCTTTGCCGCTCAGGTTCATAAAAGTGGTAGGCTTAACCAGGTAAAGCGTTCTTCCTTTATACTTGAGGTCGGCTACTTCAGCCAGACGATCAATTTTATAAGTAACGCCCTGCTGGTCGGCCAGTCGGTCAAGGGTAAGAAACCCGATATTATGCCGGGTGAGTTCGTATTTGGGACCGGGGTTGCCTAGTCCTACAATTAAGTACTTCATACACAAAAAAAATCCCGTTCTGATGTAGAACAGGATTCTCAGTAAAAGTGATTACAAGTTTATAGTTCAGCTTCAGTTGCTTCCACATCTTCTTCCTCTCCTTCTCCCTCTTCCTCATCGCTGGCTATACCACGCAGGGCCCGAGGCACTTCAATTACCGCTATTGAAATAGCCGTGTTATCCATCACCTGATAGTTTCCTTTCGGTACATTCTTCACCTTAATAGACTTACCGAAGTCAAGCTTACTAACGTCTACATCAATATGATCGGGCATATCTTTGGGTAGTGCTTTAATACGCAGAAAATGACGTTTGTGCATCAGCTTTCCACCTTTGGTTACTCCTACTGCCGTACCGTTCAGCTGCACCGGAATATCCATTTTCACGGGTTTGCCTTCGTGCAGCTCCAGAAAATCGGCGTGCATAATCATCTCGTTTACTGGATGAAACTGGATATCTTGCAGGATGCAGCGTTTTTCTACTCCTTCAATATTCAGCGTCACGAAGTGTGCCTGATCGGTGTATACCAACGGACGGAACAAAATCATGGGAGCATAAAAATGAATCTGCTCGTCTCCACCGTACAATACGCAAGGGACATTTCCTTCCGCGCGTAATCGCTTGGCTTCTTTTTTGCCGAGATTTGCTCTTTGATACCCTATAATCTCTAACGTTTTCATAATAAATTAAAATCTGGATTGAGAAATAAATAAAGGACTAATTGATTCGTATTTGTGTATTTTTTTGATAGCACTGGAGAACATCTCCGCTACCGAAAGTACTTTAATCTTAGCGCACTCCTGTTTGAGTGGTATGGTATCGGTAACAACCAATTCTTCGAGTTCTGAGTTCTCTATGTTTTGATATGCTGGCCCCGAAAGTACCGGATGAGTAGCAATAGCTCGCACCGACCGGGCACCATTTTTTTTAAGAACACCCGCTGCTTTACATAGTGTACCCGCCGTATCCACCAAGTCATCCACAATAACTACATCCTTACCGTCCACATCACCGATTACCTGCATTTCAGCTACTTCGTTAGATCGCTTGCGGTGTTTGTCGCAAATTACCATATCGGTATGGAAGTACTGGGCAAAGTTGCGAGTGCGTTTTACTCCCCCTACATCGGGTGAAGCGAATATCAGGTTCTTCCGGGAAAGCTGCTGCAGATAAGGTACAAATATGATACTTCCGCTAAAATGATCTACCGGAAAGTCAAAGAACCCTTGAATTTGCCCGGCGTGCAGGTCGCAAGTCATCAGGCGGTCGGGCGCAGCCGCAGAAAATAAATTTGCCACCAATTTAGCACCTATAGCTACCCGGGGCTTATCCTTGCGGTCTTGCCGGGCATACCCAAAATAAGGAACTACGGCAGTTACATATTTAGCACTGGCTCGTTTAGCGGCATCAATCATAAGCAACAGCTCCATCAGGTTATCCATGGGGGAGAAAGTAGACTGTACCAAAAATACATCACAGCCTCTTACCGATTCATTAAAATAAGTAGATATCTCTCCATCGCTAAACCGTTCAATAGTTACTTTTCCGAGTGTTTTGCCGTAAGTTTCAGCAATTTTAGCCGCAAGATATTGTGTAGCTGAGCCGGAAAAGATTTTTACAGTAGCCATGGATAAGTTGTTCTAAATAGTGCTTATAAACATCAATCGCACGGCGAACCGTCCCGATTCGTACGAATCGGGACGGTTCGCCGTGCGATTGGAAGCTAGTTGTCCGGCAAGGACTCGAACCCTGAATAAAGGCACCAAAAACCTCTGTGTTACCATTACACCACCGGACAAGCAATTGGGCTACAAATGTAGAATAATATGTATACAAAGGCAAAAAATGAATTGTTCATTTTCTTGAATATTTTTTGTGGGTTAATTGACACTTATTTGGGAATATAAACGGCCTTATTCGTATCATCACAGCTATTTTGGTATGTAAGTTGTGCGTCATTTATAAGAACTTTTTGATAATTGATGATCTTTCTTCACGGAATTCTCCACTAAATATGAATATATTATAATTTTTTATATTAAAAATTGTTTTTTTTAGATATCAATACACTATATTTACATAAAAATATTACATTGTAATAAGAAGTTACTCGATCTATCATTCACTATCATGGATTTTCTTCATAAACTGAAAAGAAGCCACTACTCAAAATCGCTGCTTACTGCCCTATTATTGATCGACATTTTGATAATTATTGTATCATTTAGAGTAGCAGTTAGCCAAATAGTGGTAAATGACGCAAACTACTTAGCGTTTTACCAGCCCTTTCTGGTCATCACGGTATTGCTTTGGGTTATCACTTCCTTGTTCTGTGATGTGTACCAAACAGATAATCTGAGAAAGGTTTCTACAATATTAGTCAGTACACTACTCAGTTCTATATCGAGTGGGGCCATTATTGCACTGTATACAATATTCTTACAGCGATATAGTTATCCACAAGAATTCCTAATGTTTTTTATTGGCATCAGTGTAAGCTCTCTGGTTCTGGTAAAGATTCTACTATTCTTAGGTTACAAAAAGTATCGTTCCTTAGACAAAAATAGAAAGAGGGTTATTATCATTGGTTATACCCCTACCGGTAAAAATCTGTACCATTACTTTGTAAAAGACCAACCGTTAGGCTATAAGTTTATGGGCTTTTTTGACGACGGACTTAAGTTTGTTAATAACGAAAACGATTTTCGGGGGAACCTGAGCCAAGTAAAGCAGTTCTGCCTTCAGGAACACATTGATGAGATATACTACGCCTTGCCTAACAACATTTCTTATGTGAAAGATTTAGCCAAATTTGCAGACGATAACTATATCTATTTCGGTATCGTACAGGATGCAGGAGGACTTGACCAAATGAGCGTTGACACTCAGTTATACGATAATGGACGTATTCCTATACTATCGCCCCGTCGCGATCCTCTTAAAATCTTTTACAACCGACAGATAAAGAGAGCATTTGATATTGCCTTTTCTTCATTGGTTATTTTGTTTCTGTTTCCATTTATCCTTCCTCTCATTGCCATACTAATTAAGCTGGACTCACCCGGACCAATTTTTTTTAAGCAATTGCGCAGCGGCCGAAATGGGAAACCTTTTTGGTGTTATAAATTCCGGACAATGAAGGTGAACTCCGAAGCAAATTCCAAACAAGCTGAAAAGAATGATTCACGAATCACCAAGGTTGGCCAAATATTACGGAAAACGAGTTTAGACGAACTTCCTCAGTTTTTTAATGTATTCTTAGGCGATATGTCAGTAGTTGGCCCTCGCCCCCATATGCTGAAACATACGGAAGAGTACTCAGAGATTATTGAAAACTTCAAGGTGCGCCACTTCATTAATTCTGGTATCACCGGCTATGCTCAGGTAAACGGCTTTAGGGGTGAAACCAAGGACGATGAACTTATGAAGAAAAGAGTTGAATACGATACTTGGTATCTAGAAAACTGGAGCTTATCGTTAGATATAAAAATTATTTTTCAAACGGTATGGAACGCTGTACGAGGTGAGGAAAACGCTTATTGAAAATCCATTATATATAACTATATTTACAATTATTTATAATTTACTAATAGAGATATGAAAATTAGTGTATTTGGATTAGGCTATGTAGGAGCCGTTTCATGTGCTTGCTTTGCAAAAATCGGACACCAGGTAATTGGTGTTGATGTTAGTCAGAAAAAAGTTGATCTGATCAACGGTGGAAACTCCCCCATCGTAGAAAAAGATTTAGATGAGTATATTGCTGAAGGAGTTAAAAAAGGGAGTATCGAGGCTACAACGGACATTCATTACGCAGTACAAAACTCCGATATATCTATTGTCTGTGTGGGTACTCCAAGCCAGATTAACGGAAATATAGATCTTTCATATATCTACCGAGTCTGCGATGATATCGCTCAATCGCTAAGAAGCAAAGACTCTTATCACACAGTAGTTATCCGCAGCACCGTGGTGCCCGGAACCATTCAGGAGTGTGCTCAAATAATCGAGGGTATTTCAGGTAAAAAACACGTAGAAGATTTTGGGGTAGCTTCTAACCCGGAGTTTTTACGGGAGAGTACAGCCATCTACGACTTCTGGAACCCGCCCTATACTGTTATTGGTACCAACAGCCCCCGAAGCAAACAACAACTAGAGGAGTTGTACCAATCTATTGATGCTCCCGTCTTCACATTGAAACCTGAGGAGTCGGAGATGATTAAGTACGCTAACAATAACTTTCATGCTCTTAAGATCACCTTTGCCAATGAGGTTGGTAACATTTGTAAAGAGTTAGGCGTAGATGGTCATAAGGTAATGGAAGTAGTTGCTCGGGACACCAAACTAAACCTCTCTCCTTATTATATGAAGCCTGGTTTTGCATTTGGTGGATCTTGCTTACCGAAAGATGTAAGAGGGTTAAATTACCGCGCTCAGCTACTTGATGTTTCTACTCCATTATTAAATAGCCTTTTGCCAAGCAACTCTTATCAGATACAGCGAGGATTACAAATGGTGTATAACACTGGTAAGAAAAAGGTTGCTTTTCTAGGGTTTGCTTTTAAAGCTGGCACCGATGACCTGCGAGAAAGCCCTATGGTAGAAATGATAGAAACCCTGTTAGGAAAAGGCTACAATTTAAGCCTTTACGATAATAATATTTCCCTTTCTAAGTTAATGGGGAAAAACAAAGATTACTTGACCGGGCATATTCCTCACATTACCCGATTGTTGAAAGACGATATTCGTGAAGTGATTAAAGATGCCGAGGTTATAGTGATAGGAAACAAATCCCCTGAGTTTAGGGAAATTATGTCCGAAATCACTCCTGACCAAACAATTATTGATTTGGTTCGGATTGATAAGGACAAAGTAACAAATGAGAATTATGTCGGAATTTGCTGGTAAGCACGTCTTAATCGTTATTGAAAACCTGCCTGCACCCTTCGACCGAAGGGTGTGGCAGGAAGCAACTACACTCAAAGAAGAAGGGGCAGATGTATCTATCATCTGCCCTAAAATGAAGGGATATACTGATTCTTACGAGAAAATCGATGGTATTGAGATCTATCGGCATCCTCTCCCTGCCGAAGGACACGGAGCGTTAGGCTATTTGCTTGAATATTCCATTGCGTTGTTTTGGGAATTAGTGTTGAGTGTAAAGATCTTTCTAAAAAAACGGTTTCATGTTATTCACGGCTGTAATCCGCCTGATTTAATCTTCTTGGTTGCCCTTCCATTTAAATTATTAGGCGTAAAGTACGTTTTCGATCACCACGACATTAATCCTGAACTATACATTGCTAAATTTAATAAAAAGGGACTGTTTTACCGTAGTATGCTTCTATTCGAACGGCTAACCTTCCAGGCTGCTGATTACAGTATTGCTACCAACGAGTCTTACCGAAAGATTGCGATTGAACGCGGAAAAATGAATCCGGATAACGTGAAAGTGGTTCGCAGTGGCCCAAGTCTCAAACGGTTAAGGCTTACTCCCGGTAACGAGTCCTATAAAAAAGGGAGGACTTTTCTTGTTGGGTACGTAGGTGTAATCGGTGTACAAGAGGGACTAGACTTACTTTTAGACTCGGTTCAGTACGTTGTTAAACGACGGAAGGATGTTCAGTTTGCTATTGTGGGTGGCGGCACTGCCTTGGACGAAATCCGGCTACTCGCCGATGATATGGGACTATCTGAGTACGTAGACTTTTACGGTCGGGTGAGTGACGAAAAGCTTGTAGATATACTCAATACCTGCGACGTCTGTGTCAATCCTGATAAGCCTACCGAGATGAATAACCTTTCTACCATGAATAAAATCATGGAATACATGGCCCTTAGGAAGCCGATCGTACAGTACGATCTGAAAGAAGGTCGGGCTTCGGCACTAGAAGCCTCGCTTTATGCCAAGAATCACGATACGATTGATTTTGCTAAAAAGATCATGTGGCTGCTTGATCATGAAGAAGAACGAACCAAAATGGCCGAATTCGGATACGACCGAGTGATAAACAAACTATCCTGGGATTACGAGCGGGTAAACCTTATTGACTTCTACCGCAAGGCTTTTCGGCTAAAACCAGCCCCATCGGTTCAGCCGGTTTAATCTGATTACAATACTTTATTATAGGCATCAGTTGTATACTGATGCTTTTTTTGCTCCCTTTACTTTTATTCCTCCGCACTGTCTACTAACGAAATGGCAAGAAAATTGAAATACAGTACACAGGTTCAAACTCTTCAGAAGTAATTTATCGTTTATTATAGACTACTGACTCTTTGAATTAGTATGTTATTTTGTACCTAATCTTAATTGCTATGAAACGCACCATATTCTCTAGTATACTGGCTCTTTTTTTCTTATTGAGCTGCTCTACTGTTCCCTTAACAGGTCGTAAACAGCTAAACTTGATTCCGTCTTCTCAAATTAACTCGCTTAGTTTCCAAAGTTATCGCGACGTCTTGCAAGAGAGTAAACTTTCTAATAATCAGGAACAAGTCGCTCTTATTCGAAAAGTGGGTAAACGACTTTCCTATGCTATTGAGCAATATTTGAAGGAAAACGGCAAGGCCGATGAAATTGATAACTTTAAGTGGGAATTTAATCTGATTGAAGACGACGATATGGTGAACGCTTGGTGCATGCCCGGTGGAAAAGTAGCTTTCTACACTGGCATCATGCCCATCTGCCAGGATGAACAAGGAGTAGCCGTGGTGATGTCGCATGAAATTGCTCATGCTATTGCTTCTCACGGCAATGAACGTATGTCACAGCAACTAGCTGTACAAGCTGGGGGCACAGCCCTGTCTGTAGCATTGCAGAACCAACCACAGGAAACTCAGCAATTAGCCTTCGCTGCTTTCGGACTAGGTTCGCAGTATGGTGTTCTACTACCCTATAGCCGCTCTCACGAGTCGGAAGCCGACGAACTCGGGTTGTATATGATGGCTATGGCTGGGTACGACCCAAATGAAGCAGTTCCCTTCTGGCAGCGTATGAACAAAGGAGGAGGTGAGCGCCCACCCGAATTATTGTCTACCCACCCGGCACCCGAAACCCGGATACAGCATATTCAGCAAACAGTACCCAAAACCAAAAAATTTCAGAACAAATACGTAGCCAGCCGATAGCTACTCTTCTGCCGCCAGCGGTACTGGCGCTCCCCGTAGGTATTTTTCATAATTGGAGCAGGGCATTCGTCCCTGTTCATCGCTGTAAGGACAGGTGCGATAAACGGCATTACCCAGTGAGCCCCGCTCAATAAGTACCCCACTACCCTGACAAACCGGGCAAAGTACAAAAGGTACACTCTCGCAGTCAATCTGTTGAGGTTGGGCTTTACTCTTCGTAATCGATGGCTTCGGCGATTTCCTCTGCTGGGCTAAAAAATCAGTTTCGGCTAATGCCAGATATTCCTTAGCCTGATCAAAAAATTGGCCGCGGGTGCCTTTGAGCTCAATATATTTGTTCAGCCAATCAATACCTTGCTTATATTTTTCTAAGTGATAAGAATTCTTGCCAAAGTAAAAACATAATTCTGCCGGTACCACTTCAATATCTTCCAGAACTTTCTGAAAATAGAAATCAGCGCTATTGTAATCACCCTGATTCATTAATGCCACTCCCTCTTCCATTTTCAGCATCAAAGCCCGGTATTCAGGATTTTCGTAATCCTGGCTAACGGCTAGCGTAGAAATCAAAAGCAATAGAGAAAAAGCTAATAAGCTCCGAATCATATACCAAACACTTCAATGAATACTACAAAAGTACTATAAGTACGCATAAAATAGTAGAATCGTGCCATGCTTTAGCAAAAAGCCTGGAGTAAACGTAACTTTACCCCATGAATGATTTAGAAGAGAGCACACAGTTGATGCTTCAGTTTGAAAAACGAGACGGGCTGCTGCCGGTAGTCGTACAAGAGCATCAGACTGGACAGGTGCTAATGGTTGGCTACGCTAATCACGAGGCCCTTCAACTTTCCATTACGAGTCGTTACGCCACTTTCTGGAGTACCTCCCGTCGGGAGCTCTGGACCAAAGGAGAAACCTCGGGCGACCGGTTGCGTATCATAAACGTTTGGGTTGACTGCGATCAGGATGCGCTACTATATCAGGTAGAACTCGAGGGTAGCGGTGTCTGTCATACGAAAACCGCCGATGGACACACCCGGAAAGCTTGCTTTTACCGCAAACTGGACTTTGCCAAACAAACACTAATTTTTGATTCACTAAGTAAAGCTAAGACTAAGTGACCTATTTTTATACCTCAAGTATTTAGAAACATTCCTCTAAATTTACCATCAAAAGCATAATTGTATATCTGACTTATGAGCCAACCATCCTACGACCGCTATCCTCTTGCGGTGACCAATAGCCTTTCCCGGGAAAAAGAAACGTTTAAGCCGATAAATCCACCGCTAGTAGGTATGTACCTTTGCGGACCAACGGTGTACGGCGACCCCCATTTGGGCCATGCCCGTTCGGCGGTAAACTTTGATGTCATCTTCCGCTATCTGACGTATCTGGAATACAAAGTACGCTACGTACGGAACGTAACTGATGTTGGGCACTTGGAAGATGAAGTAGCGGGTACAGGAGAAGATAAGGTTTCTAAAAAGGCTCGTCTGGAAAAGCTCGAGCCCATGGAAATCGTGCAGATGTATACTTACCGTTACCGCGATGCCCTACGCCTACTGAATGTGCTCCCTCCTAGTGTTGAACCTACCGCAACGGGTCATATCCTGGAACAAATAGAGGTTATTCAGTCAATTCTTGAGCACGGTTACGCCTACGAAACCAACGGATCAGTGTACTTCGATCTGGAAAAGTATGCACGAGAACAGGACTATGGAAAGATATCGGGTAAAGTACTGGATGATTTGGTATCTGGCAGCCGACAAACCGAAGGGTTGGATGAGAAACGTAGTCCGCACGACTTTGCATTGTGGAAAAAAGCTAGTCCCGAACATATCATGCGCTGGAACTCTCCTTGGGGCGAGGGCTTTCCGGGTTGGCACCTGGAGTGCACCACCATGAGTACTAAGTATTTAGGCGAAACATTTGACATCCACGGGGGGGGGCTGGACCTACAGTTTCCCCACCACGAAGCTGAAATGGCGCAAAGTTACGCGGCGTTCCATAAGCATCCTGCCAACTACTGGATTCATCACAACTTGATCACGATCGATGGTCAGAAGATGAGTAAGTCGCAGGGTAACTTTATTACGCTGGAACAACTGTTCACTGGTGATCATCCTTTGCTAGAACAAGCCTACTCACCGATGACGGTACGTTTCTTCATACTCCAAGCTCATTATCGAAGCCCGGTCGATTTCTCGAACGAAGCTCTTCAGGCTGCCGAAAAAGGTCTAATTCGCCTTACCAACGCATTAGAAACCCTAGAAAAACTAAATCATCAACCCGCTGAACCGGACGAAACGCTAAACCATAAGATTAACCAATTATGCGATCAGTGCTATCTGCACATGAGCGATGATTTTAATACTGCCCGGCTTATTGCGGTGCTATTTGATATTGGTTCTAAGATTAATGGCTTTTACAATCAGCAAATACCCCTTTCATCTCTCAACGCCGATACTTTTCAGCGAATGAAGAATACATTTGAGGGTTTCATCGGGCAGGTGTTGGGACTAAATGCAGAAAAATCTGATGATAGCCAGCAACAAAAAGAAGGGCTGATTCAGCTGTTAATTGATATCCGGAATAAGGCCCGAGCAGATAAAGATTTTGCCACTTCTGATCAGATTCGTGACCAGTTAAAAAACCTTGGCGTACAGCTAAAAGATGAAAAATCGGGTGGCACCACTTACTCCTTCACAAACTAATCCTATTCTTGTACGTTATACTGCTACCTTTGCGTTATTCTAATACCACATACTATTGAGGAATCTTACATCGCTTGGCTATTCCAGCATTTAGTGTGGTAAAATGGGTGAATATGCGCTAGGTTTTGAAGTAAAAAGATATGATACTATCAGGAAAGGAAATTGAGAGACTGCAAGGGAAAGAAATTCATATTGATCCATTTTCATCTGATCAACTCAACCCCAATAGTTATAATTTACGACTACACAGTGAGTTGCTAATTTACCAGAATCAGCTACTCGATATGAAGCAGGATAACCCGGTAGAAAAGGTTTTGATACCTCAAGAAGGGTTAATTTTGGAGCCCGGTCGTTTGTACCTGGGACGAACTGCGGAACGCATCCGAGCCGACTACCACGTACCGGTTTTAGAAGGGCGTTCATCTATTGGGCGGTTGGGTATTCTGGTGCACTTTACCGCTGGACTAGGAAACATTGGCTCTGATGGGTACTGGACCTTGGAAATATCCTGTGTGCAACCAGTCCGTATCTATCCTGATGTAGAAATTTGTCAGATTTATTTTCAGGAGCTGAGGGGTGAACACATCAAGTACCAGAGTAAGAAATATCATCATTCGGATATTCAGCCTAGTCTTCTTTTTCAGGAATTACGTTAATCTAACGTATGCTTTCACGTATCGCCCAAGGGGTTATTCGGTTCTATCAATACGCTATCTCTCCCATGCTGGGGACTAATTGCCGACATACGCCCACTTGCTCTCAGTATACGCTGGAAGCCATTCGGGAGTGGGGAGTAGTGAAAGGCACCTGGCTAGGTATAAAGAGAATTTCTCGCTGCCACCCCTGGGGAACTCACGGCTATGACCCAGTGCCTAAGAAAAACGATAAAGTCGAGAGCAGCTAAGCAGTGCAAAAGTGCTTATCTATTTGTTTTAGCAAAAAACCTTTGCGCCCACCCTACGTGTTACATACTGTAAGCGATTGAGAGAAGAATATGTCAACGGATGAATTATATATGCGCCGGGTGTTGGAGTTAGCCGAACGAGGAAGAGAAAGAGTAGCTCCTAATCCAATGGTGGGCTGTATAATTGTAAAGAATGAACGAATTATTGGCGAAGGCTGGCATCAGGAATACGGGCGAGCCCATGCGGAACGTAATGCCGTTGACAGTGTGCAAAACCAGGAAGATATTATCGGTAGTACGGTATACGTAAATTTAGAACCCTGCTCTCATCACGGAAAAACCCCTCCTTGCTCTGATTTACTGGTTCATCACCGTGTAAAGCGGGTGGTTATTGCTACCATTGACCCTAATCCATTAGTTGATGGCGGAGGCATTCGTAGGCTGGAGGAGGCTGGAATCGAAGTTGAAGTAGGAGTCTTGCAACCGGAAGGTGAACTGCTCAACGTTACCTTTTTTAAGCGGATGCGCCAGAAAACTAACCCCGCCTCGATCATATCTTAAAAAACCCCTCGGACCCGGAAACTTATTGAAACTCGCTAGCATTTTATTAATTTTGCGGGAATTTATATGGTACAGGCTATGCAGTTACATAATCGCGTTGATCGTAAAGTATTAAAGCAGCAAATCCAGGAAAGTACTGAAGAGCGGGTTACCCTATCCTTCTATCAGTATGCTTCTATTGGCAACCCCACCCTTTTTCGCGATCACCTATATCTTCAATGGTCAGAGTTAGGAGTACTGGGACGAGTTTACGTAGCTACTGAGGGTATCAACGCCCAAATTAATGTTCCTCAGCAAAACTTTGGCCGATTTCGCGAGCAACTAGAGACTATTACATTTTTACGAAATATCCGACTCAATGTAGCCGTTGACGATGATAGTAAATCCTTCTACAAACTTAAGATTCAAGTAAAGAAAAAGATAGTTGCTGACGGGCTATCGGATAAGACCTTCGACGTTACTAATAAGGGAATCCATCTGCAAGCAGAAGAATTTAATAAACTAACCGAAGATCCGAATACGGTGGTGGTGGATATGCGCAACCACTACGAAAGTGAAGTCGGGCACTTTGAGAACGCCATTCTACCTGACGTAGATTCCTTCCGGGAAGCATTACCCGAGGTAGAGCACATTCTTCAGGAGCACCGAGATAAAAATATCGTGATGTACTGCACCGGTGGTATCCGCTGCGAAAAAGCCAGTGCCTACTTCAAGCATAAAGGCTTTCAGAAAGTTTTTCAGTTGGAAGGCGGCATTATTCACTACAGCCGGCAAGTACAAGAAAAAGGCCTTCGTAACAAGTTTCGCGGAAAAAACTTTGTGTTTGATGAACGCTTGGGCGAGCGCATCACCGACGAAATTATTAGTCGCTGCCATCAGTGTGGCGCTCCCAGCGATACGCATACCAATTGCCAAAACGAGGCATGTCACCTGCTATTTATTCAGTGTGACAGTTGTGCGGAAAAACTCAGTGGATGTTGCTCTCCCCAGTGTCAGGACTTTATTCAGCTTCCTGAGGAAGAGCAAAAGCAGCTACGTAAAACTAAACAGCAAAAGCGAAATATCTTTAGAAAAGGCCGGGCTGAACATTTAAAACACTGGCTGGAAAGCTAACTGCCCACTCAACCTATCGCCTTGGTTGAATCTCTTGTAAGCCATAAGTCATAGTGCTCTAACATATTCTGGTTCCTAACGATGTAAGTTGCTGAATTCATTTGGCCAGCCGGGGAAAAGAACTGTAATCTACATCCCGGAAAAGGCACACTTCATCTTTTGATTAGCTTATCTATTAACCCACTTCTATTCTACCTAGCTCGGCCTAATCAGAAGTCTCTTAAGGTTTTTGTTTATCTGTCTAAGCTAGTTTTACAGGATAAGCTTCCTTTTTGATAGCACTTTCCAGACCTACCGGATTGAGAATGATATAATTATCGTCTAGTATCCATGATGTACTTTTTCTATTCAGTTACGACTCAATAACCCTCATGTTGGTATTATTTTTACATAAATTTTACAAAATACTAGTAAAATATAATTAATACCATAAAGAACGATTAGTTAGCCCCACATTAATTCAATTCATTAATGCCAAAAGTAAAGTACTACTACGATACAGAAACCTGTAAATACGAGCCCTTAAAGAAATCAACAGCTCATATCATCATGGATGGTATGTTGTATACTTCACTGATTTTGATCGGGGCAGTATGTATCTTGGTTATCTATTTATCTTACTACGACTCACCCAATGAGAAATTACTTCGGAAGGGTAACGAGAAGTTAGTTTTCCGCTTACAAATGCTGGACAAGGAGATGGGGCAGATGGACCAGTTACTAAGCAAACTACAAAGCCGGGACGATAAGGTATACCGGACTATTTTCGAACAAGAACCTATTGCTTCTTCCATCCGAAACGCGGGCATTGGTGGATCTCGGCGTTACCAGAGCTTAATAGAACAAAACCTTGAGAACGAAGAGTTTTTATTAAAAGCGCTTACTAAGTTTGATCAACTCAAACGGCAAATGTACATTCAAACCAAGTCGTACGATGAGCTACTAAGTCTAGCTAGAAGACAACATTTGATGTTAGCTTCTATTCCAGCTATCACTCCTATCTCACTAAAGCAGTCTTATCTTTCTTCCGGATTTGGAATGCGCTTTCATCCGATTCATAAAAGGAAGAAAATGCATACGGGAATTGACTTTGGTGCTCGAGTAGGAACTCCTATTTATGCAACTGGGGCAGGTAAGGTAACGAAAGTATCTACACGCTTTACCGGTGCTGGCAAAAATATTGAGATTGATCACGGCTTCGGCTTTAAAACTAAATACTTTCATCTGTCAGAATTTAATGTAAAGGTAGGGCAGCGGGTCAAGCGAGGAGAGCTTATTGCCTTTAGCGGTAATACCGGCACATCATCAGGACCTCATCTTCATTACGAAGTAGTAAAAAACCGGAAGAAAGTAAATCCAATTCACTACTTCTATCAAGATATTTCTGACAAAGAATTTGAGCAGTTAGTGAAACTAGCCTCTATTGAGAACTCTTCTATGTAACCCTTATTTAGGCTTAGACAATCATAGTTGTGCAAACTAATCAGGCAACTAGGTAGTCTCTCTAACCTTTCGGTGATGAGCAATTCGTTGAAATCGCTTTACTTTACGATACCGGCGAATAAGAGGGTAGGCAAACACTGATGCCAAAATAATACTAGTACCTAGATAGAACTGAGGGGTCATCTGTTCTTGTTCCCCAAACACCAATACAGCGAGCAAAATACCGTAAACCGGTTCCAGATTGTTTGTCAGGTTCATTGCAAAAGCAGTTACGTACTTCATGAGTTCTACTGACATGGAATAGGCATACACAGTACAAACCAAAGCCAGCACCAGTAACCAAAGCCAGTCCGTAACTGAAGGGTTAAGATAAAGCTCGCCACTCGAGCTAATCCATCTTTGGTAAACCGGAAAAAACAGGACAATGCTGATCGTGGCTCCCACCATTTCATAAAAAGTTACCAGATAAGCATCAAAGCGTTTACCAAAGTCGGCATTTAACACTGTGAAGACAGAAGCAATCAGGGCAGACAAGATTGCCATTGTGAGGCCCAGCGCATGATTAAACTCAAATCGGAAAATAACGTACAGTCCTACGATCACGAGAAGCCCTAACAATACTTCGTAGACCTGTACCTTTCGCCGAGTCATAAGAGGCTCAACCAATGAAGTCCAAAGCGAACAGGTAGCCATACCGGCCAGCGTAACCGACGCGGTAGAAACCCGAGCCGCTCCAAAGAATAAAATCCAGTGAAGGGCGATGAGCCCGCCGGTTCCCAGGAGAGGAACTATCTGCCCTGCTACCCTAAAACTAATGTTACGAAACCATAGCAGCAGCGCCAATGCCGTCGAGGCTATCAGCGTCCGATAAAAAACAATCTCTACCGATGGGATGCTAACTAGTAGCCCTAGCACCGCCGTGAAGCCCCAAATTAGCACAATGAAATGGAGTAAGGCGTAATGCTTGGTACGAGCGGCCATTAGCGACGAACGGTATAGTAGAGCAGAACCCCTACGGCCGAAAATACTATGTTCGGCAGCCATACTGCCAGCATAGGATTCATAGAATTTACCTCAGCGATACTGCGGGCAAAAATAAAAAATATAATGTAGATAAACGCAATAAGAAACCCTAAGGCAATCTGAAAACCCGAACCGCCTCGACTCTTACGAGCTGACATTATCACCCCTATAAATGTAAGAATGATAGCTGTAAAAGGCGACATATAGCGGATATACTTCTCCACTAAATAGATGGGAATATCAGTAGCTCCCCGTTCTTTTTGCCGAGCAATATACTGATCTAATTCGTTAAGGGTAAGGGTTTCGTATAGTCCGTAGGTGCTACCAAAGTCTTTGGGTGAAATATTGAGTGTTGTATCCAGAGATACCCCGTTGGAAATCTGCTCTTCTTCGCCATCAAATTGATGGAGAGTCCAATTTTTCAGTTGCCATTTAGATTGCGTAGAGTCCCACTCTATCCGGCGAGCCGATAGCTTCTGTAGCATCTGGTTGCCCTGAATTTGCTCCAGCGTAAACCGGTAGCCCACGTTGTTACTATTATTGTAGCTTTCCATATAAGCATATAATTCAGGAGCCACTTTGATATGAATGTTGCGCTCATCGTAGTAGAATGGACTCTTAATATACTGTTGCTCAAAAGCAATCCGGTCTTTGTTAGCATTAGGAATAACCCAACCATTCAGGAAAAAGCTAACCGTGGCAATGAGCGAAGAACCAATAAAATAGGGAACTAGTAGTCGGGGGAAACTTACTCCACTACTTAGCATAGCTACAATCTCGGTATTACCAGCTAACTTGGAGGTAACAAAAATCACTGCAATAAAGACAGTAATAGGAGTGATCAGACTAGCTAGCCAAGGAATGTAATCCAAATAGTACGCTATAATTTGTCCGGCACCCAGCTGATGTTCTAAAAAGTCATCATTTTTTTCGGTAAAGTCGATAACGCAGACAATCGATACCAGCAAAAGCACCACAAAGCCAAAGGTGCCCAAGAACTTTTTAAGAATATAACGATCCAGTATTTTCAGCATCTGAGTTTTATACTAAGGTTTATCAGATTACTTAAAGCCTTTGCATAAATTTAGGAATCATTTGATTCTTCCAAACAGCAAAACTGCCTTCCAGAATTTTATCTCTGGCCTGCCGAGCCAGCCAAAGATAAAATGAAAGGTTATGCACGCTGGCAATTTGAGCTCCCAACATCTCTTTAGCATGCACTAAGTGACGTAAATAAGCTTTGCTGTAGAACGTACTAGCGTAGCCACCTAGTGCTTCGTCAATGGGAGAAAGATCGTTTTTCCACTTTTCGTTCCGGATATTGATAATTCCTTGGGTGGTAAACAGCATCCCGTTCCGGGCATTTCGGGTGGGCATCACACAATCAAACATATCTACTCCCAAAGCAATCGATTCCAAAATATTGGCAGGTGTTCCTACTCCCATTAAGTATCGAGGTCGGTCGGTCGGTAAAATGCTGCACACTAACTCCGTCATCTCGTACATCATTTCAGCCGGTTCACCTACTGCCAGTCCACCAATGGCATTTCCTAAACGATTCTGTTTAGCAATAAATTCAGCCGACTGCTTACGCAAATCAGGATATGTGCTACCCTGCACTATTGGGAACAGTGCTTGCTCGTAACCATAGAGCCCTTCTGTAGTATCAAATCGTTCAATACACCGCTTTAGCCAACGGTGAGTTAGGTGCATGGAATTCTCGGCGTAATCGTAGTCACAGGGGTAAGGAGTACACTCATCAAAGGTCATCATGATATCGGCACCAATCGCCCGCTGAATGTCCATAACATACTCTGGGCTAAAGGTATGCTTAGAACCATCAATGTGCGACTGGAAAGTGACACCAGCCTCTTTAATCTTTCGCCTATCCGTAAGAGAATACACTTGATAACCGCCGCTATCGGTTAAAATCGGACGATCCCAGCCGTTGAACTGATGTAAACCACCAGCCTTCTGAAGTAATTTGATACCCGGCCGTAAATACAAATGATAGGTATTGCCGAGAATAATGTCAGCATTAATATCATTTTTAAGCTCACGTTGATGCACAGCTTTTACGGTACCGGCGGTACCTACCGGCATAAAAATGGGAGTACGAATAGTACCGTGGTCAGTAACTAATTCTCCAACCCGCGCCTTGCTTTTAGTATCGGTTTTTTGAAGCGTAAATTTCACTGAGTATAATTTTCAGTAAGCCAAGTACTATGTACCTATTTCGCGACTAAGAAATAGAAGGTTTAAGCCACTGTTTCTTTCCAGGGGCGGGGAATTTGCTGCTTTTTCTGTTTGTACCATACGTTGAGTACCACACCAGCAATCACCAATATCATTCCTACGTAAGTCAATACATTAAAGGTTTCTCCGAAGAATAAAAACCCAAATAGCAAGGCGTAAACGATGCTTAGGTACTTCAAATTGGCAACTTTAGAAACCTCTTCAGCCTGATAAGCCTTGGTCATAAAATATTGAGCAAATTGGGTGAAAATGCCAATTCCTAGTAATATCAGCCAATCCCAACCAGAAGGCATTACCCAGTTAAAAATTGAGTAAATACCGGTGAGCGGAAGTGTTACCAAGGGAAAATACAGCACAATGACCAATGGATGCTCGGAGTAGTTAAGTTTTCGGATGATTGTGTAGGCCATGCCCGAACCTCCGGCAGCTAGTATTCCCATGAGCAAATGTACAGGTTCCATCCGCGCTTCAAATCCGCTAATCACTAGCATTCCTATGAATGTAATCAGAAAGAAAAACCACTGGAGGGTCCAGACTTTCTCTCTGAGTAATAGCATACCAAAAATAGCCGTAGCAATGGGAGCCAGGAACTGCAACGTGATGGCCGTAGCAAGTGGTATGTCTTGTAAAAGCATAAAGTACAATACTAACGCTACGGCCCCAAAGGCACCCCGGGCAATAAGCCATTTGGGATTATTTCCCCATATATTCACCCGCTGGGACCGTAGTGCAACGTAACTCATTGTCAGGGAGACCACACAGCGAAAAAATACCACTTCTACTGCCGGAATGTGAGGCACCAGCTTTACCAATACATTCATGCAAGCAAACAGGAAAGTGGCCAGCAGCATATAGCGGACGCCGGAAGAAAGAATCATAAATCTTAGAAGAAGAGAAAAAGTGAAAAATGTTTAGTACGCAGAATGGCTAATAGGGTTGCTTCATTACCCCAGTATTCAGCTAAAAAAACTAGACATTGTCAACTTCAACAGTCTGAGGAACATCCTCATAAGCAGACTCCTGATCTACTTCAGGTTCAGTAAGTGGAATGCGGAAATAGAACCGACTACCTGAACCCAATTCGCTTTCTACGTAGATTTGTCCCCCGTGAGCCTCCACTATTTCTTTTGATATAGCTAATCCCAGGCCTAAGCCTCCCTTATTTTTTTTGCCATTAGAAGACAATTGAACGAACTTGTTGAAAACCCGTTTGGCATCTTTGGGAGTAATTCCTGGTCCGAAATCCCGTACCGAAAACTCGATAAAATCGCCCATCTGTCGGATATTGGAAATGACCTTCCCACCTTCCGGAGAGTAACGGATAGCGTTAGTTAGTAGGTTGATGAGTACCCAGGATATTTTCTCAGGATCTATTGTAATCTCATCAACCTGAACCTCAGTGTTAGTGCTTAGCACTAAGTTTTTCTCAGCTAGTTTCGCCTGAACCGGAGCTATAGCATAATCTATTAGCACCTTAGGATCGACCAGTTTCTTATCCATTTGAATAGTTCCACTTTCTGCCCGAGCTAAATCCAGAAGTTCAGTTACCATTTTTACCAGTCGTTGCACCTCCTGTTTCATAGAGCCTACAATCTGAGACTGATCATCGGATAGCTCACCCAAACGCGGATTTTGCAGGAGCATCAGGCTCATGTTCAGTGCAGAAAGTGGAGTTTTCAACTCATGAGATACTACGGCAACAAACTTGGACTTTGCTTCATCGGATTCCTTAAAGGTGGTAATGTCTTTCAGAATGATGATATAGCCAATGAAGCGGCGGAAGGAATCTTCGCGCCCGTATACTCGCACAATTTCCTTAGTGAAAAATGCCTTTTTTCCGTAGTAATCGTCTACCCGCAGAAAATTGTGGGCTTCTTCATGAGTAGTAGCATTTGGCTGAGTTGCCTTCTCCCGAATGGCCTGGTTTAACTCTAATATAACTTCATTATCAGCAAAGTCACTTAGCTTCCTTCCAAGCAGCTCCGAATCTTCTTGGTTAATAATATGCTTACCCGACTCATTGACTAGAATAATTCTTTTGTCTTCATCCAGCACAATCAGGCCATCCCGCATACTCTTAATGATAGATTCCATCCGGCTTTTTTGGGCTTGAACCTCTTCAATATTTAGCTTTTCAAATTCCTGAAGCTTGATAGACATCACGTTAAAGGCTCGGGCCAGTTCACCCAATTCGCTACGGGAGTCTACCGAAATCTTTTGCTGGTATTCCCCCTGGGCAATTCGCCGAATTTTTTCAGTAACGTCGGTAATAGGTTTTACAATAGCGTGCGGCACTTGGTATAGCGCCCATCCTACGATAATAAGTACTAAAACCAGAATTAGAAATACGTAAATTTTGGAGCGAAAATAGAGTCGCTGGGCAATCGCATCTTTCTGACTTAATTGGGTATGGTTAATAGCGCCCAACCGTACACAGTTTTCGCGAATAACTTCATTTCGCCGTTGCAGTACCGTAAAATACAAACCCAGTCGGTCTACGGTATACTCAAACTGGCCGATGTTCTCTTTATAGGTGAGGTATTCATCGTTAATCTGATCGAAAAGAGCTGCTTCGTTTTTACCAGAAATGTTATTCTGGCAAAGAATCAATTGGTTTTCAAACACCCCCAACTCAGTTTCTAAAATATTCAACAGAGTAGAGTCGTCATAATTGGTTCCCAGACAAATTTTAGATAGAATTTGATCCATTTTAGACAGCGAAACGGTCATACCTTCCGTCGCCTTTATAGCCCGGTAGTTATCCTCCAGAATTTTATTAGAAGCATCGCCCAGATTTCCTAGGTAGTAGATAGTAGCCCCTACCAGTAGAAGCGTTAGAAATAATATCAATAAGAACCCGGAAAATATCTGTGCCCTGATCTTCATCCTCTGATAATGCCAATGCGGGTTAAACCACTGTAAACTATTAGTCTTCTTTGGCATATTGATTACAAGAATTGGTCAAAGCACAAAAAATGGTTAAAAAATACCCTAAATAAGGTATATTTTTCATCATAATGATAATTAAGGTATCAGTCTGAAAGCTTATTGATTCTAATTATGAGTTGATGTTGTACTCTTTGAGTTTACGGTACAGGGTAGCCAAACCAATATCTAATCGTTTAGCAGCTTCCGATTTGTTTCCATTCACCAATTGTAGCACCCTTAAAATATGAGCCTGCTCTACCGACTTCAAGTCAATTTGGCTAGGATCAGCAACAGCGTAATCAGCCAGGGCCGGACTTGCTGTAGATGACTCTACATTGCTAGACATACCTCTTGCCACTGCGTTATTCGCGATCGGGTTGCCGGTTGGTACACTACTCGTTACCGAAGTAGGAACTGAGTGGACAGGCTGTTGGTTTAAAATTTCATTGGGCAGAGCATCGGGAGTAAGCTTGTCACTATCGGCCAGAATTACTGCCCGCTCCATTACATTTCGTAGTTCGCGTATATTTCCCGGCCAATCGTAACGTTTTAAATAATCGAGAAACTCGGGATCAATACTTGATATTGATTTATTAGCCCGCTCGGCATGCTCTTTCAGTAGGTGCATCACCAGTAAGTCTATATCTTCTTTCCTCTCCCGCAGAGCTGGTAGGTCAATAGTAAAGGCGCTCAACCGATAATATAAGTCACGCCGAAATGCCTCGTTGCTATCGCTAATCAGATCACGGTTAGTAGCGGCAATAATCCGGATATCTACTGGAACTGGCTCTGTTTCTCCTACCCGGTTAAGAGTACGGGTTTCCAGTACTCTCAGCAGTTTCGCCTGAAGCTCGGGAGCCATCTCACCCAGTTCATCCAGAAAGATAGTCCCTCGGTCAGCAGCTTCAAAGTATCCCTTTTTATCGGTAGACGCTCCGGTAAACGAGCCTCTTTTATGCCCGAAAAGTTCAGACTCTTGCAAATCTTTGGGAATAGCGGCACAGTTGATCGCCACAAAACTACCCTTACGCCTGCGGCTGGCCAGATGAATAGCTTCAGCCAGTAGTTCTTTACCGGTTCCGGTTTCTCCTAATAGCAACACAGTGGTATCGGTCACGGCTACTTTCTTAGCTAACTCCAGCATGCGCTGAACGGGCAGCGAGTTACCTACGATTTTAGAGAAACTTGATTTAGAATCCAGCCGGAATTCCATCTCCTGCAGCTTCCGATTGAGTGCGGCCTTTTCCATTGCTTTTTGCACTACCAGCGGTAAGCGTTCGTCGCCATCGCCTTTGGCTAGGTAATCAAAGGCACCGAGCTTCATGGCCTGCACTCCGTCCTTTACATTGCTAAAAGCAGTTAGCACTACTACTTCAATCAGGGGATATTCCCTTTTGATGAATTTAGTAAAATCAATGCCATTGGAATCGGGTAGGTTGACATCGGTTAGCACTAAATGGATAGTTTCATTTTTCAATACCTCCCGACCGGCTGCCACATCGCTTGCTTCAAAAATCTTATATCCTTCCAGCCCTAGTATCCTCGCTAGTAATCCTCGAATACTGGCTTCATCCTCTACGATCAAAATCGAATAGCCTCGAACATCCATAAGTAAGCTTGATAGTTTAAATGGTACTGCAAAATTACACCTTTATTAATCTTTGAAAAATTACAAACAGTATAATTACTAAATTCGTTTGTTTTCTGGTTAATGTACTGTATTTCAAAAATTTTGTCTCAAATTTTCTATTTTCTGTAATTCTTTCAATTGCACTCAGTATCGGAAATATTATATTTTATAAACAATGCCTCTAAAAGTCCATCAGCCTGCTCCCGATTTTACACTCCCTGCCACCAGTGGCCAGCATTTCAAATTAAGCCGTGATTTGGCCAACCAACCCGGAATTATTTATTTCTATCCTAAAGATTTTACCCCGGGCTGTACTCAGGAGGCTTGTAGTTTTCGTGATTCGTTTTCTTTCTTTCGCGACTTAAACATTACAGTGATAGGAATTAGCCGTGATTCTGTTGAATCACACCAGAAATTTAAGAAACAACACCGACTTCCCTTCGAGCTGTTGTCGGATAGTAGCGGAAAAGTAGCCAAGGCGTATGACGCCCTGGTACCCTTTCTAAGGGTTGTGCGTCGGGTAACCTACTTGCTAGATGCTGACCATAAAATAGCAGCGGTTTACGAAAATATGTTCGGAGCCGAAAAACACATTGGACAGATGATAGCCTCGGTGAAGAAGAGTACTTAGTTAGTAGATGCTGATCGTACCTCTATTCTACGATCATTCCGTCTTTGATCTCCAGTTTCTGATCGGCCATATTGGCTAGTTCTTCGTTATGAGTTACGATCACAAACGTCTGGTTAAGTTCTTCTCGTAGTCGAAAAAACAGGTTGTGAAGTTCTTCGGCATTGCGGGAGTCCAGATTACCGCTAGGCTCGTCGGCAAAAACTACCGAAGGGTTATTCATCAGAGCCCGGGCTACAGCCGTACGCTGTTGCTCTCCGCCTGACATCTCCGAAGGCTTATGATGCAACCGGTCTCGTAACCCCAACCGCTCTAGCAATTCGGTAGCCCGCATAGTCACGTCCTTATCCGAAGCATGATTAGCCAGATATGCCGGAATACAGACATTTTCCAACGCCGTAAACTCCGGAAGCAGGTTATGAAACTGGAAGATAAACCCTACGTAACGATTACGGTACTCGGCAAGTTGTCCTCCTTTTAGATTGGTTAATTCCCGGTCGTCCAGAAATACTTTACCTCGGTCAGGTTTATCCAGTGTTCCTAAAATATGCAGTAGCGTACTCTTTCCGGCTCCCGATGCTCCCACGATGGAGACAATTTTTCCCTGCTCTACGGTAAGGTTGATAGACTTCAGCACCACCAGGTTACCGTACCGTTTCACAATATTTTCCGCTCTTAGCATGGTAGAATTCGTTTAAAAAGCTAAAATTAACAGTATTTTTGAATACCTTCGTCAAAAATTTTTTTCTGCATGAACATACACGAATATCAAGCCAAAAACTTACTGCAAAGTTACGGAGTACAAATTCAACAAGGTATTGTGGCCGATACCCCGGAAGGTGCCGTAGAAGCTGCCCGAGAGCTAAACGCGGAAACTGGCACTGAATGGTACGTGGTAAAGGCCCAAATTCACGCGGGCGGCCGCGGAAAAGGCGGTGGAGTGAAACTGGCTAAAAGCCGCGATGAGGTAAAAGAAATATCCAAGCAAATTCTGGGTATGCAGCTCGTTACTCCACAAACCGGGCCGGAAGGTAAGAAAGTACATAAAGTGCTAATTGCCGAGGACGTTTATTATCCGGGCGAAAATGAACCCAAAGAGTATTACCTGAGCGTACTGCTGGACCGGGCCAAAGGTTGCAACGTAATAATGGCCTCTACCGAAGGGGGAATGGATATTGAAGAGGTAGCCGCGAAAACCCCGGAAAAAATAATCAAAGAATGGATTGATCCGGGTATTGGCCTTCAGGGTTTTCAGGCCCGTAAGGTTGCTTTTGCGCTGGGGTTAGAAGGAAAAGCTTTCAAGCAGATGGTAAAGTTCATTCAGGCACTCTATCGAGCCTACATAGCCTCCGACGCTTCTCAGTTTGAGATTAACCCGGTGCTTAAAACCTCAGACGATAAAATTTTGGCGGTAGATGCTAAAGTAAACCTGGATGATAACGCGCTATACCGGCATCCGGACTTAACCGAACTGCGCGACCTAAACGAAGAAGAAGAATTAGAAATTGAGGCTAGCAAAGCCGGGCTGAATTACATCAAACTAGACGGCAACGTAGGCTGTATGGTGAACGGGGCCGGACTGGCTATGGCTACGATGGATATCATCAAGCAGTCGGGAGGCGAACCGGCTAACTTCTTAGATGTGGGCGGAAGCGCCAATGCTGAAACGGTAGAAGCAGGTTTCCGGATTATTCTGAAAGACCCTAATGTAAAGGCCATCCTGATCAACATCTTTGGCGGAATTGTTCGTTGCGATCGGGTGGCGAGCGGTGTGGTTGAGGCTTACAAAAATATCGGCGATATTAATGTTCCAATTATAGTTAGACTGCAAGGAACGAATGCTGAAGAAGGTGCTAAAATTATTGAGGACTCCGGCCTGAAAGTATACTCGGCTATTCTGCTGAAAGATGCTGCCGAACGAGTAGAAGAAGTAATCTAATAGATGTTAGAAGCTGGAGGCTGGAAAGTTTTAGATAATCGGCTAACTTCCAATCTCCAGCTTCTAACCTTCAATTTTAGTTATTCTTGGTAATTGTTAGCTCAAGGCTACGTTCCTCGCCATTTAAAGTTACATCCACCGTTTTGTCGCAATCTCCCTGTCCGTAATCAATGGTTACATCGGCTTTGCCTTCGCGCGTAATGCTACGAACGCCTTTCGTAGCCATAAAGACTCCTTCGGTGGCACAACTTTGCTTGTACACTAAGGGTGAGGTAACGGTAGAGGTATAGGCTACTCCGTTACGGTTAATTCCTGAAGCTGCTCCTTCTACCGAGATTTCTCCTGAGTTTCGGTTCCAGGTTTTGGTAAAAGACCCGTCACGCTCAATTACTCTCCCATCTTCTAGGGTTACTTTTCCGTCAGTTAGGGTAATTGCTACTTGTATTACGCCAGTTTCCGACGTGGTATACACCCGGGTACGGGTTCCTTCCACCTTTTTTCCATCCAAGAAAAAATCCTGAAAGGTAGTTGATACGGTGTAAGTGGCCTCATTTACATCGGTAACGCGGGTAATAACCATAGTACCCTGTCGCACTCGTCCTTTCGGTCCTTCGCAGCCTTCCTGAAAATCTAAAGTAACAATTTTCGTAAGTACCTTATCTTCTGCTCGGCGCTCCAGAAGCCTACCCACGCAGTCCCTCATCATAGCGCTCTCATTATTTTCCAGACGTCCGCCTTGGGTACTACCCTCATATAATGAAGCTTCATCGCTAATTAGATCAATATCTTCAAATAGATCATCAGCAATAGCCTCATCAGTAACGATAGATTCCGCCACATCGGCATCCGATGCTACTTCCTCAGTATCTTCGTTACAAGCGCTGAGTGAAATAATTCCGGCCAATGAAAGGCTCATTAATAATGTTTTCCAATCATTTGTAGAGTTCATCTTAACTGTTGTTTTTGTGAAAGACAGATGTTAGATACTCAGGAACAGAAAAGGTTTAATTTAAAAAAAATAAATTTTTCACTATTCCATTTAACTATCTATCTATTCATCAAATTTCCAGCAATAACTTATCTACAATAATTACATATTTAGCAGAAAAGTACAGCTGTTACCTATAATAGAAAATGGTAGGAACTTAGATGCCCGGAAAGGAGAGAGAAGGGTAAAATCAATAGTTTAGAAATGGTTGCCACTCTTTACGCATAGAACCGGAATGGTCGCGTAAAAACATAAGGTAGGTAGGGCGTTTAGGTTTTTCGCGAAGTTTCAGGTTGGCTTCGTGGGGGTGACGGTCGCCTTTACGAGTATTGCAGGGTTGACAAGCGGTAACAAGATTTGCCCAGCTAGTTTTGCCTCCTTTCGACCGGGGTATTACATGATCGAGGGTAAGATTTTTGGGAGAACCACAGTACTGACAGGCAAATTTGTCTCGTTTAAATACATTTTGTCGGGTAAGTACTACTCCTCGGTAAGGAAGGCTTACGTAGCGAAAAAGTCGGATCACGGCCGGCATTGGGAAACTCTTGTTTACCGTACGGATCACCCCTTCTTCTGATTCGGTCAGTAACTCCGCCTTGTTGAGGAAGACAAGCAAAAAAGCCCGTTCTATAGAGCAAATTGTTAATGGTTGATAATCTTGATTTAATAATAGTACGCTATGTTTCATGATAGTCGTTTCTGAATATTCTGGTGGCGAAACACCAGCTAACTCTTAAAACTTCATTCGGTCCAGTTCTCGCTTGACATCCTTTTGCTTAATATCTTCTCGCTTGTCGTATAACTTTTTCCCTTTCGCAAGAGCAATATCAAGCTTGGCCAACCCCCGGTTGTTGATAAAAAGGCGGGTTGGGATAATAGTTAAACCTTGCTCATTCATTTTGCTCTCTAATTTAGCCAATTCTTTCTTTTTCAAAAGAAGTTTTCGCTCACGGGTCGGTTCATGATTATAGTGGGTTCCTTGGCTATAGGGAGAAATATGCATTTGCTTGACGAATAACTCCTGGTTATTAAAATAGCAATAGGCCTCCTGTAAGTTTACTTTTCCTTCGCGAATGGACTTTATCTCCGTGCCCATCAGCTTCAGACCGGCCGTGTAAGTCTCCAAGAAATGGTACTCAAATCGGGCTTTTCTATTTTTTATTGATATCTGACTGGAGAACTTTGCTTTTTCTTGCTTGGCCATAATAAATTCAAAAACTACTTACCAAATTAATCCCAATGTAATTTAGAACGGATAATCGAGTTACCCAATCAACAAACGGGATAATGTTAGGTTTTGGTGGTTAAATATTTGTAATAACCCTACACTTCGGGTAAAAGTAAAATTCTTGCTTCTACACCAATGATTTTTTCACCAAATTGGGCTCCCACTCTAAAAACGGCATACTATGAAATGGCAGGAAAAAGGCTGGCTAAAAAAATACCTGGCTACCCGGCATCACTACATCTTGCATCATGAGTTTCAGCGGCTACGCGCCCAGAAAGCAAGCCCCGCTGCGTTTGATCAGCTCATCTACGAATTAATGCAAACTACCGGTCTGCTGTACGGCTACCCCGCTCAGATGCCTTACTCATACAAAGCTCTACTAAAATCGATAAAGACTGACCAGCTAACCGACCGTTCGCGGTGGAAAATTATTTTACTGGAATGCTTACTAAACAGTGCTCTAACGGCCAATCGATACCGCCACCTGAAAAAGGAGGTTGATTTTGCCGATGCGATATCGGAGGTAGGCTACCGTATTGGTGAATACTACATTTCTCTTTATCCTAACATCCAAACTTCTACCAAAAGCAGCCTACTATCTCGCAATAGAAAAGCCGGAGTAGACCTGTCGGAACGGGCCCTGGAAGCCCGGACCCAGCATACAGTTTCTCAAGAAGAATTCTGGGGTGCTATCGTGCATAGTGCTCTTTCGTTTGTAGATGTCTATTGCTTCCATCCTTGGATACAGGCCTACCCTGATGATAAGAAAAAAGAAAAAGTAGTGCACGGACACGCCCGCCTACGGCTGCTAATGCTCTACGTACTATCGTCAGCGGCCTGGGCTAATAAAATTTTGGAAAAAGAGGAGAAAGAATTTCTGCAGTATTATTTATCCTTGGCTCAACTACCGAATGAACTGCAAGAACAAGGCGAGAAGATGATTGCCGAACGAATGTCAATGGACGATATCAAATGGCATCAGGTAAAATCCCCGGTTATGAAGCGTTATTTGCTGGAAATGGCCACCATGATCATTTTATCGGATAAGGTTATCACTAAATCGGAACGAGAATTTCTAGATGAGCTCAGCAAAAAACTGGGTCTTTCCGAGCAAGAAGCTCAGGATAGTGTTCTGGCGGTAGAAAGCTTTGTAGTAGAACACTGGCAGAATATACCTTACCTGCACCAAAACAAGGATGTAGAAGCAATGAAGATGTACCTACTGGCCAAGCTTAAACTTTATCTTCAGCAGCAGTTACCTCAATTGCGACGCTACCTAGAGGAGCAAGATGACCTGAATAGCTTAGTGCAACGCTCTCAGATTGAGACTATTGATACCAGTGAGCGTAAAAAAATCCGGCAGGGATTGCTAGATGCCATTCAAACTACTCCCGCCTACCAAAGTGTGGTAGTACCTCGCTCGGTACTGACCTACTCGGTGCTGATAGACACGCTGCCCGAAGCACTATTTACCAGCTCTCAACCCGAAAAGCGCTAATTAGCGCCCCCAAATCGTAGTCGGGGATTAGGGCTGGCTCCTAGAGAGTCGAACTGACCCGCCATATACTGATAGTGCGCGGTTATGGCGATCATTGCGGCGTTATCAGTACAGTAAGCTATTTTGGGAATAAACACATTCCAGTGCTTTTCTCTTGCGACCTGCTGTAACTGTAACCGCAATCCGGAATTGGCCGATACTCCGCCCGCAATAGCAATCTCTTGAATATTAGTTTTATCCGCAGCCTGTTCCACCTTATCTAGTAACATACTTATCAGCGTATGCTGCACGCTAGCGCATAAATTAGCTAGATTTTGCTCCACAAACTGTTCGTTTTTTCTTACCTGCTCACGTAGAAAATACAGCACGGCTGTTTTAATGCCACTAAACGAAAAATCGAGCCCCGGCACGGAAGTAGTGGGGAATGAGAATAGATGCGGATCGCCCTGCTGCGCTAGCCGGTCCAGGTGGGGGCCTCCCGGATACGGTAAACCCAGTAGTTTAGCAATCTTGTCAAAAGCCTCACCCACCGCATCATCTTTCGTCTCCCCGATAATTTCCATCTCCAGGTAATCTCGCACCACCACTAGCTGAGTATGTCCGCCACTGACTGTCAGGCAGAGAAAAGGAAACCGGGGTACCGGATGGTCAATAAAGTGGGCCAGAATATGAGCTTGCATATGATTTACTGAGATCAACGGGATCTGTAACCCCCAAGCTAGCGACTTAATAAAGGAAGAGCCTACTAATAAAGCTCCTAGCAAACCTGGCCCCTGCGTGTAAGCTACTGCACTCAGCATAGTTTTTGTTATATTTGCTTCTTGAAGAGCTTGATGCACGACTGGTACAATGTTTTGTTGGTGAGCCCGTGAGGCCAACTCCGGCACCACACCACCATAATTTTCGTGAACCGCTTGGGTGGCGACAATGTTACTTATCAACTTCCCGTTTTTACTAATAGCTGCTGCAGTCTCGTCGCAAGACGATTCTACCGCCAAAATGATTGGGGATAATGACTTAGAAGCCGTCATTACTGTATCAGAACTCATAATAGGTAAGGGATTAGGCAATATTGCCGTAAAATAACACTAATCAATGATAACGTTAGTTGCAATAAGTAGGGTGCAAAAATAGGTTGAAAGAACAGAGTCCACATATCGCACATCGCATTTCAAGAAAGATTATCCGATCCTTTTTGTGGTTACTGGTGGGCTTGATATTTCTCTTGACTGCACTTGTTGGCGCACTACAGATACCCCAGGTTCAAACCAGAGCCGTGCAGTATCTGGCCGAAACCATCACCAAACGAACGGGCTTCTCTACTTCTATACAGGGAGTACACATTAAATGGTTCGATACTGGGGTACTGGATAGTGTGGTTATTCTGGACGACGAAGCCCGCCCCATGATTATTGCCAACCAGCTTACTGTTGATTTCGATATTCGGACTATTGCCGATGATGGTAATATACTGCTCGATGAAGCACGAGTGCAGGGTGGGGTAGTCAATCTGCGAAAGAATGCTCTCGATTCTACGTTAAATATAACCCGGTTTATTGATACGGTAAAATCAATTTTACGTAAACCCCGTACCGCGAAGATTCGGCCTTCTCCCCCAGTATTTACGATTAATGATGTGGGATTGAGGGATGTCACCTTTCAATTTTATGATGCGGGTAAAAACTTAATTCCTGACCGTTTCGACTACAATCACTTTACTCTCTACGATATTAACGCGGATGGTTCCAACCTCCGGATTGTAGCCGATACCCTGCAAGTGGACATCCATCAAATGCGAGGGTATGAACCGGACTATGACTTCACCATTCATGATTTCACGGGGTTTTACCAGTTCACTGACCACGATATGACTTTCCGGGACTTTGAGCTGCACGCTGGCAACTCCGTCCTGCGCGACTCATTGGTCTTTAATTACAGTTCAAAAGCCAGCCTGGGTTACTTCAACGATAGTGTTACCCTGGTAGCAAAGATTCGCGACTCAGAACTTCATACTAAGGATTTGACTCGTTTTGCCCCGGCTTTGCTCGGTTATGACGATTTCTATCGGATTTCCGGCGATTTTGAAGGTGAGGTTAGTGACTTTACGCTCAGCGATATGACTTTTTCGTTCGGAGCCAGCAGTACGTTGACTGGCCGCGTTAGCTTTGATGGCTTACCCGAGACCAAAGAGGCTTTTACAGATTTACAGCTTCTAGATTCTCGAGTATCACCTTCTGATGTAGAACAATACGTCAACAATGAGGAAGCTTATCGCACAGTACAGAAATTTGGCGCGGTAGAATTTGATGCGGAGTTTCTAGGATTCCCGAACGACTTTGTGGCTAACGGACAATTTTCAACCAAGCTAGGCTATATTGATTCGGATATTAACCTGAAACTATTCGATACCCCCGTTTATTCAGGCAACCTATCGTTACAGGATTTTGACTTAGGTACCCTAGCTGATGATACATTGCTACTTCAGCGAACTAGTTTTAGAGGATACATTGAAGGAGAAGGGGTGACTGTTGACGAAGCAAGATTTGACCTGGAAGCAAAATTTGACTATCTGGGTGTTAACCAATACAATTACCAGAACATCGTCACCGATGCCCGCCTGGCTCGCTCCTTCTTTGAAGGGCAATTATCCATTGACGACCCCAACCTTAAATTCACTGCTAACGGAACCCTCGATTTTCGGGATGAGGCTGAGCGAATTAAACTCACCGCTCAACTAGATACCGCACTGTTCCAAGAACTCAACCTATCTGATGAGCACTTATTCTTAAGTACCAAGTTAACGGCCGATACCCGGGGATTAAGGATAGACGATCTGGCGGGAAGCGCCGCCTTCGACGACCTGACCATTGCTTACCAGGACCGGGAGTTGTTCGTAGATTCACTGCGCTTTGTCTCTACGCTAGACAGCATTAATCGGAGGATATCACTGCAAACCGAACGCATTCAGGCCGAACTGAACGGGAATTTCAAATTTACTACCTTGGCAGAAGACATTAAAACGCTCACCAAAGAGTATCTGCTGATCTTTAGAAATGACGAAGAAGACCTAAACGCTTACTACGCCGAAAAAGAGGTAAAACCGGTAGAGTACTACGACGATCAGTCTTACGAAATTACCTATCAACTTAAGCTAGACAACGTCAATCCACTAGTTCATTTGTTTGTTCCCGAGCTAACATTGTCTCACAACCTACAGGCCAGTGGACGAGCCACCGGTGGCTATACTAACATTTTCAGTTTTCAATCCACATTTGATACGCTTCAGTACCAGGATCATTTCTTTTACGACAACGAAATTGATTTCACTACTTCCAAAATTGTGGATAGCACCAGTGTGCTAGCCATGCTTTACCTACACTCCGAACAACAGGATATTGCCACTACTAACTTGCAGGCACCTATGGAGGACTTGTCATTTGAGGCTATTTGGAATGGGGGGCACATTGATTTTCAGCACTACATCCGACGTCAAAACACCAATAATTACGCTAACCTACTAGGTGAGTTAGAATTTCTAAAAGATAGCACACTGGTTCGTTTTCAGCCTTCCAACCTCCAGGTGTTAGATCAAATATGGCAGTTTTCGCCTCAAAATCAGGTTATTATCTCCAACCAGGAGGTGTTATTTGATCAGTTTAGGTTATTCAGCGAGACTGAGGCTCTCCGTCAGGAGGTGTCGGCCATCGGAACACTGTCCTCAGACCCAGAAAAAGAGCTAACAATCAACATCAATCGTTTTCAGATAGATAACCTGAACCCATTATTGGAGGAAGAATATCAGGGGGAAATCAACGGCTTTCTGGACTTGAGAGGGGTATTACCCAACCCGACCGATACGCTAAACCACTTAAATCTAGACAGTGAAATAGCGATCACTAACTTTTCAATCAACAATTTTACGGTGGGTAATATTATCGGTTTGGCCAACTGGAATAACCAGCAGCGCAACTTAGATCTGGATGTAATGGTTAACCGGAATGGTAACCGTATTATCTCGGTAGAAGGCGAGTACACTCCTTACAATGCGGAAAATCAACTTGATTTAAGAGCTAAATTACAGGATGCTCATATTAATATAGTTGAGCCCTATGTTGATGACTTCTTCACCGAAATAGCCGGAGTAGTGAGCGGCTCTATTGATATTTCAGGAAGCCTAAACTACCCTATTCTGAGAGGTAAAGGAACTCTTGCCGACGGGCACATTAAAATTAACTACCTAAACACTGACTACTCTTTTGATGGGGGAGTGTTTTTCGATGACAATACTATCGGAGTAGATAGCCTGATTCTGAAAGACTCTCGTAATCAGACCGCTGTTTTTGACGGTGGGATATTTCATGATGGCTTCCGTGACTTTGTGCTTGACCTGAATGGTACGCTAAACAATGTTGAAGTACTGAATACCTCCATCGAAGAAAACGATATGTTTTACGGAAGGGGCTACGCTACCGGAACAGTTTCTTTCTTAGGAGCCATCAATAATATGGACATTACCGCTCGGGCTAAAACCGAAAAAGGAACCAAAATTTATATTCCCGTAGGTGGAATAGAGGGGGTAGAACAATCCGATTTTATTAGATTTGTTAACCGCAGCGATTCCAGCCTAATGGCCGAAAACAACATCGACAAAGTCGATCTTACCGGTCTCAATTTAGACTTGGATATTGAAGTGACTCCCGACGCCTACGGAGAAATTATCTTTGATATAAAAACCGGCGATATCATCCGGGGGCGAGGGCAGGGGCAGTTACAAATGCTGATTAGTTCGGAGGGTGATTTCAACATGTTCGGCGATCTGCGTTTTGTAGAGGGTGGGTACAACTTTACCCTGTACAATATTATAAATAAGGAATTTAAGATAGCACCCGGTAGCAGTATAGCCTGGTTAGGTGACCCGTTTGGCGGAGTTTTAGATATTACAGCTACCTATTCTCAAATGGCCTCACTAGCTCCTCTGGTCGTAGACCCTAACCTGCGTGAAAACGACGAAGTACGCCGAAAATACCCTACTGATGTAGTACTGGAGCTTACCGGTGATCTGATGTCTCCGGAAATTGCCTTCGACATTAATATTGTTGATTATCCGCAGAATAACCTATGGCTGAGAACTGCGGTCGAGACATTAGATAATAGCGTATCGTACGACCGCGAGGAGCTTAACCGGCAGGTATTCAGTTTAATTGTATTACGACAATTTTCCGAACGGGGCTCATTCGACGTGAACGGTTCGGTAGGAAGCAGTGTGAGTGAGTTACTGTCCAATCAGTTTAGCTACTGGCTGAGCCAGGTAGATGAGAACCTGGAAATCGACGTGGACCTGGGTACTTTTGATGAAGATCAGTTTAATACGTTCCAGCTTCGGTTATCGTATTCGTTTTTTGACGGGAGGCTGCGTGTCACCCGGGACGGTGGCTTCACTGATATGAACAACAACACTAGTGCGGCTACGGTAATTGGAGATGTAAGCGTAGAATACATGCTTACCAACGATGGCCGGTACCGGGTTAAAATGTATAACCGGAATAATTTTAACTCACTGACCAATACACTCGCTCAGACGTTTAATACTACTCAAGGAATTAGCCTAATGTACGTAGAGAGTTTTGATAAGCTAAGTGAGTTACTAAACGATGCCCGCAAACGAGCTATTGAGGAGCGAAAGGAGAACGACAGACAGGTAAGTACCGTAGATCCCGAATCTTTAAGTCAGTCTTCGGAAAAACCGGCTCCAACTCCGCCGGTAGAGAACTTACCCAAGTAGTCTTATTGATTTTCCATTTCGTGGTAGGCCAAAATACCACCCTTCAGATTGTAAAGATTATCAAAGCCAAAGTTATTCTCCAGGTACTTTACGGCATTAGCACTACGACTGCCGCTACGGCACTGCATAATTACTTTTCGGTCTTTTTTAATATCATCCACGTGCTGGGGTATCTGCCCTAACGGGATAAGCTCTCCTCCCAAATTGGCCTCTTCATACTCGTGCGGTTCGCGCACATCAATCAGTTGAAACTCTTCGCCCTGCTCCTGCATAGCTTTAAGTTCTTCTACGGTAATTTCTTTCATATTCTTTTTCGTTTTGCTGCGATTCCTGCTAATTTGACGATCAATTTTTTAAAAATTTCTCTGATAACCAACGGAATGCAAATAAAAGTAAGGCGGCTGAATAATGCTACTCATTTGGAAGCCACAAATGAGGAAGGACAGGCGTTGCAAATGGATGGCTCACCCGATATAGGCGGTCAGGGATTGGGCCTACGCCCAATGCAAGTACTGCTGACTTCACTGGGTGGTTGTAGTGCGATGGATATTATCAGCATTCTGAAAAAGCAGCGTCAGCCGTTAGAAGATATTCAGTTTACGCTAGATGGAATCCGGGATGAGGACGCTATTCCCTCCCTATTCAAGGCTATTCATATTACGTATCAGTTGTATGGCAACCTGGATGAAGAGAAGGTTAAACGAGCTATAGAACTTTCGGTAGAACAGTACTGCTCGGTAGCCAAAACACTAGAGAAAACCGCCAAGATCACTTACTCTTATCACATTTACCCCAACACTTGACTTATGTCTCGTCAAAAATATCACTTCGAAACCAACGCTATCCGAACGCAGACGGAACGCAGTCAGCAGCGGGAGCACAGCGTACCCATCTTTGCTACCTCCAGCTTTGTTTTTGAAGATGCCGAACAAGCCCGGGCTACCTTCGCCAGTGAAATTGAGGGGAATATTTATTCCCGCTTTTCTAATCCCAACAATGATGAGTTTATTCAGAAACTTTGTTTGCTGGAAAATACCGAGGACGGAGTAGCTACCGCTTCCGGCATGGCCGCCATGTTTATTAGCATTGCCTCTTTCCTAAAATCCGGAGATCACGTATTAGCTTCCCGCTCGTTGTTTGGTTCTACCCACCAAATCCTGACCGGCTTGCTTCCTCGCTGGAATATCGGCCATACCTACGTGGATATTCACGCCGATATTGCCACCTGGGAAAAGGGCATTCAGCCTAATACGAAGATGATCTTTGTGGAAACCCCTTCCAACCCCGGATTAGACTTATTGGATTTGGAGGCGCTGGGAAAACTGGCCAAACAACACCAGATTCTGTTCAACGTAGACAACTGCTTCGCTACTCCTTACATCCAAAACCCTACCGACTGGGGAGCCGATTTGGTAACCCACTCAGCTACTAAGTTTATTGATGGTCAGGGTCGGACTGTGGGAGGAGCGGTGCTCGGCCGCCAGGAAGTAATTGACGAGGTACGGTTTATGGCCCGGCATACCGGCCCGGCCATGTCGCCCTTTCACGGCTGGATTCTCTCTAAAAGTCTGGAGACATTGTCGGTACGCATGGAAAAGCACTGTCAGAATGCCCTGGCCTTAGCTCAATTTCTGGAGGAACAGCCGGAAGTTAATCGCGTAAAATACCCTTTCCTTGCGTCTCATCCGCAGTATGATTTAGCCCAACGGCAAATGCGACTGGGCGGAGGTATGCTTACGTTTGAACTACAAGGCGGACTAGCCCGGGGACGACGCTTTCTGGACTCACTGGAAATGCTCTCACTTACCGCCAACCTGGGGGATACCCGCAGCATCTGCACTCACCCGGCTTCTACCACTCACTCTAAACTATCCGAAGAGGAACAAGCTCGCGTAGGCATCACTCCCAGCTTAATCCGGGTTTCGGTAGGCTTAGAACACGTAGAAGATATTCAATCCGATATTCTTCAGGCTATTGAAAAGAGCTAAAACATCACATTCTGAGAAGTTGTAAACAGAATCATAAGTACCTCTGACGAATTTATATTACTTAGTTTGAAAACGAAAAATTCTTCCTCTGTCCTCAACCGCCCAGCCGTTTTGTTTATCCACAAAGTAAATGCTATTAAGTGGCCTTTCATTTACAAAGGCGCTTCGGGTCCAGTTTTCCCCACCGTCGGTAGTTTGTATGATACAACTAGTGCCTCTTTTCTTCTCTGATAGAGATATCCAGCCTGCTTGTTCATCTAGAAAGAAAATTTCTTCAAAAGTATTCACAGTATCAGTCAATTGTGTTTTCCAGGTTTGCCCACTATCATCCGTTTTCAGAAGAAAGTGATAACTTATGACACTATTGTTATCGTCAAAATCGAAATAGACACCAGAAACCCAACCAGTTTGATTGTCGACAAAGTGAACGTCTTCGTAGTCCGGTTCATATCCGGGTACATCAAGATCTGTTTCCTGCAAAACCCAGTTTAACCCACCATCGGTCGTTTTGAAAATACCCCCTCCATATCCAACTACCCAGCCAGTTTGATGGTCTAAAAATTGTAGGTCTTCCAAAGGATAAAGAGTGCCTACCTCATAGCTACTCCAGCTCTCTCCTCCGTTTTCGGTTTTTAGGACAACCCCATCACTATCCGCTACCCAGCCGATATCTTGATTTATAAAAAAAACAGTAGAGTAAGATACCTGATTAGTAGTTTGTAGACTCACCCAGTTAGTACCTCCGTCTGTCGTTTTGAGAAAAGTACCTTCGTTGCCTACAATCCAGCCGTTAGACTCATCAGTAAAGTGTACCGACGAAGGTACAATGTAGGGATCATACTCCTGTTCAGCCCAGGTTATCCCCCCGTTATTAGTACTTACAATCACATCAAATCCCACTGCCCACCCGTGTTGGTCATCTAAAAAGAAAACCTCGTAATATCCATCTGTATCGGGTGATGCCTGCTCAACCCAGTTTTGCTGATTATCAATGGGATACAGCGGATTATCTGCTTTTAGAATTTCCTCTTCATCATCGGTACAAGCCAAAACAAAGACCCCAAGTACAAAAAACAGTAAGTAAGCTGTTTTAATAGTTTTCATAGAGACGTATTAATAAAGTAGTAAGCCAAAAGATGCTAGTTCGTCTTGAAATTAAACGCGACAAAGGCCTGAAATACCCGGTTATTAATTCTGAAATCATCTTCGTCATCATTGATATTCGTCACCCCTAGTACGTATCGGAGGCCTAAACTAAGTTGCTCGGTTATATCGTACTCCATTCCGAAGGGTATACCTAAATCTACTTCGGTAAAAAATTCCTGGGCATCAAATTCAGCATCTACCAATATGCCGAGTTGTATTCCCCCATGAATACTAAATCTCTCGACTGGATAATACTTGGCCAAAATCGGTAGGTTTATGTAAGAGAACTTGAAAAAATCGTAGCCCTGCTGCGAGAACAATAACTCAAGTTGAAGGAACAGATTTTCGTTATTACTACTCTGGAGAGCCATAAATACCCCGGCATGAAAGCCGGTTCGACCATCAGGTTCGAATTCATCTTCGGTGCTAAAACGGGAAATGTTCAGCCCACCTTTCAGACCAATTTTTGTGCTCTGAGCCTGAAGCTGACTGGTGAACATCATCGACAGAAATGTAAACAATAAAATCATAGGTCTTTTCATCGTGCTGTTATGTTTAGTGATCAATAAATGAAATTTGCCTAATAATTATCTTTTGCTAGATTCAGGTTAGGTATAGGATACACTGCCCATTCTTTACTTAAAAGAAAAACCTACTCCCAACCCAGCCCAAGGCTCAAATTCACCGTCCAAATAGTGAGGAGTAAATCCTAAACGTAGCATCACCCGATTATCAACGTGCAGTTCGTAAGCTAGTGCTCCGGTCAATGAACTTACTCCGTTCGTAACCAGTAACGTACCGATGCCGGCTAGTAAGTGGTGGTTTCCCACTCGATAAATCTGATAGTTTACCATTAGCGGAAAACCTGCAATAGTTTCGCCTTCTTCAGTCCAGGCCGGAGGGAATAGTTCGGTGCCTATCCGGACTGAGAAACGTTCGGTGATATTGCGTTCGTAATTGATCGAGTAAAAGCCACCATTACCGGCCATTTCCAGGAAGATACTATGCCGCTTTGTTGGAAAAGATTCTTCGGATACGTTTCGTTGAGCGTGACCAATTGTTACGGAAAAAGCAACAAAGCAAAAAGCAGTACATAAAATATTGAATTGAGCTATCAGAGGGTATTTCATCTTTGCCGTATTATTAATGTTCGTAAGATATAGATCGAGCTGTACTCAAACTTACCAATGCTTACCGGAAAGTATACCCCAGACTAATTCCCCCCCAGGGTTGAAAAAAGTTGATCTCGGAAGGAAAAATAAAGGGGGTAAAACCCGCTCGTAACAAAAAGCCTCCGTCGGGTGGCTGCCAGCGATACCCAATCGTCATGGTAGATACAATCCCCCCCCCATCAGTCTCATCAAATATATATGTCCTACCAACTAACGCACCTATTCCTAATTCAAGAAAGTGAGTATCTTGTCCGGCCAAGTAATTTAACATAATAGGGGCTGTAAATGATGTACTGAAGATACTTGAAATACCTACTCTAATTGAGAACTGTCTATTGATAAGATGATCAACGTTTAGAGAAGATGTATAAGCATTACCTCGCCATTCTATAAAGAAACTAGTTCGGCTAAAGTCTGGTAGCTCTTCCGGATCATCCCCCTGAGCAGTAACTAGATTTGAAATGCTAATCAGTATTACGAATAATATTTGCGGTAAGTGGGATAGAGTCTTCATAGTTTGTGAATCAAATGTAAATTTTACTTTTGGTTGCTACTGCCCGCTCTGCCTGTAGAGCATTACTCCTTCATCGCCGCTTACCCAGATTTCCTGTTCTTCAGAAACGTACATGCAGTAGAGTTCTTTGTTGGTAAGAAGCCGCTCTTTAGTCCAGGTTTCTCCGCCATCAACTGTTTTCATAATAATTCCCCGCTCGTTTTCAGTGCCTACGATATAACCCGTTTGACTATCTACAAAATGTATGTCCTGAGCTAACGGTGGATAAGCATTGCTTCCCAATAGCTGACTGTCCCAGGTTTCCCCCCCGTCGGTGGTTTTGAGCAGATAACTACCCCATTGATTTCCGGAACCAGGCCCATTACCAATAAGCCATCCGGTATTCTCATCCAGAAAAAAGCCATCTTGAAAGTCGTTGATTTCAGCTTGATTTCCCTGCCTATTGAAAGACTGATCTATCCAAGTTCTACCTCCGTCTTCTGTTTTCAATATTTCGTTGCCATAGCCTGCGACCCAACCCACCTGCTCATTGATAAATTGCATAACAGTAACAATGTATAAAAACTCATATTCGTCCCAGGTTTCCCAGCCGTCTTCGGTTTTCAGAATCGTTTGATCAATCGTAGTTGCCCAGGCGGTTTGAGCATCCAATGGAAAAAACTGATCAATGTAAATATCTAACAGTATCGTTGACCAGGTATTTCCACCGTCAGTAGTTTTCAGCAAACCCCGCTCAAAGTCACTTATCCAACCGTTGGAAGCATCGGTAAAATAGATAACTCCTCCGGGTAAAAACCTCGGAAGGGAGAGCATCTCCCAGGTTGCACCACCATCTTGAGTTCGAATTAATGTCTCGTATCCTAATGCCCAACCCCGACGATTATCCACAAAAGTAATATCTCGGATTGGATTATCAGTACCGGTTTTCTGGGAAACCCAGTCATCCCCTGCCAATGTCCGGAGTAAACCGATATCCTCCATCTCGCAGGAAGTCAGCGGAAATAACAAACTAGCTGAAATCAGAAGAAACATGGTTCTTTGATGTATCATCTCCGTAAATAAATTCATTTTTTGATTCTTCCTGGACTTAAATTCTTCTTAGGCATAGTCCCAAACACCATATCCCATAGCGGAGTAATCACTCCAAATGCCTCCTTTTCCGAAGCGTAGTGATGCAGCATATGATGTTTCCAGAAGTAGCGGAAAATATTTTTAGGCGGCTTACGGGTATGTACCTGATAGTGAATATAGAGCTGCGTGGCGTAGCCCGCCAGAAAACCGGGAAAGACAAAGTAGACGTAGTCGCCTACCAACAATAAAAACAGAAAAAACAGCACGGCATTAATAGCTAACGCAACCGGAATGGGTAAGGCCAGCAACCCATGTTCTTTCGGATGATCATGATGGATACCGTGCACCAGGTACTGCCAGTTTTTTCCCTCTTTATCACCTTCGTTGGAATGGTACAAATACCGATGAGTAAGATACTCCACCAGCGTAAATACTAGCAAGCCGACTATCACTAATAGCAATCCATTTGCAATTGATATCTCAACCCGAACAAATCCATAGAGGGTAATAGCTAATGAAATAACAAAGTACACACTCACCGCGATTAGTGAATTGGTAAATATCAACCGGTTGAGTACCGGACTCTTGAAAACCTTGATTCGGTTCATTTATTGTAAATTTCTTGGTACGTGTTGTAATTTTACTTTCCCGTAGTTGTCACCAACCTACTAATCTAGCTACTCAATAAAAATGTAATCAGTATAACCGCTACTCTCCTGTAATGGCTCAGTGTACTTGGATAAACTGTCGAGCAGCATGATTTGCCCCGGCCGCCATAGTGAAAGAGCCTCTCCCTGAATCTCCGCCTCACCGGAATGTTCGTAGGGAAAGTAAAAATCTCGGGTACGTTCGCTATCAAAGACGAGAAGATGAACGTACTGCCCTTTGTTATCTCCCCGCTGCCCCTGAATAATGTACGATTCCACACCGGGAACCTGGTTGTTGAAGGTAGGAGTGAGCTGTTCGCGGGCGAAACGTTCGAGTTCAGCCGTATTTGTCGTAGGCAAGAGAGTAAGTTCACGAAACTCCATAATTTTTCCCTGGCTTTCCTCCTTAAAAAATAAAGGTTCTTCTTTCACAGAGCTAGCTACTGATAACACGCATAGTATTATTAGCATACCCGCAAGTAAGTTTTTTACTAGTAACATCGGCAATATTGGTTAATCAAGACCTATGCAATTCAGCTTTTCGTCAACTGCACTATCATCCTAAAAATCTATAGTACCAATAATAGATGGTGTGAAATGAAAAAAATAGGAAAAAACGGCCATGAGATAAAAAAGTGCGAAAGGGGACTTTATCGTAGCTCATCTCTGATTACCATACTTCCTAAGTCATTTTGAGGCTGACTTTTTTTCAAATAGGAATATGGGTTTAGACCAGCAAAAGTATAAAAGTCATTACTAAAATGAGACAGATCAAAGTAACCACACTGAAAGGCTAAATCTTGTAGGCTTATATCTTTTTGTTGCTGATAGGCCGCTACTGCGTACTGAAAACGCCTGATTCTTAGATACAGCTTAGGACCTATCCCTACTCGCATTTTAAACTCTCTCCGCAGATGACGTGCTGATATTTTAAAATACTGACAAATGTGATCAATAGATACGGTTGGATTACTCTGGATCAACCCCAGGACATCGCGTACTTTATCCGAACCAGATAGTTTACCTGACAACTCTTCTCTCAGACAAATCTCTACGATTTTTATCTTTTCGGTAAAATCTACCGCTTGGTTTATTTGTTCTGAAATGCTTCCAAGACTCTTTTGCAGAAGATTCTCTATCCCAAATATTGTCTGAGTAAAGCTATTAGCATTATATTCCAGTAGGTGATATAACCCATCCGGTTGGAAAATAACTGCTAGAAAGGAATATTTTTGACTATACGTAAGCGTCCACGATTGAGTAATTTGTCCGGTTACATGGTTTTGTACTTTGTTTGATTCATGATAAGTTAGTTCATTAGAACCTCCACGACCTTGAAGGGTAAAGATAATGAAAGGTCGCCCTATTGGAAGAATATTCTTTTGTGGTTGCTCTATATTATAGTTAACCGACTCAACTAGCCAGTACGAATGTACAAATGGTGCTAAATCAAATGATGGGACTCGATACTGAACACTAACAGCTTCATTCATAGATATTTCATCTCATATTTAGTCGCTAGTACAGGTTTGTTGTAAAATTGCTCCTACCTCTAACTTACGCTGGTTTTTCTTGAAGTACTGAAGCGGTGATTTACCACTAAATTGCTTGAAATCCCGGCTAAAGTGAGACAAATCGTAGTAACCACAGTGAAAGCTAAGATCCTGCAAATCTACTTGGGACTGTTGATGGCTCAACTGGAGCACCTTGTGAAATCGGCAAATCCGAAGATAGGATTTAGGACCAATGCCGACTTTTTCTTTGAACCTACGCCGTAAATGCCGAGGTGAAACATGAAAGTAATCACAAACCTCATCTATCTGTTGTTGAGGGTTCTGTTGAATATACCGAATGGCCTCGTCTGTACTGTCCACCGTCGGTAGCTTGTTCGGCAGTAAACCGCTTAACACCTCCTCACATAGCTCAATTTTTTGCTCAGGTGTGGTCGGTAAGGCAAGCCGAGAGATTAGGTCTTTGCCCTGATTACCAAAAAAATCTTCTATATCAATACTATTCTGAGTTAACTCCGTCATAGGTAAGCCAAACAATTGGTGAAATCCTGAAGGATGAAAGAAGATACCTAACATACCTGAATCACCGCTATGATAATGCTGAAAGTGCTGTAGTATCTGCCCGGCAATATGATGAGTTGAGAAACCAACTCGCTTAAAAATGGGCTGGTCAATCCAAAATTCGCCCCGAAACCCGATGTTTAAATATGGGCACCCAAATGGTATAAAATGGTCGGTAAGAATAGTACTGCTGGGTAGATTATATTCTAAAAAGGCATAACATTTCACGTACGGAGCAAGCTCGTACGAGGGCTGAAACTCCAGATACGAAGCACTAGGGTGTAGCATAGGCTAAAATCTTATTTTTATATGAATCTATTCAAAGCTTCACCAATTTCACTATAAATTTTGGTCTCTATAGTTTTCCTAAAATATTTTTTTTAAGATGTCTTCAGTTCTATCAGCCCTCTTTTCAGTTCTAACATACCCGCCTTCTCCATATTCTTCAGTAAGCGGGAGATTACGACCCGGGTAGTACCCAGTTCGTTGGCTAGGTTCTGATGGGTGAGCTGTATTTTTTGTCCTTGGCGCTGATGGCATTGTTTCAGATACGCCAGCAGGCGCTCGTCAATGTTTCTGAAAGTAATATCATTAAGTGTATTGAGCAGTTCGGTGTAGCGGTTCAGGAAAATATTGATGATAAAGTCGTTCCATTTGGCATATTTCACCTGCCACTCCCGCACCTTGGGGGTAGGTATAAGCAAGAGTTCCGATTCGCATTCGGTAACGGCGTTAACCTTGCTCTGCATATCCTTAAAGCTTGCCACCAGCGACATCATACAGGTTTCGCCAGGATCTATGTAGTAAAGCAGCACTTCACGCCCTAGATCCACATCCTCCCGGTAAACTCGAATTCCTCCTTTTAAAACAAAAGGGATCATTTTCATGTATTGATTGGCTTCTACCAACCTGTTACCGCCTTTTACTGTGACACGTTGGCAAACTGAATTCATCTCATTGATTAGTTCGCTTTCAAAAGGCAGGTTATCAATTTGAAAAGTCATAGTTTGAAAATTTCTAGGCTGCGGTTTTATAAAATATAGTTGAGAGAGGCTTTTATTTGCCTCTAGTGCTATATAATAACCTTTTTCAGTCAGACCATAAAGTATTCCCAGGAAATACGATCAGGGTCTTTGAATGCAATATAGTCTTTATCCAGTATTTCATCGTGCTTGATACCAGTATTTTCAATGCCGCTTCTGCTCAACTTATCGGCCATTGTGTTGAGATCTTCTTTACTTTCGCAACCGATAGCGAGGTGGTCCAGTCCTACCCGAAAAGGATCGAAGACATCGGCAGTGGGTGTTTTTTCTTCTGGGCCACGCAAACCAATAGGGGTGCTGCCAGCCAGAAAAATACAAAGGTTGGGCTTTTCCAAAATACGCTGAAATCCTAGTTGATTAAGGTAAAAATCTTTGCTACGCTCGTATTCGCTGACTCTAAGAGCCAAGTGATGCAGGCCGGTCGTTTTCATTTCTAAATTTTCCATGCTAAGATTGGTTTAGGTTGATATCTTAAATTAACACGTGGACTTCATACCCGACGGTATCTTTTGATACACAAGAAAAAAAACCAAGCATTTTTTCGTATCTAGTTTAAGTTTTTGTACTAATGCATGATGACTGAGTTAACGACTATTTTTTCAAGTAATCAGGAAGCGCATTCCCTCTTTCAATTTAGTTAATATGGCGGGGAGTGAGAAAATACAGGTTAGCAGAAATTGGTGCAAGTTCCGCCCATTCCACAAACCAGGATCAGATAATCTTTCGTGAAAAAAAACAAAGCCCCCTTAGGAACTTTGCTTATAAGAGAGCCTAAGAACTATAAATTTGTTGAGCTTCGTTTAAGTCCAGTTCGTCTATGCTTTGTATATACTCATACTGATCGTTATACTCACCGGTCGGTCTCTCTCCAACAATGTATTTTTCAATATCAAGGTCATCTGGCACATTGAGAATAAGTTGATCAGAAACTCTTACTACTCGGTCTTCCAAATTTTGATCAGTAGATTCTAAATTAGCAATAACAATCAATTCGTCATCTTTAGCATAAACACTCATAATGTTCAAGTTATGCATCATGTTAGCTACTTGAGCTTCTACCATAATAGTTCGTTCCACCGTTTCTTTGTCCGGCATGCTAATATCCACATAAGGAACTTCAACATGTTCTTCTTCTTGCACAATTACTACCTTAGGAACAGTTACAGTCTTAGTCCGGGTATCTACAGTTACGTTGGCCCAATCCACATCATACTCCGGAAGTTCTCCTGGGTCTGCCTGTACGTCTACGTCAAGTTCTGGTGCCTCACCTTGCTCGGTTTTGTCAACGTCACAGGATGTAGTTAAAAAAAATGATCAGCAAATGAATAAAAAAAATAGATTTTTCATGACATGATAGTTTAGTTTAAAAAGCCTTCTCACCATCACAATATGCGCATTAGCAGATTGTTATTTGGCAGAAAGACAATGACACAGTATACCAGATAAGGAACTACTGCGGATTCACCTTCTATTCAAAAGCTTCTTTTATTGTCTGATAGTGATTTAAAGAACTTTTCTCATTAAAAACCTATCAATCTCGACGACAGTTTGCCTTATTGATACTAGAAAGCCCTCAATAAAAGAAATTATCAAACTCGCTTAAGCGTACTGAATAGCTTCATTCACCCAGGCTGGAACTTTGTGCTCCCGTACTACTTCGCCAATCACGATGATCGCCGGTGACCCTAGATCCTCTTCGGCAGCCATTTCTACCATCGTAGCTACCGTAGCTACCCCTATCTTCTCTTCGGGTAAGGAGCCATTCTGGATAATAGCTACCGGGGTGTTATGCTGTCCGTAGGCTTCGAAAACGGTCTGGATTTTCGCCAACTGCCGCATGCCCATCAGAATAACAACCGTAGCGGTAGATTGAGCGGCCAAGGCCACATCCTGCGATAACGTTCCGTGACGCGTAGTGCCGGTAATTACCCAAAAGCTCTCGCTGATACCTCGGCGGGTTAAAGGAATTGACTGAAGCGCCGGAACTGAGTAGACCGAACTAATGCCGGGCACCACCGAAACGGTTACCCCCTGAGCTTCCGCGTAGGTTTGCTCCTCGTGGCCACGCCCGAAAATATACGGATCACCGCCCTTCAATCGCACCACATGGCCATAGTGCCGAGCGCAATGAACAATAAGTTCGTTGATTTCCTCCTGGGTTTTATAAATACCTCCCCCTCGTTTTCCTACGTAAATTTTCGGAACATGGGGTTTGACGTACTTCAGCAATTCTTCGTTAGCCAGTGCGTCGTACAGTACTACATCCGCTTCCTGCAATGCCCGCATTCCCTTCAGGGTAATTAGCTCCGGATCGCCCGGCCCCGCCCCGACTAAGGTAAGCTGAGGATTATTCTTAGTTGATAGTTTCACTGCCTGATTTTTCATGATACCGATACGCTAAGTTGCTCCTGACGAATTTCCTGTACGCTAGTTAAAAAGCCTTCTGCCTGCTGAATGTACAACTCGGCAAACTCAGCGCTGGGCTCTACTTTATTCAGCTTTAGTACCGTATTCTCGAAAGTATCTTCCAGCTTTAGCAACTTATGGCCACTGAAATGCTCATCAAATAGCCGGATGATGCTCATCTGCGTATTGGTCTTCACATCCTGCGAAAGCAATAGCGCTTTGGCTCCCACTACAAAGGTGTTGTAGGCATGGTAAATGGCATCGGCGTAGTGCTGCTCCTGATAGTTTTCTTTAGCCCAACCTAGCTTTTCTTCAGCTTCGTAGAACAGCGTGGCTACCAAATCAATGATAACTCCGGCACATTCACCTACCCCAGCTTCCACTTTGAAATCTTCCTGAGCGTGCCCCCAGTCGAAGTACTCATCAGCCGCTACATTTTCTATATCGGTTAGCGGTTTCAGTAGATGATAAAAGTACATTTTACCCTGCCGCTGGTAATAATCGGCGTAATACTCACCATCTAATTGATTCTCTTCGTAGTCTTCAAATAAGGTGCGTAGTACCTGAGGTGCGCGTTTACTGGGCACTTTCAGTAGTTTTTCTGCTACTCTACCCTGCCCGTTACCATCTACACCGCCACCGAGCAGTACCTGCAAGGCAGGAACTACCCGCTTTTGCTTATCCTTCAACGAACTTCCGTGGAAGCCGATGCTAGCAATACCGTGCTGCCCGCAAGAATTGGGGCAACCGCTGATCTTAATTTTGATGTCCTGGTTCTTGACCAGATCAGGGTACTCCTGGGTGATTACATTTTCTAGCGCGGAAGAAACCCCGGTACTGTTTGAGATTCCCAGGTTGCAGGTATCGGTGCCGGGGCAAGCGGTAATATCGGCTACGCTGTCAAAGCCGGGAGCAGCCAGCCCAATTTCTTTCAAAGAAGTGTACAGTGCGGGAAGTGCTTCGGGATGAACGTAACGCAGCAGAAGCCCTTGATTGATGGTAATCCGGATATCATCGGAAGCGAGCCAGTCTACGATAGTGGCTAACTTACGAGCGATAGAAGTGCTAATATCCCCCAGCGGTACCTTAATAAATACTCCGTAGTAACCGGCCTGCTTCTGCTCAAACACGTTAGTTGCTTTCCACAAAGCGTAGGCCGATTCATCAGTAACTTTAGCCTCAGGAAGACTAAGGTCTTCGGGCAGACTGTACTCCGGCACTTTCGTGGTATCTACCGAGTAGCTTTTCGTTTTTAGTGCTGTCCATTCTTCCTGAACCAGTTCCATAAGCGACTCTAAGCCAATGGATTGCAGCAGAAACTTCATCCGGGCTTTGCCGCGTTTGTTACGCTCACCGTGGCGATCAAACACCCGCAGTACTGCTTCCGTAAAGGGAATCAGTTGGTCTTCGGGAAGAAACTCGTAGGCTACCTGCGCCAAATGGGGCTGCGCTCCTAACCCACCACCTAACAAAATTTTAAAGCCCCGTTCTTCTTTACCATCTACGGTTCGCACCTTCGGAATGGCTCCAATGTCGTGGATGAAAGTAAAGGCCGAATCCTTTTCGCTGGAAGAAAACGCGATCTTGAATTTCCGCCCCATCTCCTGGCATACCGGATTACGCAGAAAATACTCAAACATCTCCTGAGCGTAGGGCGACACATCAAAGGGTTCGTCAGGATCAATACCAGCCTTGGCGGAAGCAGTGATATTGCGTACTGTATTTCCGCAGGCTTCTCGCAGTGTAATCTCGTCTTTTTCTAACTGCGCCCAAAGTTCCGGGGTGCGATCCAGGCTTACGTAGTGGATTTGGATATCCTGCCGGGTAGTTAAGTGCAAATTGCCACTCGCGTACTCATCAGAAACATCAGCGATACGCAGCAGTTGTTTGGGAGTTACCCTCCCGAACGGTATTTTAATTCGGACCATCTGCACACCGGGTTGGCGTTGGCCGTACACTCCCCGCGCCAGGCGCAGGCTACGGAAGCGATCTTCGTCAATTTTTCCTTCCTGGAACAGGCGAATCTTTCGCTCCAGTTCAATGATGTCGCGCTCAACAACAGGATTTTCAATTTCGGTTCTAAAACTTTGCATGGTTTAGGAGATTAGAGTCATAAAAAAAGCCTTCCCAAACGAGTTGGGAAGGCTTCCGGTTATTTCTATTCGATTTAATACACGTACCTATGGTATATACGAATGCCACCTGGAATCTTTCCCACTCAGAAACCGCATCATACAACACCAGAACCAGCACGCACAGCGCTGGGCTGCTACTAGCTTTTCATTGGTGGCGGGAAAGAGATGTGACATAAATTAAGATTTATCTATGCAATGATACGTTTTGTTGCGAACTTTTCAAACAATCTGCTTCAGATACGAAAGAAAAGTCGGTTAGATACCATAATTTAGACTAACTGGGCGTCTAGCTTCTGCGACAGAATGCTCTTATTTACGGCCCCTACTTGCTTATCTACCACTTCGCCGTTCTTGAAAACGAGCAGGGTAGGAATACTACGAATACCAAATTTACCAGCTACTTCGGGATTAGAGTCAACGTCTACTTTACCAATTACCGCTTTTCCATCGTAATCACTAGCTAGCTCATCCACAACGGGGGCAATCATTTTACAAGGTCCGCACCACTCGGCCCAAAAGTCTACAAGTACGGGTTTGTCAGAATTTATAACTTCGCTGAAGTTGCTATCGGTAATTTCTACTGGTTTGCTCATATCAATTATTGTTTAAACATTAGTTCTTTATAGTCAGTATGCTTGTACGAAAAAAATTCGAAATGGATGTATTTTCTCGCGCTGTTTACAATTCGCCTATCCTAGATAACACTTGTTCGATCATAAAGTTAACGGTTTGTTGGGGAGCCGACGAAAATTGTCCACTAGGCCGATGGGCCAGAATCGCGTTCACACTTAGCATTTGATGCCCTAAAAGCTGCCCCAAGGCATAGTAACCCGCCGTTTCCATCTCTAAGTTGGTAAGCGCTCCCTCCGAACACCGGAAGTCTACCAATTTTTTTAGCAACACATGCTGGCGAGGTGCCAGTCTTACTTCCCGCCCCTGAGGAGCGTAGAAACCCGGACAGGTAAGCGTGCACCCGGTACGGAACTCCGATTGAAATACTTTTAATAATTCGGCTGATCCTTCGGCCACGTACGGAGCAAAATCTAACGACAGGTCAGCTCCCAATTGTTGGGCAGCGGCTTGGAACTGGGGTGGGGTAGCGTAGGGATAAAACTGCATCAGCGTATCAACCCCAAAAGCCATTCGACTTAAGAGCACACTGTCCAGCGGAACATCGGGTTGTAAAGCACCGGAGGTTCCCAGCCGGATGATGATTAACGAACGCTTATCAGCATGCACGGTTCTAGACTCGCGATCAATGTTGACCAGGGCGTCCAGTTCGGTCATCAGTATCTCCACATTATCGGTACCCATACCGCTGCTAATAACTATCAGCGAACGTTCACCTACCCGACCGATATGCGCCACAAATTCCCGATGGGATACTTTTTCTTCTACCGCATCGAAGTACCGACTCACCATCGGAACCCGCTCCGGGTCGCCCACCGTAAGCACAATATCCGGAATCTGTTCCGGTTGCAACCCCAAATGATAGATGGATCCATCTTCCCGGTAAATCAGATCGGTTTTGCTAATGGGCATTTTGGAGATTAAATAGGCTTTGCGGGATTTCCGAAGACGGTTGCACCCGCTTTCACGGGCTCTACTACCACTGAACCTGCGCCAACTCGAGCCCCTTTGCCTACCGTTAGCGGTCCGGCAATAGTTACTCCGGCTCCGATAAACACATTGTCTTCCACTGTAGCTCCAGCGTGGATAATACTTCCGGCCCCTACGTGCACAAATTCACCTAGCGAAGCTTCATAATCAACCACCGAGTTACTTTGCAGAATGCACCCCTGCCCTACCTTGGCAAAGCTACCCACTATTGCCCCGGCGTTGGCAAAAATTCCGTAGGAGAAATAAGCGTTGCTGGAAATAGTAGCCTTGCTGTGAATGGCATTCACCGGCATTACCTTACGACGTTCGTTCAGCATCTTAAAGTACTTGCGGCGCACTTCTCGCTCGTCAATAGCCACGAAGGCATCGGTTTTTTTGCCAATCAGCTTTAAAAAACCGTGATCGTCGGTACGCCCCATCACCGTTACTTCGTTTATTTCGGTATTATGTAGTTTTTCGTTATCATCTAAAAAGGAGTAGACCACTACGTCGTTCGATTGAAAGATCTCCAGAGCGGCTTTGCCTAAGCCACTAGCACCAAAAATAATAATGGGGTTAGTGTTCATGGGGTTAGTTTTATATTTGTATAGTTTTTGCCTCTTAACTAAGAGAATTCAAAGATAGAAGGTTCCTATGAAATTATTCATACTACTTAGCTGGCTACTGCTTGGTTCTTTTCAGGATCAACCTGATGTTGAACGGCTTATTCGAGTTTCAATTACCGAGCAGAAACTGTATTTGGTGGAAGCCGGTCAGATGCTAAAGCAGTATCCGGTTTCTACCTCAGTGTACGGTATCGGTAGCGAAGCGGGTAGCAACAAAACTCCGCTCGGCAAACATAAAGTCATCAGTAAGTTTGGAGAGGGTGCGCCTCTGGGAACCATCTTCCGAAGCCGGATTAATACCGGCCGGGTAGCTACCATCTATACCGACGATACCGACCTAGAGGAAGACGACGTAACCACCCGCATTCTACGCCTCACTGGCTTAGAACCCGGCAAAAATAAAGGACCCGGAGTAGATTCCTTCTCCCGCTACATCTACATTCACGGCACGCCCGAAGAGGGTTTGATCGGCCAACCCGCTTCCCACGGATGTATCCGCATGAAAAATACTGATGTAATTGAACTGTTCGATCTGGTGGAGGAAGGGACGCTGGTGATGATTGAGCCTTAGATAACTTTGCTGTGTTTAGCGTATACGTGGTCCAGCCATTTCCCCCAACTTTACCACGAGCTTGATACACCCTTCAAGATTTGATTCAATTATCTATTGATATTTACCGATCTGATAAAGCTACTGTTAGAATCAAACGAGCAAGACTGTTTTAAGAAGCAATAAATTCTTAAATTAATCAGAAACGGATTGATAGCTCTTTTGGTGCCAACTAATTTTGCAACTATCTAACCTGGCCTATTGTATGAGTGTTTTTTTCAGACTACCCCGAAACATATTCTTTTTTTTACTGGTAACTACATTGGTTCTTCACAAATCAGGTTTTTCCCAGCAAGCTGACCAGCAGAAAACTTCTAGTGTAAGTGCCTCTTCCGACGTGGAGCTATTAATTGGAATCAGTCAGGTTATTGAACAAGATAAGGTTACTCTGCAAAGGCTGAAAGATGACAGCATCCGGCTGGAACCCCTTTTTCAGGAAAATACTGCTCAACTTAACCGGTTGGATACCCAACTGGATTCTACCCAAACCAGGGATACAACCGCAGAGCAACTTGCTATACTGCAGGTTGAGTGGAAAAGCTCGAAACGTTTACTTGACCTTATGCTGGAATACCGGCGATCTATCCATCAGCGAATAAAAATCCTGGAACAAAAAATTAATAAAATGCAGGAAGCCGCTGATTTTGCCGCCAAAGGCGAGTTAGCGAGTATACTGGAAATTACCGAGCAAAACGAACTACAGGAAGAGGCTGACAACGCGCCTTCAGATCCGGTGAGTACGCCCGATACCTCTGCCATCAACCAGACTGATCTTGGCGAATACAACTGGCGGGTGGTAGAAGCCAACCGGGAACTGGAAATACTGAAAGCGAGATTTGAATACACTAAAAAAGGCTGGCTATTAGTAGCCCAACTCCGGGATTTAAATCAGGACCACCTGACCGTCACCCGCTCACTGGTAGAAGGTGCTCAGCATGAATTGGCGCAGTGGGGAGAAACGTCACAATCACTTACAGCTAAGCTTGATACTTTACAAAAGGCAGATTCTGCCGCTCAACTTCAGGTGGTTATTCAAGACAAAATAGATGAAACCGCTCGCTTCACATCCTTTATTGAGGGTTCTCTAGCTACTGACTCTACGCAAATAAATAACCTAGTGGGCCGGGTGGATCGTTTAACGGTTTTGCAAGATAATATTTCTGAGATGATTGCTGATTTGGCTAAGCAGATTGAGAAGCAAAGCCGATGGCTGGAATACATTAAAAGTCCACTCGCCCCGTATAATATCTACAACTTTGTTATCAATAGGGGGCCTCGCATCTTACTGATCGTTCTGTTGCTTTTCCTGGTTTGGGCCGGTGCGCGATGGCTTACCTCCCAAATTCTAAAGCGGGTTATTCGCTTCCGGACTATCGAGCAGCGGGAAGAGCGGGTTGAGACCTTGAACCGGGCGATACGAAGCGCTTTAACCGTAATCATATTGATTTTCGGGGGTATCGCCCTATTGTCAGAATTTGGCATCAATGTATCAGTGCTGCTGGGCGGGGCCGCGGTTTTTTCCCTGGCTATTGCCTTCGGGGCGCAAAGCCTGGTGAAAGATTACTTTTCTGGATTTATGATCCTCACCGAAAATCAATACCGGGTGGGTAATGTGGTAAAAATCAATCAGATATCGGGGGTGGTAGAAGACATCACCCTGCGCACCACTATCTTACGAGACTTAGAGGGGATAGCTCATTTCATTCCGCACGGTGAAATCACCATTGTAAGCAACCTGACTCACGTATGGTCTAGAGTAGTACTCGATATTGGAATAGCCTACAAAGAAAACGTGGATCGTGTGATGGAGGTCATTATGGAAGTAGCCCAAGCCATGCGGGAAGAGCCTGAATACAAACACCTGATCACGGATGAACCGGAGATGCTGGGAGTGGATGCTTTTGCGGATTCAGCCGTCATTATTAAGGTATTAGTGAAAACCCGACCGATGAGACAGTGGGTTGTTAAACGGGAATTGCTACGCCGCCTTAAGAACCGCTTCGACGAACTGGATATTGAAATTCCTTTCCCTCACCGTACGATTTACCATCACAACTTGCCGATGCCAAGTACGGAAGAGGAAATGATGGGCTTAAAGCAGGATGGCGAACAAATTGAAAAATAGGTTGCCCTCCTTTCTATTACTACCAGCTCCAACCGAAGGTCGTCTGCCATATGTAGTCAGATGTAGCCGCTCCCGCTACGGGCTGGTTATCGTAATTCAGGGTAAATCCGGTTTTAATGTAAAAGTCGAGTGGCAGATCATACTTTAAATCAATTCGATAATCAACCCGTACCCGCCCCGATTCGGTTAAGCTCGGATAAACGATAACATTGGTCAGCAGGCTAAAGTCCTCAATGTCATAGAGGTTAAGCTCACTTCCCAGCCAGGATTCTCCGCTTTGCCGGTCGTTTCCCTCCCCTTCGTAGTCCTCGTTGTTAAACGAAACACCGGTGTATGCATTCCAATACATGAAGTTGGTGCGTATCAGGTATCTTCCAAACCCCAGCATGGTGTTGCTTCGTAGGTCAAGGAGCTGTTCGGTATTGTACAAAAAGTCATTCTGGGCCACCACAAACCATTCCCGGGGAAGCACATACTTAAAGGTGATGTTGCCATCGCCCCGCCTAATGTCTTCTACCTCGTCCTGGGAGCTGATTATGTTGTTCAGTGTATAATCTACTGACCATCTTTCGGCCAAGTAACCCGCTCGGCTGCGGAAAGAAAACTGACGCTGATTTCGGGCTTTCGTCAGTGTAAACCCCAAATCAATACCAGCATAAAACCGGTCCGAAAATCCCTGGTCTACTGATTTTATGTACACAACGTCTTCCAGCGGTAACCGTACTTCACTGCTGTCTAGCAATTGAACAACTAAGTTCCGGTCGGGAACAGAAGCGGTTAATGAACCGTACAGTCTGCGCCCATCGGTGGTAGAAAGCAGAAAAAGAGATGCTGTATACACCTCTTCAACTTCATCCCATTCTATTTTAAAATCATCTTTACTGAAGCTGGTTTCCATCACCAAGGCCCCCCGATCCATAGATTTAATTTCGCCCACTAAATAGCTATTATCTTTAAAAACCAAAGAGTCTTGCTGAGCCATACAGGGATAGAGATAAACCAGAGATAATAAAATGATTGACATGCTCCTCATACTTGAAATGATTATATAGGCATAAGACTAAAGTTATTGCTTACCCGCCATATTAGCCTTTTCTCACTTTTTCTGCTAAAGTTTTAGCCAGTGCTTGTATCTTCGCAACCAAACCTAACGAAAGCAAAACACAAATTATGGAACTACAGATTGGCGATACGGCCCCTGACTTTGCCGCCCCTAACCAGAACGGTGAAACGGTAAAACTTTCTGATTTTAAAGGCAAGAAGGTGGTGCTGTACTTTTATCCTAAAGACAATACTCCGGGTTGCACGGCGCAGGCCTGCAACTTACGCGATAATTATTCCGAGCTGCAGAAAGCCGGATACGAAGTAATTGGGGTGAGTCCCGACGGGGTAAAATCGCACCAGAAGTTTATTGAGAAGCAGGAGCTACCCTTCACGCTGATTGCCGACGAAGAAAAGACGGTGAACGAAAAGTACGGCGTATGGCAAGAAAAGTCGATGTACGGTCGTAAGTATATGGGAACCGTTCGCACTACCTTTGTCATCGATGAAGAAGGAAAAATTGAGGATATTATTAAAAAAGTTAAAACCAAAGATCATACGGCACAGATTCTCAGCTAATCACGTAAATTGGCTTAACAAGCTGCTTTCCGCATCTGCAGTTGTTCTGGGAGCATTCGGTATAATTCTAATTTCCTGTCCTTCAGTCGCCCAGGTACAAATACAGCGGCCACCGGAAAAAACCCGGATGCTGTTTCTGCTGGATGCCTCCGGCAGTATGTTTGCCGAGTGGGGCAACAGCCTCCGCATGGATGTGGCGAAAAATATGCTGATTGATCTGGTGGATTCGCTACGGGTAGATGACAATTTGGAATTGGCACTGCGGGTGTACGGCCACCAGTTTCACCGGCGCTACCAGAACTGTGAGGATACCAAACTGGAAGTGGGCTTCGCGGAGAATAATCACGACCGAATCATTGGCAAACTGCGGCAATTACAGCCCGCTGGGGTTACTCCCATTGCCTACTCATTACAACAAGCCGCCCGCGATTTTCCGATTGACCCGGACTACCGCAACGTAGTAATCATCTTAACCGACGGGATTGAATCCTGCGGGGGCGACCCTTGCGCGGTATCGCTGGCCTTGCAGGAGCGCAATATTTTTTTGAAGCCCTTCGTCATCGGGTTGGGAATGAAAGAAAACTTTGAGGAGGAGTTTGCCTGCGTAGGTCAGTACTTTGATGCCAAAAATCAGCGGGAATTCCGGAATGTTCTCAACCAGATTCTCAAGCAGTCACTGGAAACCACTACGGTGAGCGTAGAACTGCTCGACCAGGACCGACAGCGCACCGAGACCGATGTAAACGTTACGTTTGTCAACAATTCTACCAAAGCCGCTTTGTACGACTTCGTGCACTTCCGGGATGCGCAGGGCCGCCCTGATTCGGTGATTGTGGATGCAGTACTTTCTTACGACGTAGTGGTGAATACTATTCCGCCGGTGGTGAAAAGAGACGTTACCTTTGAGGGCGGCACCCATAATGTCCTATCCATTCAGGCCCCTCAGGGAACGCTCGTACTTAAGCAGCCCGGCCACTCGGAATACGCCAATGGAGTGCAGGCACTGGTTCGCCGTAAAGACCGGCCGGAAATTATTAATGTACAGCCTCTTCCTCAGGCGGAAAAATACCTGGTAGGCTCCTATGATATTGAGGTGCTTACCCTACCCAAAACCTACTTCCGTGATGTCTCCGTTGCCCAGAGTGAGACTACTGAGCTATCGTTGCCGGGGCCCGGCCTGCTAAATGCTAACTTCGTGAAACAGGGAATTGGTAGCCTGTATCAACTCAACAACGAAGGCCGACAGCGCTGGATTATGGATTTTGATGCCAGTGCCACCCGGGTAACTACCGCTATTCAGCCGGGTAAGTACAAACTGGTATTTCGGGCGGTGGATGCTTTCGGCAGCAAATATACCGAAGTGAAGGAGTTTGAGGTACAGACCGGCTCTACGGTGAATATTAAATTCTTTTAGCTTTCTAATACAACCAGACATTAAAATCGGCATATTTTAATGTTTAGTAGTGAGGTTAACCTTAAAATTCCTTTCCGTATCTGGTAACAGCAATACCGATAACGGGAAAGCACAATCCTGGTCCGGTGCTAAATAAGACTAGATTGCGATAAAAGGACACTATACTCATCTGTCTAATGGTGAATCATTCTTTTAGACTAATTGAAATTAGCAATTCGGCAAGAATAAGATGGAATTTTGTGCAAAAAGTACCTGGGGCAGAAACGAGCAAACTATAGGTTTGAATATGAATACTTCTCACTCCCAGCTAGGATGAATAGAACTGCCCCGTTGACGGTCTTTTTCTATTTTCAGAAATACATCAATTTCGTGCTGGAGTTCTTCTACATGGGAGATGATGCCTACCACCCGGTTTTCTTTCCGCAACGATTTTAAGGTATCAAACACCACTCTTAGCGATTCTTTATCCAGTGAGCCAAACCCTTCATCCAGGAAGAAGAAGCTTTGGTCGGCCTGATTTAAGGATTTCACATTTTCGGCCAACGCCAGAGCCAGGCAGAGGGAGGCCTGAAAGGTTTGTCCGCCTGACAGGGTTTTTAGCAGACGAGTTTTGCCGTTGTTCAGAAAATCCCGTACTACAAACTCATTGTCATTATTCAGCTCGAGACTTAAGCTGTTGTGGGTAAGTTGCATAAACCGCTGGTTGGCTACCCGGCACAGGTTATCTAGCAACACCGTAGAGGCGTATTTCACAAAGCCGCTACCTCGGAATAAGCTGGCTAATTCTTTTAGATTACTTTCCCGCAACTGCTGCTCGGTTAGTTTGGACTGAATGGTTTGGGTGCGCGCCTGCTTTTCTTGTCCGTCACGGATACGTTGTTTAAGCAGCGCACACTCCTCCTGCAGCTGCCGTACTTCTTCGGTAAATTTCTGAAGCCGAAGCTCAAGCTGCCGATGCTCCTGCGGATGGTAGGCCCGTCCCTGTCGCTCGGCCTGAAGTTTATGCAAGGTTACTTCGGCGCTGTGTAACTGGTTGCGATACGTTAGAATTTCCTGCTGTTCGGTATCGGTGTCCAGCTCCAAGTCAATAAGTGCCTTTATCTCGTTGACGCTCTCAAACTCTTTATCCACACATAACGACTGAATCTCATCACTTAATACTTCTGCTTTCTGTTGGAGTTTGGTGTGATTTTCCTCCGCCACTTCTTTCCGCCCTTCCAGCAGATTGAGAGCAGTTTGGTACTTCTGAAGGGTTTCACGAGCTTGTTCATACTCCTGCTCTAGCGACGCGAGTTTCTGTTGCTGTTCGTCGCGCAAGCGATGAATCTCCGCTGCTTTCATATCTTCATAATCGCTAACACTGATAGATTGCAGCATGGCGTTATGCTGATTTATGGCCGCTTTGTAGCCGGTTTGCTCTTCTACCAGGGTTTGTTCGGTCTTTCGCAGCCTGTCCCGTTGCTGCTGCAACTTCTTTAGTTCTTCCGCACCTTGTTGGCGTAGCCGTTGCAGTTTTTCCAGCGCTTGTTGCTCCGCTCGGGTTTTCAGTAATTGTTGATTGAGTTCTGCTAGAGTAATTGACTGGTACTGATCCCAGCGATGAAGCTGTTCGTGCTGGGCTATCTTCTTGTTTAGCTGGGCTTGCTGTTGCTGCACCTGCTGCCTCACACTTCGTAGTGATTCCGTTTGGGAGATGATTTTCTGTACTACCTGCTGCAATTCCCGAAAAGCCGACTCCTTTTGACGCAGTTCGGATAGTCCCTGCTGCTTTTCAGCCAGTGCTTTTTTTACCGAAGGGCTGTGGATAATCTGAGGATGTTCGGTAGAGCCGCAGAGCAAACAGGCTTGTCCGGGTTGCAACTGACTGGCTGCCTGGGCTAATTTTTCCTGCACTCGCAATTCACTGATCTCCTTCTGCGCTGCATCCTGCTGCTGGTGCAATTGCGACTGAAACGAAGCAAAATCGTCGTTGATATTCTCACTATCGTCGGGCCAGCCGTAGGCGGTAAGCACACTTTCCCGGCGTTCATCCAGTTGAACTAACTGCTCATCGTACCTTTTTAGCTGATCAATTAAGCTTTGCTGCCCCTCGGTCAGTTCCTGCTGGCGAAGTAGCCAGGTCTGCACTTCCTGCATAATATGCCACTGGCTTCGCTCTTTCTCCGCTTCGGCTATTTGGTTTTCGTATTCTTCTAACTGCTGTTGCTGCTCAATCCAAGCTTTTTCTAAAGTGACCTGATCCTTCTTTAGCAACGCTAACTTACTCGTTGCCTGTTGCCACTGTGGCTCAAGCTGCCGGATGTGGACCAGGTGCTGAAGATCCTGACACTGCTGTTGGATCGCTTCGCGCTGTTCGTATTCCTGCTTTCGCAAAGTCAGATCCTGTTCCGCTTTGGCTACTTCTTCGCGCCCTCGCTTAATCCGCCCTTCTAGCTTTTTTATTTCTTCCGCACTTTGCTGAACATCAACGGTCGTTTCTTCCAGCAAACGAAATTTCTCGTTGAAGTAAGTCTCCGCTTTAGTGTAGGCTCGTAGTTGCTTTTCTTTATCGTTGTAATAAGCCGATTGCTCCGTGAGCTGCTTCAGCTCCTGATCCGTATGATCAATTTTATCCAGCAAGTTCCGGAGAGCATCCAGCCCCTGACACTGTTGATCTAAAGCTACGGCTAGTTGCTGATTCTGATTAAGCAGCCCTTCCGCCTCCTTAAGCTGCCGCTGAAGTTCAGCAATATCCTCTTCCGATACCTGACCAATTTCCAGCAAGCGAGCCTGTAGATCAGTAATAGCCAATTCGGTTTTCCTCAGCAGACTTCCGGTTTTAGCTCCCAGATCGAAACGATGAAGCTGAAAAAGCTCCTTGAGCATCTGGGTACGCTCATTGGGACGCTGGTCAATAAATTCCCGGAATTTGCCTTGAGGGATGATGACGGTCTGCATGAAGTTTTCGTAGGTCATGCCGAGCACTCCGGAAGCATCCGTATCTTCTAGGGGTATCCATTGTTCCTGCTTCCATTGGTATAACCCGCGCTCCTTAACTTCTACTTTCTCAAAATCTTTTTTCTTACGCTGAGCGCAGAAGTAAGCCCGATACTTCGTACCACTCTGAACATTAGCTCGAAAGACGAAGTCAATTTCCAGTTTGTCCGACTGAAGATTGAGCATGTTGTAGTAGCGGTTATCACCGGATTTGTTGAGGCGGTCGCTACGGTCGTAGAGCACAAACATGATTGCCTCTAGAATGGTAGACTTACCGCTGCCCACCGCCCCAAAGATTCCGAATAGTTGAGCTGCCATTAATTTCTCAAAATTAATAGTCTGCTTTTTCTGGTAAGAGTATAAACCACTAAATTTTAGTTGAGCCGGAATCATAGTCAGGTAAGGTCACTAAATTAATGACGGTTGTACAAACCGCCTCAAGCCACTTCTTCAGTTTCAATAATCTCCTTAAGCAAGACTAGTAATTCCTCGTTAGGTTCCAGCCCTCGCTTCTGCGTAAAATAGTTGGCAAACAGGGTTGCTAGGCTATCCTGCAAATTTATCTTCGGTTTATCCTCAATCTCCGGGGAGGTTCTCGTAATCTCGGGAATAATACTTACAATACCGGAGTGGGCCTCGTATAACGCTTTTTTCGTTTTAGTATCAATGTAGGTCTCGCTCACCAGCGTAAGTTCCACAAAGGTATTTGGGTTTTGTTGTAGCCATTCCAGGGCCTCGTCAGTATCAGAAAATCGTTTACGCAGTAGTTTTCGCCCCCGCGTAAGGGCTACCGGAGTCACTGAAGCGGCTTTTCCCGGAGATAGTTCCACGATAGTTACGTACTTGACTTGGTCTACTTCGCTGAAACTGTAGCCTAGTGGGGTCCCACTGTATACTACGGGACAGGGAGTATCACATACAGTATGATAGCGGTGTAAATGGCCCAGAGCCACGTACTGCATCTGCTGGGGAAAGGTATCGGGCTCAATAGCAGAGATACCACCCACGTGCAGTACCGGTTTTTCGTCTTCGGGTTCTTCCGGTGGCACTCCGTTGGAAGAAGCCGCAAACAGATGGGCCATCAGCACATTCACTCCCCGATTATCGCAGTGACGCTCACTTAATTCCTGCCAATGTTCTCGCAGCACCTCTCGCAGTGCATCAGATTTATTGGTACCTAGATAACGTTTCAGCGTTACTTCGTTGGCATAAGGGGTAGACAACAGCCGCAACGGATAGTCTACCCCAGGGATTTCTATTTCTAAAAAACCCGGTGAGGCCTGAACTACCCGTACTCCGCCCGGAGTGCTAAACAAGGGCACTTGATTTTTAGGGTGCCCCTGAAAAATGATTCCGCAGGCCCGGGCTAGCAGATCAGTAGATTCTACCCGGTCGGGCGAGTCGTGATTGCCCGCAATAGCCACTACGGCTCTTCGGCTTTGGTTTGCCAAACGGTGGACGGTACGGTACAACAGTTCAGCGGCATCATTGGCCGGATGAAAGGTATCGAACAGGTCGCCGGCAATGAGCACCGCATCTACTTCTTCTCGCTCGCAGATTTCACAAATCTCTTCTAATACTGCTTCCTGCTCGGGTAGTCTTGAATACTCACCGAGCCGCTTCCCCAGGTGCCAATCGGCGGTGTGTAGTATCTTCATCCCCTAAAAGTATACAACCTGTCATTGGCTGTCAATAGCAAATCGGTACTTTCGCAAATTCAATTCGCCAAATAAATTTCAGTTCGTAAGGAACAAATCGATATTGACCTAATAAGCGAAAAGCTGGATATTTAAGACCTTTTACAAACAAAATTTTTTGGTCCTATGATCATTAAGTATCTGACTGCATTTTTTCTCTGTCTTACTCTTGCCTTGGACTCATCAGTAGCTCAATCAAAGGAGAAGCCCTGGATGTTAGGCCCTTTTGTCAGAGAAAGCAGTGCTCAACCAATCATCCAGAAGGACTCAAATTCCTTTTTTCAGGATCCCATAACTGCTCAAACGGTAGCCTGGGAGTCAATGGCCACCTTTAATCCGGCGGCGATTGTGAAAAACGATACAATCTATCTTTTGTACCGGGCGGAGGAAAAGTTAGGCGAAAAAGAAATTGGCGGCCACCGATCACGTATCGGTCTGGCAGTATCTACCGACGGTATTAACTTCCAGAAACTTCCTGAACCGGTTTTTTACCCCAAAAATGACGATCAGCAACAATACGAGTGGCCCGGCGGCACGGAAGATCCGAGAATTGTTGAAACCGAGGATGGAACCTATGTACTTACTTACACTCAATGGAACCGGGATGTACCAAGGCTTGCGCTGGCCACCTCACCGGACCTAAAAAACTGGACAAAGCACGGGCCTGTTTTTGAACACTACCGAGATGGAAAGTACCATCAGCAGGAAACCAAATCCGGAGCGATTGTCACCAAGCTACAGAATGGAAGACTGGTAGCGGCCAGGATTAACGGAAAGTACTGGATGTACTTTGGCGTCCCCCACGTTTGGCTGGCTAGCTCCACGAACCTGATTGACTGGGAACCGGTAGAAGATTACGCCGGTAATTTAGCACCCGTGCTCAATCCCCGTCCGGGATATTTCGATTCCTGGCTGGTAGAAGCGGGGCCACCGCCCGTACTCACCAAAGACGGTATCGTGGTACTCTACAATGCCGGTAACTCTCAGAATATTGGAGCTCAGGAATTAGGCAACCGGATTTATACCGGCGGGCAGGCTCTATACGACGCCCAGCAGCCTTGGAAGTTATTAGACCGGAGCGACCAACCCTTCATTAAACCCGAGCTACCTTTTGAAAAATCCGGCCAGTATGCCGACGGTACTACGTTTATTGAAGGGTTGGTTTACTTTAAAGACAATTGGTTTTTATACTATGGCACCGCCGATAGCATGGTCGGTGTGGTGGGATCAGATTAGACGCCAGATGTTAGTTCTTCAGAATAGTAAACTCTACCCGCCGGTTGATCTGCCAGTTTTCCTCTCCGTCATTAGGCACCTCCGGTTGACTTTCACCGTAACCTACCGCCGTTACCCGGTCGGCTTTAATCCAGTGGTCAACCAGGTATTGCCGTACTGCTTCGGCTCTTCCCTGCGATAATTTCTCATTATAATCATCCGAACCACGGTCGTCGGTATGGCCGCCAATCTCAATATACAGGTTCTCATTAGTTTTCAACATCTCTACTACTTTATCCAGCTCCTCAAAAGATTCTTCACGGAGTGTCGTCTTATTGTAATCGAAGAAAATATTATTCAGGCGAACAGAAAGTCCCACTTCCAGGGGCTCCAGAAAAATATCTTTGAACAGAATAGTATCCGCGTATACTTCGCCCAGTTGAACACTATCGGTTTTTGCCAGAAAGCCCTCCGCAGTTGCTGATATCTGGTAGGTTCCTGCTGTAGGTAATTCACTTACATACACTCCATCTTCAGCCTGAGTTACCTCAGTAGTGATTACCTGCTGTAGGGTACTTACTTCTACCGTTGCTTTAATAAATTCCTGAGTTTTCTGATTCATTACCATGCCTTCTAGCCTAATAACGGGTGGCGGTGGCGGGATTTTTTTAACCTTTTGCAGACCATAGATATCCAGATGCCCACCGTCGGCTGACATATCGGCCCGAGTGGTGAAAACTAGGGAATCGGCTTCGCCCACTGCATAGAACGCATCGAAGCCTTTCGTATTAATCGGTTCTCCTACATTCTCCGGTTTCGACCATTTCTGCCAGGAGTCATCCTGCCGGATAGTACGATAAACATCCGCGCCACCATGCCCACCCGGACGATTACTGGCAAAGTACAGGGTACGGTTGTCAGGGGCGAGGTAGGGACCAAACTCATCTTGTCTGGTATTAAGAGAGGCAATTTTTGTAGGTGTACTCCAACGATTAGCCCCTTCCGGGAAGCTCACGTATAAATCACTGATTTTACTGTCCTTTACCTCACTAAAGTACAGCAACAGTGCTTTCTCATCGTAAGACATAAACCCTCCGTTAAACTTTCCTCGGCACATTGAGCTAAAGTTGGAGATATGAACCGATTGGGGTTTTTGCCACACCCCGTTTGCTTTACGCACCAGAGAGAAATCCCATTTTTTACTGTTACCGCTTCGAACCAGTACCCCCTGCCCGTCAGCGGATACGCTCATTACTTGGTTATATTGCTCCTGGTTGAAAGGCGCATCCAGATGCTCGGAGGGCAGCCATTCTCCGCTTTCGCTACGTTCGGTGTACCAGATATCCTGACTACCGTCGGTACCCTTGGTATTTTCGGGATGGTTGGTGATAGTAAAATATAAAGTATTTCCGTCGGGGGATAAAACCGGGGCAGATTCGTGGTAAATACTATTTACCTTACGTCCCAGATTCTCCAGTTTGTATTCGGGTTCTTCGGTCGGTTTCTGTGCTAACGCCAAGGTTGGCAGTAGTAATATTCCCGTAATAATACTATTTAATCGCATAATTGTTTATTTTGATCACACGATTAAACATACAGAATTCATACTACTCGGCTAATTTCCAAGGCCGAGTAACCTTACGAAATACTATTTCGCCAAAAATTGCACTTTTCTCTGTAAATAATAAGTATTTTGGAGAACAGAGTATATGCTATCTTAGCCAAAGACAAGAAAACAGCGAGGGGGGATTATTTTTTTAGTTTAATATGGGTAAGTTCTACCGGACGTCCCTCCCAGCGTTCGTTGGGAAAAATCTCTTTCTGATCGGCAGAAAACAGTACTGAGTCGCCCGACTGGTAGGAATCTGGTAGGTTGCAGGGAAACAGCTTTCGGGAAGAAGGAAGAACAATAGCTACCTGCTCGGGTTCTCGGTGTATTATCCCTTCCCGGTTAAGTAATTGCTCTACTGTTTCTCGGCCCTCCCAGCAGGAGTGTGGTTGATTCGGACCACTTGCTGGGTTTCCACAAAAAAACAATCCAAAAATTATCAACAATATACTCATACAGCATTAGAGCTCAGCTAAAATGCATAACGCTATATTCCCAATAATTGTATGCTGAATTGCGGGTTGTTGAAACTACTGTGCTAGAAAAGTATGGTGCAGCTTATTTCCGGATAACGCGCTTGGACGCTGCCCGCTTCTTCATGATGGCGAATAAAATAAGGCCTAGCACAGTTAGCAAAGGGATGAGGTGTTCCAATGAGCTTAAGTAGTGAAAAATACCGTGAGGGTCAGATTGTCCGGTTCCGTGGCCCGGATGAGCAAAAAGGCCTACGGAGAGTGTCATAAAACAACACAGTAAACTGAGCAGTTTGGCAGAGTTCATAGAAGCAATAGGTTAGTAAAGTGACGGTATTAGCCTTAGAAATATATTACATTAATCCCCAATTACCAAAATTATATAGGTTTCGGCAACCCACAAGCTAAGTTTAGAAAAAACACTCAGTTTATTGCTTTTTAGAAATAGCATATCTACCCAAGGTAAAATACTTGCCGTTAAGAGGCCTTATTTTGGGCTGACACGGTTGCTTTGCCAGAAGAAAATTACGTCCTGCTACCGAACGTATCATGCTCTAGTTTTGGATATGGCATACCTATTGATATTAACTAAAGACATAAAGCAAAGAAGAATTATGAGTAAGTTGCAACAAGTTTGGGTGATAGATGATGATCCGATTAATAATATTGTTTTCAGAAAACTAAGCGACTTCACTGGCTTTACAGAAGAATTAGCTGACTTTGTGAATGCGGTAGATGCGTTAGATCAGCTTCAGCAGTTAGTATCCGCCGGGAAGCCTCTTCCCGATGCAATATTTCTGGATGTATCTATGCCTATTGTTAGTGGCTGGGATTTTTTGAATCAGTTGAAAACCACTTTTTCTTCTTGTCTAGACTCAGTAACTATCTATATGCTCACCAGTTCGTCCAACCAATCGGATATCCACCGGGCGGCTCATCACGGTTGTGTCAACGATTATATTGTAAAACCCATTACGGTAGATAAATTAAACGAAATTAAGGAACGGCACCAGGTTCATCAGAATCAACCCTAACAATGGTTGTTACTGAAAAGGGCGGTAATAGGGATAATCGGCTAAGCCAAGCATTTCTCGGTCTCCCCGGCTATCGCCATAGCAATACACACAATAATAATCTGTCAGAGTAACCTCCTGACGGATACGCACTACTTTTTCAGGGCCATAGCAATTTTTACCCGCGAGTTTACCCGTAAGTTTACCATCCTGCACTTCGAGTTTAGAAGCAATTAGCTTAATACCCTTTCGTTGGCACCAGCCAAGTAACCAATTTTCGGGAGAAGCCGAAACCAGGTAAACATCAGCTCCGGCAGCCTGATGCTTTTTAATAGCTTGCAGCGCCTGAACTCGTACAATATGCGGAAGACGCACTTGTGCATACTGGTCGCAATACTGCTGAAACTTTTCAATTGACTCACCGGCAAAAAAGTAGGAAAGCACTTTCTCTTTCGCCTTCCAATTAGGAAAAAGCTTCGCTTTATAGGCCAATAGAATGGGGGATAGCCGAATAAGGCCCGCGTAGGTTGTTACTTTACCCCGGCAGAAAATAATGAAGTCAATGAAGGAATCCCGATTTGTGATTGTCCCGTCAAAGTCAAAAAATGCAATGTCTCGGCTAGTATGGCGACTAGTAACATCGCTGGACTCTTGAGCGGTTTTCTGGTTCATACGAACTATCCGAGATAAATCAACCAGAAGAAACTGAGAGTCCAACCCGCTAACGTAACCTTGATAAATAAATCTTTATAGAGCAACTTGGTAGGAGACCCACTATTTTTTTCAACCAGGGTTATCTGCAAATAACGCATCAGACCAGCAATAACAAACACTGATGTATACACTACATGGCTGCCAAGACGCTCTACTACCTCGTCAGAAATAGTATACATAAGATAGGCAACAATGATAATGCTGGCTACCATTGTCATGCAGGAATTTACAAAGTCGAGGTTATAATTCTTAACCGATTTCCTCATTAAAACTCCCGAGCTTTCTCCAATTATCAAATCATCTCGGCGCTTAGCAATTGCCATGAATAAGGCAAGAAGGAAAATCATAATTATTAGCCATTGAGATACAGCCACATCAGCTACGACCCCACCACTGACCGTACGAAGTAAAAAGCCCGAAGCAATCATAAGAATATCTAGAATACCTACGTTTTTCAGTCCATACGAATAGCCGACATTAATGATGATGTACATCAACAGAATAGCCAGAAACCATGGATCAATTAGTAGGCCGGTTACTAATCCGCACACCCCCAATATTGTCATGATAATCAAACCAGTGTTTTTAGATATTTCGCCAGAAGCCAAAGGACGCTCGCGCTTCTTAGGATGCGCTTGGTCGGCTTCAATATCCCGGTAATCGTTCAAGATATAGATAGCACTAGACACGAAGCTGAAAGAAAAAAAGGCAATAACTAGCGGTAAAAGGACATCAAAATTGAAAAAATCACCGAAAAAGAAAGATGGAATAAAAATGAAAAGATTTTTAGCCCATTGCTCAATTCGTAATAACTTAGCAAAAGATTGAATAAATGTTCTCTGAGTGACTGCAACCTGCGGCATAAATTCTTCCTGTTTACAAACAGTTAACTAAAGGATTCTATTTAAATTAAGTATCTAGGTAAGAAATTAAGGCAATATACTATTTTTTCTTTGTTTCTTTAAAAAATTACAATTACTATTTTTTTATTTATCTAAAATGGCGAATCATACGGTCAAAATTATTGAGTCTGAAGAAGACAAGAAGCAGTATATAGCGCATCTGTTAAATGATATTCAAGCCTTCGAGCAAATGCTCACACAAGAAAAGTTCGAGCACGGTGTTCAACGGATTGGTGCCGAACAGGAAATGGTTTTCGTAGACGAAGCCTTCCGCCCGGCACTTATTGGACCCCAAATCAAGGGTTCTTTAGACAAAAAGTACATTACTACAGAATACGCTCGCTTCAACCTGGAAGTAAACCTTTCTCCTATTTCCTTCCAGGGCGATTGTCTCTCCAAGCTAAAAGCCGAACTGAATGAAAAAATTGCCGAAGTAGAACAAAAAGCAAAAGAACGCAATGCCCAGGTATTGCTTACCGGCATTCTTCCCACCATTCGTAAGTCCGATACTGCCCCCGAAGTAATGACGCAGGAACCTCGATACCTGGCTTTACTAAAAAATGTAAATCGCCTACGGGGAAAACAGTATGAGTTTAATATTCAGGGGTTAGATGAGCTAATCACCCGGGATAACCCGTCTACCTTCGGAGGTTGTATGACTAGCCTGCAGTTGCACCTTCAGGTAGATGCCGATAAAATGGTGGATATGTACAACTGGGCTCAACTGATTACTGCTCCTACCCTGGCCTGTGCCACCTATTCTCCGGTTTTTTTAGGCAAGCGGCTTTGGCACGAAACCCGTATCGCCTTGCTCCGGCAGACCACCGATACCCGTAAGCCATACTCTAACCTGATTAATGAAGAAGCCCGGGTTTCTTTTGGCAACGACTGGCTCAAAAACTCAGTAGCCGAAATCTACCACGACGATATTGCCGGTTATAAGGCGTACCTGACTCAGGAATTTGAAGAAAATGCCTTAAAAGTACTAAAGGAGGGTGGTATTCCTGAACTTGAGGCACTCAATTTCCATAATGGTACTGTTTACCGCTGGAATCGGGTTTGTTACGGAGTTTTTCAAGGGAAACCTCATCTCAGAATTGAGAATCGGGTGCTACCTTCGGGGCCAACAGTAGAAGATGAACTGGCTAACACCGCATTCTGGCTAGGACTAATGAATGCGCTGCCGGAACACTACAAGAACATGTCCGAGAAGTTGCCGTTTGATGTGGTGAAAAGCAACTTCCTGAAAGCCGCCCGATTGGGAATCGAGGTAGAATTTGAGTGGTTAGATCAGAAACTAGTTTCTGCTCAAGAGCTTATTCTGAATGAGTTGCTTCCCTTAGCCCACAAAGGACTGAAAAAAGCGAACATTAACGATGATGACCGTACTCATTATCTGGATATCATTGAGCAACGCACCAAAACCACCAATACTGGCTCTCGCTGGATTCTACGCTCTTATCAGCAGTTATTAGACCAGAGTACCACGCCCGATGAGGCTTGGGTGGCCATTACCGCTGCAATGGTGGAACGCCAAAAGAGCAATGAGCCAGTACATACCTGGGAGCTGGCTTCGGTACAGGAAGCAGGCGACTGGAAAAACCGCTACTGGCGGCTCGATCAGGTAATGACCAATACGCTGTATACCGTTCAGGAAAGTGATATTGTAGATTTAGCTGCCCACATCATGAGCTGGAAAAAAATTGGTCATATACCAGTAGAGAAAGAAGGAAAGTTGGTGGGTATTATTACCAAAGATTCAATTATTAACTACTACGCTAATCATCCGAGCAAAGATTTTTCTCAAACTCCCGTGCGGGAAGTGATGGTAAAGAATCTGGTAACAGCCAAGCCCGATATGCTAGTAGCAGAAGCTATTGAGTTAATTATCAAAAGCGAAATATCCTGCCTGCCGATTGTTCAGGATGAAAAATTACTTGGGATTGTCACTGAGCATGATTTTGTGCATATTTCCCGCCACTTGTACCAAGAACTAATGGATAATGTCGATCAATCCTGATTATCAGTCTCCAAACTCTCGCCTATTGGTTGAAATGACCGGAAGCAAAAGTCAACCACCGACAGGAGATCCGGTTTTAGTAATTTTTGCGGGCGTGCACGGCAACGAGCCAAGCGGTTGGATTGCTTTGGGAAAGGTGCGTCAGAAGATAGCGCAGCAGAATATTGCTTTACAAGGCTCCTTCTACGGCATTGCCGGAAATTTAAGCGCTATACAAACCGGAGTGCGCTACTGCGACGAAGACCTGAATCGAGTCTTTTTAGCCGAACGGATTGAAAAAGTGCGTTCAGAGGCCACTAACCTAAACAACGAGGAGCAGGAAATGAGAGAAATTCTTCAGATAACCGACTGGATTAGCCAAAACTCTACCGGAGAAATTTACTTTGTCGACTGTCACACTACTTCTTCCGAAAGCATTCCGTATATCAGCCTGAATGAAGGTTATCACGAAAGCTACCTGTTTGCCAAAGGAATTGCCGCCACCAGCATAATGGGTGTCGAGCGAGAAATTAAAGGTTGCCTGCCCGAATGGTTCAATAAAGCAGGTTGGCACGGCTTTACCTTTGAGGCGGGACAACACTTGGCCCAATCTTCCGTGGAAAGCCAGGAAGCGATTATCTGGCAAGGGTTATTTCACGCCGGTTGCCTTTCCGAACAGGAGTACCCTGAATTACTGGATTGGTCGCACCAGATTTTGTACGCCCACGGTGATTACCACGACACCTTTTATTCGGTGGTATCTTCCTACCGCATCCGGTCGGGCGAAGAGTTTATCATGAAACCCGGTTACGTCAACCTCCAGAAAATTCACCGGGGCGAGGTCTTAGCTACCAGCAACGGCGAACCAGTAATCTCCCCCGCTAATGCGCATATTCTGATGCCGCTCTACCAAAAACAAGGCAATTTCGGTTTCTTTATCGCCGAAGAGGTGGATGAAGAATATCTGGAGTTTAAAGAGTCTGTACACCCTTAAGAGTCCTAAAAATTGTTAAAACCAGCCCCTTGGGAACTCTTTTTTTTCGATTTCATTTGCTAATTTTTGAAGCGGTACGCAGATTTGCGAATTATTGCAAGACCATAAAAAATCATTCATAACTACCATTAACCTAAGCTGGGTATGGACATTCAGATCGAGAATCTTTCGAAGTGGTATGGCCCCCAAAAAGCGGTAGACGATATTTCGTTCTCCGTCAAAACCGGAGAAATTCTGGGCTTCCTGGGCCCTAATGGCGCCGGAAAAACCACGACCATGAAGATGATCACCAACTACATTGCTATTGGTGAAGGGGACATTAAAGTAGGCGGCAAATCAGTAAAAGACGACCCCGAGTTTATTAAATCCCACATTGGCTACCTGCCCGAAAACAACCCTCTCTACCTGGATATGCCCGTGATTGACTACCTGGAATTCTGCGCCCGGCTGCAAGGGGTGTCTAGCACTCAGGTAGATGAGCGCATCCGGGAAATGGTACGGGTGTGCGGTTTGGATGCTGAAAAGCACAAGAAGATTGGCGAACTTTCTAAAGGTTACCGCCAGCGCGTCGGACTGGCCCAAGCGATGATTCACGATCCGGAAATTCTGATTCTGGACGAGCCTACCACCGGACTGGACCCCAACCAGATCGTAGAAATCCGGAAGCTAATCCGCGACTTAGGCCAGGCTAAAACCGTGATTCTGAGCACCCATATTCTACCGGAGGTAGAAGCCACCTGCGACCGCATTCTGATCATCAACAAAGGCAAGATAGTAGCCGATGGCACTGCTACTACCCTCCGTAAGCAGGCTCAGGGTCAGGAAGTGGTGAAGGTTAAAATTGAGGACACTACCGCCAACGAAGCGTTGGAGGCACTAAAAAATCTTCCTTCGGTAGAGCAAGCGACCTACTTCAATTCGCATCAGGATCAGTTCGAAGTTCAGGGCAAACCCGATGCTTCGCCCGCACGCGACGTCTTTAAACTCTGCGTAGAAAAAGGCTGGGTATTGACCGAACTCACCCCCATTGAAACCAAGCTAGAGGACATCTTCCGCGACTTAACTATTAGTTAGTCACCAGTCCTTTGTAAAACAGTCTATGCTGACTAAGGACTAGTGACAAACGACAAATGACAAACACATGCATACCATTTGGATTATTACTCAACGAGAACTACAAACCTTCTTTGATTCGCTGATTGCCTACATTCTGCTAGTAGCATTCTTGGGCTTTAGCGGTTTCTTTACCTGGCTCTACGGTTCCGATGTGTTTTTTGTCGGCCAGGCCAGTTTGCAGTCATTCTTTAGTATTGCTTACTGGACGCTCTTCTTCTTCATTCCCGCCCTTACCATGCGGATGTTGGCCGAAGAGAAAAGAGCCGGAACCATTGAACTACTTTTGACCAAATCGGTGACCGACCGCCAGCTAGTAGTTGGGAAGTTTCTAGCTTGCCTGCTGCTCATTGTGATTGCTCTGCTATTCACTTTACCCTACTACTTTACCATCAATAGTTTGGGAGAGGTAGACCACGGCGCGGTTTGGTGTGGCTATTTAGGATTAATTTTGATGAGTGCAGTATACATTAGCATTGGGATTTTCACCAGCAGCACTACCAATAATCAGATTGTAGCTTTCTTAAGCGCACTATTTATCGGATTATTTTTCCACATTATTTTTGATGTACTAGCGAGTAGCTTTACCGGCACCATGGGCGAAGTATTCAGTGCTTTGAGTTTGTCTACCCACTACGACTCGCTGACGCGGGGAGTGATTGATACCAAAGACTTAATCTACTTCTTTTCTCTCATCGTCCTCGGCATTGTATTATCCGAAGTAAGCTTATCAAAGCGCAATCTAGTGTAATCGATTTTCAATGACAGTCTATTTAATCATTCGTCATTAATCATCATTCATTAAAAACATGCAACGCAAAAGCGCACTTTACCTATCCGTAGCCCTAATCGTAGGAATTCTGATTCTGGCGAACCTGCTGTCGTCCGACTATTTCCTACGACTGGATTTTACCGAAGATCAGCGGTATACGCTAAGTAAAGCTACCGAAGATATTCTGGATGAACTGGCCGAACCGGTTACCGTCACCGCTTATTTTTCCGAAGATTTACCCCCCGATATTGCCCGTACCAAGTCCGACTTTCGGGATATGCTGGTAGAATACGCCAACAATTCCGACAATATGGTGGTGTACGAATTTGTTAACCCCAACGATGACCCGGAGATTGAGCAGGAAGCCATGCAGAACGGTATCTCGCCCGTATTGGTGAATGTGCGCGATCAGGATGAAATCAGTCAGAAGCGGGCTTTTTTGGGCGCGGTGATCCAGATGGGAGAAGAGCAGGAAGTGATTCCCTTTGTGCAGCCGGGCGCGGCCATGGAATACACCCTCTCCACCAACATCAAGAAAATTTCGGCAGTAGATAAACCCTCTATCGGTATTTTGCAGGGACACGGCGAGCCATCTATCAACGCCCTTCCCCAAGTGGCGAACGAACTCTTCGTGCTCTACAGCCCGGAAGATTTAACGCTCACTGATACTGCCGATATTCCCACCAAATTCAAGACCATCGCTATTCTCGCTCCAACCGATTCTATTCCCGACAGTCATTTAGCGCAATTAGATGCCTTTCTGGCGCGGGGCGGAAATATTCTATTGGCCTTCGACCGAGTGGAAGGTGACTTACAAAATTCTTACGGACGGGTGATCAATACCGGATTGGAAAGCTGGCTGGCCGATAAGGGCGTGCAGGTAGAGGAAAACTTCGTAATAGATGCTAATTGCGGAGCGGTCACCGTGCAGCAGCAGCAAGGTTTTTTCACCATGAACACCCAGGTTTCTTTTCCTTACTTACCCATCGTGAGCAACTTTGCGGAGCATCCCATTAGTGCTGGGCTAGAAGCCGTGATTATGCCGTTTGTCAGTTCACTGGCCTACACCGGATCACAAGATTCCAGCAACACGGTGAAGTTCACGCCGCTGGCCACATCATCAGCCCAATCGGGAACCGTGCCCGCTCCTACTTACTTTGACATCAATAAGCAGTGGACCGAGAACGACTTTCCGTTGGAGGCTTTGCCGATAGCAGCGGCTTTGGAAGGAACGATTGAGGGAAGTACTGAAGCCAAAATGGTAGTAATCGCCGACGGAGGGTTTGCTACCCAGGGTGGCCCGCAAGGTGGCGATAACGTTAGCCTGCTGGTCAACAGCATCGACTGGTTATCCGACGATACTGGACTGATTGAACTACGGACTAAAGGAGTCACTTCCCGTCCGTTGGAGCAGGTAGAAGATGCTACTAAGTCGCTGATCAAATACGCTAACTTCTTAATTCCCATTTTATTGGTAGTGGGCTACGGGGTAGTTCGCTTCCAGATGAAACGAAATGTTCGACAAAAACGAATGCAAGAGAGCTATGCATAAACCCTATAACAACAAGATCCTATCAATCACTTTCGGAGTATTGCTGGTACTGTATCTGGCTACCCAATTTCTGGGCGGCGAAGCCAACGAACGTAACTTCCGCACCGATCTGGTGACGATGGACACCGCTTCGGTTAACCGTATCGTGCTAAGTCCCAAAGAAGGCGAAGAAGTAACCTTTACCCAGGAACAAGACAATTGGCAAGTATCACAGAACGGCAAGACCGCTGAGGCTGACCAACAAGCCGTACAAAGCCTATTAGGAACACTGCTGCAAATAGAGCCCCAACGATTAGCCGCCCGTTCCGAGGAAAAGTGGGATACCTTTGAGGTAACCGACTCACTAGGCAGCCGGGTGCAGGCGTATAACGGTGAGAATCTACTGGCCGATGTGTACGTAGGTAAGTTCACTATCCAGCAAATGCCTCAGCAGCCCATGCAGCCGGGAATGCCACCCATGCAGCAGCAACGCCCGAAAGCCACTTCCTACGTTCGACTGGCCGATGAAGCGGAAGTATACGCTGTTGACGGCTTCCTCACTACTTCATTCAATCAACCGTTCAACAGTTGGCGTGACCGTAACTTTCTGGAGTTAGAAAAGGAAAACATTTCCCGTATCTCCTTCCAGTACCCCGCTGACAGTAGCTTCACGCTCGCTTTAACTGATAGCGTCTGGACCATCAACGGCACTCCGGCCGATTCCGCCCAAACCGCCCAGTACTTGAATCAACTGGCTCGCCTTACCAGCAGTAATTTTGCCGACGACTTCAACGCGCAAGGACAAAAGCCCGCTTTCCAGGCGCGTATTGAAGGAAATAATATGAGTCCGGTCACCATTGAAGGCTACGAAAACGAAGGCTCTTTTGTCCTTCGCAACTCTCTCAAACCCGACGTACTTATCAGTAGTGATAGCAGCGGTTTGTACTCGCGGGTGTTTAAGGGAAGAGATGCGTTTGTAAGCAATGAAGAAGAGTAAAGTTATATTTTCTTAATTCCCTTTTATTCGGGAATCAAATTGGAAATCTTCGGTACCAAGGATCTTCACTTTGCTCATTTGGGGGTGGTTGACATTCAGTAGATAGTTGTACTCTTTCTGAATGATAGCCGATGGTGCTTTAAGTACCAGTGTATCATTATCATTCACCCACTGATCGCCTATCTTTTGGCAATCCGAATAGGCAGCGAAGTCAGTCCAGTTTGGTAACTGATCTTCTTTTACCACAGTGATTGAAACGTCATCAGGGATCTCGATGACTACCACTTTAAAGCTATTATTCAGACCTTCGCCACTTCGGTGAACAACATTTTCTAGACAAGCTAGTGCTCGACTGCTAGCAGTGTAGAGCACATATTTTCCTTTAAAATTCCATCGAGCTGGGAAACCTGAAGCAGTGAGTTTGGTAGACCATTTCTCCAGACAGATTCGGTAAACTTCCACCTTTACGCCGTTGCCCCGTACTCGATTCTGACTAACTCTTCCAAAATTAGATCAATGCCAGTGGAAGTATTCATCAGTTGATAGGGGATTTGATTACCGAGGCCGAAGGCTGGTTTGTTTAGCCAGCGGTTAAAACTCTCAGTTTCGCCGAAGATTTCTAATCCTTTTTTATACAGTATAATTAGCTTCAGTGCCAGTTCACTATTCCGAGGATCAAGCCGTTTATTATCCTTTTGGTAGCGAGTAATTGTTTTAAGAGACACTCGAAAGACATCATCCGCTAGCTGATTCTTTTTTAAGCCAGCTATGGAGACCAAGTCGAAAAACACATTCGCTTTAACACCTTTTAGAGAATTCATCACAATTGAGTAATCATCTTTGATGCTGCTTTCGTACTTAGAGAATAATCGCTGGTTATTGGTCATCTTCTATCGTTTAACCTAAAGTAACGGCATTTTGTCTATAATTTCAAGAAAACTGTCCAGCCAATAATCCATACGAAGAACATATTCCGCTCACTCCAATATCACCTTCTCCCGGTTGGGATATTTCACTTCGTAATTAAGGGCTAGTTCGATCTGTTGTTGAGGTTGCAGAGTGAGTTCCCAGCTTACTTGGCCGGTTTTCTCGTTCAGCTTTCCTCCCGATAGCTCGGTGGCTTCTACCGAAATATCACCGATGGCAGAAACCGGTATCTGATCAAACAGCGTAAGCTTGATGGGTTGGGATTTCCTGTTTCGGGCAATAATTTCAAACTCCCGGCTCTCTACCTTGTTACTGCCCAATATTCGCTTCTTGGCAAACTGATCCGCTTTCTGCCGTCCTACCACAATGCTCTTATCCCTCCCCAGCGAGATACTCAGCGTATCGGTAAGGGCTTTGGCGTCTAGCACCGACCGGCCTACGAAAGCATCTTCAAAGTAGAGGTTGGCCTCTCCTTCCAGCAGATCGTACTGATCCCAGTTGGTAATCTTGGCAATCAGGAAGGCATCTTTATCGAGCTTGGGCACGGCGTAATACTCGTAGGCCGTTTCAATCTGGTATTCATTCAGGCTGACTGATAGTTTCTCTCCGTCAGATTGAATGGAGTACGGATTAGCTACTTCAAACTCTACGGTAGTCTGGTTCTCCACGGTGGTGGTAACAATGGGTTTCGCTTTCTTCGCCTGACTAGCGCGATTATTAACAGATACCCCCGCTACTCTTCCCTGAAGTTTATCCGTTGCATAGCCGGTTGATACCACTTCTTGTAACTGCATCACGTCCTCTTCCAGGGCAACATCAATACGAGAGTCAACGATAGGAATCTCCTGAGGTACTAAACCGATAAACGAAAAGACCAGGGTTTCGGCATTGTTGGGTAGGGTCAGACTGTAATTTCCCTGCAAATCGGTCACCGTTCCAATAGTGCTGCCTTTCACTATGACATTCACGCCCGGAAGGGGCTCCTGATCTTCTAGAGCTACTACCCTACCGGCCACTTTTCTGATGGAGGTAGGGCTCGGCCTCCGGTATACAGTGTTGCGGGGATAATTGAGGTACCAGGTAGCGAGTTCGGGGGCTACCCCACTCTCATTAGGGTTGCTGTTAGAAAAACGGAGTTTCACGTCGTCCCAATCCACTCCGGTATTCTGGTACACGTCGGCTTTATAGGTGAGCGTAATGGGTTGGTCAACACTCGCCACCCGCACATCGTAGTTCGGATACCAACCCGCATTCGCTACCAGATAAGTGATATTGAACTCCCCTTTCACCGGTTCGTCAGCCTCAACCCGTATTCGTATCTCGCTGGTAGGCAAATCCTCCTGCTGTTGTACGTCCGCAATTTGCTTCTCTATGCGGGCCTTTCGCCCGCTAAGCTCGCGCTGAATGCGCTTTATGGCCAGTTCTTCCGATTTGATCTCGGACAGCTCCTGATCGTAAAAATCAATAGTCTGCTTGAGCTGATCTAGGGAGCTGCTTACGTTTTCCCCGCCCAGGCTTTTATTGGCATTCAGTACAGTTTGCTTCTCGGCCAGTATTTCCAGTCGGGCCGATTTGAGCGAAACCGCCTGCTCAATAGAATCTATGATATGGTTCAGGCTGTCAATCCGCTGATCTTTGGCGAGTTCGTCAAGGTAGTTGATATTGTGGTTTACCGACAAAATGGTAAAGTCCCCTTCAGCCTTCACCCGGATACTTTTAGCTTCCAGGTAAGGCGAAAGGGCTTTTACTAGGATGCTGGATTCACCCGGTTTTAGGTTAATATCTCCGGTGCGGACTACCTGCGCCCCGGTTAAAAATACGGTTACTTCATCAATAGCAGTGGTCAGTTCAGCTTCTCGGGAAGATTGAGCGACAGTCTGGTGTGCAATGAGAATAGCGAGGAATACATACTTCAGTTTCATAGAGCTTTTCTATATACGATGCTCAATCACACTGTATTCCATAAGCCTAAGATGAAAATATTTGTACTGCGGTAGGGTTTACGTTAATTCACTGAGCAAATTTTCCAGATCGAGAGGTTTGGTATACATATCCAATGAGCCGTCCGCTTTTTTTGGCCAGAGATCTTTCGGCCTATCCCAATAAAGCTCGACCCCATTTTTATCGGGGTCGTCCAGATAAAGTGCTTCGGATACTCCGTGGTCAGCGGCCCCGGTTAAAGGATAGTTCTTTTGCCGTAAGCGATAGAAGATTTCTGCCAGATCTTTCCTGGTGGGATAAAGAATAGCGGTATGGAACAGTCCTACTGCGTTTCTGCTAGCAGGCGGGGCGTTTTTACTGTACCACACGTTCAGTCCAATGTGATGATGGTAGCCCCCGGCAGAAATAAACGCCGCATCCTGCCCGTACATCGTTGTTACTTCATACCCCAATAAACCACAATAAAAATCAAGCGACCGTTGAATGTCAGCAACTTTAAGGTGCACGTGCCCTATCCTCGTTTCCTTTGGTATCGAGTACTCTTTGTTCATGTAGTTTTTTTGTTGCAGGTAACGGTTAGTGTAGGCGCTGGTGCGAGGCCTCAGCCGAAGCATAGCGCTTACACCATGTGTGTGCCTTGAATGGTAAATATAGTCCTTTAGAAGGACGTCCCAAAGGGTGAAAGTCCCGTAGGTGGGGGAGTCGTTACCCCAAGCCAAGCAAGTGGCAAGGTTGTCAGAGGTGACTCTGGAACTGAAGTAAGCCAGACTGCGGTGTCTGTACTGACGAACAGAAACTACATACTGAGGCTATGAGGCTGGATGAGGTAACACATCATACCGAAGTCCAAAACCTTGTAAGAGGTCAACGCTAAAATAGTAGATGTAGCAGGAATAGGCACAAGGGTATTTACCTTACCAAGGGAGGTCTTTTGGTACTTGACATACCAAAAGAAGTCAGCAGAGGTCATAGTAGTCACTGGAAAGGTGACGAAGGACTGAACGTTAAATTCGTCCTAAATGCCATCGGGAGGTTTACAGATTGAGAGTCTGCCAGCCCGGTGATAGGCAGGACGGGAAGTTTTAAAGTAGTAGAGGATGATTGAAAAGGTAATTAGCCGAAAGAACATACAGAAAGCATACC
>CAZKCO010000016.1:0-127235 GCA_964551335.1 uncultured Roseivirgaceae bacterium
GGTAAAATAGCAGTTGCTTGCTTTGCACTAACTTTATACCCTTGATTCGCATAAGTAGTTCAACTATTTTGTATAAGCCCCATAATGAGAAATTCTGCATACTAGCGCGACGGCAAAACGAACGAAGAAATCAACTATTAGTGGTATAACCGAGCAATATCAGCCACAATTTAAAGAATAGAACAAATTGTAAGGCTATTGCTTTATCAATACCTTTTTAACCGAGGTAGTTAGGCAAAAAAGGTAGAGCAGTACCTTCGGAAGGCAACTATGCCCCCTCTTTATATACCGCACTGCTCTATTAACCCACCGCAGTAGGTAAAATTCTTATCAGTAGTACTGAGTAAATGGACAAAACTAAACGGGTACTACTTCCCGGATTTATTCCGGGATCTTCCACGTATTAGGAGAGAGACCCCGGAATTCGCGAAGCTCATCCGGGGAGGACTATTGGACTTTTGTCCATTTACTTAATAAGGTAATTTCTAGCTACTACTCGGGGTAGCCTTTTGCTACTGGTAGTCGTCTAAAATTTAAACAAGGACGAGCAATTTACAAGCCTTCACCGCTTTAAACACCTTTGATAAGAAAAACTAAACAAAGTCCCCTTAGGAACTTTGTTAGTAACGATTTTACATACTGTAAATTTGTTGAGCATCGTCTAAGTCCAGTTCATCTATGCTCTGAATATACTCATACTGATTGTTATACTCACCGGTTGGCCGCTCTCCGATTATATATTTTTCAATATTAAGGTCATCAGGTACATTGAGAACAAGCTGATCAGAAACTCTTACCACTTGGTCATCCAGGTTCTGATCGGAAGATTGTAAATTAGCGATAACAACCAACTCATCATCTTTCGCATAAACACTCATAATGTTCAAGTCATGCATGACATTAGCTACTTGAGCTTCCATCATAATAGTTCGTTCTACCATTTCTTTGTCCGGCATGCTAACATCCACATAAGGAACCTCAACTTGTTCTTCTTCTTCTACAATTACTACCTTTGGAACGGTTACCGTCTTGGTCCGAGTGTCTACAGTTACGTTGGCCCAGTCTACATCATACTCCGGAAGCTCTCCTGGGTCTGCCTGTACGTCTACATCAAGTTCTGGTGCCTCACCTGACTCTGTTTTGTCAATATCACAGGATGTTAAAAAGAAAAATGATAAGCAAATGAATAAAAATAGTTTTTTCATGATATGATAGTTTAGTTAAAAAAATCCCTCTTGTTCATAACCGACACATTGGCAGATTGTTATTTCGGGTGACATATGAATTCCCTGTGCTGAATAATATCAGCTTTTGTTCTGTTCATAGTAACGCCAGTGGACAAGATACACCACAAGCGCAAACATTAGCAAGCCGATAAGGGGCAATACCAATCCCTTCGTCTAGTTTTACGTTTGATTAGTAGCAAAAAATCATCTTACAAAAGTGAACGTATAACCGATCATCAAAAGACTTATTTTATCCATATAATCTGTGTTGACCGCGCGTATGCCGGGATTAAGATTCCTAATTTACCCTTTCAAAGCTATTTAAACATTCTAAAGAAAAAGAGGGTTGATTATCACACAGATAAATTCAGGGCTTTAGATACAGAAGCTATGATAAAAATTAGTAGTTAAGTATGGGAAAGAAAATAATGGTAGTAGATGATGATCCTGTACATACGATGGTGCTAGAAGAAAAAATAAGGAAAACTGGGTTGGCCGATCAGGTTTTGGTCTTTTACCAGTCAGAGGAAGCCTTACGATTTCTCCATGACTGTCCAGAATCACAACTTCCGGATGTGCTGCTAGTGGACATTAATATGCCCGACATGAACGGCTGGGATTTCTTGGACAATTACGCTGATCTGCCCCACAAGCAATCCACCCAAGTCTACATGATAAGTTCTTCTACTGCCCGCCGCGAAAAGGCACGTGCACTGGCAGAACCACACGTCAGCGGTTGCCTACACAAGCCCGTAACAGGTCAGCAACTCGTAGGTATTCTGGCTTTGGCTTAGGGTTTGTTGAAATTTTCGTTTTATAACTATGTACCACCGTAAACAAATGCGTAGAATGGAAAAATTGTGATTGTTGCAGCGCAGAGCCATTATTTTTTTCGCTTTTCCTCTAGCATTAGCAAAAGAGATAAGGCTGCTTTTCGCGATATTACCGCTGCTTCAGCAATCCTATTTAACAATTATTTGAAAGTCTGAATTATACTAGTTAGGCTAAAAAAGGTCACTGCCCTCTACCCCTTGCAAGAGACTTACATCAAAATCAACATCATCACGGTCAGAATGTAATACGGAAATGTCACCCGTAGTTTCAAATATCACAGCTTTTACTTGGGATAGATTAATGACATTGGCTTCCCGAAGCTTGGCGCGCAGATCACTTTCGCTTAAGTGTGATTTTTTTAGATTATCGTGAAGAATTTCGCTGCCCCGCATCAGCAGTAAAGGATCATTATCAACCGCCTCACTGACCCACTCAGACTTACGCCGCAGCCAGGCAATCAGCGTTTGTAGTAGGTAGAGCATGAATAAAGCCGTTATTCCCTGCCATACGGAAGTATCCTTGCTAATGATGGTGGAAGATAATATGGTACCAACGGCAATGGTCATAGCAAAATCAAAGCTGGACATCTTCGAGAAGCTACGTAAGCCAAATAGCCGGGTAAATGCTATGATCACCGCGTAGATGATGATAGCCGATATAATGGTAGGAATAATGACGCCAAAGGAAGTGATAAACCAATCTTGCATAATAGGAATTTGTTTAGGTGATTGTATACTATTGAGCAACCCTGAGATTCAACAATAGTTTAGTGCTCACTAACCTGAAATTGGCCCATACTAATAAGTACTAAGTTATATGATCTCGTCGGGTAGTTGTTAGCAAGTAGGCAACCATTACTACCCAACCCACCATCAATAAAGTTACCCCTCGTTCGTAAGCACCATCCCAACGGTCAGGAACCAAAAGAAAAACAGGCCCTAAGGCGAACCAGCTTAGGCCGATACCCATACTAACGCTAAACCATTGCTTACCTAACCGTTTAAGCCCAGGGGCTAGTAGAAGACAAGCCAGCCCAAATAAACCATACAGTACGTATACGCAGTACATATGAATATCCCCTTTTTGATTCTGTTGCCCGGCGTATTGATTATGTTCAGCAATTAACACCACATCTACGGCCAGCAATATTAATAACAATAAACCTACCTTCCATTTCCAATCACCTGACCGTAGCAGAAATAAGCCGACCGCTATCGCCAAAACAGCCAGAGCGAATAAATCAAGTCCCAGATCCTGTATCCAGGCATATTCCCCAATGGCTAATTGGCTGACGGTGTCAGCTACGGGATTGTGTCGTTCTACTAAGATGATACCCACTAAGTCGGCAATCAATACCGCCGCACAACCGATCCATCCTATTATTCCTAAGAGAATAATTGCTTTTGGCGATACAGTAGATCTGTTGAGCATGACAAAGTTAGTATTAACTGGCTACGTAGGAATATACAGGCTAAAAGCTTCTTATACCAATATCGTCCAATTAGTGCGCTTTTGTAAGATGTATTTCTTGTTATTCTCACCTATGCGTTAACAGGTATCTAATTTCCCCCCCCCCGTACCCCCCCCGAGGGGGGACAGGAGAGAAAGGAAGTAGTAGCTTATTGAGAAGTGTACACTTTAAGTATCCAATACTATCCCCCCTCGGAGGGTTGGGAAGATCGGTCTAAAGCGCAATAACGAATCAATAGTAGTATAAAACAGGGCAGCTGGTCCGGAAAGATGAGGCATTATTGAAAAGCTATTGCGACAAGATATAAGAGCTTGCAGAATAGTAGCACTTCTGAACTGCTACTGGGAGCGAGTATCATGATCGCTATTTTTTCGGGGAATGGTGTTGATGGTAGCATAGAAAATCAAGCTGCCCAGCCCCAGAAAAACGATATCCCACCAGTCGGTCGTAAATTCTCGGGAAAGGAGCGGGAAGATAATTTCCGAAACTAATGCGATGAAGACCGTAGCGATTACCACATCCAAAGCCGGTAAACGATACGATTTCCCTCTCTTAAACAGATACTGCCTTTCTACCAGCAGCAGGCTTAGTATAATCGGCATCGCCAGCAAATTATCCAGGTAGCGGTCGAACAGCGGAAAAGTGATGTCTAGCCCTTTCTGCAGTATTTGATGTACGACAAACAGTAGCGCGCAAATGATAAATACAGGAGAGGTAAGAACTTTCATTGGATGGTAGGTATTAAAAGGCGGCGAGGAAGGCGACGACCAGGACAACGATAATAACCGGCGAGAGGGCCGTCAATACTAATACCGCCAACGATTTATAGATCCCCTTAAAAATCTTTAACGCCAGAGAATCGGAAGGCTCTGGCTTTAGCCAATGCCTTAGTTTGGTAACTTGTTCGGTAATATATTTTTGTAGTTCGCTTGCAAAGGTTTTATTCATGAAAATAATAAGCGACAGGACAGCATAATGTTGGTGCCACCAGCGATTATTAGCCGTAAAAAAAGTTTCTTTTGGTTGAGCTGTTTTCCCACTCCATTTTGCCTTCGGGAAAGCGAAGGCGACTTGCCGGGAGGCGCCCACTTCGTCGTTTAGCAAAACCCAGGCATAAAAAAACCCAGCCGGTGGGTTGGGTCACACCGGCTGGGCCACACTGGCTGGGCTTATAGTTTCTAATGGACTTTTCTACTACTGATTATTGCTAGCAGAAGGTTCTTCGCTACGCTTGCCCTGCTGCTCGAACCGCTTCTTTAGATCATCGTAAATGGGCTTGGCTCCGGGAACATTCAGTTTTGCCGCTCCTTTCACTGAGTTGTAGTAAGCCAGTGAGGCTACGTAGGCTTCGCTACCGGCCAGCATCATGGTATCACTCAGGCCGCTGCTAATTTTCTCTACCTGCCGGGCCAATTGATTCAACGTGTGTACTGACTGCACATCAATCTCCAACTCTTTAGTGTCTAGGTACATCGGCCCCAGTTCAGGGTTGGTTTTAACGTAGTCGGTTATCTTTTCTACAAAGGGCACGCTGCGGTCGCTCATTTTGGGCAGCACTTTGCGCTCCTCAGGAGTGAGGGCAATCAGATAGGGCTTTAAAATAGCCTGCACCTCCTGCAACTTCAGTAAGGCCGCATCAAATTCCTTAGCCGGAATCTGGATGGATACAATGCTCTCGAGTGTTTTCATCAACTGTCAATTTTGATGAGGCGGCAAGTTACCTGCTCCGTAAATAATCAATTGCCCAAACTTTGAGCATACATTACCTAGGTACGTTTACCCCGAAAAAATACATACACCAGTAGTACTGAGTGAGAGCGCGAACTTCGGTTGGGGGTTGTTGGTAATTAGGCTATATTTGTTACAAATTGCCACAACTTTTGCTAGCGGCATTACTAATATGAGCGATAACCAACCGAAGAAAAATGAGAACTTGTATGTGGTAGGGGTAGGAGCTTCGGCCGGGGGGCTGGATGCCCTCTCTAAGCTTGTCAATAACCTGCCTACCAAACCTCCTGCCAACTTTGCCATTATTGTGGCCCAGCACCTGAGTCCCGACCGCAAGAGCAAAATGGTAGAGCTGCTCAACCGCCATGCCCGCTGGCCTATTAAAGAGGCTCAAGACCAATTGACCATTGAAGCCGGAACCGTATACATAACCCCGCCCGACCACGAAGTTTCGGTAGAAGATGGGGCCATTCTTCTCAAGAAGATTACCAAAAAGGTGCACGCCGTACCTTCGGTAAACAACCTGTTTGAATCCATTGCCGCCCAATACAAGAACTACGCCATCGGGATAGTCCTCTCGGGAACCGGAGAAGATGGTTCCCAGGGCATTCGGGCTATTAAACAAGCCAGAGGCTACACCATTGCCCAGGAACCCACCAACTGTCAGCACGGTAGTATGCCCGAAGCAGCTATCCGTACCGGTTACGTAGATGTGGTGCTGCCCGCCGCCCAAATTGGCAGTGAACTGGTGCGTTACATAAAAAACCACCAGATAGTAAACGGAACCGGAGAAAAAGAAAGCAGTACCGAGAGTATCTTTCGGCTGATGACCGGAAAAACTCGCACCGATTTTTCCAAGTACAAGTCTTCCACCATTCAGCGCCGGATCGGCAAGCGGCTAGATGCCCTGGATTTGCCTAACATTGATGAATACTACCGTTACATTCAGGAAAACCCTACCGAGCTAGACAACTTATTTCAGACGGTGCTGATTGGGGTTACCGAGTTTTTTCGGGATACCACTGCCTTTGAAACCCTCCGCACCTACTTGGAGAAAATTATCGAGAGCAAGTCGGCCAACGAACCCCTTCGTATCTGGTCGGTAGGTTGCGCCACCGGGGAGGAACCCTACTCTATCGCTATTCTAATATCAGAGATATTAGGTAAGGAAATTCACAATCGCACCGTGCAGATTTTTGCTACCGATATTGACGAAAATGCCTTAAGTACGGGACGACGGGGGTTTTATTCGCAGGAACGAGTAGCTAACTTATCGTCTGAGTTACTAGAGAAATACTTTAACCAGGGAATTGACGGCTACGAAATAAAGAAAAAGATCCGGCAGCTGGTACTATTCTCCAAACATGATATTACGGTAGACCCTCCCTTTGTGCGGCTCGATCTGGTCACCTGCCGCAACGTACTGATTTACTTCCGCAACGAGTTACAGAAAGAAGTAATTCCGGTATTTCACTACGCCCTCAACGAGGATGGCTATCTTATGCTGGGCAAATCGGAAAATATTCTGCAACTCACCGACTTGTTCATCAAGGAAAACACCACACAAAAAATTTTCCGCCGCAAGTCGGGGCCCCAGCTTAATACACTCAAATACACTAACTTCAAGAAGGTTAGCACCGATTCGAGAACTTCTTCTACCCCACCCGCGAAAATACAACTTTCGCTGGAAGAAATTGCCCGCGAAACCCTGGTGCAAACCTTTGAGCACCCCTACGTGGTGATTGATGATGCTATGGAGGTTATCCTGATTAAAGGCCGCCTTACCCCTTACGTCGATCTGAGCGAAGGCTCACTTAATTCTAATTTGCTCAAAATTGTACACCGGGGGCTACACATGACCTTGCGCACCATTATTGCCCGGGCCAAACGGGAAGGCGCACCCCAGAAGAGTAATGTGGTTCGTTTTAGTTCTTACGGCCGGGAAGAAACCGTTCGGGTTACGGTAAAATCGCTGCTATACCGTAAAAATGATCAGAACTACTACCTGATAATCTTCGAGAAAATTGATCCCGATGCGGGTTACCCTCTTTCATTAGAGGAAATTAAAGCGCAGGACGAACACAAAAATACTGTACGGGCGATGGAGCTGGAGCAGGAGCTGGCTGCCACCCGCGAACATTTGCAAACCTTCACCGAAGATTTAGAGACAACGAACGAAGAATTGCAGACCATGAACGAGGAGCTGCAATCGGCCAACGAAGAGCTAAAGTCCTCTAACGAAGAGTTGGAAACCAGCAACGAAGAACTACAATCAGCCAACGAAGAACTACAGACTGCTAACGCTGAGCTGGCAATCTCTAACGAGAACCTGATAGAAAAAGAAGCGGAAATTAGCAGAATTAAAGAAGCACTGGAGGAGCAGCACGAACGATTTACCTTAGCCATAGATAACTCCCACATTATACTTTTTTACCAGGATACTGACCTTCGCTATACTTGGGTATACAACCCCCACCCTGATTATGCTGCTGAGGATGTTATCGGAAAAACCGACTACGAGCTATTGAGTAAGGATGATTGGGAAACAATTGAAATAAAAGAACGGGTTATCCGCAGCGGAGTAGGTGAGCGGGCAGAGATATCCACCAATGGGCTATTTTACGATTTTATTGTTAAGCCCATAAAAGAAGATGGGAGGGTGGTGAGTATCAAATGTGTAGCTATTGATATTAATGAGAAAAAGGAAGCCCTACGAAAGGCAGCCTATCGCCAAAGCATCATTAATAGCACCATTGATGAGCTGGAATTGCAAGTGCTTGCCGTAGACCTTGATTATAATGTGTTAGCCTTAAATCAGGCGCAGCGCGACGAATTTTTCGAGCTGTTTCATAAACACATTGAGGAAGGCGACAATATATTGGAGCTGTTGCAGGAGTTTCCTGACGCTCAGGCTCGCACCCGCCATTTGCTCGAAGATGCTTTTCAGGGGAAAAGGGTGGTAATGGATAGGTACGAAAGCACCCGCCTTAACGAACAAGGGGAAAAGCGTCAATATACCCTCACGGTGGCTCCTATCTACGATGACAACCGGTCGATAATTGGTAGCTCTATGAGTAGCCGGGAAATAACGCAGGAGCTAAAGCGGGAGCAACAGATGCGTAATGTAGTAAAACGAAGTGCTAACTTAACGGGAGAAGACTTCTTTAAAGACCTTACCCAACAGTTGGCTGACCTGTTTGGCATCAAATACGTATACATCGGTATCTTATCGGAAGATGAAAGTTGGATAGAAACCAAGGCTTTACGGATTAATGGTAAACTGGCCAAAAATTTCACTTATACCCTGCAAGGGGTCCCTTGTGGCCCAGTGGCCCGTAGCGAAGATGCTCGATACTTTGAACAGGTAGCCCAGCAGTTTCCCGAAGACCCGAAACTTCAGCGCTGGAACGCCGAAAGCTACCTGGGTATTCCAATTTCTTCGCCTAGCACGGGAGAAACTTTGGGTATTCTGGTCCTCATCAACGATCAACCCTGGCGCGAAATACCTGACACTGACTATTTATTGAATATTTTGAGCCTACGGGCCGGGGCTGAACTAGACCGACAAGCTAGCCAACAGCGCATTCGTAAGCGTGATTTGCAAATCAAGCGAATTACCGAGTCTATTCCGGAGATGATCTACGAGTACGTGATCTATCCGGATGGGTCGGATAAGTTTACGTACGTGAGCGCGGCCAGCGAACATATTTATGAGCTTGCGCCCGAAGATATCGTTAAAAACGCTGATTTAGCTTATCAAGCCATTCACCCCGATGATTTAACTGGCTTTGCCTTTAATGCCCAGAAAGCCGGGAGTTCTCTTACGGTTAATTCCTGGGAAGGTAGAATTATCGGGGCCAAAACAAAAAAGGTAAAATGGGTAAAGATAACTGCCATACCCGAGAAGAGGGAAAACGGTAATGTTGTGTGGTCGGGAGTGGTCGACGATATTACTCATTACAAAAGTATTCAACGCGAGCTTACCCAGGCTAAGGAGGCTGCCGAACAGGCGGCTAAAGCAAAAGAAGAATTCTTGGCTACTATGAGCCATGAGATCAGAACTCCCCTTAATGCGATTTTGGGTATTTCTGACCTGCTTCTGAAGCAGGAACCCAAACCGACCCAGGTTGAAAATCTGGAAACCCTGCGTTTTTCTTCAGAAACATTAATGGCACTTATTAATGATATTCTTGACTTTAGTAAAATTGAAGCGGGTAAAATAGAGTTGGAGAGAGTGCCCTTCCGGTTTCGTATGCTAATTCATAGCCTGGTGCAGGCTCATCAGGCCCAGGCCGAAAAGAACCAAAATAAATTAGCGGTAGAATTAGACGACCAGATACCAGAAGTAGTTATCTGCGACAAGAGCAAGCTTGGTCAGATAATCAACAACCTACTAAGTAATGCCATTAAGTTTACGCAAAACGGCAAAGTAACCCTACTAGTACAGACCGTTGAAAAGCAAAAAGATGAAGCCACGCTCTACTTTGCAGTTGAAGACACTGGTGTGGGTATTGCCCCCGACCGCGTAAATTCTATTTTTGACGAATTTACGCAGGCTGATAGTTCTACCGCCCGTAAATTTGGTGGCACTGGTTTGGGCCTAGCTATCACCCGTATGTTGCTGGAACTAAAGGGCAGTACTATTCAGGTAGAAAGTGAGTTAGGGAAAGGTTCTACATTTTTCTTTACCCTTACTATAAAAACAGGTACCGAAGCTGACTTGCCGGTTGATTCGGTACCAGCCGAGCCAGTAAAATCAACAAATGTTCCTTTTCGACTACTATTAGTAGAGGATGCTGCCGTAAACCGGATGGTAGTAGTTCAGTATTTGCAGGAGTGGTGGGATGCTATCATTGATGAGGCAGCTAACGGCGAAGAGGCGGTGCAGAAAACCCAGGAAAACCTATACGATATTATTTTAATGGATATACGGATGCCAATAATGGATGGTATAGAAGCAGCCCAACGCATCCGCTTGTCAGAAAACAAGAACAGAAACACCCCGATTATTGCGCTTTCCGCCGATATTGTAGAGATAAACCGTCCTCCTGAAGATGGGCGCTTCACTGATTATATCTCCAAGCCCTTTAACCCTCAGGAGCTTTATGACAAGATCACCAATCACGCCCAACTTCAAACGAACGGAGAACAGTTGGCTGATGTGTTTGCTGCGAACCAAGTTCAGGAGATGTTTTCCAATGATACCGGGAAAATGATTACCTTCTACAATATCACTACCAAGAGCTTATCGGAGCACAAAGCTGGTGCCGTAGAGGCTATTCGCCGAGACAATCAGCAATTACTTGAAAATATCATTCATACTATCAAGCCCACGCTGAAAATGCTTTCCGCTGATCCACTATTAAAGATGCTTCTGCACATTCAAGACCAGGATCTACAGATAATTGATAGAGAACTTACCGCTCGGGAAGTGGAACAATCATTTACCGCACTAATTCAAAAACTAAAGGATGAAAAAGCCAGACTATCGTAGTAGGTATTTAGTAGCATATAACGTTGTATTAACTACCACGTATACCATAGTTACTAGCTAACTATTTTAGCTAGTAGATTTTTATTATCTCTTTAACTTTTTTGAACAGCAGCCTTATGGAAGATCTACGAATTCTGGTAATTGGAGCTTCAATGGGCGGCATAAAAGTATTTCCCACTCTTGTCCGGCATATTAAACCCGATATGCCAGTAGCTACCTTTATCGTTCAACATATCTATTCTGCTCATAAAAGCCGACTGGCGAGCATATTAGCCAAACACACCGATTCTACTATTAAAGTTGCTGAAGACGGCGAGGCTATACAAACCGGACATATCTACGTAAGTCCTTCCGATCAGCATCTTATAGTAAAATCGGGGAAAATAGCATTGAGCTACGGACCCCAGGAGAACGGCTCTCGCCCCTCAATCAATGCCTTATTTCGTTCGGCAGCAGTAGCGTATCGCCATCAGGTAATTGGAGTACTACTGACTGGTTTACTATCAGATGGTGCCCAGGGAATGAAAGCCATTCATGATTGCGGAGGAACCACCATCGTTCAGGAGCCCGACGAAGCTGAATTTGACGAGATGCCCCGAAACGCTATCAAAGCCACTAACATAGATTATGTAGCTACTATGGCCGAGATAGCACCCTTGCTATCGGTAGTGTTGAAAAACCCACCCCTCGCTGTTCATTCTGATAAAAGAGTCCCTCTAGAGCTAAAGCGGCAAGTAGCTGCATCCTTGAAACCGCTAGCCCAGACGGTGGAAGAAGATAAAGACTTACCGCCGAATTTCCAGAAACCTCACTTCCCGATAGCGTTGGGCGATTCCCTCTGGTCGGTACTCCAGTATATGCAGGAACGAACTACCATGTTAGAAAACCTATCGGAGAGCGAACTTATGAAGGGTAGAAGCAAACTGGCTAAAGACTACGAACTGCGAGCTCGTGAATCGCGAGCGCATACTGAGAATCTGCGGGCTCATTTGCTCGAATTAGAATTAGGCCAAAGTACATCCAACATTAATGGATCGTCGGGTCAACCAAATTAAGCAGATATTCTCCGTAGCCGCTTTTCATTTGCTTAGCAGCTAGTTGCTTCACTTGTTCTTTACCAATAAAATCCATACGGTAGGCAATCTCTTCGATACAGCCGATTTTTAGTCCCTGCCGCTGTTCAATTACCTGCACAAACTGCCCCGCCTGAGTAAGCGAGTCAAACGTACCGGTATCCAGCCAGGCGGTACCCCGGCTTAAGATACTTACCTGTAGCTTGCCTTGCTTCAGGTATTCCTTGTTTACGTCGGTAATCTCATACTCGCCCCGGGCACTGGGTTTCAGGTTACGAGCGATCTCAACTACCTGATTATCATAGAAATACAGCCCCGGAATGGCGTAATTTGATTTGGGGTGCTCCGGTTTTTCTTCAATAGAAATAGCCCGCTGGTTTTCGTCGAACTCTACCACCCCGTAGCGCTGTGGATCGTGCACGTGGTAAGCGTATACAATACCTCCATCGGGGTCGTTATTGCTTTGCAATTGCTTATAGAGTCCACTGCCGTAAAAAATATTATCCCCCAGAATCAGGGCCACTTTATCTGAGCCAATGAAGTCGGCACCAATGGTAAATGCCTGCGCCAGCCCCTCCGGTTTTTCCTGAATGGCATACTGAAAGTTGCATCCCAACTCCGTACCGTCGCCCAATAGTTTCTGAAACAGCGGCATATCGTGCGGGGTAGAAATAATCAGTATCTCCCGAATCCCCGACATCATCAGGATAGACAAGGGGTAGTAAATCATTGGCTTATCGTACACGGGCATAAGCTGTTTACTTACCGCCAACGTCAGTGGATGCAAACGAGTGCCTGATCCACCGGCAAGGATAATTCCCTTCATAACTACAGGTTTTAGTGATGCTGCAAGTATACTAAAAATTGCCCGAACGGAATGAGTTGCACCAGTCCTTGTAAGTTTTCTACCATCTTTAAGAGTTTACTGCGTACCTTTGTCGGCCTATGCTGTGGAAAGAGATTCGATTGTTACTGCGAAAAGAGGTGGTGCTGGAGTGGCGGCAACGCTACGCGCTCAACGGAATTTTGCTGTATGTGGTAGGAGCGGTATTTATCTGCTACCTAAGCTTCAATCTACAGCGGGGGGTACTCAATGCCACCACCTGGAATGCCCTATTCTGGATTATTATGCTGTTTGCCGCCGTAAATGCGGTAGGTAAAAGCTTTGTGCAGGAGCGAGCCGGTCGGGCCATTTACTACTACACCGTGGCCAGTCCGCAGGGTATTATTCTATCCAAAATTATTTACAACATTTTGCTACTGTTGGCTCTGGCTATTACCTGTTTAGCGGTGTACGTACTGGTAATGGGCAACCCGATTAAAGATGCCGGATTATTCACCCTAAATTTGTTACTGGGAGCTTCTGGTTTCTCGATTACACTGACAATGGTATCCAGCATTGCCTCCAAGGCGAATAACAACAGTAGCCTGATGGCGATTCTGGGGTTTCCGGTCATCATTCCCATGCTGCTGATGGTGATTAAAGTTTCCAAGAATGCTATCGATGGTCTGGCTCCCAGCGTCAGCTACGATGAGATCACCATCCTGATGGCCATGAATGTGATTGTGATCGTACTTTCGTATATTCTGTTTCCTTTTTTATGGCGAACCTGAGTTGATGAATAGTGATTAACGAATGATGATTAATACTGCTTGTTCTAACCTATCTTCTGGCCGGTTGATGTTTATCACCCTGCTAAGATTGTACCTCTTACTACCTGTTTTTGTGCTGTTTATTAGCGCGTGCCAGCCAGCTAATAGCCAACCTTCTTCGGAATTGCCACTGGCTATTATGGCTTACTACGTTCCCGAAAAGGATTATCAGCCCGAAAAACTTCCGCTAGATCAGCTAACCCATATCATTTTTTCCTTCTCCAAAGTGATCGACGGAGAAATGGGTTTTAGCAACGAAGAAGCCGGAGAAAAGCTACAACTGCTGGTAGACCAGAAGCAGCAGCATCCGCAGCTGAAAGTAATGTTAGCCTGCGGCGGTTGGGGAGCTGGCGGTTTTTCCGATATGTCGGTCACGGCCGAAGGCCGAAGCAAATTCGTACGAAGTGCGATCCGGATGATTGAGCAATATCAGCTCGACGGTATTGATATGGACTGGGAGTACCCGGCCCTGGATTATGCGGGAATAGACGCCCGGGAAGAAGATACCCAAAACTTTACGCTCTTAATGAAGGAGCTACGGGAGGAAATGGACAAGCTGGATCGCCCCCAAACGCTCACCTTCGCCTCGGCCGGGTGGAAGTACTACTACGAAAAAATAGAATTGAACGAGGTAATGAAGTACGCCGATTACATGAACGTGATGACCTACGATCAGGTAGGAGCCAGCCTCCCCTACACCGGGCACCATACCGCCTTAGGTACCATTGACGATGCGGATGTACGAGATCAACCAATTTATGACTATTACCAGCAACGGAACGCCGAGGCTAAGGAACAGGGACGGGAAGAATACGAAATCCATTCGGTAAAAAGCATTGTGGCTTACTGCCTGGAGCAGGGTGTTGACCCTCAGCAGATCGTCATTGGGGGAGCCTTCTACGGCCGGGCCTGGCAAGGCGTTCCGCCCGAAAACAACGGACTCTATCAGCCTAACCGGGGAGCGTTTATTGGGTGGTCGGCCTACCGCGATATCCGGGAGCAATACGAAAACAAAAATGGCTACACCCGCTACTGGGACGAATCGGCGGAGGCGCCGTACTTGTACAACCCTACCGATAGCATCTTCTTCTCGTACGACGATACGGCATCGGTACGGCTAAAAACCCAGTATGCCATTGAAAAAGGCTTAGGCGGGATTATGTTCTGGCAACTCGGAAACGATACCAAGCAGAAAGACAGTTTGTTAGATGCGATCTTCGAAGCTGCCCAATCCAGGTAACAATGGATTTTTTTACTAAAACCTTGAATACTATATCGCAATCATGTGTTATTTTTAGTATAACTGATTCAAAATTCGTTCTTGTTCATTAGCATTCCCTATGATTACCGCTGATAAGCACCGATTTACGATTACCGAAGTAGAAAAGATGTACGAACATGAGATTTTACCGCAGGACGAGCGCGTAGAACTCATTGACGGCGAACTATACGTTATGAGTCCTAAAAATCCTCCCCACTTTATTACTCAGCGTAACCTATTTAACTTTTTTTCTGATCGCCTCGCCAAAGAAGAGTACCTGATCGATAAAGAAATTCCAATAGACATTTCTCAGACTTCCATGCCTGAGCCGGACTTGCTTGTTGCCCGTCAGCGAGAGGGCTTACAGCGAGATGAATACGTACAGGTTTCGGACTTAATACTGCTCGCTGAGGTATCTGATACCACTGCTAGCCGTGATTTGGGAAAGAAAAAGGAATTGTACGCTCAGGCTGGTGTTCCTGTCTACTGGGTTATTAACATTCCTGAACAACAGGTTCATATATTTAGTAACCTGTACGGAGGTGATTACGGAACTTCTGTGTCTTACAAAAAAGGGCCTTTTCGGGCACTTCCGTTTGATTTCTCTATTTCCTTTGATGATATATTTCCTAAAGTCTAAAATAGAGAAAACGCTTTCAACAATTCGGCGAAGTTTTTCCTAAAACAGTGAATACTATTGGTCAATATTGTGTTATTCCGTAGAGTGTCGCAACTTGTAGAATTTTATCATTTGTAAAATGCCTTTCATGAGAAAACGATGGTGGAAAATTTTAGCCGTACTACTGGTCGGATATACCATCACGGCCGGTTTGCTGGCCGACGCCCCTCGCCTGGATATTCTTAACGAAACCGTGCGGGTACTGCATTTCCACGTGCCTATGTGGTTTGGCATGATCATTTTGCTGACCGTATCGGTCGTTTATTCGGTAAAATACCTACGTACCCCCACCCTTCAGAATGATTTGTTCGCGGTAGAGTTTGCCAATACGGGTATACTGTTCGGTATTTTAGGGGTCACTACCGGGGCACTGTGGGCTAATTTTACCTGGGGCTCTCCCTGGAGTGGCGATCCCAAACAGAATGCTTCGGCTATTGCGCTGCTCATTTATCTGGCGTACTTTATCCTACGCGGTTCGTTTAGCGACGAGCAGCAGCGCGCCCGCGTGAGTGCTATCTACAATATCTTTGCCTTTGCCACGATGGTACCGCTACTCTTCATTTTGCCCCGGATGACCGACTCGCTGCACCCGGGCAACGGGGGTAATCCGGGTTTTAACGCCTACGATCTGGATAGCAATTTGCGTCTGGTGTTTTATCCGGCCGTGATCGGTTGGACGCTGATGGGAGTATGGCTTACTAGCCTGCGTATTCGATTAAATACTGTAAAACAAAGAATCAATGAACGTTTGGAAGAAGATCTTCTACGGAACCGTAGCCAGCCTGTTACTGACCTTTCTTAGCGCGGTACAGCTCCTCGCTCAGGCGGCTGATGAAGTAGCGATGGCCGATACCTTTCGGCAGGAGGGAAAAATATACGTGGTAGTAGCCGTGATGCTTCTCATATTTTCGGGGCTTATCGTTTACGCTGTTCGTATTGATCAAAAAGTAAGTAAATTAGAAAAGGAATTATCCGATAACTTTACCAGTTGAAAATGGACAATTGACAATGGATAATGATTAATGACCATTTAACAATCGAGCAATAGAACCATTGAAACCATGAAACTCAAGTATATTATTGCACTAGTTGTAGTAGCCGTAGCCGTTACCATCATCATGTCTACCGCCGGAGACGCTAGCTCCTACGTCACCTTCGAAGACGCGCACGAAATGGCTGAGTCCGGTGATGCCAAAAATATTCACGTAGTGGGTACTCTTAAGAAAGATGCTCAAGGCGAAGTAGTAGGCGTTGAGCCTTCCGAAGATAAACTTTCTGTATCATTTGTGATGGTAGATGAAAACAATAGAGAACAGCAAGTATTTTACAACGAACCTATGCCCGCTGATTTATTGCGCTCCGAGCAAGTGGTAGTCATTGGCTCCTACCGCAACGATTACTTTGTAGCGGATCAAGTATTACTAAAGTGCCCTTCTAAGTATCAGGAAGAAGAGATTAGCTAGCTGCTATTATGAAATTCACCAACCATTTATCTGTTTTGTCCATTGCTGACTATAATCAGTTAGAAGAAGAGAACGGTATTCGCTATGAATATCACGACGGTGAAGTGTTTGCAATGGCGGGGGCCGCAACGGATGTTGGTGAGCCTAAGCACAACGCTATAGCGGCCAACGTGTATCGTAGCTTAGGAAATATGCTACTTGAGCGAGACTGTAATGTTTTTAGTAGCGACCAAAGATATTGGATTGCCTCAGAGAATAAAGCTCTTTATCCTGATGCATCAGTAACTTGTGGGGAGATCGAACGTTCGGAAAAAGATTCTCGCGCACTAATCAATCCTATACTTCTCGTAGAAGTACTTTCTAAACGTACCGAAGGCTATGACCGGGGAGACAAACTAAAATACTATAGCACACTCACGTCGTTGAAAGAGTACTTATTGATTGAACAGGTTCGTCCTAGCGTTCAGGTATATTACCGCGATTCGCCCAGTAATCTATGGAAAATGGCATGGGTTGAAGGTTCAGAATCATCGATCACACTGCAATCTTTAGGAGCAACTCTTCCGTTACGAGATCTTTACATAAAAACAGAAAATTTGTAGGCCGAAACCGGTGGATATAGAATAAGACTGCTATGATTAATACCTTTATTGGCGACCTAGGCCATTTCTTTGTTATTTCTTCCTTTGTAACTTCATTAGTGGCGGCTTACGCGTACATTACCGCAACTGTAGAAACCGATGCAACCAAAGCTCAATCGTGGAAGCGTTTTGCCCGTATGGCTTTCTATGTACACGGTGGGCTGGTTATCGGAGTAGTTTTCAGCCTATTTTATATCATTTATAACCATCTGTTTGAGTATCACTACGCCTGGAGTCATTCTTCCCTTAGCCTCCCCGTGTACTATATGATCTCCTGCTTTTGGGAAGGGCAGGAAGGCAGCTTCCTCCTTTGGATCTTCTGGCACGTAATCTTGGGCGTAGTTCTAATCCGTACTAATCAGAAAACCGGTTGGGAAGCCCCGGTGATGGCAGTGTTTGCTTTAGTACAAGCCTTTTTAGCATCTATGATCCTGGGCACGGTAATTCCTGGTATCGAGCTTAAGATTGGTAGCTCACCTTTTTTACTGCTGCGCGATGTGATGACTGATGCTCCAGTTTTTGCTATGAACCCGGACTTTCGTCCGGAAGATGGCACAGGTCTAAATCCATTACTGCAAAACTACTGGATGGTGATTCACCCGCCTACCCTATTCTTAGGTTTTGCCACCACGCTGGTTCCCTTTGCGTTTTGTATGGCCGGCGTTTGGCGAAAGCGATACGAAAGCTGGATCAAGCCAGCGCTGCCCTGGGCCATTTTCTCCGCTGCTGTTCTTGGTTTAGGGATCATGATGGGTGCCTACTGGGCCTACGAAACCCTGAACTTTGGGGGCTATTGGAACTGGGACCCGGTAGAAAATGCCGTCTACATTCCCTGGTTGGTACTGGTAGCGAGCATCCATACGCTGATTATCTTTAAGAACAACGGTAGCGCGCTGAAGACTTCCATCGTGCTGGTCATCGCCACTTTTGTGCTGATTCTCTACAGCACTTTCTTAACCCGTAGCGGCATCCTCGGCAATGCCTCTGTCCATTCTTTTACCGATTTAGGATTATCAGGGCAGTTGCTTATCTATATGTTATTCTTTACGGTAGCTGCTATCGTGCTATCGGCTATTCGCTGGAAAGAGATTCCTACTTCGGAGAAGGAAGCTTCGGCTTACAGCCGGGAGTTCTGGATTTTTATCGGGGCTACTACGCTGTGCCTAATGGCGTTTCAGGTGCTGGTACCTACCTCTATTCCGGTCTATAATTCCATTATTGAATCCTTCGGGGGAGTATCTAACGTTGCGCCTCCGGCTGACCAGATTGGGTTCTATACTAAATTCCAGTTATGGTTTGCCATCGCCATCGCGCTGTTATCCGGTACCGGGCAGTTCTTTTTCTGGCGCAAGATGGACCCCCAGAAACTGAAGAGTGAACTGTCCGTTCCGCTGGTTATCACGCTTTTGGTGAGTGCTGCGGTTATGCTCATTGGCGGAGTTACCAATCCGGTGTACATTCTGCTGCTAACAGTTTCGGTGTATTCTATCGTGGCCAACGGCAAGATATTACTGCGCTTCGGTAGGGAAAACTTCCGATTATCGGGTGGGTCTATCTCCCACATTGGCGTAGCCATGATCTTCATCGGTATTCTTTTCTCCTCCGGATACTCTAACGTGGTTTCCATCAATGAATCGGGGCTACTCATCTTCAAGGATGATCCCGCTAACGAAAACCTGGAAAACACTCTGCTCTGGATTAACGAGCCCCGCAATATGGATGAGTACGAACTGATCTACAAGGGTCAGCGAGTAGATGCCCACAATGTGCCGGTTTACGTAGAGAAAGATTTATTGCGACCTACTGAAACACCATTTTTGACAGTAGCAGTTGCTGATTTTTCACACGAAGGAACGAAGTACTTTGCAAAAGGCGATACGGTGCAAATTCATCCGGAGAATACTTACCACGAGGTGCAGTACACCCACCGTGAGACTGGTAAGCAGTTTACGCTGTACCCCCGCTCGCAGGTAAATCCTAATATGGGATTAATCGCCTCTCCCGATATCCGGCGTACTTTAGGCAAAGACCTGTATACCCACGTATCGGCTATTCCTCCTACGGCGGAGGAAAAAGAATGGGCCGAAATGGAAGAGATGGAAGTACGCATGGGTGAGCAGTTTTTCGCCAACGATTATGTAGCTAAACTCCTGAAGATTGAGCGCGTTGATCAGATTGAAGGGGTAGAGCTGAACGAAGGTGACTTGGCGGTAGAAGCTCACATCCAGGTAATGGGGGGCGTAGAGGAATACACGCTCAAACCTATCTACTTAATTCGTGATCGTATGGTAGGCCGCATACCCGATACCTCGCACGAGTTGGGTCTTCGTTTAACCTTACTCAACATTGTGCCTGATGAGAATAAATTCGTGCTGGGCATGGAGACTACTCAAAAGGAGTATATTGTGCTGAAAGCTATTGAAAAGCCTTTGATCAATGTGCTCTGGATTGGTACGCTACTGCTGATGTTCGGTTTTGGAGTAGCTACTTACCGTCGCTACCAGGATTATCGTAAACCGGCTAAAAAAGCAGCTTCACCTCCTAAACCGCAAAAGCCAAAGGGCAAGCCGGTTTCGGTTTAGTGGAATAGAATCTTTCTCCAGGCGAATCAGGGTAGTGGTAATGCTAGTTTGCCTTGATTTGCTAGGAGAATCACAACTTCTTGATTGTTTCTAGCTACGATCACAACCGGTTTTTTTTCTAGGGCAATAAGAGCCATACCGCGTATTTCGCCGCTAATGAATACTCCGCTTTCTAAAGTACTCAATGCCTGAAAGCCACCTTGCCCGTTGTTTACCAGACACCAGCCGAAACTGGCATCATACCGGCCCTGCTTGGGTCCTACTGCGTAAGCATTACCTCCTAACAATAAATCCATAGCGCCATCCTGATTAACATCGATAGGCAAAATAGATTTGATGGGAGACAACTGGGCTTGGGGCGGCAGGTCTACTACTTCAAAGTTTCCTGCTCCTTGATTGATAATCATCGCCGAGGCGAAATGGCCAGCCTTCTTTTCCAAAGCTCCTTCCAAAAGTTCTCTTCCGAAAATATCTTCAACGGTTTGATCAGCAAACTCAGCATAGCCCGCGTATTTCTTTCGCAATGAGGGCATTTGCTTAGTAAGCTCGTCTTTAGTGGCAAAAGGAGATTCCCGACCGTTCTTATAAAAGCTCAGAATCTGCTCGGTGTTACCGTTTTGGTCAAAATCATGAACGTAGAGCTTGGCCGGTTCGTCGGCGTCGGCCTGAATAACAGAGTTGAGTCCGAGATTACCGGCAATCAAATCCTCATCACCATCATTATCTATATCAACCGCTTCGATACAATTCCACCAGCCAGCGGAATTAGCCAATCCACCAGGATGTACCTGGGTGAGTTTTGACCCCTCGTTCCGAAATATGCTAATAGGCATCCATTCGCCCACTACGATTAAATCTTTCTTTCCATCCTGATCGTAATCAGTCCAAACAGCATCGGTCACCATGCCCGCTGTTTTCAACTGGGGCGCATGCTCTTCGGTTATATTCCGGAAGTAGCCGGAACCATCGTTTTCTAATAAGCAGCTAACCGGGTTGATGCCGTAGCGGCCGGTTACTACCCGACTGCCCACAAACAGGTCAATGTCTCCGTCAGCGTCAAAATCGTGGGGAGCGATGCAGGAGGTATTGTTTAGCATAGGCGGCAGTGCTTCCTCCATCCACGAGAACTGACCGTCACCGTCATTAATATACAGGCGATCTCGCAGGGGGTTGTTCGTGAATTCGTTGCCCGCCGAGCCTACGTATAGATCCAGATCACCGTCGCCGTCTACGTCAATAAATTCCGCCGCTACATCTTCCGAAATAATACTGTTTCGCCACAACGATTGATTGCTCGGAAGGAAAGTACCATCTGGCTCCTGTAGCAACAAAGCACTCATCTGGTTAGTAGCACCACCTAAAAATACATCGTCCAACCCATCACCATTTACATCGCCGGTAGCTAAGGCTGGTCCTTCCCGCGATAGCAGATACGGCATGAGCGGCTCCTGGGTAATATCAGAAAATTGATTTTCTCTATGACTAAAGTTGATACTAGGCTCAGCTTGTACTTCAAACCAGGGATCCGGTTTGGGAGGGTATTCTGAAGCTGGTTGTGCATCCTCCTGATTCAATACTAAGACTTGATCGCCCGCCACGTCTACTAGGCTTTGCTTACGCCCACCGGGCCACCTTATTACTAGAGAATCAATATAAGAAATCTCGCCCAGACCAAAATGTAATACAGGTGCTACCGAGGATTGAAAGCCGCGGGTAGGAAATAATTCTTGATACTGAATATTTTCATTCTGGTAGAGCCACACTTTTGCTCCTACACCAAACCGGTTTTTACCCGCGCCCTTGAGCCGCACTTGCAGAAAATGATGATCATTCTGAGCACAAGCATTATTCCGATAGATAAATGCGGATGCATTCACATTGTTGACGATTAAGTCCAAATCACCGTCGTTATCCAGATCAGCGTAAGCTGCTCCGTTTGAGAAGCCAGACTGACCTAACCCCCACTCATCTGCCCTATTGGCGAAAGTCAAGTTACGCTGGTTTTGGTAGCTGTAGTTAGCAATAGCTTCGGAGGGCATTTTGTCAATTAACCCTCTATTCTCACTGGAGATTCCACCTCGCAATCCGGTCTGGATTTCGGTATTAGAGATATATTTAATGTAATCTAAATTGTTAGGTCGGCGAAGAATACCGTTGGTTACGTACAGATCCTTCCAGCCATCGTTATCCAGGTCCGCCCACAACGCCGACCAGCTCCAGTCCGTAGCAGCAATACCCGCGTACTGTCCAATTTCCCGGAAGGCGTAGGTAACTTTATTACTATCGCTAGTAGAACGAATTACGGGAGTATTCAACTGAAGATTATTACGAGCGTACTGATGGTTGTAGCCGTAGTTTAGCTTATACTGAAAAATATCGTAAGGATCTTCTCCCGCCGAGATTTTCAGCACCCGTTCGTCTTCCGGCTTCATATCCAGCGTCAGGATATCCGGGTAGGAATCGTTATTAAAATCAGCGATATCGCTACCCATAGAAAAGCGGCTGGTATGGCCGATTATTTCTTCTAGCTGCTCGGCGAATGTGCCATCACCATTATTGATATAGAGATAATCGTTCTCGTGAAAGTCATTAGCCACGTAGATATCCGGGAAACCATCTAAGTTAATATCGGTTATCGAGGCACTTAGTCCGTAGCCGACAATACTTCGGTAAATTCCCGTTTCTCCGCTGACATCCACGAATACACCATTGTTATTCTGCAAAAGCTTATCACCGTATTTGCTAGGCTTGCGGCCTTTGGCTACGGGTACGTAGGTGTCGGGGGAATGAACCGTATGGTTCAACAGATAAACGTCGAGATCATTATCCAGGTCATAATCGAAAAAATAAGCTTGGGTAGCGAAGCTCTGCTCGGCCAAACCATAGGCTGTGGCCTGCTCAACGAAAACCGGATAGCCTCGGCTAGTATCGGCCTGATTGATATATAATTGGCTATATCCGGTCACCCCTTCGTGTTCTCCGAGCTGAGATACATAGATATCGAGCCATCCATCGCCGTTTACATCGGCCATTGTCACTCCGGTAGCCCAACCCGGCAGCCCCGCCACTTCCGCCGCTTCGGTTACGTCTTCAAAGCGAAAATTACCAAGGTTCAGGTAGAGTTTATTGGGTAATTCGTTGGCCGTAAAATACAGGTCGACTAAGCCATCGTTGTTCACATCGCCAGCAGCTACTCCCCCACCATTGTAATAGTACAGATAGTTAAGAATATTGAAAGTATCACTTTCTGATAGCTGATTCTCAAACTCAATTCCGGTATCGGAAGGGGAAAGGAGCGTAAACAAGGTATCCTCTGTTTTTTCCGGTATGCAGGTCGTGAGCACACTCATCATACCTGCCAAACAAAGCACTCTATACATCCACTGCATGATCAAGAAACACTACATCGAGACAAATAATTTGACGGAGTGTCGGGCTAAGTATATTATATGGGATAAATTTAGAGTATCTTCTCGCTCTTGCTATTCTTAAATAAACATTCACCCACAAATCTACACATTTTCGTAATTTACATCTGGCTCAGTTTAACAACCATTACCCTTTAAATGGTGTCATCTATACAAAGCTGCTTTGAGAGTTTTTATTTTTAGCCCACTCTATTTATTACTGATAATCAGTTACGCTGCGCATAGTCAGGCTAGCGGTGATATTGAAATTAACGAGCAGTTTAGCAGCGCTACTCTCATTGAGATATTAGATACAGTAGACGAGAAATACCCTATTGATTTTTACTACAAAGCCGAATGGATTCCGGAAAAAAAATATAGCATCCAATTTCAGCAGACTTCGCTTCCGAAAGTATTAAGCCAGTTATTTCAGGATACGGAATTAAGCTTTATCCCTTACAGTAATTACGCTATCGTTATTGCCCCCGAACAAGAGCTCACCCAAGAGTTTACCCAGGAATATTTCGTCAATAAGAATCAAGCATCCGAACTAGAAGGACCGGCAGAATACGAAATACTTACGTTAGGAGATTCGGCTAAGATCTCTCCAAACGAGAATGCTACTATTTTCGGAAAAATAACCGATGCAGTGACGGGCGAGGCGCTACTGGGTGCTACCCTGTATATAGAAGATCTCGAAATTTCGTTAGCCTCTGACGTAGAAGGAAAGTTCCGTATGAGCGCTCCGGTAGGAGTTTATCTGGCACAAATCAGGTTTGTAGGCTATGAACCCATGTCACAGTATGTTCGGATACTAAGCAGTCAGTCGTGGAATATTGACCTTTTACCCGAAGCATTTGAATTGAATGAAGTCATTGTCCGGGATGAAACGGACAATAGCAATGTTACCTCAGTTCAGGCGGGAATAGAGAAGCTGAGTATTCAGCAAATTAAACAGCTACCTGCTTTTTTGGGGGAGGCCGATGTGATTAAAAGCTTGCTTACTCTGCCAGGAGTCAGTACAATTGGGGAAGGAGCTAGCGGGTTTAATGTGAGAGGTGGCACTATTGGTCAGAATCTGATAATGCAGGATGAAGCGCTAATTTTTAACGCTTCTCATGCTTTGGGCTTTTTCTCGGTATTCAACTCTGATGCTATTCGGGAAGTGGTGCTGTATAAGGGAGCCATTCCGGCTCAGTACGGTGGAAGATTGTCTTCGGTGCTAGATGTTAAGTTGAAGGGAAGTAACTACGATGAGTTTAAAGGCAAAGGAGGTATAGGGTTAGTGGCCAGTCGGCTGCTGTTAGAGGGGCCTATCGTCCGAGATAAAACTTCCTTCATGATTGGGGCGAGATCTTCCTACTCCAATTGGATACTGCGCGTAATGCGAAATCCTGATATAAAAAACAGTGCAGCATTTTTCTACGATATTAATGCTAAGGTTACTCATCGGTACGGTGCTGGCAACTCGCTGGCCTTATCGTACTACCAAAGCTACGACAACTTCCGATACTCCGATCAGTTCGGTTTTTCCTGGGGTGCTCAAACCCTTAATCTTACCTGGAATCAGATATTTTCCCCTAACGTATCCTCCTCGTTGGTAGCTGGTTACGGAAACACCATTAATGAGTCTTACACCCCAGAAGGTACCGATGCCTCTACGTTACAGAACGGTCCGACCTACTATAAGGTAAAACAAAACTTTTTCCTTACTCCTTTCGAACGGCACGACATAAACGCCGGGTTCGAGTGGGTGCGCTACCGCTCTTTGCCTGAAACGATTGAAAAGAGAGGAGACATATCAGAAGTGAGTTCCCAGGAAATAGAAAAAGACGACGGGCAGGAATTTGCCTGGTACGTGAATGATGAATTTACCCTGAACGATAGGATCTCATTGGGACTGGGACTGCGATATTCTTTGTACCATCAAATAGGCCCATCTACCGTTTACGCTTATGCTCCGGGAGTTCCCCGCCAGCCATCTAGTATTGTAGATTCTACCTTTTACGGCTCGGGAGAAATTATTCAGACCTACAGTGGATGGGAGCCTCGCTTATCAATGAAAGTAAATCTTACGGCCAACAGTTCGGTAAAACTGAGCTACAACCGTCTGTATCAGTATCTTCATCTAATCTCTAACACTACGGCGGCGGTTCCGGTAGACATTTGGCAGGTGAGCAATACCTACATTCCGCCCCAGAGCGCTAATAATTATTCAGCCGGGTATTTTCAGAATTTTCGAAACAATAAATGGGAGACCTCGGTAGAGTTTTTCTATCGAGATATTCAAAACGTAGTGGAGTATAAAGACCTTCCGCAATTGTTGCTGAACCCATATATTGAAACCGAAACCCTTACCGGTATTGGTAGAGCTTACGGAGCCGAACTATCCATAAAAAGAATGAAAGGGCTTACTACCGGATGGCTGTCTTACACTTATTCTCGTTCGTTGAGCAAGGTAAACGGCAGCACTTCAGAGGAATCTATCAATCAAGGAGATTGGTTTCCGGCCAACTTCGATCAACCCCATAATCTTAACGTCTCTTTGAGTGTGCAAGCCAGCCGCCGAAGCCGATTTTCCTTCAACTTTACCTATAACACCGGCCGACCCATTTCAGCGCCAGTAGCTGACTACCGATTAGGAACAACGGTAGTTCCTCATTTCTCGGAAAGAAATCAGTTCCGAATCCCGGACTATCATCGTCTAGATGTTTCCTATACAGTCGATAGTAATATTGTTCGGCGGAGTTTCTTCAAGGGAAGTTTCACCTTCTCGATTTATAATCTCTACTCCCGGGATAACGCGTTTTCTATCTTTTTTAGAAGAGACCTACAGAGTACGGCCAATGCCTTTAAACTATCGGTACTGGGCAGTGCTTTTCCGGCAATCACTTATAATTTTGAGTTTTGATATGAGGAGAAAAACGATATTAACGCTGCTTCCGTGTTTCTTCTTCATCAGCAGTTGCATAGAGCCCTTCACCTTTACCCCCGAAGAACCGGTAGAGTTGCTGGTAGTAGATGGTCGTATTGATCAGTCAACGGGTCCCTATGTGCTGAGGCTATCCCGGACTTCTACCTTTGGGACACCTCCTATACCCGTGCTGGGTGCTCAGATTACTATTTACGATGACCAAGGCCAGCAGGAAGATTACTCCTTTGTACGACCGGGTGTGTATCAATCCAGTGGTAACGTAGTACAAGGAGAACCGGGACGTACCTACTACATCGAGATTAGATTAGATGAACAGGTCTACCAATCTCGCCCGCAAACCATGCCCCGACTAATACAAGCCGATAGCGTTTACTTTGAAACTGAGGTAGAAACCTTGGTTACAGAAGAGGGCACTATTACAGAAGATAGACTCATTAATGTTTACGTGGATACCCCAGCCAAACGACAAAATCAAGATGCTCATTTTCGTTGGTTATCCGATGTTAGCTACTCGGTTCTTGAACCTAACTGCGGCCCGTTGCATTCCCCGAAATCATGTTATATTACCGACACTACTAACACCCAGGACATTATACTATTTAGCAGCGAGAATACCCAAACCGACCAGCTTAGTAGGTTTTTAGTAGCCACGGACGACACCCGACCCCAGTATGCTTTCTCTACTCGGTACTACATAAATATCTATCAGTTCTCCATGACGCAAGAAGCATATGCGTACTGGGAAGATGTGAGAACAATCGCTAATCAGGAAGGAACTATCTTTGATCCTCCTCCCGCTCCTATACCCGGAAATATGTACAATACTAATGATCAAAGTGAAACTGTGCTAGGATTTTTTGAAGCAACCGCTATTGATACCGCACGAACTGTCTTGTTCCGAGGCGATTTAGCTCCCTTACCAATTTCTGATTTCTGCGGATACGCGATTGGCTCTCAACCCAGCGACCCCCGTGCCTGCTGTAACTGTTTGCGCATAGATAAAAGTTCTACCGAAAGACCTGATTACTGGGATGAATAACGTGGATTTTGGTATTGTTGAAACGCTTCAGCGAAGTTTATTAATCCTGTATATTGGATTAGTTACTACTATTACTGCTTCTGCCCAGTCAACCGCAGATAGTTCTAGCCCGCTACCCGATCAACTTTATGTTCACCTCGATAAATCCTTTTATGCTACCAGTGAAACCATATGGTATAAAATATATTTCCTCCACCAGGATACGAACGAGATAAAAAGTAATATTATTTACTTGGATTTGATTAGTCCAACCGGAGAGATACTAATTCATCAAAAGTTATTGAGAACTCAATTTTACGCTCACGGTGAAATTAGTATACCTCCCGAATGGGAAGAAGGGTACTACACTCTTCGGTATTATACCCAATGGAATCTTAATTTTGGTAGTGAGGCCGTCTTCCTGCAACGTATTCCTATTTACAACCCCTGGAGCGAGAATTCGATTTCTTCCTCCAGCACACTATCAACGGTTCAGACATCAACTCAGCCCGATGAGCAGGATCTGAACATCAACATTCAGACTCATCAACCGGTATTTGGCAAAAATGATAGTGTACAAGTAACCCTGACGGTTACTGACGCCACCCAACAGCCTGTAAAAGCAAATCTATCTTTGGCTGTACTTGATACTGACCTGGTTACCTTAGATGAAGATACTGTCGTAAAGCTACCATCATTCACTAGCAGTTCAACCGTTCCCGGCTCTCTAAATTTTACGCCTGAAAAAACATTAAAATTACCGGTAACTTTAACTTCGCCTACCTCTTCGGAACCGGTGAACAGCCAATTTATATCGGTGTACAGAGTAGAAGATCAAGCGTTTATTAATACTTCGGTAGAGCAGGGCGAGCTATCTGTTCCTCTGCCTAATTTCTACGGATCTCGAACTTTTCAGATACACAATCATAATCCTTTTCAGGCATCATCACCCAATGTAATTGTTCATAGTCTCCTGGATACTCTTTCTTCACCCAACGTACCTGATTCTTCTCCTCCAAGAACTCCTGAGGTAGAGCGATACTTGCGGCTTAGTAAATTACGGAATAAGCTTCACGAAATTTTTGGGTCAAATTCACCCGTCTACTCTAACAATTCTAAACCCGAAGCTACCGCCTTTGTCCCTAATAAGGCCTACTCAATAGATAAATTTCAATTGATGAAGACCGTTGAGGAGTTCATTGGTAATGTTTTAATCAAAGCCAGTATATCTTCTGATAACGGTCAGAAGTCAGTTAGGCTTTTTGATCCAATTGAGCAACGATTTCTGGAGGATAGTCCTTGGTATATGATCAACGGGTACTTGACAACCCAGGAGGAAAAAGTATTGGCCATGCCCTTGACTCAAATAGAAAAAATAGAGATTTACCTTCAACCAGAAACAGTCGCGCAACAGTTTCCTTTTTTGATGGCTCGAGGAGGGGTAATCGCTATTTATACCAAAGACAAAAAACCGCCTACCGAGTTCATTACGGAACGTAATACCTTTACTTGGCAGGGTTTTCACTCTCCTCAACCCTTCAATAGGCCAGAATTTAGGCCAGATCAGAATGATAAGTTACCTGATTTTCGACCTTTAGTTTACTGGGAGCCGATTATAAAAACTGATGAGTTAGGAAAAGCAGTTGTTACGTTTCCTACCTCCAAAGCTATTGGCCAATTTACAATACAGGTGGAGGGGGCCTCTACTAAAGGTGATTTTGGGACGGCTGAAACTAGCTATCAGACTCAGTTTTCACCTTAAAGAGGTAGGAACACGATTAATCGTGTTCCTACAAGGTCATCTACCTTATTTTTAGCGATTCGAGGATAGTTCTCCTTCAGGCGGTTGAATGGTGAAGATCTGAGGAGAATTGTCGTTACGTATCGCCCACAATTGAGCTTTATTTCCCACCTTTACTAACGTCAGGTCTCTAATTTCACCCGAAAAAAATAGTCCGGATTTGTTGGTAGCTACCGGGGTAAACTGCCCTTTTCCCGTTCCTTTCAGAAACAGACCGTGGCTAGCATCGTAGATACCTACTTCTGGTTTGGCCGCATAAAAATTTCCTCCTAATACAATATCCGGAATCTGGTCATTATCGAAATCGGCTACGCTAATGCCGTAAGTAGGCGAGAACTGAGCCTCCACCGGAAGAGGCATAACCGTAAACTTCCCGTCGCCCTGATTAATCAGTACACTGGTAGCCATTTCGTAGGCGGGCAGTTTTGTAGCTTTTTCTAACTGCTCCGGTGAAAATATTTCTTCTATGGTCTGCTCCTTATAACTGGCGTATTTCAGATATTTCTTTTTCAGACTAGGCATCTGCATTACCAAATCGTGCTTTAATACCAGTGGATAAGGTTTGTCTTGGTTGAATACCGTAATAATTTGTTCAGCCGTACCATTGCGGTCGAAATCATTAGTATACATCGTAACGGGCTTCTCCCGACTAGCTTTAAAGCGGGAATTCAATCCGTGATTCCCTACTATAAAATCCATATCGCCGTCCCGGTCCAGGTCTTCGCCCACGATGGTATTCCACCACCCGTTGCTTTCGCCTAATCCAGCAGCTTCCGTAACTTTAACTAGCTTTCCGCTTTCGTTTTTGAATACGCTAATCGGCATCCACTCTCCTACTATTAAAAGGTCATCATCCTGATCACCATCAATATCGCTCCAGACAGCGTCGGTAATCATTCCTAGCTTCTTTAGCTCCGGTGCCAGTTCATCCGTTACATTCTGAAACCTTCCTCGGCCATCATTTTGCAATAGGTAACCATCCACCGGTACTCCGTACAGAAAAGGTCTTAGGCGAAGTCCTACAAATAAATCCTGGTCGCCATCACCATCATAGTCGGTAGCGGCTACTGCCCCGGTACTTTCAAAGCGGGAGGTAGGCAGTAGCTGGTCAGATTTGGTGAAATTACCCTGGCCATCGTTGAGGTATAGTCGATCAATCAACGCGGAAGAACTACTCGGAAATTCATTACCTCCACTGGCTACGTACAGGTCTAAGTCCCTATCACCATCAGCATCAAAAAGTAATGCATCGGTATCTTCACTAACTTTATCCTTGAAGAAAACCTCTGAGGAACGGGAAGCAAACTTTCCTCCTGGCTGCTGCACCAGCAATACACCAGCCTGATCTTTGGCCCCACCTAAAAACACATCCGTTAGTCCGTCGCCGTTCACATCTCCCTGAGCCAAAGCAGGTCCTTCACGAGAGAGCATATGAAACAGCAGGCGGTCGCGATCGAAGTCCACAAAATCATTTTCCTCATGAACAAACCATGGTTCTTTCGCTTCAACTTCAGCGAATAGAGGCCCGTTGCTATCCGGAACCGGGCTATTTAATTCTTGAGCATCTTTCTGATGTAGCGTAAGAGTTTGATCTACTTTTGGATTTTCTACAATTGTTACTTTACCATTGGGCCATCGTACTTCTACTGTGTCAATTTCGGTAAGCAAACCTAATCCAAAGTTAAGCCGATGATCCACGGTAGACTGAAACCCTCGCACCGGCATTTGCTCCTGATAAAAAAGCTTTCCCCCGGTCTTCACCCGAACTTGGGCTCCAAAAGCATACTGGTTTTCACCTTCCCCTACCAAGGTTAACTTCAAATAATGATGATTGAGCAAAGCATTGGCATTGTTGCGATAGATAAAGGCCGGCATGTTCACGTTATTGACCACCAAATCCAGGTCGCCATCATTATCCAGGTCACCGTAAGCAGAACCATTAGAATGGCTAGGTTGCTTCATACCCCATTCGTCCGCCTTGTCGGTAAACGAGTAGTTGCCCTCGCCTACGAACATGTAATTAGGAATACGCTCGGAGGGAATAGCATCAATTAACTGTTTGAAGTCAACTTTCCGATCACCCGCAATAACCAGCTTCATGGTTTCTTCATTGGAAATATACTGGATATAGTCTTGGTCGGTAAGGTCTTGGTATATACCATTAGCGACAAAGATGTCTTTATATCCATCGTTATTATAGTCGGCTATCAGAGCTCCCCAGCTCCAGTCGGTAGCATGCACCCCGGCCAGGCGGCCTATTTCACTGAATTTTACCTGTTTGTTTTCAGGATCAGTGCTCACCGGGATATTCAGTTGCAACATGTTACGCGTAAACTGGTGGTAGTAACCGTTTTTCACATTATACTGGTAGCGATCCCAGTTCTCGAAGGTAGTTTTGGTCTTTAATCGCCGCTCTTCCGACGGAAGCATTTCCGTCACGAAAATGTCAGGATAGCCGTCGTTATTTATGTCGGCCATATCGGCTCCCATCGATGCTCCGCTGATGGAGTACATCTGATTTTCCAGGTCTTCAGTAAAAGTACCGTCCTGGTTGTTTATATAGATGTAATCGCGCTCAAAGAAATCGTTAGACACGTAGATATCCTGCCAGCCATCCTGGTTCAGATCGCCTACGGTTACGCCCAGCCCAAAACCAATAACACTTCCGTAAATTCCCGCTTCTTCACTTACATCCGTAAAACTTTCACCATCATTTCTGAATAGCTTATCCCCACCAACCGGGTCACGTTTGGGCCGCTCATTTTTGCGCAGATTAAAGCTGCCAATAGCCTGATAGGAGTTATTGAGCAGGTACATGTCCAGGTCACCATCTTTGTCGTAATCGAAGAAGGCGGCGTGGGTAGAATAGCCCTGATCGGCTAAACCGTAAGCTTCCGCACTTTCGGTAAACGTAACTTTGCCTTCCTCGTCCTCACCATTGTTGATGTATAGTTCGTTTTGCTTATTATCCCCATCAATATCACCCGAATTACACACATAAATATCCAGCCAGCCGTCGCCATTTACGTCGGCCATGCTCACTCCGGTTGACCAAGCCCTTTCTCCCGCTACGTCGGCCTGTTTAGTAATATCCGCGAACTGGAAATCTCCTTCATTGAGGTAAAGTCGGTTAGATTTCATATTGGCCGTAAAATAAATATCTACTAGGCCGTCTTGGTTGATATCGCCCAACGCTACCCCTCCTCCATTATAAAAGTTACGATAAGTATAAATATTAAAATCTTCATCGTACTCGAGCTGATTGGTGAACTTAATGTTAGTCTCGGAAGATTGCAGCAAAGTAAATAAACTACTTGATTCTTCCTCGGACGGAGAAGAACTGCAAGCGGCCATTACAGCGGCTGTAATCGCCAGCGTAACTGATTTTAGCAATTTTCTATATACCCACCTTTTGCTATCTTTCATCTTGGTTTTATATGATTCAGATATCTCTACTATCCACTCGTCTCTTCATCGGCTTGCTCAATGGTCAGGTCGGTGAACATCACCATTACGTTAGATTCGTTTTCTTTGAAGATACTAATCCGTCGGTTTCCGTCTATTCTTACGTAGGCGGTTCCGTGTATCGGGTGGGTTACGTCCATGAACTCCTCGCCGTACCACTCTTGCATCAGTTGCAGTACATCCAGTTGTAAGCTATCCGCCTGAAGTTCTTTATTCCAGGGCGCCCAGGCATCGTACTTAAATCTCACTGGCATTTCATGAATTATATCTCCGTGAAAGTTGGGGTAAAAGTTCATCGTAGCCGGATGCTTTAGTTCGTCTTCCAGACGATATTCTACTGAGGTGTTTCCCGTTCCCTGCCGTATTAACCCCTGTTTGTTTAACTCCCAGCATTGGGCGTAAAAATTCTTTGAAGTCATGCCTAACGTTAGTCCCAGAAACAAGCTATCCTGCCGTACTCCAGAGGCTAATTCCCGCTCAACCCAGTTTTCGTATTTTGCTTTTTTAGAGCAACTACCTAATATTAATAGCAGTAGTGCTACTCCCAATAAATACTTTCCCATAAAACGCTCTTTACTCACTTCATTTGAATGTCGGGGTATTTTCGACTTATTTTCTTGAATACCGCCAATGGCGCGTTATTTCTAAGTGCTATCCATAGCGTGTCTCTATCTCCCTTTAATGCTACCCAATGCTTTATTTCTCCTTTTATACTTAACCCGCTTACTGTGGAGTTCACTGTTTCCCAGTCTTTTTCTCGGTTAATCAGCAGTACTCCGTAACTAGCATCATACTGACCTACTTCGGGCTTAGCGCCTAAAAAGTTACCGCCCAATAACAAATCCGGTTGCTCGTCATCATTCATATCTTGAACTGCTATGGCCTGCACCGGTGATAGCTGCGCTTCAATCGGAAGGGTTTCTCTTCTGAACTGCCCTCCTTCGTTGTAGAATACGCTACTTTCCAACATACAGGCATTAAGACGAATAGCTCCTTCTCGTTGCTGTGGACTAAAGATATCTTCTACTGTTTTGCTTTGATAATTAGCGTATTTCAAAAACCGTTTTTTTAACTGCGGAACCTGCATTACCAAATCGTGCCGCAGTACTAACGGGTACGCTTGCTTTCCGTTGTAAGTAGTTATAATCTGCTCGGCAGTACCGTTACGGTCGAAATCGTTCACCCAAAGGCTCACTGGCTGGTCCGGACTCGCTTTAAAACGGGAGTTCAACCCGTGGTTTCCCGCTACAATGTCGTAGTCGCCATCCTGGTCCAGATCAGCAACTTCTACGCAGTTCCACCAGCCTTCACTACCGGCCAGTCCCCACGCATCACTTTTGTTGACTAGTTTTCCTTGTTCGTTTACAAACAGCTGAACGCTCATCCACTCCCCTACAATTATTAAATCCAGGTCTTCGTCCTGGTCTATGTCTACCCATTTGCTATCGGTAATCATACCAATCTCCTTCAGGCTGGGAGCTATCTGATTCGTCACATCCTGGAACTTACCTTGTCCGTCATTTTCTAATAAGTAACCCGAAACCGGCACGCCGTACAAAAAAGGCCGCAGCCGCATACCAACGAACAAATCTTTATCACCATCCTGATCGTAATCGGCAGCCGCAACCGTACCGGTACTTTCGAAGCGGTAGGCCAGCGCATCCGGATTTCGCTTAAAACCACCTTCTCCACTATTTATGTAAAGTCGGTCGGCCAGCGCCGATGAAGTGCTAGGAAATTCATTTCCTCCTGAGCCTACGTAGAGGTCAAGATCGCCATCACCATCGGCATCAAATAAAGTAGCATCTACATCCTCACTAATTTTATCCGCCTCAAAGGCAGCGATTGGTTTTTGCTTAAACTGACCATTGGGCTGCTGAACGAATAATTCTCCAGCCTGATCCTTGGCTCCCCCTACGTATATGTCATCTTTACGATCCCCATTCACGTCACCTATCGCCACTGCCGGGCCTTCGCGCGAGAGCATATGAAATAGCAAGCGGTCCCGATCAAAATCCACGAAATCATTTTCTTGGTGAACGTAGTTTAGTCCTAACTTCTTACCTTCCACTTCGGTAAACCAAACACTTGAGTTATCTTCCTTAACTACGTCTTTTTGCCTTTCTTTGGCCTTAGCCTGCTGAAGAATTACTTCCTGATTAGTAGGTATATTCTGCTGTTTGGATACCCGGCCATCGGGCCATAAGACCACTATTGAATCCAGCTCCGCTATCGTTCCCAACCCGAACAACAATCGCAAATCTACGCTGGACTGAAAACCTCTTTGGGGGGATTGTTCTTGATAAAATAGCTTTCCATTTGACCACAGGCTTAACTGCGCTCCTACTGCGTTTCTATTGTTTCCTTCTCCTTGCAACACCACGCGTAGCCAGTGATGATCATTAAGTGTATCGGCCTGATTACGGTACACAAAGGCTGGCATATTCACATTATTAACCACCAAATCCAGGTCGCCATCATTGTCCAAATCGCCGTAGGCAGACCCATTGGAGTGGCTGGGGGTAGCCAACCCCCAATCTTCGGCAATATTCTCGAATTCCCAATTTCCAGTATGCCGGAACAGATAGTTGGGAATTTTCTCGGACGGAATGGAGTCGATCAACTGTTTGATTACAGCATTCTCCCGAGTCAAGATAGCTCGTACGGTGTTAGGATCACCCATGAATTGAATGTAATCCTGGTTAAGCAAATCTTTATAAATCCCGTTAGCGACAAAAATATCTTTGTGCCCGTCATTGTCGAAATCCGCCATCAAAGCTCCCCAGCTCCAGTCAGTAGCGTGCACTCCGGCCAACCTTCCTATCTCACTAAACGTATTGTTCCCGTTATTCCGCTGGAGCACGTTGCGGGGAAACTGGCGATAGTAGCCGTTTTCCAAGTTCATTTGAAACTTATCGTAGCTCTCGAACTGAACAGTAGTTTTAATTCGATGCTCCTGCTCCGGAAGCATCTCCGTTACATAAATTTCGGGATAGCCATCGTGGTTGAGATCAGCCATATCTGCTCCCATCGATCCTAAACTTATCTCCTGCATCTGTTCCTCCAGCACCTCGGCAAAAGTGCCATTCTGCTGGTTGATATATAGGTAATCGCGTTCAAAGAAGTCGTTGGAGACAAACAGGTCGGGCCAGCCATCACGATTAACATCTCCTACCGTTACTCCCAACCCAAAGCCGATCATACTGCCGTAAATACCGGCTTCTTCGCTTACATCAGTAAATAATTTGCCTTCATTTTTGTAAAGCTTATTCCCTCCCAGAGGGTCACGAATTTCTCGTTGGCCGGGGCGAAGATCATACCCGCCTACCGAACGAATGGAATTGTTGAGCAAGTAACAATCCAGGTCGCCATCGCGGTCGTAATCAAAAAAGGCAGCGTGTATAGAAAGACCCACATCAGCTATTCCATACTCCTTAGCCTGTTCGGTAAAGGTTACCAGACCGTCTTCCTGAGGGCCATTGTTGATAAACAGTTCGTTATGGCGATTTTCTCCCTCAACGCTTCCTGATTTACACACGTAAATATCCAGCCACCCATCTCCATTTATATCGGCAAAACTTACTCCGGTTGACCAAACCCCGGTAGATGCTACTCCTGATTGTTCGGTAATATCTTTGAACCGGAAGTTTCCTTGATTAAGATAAAGCTTATTATCCTGTTGGTTTCCACAGAAAAAGAGGTCAGGTAGGTTATCGTTGTTAATGTCGCCAATACCTACTCCCGCACCATTGTAGAAATTACGGTAGGTATATACATTAAATTCTTCATCGTAAACCAGATCATTGGCAAACGCTATTCCCGTCTGTTCAGCTGACAACTGAATAAACATAGCAGAAGGCAAACCGGAATCTTCATTTGATTCCGAACAAGCCACAATCAGTAACAGGAATGGAAATAAAACCGAATACGGACGTATCATCAACCGAAAAATATCCTTTCCAAGAAACAGCTATGCATCTCAAATAGACTGATCCACTGCAATCGCTGAGCCCGACTGTCAGCAAGTTATACGATAGCTTATTGCTCTTACGCTTTACAACGCCCCGTTTTCATAGGGAGTTTCTCACGATATAAAAAAGAAAGCAAGCAGTTTGAATTGCTTGCTTTCTAAAAATAATAAGATGTTAAATATCTTATCCTCCGCTTCCTCCTGAATAACCAGGGTTTTGAACCAAGTTAGGGTTAGAATCTAACTGGGGACGGGGAATAGGGAAAATATTTACGTGATCGCTAGGGTCTTGCGGCTTAAATTGCCAAGCATCGTTGTATCTACCAAAACGGATTAGGTCGGACCGGCGAGTCTGTTCAGCAAACATTTCACGACCGCGTTCGGCTAGTAGATTTTCCTCAGTCAACTCAGTGAAAGGAGCTACTCCGGCCCGTTCCCGAATTTGGTTTACTAACGCTAACGCTTCCCCAGCAGTTTGTCCTTGGCGAAATAAGATCTCTGCTTTCATTAAAACAATATCCGAATAACGAAGCAATGCTAGATCATTATTTAAGTTTTCAGTAGAACCTAACTCATATTCCCACTTACCAATTCTAACTCCGGCTTGACGAAGAGCCTGAGGACCTAACTCATTGATCTCCGGAGTAAACGTCAATGGCGGGCCATCCGGGTCGCTTGCTTCGGCTCCATTGTCGAGTAGACGTTCGCCAGAAGCGCTAAATTGAGGCCCTACCAGGAAGTTTTGCTTTCGCACGTCGGTATCTTCGTAAGAGTCGTAGAATTCCTGCAAAGAAGCAAAACCATTCCACGGCTGGGCAGTCAGGTTATAGGTAGCCTGGCTAGCGTAGTGAAGGGTCATCATTGGCATTACAAACCCCTGCTGAAATACTTCATCGTAAGGAATAGCGAAGATAAATTCCGGTGAATTCTCGTTATTAACCACAAAATTATCGTAGTAATCAGGAGCCAGAGAATACTGTCCCGAGTTAATAATCTCATCCACTGCGGTCAAGGCTTTTTCCAACTGAGGAGTGCCGGTGTACACTTCGGCATTCAGGTACAGCTTAGCTAGAATGGCTTGAGCAGTATAGTAGTTGACCCGACCATAGGCCGCTCCTCCTACCTCTTGAGTGAGAAGAGGCAATACTTCCGTAAGTTCTTGCTCAATGAAGTTAAATACTTCCTGACGGGAGTTGTTAGCCGGAGCAAAATCAGGGGGCACATCAAAATCAGTTACGATCGGCACATTACCGTATAGGTCTACTAACCAGTAATAGTACATCGCCCGCAACGCTCGTAGCTCGGCAATAAACTCTTCGGCTCCTTCTACACCCAACTCATTAAATTGGAAAATCAACCGGTTACAGGTACTAACTCCCCCGTAGCAAAAAACCCAACTGTTGTTGATAATTCCGTTCTCAAAAGCATATTCGTGAGTATGCAGTCGTCGCCATTCCCCACCATCATCCCAGTCTTGTCCACGGGTAGGTACTACTATTTCGTCGGAGGTTACCTCCTGAAGAGAAAATATATTACCGTTCCCTCCGATACTATTCAATTGAGTATATGCATTACCCAGTGCCGATACAAACTCCGCTTCGGTCTGGAAGAACTGATCGGGAGTTACTTCACTGTAGATCTCTTCCTCTAGGTCAGTACACGCCAGACTAAAGACGGATACCAGAATTCCTAGAAAAAGTACTTTGATTATATATGTTACTTTGTTCATAATAATTTTATTTCTAATGCACACTAGAATGATAGATTAACCCCAAAAGTGTAGCCCCGCGTAGTAAACCAGGTATCTCGTCGGTCAATACCCGGCGCTAAAGGATCATCATCGTTCGCGGAGTCACCCGTACGGACTTCCGGATCAACTCCAGTATAATTGGTAATAGTAAACAGGTTCTGGGCGGAAAAATACAAACGCAGCCGTGATACTAATACTCCGTCTGATAGTGGGAAGTTGTATCCTAATGTAGCGTTATCTAGCCGTAAGTAATCGGCATCTTCTACGTGGATACTATTGAATAATGGAGAATCATCGAGATTAGGATTAAAATACTCTGTGTTCACTACGTTGTAGGAGGTGGCTACCCCGGGTACTTCATAGAAGGCCCGGAAAGTATTAATCAAGTCATGTCCTACCATTCCCCGAATAAAGAAGTTCAGATCCCAGTTTCCGTAATTGAAGGTATTGTTCCAACCAATCTGGAAATCAGGTAGTCCCTGTCCGATTAATGTTTCATCAGCATCATCTATGTTACCATCACCGTTAAGATCTTGGAACCTCCACTTACCATCTTCAGTAACGCCATCATATACCTTACCCCAAATACGACCAATTTCCTCCCCTTCCTTGGCCTCAATTAGTGGTGTTTGGTTCTGACCTGGCGACCCTAAGTTAGAAATCAGACGTCGACCACCGAAGTCTAGTCCAGCTTCTTCGTCAGATAATGATACTAGCCGGTTTTCAATAAACCAGGTACCATTTAGAGCGGTAGTCCAGCCAAAATTATCGTTATTAATCACGTTATAGCTCAGCACTGCTTCCAAACCACTACTATTCAACTGTCCAATATTTAGTAAAGTAGTTCCTACCAAATTGGGTGGCACCGGAACCGATATTGGATAAATCAGGTCGGTAGTTACCCGACTGTAGTAATCAAAACTACCGGTAAAACGGTCGCCTAACATGGCAAAATCTAGCCCTACGTCAAACTCAGCTTTTCTCTCCCATCTAAGGTTAGGGTTAGGATTACTGGCTGGACCATAACTTGGAATGAAATCACCGTTAAAGAAGAAGTTGCCTTGCGGTGCTAGCCGTAGCAATGATAGATAAGACTCTCCGGGAGTGTTACCGGTAACCCCGTAACTAACCCGCAACTTCAGATTATCCACACTGGGCATATTAAATAGATTGCTAAGCGTTACCCCTGCGCTAACCGCCGGGAAATTACCCCACTTGTTACCTTCTCCAAATCGCGTAGAACCTTCTCGCCGCACACTAGCCGACAGAAAATAAGTACCGTTGTAGTTCAGGTTAACTCTCCCAAAGAAACCAATAATTTTATAATTGTTCTTGAAGCTACCTACCCCTCCTAATCCATTAGGAAAATCCAGCGCCGCTCCTAGGTTATTAAAACCAAAGGCATCGGTAAGAAAATTACCTCCCTGCGCACTGAATCCTTCTGAGTCAAAATCCTGGTAAGAATATCCGGCCAGTCCGGCAAACGTAAGGTTACCAAAGTCTCGGTCGTAAGTAGCGGTAGTCTCAAATAGATCGTTCAGATTGGCCTCTTCGATTCTTCCTGCCAAACCATTACGGTTGGTTCCCTGGAAAAAGGCAAATTTGGAAAAGTACTGAGCTCCCCTTCGATTCTCTCGCTGTTGACTGTAGCGAGCTAAGAAGCGTAAGCCATCAATCGGCTCGTATTCCGCCTGAAGATTGTAAAGGATCGTATTGTCGGTTGACTCCAGGTCGGTTTGCTCAATAATTCCTACCGGGTTAAAGTAATCAAACAGTGTTTGCTGGTAATACCCTCCGTAAACGTCAAATTGGGGATCATCACTATATACTGGCTGCGTAGGATTAGCAATAGTAGCGTAACGGAAAGCCACGTCCAACGGACTATCGTCGCCGTAAATACCAATAGCATCTCGGGTAGTAGCCGCCAGGTTGATAGTAAAACTCAAACGATCGTTTAAAGCCCGTTGGGTTAGATTAAGGCGAGCGTTCAATTGCTCAAAACCAGTGGCCTTAGCAACTCCCTCAATATCCCGATAGTTCAGGGATACGCGATAGGTAGTTTGTTCACTACCGCCGGAAAGTGCCACGTTATGTACTTGAGAGATGGCATTTCGGGTAAGCTCATCAAACCAGTCAGTATCAGCCCCTAAATCGGTTCCAATTCCCAAATCTCGAAATTCATCAGGGCTCATTACCTGTACCACCCGAGCCGTATTTTCGGAAGAAACGTAACCGTTGTAGTCTATAGTAGCTTGTCCGGCCTTACCGGTTTTGGTGGTTACCAGAATAACCCCACTGGAACCCCGGCTACCGTAAATAGCGGCGGCGGAACCATCCTTCAGAATATCCATAGACTCAATATCGTTGGGGTCTACGGCATTCAGGTCAGCCCCTACTACTCCGTCAATAATTACCAGGGGCTGGCTGTTCGCCCCTAAAGTAGAAAGGCCCCGCAGACGAACGTTAAATCCTTGGTTAGGGTTAGCACCCGGTCGGGAAACCACCAATCCGGCCACCTTACCCTGTAGTAACTGGTTGGGGTCGTTCACGTTACCCTTGTTAAATTCTTCCGAACTGACACTAGTTACTGCACTCGTAATTTCTTTCTTTTCCTGAGTACCGTAACCCACTACTACAATCTCTTGCAGTGATTGTACATCCTCAGACATAACTACGTCGATGGTAGTTTGGCTACCAATCGTAACTTCTTGGTTGGCATACCCAATGGAAGAAAAGACGAGAACATCATTTCCTTCAGGAACAGTCAAACGATAGTTCCCATCTAGGTCAGTCACCGTACCGGTACTAGTACCTTTTACCAGTACGTTTACGCCCGGAAGGGCTCCCTCCGCATCGGATGTTACTTGACCCGAAACGGTCTTGTCCTGGGCCCACGCCACGCTGCTCCATAGCACCGCAAACGTCACCGACAGGACGTAAGTAAAATGTGTAAAAATTCTCATAAGCAATTAGCAGTATTAATGAATAGTAAAAAACCAGCCATAAAGATGGCAGTTAGTTTGGCATTCTCGCAAATATCTTAAGAATAAATTAAAAAACAATAGAATACGCTAATACTTATTATATGTACTATAGACGACATATACCAACTATTTTGTAAGAAATAGCCGTTTTTCGCCGAATAAACAATGGTTTTGGCTTGTGGAAGGAAGACTCTATTTTCTTAAACAAAGACGGAGTCTAGTCGACTTAAATCGGTTGCATAAATTTAAACTAACTGACAGAAGCAGGATAGCGTAACTATTATCATGCTGGAAATGATCTCTCCGGCTCAGTTAGTTCTCGGCTAATGACTCACTTTTGGTAGACACATTGCTGACAACAAAATTGCCCACTTTTCTGCCTTGTTCTATTCCATAAGAAATGGCAGGCATATAATGAATGCCTCCGTACAACCGGCTAATGGCGGCCTCTTCTGATGCAGCTTTGAACGATTCAAATTCGCGGGGGGGAAGCCCGTAGGCTACTTCGGTGGAGTCTACATAATGAAAAGGCTCTCCGTATAGTTTGGTCAGGGCGGTAGCTGCCGAGGCCGAAATTACACTGTGACCACTAGTGTATTCGGGGAAGGGTGGGGTTTGCAGCAGCGGCATCCAGTCTTCGTCAATATGCTGATTAATCACCGTTTCGGGGCGGATCAGGTTGCTGCGGTACTTCTCGTCCCAGCAGCTAATGAATCCATCAAATAAGGCAATGGCGGTGAAAGCATAAGTCTCCAACGACTTCATCAGGTCAGCTTCCGACTTTTGGGCGGCAATCTTGGCAATGCCGATCCAGTGCCCGCCGGGGGTGATTTTCTTGGTAGCAAACATTACGTGCCCCTGATGGTGGGATACATAGGGGTTACAATCCCAGAAACTGGCAATCTCAGCTTGCTCTTCGTCCAGATTCACTCCGGTTTCGTATACCTCCATCACTTCTTGGTAAAAGGGGCTGCCCTCATCCATAGAAAACGGAGTAGGAGGCTTCGGCACGAATTGGTTAGCCGAATCAATCACTAATGGGCGGATGCTGCTCCAGTGAGGTTCAATACCGTCCATATAATCCGGGGGAGTGGGTTGCCAGCGGCCGGGTGCATCATTCACCGTAAATTTGGGGAAAGAACGAGACTGCTTGTAGTTATCTTTACTGGTCCAATCCAGAATATGCTGGGCTACCTGTTCACCGTAAGCCAGCGAGTTTTGGTACATATCTTCGGGAAAAGCCTCGGCAAACTGCTGATAAAGTTGTTGCTGGTGCTCCTCGATACGGTCTTCCGAGAAAATAAAGTTTTTTCCGACCGTAAGAAAAGCATGAATGCTGGCTAAAGGTAAGGAAATAGGTTGCGTAGTATCCGGAGCGGGAACCGGCTCCAAACCATTTAGCTGCCCGGCGAGGGAGCGGTACTCAGGGTGACTGGATACCAAGGCCTCGTAGCCAGCAATGCTGGTATACACGTAAATACGGCTGGCGACGGGCGGCGAAAAAATATCGTACACGATTACGTCGGTCAGCTTCTGCATCGACTGGTGAATGTACTCCGGGTCATCAGCCACAAAACTTTCATCAACTTTTTTCTCGCAGGAGAACATTACCAGGCTGCTAAGCAAAAGTATGAAGGAAGTAGATTTTATCTGGAGCATATCAATAAATAGTTTATATAACTGGGACGGTTCACTGTTGGCAGTTACGCTCTATGTTCGAGTAACATCTCAGGAGGGCTTAGAAGTTTCTCGTACTCCAAGTTATCCAAATCAGCGTGCCGACTTAGTATTTTTTTAGTTATAATCTGGCAAACTTAGGGCAAAGACTGGGTATTTTCAACCAAAAACCGATAGCAGAAACCAAAAAGGGGCAAATGACTAGCCTTTTCCGCAACATTTTGCCGTATGGCTACTTTTCTTTCTGTCAGGAGGTAGTTTCTGGATTTTTTTAGAAATTAGCCCAACACTGACCCAAAACTACGACTAACGTTCAAAATACACTACCGCTATGAAGCATTTTTTACTAGTTACCCTTAGCCTGCTATTTTTCTGGCAAACTGGTTTTTCACAAACACCGCAGACTTTCTACGTCAGCGTTAATGGAGACAATACTAATCTCGGAACTGAAGCCAGTCCCTGGGCAACTATTGGGTTTGCAATTACAAATACGAACGTAAATGCAGGCGATACGATAAAGGTAAACCCCGGCGCCTACAGCGATCCGTTTAGTGTATCCAAACCGGTTATTATTCAGGGGATCGGTGAAGGAACAGAGCAAGACCCGTTAGCCGTAACTATTTCCAATGCTTTTCAGATTAACGCTGCGGAAGCAGTACTCCAGAATTTAATTCTGGCAAATAATCTAACTATTGCTAGCGGCGGAGACAATGTATTAGTATTGAACTCGACTATCTTGGGAGCTATTACTGTTAATAGCGGAGTTTCTGGGGTTACTCTGAATGAAAACGATCTTTCTGGGGCTTCCACCCCGGCTATTGTAAATAACAGCGGTAATATTGTTAATGCCTCCTATAACTGGTGGGGTAGTGCCGAAAAAGCCGACCTCATTGGGAAAATTGATCCTGGTACTGTAGCCTACTCTCCCTGGCTCAACCAGGCCGATGATACCAGTCTACAGGTGGGGTTTCAGCCCGACCTTTCCTCAGTGAGCGTAGATAGCGACAGTCCCGGTGCAGGAACACTCCAGACTGTTTTTGATGCGGCTGCTGAAGGCAGCACTTTACGGTTATTGCAAGGCACTTTACCTTATGATCAGTTAACAGTGGATAAGGATATGACTGTAACTACTGGGGATGAGGAGCAGCCAGAAATTCAAAACATCACGGTTCAATCCGATACACTTTCAGTGGATGGCACTCTACTTTTCAGTCAGTCGGTAACCTTGAATTCAGGAGCTATAGAGACGATTAACGTCGGAGAAGTAACTTTAGGAACAGCCGTAGGGGATATCAACGAAGATGTCGGGCGGCTTCGGGGTAATTTTACGATTGACCCTCGGAGTGTTGGTACTGGAGAAATAAATATCCTCGGGGTTGATATCGAACCTGGGCCAGACGATATCGGCAGTGTAGTTGTTACCCGGGTTAATGGCCCCAGTGGTGTCGTTCAGTCTAATGGTAATGAATCTATCGGGGTTACCTGGTTTATTGAATCTGATAATCCCCCTACCAATGGGCGCACCGTGAAATTCAGATGGTGGGCGGAGGATGATAACAACGAAGAAGGAGTTGATCAGGTTCAGGTTTGGCGCTTTGATGAGGCGCAAGACGTTTGGGAGTTAGTCACACCAGATGCCATATCGGCTGCAACCGGTGGTACCAACCTTCGTTTGGTCACCGTTAATAATGTAACCGAATTTTCACCCTGGACGATAAGTGATGTTGCCGAGCCCCTTCCTGTAACACTAGTTGACTTTACCGCTCGGCTAGACGAGTCTAGTGTGCGACTTGACTGGTCTACCGCTACGGAAACTAACGCTCACTTCTTCGGCATTGAGCGCAGCACCGACGGTTTGTTTTTTGATGAAATAGCTCGCAATCAGGCAGTAGGTGAATCCAGCAGCCTTCGTAACTACCTCTATATCGATGAGGGAGTTGCGAGCCGTCTAACCGGCACTTTATACTACCGATTGCGGATGGTAGACTTTGACGAAACCTTCGAGTATTCCAATATTATAGCAGTTTCGCTGACTGGCGATAACGATTTACGCGTTTATGCCGATGCCAGTGCCGGTACGCTGAAGCTGTTTACTCAGCAGCTACCGGCCGGGAATTATCTGGTGCAAGTATCCGACGTGTTGGGCAATGTACTTATTGAGTCTAGCTTAACTGCTACGGATGAGAATTCAATATTCACTTTTCCGCTAAGCTCGCCCACCCGTAGTGTTTACGTGGTACGCTGCTTCGGTGCTCAGGCACTGTATACTCAGAAATTTAAATTGGAATGATAGTGTTCAATAGTTCGATTGCTCAAAGTTAATTTATACTCCACAAATACTATAAAGCCCTAACAATCGAACTATCGAGCAATCGAACACATTTTTCTAATTGGCTTCATTGCAATACCGCTTCGGATACCCTATTTTTGCAACCGCTTAATTCAACGCATATTCTTTAATCCTAGATATTCATGGCAAATACTGGAAAAGTTGTTCAGGTAATTGGCCCGGTGGTCGACGTTAGCTTCGATGCTAATGGGTCTAAACTACCTAATATTTTAGATGCATTAACCATTGACCGGCCCGACGGAACCAAGCTAGTGCTGGAAGTACAACAGCATTTAGGCGAAGACCGCGTACGTACTATCGCGATGGAAGCCACCGAAGGCCTTGTTCGCGGTACTGACGTAATCGATACTGGCCAGCCGATTAAAATGCCTACCAGTGAGGAGATTCGCGGACGCTTATTCAACGTAGTGGGCGAAGCCATTGACGGACTTCCTCAGCCCGATGGTGGAAAAGGGCGACCTATCCACAATCCTCCTCCCAAGTTCGAAGACCTTTCTACTTCCGAAGAAATTCTTTTTACCGGAATTAAAGTAATCGATCTGCTGGAGCCCTACTCCAAAGGGGGTAAAGTAGGACTGTTTGGTGGTGCCGGAGTAGGTAAAACCGTATTGATCCAGGAACTCATCAACAACATTGCGAAGGCCTATTCAGGATTCTCCGTATTTGCTGGTGTAGGTGAACGTACCCGCGAAGGTAATGACTTACTGCGTGAATTTATCGAGGCTGACATCATCAAATATGGTAAGGATTTTCAGCACTCTATGGAAGAAGGCGGCTGGGACTTAAGCAAAGTAGATATGGAGCGGCTGAAAGATTCGCAAGCCACGCTGATCTTCGGACAGATGAACGAGCCTCCCGGAGCCCGCGCCCGGGTAGCCTTATCTGGACTAAGTGTAGCAGAATACTTCCGCGATGGTGACGGACAAGGTCAGGGCCGCGATATTCTGTTCTTTATTGATAATATTTTCCGCTTTACCCAGGCCGGCTCTGAGGTATCGGCTCTCTTAGGCCGGATGCCTTCAGCGGTGGGTTATCAACCCACGCTGGCTACCGAGATGGGAGCCATGCAGGAACGAATTACTTCCACTCGAAACGGTTCCATTACCTCAGTGCAGGCCGTATACGTACCAGCGGATGACTTGACGGACCCCGCCCCAGCTACTACTTTCGCCCACCTGGATGCCACTACCGTACTTTCACGGAAACTGGCCGAAATTGGTATTTATCCGGCGGTAGATCCGCTAGATTCCACTTCCCGAATTCTGTCGGCCGAAGTTGTAGGGGCAGAGCATTATAATACAGCCCAGCGCGTGAAGAACATCCTACAGCGCTATAACGAACTTCAGGATATCATTGCTATTCTGGGTATGGACGAGCTTTCGGAGGAAGATAAGCAGGTAGTACACCGCGCTCGTCGCGTTCAGCGCTTCCTGTCGCAGCCCTTCTTCGTAGCTGAGCAGTTTACCGGCCTTAAAGGAGTTTTGGTAGATATTAAAGATACTATTAAAGGCTTCAACATGATTATGGACGGTGAGCTTGACCACTTACCGGAAACGGCCTTCAACCTGGTAGGAACCATCGAAGACGCCATCGCCAAAGGCGAAAGAATCATGGCCGAAGCAAAATAAGGACGAAGTGTTACGGTGTTAGAGCGGCCGCTCTAACACCATCGCACCATAACACTATTTTCAGATGCAACTAACAATAATTACTCCCGATCAGGAAGTTTTTGAGGGCGAAGTAGAATCGGCTACCTTTCCGGGTAGCGATGGCTCGTTTCAGGTACTGCGTAACCACGCGCCACTGGTTAGCTCATTAGGCAAGGGAGAAATACAGTATAGGGGCAGTGCTGGCGAAGGTTCAGTGACCGTTGAGGGGGGAGTAGTAGAAGTATTAAACAATACGATTACTGTACTAGCCGAGCGGGTGATAGAAAATTAATAATATTGTACCCCCGTTAGGTTTTCAGACATCCGCCCTGATGCATTGTAAAAGTTTGCAAATACTTTAAAACGAAGAAGGTAGGTTTAGCGACTTACTTTTTTGTTTTTCTTATTACCAATGCCAAATCGCCTCAGCATTTTCTTCTCAAAGTTCCAGAAGAAACGGAACTGCCCAAAAATGAAACCGTAGGCCAGCAGCAGCACCTGATAAGCGGGTAGAATAGTCGCTAAGTAGAATGGAACACGAATCCAAGGGGATGTTTCGGGGGTGATACCTGCCAGGTCAAACAGCGGCTTTTTGATATAAAGCACCGAAAACCCCGTACAGGCAAACACGATTAGAATAACGATTACTTGCCCTACACTATTCACCTCCCAGCGGTCTTTTAACTTTTCTATCCAGCTCATACGCAGGTATCAACGGCAACTAATCGCGTTTCGGTTCCTCAATTGAGGCAAAAGGCTGCCAGATATCAAGCGATGGCACATCAGCCAGAAAGCTTACCAGCTCCCGCTTTACCGGATGCATGAATGATAGTTTTCGGGCGTGCAACCCAATGCTAGCATCCGGTAATGGCTCACTAGCCCCGTACTTTAGGTCTCCCACCATTGGGCAGCCCATATCCGCCAGTTGCACCCGAATCTGGTGTGGACGACCGGTAAGCGGCATCACTTCCAGTAAATACACTCTGTTTTTCCCCCTTTTCCAAAGGGGGCTAGGGGGATTTCTCTGCATCAGTAGACGATACGATAGTTCGGCTCGCTTACTGTTCTTTTTTTCGGCACGGAAAGCCGTTACTTTATTCTTCACTGAATCTTTGACCAACCAGTGAACTAGCGTGGCTTCAGACTGAGGGGGCGGATTTTGTACCAATGCCCAGTAGGTTTTCGTTACCTGTCGGGTCTTGAATATCTGGTTCATCCTGGCTAGTGCCTTGGAGTTTCGGGCCATTGCTACCATGCCACTCACTGGTCGGTCTAGCCGATGTACCACGCCCAGAAATACGTTACCCGGCTTATCGTACTTTTTCTTCAAATATTCTTTTCCCCAATCCGCCAGCGTTTCGTCACCGGTACGGTCACCCTGCACCAGCCATCCCGCTGGCTTGTTCACAATCAGCAAATGGTTGTCTTCGTAAATTACCTGGGGTTCTTGAGGCATAGGCCAAAAATAAAAAGACATTCTATCTTTTTGGCCGAATGTTCTTACTTCTTATCCAGCAAACCCTCGATTAGTTACGCCGATACTCAATTTTCCAGGCTCGGCGCCATTCCTTGGTTTTCGCTTCGTACCGTTCACAGTCCCAGGCGATACTTTTGGAGTTAATTGATCGAACAATCATTCGCTGCTTAACTCGAACGCCCTGAGCATCCACGAACTGTAGCGAGAAGGTGCCGTCAGAAAACTGCCCAATAAAGTCACAGTAGCCCCCTCGGTTGTCCTGACAGGCATAGTGCCAGGTTTGGTTACGGGCGTTGAATTTGGCCATATTGATACCTTCCCAGCCTTCCCAGGCCCCCTCATCTCCCACTCTCAGTTCTTCTTTTAGTAATTTATCATTTAGCGGTTGTGATATCCGGCTACTGCCGACAAACTTATCGCCAACGGTATTTTTCCAGAGCACCGTCCACTCCCCCAACCACTTGGGGGAAACAACCGATTTTTCCGAACTTGACTGAGCCGCGGCCGGGAAGATGAATGAAATATTGATCATAGTGTTATTGGCTATTTTTTGCGTTGATAGTGGATTTGCCAATTAAGTTGCCAGGTCTGCCCGCCGTCATTAGATGACTCCCAGTCCCAGACAAAAGCATTCGGGGTAATATTCCGGAATACCATCCGCTGGATTATTTCTTTTCCCTGCTGATTAGTAGTCTTGGTTACAAACATGCGCTTGTCACCCTCAAACTGCCCGATGAAGTTATAGTACCCACCCTGATTATCTGTCCAGGCCTGGTGCCACTGCTCCGTACGGGGATTATATACCGACAGGCTCATGCCCTTAAAAACCGGAGTAGAAATCGTCTCGAAGTTTTCCTGAATCACCTGCTCGTCCAGAATCTTGACGATCCGGTTGTAGCCTTTCTGGGTTTGGCCCTGGGCATCTTGCCAGGTGAGGCTCCACTCGCCCACCCAAAAATCAAATAGGCTCTTGGGTGCTGTTTCTGGTGATTCCGGTGGGAGAACAAACAGGGTCAGCAGAATTGAGAAAAGTATCATTATCGGAATTGTTAGGTAAGCGCAAACTGACGCTTTTTGCCCGGATAGCGGGTTAATCCGATAAATTTAGACTCGAAACTTTAGGCAATTCTTTTCTTTCGTTCCCGGGCCGACAGTATGCGGTTGCGGTACTGGGTAGGCGAAACGCCCGTACGCTTTTTGAAGGCATTGTAAAACGAAGCTTTGTTTCTAAAACCCGCATCGTAAGCAATGCTAATAATCTTTTCATTCTGATTGGCCGGTTTAGCCAGCAGCCGTTGGGCTTCTTCTACGCGGTAATGGTTGATGAAATCAGCAAAGTTTTGCTGCAGTTTGTCGTTAATAATCTGCGAAAAAGTATGTTTGGATAAGTTCAGTTGTTGAGCCAGGTCATCCATCTTCAGTTCGCAATCCAGGAAAGGTCGTTCTTCTTCCATATAGCGAGTAATATTCTTCAAATGAAAGGTAGCTTCCGCTGGGGTCAGGCTCGAATTAGCATACTTAGGGACTGTCTTTTTAGGCTCGGTAGTTTGCCATAGTATTTCCGGCTGACGATATCCGAGGTATCCGGCCAAGTAGATAAACCCGGCCATGAAGAAGGATACCGCATAGTCGTGGGTAATATTAAAGTCAATGGTCAGATACAGCACGTAGTACATCGCCAGGCTAACGGCAAATCCGGCGTAGCAGATCGCCGCTTTCTGCATCCATCGGTACTGAGCAGATGACAAAGAGGAAATTACGTATTGCTTCTTCAGATAGAAGAATAAGTAAACGGCGTAAGCCAGCGTCTGCCCGTTGAATAGGATGACTCGAGCCAGATAAGTTGAATCACCGTAGAGTGTTTCCGTCCAGACCGGCTCCCAGCCAATATACCGAGGAAAGTTAAAGACAAAGTAGACAGCAAACGGCAGCAAATGCCAGGCATCTTGAGTACGAAGTTTCTCCTGATAAAGTAGTTTGAAGTAAAACAGGAACAGTGGCCCAAAAACCAATGGTAAAATAAAAATAACCTGAAACGCTGGGGGCAACACCTTAATATAGCCGGTCCAGTAGGCCACATAGTAGAACAGGGAAATGCCAAACAGCAGCATAATGACCCCCAACAGCCGGTTAGCCCGAGGGTTACCTTTCTTCTGAAAGAAGAGTACAGTCGCTAGAAAAAGCCCTTGAGCTCCGGCAATTAAAAAAATGATGGTCCAATGATCTAAGGAAGGCTGCTGCATAAACTTCTCCAACTACTATCCTTAATATAGTTATTTTCAAGGAATAATGTAGTAGCGTTGATGAACAGAGATATAATTAGGCCTTTTGAAGACGGGAGGCAGTTGGCAGTCTCTCACACAAAATAAAATGAACATTGACTGCTTACCGCCTCCGGCCTACTTTGTCTGTTACTAAAACTCCGAAATAAGGTGGAACTGGATATCGGGGAAATTATCCTGTACCATTTGCAGCCAGGCTTTGGTTTGAAATACGTACTCATTGTCTTCGTCACTATAACGTTCTTTGAGCTGTTTAGTGACGGGAGAACGTTGGAACGAGACTACTGATTTTTACGTATCTTTAAAGAGTCTACCCACTTGAAATGCTATGAAAGAAGCGATTGTTGATGAAATTATGAGTTCGCCCCGCGCACCGATGATTCTGGAGGAACTACAACAAGCCTGGGCCGAAGAGCAGAGTCGCCGTCAGCATTTCTACGAAGAAATGACCGAAGAGGAAAAAGTAGAATTCATTCAAGGTGAGGTAATTGTTCACTCACCTGCCAAGAAAAGACACGTTGATGTGACTGGTCGGCTGGTACAGTTGCTTAAAACTTATTGTCATAAGCATGATCTGGGATACGTCGGTTTTGAGAAAATTCTTATCCGACTAACCCGTAATGATTTTGAACCGGACGTGTGCTTCTTCAAGAAAGAAAAAGCCCAGGCATTTGAAGAAGATCAACTGTTCTTTCCTGCTCCCGACCTGGTAGTAGAAGTACTTTCCTCAGGTACGCAGCAACGCGACAGGGGAGTGAAGTTTGAAGATTATCAGTTGCACGGGGTAGAGGAATACTGGATAGTAGATACTGAGCAAAAAACCGTAGAGCAGTACGTGTTAGAAGACCAGCAATATCAGCTAGTAATCAAATCCCGCGACGGTCATTTGCAAAGCTCCGTGGTTTTGGGCCTCACCTTTCCGATCTCGATTATCTTTGATGAAGGTGAGCTTATGGCTTTTCTAGGCAAACTCTTTTCCTAGTTAGAACTCCGAAGTAAAGTGGAACTGAATGTCCGGGAAATTATCCTGTACCATTTGCAGCCAGGCTTTGGTTTCGGCCATAAACACGTACTTGCCGTCTTTGTCTTTGGCGATATGCCGCTCCTTGGAGTTGATGAACTCCCGTAGCTTCTTCGGATCATCACTGCTAATCCAGCAGGCTTTGTACAGGTTCAGCGGCTGGAAAGTACAGCTAGCTCCGTACTCATTCTTCAGTCGGTGCTGGATTACCTCAAACTGAAGGGCTCCTACCGTGCCCACTACTTTCCTCGATCCTAGTTCGTAACTAAATAACTGCGCCACTCCTTCGTCCATTAGTTGCGATAATCCCTTATCCAGTTGCTTGGTTTTCATTGCATCCTGGTTAACTACTTCTTTGAACATCTCCGGCGAGAAGCTGGGAATCCCCTTAAAGGTACCTTCTTCGCCTTCGGTCAGCGTATCACCAATTTTCAAATTACCCGTATCGTACAGTCCTACAATATCGCCGGGGAAAGCTTCGTCAACAATCTCCTTGTCCTGGGCCATGAAAGCCGTTACGCTAGAGAACTTAAAGTTCTTCTTCAGCCGGGTGTGGTAGTAGGGCTTGTTACGTTCAAACTTGCCGGAGCAAATCCGCAGGAAAGCAATTCGGTTACGGTGACGAGGGTCAATATTGGCGTGTATTTTGAAGATAAAACCGGTGAATTTCTCTTCACTCGGCGCAACTTCCCGCTCTTCGGTTTCCCGGCTTTTGGGAGGGGGAGCAATATGGACAAACGTATCCAGCATTTCCTTCACCCCAAAGTTATTTACCGCACTACCAAAAAATACCGGAGCCACTTTACCGCTCAGGTACCCCTCCATATCGAACTCCGGATATACGCCAGTAATCAGTTCTTCGTCTTCCCGCAATTGCTCGGCAAAATCTTCTCCAATGTATTTATCCAGCTCCGGACTGTGGATGTCATCAATCCGAACGCCTTCATCCTGCAATTTCTGTTTGCTAGGTTGAAAGAGAAAAAGACTTTTGTTGTACAAACTGTACACTCCCTTAAATCTTTTTCCCATCCCGATCGGCCAACTTAGCGGACGCACCTGAATGTTCAGTTTGGCTTCAATCTCGTCCAGCAACTCGTAAGGATCGCGGCCCTCGCGGTCGAGCTTGTTGATGAAGGCAATCACCGGAGTATTCCGCATCCGGCACACTTCCATTAGCTTCTCCGTTTGTATCTCTACGCCCTTCACGCAGTCAATCACCATTACCACGCTATCTACGGCAGTGAGCGTACGGTAAGTATCTTCGGCAAAATCCTGGTGACCGGGAGTATCCAGCAGGTTGATTTTCACCGGTTCGCCACCGTTCTGATACATAAAACCCATGACGGAAGTGGCTACGGAGATACCCCGCTGCTTCTCAATCTCCATAAAGTCGGAAGTAGCATGCCGGCTGATCTTGCTCGATTTGACGGCTCCGGCGGTCTGGATAGCCCCACCAAACAGCAGCAGCTTTTCGGTTAAGGTTGTTTTGCCCGCATCGGGGTGGCTGATGATGCCAAACGTGCGCCGCTTGGCAATTTCTTCGGTAAGTTTACTCATAAATTTTACGCTCTGCGCCTATTCTACAACGGCGGCACAAAATTAGTTTCTCAGGCCCAAATTTCCGAAGACAGCCAGTTTATTATGGGTTTTGGTACCAGATTCCACCGCTGTTTGCCGCTATTATTCAGTATCAGGCAAATATTTGCTATATTAATAGGGTTGCCCCGCCCATTGAGTTGATACTGTTGCTTAGCTAGGATGAAGTGGGCCATGAAAGTGCTGACCACTAACCAACGGGCGTAAGTTTCAACCTACGCTTATCTACCATGAAAAAACTACTACGCTACCTAAGAGTGATTATTTTCCTATTACTTACCCTACCCCCTGCCCAGGCCCAAACCTCAACTGACAGTTTAGAAAATGTATTACAACAGGAAATACCGGATTCTACCCGATTTCAGGTGTATTCCCAGCTATTATGGGCTAATTTCTTGAATGACCTGCCAAAATGCCGCGTCTACGCTACAGAAGCCCTGGCTCTGGCTCATAAAATGCAGGATAGTGCCCGTATTTACCGAGTAAATCATTACTGGGGTTTAATTCACCGCTTGGAGGGTAACTATGATTCGTCGATGTATTACTTCCAGCAGGTGGTAGATTATAATACCCGCACCGGTCACGAAGAACGCTCCGTACAAGCGTTGTTTAACATGGGAGTAGTCAGCAGCTTTCAGGGAAAGTTTCATACCAGCTTAAGTAATTTTGTACAAGCCTTAAAATGGGCCGAACAGCAGGGTGACCGCTTTATGGTAGCGGATATTCAGAATAGTATGGGAGCTATTCATAAAAAGTTGAAGAACTACCCAAAGTCACTGGAACTTACGCACGTTGCACTAAAAATATTCGAAGAGCTGAACAAACCTTATCAGCAAGCCAACTGTATATCGAACCTGGGTAGCACCTACGCTGAAATGCAACAGCTCGATAGTGCTTTGGTATACTACCAACAAGCCTACGAGCTAGACAAAACCCTGGACAACCAGTGGGGTATCGGCCATCAATTGAATAACCTGGCTGCGGTATACGATGAGTTGGGGGATACTGACCGAGCACTGGAGTACGCGATGCGAGGTTTGGCCGTACGGGAGAAATTAGGACAGCAAAAAGAAATTACCGAAAGCCTGATAAAGGTAGCGTATTTACACAATCAGCTAGATCAGTCCACCAAGGCTCTGACTTACGCTGAGCGGGCTCAGCAAATAAGTCAGGAAATTGATGCCAAACAGGAACTACGCGATGCCAACCGGATACTTTCCGAAATCCAGAGTCAGTTAGGAAATTTCCGGGAAGCTTACCAAACACACGTAGCCTTCGCCAACCTCCGGGACAGTATCGTGAACGAAGAGATTGCGTTGCAAATTAACGACCTGCAAACCCGCTACGAAACGGAAAAGAAGGAGAAAGAAATAGCTTTGCTTACCCAGGAACGGGAAGTACAGGAAGCCACGCTAGCCCGAAAAAACCTATTGCTGAATGCCTTTATTATTGGTTGCCTACTGTTAGGGGCCCTGATCGTGGTAACCGTTCGGTTTTACCGTTCCAAGATGAAAAGCCGGGCTCTAATTGCTCAGAAAAACGAAGAAATCAACCGCCAGAAGATCCAAGAACTCGAGCAGCGGCAGAAGCTGATCTCCATGGACGCGATGGTCAGCGGACAAGAGGAGGAACGTAAGCGTATTGCCAAAGACCTGCACGATGGCTTAGGCAGCTTGCTGGCAAACGTACAGATGCGGTTTAGCTCCATCGGCAACACCATCGACTCCATGAACTCCCCCGTTTATCGACAGGCTAATGCCCTGCTGGACGAAGCCTGCCGCGAGGTACGAAAAATTGCCCACAACATGATGCCCGGCGCCTTGGTGAAGTTCGGGCTTATTCCGGCCATTCAGGATATTTGCCGAGCGATAGAAAAGAATAGAGGGATTACGGTAGATTTTCAGGTTTACGGCATAAACGAACGCTTTGCGGAGAAAATCGAAATCAGCCTGTACCGTATCGTTCAGGAACTGCTCAACAACATCCTGAAGCACGCTCAGGCCAATGAGATTATCGTTCAGATATCTCAGCACGACGGGGACTTGACGTTGATTGTGGAAGACGACGGAAGCGGATTTGATGCGGACGCCGCCCGAGCCAAAGGGGGGCTGGGCCTGCGCAGTCTGGAGTCGCGGGTGAAGTACATCAATGGTGCGCTAACAATCGATTCGGTGCCCGGCAGCGGCACTACGGTAACGGTAGAGGCCCCGGTAAGTCAAGAATTAAAGCTGGTTTAAATGTGTGCAAAATGACGACCGACTCCAGAAAAGAAATCCAGGTTTTAGTAGTAGACGACCACCAAATGTTTATCGATGGCATTATAGCCATGTTCGGCGACGATGAAGAAATTCGGGTAATTGGCGGCTGTCTGAATGGAGGTGAGGCGCTGGAGCAGTGCCAACGTACCGACGCTCAGGTAGTACTGCTGGATATCAACCTGCCGGACATGGACGGGGTGGAAGTATGCCAAAAAATTAGCACCGATCATCCCGAAATAAAAATCATCGCTCTCACCATGTACAACGAAGGCAGCTTCATCTCCGGCATGCTGAATAATGGTGCCAAGGGCTACGTGCTTAAAAACAGTGACCGGGAAACCCTAAAAGAGGCTATCCAGACCGTATACGCCGGAGGCACTTTTCTGGGAAAAGAGGTTACCCAAACCCTGGTAGAGGGCATGATGCCGGAAAGTAAACAATCCCGAACCCGCACCCCTAAACTTACTCGTCGAGAAAAAGAAATTCTGGCGCTGATCGTAGAAGAATATACGACCCAGGAAATTGCCGATAAGCTCTTTATCAGCCTCAACACCGTAGAAACTCACCGGAAAAACCTGCTACACAAACTCAACGTCCGCAACACCGCCGGACTAGTACGCTTCGCCCTGGAGCACAAACTGCTTCACTAAACCTCCCTGCCCCAACATCTTCCCTTGGCTAATGAATTTGGGGTTCCTCACGGTTTTCCGTGATTTTTCAATATCCCCGAAAACCGTGATTCATTTTTGCATGAAAATTAGAAATTTTAAGATTCTAACCAAGCTTGAAAATGATTGTTATGCTACCCTTTATTAACTTACGCCTCACCATTTTGCTTGCATTAGTTGGTTGGCTGCTCAATATTGTTCCATCATTAGCACAAGCACCGCAAGCAATCAATTATCAGGCTGTTGCCCGAAATGCGGCTGGCGATCCACTGGCTAATCAAAACATTGTAATTCGCCTGGGTATTTATCAAGGGGCCGCCCCGACAACCCTCGTGTACGAAGAACAGCATGACTTGACTACCACCGCTACTGGTCTCTTTACGTTAGCTATTGGAAATGGAGTAGCGGGTACTGGCAACTTCGCTGACATTAGTTGGGGGAGTAATGCTCACCACCTTAGTGTAGAACTGGATGTAGGGGATGGTTTCATTGATTTGGGAACCTTTCCGTTTCTTTCCGTCCCCTACGCACTGTATGCCGAAAGTAGTGGCAGCGATAGTGATGGTAACACCTTTGCTCTACCCTTTGACGGAAATATAGCCACCGAAGGTCAAACCGGCTTTAGGGTAGCCAATACTAATACCGGAGATGGATTTGCCTTGACTGGCATCCAGGGTAGCGGTTCTAGTATGGAGGATATAACCCGAGCGGCTATCTGGGGTTCGGCGGAGACTGGCTACGGAGTAGTTGGGTTTAGCTCGGGCGAAAGTGGCCAGGCTGGCGTTTGGGGAAGCAGCAATCAGGCGGGGGGCTACGGGGTATACGGAAGTGCTTCTGGTGGAGGAATCGGGGGCTTATTTGAAACCAACGGCGACGAACCCGGACCTGCTTTGGTTACCCTCGGTGGCTCGGTCGGTATCGGAACGGATAACCCGGAAAAACTGCTGCATGTAGAAGGTGATCTTTTCGTAAATTCTTCTCAGGGAGCGATTGAGTTTGGGGTTCCTAATGATGGCCACCGATGGCGCATTAGTTCTTTGAATGGTGGACAAGATATGCAATTCTTCAGCCAAGAAGATGGCGATGATTCAGGTGTTCGTCGGATGATTCTAAAGCAGAATGGGCAGATTGGGATCGGTGACCTTACCGAGCCTGCTGGACAGGTAGAAATTGCCTCTAATAGTACAGAAAACGATGCCCACCTTACCCTCACCGAATCCGAAGATGACTATGCCCGGCTTAGCTTTCGCAATACCGAATCTACCAATACATTCTGGTCTATTGCCGGATACAATACCTCGGCTACTAATAACGAGCTTCTTACTATACTCCATAGTAACACCGGAAATATTATGACCTTCCGAGGCGATGGTAATGTTGGTGTGTGGGAAGCTAACCCTACCGCTCGACTTCACATCGGCCAGGGTGGCCAGGAAGTAGGGCGAGGTCTACGTATTGATGACGGCCTCAACGAGGTGTGGGATATCACACACGGATTTGGACTACGCTTACACTACGGAGGCGAGTTGCGGGGCTTTTTTAATGCAAATACTGGCGCATACACTCAAATTTCTGATGGGCGCATGAAGCAAGATGCAGAGAACCTAAATCAAGTACTACCTCAACTAAAACAGTTACACCCTCTGGTGTATCGTTACCAAAATGCCCGTACTTCCGAAAAAACGATTGGTTTTGTAGCCCAGGAAGTAAAACCCCTGTTCCCCGAACTGGTGTATTATTCGGAGGCCGATGATCTCTACGGCATTGATTACGCGGGCTTTAGTGTAGTTGCGATCAAAGCCATTCAGGAACAACAGACAGTCATTGAAGTACAACAGCAAACCATCGACAATCTTTTAAAGCGGCTGGAAGCTTTGGAAAAGAAAGTGCAACAAACCCCTAATCGCTAAGTCATGGGTAAAACAGTATTTGCAACTTTAGCAGTAGGGTTTCTTTGGCTATTTAGTGGCAACACTGCTATGACCCAATCACTGGCACGTTCCATAATCGGTTCAGCAGGATCATCAGCTGAAGGCAGTAATCTTCAACTTGCTTTTTCAGTGGGCGAGGTTGCGATAATTCCTTTGGAAAGCCCGTCAATTACCCTAACGCAAGGTTTCCATCAGAGGGAGCGCATCATTACCGGGATTGATGAGGTGCCTATATCCGTATCGCTTCGCGTTTACCCTAACCCCTTCAATGAAACACTGGAAATTTCTATGAAAGGGGCCGTTCTGAGTTTTCATATCGCACTTTATGATGCCGTTGGTCACTCTTTGGAAGGTTTCGGGCGAAAGGTGGAAACTTACGGTTCTTGGCAAGAAAGTATCGACCTAACTCGTCATCCGCCTGGTATCTACACCTTGTTAATCACTAATCTAAGGGGAACATGGGCGAAGACCTACAAAGTCGTGAAGCAATAGCCATTACGGACTTTCTCACGGTTTTCCGCGATTTTTCGATATCCCCGAAAACCGTGATTCTTTTTTGCATGGAAATCAGAAATTTTAGGATTCTAACCAAGCACCAAGATGAATTCCATACTACGCTCTCTTACCTTACTTTTAATATTCTCAGGAATAGCTGCTTTCGCCCAGGAACCCGTCCTGCTTAATGACTTCGCTACCAGTGGAGCCGGCACATTCCAGTATGATCCTGAAATTGAGGGGATTACCACCAGCAACCAACTGTTCTTTATCGCCGATGACGGCACGCCCGAAGGTACTGCTATGATGTACGATATTCTCCCGGGCCCCAATGATAGTTCGCCTATTATATTAGACTACATCAACGATGTACTGTACTTTACGGCTATTGAGGAGAACAGCGGTCGCGAACTCTGGGCCCTGTCTCCCCTCCGTATTCAGGCTGAGGTAAGCGCCAGTAGCAGCGGCGTCTGCTCCGCCGAAGACAGCGTTACCTTCACCGCTACTGTTACCGATGCTGGGGCCGCTCCTACCTACCAGTGGTATCTCAACGACCAACCCGTAGCCGATCAAACCAGCTCTACTTTCGCCGCCAACGGCTTTAGCGACGGGGACGAGGTGAAAGTGCTGATCGTGGCCAGTGAGGAGGTATGGGCACTTCAGGATAGCGTCTTCTCGGAAACAATCACCATAGATTTCTCGGCGCTGGTTCCTAAAATCACCGTGGCGAGCAACACGCTAACCGCTACTAAAGGCACTACCTACCAATGGTACTTAGAGGGCGAAGTCCTGGCCGATGCTACATCGCAGACCATCACCGCTCAGGAAAGCGGCAACTATCAGGTGGAGATCACCAATGCCTCCGGTTGTGTAGCCCGTTCGGAAGAAGTAGAGGTCATCGTCTGTACATCCGACGTACCCACCATCCAGGTTGAGGGAACCACCCTAACGGCTAGTGAAGAAGGTATTTACCGTTGGTTCCTGGACGGCGAAGAGCTGCCCGATACCACCCAGAGCATTGAAGCCGAAGAGGCCGGCAATTACCAGGTAGAGGTCACCGATGCCTCAGGTTGCGTAGCTCGCTCCGAAGAAGTAGAAGTAGAGGCGACCGTCACCAGTCTGGCCGCTGAACAATTGGCCCGGGGACTGAGCATGTACCCCAACCCCGCCACTTCTTCGCTGATGATTGATTCGCAGTTGAACGAGGCAGTACAGATATTCATCTACACCACTACCGGGCAATTACGGCACCAAAGCCGTATCAACCCAACTAGTGAAGGCACCGAAGTTTTACTGGCTGATTTTAGCCCGGGGTTGTATCTGGTGCAGTTTGCCAGCGAGCAGGGGTGGCACTAACGTAAACTGATTAAACGCTAACCATCAAACTAACTTCACCATGAAAAATCTCCCGCTTACGCTGATATTGCTGTTCATACTGATAGGTTGTAAAGAAGAGGTGACTACCCTCGATGAACCTACCGCTGAAGAAATGATTGCCCGCACCTGGCAGGTACAATCGGTACAGATTAACGGTCAGGACGAAAACGCAGCGGATTTCAACGCTTACCGCTTCACCTTTCGCTCGGATAAGACCTACCGCTTTCTGATGCCCGACGAGCGGCAGGGAAATTGGGAGTTGACGGCCAACGCCACCCTTTTGCTGCTGGATCAGGGCACCAATCAGGAAGAGTCGGTAGCGGTGCTCGAGCTCAGTGAATCTGATCTACTGCTGGAGTTTACCGAAGAGAGCGTAAAGCTCGGCCCCACTCAAACCCGCTTTTCGCTGGTTCCCTAGCTAACCTGATTACTGAATAGAAAGCTAGTACACTAATACAAAAATCTAACTCAAAACTACGTAAATCGTGAAATCGCCAGTAACCACTATTTTCTTCGCAATCTTAGTACTAGCCAGTCTGAATGCTTCGGCTCAGGCCACCGGTGAGGTAAACTTCGAGACCCTCGGTATCCGGTTTACCATACCCAACGGATGGGTGGGTCAGGAAGTGAACGGAGGCTACATTGTTGGCTCCAACACCGAACCGGGCTTCGCATTCCTCACCCTGCACCAGTACTCCACCTTAGCCCAACTGACTCAGCAGGCCCAGCAGGGTATTACCGAACAGAACGGAACCAATCTAAACTTATCCGGTGAGATAGAAAACCTGAACGAACGTAGCATCGGAGCGGAATACAACGGCACGCTGGAAGGCCAGTCAGTAAAAGCCTACGTAGTAGGATTAGTCAACCCGCTCGGCAACGGAGTTACGATCATGGCCGCTACCACTCCCGATCAGTACTCAGATACCCACAAACAACTGGCCCTGCAGCTGGCTAACAGCACGCAGTTCTCCCAACCCGAAACCCCGTCGGTAGTAGAAGAGTGGAAGCAAACCCTGCAAAACTCCCGCCTCACCTACATGGATTCTTACCAAAGCAATAGCGGAAGCTACGGCGGATACAGCACGGGCGGGGGTTACAGCAGTGAAACCCAGATTCACCTCTGCGGTCAGGGCTTTTTCAAATACAAAAGCAGCAGCAGTATGTCAATCGACACTGGTGGCGCCTTTGGAGGTTCGTCGGGCGGCGGACAGGGCAGCGGCACCTGGGAGGTAGTGGGCAATACGCAGGGCGGAGCTACCCTTCGGCTAAACTTTCACAATGGAGAGGTATACGAGTACGCCCTGGAGTACCAAGACAAAAAGACCTTCCTGAACGGAAACCGCTACTTCCGCACCTACGGCACCGCCGGAGTTGACGATGGTCCGGAATGTTTTTAGTGTGATCCCAGGATGAGTACTAGCTTGATTGAAGCCCTGCTAATTGGGAGTATTGGCGTAATCATTGGCAGTATTTTGCTAAGTATCCGACATAAATTGCACTACGGACTGTACAGCAAAAAACTCTTCAATTTATCCATCGGTATTATTCTGATGGGAGTAGCCGGGGGGCTTTTATCTTACTATACTGCCATAGGGTACGAAAAGAACACGATCATTAAAGCCAAGGTAGAGGGTTCGGTGGGAGTAGCAACGGGGTCGGTAGCCCCCGTACGAATCCTGGAATTCACGGTAGAGCATCCGGGGGTTGTTCATGAGCTTTCGGTAAAACCCATTGACCCGATCATGAAGGATTCTTTTGATGCGGAAATTCATCTCTTCATTATTAATCCTGCCAACGAGAAAATACTCTCGAAACAGCAGCATTTTGTGCCTTACACCGAAACAAGATCACCGCAAATGAGAGTAAAACGTTGGCGGCATAAGGATACTACGTTTGTCCCTCAACACCTCGGAAAATACTCGATTCAGGTAGTGCCTATCACGATTGGTATCCCGGAGATAGAAGTCTGGATTCGGGATCCCCAGAAAAGAGACGGGCAGCGAGCCTTTAGCTGGAGATAGCAAGCAATCTAACCCCCACTTAATCCAGGTTCGCCAGGCGAATAGGCTTGGTGGTAATGTCTACCCACACTCCGTTGATTTTGTAGGGGTCATTCGCAATGATTTCCTGTACCTCGGCCTCTGAGTCTACCCGATAGATGATGGTGGAGCCGATCATCTTTCCTTCATCGCTGAGAAAAGCCCCTCCTTTAATCAGTTTTCCGTTTTTGTACAGTTTTCGGGCGTAAGCCAGATGTTCTTCCCGTGCACTCATGCGCCGATCTAGTGCTCCTTCGTCAGTGCCATCGTAGGCAGTCAATAGAAATTCCATAGAGTTAGTTTTTAGGTTTTAGTAAAGATACTAATTGGTTTGGGATGCTACGCGCCAAAAGCTAGATTTACAACTATGAACGAGATTAAAGTAATTGCCTTTGATGCGGATGATACGCTGTGGGTGAACGAACCTTACTTTCGGGAAACGGAAGATAAGTTTTGCGATATGATGGAAGATTACTTACCCCACCATAGCGTATCGCGGGAACTACTGGAAACGGAAATCAATAACCTTACGCTCTACGGCTACGGGATCAAGAGTATGACACTCTCCATGATTGAGGCAGCCATTCAGATGTCTGACAAAACCATTGGTCTGGAGGCTATTGAACGAATTATTCAGTTCGGAAAGGAAATGCTGGATAAACCCATTGAACTGCTGGAGGGCGTGGAAGAAGTCCTGCAAGCCCTACAGGGAAAGTACCGGCTGGTGATGGCTACCAAGGGCGATTTGCTGGATCAGGAGCGCAAACTAAACAAATCGGGACTAGCCAATTATTTCCACCATATTGAAATTGTATCGGAAAAGAAGGAGCCTAACTACGAAAAACTGATTCAGCATTTGGATATTCCTCCTCAGGAATTTCTGATGATCGGCAACTCCCTAAAGTCCGATATTATGCCGGTACTGAATCTGGGCGGTCACGCCTTCCACGTACCCTACCACACCACCTGGGCCTACGAGAAAGTAGATAGCAAGATTGATCACCCCCAGTTCAGGCAGCTCACCAATATCAACGAAGCCCTTCAGTATCTTGATTGAGAATATTTTGATAAAGTAAGCGGCATTTTGAAATGACAACTGATCAGTTTCATTCTGCCACAGAAATCTTTAATTTACAGATGGGTATTATAGATAACTCCATTTACTGTCAACCTATCAAGCTATGTTTCCCCTCAAGCTTTTTACTGCTTTACCGTTGCTAGTTGCCAACTCCCTATGGATGGCCTGTAGTGTATCCCAGCGACTGGAAAATCCAACGAACGCGACCGCCAACATACAAGTACCAGATGGTTTTACGGTAGAAATGGTGGCTGGACCGGAGCTGGTGGACTATCCTATGTTCGGGATGGTAGACGAAACCGGGCGACTGTTCCTGTTCGAGTCTACCGGTAACGTATACGAGAAAACCCAGGACGCCATCGACAATCCCCAATTTCGTATCAACCTACTAGAAGATGAGAACGGCGACGGGATATACGATAAAAGCACCATCTACGCCGATAGTGTGCGCTTTCCCCAGGGCGGTGTTCTTTATAAGGGCAGTCTCTACGTTTCTTCTGCACCAGATTTGATCAAGTTTACTGATACTGATGGCGATGGGGTAGCCGACCAGCGGGAGGTGCTGCTCTCCGGTTGGGTTCTCAACATAAATGCCAATAGCCTTATCGGTCCCTTTATGGCTCCCGATGGTTGGATGTATATGACCAGCGCTATTGAAGGCTTTGATGTCACCACGCAGGAAGGGGAGCGGCTGACAGGGGAAACGGCCCGTATCTGGCGAATGTTACCCGACGCTTCCCGCTTAGAATGGATCTCCGCCGGAGGTATGAATAATCCGGTAGAACTAACCTTCACCGAAGCTTCCGAACCCATTGGTACCGAAACCTACTTCACTAATCCCCATGCCGGGCAGCGGGATGCACTGGTTTATTGGACAGAAGGGGGTGTTTATCCTAAGCCCAACCGAAATATTGACCGCGACCAACTACCACGTACCGGAGACCTGATGCCAGTAGTTACCAAGTATTCTCGCGTAGCTCCCTCGGGCATTGGCCGCTACCGGGGTACCACTTTGGGTGAAGATTTTACCAATAATTTGTTTAGCGCCCAGTTCAACACTCACCGCATTCTGCGTCATAAATTGTACCGCGACGGAGCTTCCTTTCGCACGGAAGACGAAGTGTTTTTCGCTACCGATAACGAGGACTTTCACCCTACCGACGTGCTGGAAGACGGAGACGGCAGTTTGCTGGTGGTGGAAACCGGCGGTTGGTTCATTAAAGGCTGTCCGCTATCGCAGGTGTCTAAGCCAGAGTTAGAGGGAGCTATTTACCGGGTGCGCTGGGCTGATGCCTCCGCCGTAGAAGACCCATTCGGTAACCAAATAGATTGGTCTGCTCTGGAAGCAGAAGAAGCCCTAGCTTATCTGAGCGATGCCCGTCCGTTCGTAAGAGACCGGGCTATCCAGCAGTTGGTAGATTTAGGCGAAACGGCGGTTCCTCATCTGACCGAAACTCTTGCCAATGCTAAGAACGTAGATATTCGCACCCGAGCGGTATTTATTCTTTATCGGATCGGAAGCAGCCAGGCTCTGTCTGGCGTTCGTACCGCTTTGAATGATTCGGAGGTACAGGTGGCGGTGGCGGCTGCCCGCTCGCTAGGGCTGGCAAAAGATGTTGCTTCAATAAGTACTCTCATTGATCTTCTGGACGGAGAAGAAGCCATAAAACGTCAGGCCGCTACTGCTTTAGGGCAGATTGGTAGTCCTGCCGCTGTTCCGGCCCTGCTCTCGGCAGCCGAAGGTGTTACTGATCGTTTTGTAGAGCACGCCATCATCTACGCTCTAATCTCGCTAAATGAGCCGGAACTACTGGCTCAGGCATTATCCCATACCTCTTCTGAAGTGCGCCGAACTGCGCTGATTGCGCTGGATCAGATCCCTGATTCTCCCCTCCACGCATCTCAACTCACTGACTTTCTAACGAGTGGAAACCCAGACCTGCAAAACACCGCACTTTGGGTGGCGGCTCACCATCCTGAGTGGGCAGGGGATATGACTGCCTATTTGGGCAACCGTTTTTCTGGTGAACCCCTTAGTGAAGAAGAGAAAAAGCTGTACGGTGATCTGCTGGTGTCTTTCTGCGGAGATACCGATATGCAAGCATTCATAGCAAATCAACTGAAGCAGACTTCCACCGAACAGCAATTGTTTCTGCTAGACGCTATCTCTGCCTGTGGTATTGAGGAGTTGCCCCACGGTTGGATTAGCGCTCTAGAGAATCAATTACTCTCGGGAAACTCCGCGCTACAAACCAAGGCACTGGATATAGTGCAGTTGCGGGAGGTGAGCACATTAGCTTCTGCTCTTCAACAGGTAGCTGATAACCCTCAGAATACCGGCCAGCTCCGAATAGAAGCTCTCGCTGCTCTCATCCGAACTGATTCAGTTTTATCCAATCCACATTTTCAGTATTTATACCATCAACTAGCCCCAGATAATGCAGCTCCGCTTCGGCAACAAGCCGCTACCACCCTGGCACAAGCCAACATAACCGAATCCCAACTGCTGACATTAACTAAAGAATACCTCCCTCGAGCCGATGCTTTTATTCTGCCCCGTTTACTACCCGTCTTCCAGGGATCTCAGACCTCGGAAGTGGGTACTGCTCTGGCAACCACGCTGAAAGATTCACCTAGCTTGGATGGCTTTTCCGAAGAAAATATACGAATGACGTTTGCCTCCTACCCTGAAGAAGTGCAACCGGAGGTAAACGCTTTGCTCACAAAATTACAGGCAGTACAGGCTGAGCGCCTTCAGCGGCTAAACGAACTGGAGGAGGTAATTAGCCAGGGAGATATTGAGCGGGGGCGGAGTCTGTACTTCGGCAAGGCAATTTGTTCTACCTGCCACACACTTGGGCCGGAAGGTGGGAACCTAGGGCCTGATCTGACGTCTATTCAACGAGATCGCTCGGCTCATGATCTACTGGAAGCGGTCCTTTATCCCAGCGTCAGTTTTGTACGAGAATACGAGACTTACAAGATTAGTACTCCCTCACAAGAGTATGTTGGCATTATTCAGGAGCAAAGTCTGGATGCAATTGTGCTAGGTACTTCGCCCCAGACTTCGGTTCGTATTCCCACTAACGAAATAACTTCTACCGAAATTCTGGATGTATCCATGATGCCACAGGGCCTGGATCAACTACTAACACCGCAGGAGCTAGCCGATCTGATGGCATTCATCCTGGGCCAGGATCAGGATCCGGAAACTGATGCTGCTATTCTACGCTAACCCGGATAATCATAGAAAATAAGAAGCACCACCCATGCCCCAAAAACTCAACCTAGCCACCTGGGATCGTAAGGATCACTTTCAGTTCTTTCGCCGCTTTGAGGAGCCATTCTTCGGCGTATGTGTGGAAGTAGACTGTACCGTAGCCTACCATCAGGCAAAAGAAGTAGACACTTCCTTTTTCTTGTACTACCTGCACAAATCCATTGTCGCGGTCAATCAGACTGAGCCGTTCTGCTACCGCATTGTGGGCGATGATGTGATCATACACGAGAATGTAGGTGCCTCAGCTACCATTAATCGACCTAACGGCACATTCGGGTTTAGCTACATTCCCTACGCCGGAGACTTTCGGGAGTTTGAGCAACTGGCTCAAGCTGAAATAGAACGCATCCGCAACACATCGGGACTGGAACCCGCTACCTCTTCGGAAGGAGTTATTCATTACTCTTCGTTGCCCTGGATTAAGTTCACCTCGGTATCGCACGCTCGTAGTTTCAGCCACGCCGATAGTATCCCTAAAATATCCTTCGGGAAGATGACCGAGACCGGCGGCAAAAGAACCATGCCGGTATCCGTTCACGTACACCACGCGCTGATGGATGGTTTTCATGTAGGACAGCACCTGGAACTATTTCAGGAATTACTTAACCAGACCTAGCATGGCCAGCGTACCCGAAGGACTCAAAAAAGCGGCAACCCTTTGCGTACTGCGGCACCAGAAGGAATTTTTACTGCTGAAGCGATTGAAAGAACCCAACCGGGGATTGTACACTCCGGTAGGCGGCAAGCTCGATCCCTTTGAAGACCCGCTTAGTGCAGCCATCCGGGAAATACGGGAAGAAACCGGTATTGAGGTTCCGACTATGAAATACTGCGGCACGCTGGTAGAAACTTCACCCACCAAGTACAACTGGATCAACTTTGTGTACGTAGCCGATATCGATCGCCTGCCTCCCCCACCCTGCAACGAAGGTGAACTGCGCTGGATCGCCTTCTCCGAGGTGCTAAACGTACCTACTCCTAAAACTGATTGGTTCATCTATCAACACATTCTGGAAGATCGCCCTTTCGCCTTTCATGCTGATTTTGATGACGAAGTTAATCTATTGCGAATGACTAATGCGCTGACGGAAGAAGTGGTCTTCAGGGTTGAGAAGAATGACTAGCGGTTTTTGCGTCAGAATCAGATATCTCAACTTTATTTACCCTTGATAGTTCACTATACATCATTCAACCTGAAATACTATGAAAACTCTTTTTTTCGGCTATCTTTTATACTTTTTCACTTTCACCAGCCTAGGTTGGGCTCAAACCCCGGTAGATGGTGGCTGGCGACTGGTTAGTGTAGATGGTCAACCCCTGGTAGGTACCGAGACAATAGCGATCTACCAGGATGGCTACTTTATGTTTGGCCAATACCAATCAGACGGCAGTTTTATCAGTGCCGGCGGGGGCGGCTACGAGTTGGACGGTGATGAAATGAAAGTTGTGTATGGATTCTTCACCGAAGATCCCTCTGAGGTACAGAGCCCAACCACTTATCCGGCTCAACTGGATGGAGATCAACTTACCCTTGAGAACACCTTCAGTGGCACTCAGGTATGGGAGCGCCTGGAGGAAGAACCCACTCCCCTCACCGGAGTGTGGCGCTTCGCTACCCGGGTAGACGAAGAGGGCAACGAGGGCGAGCGGCGTCGGGCGGGCCCTCGTATAACCGTTAAAGTACTATCGGGTGGTCGCTTTCAGTGGGCGGCGTACAATTACGCTACTAAAGAGTTTATGGGCACCGGAGGCGGCACTTATGAGGCAACTGAAGACGGTAAGTACACCGAAAATATTGAGTTTTTCTCCCGCGACGACAGCCGGGTGGGAGCTTCTCTTTCATTTCAGTACAGCCGTACTGGCGACGATTGGTACCACAAAGGACTAAACAGTCGCGGCGAACCCATGCACGAAGTGTGGACGAAGGGTGCCGGAAATTAATTTTCTTAATTTACCCAGCTAGTAAAAGAAAGTTCGTATCTAATTCTCCAGGAAAAATACTAGTAAGAACTGCTCTCTCTTATGGTTATTTATCGCTAAATGCGATGAGAAGTTAAACAGGCCTTCGCAGCGCAAGTTGGAACTTTTAGAATCAAACGTTTCAATCATGAAGGAGAGAGTAACACAAAATCGATTGATTAGGGGGTGGGCGATATGTACGCTTACACTATTTTTTGTTAATACCTACGCCCAAAAAGGGCAAGTTATTACCGATGCTGGTGCTATTGAGGTTAAGACGGTAGTAGAGGATCTAAATCACCCCTGGGGCATAGCTCAACTACCCGATGAGCGTTTAGTAATAACCGAAAGAAGTGGGCAGCTTCGAGTACTGAACAGTGATGGCACCCTATCCGACCCGGTGGAGGGCGTACCGGAAGTGTTTAACACCGGCCAGGGGGGGTTACTCGATGTAGTGCTCGATCCGGACTTTCAGAACAATCAGATGATATACCTTTCTTTTGCCGAACCCGGTGAAGATAGCACGGCCGCTACGGCATTGGGGCGGGGTAAAATGGTAGATAACCGAATTGAAGATTTTGAGGTGATTTTCCGGCAAGAGCCTAAAGTCGCTGGTCCCAACCACTTCGGCGGACGCATTGTATTTACTCCCGAAGGACAGATTTTTTTGACTTTAGGTGAACGCTTTAAGTTTGAGCCAGCGCAAAATTTTGACAACCATCTGGGTACCATTGTTCGGATTAATCCCGACGGTAGTGTTCCCGAAGATAACCCATTCGTAGATCAGGCCGAAGCTGAAAACGAGATCTGGTCTTACGGCCACCGGAATATTCAAAGTGCAGCGATTGACCCCGCTACCAACAAGCTGTGGGTAGCCGAAATGGGCCCCATGGGAGGCGATGAGTTAAATCAACCGGTAGCTGGAAATAACTACGGTTGGCCGGTAGTAAGCTGGGGTAGCGATTACGATGGCGCCAGCATTCCTGACCCAACCACCCGTCCCGAATTTGCGGATGCAGTCATACACTGGACCCCTACCATTTCTCCCTCCGGAATGATATTTTATACTGGCGAAATGTATACCGAATGGCAGGGAACGGCCTTGATCGGAGGCTTAACGGCGAGTGGTATTGTACGGGTGCAAATAAACGGCGAACAAGCCGAAGAAGTAGAACGAATTCCGTTAGTGGCGCGAGTACGTGATATTGAACAGGCAGCCGACGGATCAATCTACGTAATCACCGATGAGAAGAACGGTAAACTGCTTCATCTAACCCCTTTGCAAATGGAAGGTGAGGCTCGAAAGTAATTATCGTACCCATAAAAAAGGAGGCTACTTCGTACCGCCGCCGGTTGAGTAGACTCCTTTGTCAAAAGCGGATTGGTAAAAAACTTTACTGAATAGAGACTAACTCGTTGTAGTCAATGCTATTCAGATTACTTGGCTCTAGCAGGAATACTGCATCATCATAATCTTGATCACCCCCGGGCAGCTTGATGTCCTCAAAACCTAAAATAATCGGACTATTTTCTCCGGTGCTCAGCAGCAGATTCGCCTGGCGATGCTGTTCAGCCCGATCTACATTCAAATCAACAGTAGAGTAATGTGTGTAAATACCCGAAGTGGCCTGATTATCTTTCCATCCCTGGGCTACCAAAAAGAACCCTACTACCTGTCCGGCCTTAAGATTCGTGATACAAATTTTATCGCCTTGCACGAGTCCACCGCCCTTGCCTTTGGCTGAAGCATTAGGGAACAGTACTGTCATATTCTGTACTTCACTAACGCTAGCCGGCGGATTGTTTTGATCGTACACGTAGTAGCCTAGTGTATTTTTCCATCCGGCAGATTCACTATAAAAAGATACGGTCAAATCCGTGTCTTCTTTTATCGTCAGATCAGTAACCACCCCAGACGCAAAGTAAGAAGGTTGTCGGTCGATAAGATTCTTAGTTGGCTTGAAATTCTCCTCTATCAGATTCTTCTGCTCATCGCTAAGCTGTTGATCAGTCTGGCAGAGATATTCGGGCTTACCTTTGTCGTCCCAATCTCCAATAGTGATATAGTCGCCTGCTTCGGGATTATAAGTAACAATTTCTAAAATTTTGAGCCCTCCGGTTCCGGTAGCCACAAATATTACGTCGTCTTTACTTTGCACAAAGTTAGCCGAAGCACTAAAATTTACACTCCCCAACAAGTTGATGCTCTCACCATCGGTTTGGTGTGAGCCTACAAACAATCCGGCGGCCCCGTTGGCAATGAACACTTTGTCGCCATTAACGGACACTCCATTGCTCACTATCAGTTCAGGGGCAACACCTGGTAATTCAGGTAATTCCAACTGTTGTAATATATCACCGGTAGTTAGGTCGAGCGTTTTTAAACCTTCTCGGCCGGCCGGTACAAAGACTTTACTTTCGGTTAAATGAACGATTGATTTAGACTCGGCAATTTCAGCACCACCCGCAGTAAACGTTTGCTGAAAGGTAGTGGTAGCCGTTTCGTATACCTGTATTCGCGCTGGTGCTCCTTGCATCACTACAAAATGAGATTCATTAAAAGCAACCGAGCGGGCATCTTCCATCTCAATCGATTTTAATTCTTCCAAAGTATTTTTATCAAAAATCTGAAGACCTCCTGCCGAGCCGGATGTCACGTAAACCTTGTCATCGTTTACTTTGACATCGGTAGCAACAAAACTCCTAACATCTACCACAGTAGACGAATCCTTTTCACTCGTCGGGTAAGAAAAAATTTCCAAGATAGCTCCCGAAGCTACTCCCAGCTCCTCCGGATTGGCTACAGCCCCAGCCAGATAAATTTTTCCGTCACTGTAACAGATAGAACTGTAATCAGTGTCATCCACTAGAACCTGGTAGATAAGTTCCGGAGTATCAGCTTTACTAACATCATACACTTCAAAACCGCCCATAAATTGAGGGCCTTCGGTATTATAGCTTACGAAAGCTAGCCCTCCGTCAATAAATACGTGCGAGGCCTTTAATGTATTCTCCTGATAAGAGGGGGGAGAAACTTCGGCTCGCATTACCAGGGCATAACCTGGATTTTCGTCACTGTCAACATTTTGCAAACGACCGTTTTCCGAGGTAGTTACTACTTCGTCAAACGATAGTGTTTCTTCATACTCCGGCACTCGAACTCGATCACTCAGTTGACTAGGATTATCATTTACCTTAACTCGCTGATCTTCAGCTACTTCTTCTACGGTGTTATCCTGGCAAGCTCCAATTGCTACCATGAATGATAGTAGGGCAAATCGCCAAAAATAATTTTTACTAGTGGACATGTGCTTAAAGGGTTTTTATACGTATTGATTACCCTAAATCTAGTGCCAGTGCTAGTATTGTAATATTTATCCTTTCCGTAATCTTGCATATGTGATGTATTAAGCTGGAATACATCTAATTCTGCACTGAATAAGCGCAAACTAATTGAAGAGTTGCTCAGCATAGCTATGTACAGTTCTAAAGATAAAAGCAGAATGAAACAGTTACGATAATTCTTACAGGCGGTTGGCGATAAGCATTCTCCCCCTAGCTAAGATGTAAGCCAAAGCTAGAAAGTAAAAAAAAGAAGCCAGGTTACATTAACCTGGCCTTCTCAGTGTTGGATTAGTCGATCCAACTTTCACTTCTAGTATTTGATTTTGAGTTGAAATTTACTGCGACATATTCATCTGGTTACTACCTCCTTCTTTCAAATCATTATTTTGAATAGATTTTCGGCTTTTTTTCCGAGGGTTGGCATTTAGCTTACCGATGCGATAGCTGAAGTTTATTTTTAAACCCATATTGCGCATAGTATTTACACTACTCTGACTGATAAGCGGTGAGTCTACCTCGGTACGCATCTTGAATTCAGAAGTCAGGAAGTTCTCCGCACCAAATCCGATACTACCTTTCTTGTCCGCAAAATCTTTCTTCACACTTAAACTATAGATACCGAATCCGGTCTGGTAGCCTTGAAGTTGCACTTGGTTGCCCCGGTAGAATCCGAAGAACTGTAACCCCCAGGTTTCGGTCAGGTTATAGTTTCCGAAGAGACGACCACTGAGTACCCAACCCTGGTTTTTGGCCTGGTAAAGAGGGTCGGAAACATTGTTGTTCAACACGGCATAGTACAGGTCGGGTCCACCGTTCAGTGAGAATTTATTAGAGATATTCACATTGGCAAATAAACTCGCCCCGTAAGCATCCTCACTCCCAATGTTTTGGTAGCTAGTCAAAATAGTATCTTGCCCGATTAGGCTACGTACCGGCTGAATAGAACCTTCGGTATTGCGCATAAATGTGGAGATGCTAAGTGAAGTCCCCTTGAAGAAGGTGCTGTACGAAAGCTCGTAGTTGTTGGTGTACTCGGGTGCTAAGTTAGGATTACCCTGCGTGATATTTAATGGGTTTGCCGCCTGAAGGTTAGGGTTTAAAAATTGTAGCGAAGGTCGCTGAATCCGTCGGTTGTAAGCTGCCTTGATCATATTTCCGTTCGCTAGCTTTCGCGACAAGTTAAGACTAGGAGCCCAGATACCGTAGGCAGGAATATCCACCTCCTGTTCTTCCTGAAAATTTGCCTGAATAGTCGTGTACTCGTAGCGGATACCTGGTTTGATACTGTATTTATCCAAGTTTAGTGTATAAGCCACGTACCCGGCCATCACGTTTTGGTCATAGTTAAAAACATTACTCAGGCTATTGTTCTCCACCGGAATATACTCACCTCCTTCTTCAGCAATGTAGTATTGGTAATCGCTGGATACTCGGCGCAAAATCTCTTTTCCCCCAAACTCCACCATCTGGTTATCGCCAATAGGCGTTTGGTAGTCTACCTGCACGGTCATCTCTTGATTGTAGCTGTTGTTTTCGTTTTTAAACGCATCTATATCACTGTCCTCGCTCTGGGAGAGAATATTATTGACAAAATCGTTAGTACGGTTGTTTCGGCTGTATAGTGCCAGAATGTTAAGTTCCTGCTGGGGTTTATCGTAGGTATGCCCGTAGTTGAGACTAATATCCATGTTTTCCGATAGGTTGACCATACTCACATTCCGGGTGCTGCTATTCAGTAAAGCATCGTTTTGGTAGGTTTGGGTGAGCAAGGCATCTTGCGAGCTACGAAAATTGAAGGCACCCAACTGCACGGAAGCAGAAATCCAGTTCTTTTCGTTGATATCATAATCCATACCAAGGGAGTAGCGGCCAAACAGCATATTGTTGCGGGTATCGGCTTGTTGGATGGATAACAACTCGTTGCCATCACCATCCAGCGTTCGTTGCGTATTCTCAAAACTTCCCAGAATGTTGTAGCCGGTACGACCGAAGCCTCCTAGTGAGAAGCCTACTTTCCCTCGTCGGTAACTACCGTTCAATCCCAGGTTGGAACCCCGGTTACCGGCGCTGGTATTAATTCCCAGCGTACCACCCTGTAGCTTGTTCTTTTTGGTCACAATATTTATTATTCCCCCCGTTCCTTCGGCATCGTAGCGAGCCGAAGGGGAGGTGATTACTTCTACCGATTTAATTTCATCCGCTGGAATCTGCTTCAGAGCATCCGCTACGCTAGAGGCTGTGATCGTAGAAGGTTTTCCATCGAGTAGTACTTTTACATTTTGGCTTCCGCGTAGGTATACGTTACCATCCAAATCAACCGATAGCATAGGGACCCGCTTCAGTACGTCAGAAGCATCGCCGCCCCGGGTGGTCTCATCAATTTCGGCATTATACACGGTGCGATCTACTTTTTCTTCAATCAAGACCCGTTGCCCCTGCACCACCACTTCGTCCAGTTGCTTGATTTCGGAGGCGAGTAGCAATGTCCCCAAATCCAGATTCGTGCCTTTTTCGGCCACTTCCACCGATTTTACCGTAAACGCTTCGTAACCAATAAAGCTGATGGTCAGATTGTATACTCCGGCGGGAATATTCTTCAATTGAAATTTGCCTTCGTCATCCGCAACTGTGCCGTCTACCGGCTGAGTAGTGGTAGTATCTACCAAGGCAATGGTAGCGTAAGGTATCGGCTCCTGACTCTCTTTATCTAACACCTTACCACTGACCTTTCCGGTTCCTTTTGGAATTGTTGATTGGGATGGAACCGCCCGCTGGGTATTGGCGGGCGCTCCATTACCATCTTGCAGGTACTGAGCAACACTCTCAGTGAACAGACTGAGCAACAAGGGTAAGAAGAAAATAGCTGGGAAATGTTTGATTAACTTTATCATTATTATTTAGAGTAAATTCTGAAAGAGTAGTCAGAAGGAAAGTGCATACTATTGAATAGTGGACGTTTTAAATATTGGCTGAATTAACGCGCTTTTTGAATAAGAGGAACGAGAAATAGACGATTGGCTTGTAATAACCGACCGTAGGATCAGTTCTACCGATTAAATGATAAATAGCAGCCCCAATACCGTTATCGTACTGAGGTTACTACTACTAGTTTATTGGAGAGTGACACTTCTCTGAAAGCTTGATCTCAGCTCAAGGCTTTCTATTTGCTTCGTATCTCCATCGGTAACTTCTACGTGATAACTACCGTTCTCAAGATCAGAGATATCAAAACGGACTCCTTTTTTACTGTCACTCACTTGTTCTTTAGCTAATACTCTTCCATCCGCATCACGGAAGCTTATTATTAGGGGTGTATTCTTGGTTGGTTCTACAAATACATCCAGCGCAGTACCTTCGGATCGTACAAAGACTTTTGTCTGGAAAGTATTATCATCTTCAAGTGAAGTGCTTAAAGCAGGATCACCGCTCGCAAAACTTTGAGAAAACATGCCTACGGCTAATGCTAGGGTGAGAGATGCTATTATCTTTTTCATAATCTTTGATTTTAATTGGTGAAAAACTTATTGTTGGTGTACTCAAGATAACGGCATGCTACCAAGCAGGATGAGTAGAATAGACAGGTGCATGATCCATGACGACCATTGAGGTTTATTCACCGATAAATCTACCCGTGATGGCATTATTGCCTGCCAAAACGCATTCGTAGACAAAATATCGCCAACTATCTATGATTTTGGGTCAGTCATAGATTTATCAGGCAGATATCAACCCTTTGGCATATGTTTGGGATAGTTTTGTAAAATTGCAGCTATGCCCGCTTCATCCGTACGTCGATATATTTCTCTTTCCATCCATGTGCTGGTGTGGGCACTGATCGGCTACATCCTACTGGTATTTCTACCGCTGACTTCAGAAGTTAAGTTTCCTCCTCAGTTTTGGGTAAAACAAGGGATATCTTTTATGCTTTACATTGGGGCGTTTTACTTGAATGCCCGGGTTTGGGTGCCCAGACTTCTGTTTCGGCAGCGTAGTGGCCGGTTCCTCATCGCAAACCTGGCAACTATCCTCATGGTCGTACTGGTCATCATAGGAGTTGAAATATGGCTTGAGGTACCAAAACTGACCTATTTATCCCATCACCCTGATGCTGCTCCTGCTTCGGCCCCAACCTTTCCGCCTACGGTAGTACTTGTCGGCACTGGGGTAACATCGCTGTTATTGATTTTAATCAGCACCAGTGTAGCGGTGGTACAGAAGTGGCAAAAGGACGAGCAGATCAGGCAGCGCCTCGAGCAAGAAAAGGTTAGTTCGGAGCTTTCTTTTTTGAAGGCCCAGATCAATCCTCATTTCTTTTTCAACACCCTTAATAATATTCACGCCCTCACTGAGATAGATGCTGAACTAGCTCGCCAAGCATTGCGGACCCTGTCTCGCATGATGCGCTACGTGCTTTATGAAACCCAGAAGGATGTCACTTACCTCAGCAAAGAGATCACCTTTTTGCAGGATTATATTGAGCTTATGAAGCTTCGGCTGAATGACAATGTGCAAGTTACATTCTCCCCTCCTCAACCCCTGAATGATGTAGTCATTGCTCCTATGTTGTTTCTTCCTTTCGTAGAAAATGCTTTTAAACATGGCGTGAGCGGAACCAAGTCGAGTTGTATCCACATCTCTTTTAAGCAGCAAGGATCAGAATTAGAATTAAAAGTGCGAAACACTACTTTTAAGAAGGATAGCGCAACGCTAGATACCGGAAGTGGTATTGGCCTGACAAATACCCACCGCCGACTCGATTTGCTATATCCCCATCGGCATACCCTCTCTATTGATGATACCAACGAAAATGAGTATCATGTACAACTAACGTTGGAATTATCATGACAACTTTAACCTGCCTGGCAGTTGACGACGAGCCATTAGCACTGAAACAGGTATGCAAATTCATTGAACAAACCCCGTTTCTGCAACTTTCCGGAAGCTACAGCAGCGCAGTAGAGGCCTTGAAAGCACTTCATGAGCACTCCGTGGACCTGATTTTTCTGGACATACAAATGCCCGACCTCACCGGCATTGAGCTAGCCCGGATACTAGATCGCGGCAAAAAGTTATCCGATCCCCGCATCATTTTCACCACCGCCTACGATCAGTTTGCCCTGGAAGGTTACCGGGTTGATGCCCTCGATTATTTGTTAAAACCCTTTAGTTACGAAGAATTTTTACGAGCTGTAACCAAAGCCCAGGCTTACGCTGAACGAACGCAACCACAACAAAAAACGCCAATAAGCAGTGAACCTACAGTTAACCAGCCGGAAGATGAATGCATATTTCTAAAAGTAGAGTACCAACTTGTGCGCGTTGCCTATAATGACATATGCTACATTCAAGGACTAAAAGATTACGTAAAAATACATTTGCGGAGTAGTCCCAAACCACTATTGAGCCTGATCAGTATGAAAGCGTTAGAAGAGAAGCTACCTCCGCAACGGTTTATGCGAATTCACCGCTCGTACATCATTTCACTGGATAAAATTGAAGCAGTAAGTCGTGGTAATGTGCAAATCGGTAAGGAGAGCATTCCGGTCAGCAATCAATATAAAGATCAATTCAATGAGTTAATCAATCGTTGGACGAGCTGATTGAACTATAGCCGGTTTGCTATGTATACTCCTCCCAAAATAGCAGCCATACCTAAAAAATGCTGATAATTCAAGGATTCCCCGTCAATGAATCCCCAGAGGATAGCGACCATCGGCACCAGATACGTTACCGAAGCCGCAAACACCGGAGAGCGCACCTGTACCAGCTTATTAAAAATAATGAGCGCCAGTGAGGTACCGATTACTCCCAGTATAATAATTGCCAGAAAAGGCCACCAGGCTTGCTGTTGTTCTAGCGTGGGCAAAAACGAAGAATAACCGAACAAATATCCGGCCGTAAGCGGCAGCGTTAGTACCAAAGAAACGGCAGTGATGGTACGAGGAGTCAGATCATACGTATAGTGCTTGATAATATTAGAGCTAAACCCGTAGCAAATAGTCGCCCCTACCACGAGTAAGGAGTACGCGTTGAACCCTTGGCCGGATGACCCGGATGAACCCGCCATAATTAGTAAAACTGTACCTATCAGACCCACGCCGAGTCCTATGATCTGCTTACGGGCTATCGCTTGGTGAAAGAATAATGCGCCTACCAGTAGTACATTTAGCGGGGTAACGGCGTTGATGATACCGGTAGCGGAGCTACTTAATTGAGTTTGCGCCCAGGCAAACAAAAACGCGGGTAGCAGGCTTCCCAGAAAGCCAATGAACAGCAGAACGACCCAGTGCCGTCGGTTTAGTTTAGGAAAAGCTGTAACCGCTAACGGAAACAAAAACGCCCCCGCAGCTAGCATCCGTAAGGCCCCTACTTCGCTGCCGGAGAAGGCTTTTAGCCCTTGTTTAATTAGAATAAACGAACTCCCCCAAACTAACGCTAACAAAACAAGCGCACCCCAGGCCAAAATCGCTGAGTTTAACTTCATTCGGCGATAGCAGCTTCGTAGTATCCGGCAAATTTTTCAGCCACTTCATCTAGTGTCTCTGATACTTCAGCAAAAGTAGGTAGCTCAACCAAACGCTGACGATAGGGTTTAAAATGAGAGATGCCTCGGAAGTAATTGGTATAGTGGCGACGCATCTCGTAGATACCTTTTCGCTCACCTTTCCAGCGAACGGAAAACTCCAAATGCTCCCGGGCAGTTTGTACTCGCTCTTCCAAAGTAGGCGGCGGTAGTTTCTCTCCGGTTTTAAAGTAATGTTTGATTTCCCGGAAAATCCACGGGTAACCAATGGCGGCCCGGCCAATCATGATACCGTCTACTCCGTACCGATTACGGTACGCTAACGCTTTTTCGGGCGAGTCAATATCGCCGTTGCCGAAAATCGGAATACGAATGTCCGGGTGGTTTTTTACTTCAGCAATCGGGTTCCAGTCAGCTTCGCCCTTGTACATTTGCTTACGGGTACGCCCGTGAATGGTGAGGGCCTGAATGCCTACATCCTGCAAGCGCTGGGCTACTTCCACAATTTTGATCGTTTTTTCGTCCCAGCCCAGACGGGTTTTTACCGTTACCGGAAGCTGTACCCGGTTCACGATCTCGCGGGTCATCTCCTGCATTTTGGGTAAATCGAGCAGAATGCCGGCTCCGGCCCCTTTGCAAGCCACCTTCTTCACCGGGCAACCGTAGTTGATATCCACTATTTCCGGTTGCGCTGCTTCGGCAATAGCGGCGGCTTCCCGCATAGAATCAATTTTATCGCCGAAAATCTGAATACCAATCGGACGCTCATAATCGTAGATATCCAGTTTCTCCACGCTCTTCGCTGCATCGCGGATAAGCCCCTCCGATGAGATAAACTCGGTATACATCATATCGGCTCCGTATTTCTTGCATACTGCCCGGAAGGGCGGATCGCTCACATCCTCCATGGGCGCCAATAATAAAGGAAAATCATTAAATGCTATATCGCCAATTTTTACCACAGTCTAATTTATTTGTGTTATGGTGTTTAAGTGTTCAAGTCGTCGTGAAACGATGTTCAAAGTTAATCACTATCCATGAGTACGTGAACACTTGAACACACTAAGGAAAGTCAGAAGTTTCCGTAACTTTGCCTCGGCAGCCTTTTTCTCCGTTTAGTAACATTACCTCGGGCAAGGAGGTTTAACTTAAATCAACGAAGCAAGGAAATTAATGAATTTAACCGAGGAACCTGAACCTACTTTGGTACGAAAGTCCAGTGTTTTCGCGTCCTTACTTATTCTGTTAGGGTTTGTATTGGCCGGACTGTTTGTCGGACAGCTTTTCGCCTTTCTGGGACTATTACCGCTATTTGACTACAGCATTGAGGCTATTCAAAGTGCGCTAACTGATCCGCTTGGTTCACCAAAGGCTAAGGCAGCGCTACTAATCTTACAGGCGGCCACCTCTATCTTCGCGTTTATTCTGGCTCCCCTTCTCCACCATCGCCTCATTGATCGTCATCGCTCTGCCCCTCTTACCACTCAGTACGAAACATCAATAATTGTTCTTGGCTTGGTGTTTTTACTGATGATTACCTTTATGTTCGCCAACTCTATCGTGATTGAGTGGAATATGAACCTGGACTTCGGTCAGCTATCACCAGCTTTTGAGGAATGGGCCCGGGGCAAGGAAGAAGAATTGAAAGAACTTACCGAGTACCTTACCCGCTTTAGCAGCATCGGTGGGCTGCTGGTAGGCCTGATCGTGATTGCGGTGCTGCCCGCCATTGGCGAGGAGTTGGTTTTCCGGGGAGTGGTACAGCCCAAACTACATCAATTATTGGGAAACCACCACGTAGCTATCTGGGTAGCTGCTTTATTATTTAGTGCTATCCACCTACAGTTCTACGGATTTTTCCCCCGTTTGCTATTGGGAGCATTATTCGGTTATTTGTTTTATTGGTCAGGAAATTTGTGGTACGCAATTTTCGCCCATTTTGTAAACAATGGCTTTACATTAGTAATGCTTTATTTGTACCAGCAAGATGTTACCGATATTGATATGGAAGCTACCGAAGCTGTAGCCTGGCCAGTAGCCTTGGCCGCTACCGTAGCTGGTGTATTTTTACTGTATCAGTTCCGGCAAATGACGAAGACAAGGCAACCGTATGGATAGCAAGTGGCAAAAGGTATTTTCTACGCAGCAGCGTTACCAGGCTGAGATTGTGAAGGCAGTGCTGGAAGATCATGATTTAAATCCGGTGCTTATTGACAAACAAGACCGGGCCTATCATTTTGGTTTAATTGAGATATACGTAGCTCCGGATTGTGTAATGAGCTCCCTGAAAATTATTCGCGATGATATCCGCTTTGAATAGATACAACAACGTTACCCAACGGATCATTACTGGCATTATCGGGATACTGGCGATCGTGTTTGCAGTTTATAACGGGGAGTGGACGTACTTCGGCCTCTTTTTCGCTATCTGCGGGCTTACCCAGCTAGAATTTTATAAGCTTACCGGGTTAGACGGAATGCTACCACTGAAATCAGTGGGTACCGGCACCGGTCTACTGCTGTTTACTGTCAGCTTTTTGGTAGAACGCGGTACGCTGGACGCCAGCTACTATCTGCTCATCTTTCCGGCTATGGCTAGTATATTTTTTATCAAGCTGTACAAAAAAGCCGACAAGAAACCTTTTACGAGTATTGCTTTTACGCTTTGCGGCATCATTTACGTGGCGGTCCCTTTTGCGCTACTTAACCTGATTGCTTTCTCGGGCAGCACTTATAGTTTTCAGATTGTGCTAGGAGTGCTTTCGCTCTTTTGGGCTAGCGATACGGGAGCCTACTTTGCCGGAGTGCGCTTCGGCAAGCGACAGTTGTTTGCTCGTGTTTCGCCCAAGAAATCGTGGGAGGGAAGCATTGGTGGGGCCATTACTGCCCTGATCACCGCCCTTTTGCTTTCGTATTTCTACACTGATCTGCCTTCCTGGGAATGGGTTATTGTTGGGGCGATCATTGTGGTGACCGGCACCTACGGAGATTTGGTAGAATCACTATTTAAGCGGAGCATTGCCATTAAAGACTCCGGGCAGGGATTACCAGGGCACGGCGGTTTTCTGGACCGGTTCGATGGACTGCTGTTAGCATCGCATTTCATTATCATTTTTTTGAAATTTTTCTGAAAAACGTACGTTGATTACATTTAGTGAAACTAGATTACTAATTTTACACTACGTTTTATTAAATTTTTAATAGGTAAACCACATGTCATACGTAGAACCCGCTCCGATTACGGATAGAGAAAATCCGTTTGAGTCTATGATGTCGCGCTTTCATATTGCCTCTCAAGCACTGGGCTTAAACGATGAAGTATATAATGTTCTGAAAAATCCGGTGAAACAGGTTATCGTTTCCCTCCCTATCACCATGGACGATGGTTCCATTCGGGTATTCGAAGGCTACCGGGTAATTCACTCTAATATTCTGGGACCTTCCAAGGGTGGTATTCGCTACGATATGGGGGTTAACATTGATGAGGTAAAGGCACTAGCGGCCTGGATGACCTGGAAGTGCGCCGTGGTAGATATTCCCTACGGTGGGGCTAAGGGGGGCATTCGCTGCAATCCCCGGCAGATGTCTTCCGGCGAAATTGAACGACTTACCCGCTCTTATACTCAAGAGATGTTTAGTATTTTCGGTCCCGACCGCGATATTCCGGCTCCGGATATGGGTACGGGCCCTAAAGAAATGGCCTGGATCATGGACGAATACTCCCGGGCCAATGGCATGACCATCAATGCGGTGGTAACCGGAAAACCGCTAGTGTTGGGTGGCTCATTGGGACGAACCGAGGCTACCGGACGGGGGGTGATGGTATCGGCTTTTGCCGCCATGGAAAAACTGCGGATTAATCCTTATCAGTCGACCGTGGCCGTACAAGGCTTTGGTAATGTAGGTTCCTATGCGGCCCTACTCATGGAAGAGCGAGGCAGCACGGTAGTAGCCATCAGTGATATTTCGGGGGCTTACTACAATCCTGACGGCATTGACATTAAACAGGCGGTAGAATACCGGGCGGCTAACAACGGTACGCTAAGTGGGTTTACCGGCGGTGAGCTAATTGAAGGTGATGAGTTGCTAACGTTGAATGTAGATATTCTAATTCCGGCTGCGATGGAGGATGTCATTACCGTCCGTAACGCCGAGCAGATTAACGCTCGTATGATTGTAGAGGGAGCTAACGGTCCTACTTCGGCCCGGGCCGACGACATTATCAACAGTAAGGGTATTTTGGTAGTACCCGATATTTTGGCCAACGCCGGCGGAGTTACGGTCTCTTACTTTGAGTGGGTGCAAAACCGCCTGGGCTACAAATGGACCCACGACCGGGTGAACCGCCGTTCCGACCGGATTATGCGGGAGTCATTTGAACGAGTGTACCGCACCGCCCTTAAATTCGGGGTATCCATGCGTATTGCGGCCTACATCGTCGCAATTGACAAAGTGGCGAACACCTACAAGTTCCGTGGTGGCTTTTAACCGACAAGTACTTTACACCAAAAACAGGGGAATGTTAAATTTTAGCATTCCCTTTATTTTTTCCAATGATCAATGAGTCCGCCCGGCGTACCGTACACTGGGTCGGTGGTAGGTAGGGGAACCGAGGCAATGTTTTGATCAGCTTCAGGTCTCTCGTTCGCGTTGCCGTAGTTCATATCAAAATGCTGGCCGGGGGGATAAGCTCCTACGCAGGCAAAATCGCTGCTTGCCCCTAGGTTTTTATGAACCACTCCCGCCGGAATAATGATTACATCACCTGCCTTAGCATTTACTTCAATGCCCACTTTTGGGCCGCCTAGTTCTACCCGAACGCTTCCCCGGTAAATTCCCAGCACTTCGTGGGCGGTGCTGTGGTAATGATGATAATTATAGATACCATTGCGCCAACTGTTACCCCACCCATTCTGCTGAAAAACCGATTCGATGATGGATGCCGCATTGTCCTGAGTCAGGTTCAGAACTTGCGGATAGATGATCAGCGGTAGCCGCTCATTATTGGGAAAGTTGCCATCGTCGTGCAACAAGTGCACTACGGGTCTACCGGCCGCACGTAAGTAGGTAAGTCTTCCATAAACGATTTTATTCTACAGACTCCATCACCATCTTTACCATCTCTCCCATTTGGGGCGGATTCAGCCAGCGGGTGACAATCACCAGATCGTGCTCATTATCCACAACAATAAAATTCCCGCCGAAACCGGAGGCATAGTAAACCGAAGAGGATACTCCCTCCCAGGTACGATTACCCCGGTTCAACCACCACATATAGCCGTAGCTATCGTTAGCTGCCGAAGCGGTAGTCGCCTGCTCAATCCAGCTTTCGGAAACAAGCCGCTGGCCTTTCCATAATCCGCGCCGCAGGAAAAGCAACCCAAACCGGGCGTGATCCAGTGTATTAATAAATACTCCTCCCCCCGAGTGGCCCCCTCCGCTTACCGACTGCATCATAATACCGTCTACGTTCACGAAGGAGTTTTCGTAGCCGTACCAGCGCCAGGTGGTGGACGCCCCAATGGGGTCCATAATTTTTTCTTTCAGCACCATCGGCAGCGGCTTCCGCCAGACTTGCAGTAGCGAGTAGGCCAGTAGGTTCACCCGCACGTCGTTGTACTCGAAGCTGGTACCCGGTTCGTACAGGTCACGGTATTTCCAGTCATCAATCCCGCCCTCGCTGGGCGGACGGTCGGCCCAATCGCTAATCCCGAATAGCGAACCCGACCAGTCGGAGGATTGGGTAAGCAGATGATCCCAGGTAATTTTGCGGTTATGTTCTCCCTGAAACGAGCCATCCCAAACGTACTGGGCTACCGAATCGTCTACGCTCGCAATCAGCCCGGCGTCTACCGCCAGCCCGGCTACGGTAGAAAGGTAGCTTTTGGTGACGCTGAAGGTCATATCCACCCGCTCTACATCACCCCACTGGGCAACGATGTAACCGTTTTTTAGGATCACTCCGGCGGGGCCGCCCCGGTCTTTGGTGGGCCCTTTAATTTCGTGATAAGGTTCGCGGGCAAAGCCTTTCAGAATGGCTACCTTCAGGTCTCGCTCTCCTTCGTACTCATTTGCTTGGGCAAACTCAACCGCTTGCTGTAGTTGTCCGGCATTCAGACCCAGTTCATCGGGCGAGCGGGTTTCCCAGGTTTGGGACGAAGGAAAGTAGGGTTGGGGCTGCGCCTGCGAAAAAATTACGCTGCTAAGTAGAATACAAATGGTTAGTAGATAAGAATAGATCATAGTAGCTAAAGAAGTGAACCGCACAAATATGCCGGATTCATCCCCTTTATGCTAATGATAATCAAAGAAATAGCAGAGAATCAAAACAGTATAACGTCATTGCGAGCGACCGTCGCACGGGGTCGCCCCGCGACGAGGTACGAGCCGGGTGGCATCGGCCATCCGACGCCGAGCGGAAGCAATCTCCCACCAGTGAGGGAGATTGCTTCACTCATTCTTCGTCCGTCATGACGTGAAAAGAAAATAATATTCTATGACTTCTTCTCGAAGCGTTTCTTCAGGTCTTCGTAAACCGGGGCGGCGTGGGGTACGTTGGCTTTAGCCGCCTGCTTTACCGAATTATAGTAGGCTAATGCCGCCGAATACGCCTCGCTGCCCGAAAGCAGAATAGTATCATTCAGGGCCTGGCACAGTTGCTCGGCCTCGCGCTGAATTTGCTTTAGGTCGTTCACCGCCTGAAAGTCAATCTTCATATCTTCTACCGGCAGGTAGAAGGGGGCAAACTCCGGGCGGGAGTCTACGTAACTCACTACTTTCTCTACAAAGGGCAAGGTCTTGTCACTCATTTTGGGAACAGCTCGTCGTTCCTCCGGTTGCAGGGCAATAAGCCGGTCGGCCAACTGAGCCTGAATTTCCTTTAACTTCTGTACGGTTTCGCTAATCTCCTTGGCGGTCAGCTTCACCGCCACCACATTATCATTTACCATAATTCTAAAATTTTACCAACAAAAATAATCCAAAGTACCCTCCCCGGATTTATTCCGGGGCCTCCCAAATAGTAGGTAGGAGACCCCGGAATTCGGCAAAGCCTCATCCGGGGAGGTGAGCAAAAATAAATAGTGCGTGCGGGGACAAAAACTTCTTCTCTACCAGAGCTTACCTAAGTGCTTTTTTCCGAGATAGAAAATATTGTAAGCAGTTTATTAGAAAATCTACTAATCATTCGGCAAAAACCATCAATCACTAGGTAAAAGAGCTGCGTTTGACTCTTTTGGCTTAATTTTTCAGTCTAAAAGAGTCACGTTTGGGTCTTTTAGACTAATTTTTCTATCTAAAAGACTCACGATTGAGTCTTTTTGTCTCTTAGTTGAGGCTTTTTGCTAGCTGCTTGAGGCAATTCACCTCTTGCTTGATATTCTTTTCCCCTTTCTTGAGGAAATTTGCCTCTACATTGTGGCAAAAAGCCTTGGTGATTAAGCAAAAAGCATCGTATTTTTAGTGCAGCTGCCGTTTACCAGGTGGTGCATTTTAGGTCTCTAGCTAACTCAATACGTTAACAATAATGTCTGAGTTATTCATTGATATCTGCTAGATAAGGGAAATACAGGGTAGCCTATAAAAGAGATAACGGAGACTTATTGCCGTTATCAATTAGTTGTGCGTCATTCTAAAGAAATAAAAGAATTTAAGAAAATGACTCCAATATTTTGGAATACAGAGATTAACAGAATTGAAACTGGATGTTGAATCGGCTAAATCGTGAATGAGCAAAAAAAGAATTTTATTAATATCATTCTGTATATCAAGTTCCTATTTTGGATTGTCACTAATTTACTTTTTTGGTGGACTATTTAATCCAATTACGGATAATCAATTCCGAGCAGCCATAGAGACATGGGTCACTCTTCCTGCAATAATAATTTTTAGCTTTGGATTCGGAGAAGGTGAAAACGCAGCATTAATTGCAGGAATTATAGTTTTCTTGATAATTTGGATAATATCAATACCATTAACAATAATCGGTTTAATGATGATAAAGAATAGAAAAATACGAACGCACAACAAAAGCTAACGTCAAGCCTTAGGTAAATAGCAATTTGTTTGCTTTTTGCTCTAAGTACTGAAAATGAAACACGAACTGATAACGCAAACATGGCCGGCCTGACCGCTAGCCAAGTCGTCGGTAGCTATAAAAAATGGAGCAAAAAACTTTGAAATATTTGAGGGTATTTATTCCGGGGATGATAATTCTTCTAGGTACTTATCCTATTTATTTATTCTATTTAGGGGAAGCATTTGATATTAAGGGGCTCAATGTTACTTATGTTACATTTCTGTCAATACTCCTTGGCGGGGTTTATTATCAATTGAATATACAAAGAGTAATTACAAAGCCATCTCACTTCTTTATAACAAAAAACATACTTGACAAACTGATTAAGGCCTATGGTAAATCTGTTGACAAAGAACAAAGAAAGAGCCTCAAATATAAGGATGCCTACATGACAGCTTTCTATAATGTTATTGATAATGATGAATCATTAAAGCGAAAGGGGGAAAATGTTCGATTTAATGGGATTTTTTGGACTTCAACTGCAGATTCAGCTCTAATATCAATACTCTTCTACTTCACCTATAAAAACATGGAGCAAATTCCCAAAAATCAAGTTATTCAAGATATTTTTCTCTTCGCTGCAATGATTTCTTTCATTCTACATATTATATCGGTTATTAAGCACATTAACTTGTCAAACAAGCAATTGAACCCCATTGTAAACGATAAAAAGCTCTCTAAGATCCTTCAAACAAAATTCGATGAAATTTTGCACTAACTGCCTAAAACCGGTCCTTACTAAGGATCAAAATTCCATTGATGTTATTAAGCAAGAATATCTCAAAGATGGTAGCCCGTGGTATTTAGGATATAGCGGTGGAAAAGACTCCTCTGCGTTGTTGAAACTGGTCATAGGTGCCCTGTCACAATTAGACAACTACCATAAAGACATAAAAGTCATTTATTGTGACACAGGTGTTGAAAACCCAATAATTACGGAGTATGTGTATCAAACTTTCGAAAGATTGAAATCGGAATGTTTAGGTTTAAGATTACCTATAGAATATGAAATTGCTGTTCCTAAATTAGATGATAGATTCTTTGTAAAAGTAATTGGCAGAGGATATCCAACACCAACAAACATTTTTAGGTGGTGTACTGATAAACTTAGAATAAACCCTGTAAAGGAAATTATTGATAAACATCCAAAAGCAACCATCTTGCTAGGTATTCGAAAAGGAGAAAGTGAGCAGCGAGACAGAACCATTTCTAGACACTCTAAATCAGAATATTATTTGTCTCAATCTGGATCCAAAAAGAATCGAATTTTTAGTCCTATAATCAATCATTCTATAAAAGATGTTTGGGCGACATTAAAATTCAACGATTTTCCGAAAAGTATTGACTCTCAAAAACTCGGAGAATTATATAAAGATGCAGGATCAGAGTGTCCAGTCTATCGGGAGTTACCTGGAAAATCTTGTGGAAGTAGTAGATTTGGCTGTTGGACGTGTACGGTGGTAAGAAAAGACAAATCAATATCCAAAATGATTGAAAATGGCTATACACAGCTAACTTACTTGCATGAATTTAGAAATTGGATATCAGTATTCCGAGACAACCCAGAATATAGATGCAATCAAAGGAGAAATGGCCAAAAAGGATTAGGCCCATTGACACTAAATGGCCGTAAAATCATTTTAGATAAACTATTAGAAGTTGAATTAAAATCTGAAATGACCTTAATTCAAAAGGAAGAAATTGTGAGGATAAAAGAATTATGGCAGAAAGATTTGAATGACCCAAAATACATTGAAAAAACGAATTACAACAATGCGTGTAGTGCATAGCATCTTTCGAGATGCTAAGATGTACAGCTAAGACACCATAGACAGGTTGTTCTCCATTTATCCAGAATGCCCGAGAGCAATGAAGACACTCCCAAAAATACTGTCACCTCTAAAATATTAATATCAATAGTTGATCAAATCCGGGCGGCCATTAGCAGATGTAGATCGCGGAAGCGGAGGTTGAATTTTTTGCCGATGGCGGCGTTGGTCAAGCTGCCGCGGTAGGTGTATACTCCCTTCATAAACCAGCGGTGGGCGTAAATCATATCGTCTACTCCGCCGGCATCACTGATCTGAACCAGAATGGGCGTAAAGATATTGCTAAAGGCGGTGGTAGCCGTGCGGGCTACTCGCGCCGCAATGTTGGGCACGCAGTAGTGAATGACGTTGTACTTGCGGAATACCGGGTTCTTAAGCGTAGTAATCTTGGAGGTTTCAATACAGCCGCCCTGGTCAATGCTTACATCCACAATCACCGATTCGGCTTTCATGTTGGCTACCATCTCTTCGGTTACCACCATGCGGTTGGTTCCCTTTTCCGCCCGAATGGCTCCAATCACCACGTCGGCTTCTTCCAAGGCATTACTTAGCGTAATTACATCCATGGTAGAGGTGTAAATCTGCTGACCCAGGGCGTGCTTGATGCGGCGTAGCTTATACAACTGATTATCAAACACCTTCACCTGGGCTCCCAGGCCAATAGCGGCCCGGGCGGCGTATTCGCCTACGGTACCCGCTCCTAAGATAACTACGCGAGTGGGGGGTACGCCCGTAATGCCTCCCAGCACCACTCCCTTACCGTTGGTACTGCTACTAAGGTAGTGGGCGGCAATGTTCATGACGTTGCTACCGGCAATCTCGCTCATAGCCCGTACTACCGGCATACCCCCTACCTTGTCTTCAATAAACTCAAAGGCTACCCCGGTAATCTTTTTCTTGTTCAGGGCGTGGATAAACTCGGGCGTCTGATTACCCATTTGCAAAGCTGAAATCAGCGTAGAACCGTTGGGGATATGCTCAATCTCTTCCAGCGTAGGCGGTTCTACCTTCAGTACAATCTGAGCTTCAAACGCCTCTTTGGCCGAATAGACGATTTTGCCCCCCGCTTCGCTGTATTCGTTATCGCTAAATTTGGCGGATAAACCGGCTTCGGCCTCTACCATTACCCGATGTCCCAGGTTGGTAATAATCCCTACCGAAGAGGGGGTTAGCATCAGGCGGTTTTCCTGAAGCGATATTTCGTTAGGAATGCCAATCTGCAATGGCTTATTGGCTGCCTTTACCTTCACCAGTTGCTCCTGCGGGTACAGCACCTGCTCCTGGGCAAGTTCTTTGATTTCCGATGAGGATTCCGATTTCGTTGGGTCATTCATATTTTGATGCGTAAAAAGTCCGGCTTTCGTCTGGAAGCACCTCCAAACGAAGCTGTACGTACTGATCCGGAAGTAAATTACGGATTTTTTCAGGCCATTCCATAAGGCAGATGTTCCCGGAGGTTAAATATTCGTCTAAACCAATATCCAATGCTTCGGTTTCGTCCTCCAGCCGGTAAAAATCAAAGTGGTATATCGGCTGGTCATCACCTCCCAAATACTCATTTACAATTGAAAACGTAGGACTACTCACCCGATCTTCTACTCCCCACTGCTCGGCCAGCGCCTGAATGAAGGTAGTTTTTCCCGCTCCCAGATCACCACGAAATAACCACACGGTATGCGGCTGCGCCCAATCAATCAACTCTTTAGCCACCCGCGGCAAATCTTTCAGCTCTACCGATTCTATAACCCGCTCTTCCTTAGGCATTCTTAGGCGACAGTGTGACCAAAGGTACGATCATTTCTTCCAGCGAAACGCCTCCGTGCTGAAAGGTATCGCGGTAATAATTTACGTAGTAATTGTAGTTATTCGGATACGCGAAGAAAAAGTCCTGCGTAGCAAAAGCGTAGGTAGTAGATACATTCAGCCGGGGTAAAAACAACTCTTCCGGCTTACGCACCGCAAATACTTTATTACTATCAAAGTTCAGGTTCTTCCCCTGCTTGTAGCGTAGGTTAGTATTGGTGTTGCGGTCGCCAATAATTTTTACCGGGCGCTTCACCCGAATGGTACCGTGGTCGGTGGCTATAATCACTTTTATCGGTTCGCGGGCCAGGCGCTTGAATAGATCCAGCAGCGGCGAATGCAGAAACCACGACTTGGTGATAGACCGGTAGGCCGACTCATCGGGAGCCAGTTCGCGGATCATTTCCATATCGGTGCGGGCGTGGGAGAGCATATCCACAAAGTTATACACCACCACGTTCAGGTCGTTATTCAATAGGTTAGTCACATTATCCAGCAACTGCTTACCCTGCTCGGTACGAATAATCTTATGGTAGCTACTCTTAATATCCAACCGGTTCTTTTTGAGCTGCCGCTTCAGAAACTCAAACTCGTGGTTATTCTTTCCTTCCTCCTGATCGTCGCCTACCCAAATGTCGGAGTGGTACTTGGCCATATCGGAGGGTAGCATCCCGGAAAAAATGGCGTTCCGGGAAAAAGCCGTGGTGGTAGGCAAAATAGAATAGAAAGCGGATTCTTCTTCTACCGTGTAGTAATCAGCAATGATCGGCTCAATTACCTTCCACTGGTCAAAGCGGAGGTTATCAATCAGAATGAAGAATACGGGCTGTTCGTCCAGTTGCGGAAAAATTCGTTTCGCCATCAACTCGTGCGACAATAGGGGCTTATCAACTCCCACCTCGTTCAGCCAGGAGTCGTACTCATCGCTGATGAAGCGGGCAAAGTTGGAGTTGGCTTCGTCTTTCTGGTTATCCAGCACTTCCGACATGCTCCTTTCTTCGGTATTGTCAATCTCCAGTTCCCAGAAAATCAGCTTCTTGTAAATTTCTACCCACTCTTCGTGGCCAATATTATCGCTGTAGGCCATGCTGAGGTTCCGGAAATCCTGCTGGTAGCTCATATTGGTTTTTTCGGTCACCAACCGGCGGTTGTCCAGAATCTTTTTGATGGAAAGCAGAATCTGATTGGGGTTTAATGGCTTAATCAGGTAGTCGCTGATTTTGGCGCCAATAGCCTGCTCCATAATCATCTCCTCCTCGCTCTTGGTAATCATTACCACCGGAATATTAGGTTTGGAAGATTTAATGTAATCCAGGGTTTCCAGACCGGTCATGCCCGGCATATTTTCATCCAGAAAAATCAGATCGAACGCCTGATTTTCTACCTGCTCTATAGCATCAGCTCCGCTGTTGACGGTCACCATCTCGTAGCCTTTCTTCTCCAGAAAGAGGGTATGGGGCTTTAAAAGATCAATTTCATCGTCGGCCCAAAGAATTCGGTATTTTTGCATAAGTTATTTCAGGTTAAAAAACTAAGTGGGTATGTGGGGGTTATTTAAATAGTGTTTGAGTGTTTGAGTGTTATAGTGTTAGGAGTTTAAATTCAAAATTGGCGAATAACATAAAAATCAAGTATCATAACACCATAACACTAAAATATCATAACACCACTTACCTTAACACCATTTATATAAAATAACTAACGTTGAACAAAAGAAAAGTTTTCAACGATCCCGTCTACGGATTTATCAATATCCCCAGCGAACTCATTTTCGACATCATTGAGCACCCCTACGTTCAGCGGTTACGGCGTATTCGTCAGTTAGGATTAACTGATTTAGTATATCCGGGGGCACTGCATACCCGCTTCCACCATGCATTGGGAGCTATGCACTTAATGCAAAATACGGTAGACAGCCTCCGCAATAAAGGACAAGATATTTCCGAAGACGAGTGTGAAGCCCTGCTGATCGCTATTCTACTGCACGATGTGGGCCACGCCCCTTTCTCCCACGCCCTGGAATATACGCTGCTGAATGTAAGCCACGAAGAAATGTCGCGGCTGATTATAAAGCGCCTGGAGAAGGAACTAGGAGGCAACCTGGGTTTGGCTTACCGAATTTTTACCAACCGGTACGAGCGGCGGTTTTTTCATCAACTGGTTTCCAGCCAACTGGATATTGACCGGTTAGATTACCTGAAACGTGACTGTTTTTACACCGGAGTGTCGGAGGGGGAGATTGGGGCCGATCGTATTATTAAGATGCTGGATATTCGCAATGATCAGGTAGTGGTAGAGGAAAAAGGAATTTACAGCATAGAAAACTTCCTGACCGCCCGGCGGCTTATGTACTGGCAGGTATATCTCCATAAGGCTAGTGTAAGTGCTGAAAAAATGCTAGTATCCATTGTTAAGCGAGCTCAGCATTTGCTAGCCCAGGGAGTATCGGTTCCGGCTTCCTCCTGTTTATCATTGTTCTTGGAAAAGCAGATAACCCTGGCCGATATTGAGCAAAATACCGATTATCTGAAACACTACACCGAACTGGACGATAACGACATCTGGTGCGCGATAAAAGGCTGGCAAAAGCACTCTGATCGAGTTTTATCTACACTGAGCCAAATGCTACTGCAGCGTAAATTGTTCCGGATCAAACTGTTAAATCAACCACTAGGAAATGAGGTAATTGCCCAGCTAAGGCAAGAAATACAGCAAGAAATGAAACTTAACTCAGATGAAATATCCTATTTCTTATACTACGGAGAAATTAGTAATGCAGCTTATGTAGTTGAGGATCAAAAAATAAGTATTCTGACCAAAGAGGGCAAGATTTTTGACGTAGTTCAAGCATCCGAGCTGCCCCATATAAAGGCTATGAGTCAGATCGTTAAAAAGTATTACGTATGCTGGCCTAAACCGCTGGCATTGCATTCAGTAAGCAGCCTTTTTTGCTAACCTAACGTTTAAACGTTCATGATAGAGTTTAGTGCCGACTACATCGCCCAGTTGCTTGATGGTGAGGTGCAGGGTGATGGTGCTACTAAAATTAATAAGTTAGGAAAAATCGACGATGCCCAACCGGGAGCTATTGCTTTTCTCTCTAACCCTAAGTACGAACCAGCCATTTATAATACCAGTGCCAGTGCGGTATTGGTCAATAAAGATTTTAGGCCCCGGCAATCGCTGAGTACTACCCTTATTCGGGTAGATGATCCGTATTCCGGTTTCACGGCTTTGCTGGAAGAATACCACAAACTCACCAATCACAATAAAGTAGGGGTTGAAGAGCCCGCCTTTATCCACCCATCGACCACCGTGGGCGACGAGCTATACCGAGGAGCATTTTCTTACGTAGGGGCTAACGGCCAGATCGGAAAAGGAGTCAAGATTTACCCTCAGGCTTACATTGGCGACGGGGTAACTATCGGCGACCACACCGTAATCCATAGTGGAGTTAAGATTTATTCCGGTACCATTATCGGTTCACATTGCGAAATTCACGCCGGGGCAGTTATTGGCAGCGATGGATTCGGGTTTGCCCCTCAATCTGACGGAAGCTATAAAACCATTCCTCAGTTGGGTAATGTTGTCATCGGACACCACGTAAGTATAGGGGCCAATACTACTATTGACTGCGCCACGCTAGGCTCCACCACTATCCGTGATGGGGTAAAACTCGATAACCTAGTTCAAATAGCCCACAATGCCGAAGTTGGTGAGAACACCGTAATAGCTGCTCAAACTGGAGTGTCCGGTTCGTCTAAGATTGGGAAGAACTGTGTGTTAGCGGGTCAGGTAGGGATTGTAGGGCATATCTCGATAGGTGATAAAGTTACCGTGGGAGCCCAAGCTGGGGTTGGTAAGTCGTTACCTTCTCAGCAAGTAGTATTAGGGAGCCCAGCCTTTGACCTCAGGAAGTACAAACGAGCCTACGCCGCCTTTAAGAACCTGCCGGACTTAGTGCAGCGCATTAACGAACTAGAAAAAAAATACTAACTTTGCCGCTTTAGCGAGCCAAAGTCCATGATGAACATTAAGCAACACACTATACAGAAGTCGGTAACCGTATCGGGAGTAGGATTACACACTGGAGTTCCGGCCAACATGACCTTCTTACCCGCCAAGCCTAACCACGGGATCAAGTTTCAGCGTACTGACCTGGAAGGGGAGCCGACGGTAGATGCGGATGTCGACAACGTAGTAGACCTTTCAAGAGGAACGACTATTGAACAGAGTGGCGCCCGGATTAATACCGTTGAGCATACACTATCGGCGCTGGTAGGTATGGAAATTGACAATGTGCTGATCCAGCTTGATGGACCAGAGCCGCCGATTATGGACGGTAGTGCCAAGCCCTATATTGATGCTCTGGTAGAAGCTGGTACCGAAGAACAGAGCGCTTTACGTAATTTCTTTGAAGTAAAGGAAAGCGTTCATTACCGTGATTCCTCCCGTAATGTAGAGATTGCCGCTCTGCCACTGGACGATTACCGGATTACGGTGATGGTAGATTACAACTCGCCGGTACTGGGAAGCCAGCACGCTACGATGAATGACATCAAGCAATTCTCCAAGGAAATTGCCGCCTGCCGCACATTCTGCTTTTTGCATGAGCTGGAAATGCTGCATAAAAACAATCTGATCCGCGGGGGAGACCTGAACAATGCCATTGTAGTAGTTGACAAAAAGGTGGATGAAAAGGAACTGGAATACCTAGCCGACTTATTTAACAAGCCTAAAGTAGAGGTCCGTAGCGAAGGAATCCTCAATAATGTAGAACTTCGCTACAAAAACGAACCGGCTCGCCATAAGTTACTGGATATGGTAGGCGACCTAGCGCTGGTAGGACGGCCCATAAAAGCGCATATTCTGGCGGCCCGACCCGGACATGCTGCTAACGTAGCTTTTGCCAAAAAGCTGAAGAAAGTAATGAAAGAAAGCGGTGACTCTACACTGCTCCAGTACGATCCCAAGCTTCCTCCGGTACTTGATATCAATCAGATCAGCCAGATGCTACCCCACCGGTATCCATTCCTGATGATTGATAAAATTTACTACCTAGACGATACCACCGTTTGCGGTATGAAGAACGTTACCATGAATGAGCCGTTCTTCGAAGGGCACTTTCCGGGAAATCCCGTAATGCCTGGCGTATTGCAGGTAGAGGCGATGGTGCAAACCGGCGGAATTCTGGTGCTTAATACCGTTCCCGATCCGGAGAACTACTGGACCTATTTTCTGGCAATTGAAAACTGCCGCTTTAAAAAGATGGTTTTACCCGGTGATACAATCACCATAAAATGTGAACTGCTGGCTCCTATAAAAAGAGGAATTGCCAAAATGCACGGCCAGGCCTTTGTAGGCAAGTCACTGGTGTGCGAAGCAACTATGTCGGCCAGCATTGTTCGGAAAAACACATGAACCAACCACTAGCATATATCCACCCCGAGGCCAAGATCGCCAATAATGTAGTCATTGAGCCCTTCAGTACCATTCATAAGAATGTAGTGATTAAGGAAGGCAGCTGGATTGGCTCTAACGTGACTATCATGGAAGGAGCCCGGATTGGCCGCAACTGCAAAATCTTTCCGGGAGCCGTAATCGCCGCTGTACCTCAGGATCTGAAATTTGCCGGTGAGGAAACCACCGTGGAGATTGGCGACCGAACCGTGATCCGCGAGTGCGTTACCGTAAACCGCGGCACGGTAGACCGCCACAAAACCGTAATAGGCGACGACTGTTTATTAATGGCTTATGTACACATTGCCCACGATTGCGTGATCGGTGATCACAGTATATTGGCTAACGCCGTTCAAGTGGCTGGCCACGTCTTAGTAGGCGAGCACGCTTTTATCGGAGGAATGAGTGCCGTGCATCAGTTTGTGAAAATCGGAGCGCACGCAATGATTTCGGGTGGCTCGCTAGTCCGTAAAGATGTGCCACCGTTTGTGCGAGCTGCTCGCGAACCGCTGGGCTATAGTGGCATCAACTCTATCGGTCTGCGGCGAAGAGGGTACTCTAACGAAAAAATCAACGAAATTCAGGAGATCTACCGGATGATTTACCTTAGCGGAATGAACAACTCTACCGCACTAGATCAGATTGAAATTACCATGAACCCCTCCCGCGAACGGGACGAAATCCTCCGGTTTATGCACAGCTCCGAGCGAGGTATCATGAAAGGGTTTGACCAGTAAGCCAGACGGTTGCGTGCGCATTGAAGTTGAGCAGGTAGGCAAGAAATTTCAGCTTGGACAGAGTTCTGGTAACCGCGGACCCGGCGAATGGATCTTCCGAAATATTAATCTTACGCTTCACCAACAGCAATCCTACGCTTTCACTGGCCCAAATGGTAGTGGAAAATCGACATTGTTGTTAATTCTAGCCGGCCTGCTTCCACCTTCGTTGGGGAAGGTTACTTATTTGATGAACGGCGAGCCGGTAGACGAAGAATCCATCTTCCGCAAGGTAAGTATCGCCGCTCCCTACGTTGAACTGGTTGAAGAGTTTACCTTGCAGGAGTTTCTGGAGTTTCATACCGCACTAAAGCCATTGCAGCAGGAGATGACGGTACCTAAGTTGCTGGAACGGATGTATCTGCAAGATGCCCGCCGCAAGTATATTTATCAATTTTCGTCGGGTATGAAGCAGCGGCTAAAGCTCGGCATTTCGTTCTACTCCCAAAGCCCGGTACTGCTGCTCGATGAGCCTTGCTCTAATCTCGATCAGCAGGGCATTCAGTGGTACAAAAGCGAAATTAAACAGCTTATAAACAATAAATTGGTAATAATTTGCTCTAATCAACCGTACGAATATGATTTCTGCCAACACGTCGTTGACATTGTACAGTACAAGCGATAGGCGGAAGTCGGAAGTTATTGCGTTTAGAGTTCAAAGTTACGAGTTATGGGTTATGGGTTTTGAGTTTGAGATTTGGGTTTGAAGGCAGGTAGAATAGAATGTGTAGTGGTAACTAATGACAAATGACTGTGGACTAAAGAGTAAACGATAAACAGCAATCAAAGTCAGCTATGAGATATTATTTTTCGTGGGCAGTTGGCCTCACTGCTTTAACCTTACTTCTTTCGGGTTGCTTTGACGATGGTGGTAGTGGGGGTAATGACTCTTCCTCTCCGGCTCAGGCAATTGCCGGTACTTGGTTTGTGCGAGATTCTACGGACGTAACTATTCCGGAGAGCGCCCGCGAGGTGTTAGACCTGACGAACTTCCGAATAACTGTTACTCCGACTCTGACGCGGGTCAATTATACGACAGCAGGTAGTACTCCTGCCGTTTTTCCTCCGCAGGGCACATTAGTGGTGGATGACGATGCTGACTTTAGAGCCGGAGCCGAAGTGCTACGGCAGCCCGATTTAGTAGTGATGGATATGATTGTGCCCGAAGATACTACACTCCGCATTGAGTTTAATATTGGAATGGACAGTAGTATCCCTGCTAATAACAGCCGAGTCGCCCGAATAGAGGGTGGATACGTGTTTGTGCTGAGAAAGCAGGAGTAAACTTATGTTAATGAAGATACGCCAGCGTAACTCCGGCTCCGCCCCGCTCAATATGCTCCTCCTGAAAATGGGAGACTGAGGGATGAGTTTTGAGGTAGTTACGGACTACCTCGCGCAGCACTCCGTTGCCTTTACCGTGCACAATGCGCAGTTCGCCGGAGCCAAACATCGCGGCTTCGTCTACCCAGGTTTCCAGCTTGGGAATCACTTCTTCTACCCGCTTACCGCGTAAATCCAGGCTACTGCTAAAGCTGGCTCGCTTCTCGTTCAAATCTATATTCTGAGTTCTGGTAGAAAGGCTTTTCTGTTGCTTCTTTAATACTTGTTTGCCTACTTTTTCCAGGCGGCTCAATTTCACGGTTGATTTCAGCGAACCGATCAGAATTTCGGCCTGATTATTCCGCAACGACAGCACTTCGCCAATGGCTCCGTTTTCTTTTACCCGCACGGCATCCCCTTCCTGAACGGGCCCTTCTTCTTTGGTTATCGCCGGTTTTTTTCGCCGGGGCTTAGGATCAGCAGCTTGGGGCTTTACTTTTTCTTTCCATTCTTCCAATTCTTGCCGGGCCTGACGGGTGCTTTCCTTTTCGGCATTCTGCTCTTTGATCACCCGAATGGTATTTTCTATTTTTTGATTGGTATTCTGCAGCAACTGACTGGCCTCTTGCTTGGCTTCAGCCAGAATACGCTTACGTTCGTTCTGCAAATGCTCCCGTAACTCTTCGTATTCTTTTGAAGTACTGCTGATCCGTTTTTCCTTAGCCGCCAGATCCTGGGTAAGCTGCTGGAGTTTATTCTTTTCGTTTTCCAGTTCGCTCAGCATTTTTTCGTACTGCACGTGCTCTACTCCTACCAGTTCTTTCGCTTGGTTCAGGATGGATTCCTGTAGACCAATTTTGCGGGCAATCTCCAGAGCGAATGAGCTACCGGGTTTGCCCATATCCAGTTGGTACAGCGGCTCCAGTTCGTCAGTATCAAAGCGCATAGCTCCGTTTACCACCCCCTCAGCCCGGTCGGCAAACTCCTTCAGATTAGAGTAGTGCGTAGTGATTACTCCGAATACCTTTTTCTGATTTAAGTCGGTCAGGATGGCTTCGGCAATGGCACCGCCAAATTGGGGTTCGGTCCCGGTGCCAAACTCGTCAATCAGCACTAGTGTTTTCTGGTCGGCAAACTTCACGAAGTGATTCATATTGGTAAGGTGCGAGCTGTAGGTACTTAAATCGTTCTCCAGCGACTGCTCATCGCCAATATCAATAAAAACACTCTGAAAAACCCCGGCTACCGAATGCTCGTGCATAGGTACCAACAACCCACACTGAAGCATGTACTGCACCAGCGCTACCGTTTTCAGGCAGATTGATTTCCCCCCGGCGTTAGGTCCTGAAATCACTAATATGCGCTGCTCAGGATTTAGCGCAATAGTTAATGGCACTACCGGCTTGTTTTGGGCTTGGTGGGAAAGGTACAATAGCGGATGCCGGGCCTGCTCCCACTGCACCAATCGTTTCTTTTCTACCTTAGGGCACACTGCTTCCAGTTGCAAAGCCAAGCGGGCCTTGGCCCGGATGAAATCAATCATGCCCAGAAACTGATACGCACTTTTCAGTGATTGTAGGTGAGGGCGCAGTTCATCGGTTAGCGTTACTAGAATTCTAGTGATCTCCCGTCGTTCGCGGTACTCTAAATCCCGAATTTCGTTATTGATTTCCAGTACCTCAGCTGGCTCCAGAAAAACGGTCTGGCCAGTAGCCGATTCATCGTGCACAAATCCTTTAATGCGCCGCTTGTACTCGGCTTGAATAGGAATCACCATGCGCCCACCCCGGATAGTGATGGAAGCATCGTCGGGAGTGTAGCCCTGCTGACGAGCCTGCCGCATAATTTGATCCAGTACCTTGCGCAAGCGCGATTGTTCGCTCAGCATCATCCGGCGAATATCCTGTAGCTCCTTGCTGGCGTTGTTCCGAATATGCCCCTTCTCGTCAATGATTTTCCGAATCTGGCCGAGCAGTTTGTCCGGAACTTCTACGTACTGGCTCAAACGGGCCAGGTAAGGATACTGCTCCTCGTCTTCCGTATTTTTAAAGAAAGCCAGACACCGCATCACGGTATCCAGCGAAAGCTGAATATGGTGAAACTCTTCTTCGGATAGAAATATGCCCGGAGTCTTCGCTTTAGCCAACTGAGGACGAACATCCAGGTAGTTTCCTGAGGGGAAGTTTTTCTCTTCCAGTAGAATCTGACGAAACTCCTCGGTTTGCTGGAGCAGCTTGGTGATATGATCGTAGTGGTCCGAGAACTGAATTTTATCTACGTAATACGTTCCCAGCGAACTCGTACAGGCCTCTTTCAGCAACTGCCGAATCTGATCGAAGCCAATCTTTTCTTCTATGGTATTGGGATAAAGCAAAAATCTAAAATTGGGTTAAGTACCCTTCAAAAACGTCCAAAAAAACCAAAAGTTCCGAATTTTTCTGCCCATAAAAAAAGCAGCACCCATTGCCGGGTGCTGCTCCAGATTAGAAGTGAGCGAATATTATTTTCCTACCGGATTTTCGGCTACTAAGGATACTTGCAGGTCAAAGTCATCGTAAATCACTTTGTCGCCCAGGTTATCAAAGAAACTGTCGGAACCGTAGCGAACGTCGTACTCGGAACGATCCACAGTGATAGAAGCATCGGCAGTTACCCGGTTACCCTGGGTAGTTACGGTGGCAGGAAACTGAATTTGGTTAGTCTTGTTCTTGATCGTCAGGTCACCGGTAATTTGGTAGGTGTTTCCGCTTTGAGGTTCAACCTTGGTGATAGTCAGTGTAGCAGTAGGGTATTTTTCTACTCCAAAGAAATCGTCCGATTTTAGGTGGCCTTCCAGTTTGCCTTTATACTCACCTTCCAAATCAGTATTGCTAATGGTGTTCATATCGATGGTGAAGTTGCCTCCGGCCAGCTTCCCATCTTCCAGTAGCAGGCTACCGTCGCGCAGTTGAATGGTTCCTTCGTGAGCTCCGGCTATTTTCTCACCTTTCCAGGTAATTTCACTTTGTTGTACGTCTACGTTGTAGGTTACAGCTTCTTTTTCGGGTAGGGTAAAAGCCGAAGCTACGGCAAAAATAACGGCCAGTACTAGTACATTCATTGATTTCATGATTTCTATAATTTTGTTGTGATGAATTGGTTTGTTTTATAGCATTTGTATATACATCAATTGTATCAACTAGGTTTCAAAAAAGTTGTTGTTTTTTAAATTTCATAAACATGTGATACTTCTGTGATAAATAAGCTGCTCACAATCACGTACTTAGAAATAGCAAATCCGACAGCAGATCTCCTGTGCAACGTTAAAACATTCATCACAATCGGATTTTGATTAAATGCCCTTGAGCATAGCCGACGAAAAACTGAAATGTATAGTATTATGACAAACTTATCAGAAGAGCTACAAACCTTATCAATGGAAGTTGAGCAGCAGGTTACCCCTAGGTTACAGCAGGTACTCCACCAGTCTGTGGAGAGCCTTCGCCGCCAGCAGGCCTCCGAGCGAAGTTTACAAGTAGGTGATACTGTTAGCGATTTTGTACTGAAGGATCAGCGCCAGCGTTCGGTTCGGTTGTACGATCAATTAGCGCAAGGGCCCGTAGTACTCACCTTTTTCCGAGGCGGATGGTGCCCCTACTGTAATCTAACTCTGCGAGCCTGGCGCTACGCACTACCCGATATTGAGTTTCTGGGAGGAAGATTTTTAGCAATTACCCCCGAGAGCATCCGTAGTGCCCAACGCACGGTTGAAAAGAATCGGCTTGATTTCCCGGTGCTACACGATCAGGGTAGCGAAGTAGCTCGAGCCTTCAAGGTATCAGTTGTGCTATCCGACTATCTATCAGCTTTCTACCGCAGCCTGGGGTTAAATCTCTTATCGCGCAATACCGATATCATTGCCCGCTTGCCTATGCCCGCTACCTACCTTATTGATGAGCAGGCCGTCATTCGTTATGCCTTTGTAGAAGAAGATTACACCCAACGGGCCAGTATACCCGAAGTACTACATCAGCTAGAGGTAGTAAGAAATAAGGTTGAACCGGTATACGCCTGAGTCAAAATAAAAAGTCGCTTTATTGTTTTTCGCAGTTTTAATTTAATACGTAAATTACATGTACCACCTCGGAGAGAACGGAGCTTCGGAAGATACTCCCACCGCCACTATGCAGAAACGAGCCCTTATTGTAGAAGACGATCAGGATATTGCTAACCTGATTCAGGTAAACCTGCGCGATATCAATTGCGAAGCCGAAATTGCCTCTACTGGTCTCGATGGCCTCTATCAGGCAGTACACCAGAATTACGATATCATCATCCTGGATATTATGCTTCCTAGTATGGATGGCATGGAAGTCTGCAAGCGCATTCGGCAGGAGAAAATTGAAACACCCATCATTATGCTCACTTCTAAGGCGGAAGAGATTGACAAAGTACTAGGATTAAATCTGGGAGCCGATGATTATATGACTAAGCCCTTCAGTGTACGAGAGTTGGTAGCCCGGGTGAAGGCCCGTATCCGCCGCTATAATTCTACCTATGAGCCAGAAGAATCAGGATCGGGTAAGCTTCAGGAAGGGGGACTGGTACTGGATGTAGTGAAGCACAAAGTGGTACTGAAAGGTCAGGTAGTAGAGCTTACCGCCAAAGAATTTGACCTGTTAAGGCTATTTATGCAGGAAGTAGGTCGTACTTTTACCCGCGAAGAGCTTCTTAGTAAAGTCTGGGGGTACTCCTACAGCGGCTACGAACATACCGTAAACTCGCACATTAACCGGCTACGGCTGAAAATTGAACAAGATCCGGCCAATCCTCGCTATATTTTAACCGTTTGGGGGGTCGGTTATAAATTTAATGATGAACTCAGCTAAGAATCATACTAAGAAATTCATCCGTTGGGGCAACATCCGTTGGGGTAGCCTACGTTTCCGGCTTTCGTTAGCTTTTGCCGCGCTACTGTTATCGGTGAGCGCGGTTTACTTTTATCTGATGTCTACCTCCTCGGCCGATTACCTGGCCGAAATGACCCAGAAGCGTAATCTTGACTTAGCGGCTTCTATCGCCAAGGAATTTACCATAGATTCGGCTACGAACGAAATTCCCGGCCCTGTTCTGGAAGAACTCTTCCACGACGCTATGATCATCAACCCCAACATCAAGCTGTACATGGTCGGTCACGAAGGGGAAATTCTTACTGCTTCAGCCCAGCCCGGAGAAATTAAGCTGGATACGATTGATGTAAGCAAAGTTGAAGCGTTTATTCATCAGACCGATTCTATGCCTATTTACGGCGATGACCCTCGCTACCCTAAAGATCCTAGGGTTTTCTCGGCTACAACCCTGCTCAGCCACGATGGCTCACTACACTGCTACCTGTACATTACCTTAGGCAGTGAACATGAATCGGATGCTGCGTCTATCCGACACAGCTACATTCTTATGGTACTGGGGAGGGCTTTGCTGGTTGCGTTGGCCGTCACGCTGATTATCGGGTTTCTTTGCGTATTCTGGCTAACCAAAGATCTGAAAAAAGTGGCTGGGGCAGTACGCCAGATGGAACAGGGCGACTATAGTGCCCGGGTCACGGCTAAGTCTTCCGATGAAGTGAATGAACTGGCGATGGCGTTTAATACCATGGCCAGTAAAATTCAATCGGCTATGACCCAGCTCCGGCAAAACGATGAGCTACGCCGGGAGCTGATCGCCAATATCTCCCACGATTTGCGAACGCCCCTGGCTTCGGTAGAAGGCTACGTAGAAACGATATTGATCAAAAAACACTTACTAAGCGAAACCGAACGGCAACATTACCTGGAAACCATCCTGAAAAATACCCGCCGACTAGCCCGGCTGGTTGCCGACCTGTTTGCCTTATCCAAACTGGAAGCTCGCCAGACCCAACCCCAACCCGAGATATTTTCGCTGGTAGAATTAGCCCACGATATTCTGCTGCAACTTAAGCCCAAGGCCGAAGCCGGTAAGGTAGCGCTAAAGAGCAACTTCGACCGGGATATTCCGTTGACCTACGCGGACATCAGTTTGATAGAGCGCGTACTGCAAAACTTGATCGAGAACGCGATTCAGTATACGCCGGAAGGAGGCAAAGTAACCGTAACGGTAGCTAAAGTCAGCGAAAACCAGGTAAAAATAGGCATCTCGGATACCGGGGCGGGCATTGCTGAAGAAGACCTTAACCACATTTTTGACCGCTTTTACCGCAGCGCCAGCGTTCGTACTAAAGCTCGGGGCGGCTTAGGACTGGGATTGGCCATTGCCAAAAAAATTGTGGAATTGCACCATAGCCAGCTAAAGGTAGAAAGTGAAGTAGGCCATGGAACTACTTTTTGGTTCGCACTGCCGGTTTCTCAAGAAATAGCCACCCCCAAACTCGCGAAATCCTAATTGTCGCAATCCCGACAGTTCTTGGCTCAATTTCTGATGCCTTCAACTTTTTATGCAAAAGACCACTAAAGTTATTATACCGGCGTTTAACGAACAGAACTCAGTAGGAAAGGTAATCCGGGATATTCCTAGCGAGTGGGTGACTGAAGTTGTGGTAGTCAATAACAACTCTAACGACGATACGGTACGGGTAGCCCGCGAGGCCGGAGCCACTGTACTGGAAGAACCCGAACAAGGATACGGCAATGCCTGTTTAAAAGGAATAGCCTATATTAGCCAGCAAGCCGAGAAGCCCGATATTGTGGTGTTTATGGATGCCGATTATTCTGACTATCCGGAGGAGTTGCCTCAGGTAATTCAGCCAATTTTAGAGGATAAAGCCGATATGGTCATCGGATCGAGAGCGTTGGGCCGGCGGGAACGGGGTTCGATGACACCGCAACAGGTTTTTGGCAACTGGCTGGCTACTCGTTTGCTACGGTGGCTGTACGGAGCCCACTTTACCGATTTGGGGCCATTCCGGGCCATCCGCTACGACTCGCTGATGGCGTTGGATATGCAGGATCGCACCTACGGCTGGACAGTAGAGATGCAGGTAAAAGCCGCTCAGCAAAAACTTCGCTTCACTGAGGTACCGGTACGCTACCGGCAGCGTATCGGAATATCTAAGGTGTCAGGAACCATTAAAGGAACTATCATGGCCGGATATAAGATTATCTGGACGATCATTAAATATTTATAGGGAGACCGGAAAGCGGAGACGGGAGACCGGAATTTCATAAATTCGGCCTCCGGTTTCCAGTTTCCGGCCTCCGGTTTCCATGGAAATCATCATTGTCATCGGCTATATTCTTTCTCTACTGTTCATTTTTATGTTCAGCCTGGGGCAGCTCCATCTCACTTGGCACTATCTGCGAAGTTTACGGGAAAAGCCTCGCGCTCCCAAGAAAATTACCGATTGGCCGAAAGTGACGGTTCAGCTACCCATCTACAACGAACGCTACGTAGTACAACGCCTGATTGATGCCATTTGCGCCTTCGATTATCCAGCCGACTGCCTGGAAATTCAAGTGCTGGACGACTCTACTGACGAAACGGTAGATATTATCGCCGAAAAAGTCGAGGCTTACCAGTCCCGGGGAATTACTATTCAGCACGTGCGGCGCAGCGACCGTAGTGGATTTAAAGCCGGTGCGCTGGCCTACGGCCTTACATTAGCCCAGGGTGAGTACATCGCCATTTTCGACGCCGACTTTCTTCCGGCCCCTGATTTTCTGAAGCGTACCCTGCCCCACTTCACCCACGAGCAGGTAGGGGTGGTGCAAACCCGCTGGGGGCATATCAATCAGGATTACTCCCTGCTTACTCGACTGCAAGCTTTTGGACTGGACGGCCACTTTACCATTGAACAGGGCGGCCGCAAACACGCCGGTAGTTTTATTAACTTCAACGGCACGGGCGGAGTGTGGCGCAAAGCCTGCATTCAGGATGCGGGCGGCTGGTCGGACGACACGCTGACCGAGGACTTGGACCTCAGTTATCGGGCTCAGGCCAAAGGTTGGGATTTTGTGTATTTGGAAGATGTAGAAGCCCCGGCGGAGTTACCCATTCTGATGCCCGCCATCAAGTCGCAGCAGTTTCGTTGGAACAAAGGGGCAGCGGAGTGTGCTCGTAAGCACGCCAGCCGATTGGCGTATCGGCCTATTGCCCGCCCGTTTCGTTGGTTTAACCGTCTGCACGCATTTTTTCACTTATTCAATTCGTCGGTATTTTTGTCGTTATTGATGGCGGCCTTGCTGAGCGTTCCCATGCTGTTTATTAAGGATGCTAACCCTCAGTACCAATGGATTTTTAATTTGGGTGGCATCTTTATTATTGGCTTCTTCTCCATCGGCTTGTTCTACTGGATTTCTACCCGTCGGCTGCACTCCCGGCAGTCATGGCGCTACTACCTGGTGCACTATCCACTATTTCTAATTATTACCATGGGGTTGTCGCTACACAACGCCATTGCGGTGGCTGAAGGCTTGCTGGGCTTTAAATCTCCTTTTTTGCGCACTCCCAAATTTAACGTGACCAATGCCAAGGAGAAGTGGAGCAACAATGCGTATATCAAGGGAAAACTAAGTCCGATGGTGTTGCTGGAAGCTGCTTTGGCGGCTTATTTTGTGTACGGTATTTACACCGGCATTCAACTGGGTGACTTTGGGTTAATTTTATTTCACGGAATGTTGGCAGCAGGTTTTGCGGCGGTAGCGTACTATTCCTTCCGCCAAGTGAAACATGCCTAACTCTCCGCTACGATCAATTGGCATCGGAGTAGCTGCGGTCGTACTACTCGCTAGCCTTTTCTTTCTTACCTACTCACTGGAGCGCTACGAAACCTCCTATTTGCTGAGTGCTTACACCTTAGCTTTTCTGGCTTACGTAGCTTGTGTTTTGTTAGCAAATTCCTCAAAACTAGTCTACTGGCTGGTGGGAGTAGCCTTACTCGGACGTTTGCTACTGCTACCCGCTGAGCCTAATCTGTCAGATGATATTTACCGCTTCGTGTGGGACGGGCGGCTAATCCAGCAGGAAATTAACCCTTTCGCTTATCTCCCCTCCGAGCTTATGAACGGCAAGGCTGACAGCCTGGGCATTGAGGTTGACCCCGAACTATACACTTCGCTTAACTCCCCGGACTATCACACCATCTATCCCCTGGTGAATCAGGCGGTTTTTACGCTGGCGGTAAAGCTTTTTCCGAACTCTCTAATGGGAAGCACGGTAGTCATCCGAAGTGTGCTGCTACTGGCCGAGTTGGGTACGATCTGGTTACTATTTCAACTGGCCTCCTTTTACGGGGTAGCTCGCAAGCAAGTACTGTGGTACGCGCTGAATCCGCTCGCCATTCTGGAGATGACGGGCAACCTGCACTTTGAGGCGCTCATGATCTTTTTTCTGCTGGCTAGTGTCTACCTCTACCAAAAAAAACACTGGATTGGAGCTGCCGTACTGTTTGCGCTAGCGGTATGTACCAAGCTCTTGCCGCTCATGCTACTGCCGTTATATTTCCGCCGCTTTGGCTGGCAAAAGGCACTGGCTTTCTATACCGTAGTCGGATTATCCACGCTAGTATTATTTCTTCCTCTAATCTCCCGCGAACTGATAGAGGGCTTGCAGGGAAGTGTGGGACTCTATTTTCAGAAGTTTGAGTTTAACGCCAGCATCTACTACCTGGTGCGTGAGGTCGGCTACTACGTAAAGGGCTACAACATCATTCAAACTGCGGGCCTATGGTTAGTCATTGTTGCTTTTCTACTGATCATCGGTTACTCGGTGGTGGAACGAAAACCTCGTATTCTGGATGCCTTTGGCTGGGTCTGGCTGATTTATTTACTGCTTGCTCTAATCATTCACCCCTGGTACGTGTTGCCGTTGCTAGCCTTCACCGTACTAACTCCGTACCGTTACGCTGTAGTGTGGACGTACTTTATTTTTTTCACCTACGCAGGCTATACTATCGATGGTTTTCAGGAAAATCTATGGTTAGTTACCCTAGAATATCTGGTAGTACTGGGGTGGCTCGGCTATGAATTGTACCAGCGACGCTACACCCACCAGGAAGTCGTCGCTAGCAGGCTTGAACTCAGCAAGCTGATAAACAAGTAGTTGGTTATTCGTGTTGTATGAGTGAATCATTTTTGTTAACCACAAATTTTTTGAAATGAGTAAGAGCGAAGAAGTATCGCAAGCGCTGAAGAAGATAACCTACGGTTTTTATATTGTTACTACCCGCAAACCTAGCGAAGAAATGTCTACCCGGGACAAGGACTACATTGCTGCCGCTACGGTGAGCTGGGTTAGTCAGGCTTCATTTGATCCGCCACTGGTGACAGTCGCTCTTCAGAAGCACACTGACTTACACGAAACGGTAGAAAAAAGCCGCATCTTCGCGGTGAATATCGTCGGGAAAGACGATCAGAATATGCTAAAACCATTTGCTGAAAAAAGCACGGTTGAGAATAATAAGATCAATGGGTTTTCTTTCAAAGACGGCGAAACCGGGGCACCTGTTTTGGATGATGTTCCAGCTTATTTTGAGTGTAAGGTAGTTAACAACTTCTCCCACGGAGACCATAGTGTGTATTTGGGGGAGGTAGTAGCCGCCAAAACCCGTGACACAGAAGCAGTACCACTAGTAGAATGGGAAACTGATATGCACTACGGAGGCTAGAATAATTATCAATGAAAAAGCCGTTGGAACTAGGTACCTGGTTCCAACGGCTTTTTGTTTAGCTTAATCAGGTGGATTAACGAAGTCGCCCGCCCGGAATAGGTGCTACCTGAGGGGTAGTACTGCCTACTGGCTTAGAAATTTCAATTTTTTTGCTGGCATCCATTTTCTTCACAGCGGGCAAAGTTTTTATCGGAGCCGGAGTACTCTCGGTTTCCTGGGTTTCGTTTGACCGTCCTTCAGAATTATCCAGTTTTTCAACTTTAGCTACCTTCTTCTCAATTGGTTCTGGTTTTGTCTCGATCGTTTCTACCTTTTCAATAGCGGCTACCTTCGGCTCAGCTGTTTTTTCTACTTCTATCTTAGGTTGCTGCGCTGCTGGCTCGGTAGTTGCGGACCTGGCGCTTTTAGCAACTTCTTTCTTAGCCGAAGTAGTGGTTGGCTTCTTAACAACTTTTATCGGCCGATTTTCGGACAAACGGTTATCTACCTTGTTTTCGGTAACTTTCTTAGTTGTTTCCTGCTCAGTAGCCTCCTTTGCGGGAGTCGCTTTCTTAACCGGTTTTGCTTTGCTTGCTACTATTGGTCTGGTTTTTACCGCAACGGCTTTGCCCTCCGTTGAATAATCGGTTACTTCTTTGTTGATAATCGTTTTTACGCCGAAGAAGGAGAAAATTAGCAAGGTTACTACTGCTGCTGATGCCCGTAGTGCCCGGGTTTGGAAAGCCGATAGTGATGAACGCTTAGAAATTTTTTGCTCCTTCAGCTTGCCTGACAATTGCTTAGCGTAAGTATTATATTGATCTGACTCTTCGGTTTCAATATAGTTTACCAGCGAGGCGGAACAATGGGCACAGTTGGCTAAATGCAGTTCTACCTGTCGGGTTTCGTTAGCATCAAGCTGGCCATGCAGGTAACGGCGCATGCGAGAGCGCGAAATGTGAGTACTGAACTCTGTGGTTTTACGAGTGTGGCTCATTTTAACGGGATTTATTGAAATCGTGAAAATGTTATTCGGATAGTAACAATTCAATTTCTGTACCCATCGGTGAGCCCAGCCCAAAATGACCTGCCGGTTAGCTAATTTCGGTTGTAAGAAGCTTTCCTTTTTTTATAGGAAATTGTAATAAAACGTCTATTTATATATATAATACTTTTAATTATTAGATTAGTGCAAAATGCGGCATAGTATTTCATTCTCCCGTAAAAGCTTGAAAACCAGAAAATTAGCTAGCTTTTTTCTTCAAACCCTCTATCCATTCCGGTTTTTCTAGCACAAAGTACCTTTTTAATGATTTTGGTTGCTGGCGCTGCGCAAATCACGCAAAGATACCAGCAACCAAACCGCCTAAGGATTTGGCATTTCCTTTACGTAATCAAAGTTTAGCAGTCGGCTGAGTCGGTTTACGTGCTCGTCCTGACTTACTTTTTCAGTCACATCTTCCACTAATCGGTCGGGGCCCATCACCATATTCCGCTGGATACTTTCGTCATCGCGGCTATAGTACAGCGCTACAAAGTCTTTATCACTAATACCGAAGCGGTTCAACGTGCTATCTAAAAAATCTTCAACCTCAGCCTGCTCCTGCGCAGCGAATCCAACGTAGGTGATATCTTGGAGTTCTTCTATCTTGTGCCGCGGATAATTGGCTACTGCCAGTTCGCGAAATTGCTGATCATCCTGTTCGTTCTCAAAGTGTGAGATCATTACGTAATGTTCCATTGTTCAAAAAAATTGTAGTTAATAAAAAATTAGTCTTCGTAAATCATTTTCACGGTCATGCCGCCGTCAATTACCAGATTCTGGCCGGTAATAAATCCGCTTTCGCCCGAGCAAAGAAAAACGGCCGCTCGGCCTACATCTTCGGGCGTACCTACCCGGCCTGCCGGATGCTGAGATTGATCGGCCTCACTATGTTGTACTTCCTCTCGCTCCGAACTCTTCTTCCAGTCTCGTACCTCAATCCAGCCGGGGCTAATAGCATTTACCCGTACCTTTGGTCCTAAACTAACTGCCAGGGCATGAGTTAAGGCCACCAGGCCTCCCTTACTGGCCGCGTAAGCTTCGGAATCAGGCTCCGACATCAGAGCGCGGGTAGAAGCGATATTAATAATGACTCCCTGCTGTTCTTTAAGGTACGGAGCGGCGAACTTAGTTGCTACAAACGCTGATCGTAAATTGATAGAAAGTACCTCGTCAAATTCAGCTACCGATAACTCACTCATCGGTTTGAAGCGGGATACTCCGGCATTGTTAATCAGAAAATCCAGCCGCTGATAACGATTAATTACCTGATCAATCAAAGTTTGTATTGAATTTGCATCCGCTACATCGCAGTAAAGAAATATGGCCTCTCCCCCTTTTGAACGGAGCCATTGTTCGCATTCTTTTCCGGCTTCTTCGTCCCGGTCGGCAATTATAACTCGCACCTCGTGGTGAGAGAAAGCCTGAGCAATGGCTTTGCCAATGCCCTGCGCCCCACCCGTAATCAATGCAATTTTTCCGTGAAAAGGATTCATATACTGTTAAACCACAGCACGCAACTTCTGTTCTAAAACTCAACTCGGTAGTTCAGCACCGGAATCAGTCCTAACTGGAAAGAATCCACCATACCCCCTTCAGAGGCATCGTAGTAACGAGTGAAGATGTTTGAGCGGTTAATCACATTTTGCACATCTAAGGAGAGAATACTGGAGTACTTAGGTCGGTTCCAACGGTAACTCACCCGGATATCGGGGCGGAAGTAATCCGGTACCTGGGCCCCGTAGGGCTGGCTCCAGTCATGTACTGTTTGTCCGCTCTCCTGAGAAGCCGGAATATCCACCGGAGTATAGCGGTTACCTCCGGCCCAAAGAACCCGTAGGTTTAGTCCCAGCACATTGTTTTTATTTCTACCTACCTTGAATTCTTTACCTCCCAAAAAATTCACTACGTGGTTACCGTTGAAACGGCTGTTATACTCTTCTCCGTTGAGCGGAGTGTACTTAGACTCAAACAAAGAAGTGGTGAGCATAAAGTAGTAGTTGCGGGTAAAAAACTTCTCCACGGTAAACTCCACGCCGTAGTTACGTCCCGTGCCGTTATTTACCAGCGGGAAGTCCACCACTCCTTCCTGGTAGTTGATGAGCGAGTAAGCGGCGTACCAGGGGATATCCGACCCTTCCGGCAGACCGATGGGCACATCGTAGAGCTGCTGATAGTAAGTTTCTACTTTTAATCGTAAGTCATCGCTAAGCGTACGCTCGTAACCCAGTACGTAGTGCCGGGATTTGGTCAGATCCAGATTTTTGTTGGGCTGGGTGTAGGAAGCATTTTCATCCGTACGGAAAGAGGCAAAGTAATTTACGAGCGGGTCAAGGCGACTGTGAACACCAAAGCCGAAGCTGAGGGTTTGCTGAGGAGCGAATGCCCAGCGGGCCCCCAGACGTGGCTCCAAGCTGCTGCTGCCGTTCAGGTTGAAGTACATGTGGTGCAGGCCCGCATTAAGGGCTAAAGCTTCACTGGCCCGGAATTGCCACTGGGCGTAACTTTGCCAGAGCTGGGTACTTCCTTCGGCATCCACTTCGGTAAATGACAAACTATCAACTACTCCTTCCGCTAGCAGATCGAACTCCAGGTGGCTGGCAATTACTCCGGTCCGAAGCGTATGCCGTGCACTAAATTTATGGTTTAGTAGTATTGATCCGCGTAACGAAGACTTGCGGTAGCGCTCCTCAAAGTTATAATTGAAGGGCGGCTCGTCGTCGGAGAAAGCATTAAGCGTATGGGAATAGGAGACAATTGACTCCAGATAGGTACGGTTGCCCAAGAAATACACGTGCGATAGTCCGGCCGTACCCATGTTGTACTTGAAGGTTTCTTTCTCTTCCGGGTCATCAATATCCTGTCGGCTTAAACCGCCTACGCCCCACACCGAGAAAGCCCCCGCCTTACGGGTAGGTACGTGCACTTTAAAGGCTGCATCCTGAAATTCCGGAATAGCATCGCCCTCGAAGGCAATTCCTAACTGGTTCAGTATCGCCAGGGTGGAATAACGGTAGTTGACCAGATACGATGCCCGGCTGTTTTCGCTAAATGGTCCCTCAGCGGCAAAATCTACTCCCAGCACCCCCGCCTGAAAGGCGTATTCCCGCTGTTCGTTATTTCCTTTACGCAGTTTGATATCGAAGACTCCCGAAGAGGCATTCCCGTACTCGGCCGGAAAAGCTCCGGTATAAAAATCGGAGTTGTCCAGCATATTGACACTCAGCATACTGATGCCCCCACCTGAGGCGCCCTCCTCACCAAAGTGGTTGGGGTTGGGGACTTCTATGCCTTCCACTCGCCACAGCAACCCCCGCGGAGAATTCCCCCGGATGACAATATTGTTTGACTCATCGTCATTGGAAGCCACTCCGGCGAACGACAACGCCATGCGGGCGGGGTCGTTCACGCTGGCAGCGTAACGCTTGGTTTCTTCTACCGTAAATGAGCGGGCACTAATGTAGGCCAGATCGTTACTAGGCTTTCCTTTCTCCTGATCTGCCGCTGAGATCACAATTTCCTCCATTTGTACCAGCGACTCAGTCAGGCGGACGGTGAGTACTACCTCCTTGCCCGACCCAACTACCAGTTCGGGAATAACGGCATTTTCGTAACCAATACTAGTGATTAGCAACGTATGCCGTCCGATAGGCACGTTCGCAATCCGAAAGTTCCCGTCGGCATCGGTGCTGCTGCCGAGCAACGGTTCAGAGTTTTGCACAATAACATTTGCGCCTACTATTCCGGCCTGCGACTGCTGATCAATTACCCACCCCCGGATGGTTTGGGTAAGTTCCTGGGCCAATAATAGATTGGCAGCTAATAACAGCGAGAGCGTCAGCGCAACTTTCTTGACTTGCGATCTACGGTGTTCTGTAGTGGTTGGTACCGGATTTAGTTCTTCGTACTGACGCACGGAATCTTCCCAGCCTCGGGCGTAGCTACGCTGGATTAACCGAAGCAGATTCTGAACGGAATGTCTTCTTCTCATGGCCCTTTAGATATTAAAAGCGTAGCCCTACATTAACTCCCGCCCACATTTGCACGTTTGTGCGGCCATTGTAGGTGCGGTCAAAGAATGTGTAAGGCGGCAGATTGCTACCAATTGTTCCGTCAGAATTTATTACTTCCGATACCAACACGTTAAAGGTTGGGCCGACGAACAAACCGAAGTGCTCCGAGTATTGCTTGGAGAACCCTAACCGGAGTGAGTTCAGCAGATTTAATTCCTGGTTGTTACTGAAGATAGGATTATCACTGTCGTTGATCTGTTGGGCGATTAGGTCTATTGATAAATTAACAGTGGGAGATAAAGCGGTAATATGCCCGATTCCGTACCCAATGCCGTAGCGAAAGTCAGCATCAGCAAACTGAGAGCCGAAAGAAAATATATTGTAAAACTTCCGCACGCCAATCTTGTAAGCTACGTTGGCGTGCATGGTTTCTCCTCCCCATACTTCCAAAGCCCGGTAGCCGTTTTTACGAACAATACTTAGAAAACCAATGGGAACCCCGTCGATACTATCGGCCACGTTAAATACGCTGAGTTGTACTCCTTTCACCGTACGAGCCACGTTAATAAATCCGCTACCCTGAAAGCCCCGAACATGACCGGTAGCCACGTTGGCAAAACCAGCGAACTGAGCTCCGTCTACCTGATAAGCGTAATTACCAAACCCGGCAAATTGCGCTCCGGTTAGGTCGCTAGTGGTAATGTTGGCAAAACCCGCTCCCTGGATAGCGGTTGCTTCCTGGGTAACGATATTGCTGAACCCGGCAAACTGGGCGCCCTGGGTGTATCCGTTAGAAAGATTCAAAAACCCAGCCCCTTGAATTCCCTCAATGGAATCTAGATTGGTGTTTAGAAACCCGGCAAATTGCGCACCCTCAAGGTTTCCGCCATTCAGGTTCATAAAGCCCGCGGCTTGTATTCCCTCTACCCGATTTTTTACCACATTAAAGAAACCGGCAAACTGCGCCCCATCTACGAAGTCGTTCTCAATATTCCCGAAAGCTGAAGCTTCCAATCCATCCAAACCCGCGGAGTAACCCACCAGCAGGTGTAGGGAGAATTTGTTGACGTACCGGCCGGCTTCGGTTCCATTGCTACTGATTGGATACACGATCCCTACGTGAAAGGGGTTGGTTTCGTAGGGCGGTTCATCGGGTAAGCGGTCAAAGATTGCGTAGTCCAATCCATCATTAATAGCTCGGGATATCTGGTCAGAAACAGGATTGTCATCGGCTGAATCTGACCTTCTGACCGCAGTCTCGGTATCTTCAGACGGTACCATATTCGAATCTTCCGATGGAACGCCATCCGATGGAACGCCATCCGATGGGGCGCCATCGGATGAATTACTGTCGAGAATTGTTCCTTCCGGTATTTCCGAATCTGACTGTACTGACTCTTCTCCTACTTCTACCTCTGGTTCGGTTGGTTCGGGCTGAACACTTTCTTCTTCATTCTCGCCACTCAAAGAACCAGTGTTCTCGGAGTTGCTGCTCGAGGAACCCTCATCCGTTGAACTTTCGCTTGATGCATTTTCTTCAGTTGGTTCGGGAATATCGGTAGAGGCAGCTGAACCAGATGTGCTGGCGGTGGCCGTCGGATCACCTGTTTCATTAGACTGAGTCTGAGCTGATGAGCTGGTCTTAACTTTTGGGGTAGGAGTCGGGGTTTCCGCCTGCTTAGGTTTTTTCTTAAGTACAATCTGCCCGTTTACCAACTGATAAGATAGTGAGGTATCCTTCAGTATTGAGTCTAACACCCCGTGTAAGGGGGCATTTTGCACACTCAAGGTGATGTTCGGTTCGGCGGGTAGCTCGTTGTTGAGGTAGGCAAATTTCAGATCATAGTTATCCCGCAGATCGGTTAGCACTTCAACCAAAGTAGCATCTTGGTAAGTAGCTGATACCCTGGTTTGCAGAAGATCAGGCTGAAAGAGATAAAAACTGCTAAGGCACAGCAGTAGCACCCCTCCTAAAAGAGCGTATCGTGAAAAGATCATGATTTCCTAGTTTAAATTTTTAAGATTTTACTGGCAACCCGGTCCACTCAGGATGTAATGGTTGCCTTGTTGTTGGTACGACAGATCGCCAATGATTGACAAAGTAGTTAGTACGTCATCCAGGGAGGCGTCTTCGAACATGGCGGTATAGCGACAGTTAGCCAGAGCCGCATCCGCTAATTCTATGGAAATACCGTATTGCTCTTCCATCTGACGAGCAATTTGAGCCAGACTGATATTTTCAAAGTTTAGTACGTTATTTTGCCAGGCTCTAAAGTTAGCATCGCTAATTTCCTGCTTTTGAGCTGGCTCTGCGGTCTCAGTCAACACAGCTTCCTCACCCGGTTCCAGAAAAACAGCGTCATCCCGATTGGCGGGCGAAAAGGCCACTCTCCCACTTACCACCTGCACCGCTACTGGTTGTCCGGCATAAGCCCGTAGGTTGAAGGAAGTACCAATCACCTCGGTTTTGGCGGGCCCGCTAAAGATGGTAAACCGCCTCCCTTCGGCTTTCTTCACATCAAAGAAGGCTTCTCCCTCCAGGTACACGGTGCGATTATCCACGTTGAAATTCGTGGCGTACCGCAAAGTACTTGAACCGTTCAGCCACACCTGACTGCTGTCGGGTAATGTCAGCAGCAACTTTTCTCCTTCTGTTGTCGCAAACTGCTCCCACTCGGTTTCTGAGGCGGTATTTCTCCAAAGAAAACCAATCGTGATTAGCAATGCCAACGTAGCAGCTACGCCCGACCACCAAACCAGTTTACGCGATTTGGAATCAGGAGTCCCCGAAGTTAATCGGCGAACACCCGGTTCGGAACCATCCAGTTGGGATTCATCCAATCCGTTTTGCTCGCGCCGGAACAAAAACCGCTGCCAGCCTTCTTCTACATCCGGCTCGTAGGTAATCTCCGTTTCTTTACTCCGCTGCCACATTTCTTTAGCTTGCTCAACGGTGGTATGATTTTCAGGACGTTGCTGCTGCCATTCGGCCAGCCTTCTTGCTTCCTCTTCGGTTAATTCACCCGTAACCTGCTTGGCAACTAAGGTCCAAATATCGTCATTGGGCTCTCCCATATGTCGTACTAACTATTACTAATACCGCTAAGTAGCCAGGTACCCTACCCCCCTAGCGGAAAAATTTTTTAAACAGTGGACGGAAAATAGTCTTTTAGCTGCTCCCGAAGGATTTTCAGGGCTTTTCCCATGTGCTTCTCTACCGCTTTCACCGAAATACCCAGGGTGTAGGCAATCTCGGCGTAGCTTTGATCCTCGAAGCGGCTTAAGTTAAACACTATTTTGCACTTGGGAGGCAAGGTTTCAATCGCGGCCTGAATTCGCTGCTCGGTTTCCTGGTAGGCCATAGCTTCGTCGGTATCATTTCCGCCCCAGCTATTTTCGTGGGTGCTTTCCAGAGAGGTACTGGGCTTGGCTTTTTCCAGATAATGAAGAGCAGTGTTAATCGCTGCCCGGTACAGGTAAGACTTAATGGATTGTTGTTGGTCCAGATGGTCCCGGTTACGCCAAACTTTCAAGAATACGTCCTGCACAATGTCTTCAGCGATGGCCGTACTGCGCACCATTTTATACACCGTTTGGCAAAGCGGAGCGTAATAGGCCCGAAAGTATTTCTCTATGAGTGATTCGGGCGAAGCAGAGGCCGCTGATGATTGGGAAGAAGTTGAGGTAAATGAAACTGGATCGAGTTCGCTTCGGGTGAACCAGTGGTAAACGCGCCAGAGCAAATTATACCATGAGGGACTAGCGGTGAGCATATCGTTAGGAGGTCAGTTATCCAACTATGGTACAAGTTATATGCCAGTAGCGCTATCAGTACGCTAAATATACTAAACGGGTTTTTAGTTGTACGACATCGGGCAAAACTGTTCGTATTCGGACATATTCTGAAGTGTTAGAGTGTTAAGGTGTTTTAGTGTTATAGTAGGTCGGTGATAGTGTATTTTAGTATTCGTTGTTCTGGCTACTACCTTCCAATATTACAGTATTGTCCAATCTATAAGTACAATAACACCCAAACACTAAAACACTATACCTAGTCCCACCAATCTTCTCCGTCCACCATATAGCTTTTTACGAGGTCTTCGTTCAGCTCAATACCCAGGCCAGGGCGGTCGCTGAGTTGAAGGTAGCCGTCTTTCACCATTTCTTTGTCGTAGCCCAGCACATCCTGGTCGCCGTTTACGCCTTTCCCTTCCCGGTTTTCGGGAGTACTCGTAAACACCTCGTGGCCCAGAAATTCTCGTACCGATGCCGCCAGGTTGGCCGAAGCGATAGTTGCAATGGGGCCGGCCACGTTGTGGGTAGCGACCGGAATGTAGTAGGTTTCGGCCAGGTCAGCGATCTTCTTGGCTTCCAGCAGACCACCCGCCATAGCCACGTCAATCTCAATCATATTCACTCCCTGATTCACGATGAAGGGACGGAAATCCTGTCGACCGTAGAGATTTTCTCCGCAGAGAATGGGCACCGGCGATTGTTCGGTAAGTTTCACCCACTGTTCATTGTAGCCAATGGGTAAAGGGTCTTCCATCCACCAGGGGCGAATCGGTTCCACCGCCCGCGCTAACCGAAGTGCGCTATCAAAATCAAACTCCCAGTGGCAATGCACGGCGATGTCAAAATCCCAACCCACGGCCTCCCGAAGGTTGGCATAGCCTTCGGCGTTCCGGTCTACTTCCACATTGGAGATACGGCGGTTATCCAACGCATTCCAGCGCTGATCGCGAATAATGCCTACTTTGGCGGCCGTCCAGCCCATGCTACGCATTCGGTCGGCAAACTCGGCGCAGGAAGATTTATCCAGTTTATCCTCCGGCCCTGAAGAAAGATAGGCCCGCACCTGGTCTACGTGCGAACCGCCCCCCAGAATTTTATGCACCGGCTGCCCGGTAATCTTCCCGATAATGTCCCACAGGGCAATCTCAACTCCGGTGATGGCGTGAGTGGCTACGCCGTGGTTACCTCCGTAGTAAGAAGTGCGGGTACTCATTTTAAACACCAAATATTCCAGATCTAGTGGGTCCTGTCCCATCAGAATAGGTTTACAAACGTTCAGTACTACATCTTTGGCTCCTAAGCCGTTCTCATCGTGGTGGCACTCGCCAATGCCGACGATACCCGCGTCGGTTTCAATCTTCACCAGCGGGCTTACCCGAAAGTTGATTTTAGTACGAATACACTTTACATCAGTGATTTTTACTTTTTGCCGGTCAATAGCGGCCAGGGCATTGAAGTATGATAAACAAGAAGCGGCGGGCAGGGCTAATGCTGCATTTTTCAGAAATGTTCGACGGTGCATCTTTTTCGATTTAGGTTTTATAGCTTATAATCGCAAATTTTTACCGACTTGCGATGTCGTTAGCTAAAGATACAAATCTGATCGTAAATTGAAATACGCAAGCTGCTTGGCGGCCCTCGAATAAAAAAAGCAGCCGGTGAGCTGCTTTCCTATTAATCAGAATTATATTGTTAAATCAAGACTTAGCTTTACGGCGGCCTCGCTTGGGCTTAGGCTCCTCTACAATTTCTTCTTCTTCTACGTCAGCCAGAATGCGCCCGGAGTATTCGTCAAAGATTAAGCGCTTACGCTCCTTGATCTCCACGATGCGTTGGGGAGGAATGATGATATTACACCCTTCGGCGGCGCCGCGTACTACTTTTACTACGGCCAACCCGTTAGACAAGCTATTACGCAGTTTTTCGTAGTAGTTCAATAATTTACGGTCTACACTGCCAATCTCCTTGGCCACACTTTCCCGCTCATCCAGCAGTTGCTTTTCTTCTTCTTCGCTTTCGGCTATAATCTGCTCCAGCTCCTGCTGCTTACTTTCCAGGTCTTTTTGCCGCTGTTCAATCAGGGCTTTGGTATCTTCTACCTGCTCCTTGGTCTGCTCTATTTTGGCGTAAGCCTCCTTGGTGCGCTTCTCAGAAATCTGGATTTCCAGGTTCTGCAACTCCATCTCCTTAGTAATTGCGTCGTACTCCCGGTTGTTCCGCACATTCATTTGCTGCTCTTCGTACTTCTTAATCAAGCCTTCGGCCTCTTTGATAGCAGCCTTGTTGTTCTCAATGTCTTGCTCAAGCTGTTCTACGTCGCCCACATATTTGTCGTGACGGGTTTGGTAACCGGTAATTTCGTCTTCCAGATCGCTCACTTCCTCGGGCAGTGCTCCCCGAATCTTCTTAATCTCGTCTAATTCCAAGTCAATATTCTGTAGCTTCATCAGCATATCTAGCTTTTCGGCTACGGTTTTTTGCTGCGTGGTAGTGCTTTCCATACGTATTTTTAAGTGTAAAAAACGGGATTGGTGTTGGCTTTTGCCAAACGGACTGCAAAATTAACAAATTTTTGGCATAAAAAATCCCGAAGTAGCTCTTTTGTGTAAATCTCACTCTCGTAATGCCCAATATCGGCCACCATAATCTGCCCATCGGCATCAAAAAACTCGTGGTATTTAAAGTCCGCCGACACGTAGGCATCGGCTCCTTGCCGGATAGCGGATGACAGTAAAAAGCTACCCGCTCCGCCGCAAAGTGCCACCGTTGTAATGGGGCGATCAAGCAAGGCAGTATGCCGGATAACCGATAGGTTCATCTGTTCTTTGAGGTAATTTAGGAAGTCGGAAGCCGACATAGCTTCGGGCAGTTGCCCGATCATACCGGAGCCTACCTCCTGATTCTCGTTTTCCAGGCTGTGCAGATAATAGGCTACTTCCTCGTAAGGATGAGCGGTTCGCAGTGCTCGCAAAACCTGATTAGTGAGATGCTTCGGAAGAATCACTTCAATGCGCCGTTCTTCCACCCGCTCTAGTTTACCCGCTTCACCGATGTGCGGATTGGCCTGTTCGTTCGGCTGAAACGTACCCGTCCCGCTCACCTGAAAGCTGCAATTCTGGTAGTTACCAATGTTGCCCGCTCCGGCTTTGCTGAGCGCATTTAGTACCGCTTCGGTGTTTTCGTGGGGCACGAAGGTGGTGAGTTTCTGGAGGGTCTGGGTTTTGGGCACCAGCACCCGGGTTTGCTCTAGCCCGAGTTTTTCGGCAATCTTGGCGTTTACGCCGTTGTACACATTATCCAGATTGGTATGGATGGCGTAAATGGCGACATCATTTTTTATCGCTTTTATGATCGTTCGTTCTACGTAATTACGCCCGGTCAGGCTTTTCAGTCCCCGGAAGACGATGGGATGATGGGCGACGATCAGGTTACAACCCTGCTCAATAGCTTCGTCTACTATACTTTCAATCGCATCCAAACTAACCAGCACACCCCGTACCTCAGCCGGGGGATCACCGGTAATCAATCCGGCATTATCGTACGATTCCTGGTAAGTACGGGGAGCAATAGTTTCTAAGTATTGGGTTACTTCGTGTATTGAAGGCATAAGCAGAATTGATTATACAACCAGCATTCGTTTACTTCGCGTAAAGTTAGCAGCGAAACGATCCTTTGGCAAATTCCCGCAAATCATATTCACCCACGTTGAGTCAGCTAATACTCTGGCCGCTTACTGCTTTATACGATGGCATCACCCGCTTTCGTAATCATTTATACAATACCGGTTATAAAAAGTCGCTGGACTTCACCCCCTTCATTATTAGCGTAGGGAATCTTAGTGTAGGCGGTACGGGAAAATCTCCGATGATTGAGTATCTGACTGACTGGTTGCTGAAAGAGAACTACTCCGTGGCGATACTAAGCCGGGGCTTCGGGCGAAAAACCAAAGGAGAACGACTGGCTACCGACAATGATACTGCCGAAACACTGGGTGACGAACCGTATCAGTTTTATCGGAAGTATCACGACCGATCAGTACCGGTAGTAGTAGCGGAGGAGCGGGTGTTGGGCGTACCCGAAATTATGCACCACCACCCCGAAACCCAGATTATTCTACTGGATGATGCCTACCAGCACCGCGCTATTGCCCGCAATCTGAATCTACTACTTACTGCGTTTGACCGTCCGTTTTACCGGGATTGGGTACTACCCGCAGGGCGACTGCGGGAATCGCGTTCGGGCGCTCAGCGAGCTGATGCGGTGGTCATTACTAAATGTCCCGAAAATTTACCTTTACCGGAGCGGGAGCAGATAACTCGGAATGTGCAGAAGTACACTCGTAAAGGAACGCCCGTGTTCTTCAGTAGCATCCAGTACGGTGAACCTAAACCCGTATTTAATACCACAGCATTAAGTGAAAAAGTGATTGCTTTTTCGGGCATTGCCCGCCCTAAACTTTTTCAGGACTATGTCCGTCAGCATTTTCTTACCCAGGAATGTATTACTTTTGCCGATCATCACCGTTATACGGAGAAAGATAGTAAGCAACTAAGCAAAAGAGCCCAACAGGAAACGGGCGATATTTCTTTTATTACGACCGAAAAGGACATGGTTAAGTTGATTGATGACCCGGCGGCATGGCAGGCTCTGCCGATTTTTTACCTTCCTATTGAAACCAGTTTTTTACCTGACGATACTGAGTTTAACTCGTGGGTGGCTCAGCAATTATCAAAATCTACGCTAGCCTAGATCTATGCCGAAGCAGCAGTTACTTGTATTTTTCTGGGGATACTTATTATTGCTTAGCAGCGGGGTAGATGTACTAGCCCAGCGACCGGGCCGAGTACAGATTCCGACTGATACTACCTCTAAAAGTACGGAGGACACCGTGAAGTATGGCCCTGAAACCTCCCGCTACATTTATCAGTCTGACCTACAGAACAACCGGATTCGGTACCAAACGGTAGACACAGTGCTGACGGGGGTGCATAAGTATAGTCGGGTGGAGAACTTTCTGAATTATCAGCAGTATTTGGGCACCATTGGTATGGCCAGCCGTCCCATTTACCCTACTATTCCGAGGGTTATTGGTACCGACATTGGTTTAGATGCCTACGATATTTACGTAACTGAACCGGAGGAAGTCCGCTACTTCGATACCAAGTCTCCCTTTACCCAGATGTTCATTACGTTTGGCGGCCGGGGGCGCGACGTGGTGGATGTTACCTTCTCCCGCAATATTGGTCCTAATCTTAATTTCGGGATCAATGTGCGCACAATGAGTATTGACAAGCAATTAGGAGCTACCCGCCGGCAGGGCGATAAGGTGGTACGGTCGAGTTACATCAATGCGTTCGCTCACTACCGCAGCAAAGACGAGCGTTATCAGTTGATGGCCAATGCCACCCGTTTTGGCCATACAGTATTCGAATCAGGCGGAATTATAGAAGATACTACGCTTGATTCCGGGCTAGATGAGTTTTTCCAGTACCGGAATGCCCGCATTTGGCTGCGGGAATTTGAGGCAAATGAGTATCGGTTCAATTACCATTTGTACCACCAGTTTGAGCTGAGTGAACTACTACAAATCTATCATCAATTTACCCGCCGCCACCAAAACAACTATTTTTCGTTTCCACTTAGTGGTCAATCATCCGATAATGGATACTTCCAGCGTATTTTACTGGATAGTGTAAATACCGCTGACCGGGTGAAATACGATGTTTGGGAAAACGAAGTAGGACTGAAAGGAACATTAGGTAATTTGTTTTACGCGGTTCATTACCGTATCCGTCGCCCTACCGTTAATTACAACCACTACGAACTGGACAGTGTCCGGGTCTTACCCGTTTACGGTACCAGCGAAGTGGCGCACACCGGGGCCACCGAACTCTACGCTGGGTTTGACCTACGCTTTGATTTGGGTGAAAACACTTTTTTAGGCGGCGGGGTAGATTATTTGAACACCCAGAGTTACCAGTTAGAGGCAGAATTTAACAACCCTATTCTTAAAGCTAAAGCTGTTCGGGCGCGGGTACTGCCCACCTACACCAACCGCCAGTTTATTGGTAATCATAATTACTGGAAAAATGAGTTTGAGCCCACCGCCATTGACCAATTATCGGGCTCCATAGAGTATCAGTTTCCGAATATCTATCTCCGGCCTTTTGCCTCCATTACCAACATTAATCAACCCATTTACTACCGGCGCGATACGGTGGTGGACAGCCGACAGGCTTTTCCCGAACAAGCTAGCGGAGCGGTACAGCTTCTTTCACCCGGCGTAGAGGCGCGAATTGATTTTCTGAAAAAACTTCACTTTCAGGGGCAGGCAATTTATACCCTAACCAGCGGAAGGGCGGCCAACGTGTATCCGGTACCGGAGCTAACCGCTTTTGCTCGTATCTACTACGAGAATATTTTTCTGGACGGTAAGATTGTACTGCAAATTGGCACTGATATTCACTACACCAGTTCTTATATGGGTTACGATTATGATCTGGCCACCCAACAGTTTTTCTTACAACCCAATGGACTTGACAACACCGGTTTGATTGGAGACTTTCCGTTACCATTGCCAAATGGGCAAAGCTATCCCATTGCCGATCTGTTTGTTAATTTAAAGGTACGCACGGCCCGTCTCTTTCTTCGGGTTCCGCAGATTAATCAGGGGGTCTTTGAAGAAGGGTACTTTACCACGCCTTTTTACACTGGACAACCGCTGGTGCTGGACTTGGGTATTAACTGGCAGTTCTTCGACTGATCAAGATTCTCTTCGTTACTCTCGCTCAATCGCAGTTGTCCGGTATTGCACAGTTTCTGATCGAAACCGAACAGTATTCCCTCTCTATTTCTCTCTTTCCTCCGGTTTTATTGCCTTGGCACCGTCATTGTCAATACAAGATAGACAAAGGTGAAACAAATGAGTCAACGCAACCATCTGGGTGAATTTGAAGAGATCGTACTGCTCACCGTAGGAATTCTCTACGAAGATGCTTACGGCCTAGCCATTACTGACGAAATTGAGCAACGCACTAAACGGCAGGTTACACTTAGCTCAGTGCATAAAACATTGATGAGGTTAGAGCAAAAGGGTTACCTGCATTCGCATATGGGTGGAGCTACCGAGGAGCGAGGCGGCCGAAAGAAGCGGCTATTTACCATTACCAACTCGGGCAAAGAGGCATTACATGAAGCCCGGCATATGCGCAATGCGCTATGGCAGGCCATTCCTAAAGTGGTATGGGAGATTGTATGAATGCTGGGGTCGTATCTAAACAACCTATTAATCCCGAAGTATTGTGAATACTGATCATTCTCCCCCTCGTTTAGCTACTCGCTTCCTGCGCTGGTACTGCCGTTCAGAACTACTGGATGAGGTAGAAGGAGACTTGTACGAGCTATTTCAGCGAAGAGTAGAAACGAAGGGTTTGCAACAAGCAAGAGCACTTTACTGGCTCAATGTGCTCATGTTTTTCCACCCTGATTATATCCGAAAACGAAAACAACATTTTTATAATAACCCCGCTATGCTAAAAAACTATTTTACGGTTGCCCTTCGCAACGTACTCGCCAAAAAGTTTTACTCTATCATCAATATACTGGGTTTGGCCGTAGGCGTTGCTGCCTTTCTAATGATTACCCAGTACGTGGTATTTGAGCAAAGTTACGACGACTTCCACACCCAAAAAGACCAAGTTTACCGAGTGCAGCTAGATCTGTATCTGGATGGGGAGCTGGTAAAAAAAGATGCCGAAAACTTTCCGGGAGTGGGACCGGCGCTGAAAGCAGAGTTACCGGAAGTAATCGACTACACTCGCCTATATAATATGGGCTACAAGAACAATATTGTGCTAACGTACGAAGATGCACCCAACGGTCCCGTTCAGCTAAGGCAGAGTAAGCTGTTGTACGCTGATGCTTCTCTTTTTAATATCTTTTCGTTTGAGATGGTAAAAGGCAACCCCGATACCGCATTGGAAAATTCCTTCTCAATCATCATCTCGGAATCTATGGCTGAGAAATACTTCGGTGATGCCGATCCGATTGGTAAAACGCTGCGGCTGCAAGACGATGACTTTAACGACGAGCGTTGCGAAGTAACGGGAGTATTTAAAGATATTCCTGAGAATTCTCACCTTAAATTTGACGTACTGATCTCCTACAACACGCTCTACAATCGGGGCGATTGGGCCAAAGAACGCTACGATCTCACCTGGAATCGTTCTGACTTTTACACCTACGTATTGCTAGAGGAAGGTGCCCAACCCACCTCACTAGAAGCACAGTTTCCAGCGATTGTAGAGAAATACAAGCCCGGGCTGGCCGAGCAGAACCGCCGAGAAGAGCTTCTCCTGCAACCCCTGGAAAGCATTCATCTCTACTCTGATCTTCAGAATGAAGCCGAAACCAACGGGAATGCTAGGGTAGTTTTCAGTTTACTGATCATTGCGAGTTTTATCTTGGTTATTGCCTGGATCAACTACATTAATCTGTCTACCGCTCGGGCCACCGACCGCAGCCGGGAGGTAGGAGTGAGAAAGGCTTTGGGCGCTTTTCGTCAGCAGTTGGTTAGACAGTTTCTTACGGAATCACTGCTGGTTAACCTGGTAGCGATCATTATTGCGGCTTTATTAGTGATTATATTTTTACCGACCTTTAATGAGCTTACCGGCTTGCAGTTTTCCGTGGCCAACTTTTGGAGTCAATCCTGGCTCTGGATCATCATTGCCGGATTGTTTGTATTCGGCTCACTCTTATCGGGCCTGTACCCTGCTTTTGTGCTGTCATCATTCCGCCCTACGGCGGTACTTAAAGGTAAATTTCGAAACTCTAACCACGGGGTTATTCTGCGCAAGGCGCTGGTGGTATTTCAGTTTGCTGCGGCCATTGCGCTGGTGGCTGGTACGTTTATCGTCTACCAGCAAATGCAGTACATGCTCAATCAGGACTTGGGTTTCAATATAGAGCAAACACTGGTGTTAGAACGTCCCAGTGTCCGCCCTCAGGACTGGCAAGAGATGAAGAACGATAACGAGCAGTTCAAAAATGAGCTTTTACAACATAGCTCTATTGAAAAAGTAGCTGGGGTTCATCTGGTACCCGGTAAAAAGAGAAAATGGTTGTTTCTTATCCGCCAATACGGCACCCCTCAGGAAGAAGCACAAACCATCCGGCTCAACGGTATTGATTACGACTTCATCGATATGTTTGAGATGGAATTACTGGCGGGACGGAATTTTTCCAAAGAATTTACTAGTGATCAGGACACCTCAGTCATCATCACTGAGTCGGCAGTAAGCCTGCTAGGCTTCAATAGCCCTGAAGAAGCAGTTGGCCAGACGGTTACTATCGGAGATGGCGACTGGCACCCTAACATTGTCGGGGTAGTAAACGACTTTCATCAGGAATCACTCAAGACTGCGATTGAGCCGATGCTCTTTATGCTCAATACCGTGAGTTCGGAGTACTACGTAATCAAAGTCAGTACGCAGGATTTGGAAGAAACTGTAGCCTACATTGAAGACAACTGGGACGCTACCTTTCCCGGAAACCCTTTCTCCTACTTCTTCCTCGACGACTACTTTAATCGCCAGTATCAGTCCGAACAGCGTTTTAGCCAATTGATTAGTGTCTTTGCGCTACTAGCCCTATTCATTGGCGGGCTTGGTCTATTTGGTTTATCAGCTTTCACTACCCAGCAGCGGACTAAAGAGATTGGGGTCAGAAAAGTCCTGGGTGCATCGGTAAGTAGTATCACAGTTTTGCTAGCGCGCGACTTTGTAAAACTAATCATCATTGCGATTGTCGTTGCCTTACCGCTTACTTTTCTGGCATTAAACGAGTGGCTTGAGTCTTACGCCTTTCGTATCGAGATTGGTCCCGAAGTACTGCTGGCGGCAGGGGTAGGTACTATGCTAATCGCTGTACTGACAGTGAGTTGGCAATCTATTAAAGCGGCAGTAGCCAACCCGGTAGACTCACTACGCAATGAATAATGCGAACAATGAGCAGTGCCCCCGTGGCGCCTTTAGATTAGTGAGATATAATTATTGTAAGAAATGCTACTATTGC
>CAZKCO010000017.1:0-110718 GCA_964551335.1 uncultured Roseivirgaceae bacterium
CATTTTAGCAATAGTAACAGCTTCTTAAAATATTTATATGCTACAAACCTAAAGGTTCCACGGCGGCCCTATCCCCCTCTCGGAGGGGGAGATGACTGCGCCGTGTTTTCCCCCTCTGAGAGGGGGATAGGGGGAGGAACACTTACTCTGCTCTTAATCCATCCTAAAATCGCTTCCCTGACTCCGTTAATATCTTCCAAGACCTCATCATCAGTGAAGCGTAGAACAGTAAATCCAATGTGTTCAAGAGCTGCTTGTTTAACTTTATCGTACTGTTTAGTTGCTTCATGTGTGTGCGTAATGCCATCAACTTCAATGATAAGCATGAGTTCAGTACTCATAAAATCGGCAATGTAGTTAAGTACGGGTCGTTGCCTTTTGAAGGAGTATCCGAGCATACTGGCTTTCAGTACATACTTCCAGAGGCAGGCTTCAGCTTTGGTTCCGTTTTTTCTAAGATCGTTAGCCTTTTCCTTTAAGCCTTTGTTGTAGTGGTAGTTGTTATACCGGGATGCTTTTTCCATACCTATGCATCTCATTATTTTTTTTCATCCTCTTTTCCTCCCCCTACCCCCTCTCAGAGGGGGAAAACACCGGGCAGGTCATCTCCCCCTCTCCGAGGGGGATCAAGGGGGAGGTATTCACCTATCTACTGCTCAAAGGGATAAACAACTTTCCAGTCGTCTTTCATGCTGATTACCGTCCATCCCTTTTCTTGAGCTTCGTCAAGCCCTTGGTCTAAACGCCCTACCGCTGACTCTCGGTCATAAGCCCACTCTCGTACCGAATCGGTATGATGAAGGTAAAGCATTAACCTTTTCCCGGGACCGGCGGCCGTCCATTGCAGCATTTGCAGATCACCATCAGAGTTTCCGGAAGCTAGGATTGGCCGGCGACCAATGAAACGATTGATCCCCACTGGTTTTCCCTCCTTGTCGTCAATGAAGTCAATCTCCGGAAGACGAATAATTCGGGGTTGGCCATCAACCATCTCGAATTTGGTTTTGATGCTACTGCCCACCACCTGATCTTTTGGTATACCGTAGGCTTCTTCTACCCAGGGCCGCATAAATTCTATTCCGCCTCCCGAGACAATAAATGTTTTAAAGTCATTGGCTCTCAGGTACTCCAGAAGCTCTAACATCGGTTGATAGATCAGCTCATTAAAGGGCTTGTCGAAGCGGGGGTGACGAGCGGTGGCCAACCATTCGGAGACAATGTTCTCAAACTCCTCGGTGGACATACCCGCGTGGCTGGCCATTATTACTTCTAAGATTCCGTGTTCACCGTAGGAGGCCAGGGTTTCCATATCCCCTTCTAGCACCGCTTGAAATGGTTGTTGGGTTTTCCATTCCGGATGATCTGGAGCCAGTGCCTTAATCCGATCGATGGCAAAGAACAACTGAAAGTAGGCAGGCTTTTCGGACCAAAGATTACCATCATTGTCGAAGGTCGCAATCCTATCGGGTACTGCTACAAAATCAGGACTTCCCTCGGTGGTGACTGCTTCTACGAAATTGATGATAGCAGACTTGGCGTTCCCTTCATTCCAGGAGGGTAGCGGTTCAGCCACCTCTGCTTCCCGAGCCTCTGGTTCAGATCGTTCTACTTCGGTTTGACAGGAGAGCAGGTGAAGTGCTCCCATCAATAGCAATAAATAGATTGATTTCATTGGTTTTTAGAATGTTTAAATACTTAAGTGGGGATCTCGATAGTCAATTCCCCACCTTAAGCTTAATTTCTTTCCGCCAAGAATATTCTTCTCAAATAAAGCCCTGGCGTCGCCACCGTGAACCTTCTACTGCGTTTTGGGATGAGAGTTCATCGACTCTACAACGTTATCTATACTCAGCGTTCCTCCTTTTACGGGTGGATAATCTTCAAAGGTGGCCAGAAAATCGGCTGCATACTGCTGGGCAGGTACGAACAGCCACATATTATCCGCGTACCATCGGGTATAGAGTGCAGAATTCCAGGAAACTTCGTAAGGATCAGCTCTCAAGTTGATTACCACCGGCCAACTCGGCGCTTTACGGTAGGCTTCGGCGATAGAGCCCTCCATAATGGTAAAGTGCACCTTCCAGTTATTGTAGCGGATAGCATTCATATTGCCAGCAGCGTCAAAGTAGAAGATTTCCTTGCGAGGGGCTTCGTCAGTTTCTCCACTGAAATACGGCATCAAGTTGTAGCCATCCAGGTGTACATTGAAGTTTTTACCGTTGGCCTCGTATCCATTCAATAACTTTTCTTTGACGTTAGGCTCACCCGCCGCAGCGACTAGAGTAGGCATCATATCCTCGTGTGAGAAAATATCATTGTAAACCGTTCCGGGCTCGATTACGCCGGGCCAACGAATGGCGCAAGGCACCCGAAAGCCACCTTCCCAGGTGGTTCCTTTCTCTCCGGCAAAAGGCGTGGTACCCCCGTCGGGCCAGGTAAATTTCTCGGCACCGTTGTCGGTAGAGTACATAATGATGGTATTGTCGATAATTCCCAACTCCTCCAGTTTAGCCAGCACGGTACCGATAGTGTTATCGTGCTCTACCATACCGTCCGGATACAGTCCGATACCGGTTACTCCTTCACTTTCGTCTTTCAAATGCGTCCAGACGTGCATGCGGGTGGCCGATAACCACACAAAAAAGGGTTTTCCATCATTATGAGCGGTTTCAATAAAGTCTAGAGCTGCGCTGGTGAACTCCTCATCTACGGTCTCCATCCGCTTCATAGTCAACGGGCCGGTATCTTCAATGCGGCCGTCGGCGTAAGAATGAATCACTCCGCGCGGACCGTATTTTTCCCTAAACTCCGGATCATCCGGGTAGTAGTAGCTTTCAGGTTCCTCTTCCGCGTTTAGATGATAAAGATTACCGAAGAATTCATCGAAACCGTGGTTAGTAGGCAGATGCTCATCCCGATCACCGAGGTGGTTTTTACCAAATTGACCCGAAACGTAACCTTGCGGCTTTAATAATTCAGCAATGGTAGGCTGATTATCCTGAATACCCTGCTCGGCACCTGGCATACCAATGGTCAGCAGGCCGGTTCGGAAGGGGTGCTGCCCTAGAATAAATGCTGCCCTGCCGGCAGTACAAGATTGCTGGGCGTACCAGTCGGTAAACATGGCTCCCTCGTTGGCAATGCGGTCGATGTTGGGGGTCTTGTAGCCCATCATGCCGTGATTGTAGGCACTAATGTTGGCCCAGCCAATGTCATCGCCCCAGATCACCAGAATGTTTGGTTTGTCCTGAGCCTCAAGTCCAGCGGCAAATAGGAACAATGTTAGAAAGGTAAGTGTGAAGTTTTTCATCATTAACCATTAATTGTTGGTAATTATCTTATTCTTATTTGTAAAGGAAAACTGGCACCTTGGGTAGATACCAGTTTTTTGATTTTTTATGCAGCTATTAATTACTACCAACGGATTTTAGCGTTTCCTGTATCGCACTCAGGTTGAATGAACCCGGCGTCTGACTAGGCGGATAGTCCTGCATGGTTTGTAAAAACTCGGCTGCAAGTCCCTGGATAGGCACCAGAACAAAGGCGTGATCCAGGAACCAATCATCATAGGTATTTGAGTTGTGCTGAGCTTTCTCGAATGGATCACGACGTAAGTTGAATAACAAGGGGGTACGAAGCTCTACAAATGGCTCTCGCCAAACGCCAAATGCTTCACCCCGGTTCTCCAAAAATACTACCTTCCAGTCATTATAACGTGCCGCTACAATCTGGCCATCGTCATTTACGTACCAGAATTCCTTACGGGGTGATTCGTCCGACTCGCCCGTCAGGTAGTCAAGCATATTATATCCATCAATGTGGTTGCGGTACTCCCGTCCGTTCAGGGTCACCCCATTGAGTAGCTTTTCTTTCACGTCGGTAGCACCGGCAATAGCCGCAAAAGTAGGCAACCAGTCTTCATGAGCAACAATACCGTTTAGCGTAGTATCTTCCAAAAATTGTCCTGGCCAACGTACAAAAGCAGGCACCCGGTAAGCACCTTCCCAGTTAGAGTTTTTCTCACTTCGATACGGAGTTGTACCGGCATCCGGCCAGGTGTTATAGTGGGGGCCGTTATCAGTAGAATACATCACTACCGTATTATCAGCTATACCCAGTTCGTCCAGCAAATCAAGCAACTCGCCTACGTGCATATCATGCTCTACCATACCATCGTGGTACTCATTACCGCTGGGGCCGGAAATTCCGGTATTTTCTTCTTTTACATGAGTGCGAAAGTGCATACGGGTTCCGTTCCACCAGACAAAAAATGGGGTTCCGGCATCATTTTGCCTTTTGATGAAATCCTTGGCAGCGGCTACGGTCTCGTCATCAATGGTTTCCATTCGCTTTTTGGTCAAGGGGCCGGTATCTTCAATTCTACCATCGGCAAAGGAGTGAACTACTCCTCTGGGACCATATTGCTCAGCAAAAGTCTTTCCATTAGGCAGCACCAAATCACTAGGGTAATCGCGGTTTTCCGGTTCTTCCTCGGCATTCAAATGGTAAAGGTTACCCAGAAACTCATCAAAGCCATGATTGGTAGGCAGATGTTCGTCCCGGTCGCCCTGATGGTTTTTGCCGAACTGTCCGGTAGCATATCCCTGACTCTTTAGCACAGTGGCCATCGTAACATCCGATTCCTGCCATCCTTGGGGGGCACCGGGTAAACCAACTTTGGTCATACCCGAGCGGACCGGAACGCTTCCGCCAATAAAGGCCGCACGTCCAGCGGTACAGCTTTGCTGGGCGTAGTAATCGGTAAAGGCTATACCTTCTCGGGCAATGCGGTCGATATTAGGGGTTTTGTAGCCCATCATGCCCCGGTTGTTGTGGCTTAAGTTCCAGGTACCGATATCATCCCCCCAGATCACCAGGATGTTGGGTTTGTCTTGGGCAAAAAGTACTGCGGACAGCAGAAACACGATGCCGAGAGTAAATGTTGTCTTTTTCATAAGTTAGATTAATAGTGGTAATAAAGTGTAAGTATAATTCTTTTGCCTACTCAAGTAGTTATGCGTTGGTGCAGTTCAAAACATCAGTTAGCGACAAACCTCCATTATTCAAATCATTTGATATGCAAATAAGGCCGACAAACCCATTACAATGTTTGATTCGGACACTATCTTACTAAGAATTGAAACAAAAAGCTTCAAATTTCTATCATTTCCTGCTTCAATCAGTCCAATGAACCATATAGTCTTCGCTGTAAGCGGCTGAATCCTTGTTTAATAAATTAGTTTCAGGGTTTTCAAAACTTTTTTACCGCAAGACTAACGAAGCATGGTTACTCGGCTGGTTTTTTGAGAAATGGAAAGCTAAGTATAAGCTGAAGATTATTCGTTCTGAACTCCCGTTCAGAGACGGAGGCATTCAAAATGTTAGTAAGCCCCGGTGCCCAGCGTAGCTTGATATCGATACCGGAGCCTTCGCGGGCATCTACCAGATGATAACCCGCCTCTAGGGCAAATCCTATGTCGTACCCTTTCGTCTGATCCCGGTAATCCTGGTTAATGGTGATATCAGCCAGTTCATCGTTGGAGACCGCTTCGGTTCTCAATTCGGCCGAAGTACGAAAGCTTACTTGAGGGCCAGCCGCAGCGTAAATAGTGGGGGTTATCTCGTAGCGAAGTAGCAAGGGAATATCAATGTAATTTAATACAAATCGGGATTTGAACGACTCCAGATTTTCAATAATTCCCCCGTCAGAAACAATCAGTTCCTCAATACCTCGCTCGCCCCGCCGGGAGACAGGCTTGAATTCCGGTACGAAGGACCACTGGTCATTGATCTTCACAAAAACCCCTAACCCGAAATTAGCACCAATATTTAGGGAGCCATCTAAGTTGGAAATGCCGGAAAAGTTGAGTCCGGCATCCAGACTAAAATGAAAGTTTTCGGTAGCCGCATCATCCCCAAAAATAAGTACCAACAGTGCGGCCTGAGCCCAAGAAACCTGGTAGGTGCTGAACGAAAGTATCCCAATAATTAAAAGCTTTCTCATGGCTGTTAATTAAAAAGTGAGATTTCTCATAGATCTCAATGGGTTACGCTAGAAACAGAATAATCTTTGTTCATTAGGGTTCTGGGAAAGCCCTAGTCTTAAGAATTCTTCATTTGCTTTAACTCTTTCAAGAAGGGTATATTTCCCTGCAGTTCGGCCTTGATAACTGTATCCAGATATTTCTCAAATTGCATAAACTCGGTGGCTTTGAGGGCACCTACCGCCTTACTCATTTTTTTGTAGTACTTCTGCTGCAGCTTCTCCAGTTTCACATTGTTGTTGAATACAGCATTGGTGATTGATTTGGCCTTTTCATCAGTCATGCTGGTATAGTTGTTGGCATAATCCATGATGATATTGATCCGCTCAGCGCCAATTTCCTTACGTTTGGCAGCATATTCTTCGTAGACCGGCCAAAAATCCTGGCCATCAATTTCAAAAAGTCCCATGTACTGTTCTACAAGTTCCCGTTTTTCCATACCCCAGACCTCCTGCAATAATTCTGTTTCCTGTTCAATAGACTGGGCCGGGGCAGATGAAAGGGTAAGAGTGAAGACTACCAAGGTAAATCCGACAGTAAATAACGTAGAGAATGGATGAGCTTTTTTCATGGTTAGGAAATTAGGTGCATTTACTATTTTTGAGTAAAAAAGCAGAATCTTGAAGCTTTACAAGCTGACATTCCCTCGCTATATTACCATATTTACCTCTAAAATCCATCTACTCTCAGCACGATGTGTTTCATACCGCCCAATGAATCAATTTAGAGCTGCCTGGTTAGGCACTAATTGACAGTTTCATTAATTTATCCCCATTCCCTTTTCGTCATGCGTTTCTACCTTCCCCTTTTTCTTATTGCTCTTGGTAACCTATCGTACCCAGTCCAGTGCCAGGGCAGTGAGCAGCCCGATTCGGTGAGCGTTGGTTTGCGAATTCTGGATATTCGCAAGGTTGACGATCGCAGAGAATCTATTCAGGGGGAATTTATTTTTTATTTAAGCTGGACGGACACCAGTCTTACGCAACCTGGTCAGAAAGATGATATTCGTATTTCGCTGGAAGAGGCCAATGCTCCGATGGTTCTAGTAAGAAACCTAGAAGAGCTGGAAGAATTTCGTACGCCTCTGGTTCAGGTTAGTCCCCAGGGCCGGGCTACCTACCGTCATCGCTACGTGGGAACCATTCGGCAGTCCTTCGACTTTCAACGATTTCCTTTTGACCGGCAAACGTGGGCCATCACCCTGTTCAATGCGGAAACCGGGAACTTTCGCATGGTTCCCGAACCAAATCAACTGGGGTTGCTTACCGTAGACAGCCTCTCAGTGACCAACTGGCAGGTTCAGTATGAAGGCTATCAATCCAGGATGCTTTACGAATTTAATATCCCGGTTCAGACCCTGGAACTAACTTTCTCACTGAAGCGGAATCCGGTGTTTATTATCTGGAAAGTGATGGTTCCCATTGTGCTGGTGGTTTTCATGTCCTGGTCGGTATTCTGGATTAACCCTACTAATATTTCAGCTCAACTAACGGTATCGGTCACAGCTATACTGACGTTAGTGGCGTTTCAGTTTTCGGTGGCCCAACTGATGCCGCCTCTAGCCTACTTAACTAAATTGGATTGGTTTACCATTGGCTCCGATATTTTTGTGTTTTTAGCCTTTGTGGAAACCATTATTACCAGCTACCAAGAGAATAAGAACCGGCTAAAAGTATCGGAAACCATTGACTTCTACGCCCGCTTCCTTTTTCCGCTGGCTTTCGGAGTCTTTCTGCTCCTTACTTTGCTATAAAAGTGTACTGTTTCCCTTACTCTCGGGGCATTGGTTACTTTGCATCCAACGAGTTGCTCCTTAGTTCATCAAATACTTGAGCCATATTTTCATCAACCCCTATTCTTCTTTGTCCACAATCACGCCAATTTATATCACCGGCAGTTACTGGCTGATGGCGGATTGAGCATCTCAATTTTATGAGAGCCAGTGGGAGTAGATTTTGGCGAAGGTAGTTTCACATCGTAGAAATCTTGGGTGTGATTGTTGCGGTACTGCCCTGGGAGTTTTGGAGGTCAGAGCCCAAAATGAAAAACTAAGCCGCCGGTAAAGGAAAACTGAAAGATAGAACTGTAGGTACCTACCCCTACTCCCGCTCCACCGGTGCCGAAATAAAACGATGAGCCAAAACCCTGCACCGGCATATTGGCGGCAGCCTGTATTCGAATTCCAACTATCTCGCTGAGCATAAACTTGCTACCGGCTTTCAGACCAACCGCAAAGCGCCAGCCTTCATCGTAGCGTCTCACCTGAGGAACCAAACCAGCGGCACCCAAATTTACTCCCACAAAAGGAATTACCTGTTCCGAAACAGGAAACTGCTTTAATCCGCCTACCATGGCATAGATTACATTAGCGGGCACACCGAGATCATTGAGATAAATAGAACGAGAGTCAGCATCTGTTTCTTGGCGACTGTACATAAATTCAATACCGTAGCGAGGATTGATGTTGTAGGTAAGGATACCTCCGTAGGTAGGCCCTCCGTACACGCGCATCTGCCCACCGGGCACGTCAAAGGTTGATCGTAAAGTATAACCTCCAAACGGAGTAAGCTCCACACTTTGAGCTTGCACCCCTTGATAGCCCGTTAGTAGAAATACCAAGGCGGTAAGTAGAAATAAAAAGCTTTTTTTGGTTTGCATAATGATAGATTCAAGTTTAAAATAATTTTCCAACACCTAATCCGATAATTATCGAGTTGTAAGCGTCTATTTTAATGTCATTCATCAGACTCACACCCAGCTCCCAATCCTGGGGCAATTCCCAGCCGTATTCTACTCCAATACGCACGAGCCCAAAGGTTTCTTCCGGGGCAATCTCGGCGCCGCCCCCCAGTAAAATGCTCAGATTTGGTATAGGTTTATAAATTGCTACTAAAGCAGCAGCCAGGGGGCGGCTACGCTCCAGCACAGCCTGCTCTTCACCGAAATGCTCCTCTAGTTCAAAGCTTTCTACAACAAAATCGGTATGCACACCCACTGACCATCGTGATGACAATCGGTAATCATAATCTAAACCCCAGCTGGGAAGTACTAGCCATTGCCGGTCACCTTCTTTATTTATCCCTTCCGGTACGTGGGCGTGCCCAATGATGACCGCAATGCGGTGTTTTTTTTCTGTATCTTCTTCTACTTCCCCTTCGACCTCCTGGCCCAAAGCCACTAGGCTGATTAGCATCGTGGAGAGTAACACGTAACTTGAATATAGGTACTGGTGCATCATATTGAGATCATTAATACTTAAGCACAATAGCCTAGCCGGAAGTCATCAGGAACTCGAAGGCAAATATCATTAAAAATTTCTGCATACCATTTTAACCGGTTAGATGATTACGACAATAATTGAAACAAGTATCGGAATAATAAAGCCGTACGCAAAATAGAAAAACTTACTCCCCCAGGGAATCAGAGTAGCTCCGAAGGCCGTAGCCGCCCAAAGTCCCAACTCACGAGCCAGGTAGCTAATGTGATCCGAACCACTCATCAATTCGCTTTCGGACCGCTGGAGAGCTACAATACCCATAAGCAAAAAGAAAAAAAGACTGCCAAACAGTGCATAGCGAACTTTTTCGTAGTAGCTAACCTCATCGAGGATGTAAGAAGCTGCTTCCAAAGGGAGGCTTTTTTCGATATAAAGTTGCCGATCAATCAGCTTATCTCTAGACTGGCTACCGGGCCTTCCAGAACGTTCCGTCACCTTTTCGTTGATTTCAAGCAGCAGTTTTTGCATCTCCAAGATGATTTTAACCTCCTTCATCTGCTGATAGGGAGATTTCCAGAATTTACTCCGGTTTAAAAAAAGGGGTAACCCCAAAGCTGCCAAGGAACAAGCTAAGAAGAGTAGTTGATATGAATAGTTTAGTTGGTATATCAAGTCAATGGCGACATCCATAATGCTTGTTCTTTGCAGGGTTAAGATACCTTATAACTTGGATGTTTTATAGAAAAGCAAAATCGTTATTGATTCAAACGTCCCAATGAATCAATTTGTCGAATTGACCTATGCTTTAAGGTTCTGAAAAACAGGAAAACCAATAATGTCTCCACTGCTTCGCTGACAGTTAAGCAATTAAGCTATTGGGTCTTAAATTGTCACTTTGGTAATTTGATCACCAACGGATCATTCTGCTTTAATGCCTGTAGGAACTGGGTAGGTGTGAGATCGGTGAATTTTTTTACCGTATGCATGAACGTTGTTCGGGATTTGAACCCTACTTCGCTGGCTATTCCTTCTACCGTCAGATGCTGATAATTCATTTCTTTGAAATGTTCCTGCAAATAAAGAAGTCGATGGCAATTGATTAGATCGTTAAATCTCATGCCCATTCCCCTATTCAGTACTATTGATAAGTGATTTCGGGAAATATCTATCTCTTGGGCTAATTGGCTTAGGGAGAGTTCAGGATCTAAAAAACATTTTTGATCACGCAAAAAAACTCTCACTTGCTGGCAGTAATCTTCAATTTGTTGGCTAGAGAGCGGAATATATTCCTTTTTCTCAGGCTTGCTAGCTTCCGAAAATTCTATTGCTGCCGCCGGGGCAGTTGATATAGGAATTGGGTAAAGTAACTCGGGACTACGATAGAGTACCAGCGAAAGCATTGTAAAAGCAAAGGTATAGACTAAAGCGAAAACGACGAATACATCCAGATTACCGGGTTGAGCTAGTTTGGCCCAGATCAGCATCATTCCTGCCACAAACAGAAAAACGGTAAGGGCGGCAAACCATTTTACCTGAGAGGTGCTGACTGAAGTATCTCGCCAAGTGTGTTGCTTTCGGATGGTGCGATAAATCAGTCTCCCCTGCAATAGCGAATAGATGATACATGAAGTGATATTTACCCAGTAAATCCAATTATTGAAGAGCAGGCTTTCATTTACCGAAGTGATCACTTGGCTTGGATTTATCAGGTAGGCAGTATAGATGCTTTGTTTGTCCGCCGTTCCACTTAAGTAAAAGGGTAAAAAGTCGAGAAAGACCAACAGGGCTGGCAGAAAATGTAGCCACTGCACCGATGTTAGCTTGCTACTTCGGTAACGGATGCTTTGGATATAGAGAAATGATGCCGGACCAATGAGTAAGCCAACAGGCAAGGCGGTTCGGAAAATATGAGGAATCTGCATGGTAAACCCGCTGGTATTACTAGAAACCACCATTACGGTCCAAACCAATGAGAATACCAGTAAAATAAGCAGTCTTCTGGAAAGGGATGACTTTCTTCGGGTTGTAGTTACTAGGATGTAGAATGTTAAAAAACCGATACCGGTACTAATCCATCCTAGGTAAACAATAGCAGACTGCATGACAAAGTCTTCAGATTAGATTGTAGTAAACTAATGTAAGCGAAAACGTTTAATTATTCTAATTTTTCATTAAACAGCATAGTGCTAACTATTGTTTCTCACTTCTTGAAGGTTCTTATATGCTAGTTAATCTGTTTCCCAAAGTTTTTTGAATACTTTGGCCGCTACCTGGTCAATCCGCTTTTTTAGCTTTTCGTCATCTTCAACGATTGCGCTACTAGCTACGGCCTGGCCCACCATTTCGTCTGAGGCAGCATCTACTAAGTCAATAGTAACCGTACCTTCCCGGTATTCGCCCACCGGTACTTCTTCCACCTCCCAATGATAGTTTCGTTGGCCAATATAAATCGGCGCTTCCCGTATGTCGGTCTCCCGAGTTTGAATTTTCCTCTCCACCACCACTCCTATATTAACCCACAGGTCGGGGTCATCTGCCATTTGCAGTCCTACTGCTTGCAGTTCTCGGGAAATAGCGTCTTTGAGCATTTGGACTCGCTCCGGTCTGGTCGGCATAGTATCAGGGGCATCAACTTTTAAATCATAAAAATTGTAGGTCTGATAGTTACTTTCCTGTATACCCGGACCCAACTCGGTAGAAATCACCTTGCCCGGAGTACATCCGGTAACCAGCGCCAACAACATAAGGGTGACCAATACGCTTGGAAAGGTTAAATTACGCATAGCTAAAGGATTAGGTTGATAGATTATAACGGCATCCGGAGAATCAATCCACCGGTGAAGGTAAACTGAAAAATAGAGCTGTAAGTACCTACTCCTACCCCGGCACCTCCGGTACCAAAGTAAAAGGAGGAACCAAATCCCTGCACGGGCATATTCATCGCTGCTTGCAACCGCAAGCCAACCGTTTCATTAAACATAAATTTACTACCTACTTTGGCCCCCACCGCAAAAAGCCAACCGTCGTCGTAGCCAGTTACCTGGGGGGTATATCCGGTAACTCCCAGATGTACTCCGCCATAGGGGATTACGTTTTCGGATACTGGCAGTTGACGAAGACCACCGACCAAAAAACTAACTACACTTATCGGAACTCCTATGTCTTGGTTGTAGATAGAACGGGCATCACCTTCGGTAGGCTGACGGCTATAGGTAAACTCAATCCCATATTGAGGGTTGAGGTTATAAGTTAGAATTCCTCCGTAGGTGTGGTTGCCGTACACTCTCGCTTGTCCTCCATATATGTCAAAAGTAGACCGAAGGGTATATCCCGAAAAGGGGGTAACTTCCAAGCTCTGAGCCTGGGAGGTAGCCGAGCCTAAACCACTCAGCAAAAATCCTAGTGTTGCTGTCAATAATTTTAAGGAGTGCTTGTTCATGCCAGTATCATTTTAGTGAAGTATCTTGATGCCCACTTCTTAATCTCGCCCAATCAACGCAAGAGTACAATACCCAGTCGAAAATTCAATGAAGCAGAATTATCAAAATCCAGGGTTGAACTGTCGTTGGTTGCCCACAGATAGTCAGCTGCTAACAGCACCCCGCCCCCTCCCCAGGGGAAAATGACTCCTACCTCGGGGCGCACTGCAAATCCCCATTTGTTCTCTTCGGTTGCATAAATATTATAATAAATAGCATGCCGACTGTACTTAGCCCCAATCCCCGCTCCCACGTAGGGTAACACGTACTCACTCACCGGGAAATAATGATGCGCATTCACTAAAACGGGTAACGTATACACAAATTTAGTGAGATCGGTAGTAATCGCTCCATTCTCAATCGAGTAGGTTGCCCGAGGCTCGTATTCCTGATAACCATTCCAACCTAAAGACCCACCTAAAGAAAGCCGGGAAGTAAGGAAATTTCGAAACTCAAATTGTCCACCTCGCAAACTGGTTTCACCCACAAAATTGCTAGCATCACCGGTAGGAACACTCACGTTCCAACTTAACCCCATAAGTCCATCAAAGCGTTGTGCTTGTCCGGAGTGCGAAAGCAAAAATATTACAAAGGTTAGATAGACTATATAACGCATAGTGATCATTGTTGAGGATTCTCAATAAATAAGTAAGGGGACTGCTCAAAGGCCTGATCTACGGCTGTAACTGCTTCCTGCACTGGATTGCGCGCCGTATATACTTCGCCCATCCAGGCGGTCCAGATTATATCCAAGCGTTGATTATCAGCACTGGCGTTCTTTAGATCAATGAATTCAATGACTAAGGTTCCGGTAGTGTAAGTATACACCGTACCCCAGCCGTACCAAGGGTACCAGCCGCCACAGTAGCCCCAGTAGCAAGGAGGATAATAACCGGGATAGCCCCACCAGTAGCCAGGATAAAAGGAACCACCCACGTTCAGGTTCTCTAACACAAAAACGTTGACGCCCAAATCGGGGTTTTCTTCCCGTTCTACTTCGGTAAACCCGGCGGCCAGCATATTGGTCCGCACTGACGAGAGTACTGTGGCCGCCTTGGCATCATCCACAAACTCTTCGTCATCATCATCGTCGGTAACAATTCCGATGGAATCGGGGATGGCAAAAGTAGCGTAGTTGGTAAAGTCGGCTTGGGGGTCAAAGTTGGTTACGACTACAAATTCATCGTCCAACCCACTCAGATCCGGCTCGGAAAAGCAACCGGCAAAAAGGAGTGGCAGGCAGAGAAAAAAAATGAGATTCTTCATTTTATTTCAGAAAGGTTAGTGTGTGTAATATTATAAGTTCAACGGGAGTATTAAATCCGGTAAACGGCCGCTAAGATAAAACAACTATCATAAATGCCTCCAAAATGTTGACATTATCTGTTACTTGGAACACTAATTCACCTTAATATTCTGACCGCTATCTCGCTTTTTGTAACCAATCTTGCTGAGCCAGTTGGGCTTATACCCGCCAAAAATAAATAACACAATGTCCATTTTATCCCTCAAAATTTTCTTAATTTCATCAGTGTAGTTATCAGTAACACATGATCGGGAATCTGAACAAGCAACTGAGCGCTAACTTTGAAGTACTCAATGCCCTAATTAATTCAGCGGTTATGGGCATCATGGTTATTGACCGTGATGGCAGTATTGTGCTGGCAAACCCCTACTGTAACCACTTGTTTGGCTACACTCAAAAGGAAATGATCGGTCAGTCTCACCTTATGCTGATACCAGCATGCTCCCGCCAACAGCACCAAAAGCATCTCCGAAAGTTTTTCGATGATCCTCAATCTCGTCCGATGGGGTTAGGGCAGAAGCTGTTTGGTTTGAAGAAATCCGGTGAACAGTTTCCGGTTGAAATTAGTCTTAGCCACGTTAAAGCCCAGGGGGAAGATTATTCGGTTGCATTTGTCACCGATATCACTCAGCAACAGGAAGTTTCTGACGAAAACACACTGCTTTCTAAAATTTTCCAGGAATCCCTGAACGGCATTTACATTATCAATGCTAATACTCTCAAGTTTGAATTAGTTAATAACGGAGCCGTTGAGCAATTAGGCTTCACCCTGTCGGAATTTAAACTCATGCACCCCTGGGACATAATTCCCCGGATGTCACCTGAACAGTTTAAAGAAATACTAAAGTCGCTAGAGGCTAAAAGTCAGCAAAAAATATCCTACGAGACTCAGTTTGCCCGAAAAAATGGTCCCACCCTGCCGGTAGAGGTACATCTCCAGCACTTTCGCTACGATCATAAAGTAGTATACATGCAGATTGTAATTGATCTAAGCGAAAGAAAGGCTACTGAAGAAGCTATGCAATTGCAAAGTGAAATAACCCGGAACCTTTCTGAAGGAGTCGTTTTAATCAGAGCTGAAGATAACAAGATTGTCTATACCAATGCTCAGTTTGATAGTATGTTTGGCTATTCAACTGATGAACTGCAAGGCCAGCCCTTTTCTATATTAGTAGCAGATCATGAACAAAGAGACGACAACATGCCAGAGTTTATCAATTCTGTCTTGGTTAATGAAGGAAATTGGAGTGGAGAGGTTATGAACCAACATAAGAATGGACACACCTTCTGGAGTTGGGTGTCTATTACCTCATTTCACCATCCCAGTAACGGTACGGTATGGGTTGGGGTGCTAAGGAACATTGAGAACAGGAAAAAAATTGAAGCGGAGCTGGAGCAGGAAAAGATAAAAGCACAAATGTACCTCGATGTAGCCGGGTCCATTTTCGTTGTTATAGAAAAAGACCGAAGCATTTCACTCATCAATCAAAAGGGTTGCGAGATGTTGGGCTATCCTGAAGAAGAAGTTCTGGGAAAAGACTGGTTTGCGCACTTCCTGCCGGAACATAAGCGACAAAAGGTTGCGGAGATATTCGATCAGGCGATGCAAGGTGACAGTCGTCCTTTAGAATACTTTGTAAACCCTATAGTTACCCGACATCAGGGCGAACGACTTATTGAGTGGCACAATACGATTATTTACGATGAAGACGGGAAACCTACCGCTGGATTAAGCTCCGGGATTGATATTACCGAAAAAACTCAAGCCGAGCATGCAATGACCCAGGCACTGATTGAAGGCCAGGAACTTGAACGTAAGCGCATTGCCAAAGAACTGCACGATGGGCTCGGCCAGTCCTTAACCGCTATACGTCTTCACCTTGGTGCCCTTGAATCTGACTTACAACAATTCAGCGTTAAAAACCAGAGCTCACTGGACAAACTCAAATTCATACTACAGTCCACAGTGCAAGAGGTAAAGTCAATTTCGCGAGACCTGATGCCCAGTATTCTTCAAGACTACGGATTAGTGAAGGCAGTAGAGTTTTTGTGCCAAACGATTGACGATGCCAATGAAATACAGGTTGAGTTTCAACATTACGGTATGGAATTCAGTCTTGATCAAACTCAAACTGTTGGCCTATATCGTGTAGCTCAGGAACTGATCAATAATGCTGTAAAACATTCTGGGGCTCAGCGGGTAAACGTGCAACTCATTGGCCACGACCAAAGTGTGGTACTATTAGTGGAAGATGATGGAAAAGGCTTCGATACCAAATCTCCTGCCAACACTCATCCGACTTTCGGCCTTAAAAATATCCAAACCAGGGTTAAGTCACTTGCTGGCATTTTAGAAATAGATTCTCGTCCCGGAGTAGGCACTTTTGCAACTGTAGAAATTCCCGTATATTCATGACCCATGAGTTCCATTGATATTCTAATTGTAGATGATCATCAGATGATTCGAGAGGGTATTCGAGCTTCCTTAGCCGATACATCTGACATCCGAATCGTGGACGAAGCCGCCAGTGGTGAAGAAGCTCTGGAAAAGCTTGCGTCTCACCCTTCGGTGGCTGTAGTGGTCATGGATATCAGTTTGGGTGATGGTCAGGATAGCGCAGCAATTTCTCAGAAACTCCTTGAGCGGTTTCCCCACATACAAATCTTAGTGCTTACTATGCACGACGAGGAGGCCCATATTACCACAATGCTGCAATCAGGTGCTTCCGGCTACCTATTGAAAGATACAGGCATGGATGAACTCGTGACGGCAATCCGGACAGTTTCCAGCGGAGATACATACTTTTGTAAACGGGTGGCAAACACGATGATGGAAAAATTTATGCAAAAGAAGAAATCTGTGAAGGCTGGGGGAATCCTCCCGGAACAGCTAACCAAACGCGAGCGGGAAATACTACAATTAATTGCCGAGGAATATACCAACCAGGAAATTGCTGACAAACTGTTCATCAGTCCCCGTACGGTAGATACCCACCGCCGCAATCTTATTCTAAAACTTAATGTAAAAAATACCGCGGGCCTCGTCCGTTACGCTATTAAGCACGAATTAGTTAGCCTGTAAACCCTAAAAAGCTTTTTGTGGATTTTACTTATCGGTTTCTACGCAATTCTCGTAGAAATCTACGACTTTTTCTTAAGTCGTAAAATACGCTTTTTACGTCTACTATTTTGCTTCTATTGTTGGTAACTTGAAGTATTATAATTATTTTATCTACTTAAGTATACCAATTATGAACGCCCTACTAACAACACAACCTGCCTGGACCGAAAAAACATCCAATACTTTGGGCCTTTCTACCGGACTCAACCAGCTAAAAAATGGCTATGACCTGGTTTCTTACCGAAAAGGACAAATCCTTTTTCAGGAAGGGCACAATGCCTGGGGACTTTTTTACGTGGTACGAGGCAAAATCAAGCTCTACAAATACGGCAGTGACGGTAAAGAACAGATTATCCGTATTGTTGGTAGCAATGAATTTATGGGCTACAATGCTCTATTGAATGACCTTTGTTACCACGAAACAGCTAGTATAATTGAAAACTCACAAGTAGCCTTTATTCCAAGACATGATTTCCTGGATATGTTTGCGGCTGACTCCGGTGTATCTCAGTATTTCACTCACATATTATGTCAAGATCTGGTTGAAACCGAACGTAGACTTGTTGCTCAAGCATATCGTCCCGTTCGAGGTCGACTGGCAGAAGCATTATTAGCGTTGGATGTTCTGTTTGAGCCGGAAGATCAAAATAAGGAAACGTTCATTACCCTCAGCCGCCATGATTTGGCCAGCCTGCTAGGAACTGCCAAGGAAACAATTATCCGTGTCTTATCGGAGTTTAAAGCTGATGAGCTGATAACTACCAATGGACAAAACATTGCGGTATTAAACCCCGAAGGGCTACGGCAAGTCAGCCAGTTGTACGATTGATCTCAGATAGTCTCACTTCAATTCAACCAGGAGCTCACCATGAAACTTACCGAGCACCTCCTCTTAGCCCTACCTGCCTCGGGCAATTACCCGGGTGTGGTAGACTATGCCATCCAATTAACTCAAAAACTCTCAGCTAAAATTACTGTAGCCCTGATCTATACCTGCAACGAAGAACTGGTGGGGCAGGTAGCTCAGAACCAGAAAGCCTTTGAGGCACAAAAAAAGGAAGCTAAAGAGCAGTTTCAGCAACTACGGGCCAGATTCCAACAAATGAGCCTAGACTATAGGCTAGTTTCTATCGATGGACCATTCAGCAATGCGGTGGTTGTAGCTTCACACTCCTATCATCCAGACGTGATTATAACCGTCCCTGATCGGCAAATCGCCCTGAACCAGCTTATCTGGCAGGTACCTAATCATCTACTGTTGGTACCAAGTAATTATCACTACTGCCCCATACGGTTGGTAGCTCTGGCCCATAACCCCAAAGCCTTTCCGAATCCTCAATTGATTGATTTTATCAGTCAGTTTGTCAAAAACAACCAGGCCACGCTTGAAGTCATTGAATTTGGGCAAGAGTGCCTGATTGAATCGCCGTTTAGCCTCCGGGCTAACGCCGAACTTGATTACCTTTTCCGAAACACAGCCCATCGTTTCTACCTAGAGGAGTGCCAGAACGAGCTGGCCGGATGTATTTCACGTTATATCCACGACCACAAAGTAGATGTGGTCATGATCTCGAGCCGGAGCAGTCGTTATTTTAACTCAGAAGATCAGAACCAACCGATCGTAGACACAGTTCTTCAATGCGATATTCCGATCATGATCCTGAAATAGTCGGATTTAGGTTTTTTCAAAGCGTCCCGACTGCCGTTCAATCCGGATGCGGTAAATTACTTCCGCCCGTTGCTCCATCCGGGCCACATCTTTAGCCTGTAGATCCAGCAGCGACTGGCTGTAGGAACTGGTGGTGAGCGGATACAGACGGTTTTTCAAAACTTGCAGCCCATCCTCGGCAGCGTTGCCAGTTAGCTCCTCAAATTGTCCCCAAATAATCACGCTCCGCCAGTTGGATAAGCTGTCAATCTGGTCTATTTCCATACATACCTGGGGTTGCTGCCGCATTAACGCCACTTTTCTACCCTCGCGGGTATGGCTGTAGATGTAAGGTTTGTCGTAAGCAAACAGTATAGGTACTACGTATAACTCATTTCCCTGTCCGCAGCCCAACCGGGCAATTACCTGGCTGGTGAGCAACGTTTCAATCTGAAAATCTGTTAATGATCCGGTCATAGCTCGTTTAAAAAGTGAAAAATAGTGATTTCTAACTCCGGCATTTTTTACCCTACCAAAATTGGTTGATTTCTTTCCTTCGCATGCTGGGCCCGATGAAACACGTTTAGCCAGTTAGTTAGCTGCTGGAAGATTAAAAAGTGATCAAGCACCCGCTTTTCAGCGCTAAAACTCATCTCCTCTACTACTTTAGGATTATTCAACAAGTATTGGAGGTGAGAAGCCACCACGGAAGGGTTTTCCGGATGATGAAGCAAACGGCCGTCAATATGATTGCGAACCTGATTACGTAAACCACAGGCACTACTGGCCAGTACCGCAATGCGTTTACCCATAGCCTCAGTAGCCGTAAGTCCGAATCCTTCCTGAATGGAGTTCTGTACTACCACATAGGAGCTGCGTTGCAAGGCATTCACGATTAATGCATTCTCTTTGGCCGACTTCATGGGCAGCTTTAGTATCACAATATCCTGTTTTAACCTGTCAGGTAGCTGAATATAGGCGTCTACTAGCTCCTTGAGCACCTGTTTGCCTTCGGGATCATCCGCTACTGAGTCCGGATCGGGGCCGGCCAACACCAACCGGGCGTTGCGAATTCGGTTATGATTACGACTGCGGGTTCCGTTATGCTGATTATTCTTCTTCAGCTCCACAAAACCTTCCAGCAAGGAAAAGAATCCTTTCAGTTTATCCCAGCGCGAAATCTGGGTGAGTATGGGACGAAATAGTAATCCAATGTCTTCTCCGTTTCGGGCCGGGCCAAAAGTGCCATCCGGTTTCAAACGGGTTACCTTGTTCTTATAATCGGGGTACAGGGTGGGGTGTTCGCTGGTCAGTAGCCCGGCGTTGCCCAGAATACCCGTAAGTTTATGCAACGATAGTGGGCGATTCTTATGGGAAAGCGGATCAATACTGGGGTGAATGAGTGTAACGTTACCTGTTAAGCCCTCAGGAATATACTCAGGGCTGGAAAAAACGTACTGATCGTAGGCTTCCAGGTAGGGCGAGAGGAAAGCCCAGGCTGCTTTCGTGCTCTCATTAGAGTAATCTAAGCCAATATGGCAGCGCCAGATAGCAGTAATGTCTACTACTTTCTTCAGTTCCTGGGCCATGCCCGCAGGTTGCGGATCGTGAAACACCACAATATCATCCTGCTGTACGTATTGAGCCATTTGTTGAGCATTATCCCGATTCACCTGTTCGTATAATGCCTTATCCTCCGCCGTAATTTCAGGGCAAGGTTGCCCGTGAATGAGGTTATGAATATTTTTGGTGAGGGCAAAAAATTGACTTTTATCGGTTTCCATCACTAACCAATCAGCATCTACCCCGAGTTGACGAAGCAGGCTGATCATCCGAGGCATCATCTCGGCAACACCTCCCCCGTGCTCGGTGGAGTTGACCATCCATATCTTACGTTTTCGTAGTGATTTTCTTAGCAGAAATGCTTCGTTTTGAAAAGCATTGAAACGAGGCACCAGCGAAGCATAGGCCAAATAATTTTCAAGTTTTACCCCCGTATCAATTTTGACTTTGTACATGGTTGTATAGGTTAGTGTAAAGAGTGTTTGTACTGAATAATTCCCCTGTTTCCTTAATCTGCTGACCGGCCGACCAGCCACCATGCAAGGTCATCGGCCTAAATGTATCGACAATACATTTGCTTGGTAACAGTAGCGGAGGCAGGGTTAGCGTGGGCGATCTATGCGGATCAAGTAAGGGACTCATAAAAGTTTAAAATCGGGAAAAACCGACGAAAAACCAACTCCAAAAAGCAATATGCTGACCAATATCATGGCTGATACTAACCTTAGTCATCGCAAAACCACTGATTTAGTGCTAGTTTCCATCCTAATAATCATCGGAAAAAAAATTTTTTCTGTGTTTCCCCGAATAAGGATTGGCTAAATTGGAGGAACTTACGCTTTACCTACGGGAACAGCTTGGCATTAGGTTAATCAACATATGTAGAATCACTCAAATACCTGGCTATGAACTCTATTAATCGCATATTACTGGCTACTGATTTTTCTCCTACCGCTAATAATGCCCTGCTCTATTCCCTGGATTTAGCCCAGGCATTGAGCGCTGAGGTAAGTATCCTGCACGCTTGCTGGGGGTCCAGTGCTTCTTCGGCCAACTACCCCTCGGGTTATTACGAGGCGGTAAGCTCCCAGGAGTGGAAGGAGCAGGCGGAAGCGAACATGAAGCAGTTGGAACATGATTTTCTTTACGCCCCCCAAGTAAAGTATCAGTGTCACATTCGCGCGGGACTAGCCGCTGATATAATTCAAAAGGTAGCCAAGCAAGAAGCGGTGGACTTAATTGTAATGGGTACTCGCCGTGCGGAGGGAATAAACACTTGGCTAGGCAGTGTTACTATTGATACAATCCGGGACAGTTTAGTACCGGTACTGGTGGTGCCGGAAAATGCCCGGTTTGCCCCACCCCAAAGGTTCGTATTAGCTACTTCCTACACCAAAGTATCCGATATTTCGGGATTAAGTTTCTTGAAATGGCTGGTTAGCTTTTTCCGGGCCAGATTGGAGATACTTCATATTCATTCCGCTGATAAGGAATACAGTACGGAACAAGCCCATTTTCGTAAGGCGCTCGATCACTACTTGGGCGAACTTCCTCACCACTTTCATACGATAGAGCACCCCCAGGTAACGGAAGGTATTGAACAGTATTTAGACACCCACGCCACCGATTTACTGGTGATGTTACCCCAGCAGCATAAGTTTTTTGAACAATTGTGGCACGCCAGCCAGACTAAGAAAATGGTTTTTCACACCCATATCCCCTTACTTACGCTAAGAAGCTGACAAAAATAAATACACTGTAAAGTAAATTCTGAGGTAATGTATCAAATGAGGAGTCATCCAGAACTGTACTTGATCGTAGGTGGTTGGCAGGAGGCCGTTTAGCCTACTCCTGCTAACAGCGGGGCAGCCCCTTCCTGCCGTCAACAGCCTACTCTATCGAAGTATTCATGATCTATCTCAATCCTTGATACTCCATTAACACTCTATGTACAGGGTACTTAGGTATTGGTAGACTGATGAATGGCCGGCCGTACTTGGAGAATAAAAATTTTGCGCCTGCCGAATACCAAAAACAGGAGTCCGATAAAGGGGACTCCTGCTTTTGTTTGGATACCGAGCATCCACTGGATTGGTGAACCAGTTATATTGGGGGTTGATAATTACGCTTTTACAATGAGTCCGATTGACTCCAGAAGCTGTGGATTGTCAACGCAGGCCAACCGGGCAATTTGTATGAATCGCCGGTACCAATTGCGCATCTGTACCACTGCATCGTTTTTATTATCCGTAGCCTGCTGGGCTTGCCACTTGGCCTGATTCCGGAGTACCTCCAGATCCAGTAACTTATCCAGTATTTGCTGCACCTGGCTGATTTCTTCTTTTAGTAAACCGTACTTGGCCAGTGCCTTTTGGTCTACCAACGCGTAGAATACCCGAACCTGCTCTAACCAACCGGAATAGCGCGTAGCCCTTGGACCTATCAGCATAAGCTTTTTCAGCTCAATTCTATCATTGGCGTATACGAAACGAGCCACCCGGATATGAGATTTGTACAGGGCATCCACACTTCGCTTGGCATCCTGATACACTTTTTGGGCTTCCTGCGCCTTTTCTTGGGTGTTCTGTTGCTGCTTAATCCAGTCCAGCACCTGCTTCCCTAAATCCTGGCCGGTTTGCATCTGGGCTTCATCCCACGAAAAGGTTTTTAACACCTGTTGTAATTCCGGGATACTACGCACCGCATTGTGCGCAATGTTTACCCGATGTAATAACTCTTTAACCGATAGACTTGAAATATTCATACACCTGTTTTTTATACACTGCAAAGCTAGGGCACATGCCACTTGCAAAAAAGCGGGGATAAATAGCGATCTAACACGGGTAAGAAATAGTGCAAGCTTGCACTATTCACCTGATCTGGTCTCAGCAGTACGCCAATTGATGCTTCTAACTGTTCAATATCGTTTCTCCCTGACTACTTTTATCAGAAAAACTGGCAGAAAAATTACGCTATTTCACTACAAAGGCAGCTCATACTCCCTAGTTTTATCCTGGCAGAAGGGTTGCAATCTTAGAAACTGATGAGTGAGGTATTAATGCTCAATGAAGTTTGGAAGTCAATAGGGTCTGGGGACGTTAAATTGCATTTCTTTCACCTTAAAATCAACGTAGGTATAGTCACCTTCCGCTAATTTCCAGGTAGCTTTAATTCTCGTTGGCACCCTTAGTTGGTCAATTTTCTGGTACTCAGACAGTTCCCCTACCCAGGTTTCTAAACGTTCCGGGGTATAGTAGCGTTGGGCCTCCATGCGGCTGATCTCTCCTGTTTCCAAAAAGGAAACTTTATAGGAAACCGTCAATCCTTGGTTGGTATAGCTAAGCTGAGCAGTATCCTCGGTCAACGCTGACCACCTTAGGTTCTCAGTGGGCAGCAGGCTGGTGGGAAACCAAACCGCCTCTCCTAACCAACGTAGTAATTCTCCCTGATTAGTCTCGGGACCTTTAACGTTGGCTACCTCTATCAATGACAGTAGCTTCACAATTAAATTCCCGTTTCCTTCCACGTAGCGGTCGGTGGCCGTAAACAACTTGGTTTTGCCTCGCCAGATAAATCCGGGAGGTTGAGCTGTAAAGTACTCTTCCCCCTCAATGGGTATCCAGTCTTTGTTTATTCCGGTTTTAAACTGGCCACCGTGCAGTAACCGAACGCTACTGATGTAGGGGTATCCTTCGGGCAAAGCAAACCGAAAATAACGCTGCACCGGTTCGGGTAACCCTTCCAACTGATCGTAGTGAAAGGTTTGAGACGACAGGTTTTCGGCCCGAGCAAATAGAGACTCCACCTGCTTACGGTATTGATGGTTCATTTTTCTCCTTACGGCCAATAGCCCTACGGCAAATACTGCCCCCAACGATAGAATAGCGGTGATTAATTTAGTGTTCATGACGATTGCAAGATATATATAATTATACTTGTAGGCCATACAAAAGGCCGGACCAACCAAAGCAGTTGTATCCGGCCTGTTTACCCGGTAGATCTTAATTACCTAGCGTTCTGGAAAAGCTTACTCCTACCGATACATAATTTAAATCAACCTCGGTCTTTACGTTTTCAATGTCAATCTCCCTTCCTAATGCCCGATAGCGAACGCCCGGCATAATATTCCAGTACTCACTAATCGGGATTGCCAATCCTGCTTCGGCCTGCCACCCTAAACCGTGGCCCGAATCTGCGGTGATATTGCCTTCATCGTTTTCCAGTTCAATATGATTATACACTCCTCCCCCTCGTACAAAGTACGACAATGAAGTACCCTGAATGGGATGAACAAACTGCAAGCCGAAGGAGTATCCGGTCTCTTCTACATCCATCTCAGCAGTGGCCACCATATTGTCGGTAGTAAATCGGTGCCAGCCCCAGCCAAGGTAGGCTCCCAGATGCGGCATAAACCGGTAATGTACAGTAGGCTCTATGCCAAAACCGGTGTTTAAGTCAGCCTTTCCCAGCTCTTGGGTGGGAAAAGCTACGCTACCGCGGATATCAATACCCCAGCGGCCCTGTGCCATCGAGTCAGTTGTTGCTAGCCCGACGATCATACTCACTGCAATTACCAAAATCCGTTTCATGATTGTTGTGGTTTATGTGGTGAATAATCTGACGGCCACCAAGTTCGAAATAAACTCAGCCCTATGCGATGATCCTCATCAGCGGTTAGCATGACTTTCGTTAGGTTGTTGACTAAGTTTCAACTAGAGCGCAATTTTTTGCTAGTGCTGATGTGTCAGGGTAAAACTCAGGGTTTACGGCTTGTAGTTTTAACAAGGGCAGGAAGACAAAAAAAGAAGGCTAGATACATACAGGATGATGTATCCAGCCCTACTACTCTACTCTAACCTACTTCCCCTTGACTGGGGAGAGCAAAAAATTAATATGAGCGTGGTCTCTCCACCAACGGTCAGCAACACTCCGGGTTAAGTGGTTAGATGCCTACTTTTACTTAAATTTAGGCAGGCAAGCATCCGTCTACAATGATCTAAGTCACCGCCAACCTCTTATTTGAAGATATTGGCGTTATTTTTTCGCATCAGCGTAGCACCGGAAGGGTTTCGGGCTCGTTGATCAGCAGAATGATATCGAAATCTTCGGAAAGGGTTCGTCGTTGGTCTCCGGAACGATGAAACATTTTCTCGCCTAACCACTTCATTTCATCCGGACTAAGGTCCGCCTGCCGTACGTCAATAATATAGGCACTATTGCCCTCTTCCCCGTTACGGTCCACGCTCGGAAAGCGTCGCTCTAACGACACCGGCACCGGTTCTTCCTGAAACCGAAACATACCTACGCCCACAGCCAGATAGTTATCTTGATAACGTTCACTTAAATACTGCCCCAACGAGCCGGGAGTGTTACGGCTCATCTCTTCATTGGGTACCCAGGCTACCAGTTGGAGGGAAGAATCGCTGGCATTCAGCCAATCGAAGTACTTAGTAAGATCAGCCTGAATACTTCGGTAGTAACTTTTCAGATTTGTCAGGTTAGTAATGTAACGATTCACTACCGTAAGCGACCGTTCGGTGGTGACCCTTTGATTTTCGGACAAGTCTGGCAGATTATCCCGCACCGAACATAATTCCAATAGCAGAAACTCCTGGAAGGAGGGCGAATCGTAATAGTACAGTCCCCACTTTTGCTGAGCATCTAACAGCGACCGAACCTCCCCTACCAGCGTACTTACCTCGTTTTGCCAATCCTCATCATCAACCTGTCGGGCAACCTGGCTCAAGCGGTTTAAACTGGTGGTGATATCTTCTCGCTCGTAGCCCATCAGAGCTACCTCGGGATGATCGTAACTCCACTCCAGCACCCGAATCACTTCCATCGTGTAATCATCGTCCAGTACTGAAAATCCATCATCCAGATATTGCATAATATGGGTAGCCCGGGTAGAGTCTAGCTGAAAAGCCATTACCGGATACTCCATGCCAGCCAGTAAATACTGCGCAACTCGCGAACGGGACACGTAGGTGCTGACGGTATCGTGCCCGATAGCAATTGCCTGTTTACCCTTTACGTAGCGTTTAAGCGTTTCCAGTCCGGCCGGGGTATGGGTATGCATCGGGGTAGCGTAATTCATCAGCCACTGCCGGGCCGTTTCGTCCGTTAGCACGGTATCGCTCATTAATTGCTGTACCGTAAACTCATGCAGCAGCGTAGTATAAACGGCTCCGGTACTGACCAACCAGCAAGGAGCGGGTACCCGGTTCACCGCATCTAGAAGAGGTTCTACCCAATAGTAGTCATTAATCACAAAGGCGAACTGCGTATCGGTCAGTCGGAGTGAATCCAAGGTTAATGTTAGTCGGTAAACACCATCATCATCGGGTTCCATAGCCAGGCTGTTGGCTTGCCAGGCGTTAAATTCCCCGGCCAAGGTTACCTGATGCACGGTAATATCGGACAGTGGGAGCACGTTTCCGTCATCTTCCTGAATTACGTACTCGTGCTGGGTCGGGTCAAACGTAAAAACAATCTCCGACTCCTGCGCTTGATAGCCAACTACTGGCTGTTCCTGGGCTAACAGTAAGCCAGGAAACAACCCTATTAGTATTACTATATATTTTAACATCAGTCTCAGCTATTTGCTGTATTTTGAAGGTTCAACCATAAAAAGTGTTCGGCTACACACCGCAGGTTAAGCTAAGGAAGTAAGCAGTGCGGTTCAATGACACAAGTCAGCGTTTTTCCTAACATTTGTCATATACTTAGTAGGAATAAGAGTCATACATAAACCTGATTTATATCATTGAGTTAATCGTAAATTTGAAGTAAATTATTGGTCTAAAATAAAGTATGATGAAAGATCCTCGTCGTTACCAGCAACATATTATCTATTTGGATCAAATCATTTTGCCCATAGCAGAAGAAATAGGAAGGGCCAACGATACCGAGCATGTTCTTAATTTGGTGAGATCGGTACTTAAATCGGTAAGCGTTCGCCTCTCTTTTGCCCAGGCCGTGCAATTTTTTTACGCTCTACCTGGACCTCTGCAAGCGTTGATGGTAGAAGAATGGGTAGTAGACCAGTATTTACCCGAACGATTAACTTCCATTGATGAATTATTGACAGAAATTGTGAGCAGTACACCAATACTTATTGAAGAGGAAGGCGGAAAACAGCAAGCGTTAGATTTGCTTATGGCGATAATCGGGGTTTCGGCCAATCATGTATCATCGGCTGCATTAGGGCAACTACTCGAAGTATTCCCTCCGGACCTACGCGAGCGGTTAGCTGCTTACAGTTTACTTAAACATCATAGTTCTCTTAGTGAAAATATCAACCAATAAGATCATCCTTAACCCAACAACACCATGAAAACCTTAGACTATACTGTAGCATTGGCTGGCATATTAATTAAACAACTGCTGAAAGCCGAACAACATTGCCTAACCTACCTGGAAGTGATGGCTCATAAGACTACTACTGCTGTCTTGGAAGCTAATGTTCTGGGATTGATCAGCCGAGTTCAGAAAAAAATTAAGTATCTGGAGCAATTAAGGGCTACATTGAAGCTCGCAGCCGAAGGCGCTACCACGGCGGGAGTAAATGGTATTGTGAGCGAGGGGTTTGAGCTTATTGATAAACAACCGAACCCCGTACTACGTGACGCTTTAGTAGTACAAACTATCCTTTTAACTTCTCATTATAAACTAGGAAGTTACCGAACTCTTAAGCAGCATATTGAAGCTTCTGGCTTGGAATACGAGACATATATAGCTCATTCTCTGGTTAGCCTGGAAGAAGATACAATACAACGACTGACCAAGCTTCTCCAAAACCATGTAAATAAACAGGAATTATACTGGCCGCCGGTGGCGCTGCCCCCTCAGGTTCAGTCGCATAATTAGTTACTATTCACCCTTTAAATAATAGACTCATGAAACCCATAAAACGAATTTTAGCCCCTACTGATTTCTCTGACCGGGCCACTCGAGCCCTGAAATACGCTATAGGTTTGAGCCAGGCCATTGAAGCCAAACTCTTTATTTTGCACGCCTACCGAGTTCCAAGCGCCGCTACTGGTACTCCTTATCCAATGACCGGATTGTACGTTGACACCATTGCCAGCCAGGAACAAATTGCCAAAGAGGTAGAACAAGAGTTTGAGGAGATTGAATTAATGCACTTAAAAGACAAAAGACTGCATTTTGAATTTATCTCCACTTGTTCATTCCCTGAAGAGGCTATTGAAGAGGTCATTGAAGACAAAAAAATTGATTTGGTAGTAATGGGAAATCGGGGCGATAGTGCCCTTGAAAAATTATTGGGTAGTACTACCACTCACCTGATACACCGAACCGATTGCCCGGTGCTTGCGGTACCCGAAGAAGCTATATTTGCGAATATCGACTCTGTATTGTTCGCTACGGACTACCAGCAGGTTGATCATGCTAACAAATTTCAGGGATTGATTTCGCTTGCCAGGGCATTTAGTGCCCGGATTGATATTCTGCACATCACACCAAACGAAGAAAAATTGTCTCCAGAAAAATTGATAGTCGGAGAATCACTTGACAGGGTTTTCCGGCAGGTATCTCATACCTATCACCATCAGCAAGGTGAAGATGTGCTAGATGGACTTCAGCGTTATCTTGAGCGGCATGAGGAAGCTGGCATTCTAGCTATGATGCCCCGCGACCACTCACTTTGGGAAAGACTTACGAAAGGAAGTATTACTAATCAGGTAGTGTTTGAAGCTGACCGTCCGGTACTGGTGTTTCGCAGTTGATCAGTTTTTAGAGAAAGACGAGAGGTTAGTTGCCAAGTTTTCAGCTAACCTCTACTGTTCTAATTGAGCATTATAATTATTTTTCAAATTCAAATAGTTTCTAACTTCATTCCACACCTTCTCCGGGTTGACAGAATTTATCGCTGGGAATGCCATTACTTTGGCACGAACATTAGCGCAATACATCTTAAAGCAGGTGAAATGTTTTTGGTGACTAACTTGAAAAAGTTGGTTTTTTCCATCCGGTTCAGGTAGTGATCATATAATTGTTCAGCAACTAGAAACTGGTTCATTGTCTCCAAATCCATGACCAGAAAAGCAATAATGCACTATCAAATTCTATACAATCAAAAATGGTATGTGTTTGAGTGAGAAATATGTTTTTAAGTGCAAATCACCACGCAGGTCGAGTGACAGCCCAGCCCAATTTGCTGAGTATAGGAATTCCTCCGAGGGAGGAAATAAAGAAATAATTAGAAAGCTGGCTTCCTAAAATCATTCAATAGCTTAAGTTACACAAGCAAAGGTTTACTTACTTTCCTCTTGCTTTGTCGTCAATACCTTTGGAACTCGAAAGTAATTATTATCATGTTTAGGGGCCAAATCCAACGCCATTTTGCGGTCTAAGTGATCCCCTACCTTATCTTGGCGCATAGCATTGAGTTCGTAAGACATATGCATAAGCGGCTCAACTCCTTCGGTATCAACCTCTCGTAATTTTTCCACCCAATCTAGAATTTCACTCATACTCTCCATCATCGCATCCTCGGTTTCCGGATCATACTTTAGTCGAGCCAAATGAGCTATTTTTTTAACTGTATCGCGATCAATTTTCATAAGTAAGGGATTTTTGATGATGGAAACGGTGCAACTCGCGGTTAATAATCTCGTAGGTTTTTTCTCGAAGTTCAGCTACATTTTCCGTTCTTAATCCTTTAGTCTCAATTGGAGAATGGATAACTAATATAGGGCGAATTGGTCGCATTAGTAATTTCCCGTTATCAGGTAAAATAACGTAGTTAAAGGGAATTGTTACGGGAACAAGCGGAATTTGTTTTTCTATAGCAATTTTAAAAGGGCCGTTTTTAAATGAAGCTAACTCGGGCGGGTTTTCGGTTCTTATGCCACCTTCCGGATACATTACCAAACTTTTCCCCTCATCTATGGCTATCCGGCTCTTTTCCATCGCCTCATACCGACTTTTTAAGCTATTGCGATCCACGGTAATATGCAGTTTTTTAAACATATATCCGAACAAAGGTATCTTGGTCAAAGAAACCTTACCCACAAAAACGAACGGTTTTGGAATATAGCCCATCAGCGCAATGTCTAGCAGTGAAAAGTGATTAGGGGCTATTACGTAGGCTTGATTCTTTTTCAGTTGCTTTTTTCCATAAACAATAGCAGGTACACCCATTCCTGTTAAGAAGGCTCTGGACCAAAATTGATTGAGGAGCAACGCCAGACGATGCCATCTTCGGTTAAGCATTGCCAGAGCAAAAAAAGGCGATAGAAGTAAAAAAACACCACCAAAAACTACCAGACCATAGGTTGAGTATAGCCTGAGCCAGACCTTTCGCATGCGGAAAAATTTCAAAATGTTTGAAGACAAGTTTACTCAATATGTCTCTATTTTCAAGATTTTCATCGTAAAAGTACAGTTTTTTTATTAACATAATTTTAGTTATTGCACAGTATTTATTTTTAATTTAAGTAGCTGTTTGCGATTGATAAAGCGGTCGCTCCGTAACTTCCACCGAATAAATAATAATGGTTTAGATAGTGGTATAGTTGATAGAGAGATACCCTTTCTTTCCAGTCGGAGAAACAAGGATAAGCTTCTTGATAGGCTGCCCAGACCCGCTTGGAGAAGCCTCCGAACATATCCATTAGGGCCAGATCGAACTCTCTATCGGCAAAATAGCTTGCTGGATCAATTAGTGAAGGCCCGGATGTGCTAAAAAAACAGTTTCCCGACCATAGGTCTCCATGATTCAATGCGGGTAAAGGGTTATGACCAATCAAAGCTGGCAACTTCTCTAAGAGACGCTCATACACTTTCTCATCCTGACTACTCATTCCCCGCCGATTCTTGATCAGCCTGATAAGATGCCAGACTCGCTGTTGGCCAAAGAAATTTACCCAGTCATTATTCCACTGATTGTTTTGAAGTGTCTCTCCGCAGTAGTTATCATGATAAAATCCATGACTTTCATGAGTTACGCCGTGAAGCTGAGCTAGCCCCTGTCCTAATTTTTCCTCATCGGCGGGGGTGCTTTGAGCCAATGGTAAAAATTCTAAAACTAATAATCCCGGTTGGCTAGAATCTATAGCAGTGGCAATCAGAACCTCCGGAATGTGTAGCATACTCGTCGACCTTCGTAACTGAGTCAGTCCTTCTGCTTCTCGAAGAAACAAGTCCGAAGGTCCAGATTTATTCCACTTCATAAAGAAAGTTCCCTCAGTGGTTACCAACTTGACGCTTTGATTAATGCACCCACCATCCATTGAGGTCCAAGATCGAATTTTCACTTCTTCCCCTAGCAGAATGGTTAGCTGACTCTCTACAAACGACGATAATTCAGGTAACACTTTCTTGTTTTTTATTATTTCTACTTACTGAGAATCATCTGACAAGCCCCTGCCTTAAGCGAAACTTTTCTACTTTTTAGCCTTATTGAAGACGTTTTTAACAGTTCGGTAGATGCCGAATACGATGAGGATCAACAGGAAGAGACCGGGCAAGCTACCTAGTGGAGGTTCCTCAAATATTTGAAACTGTCCGGGGCCTAAACCAACAATCAAAATGGCAATCAAAATACCCATTAGAGCTTCACCGGTAATTAGTCCAGAAGCTAGCAATAGCCCCGCTTTAGATGCTCTGCTCTTGGCATCGACAAACTGAGAGGAGGAACTATCTTGTTTTCTCATGTATCGTTCTACTGCCCAGGCGATTAATCCCCCAACAAAAATTGAGGTATCCAGCTCCAAGGGAAGGTAAAGACCGACGGCTACGGCCAATACTGGCATCCTAAAATCAGAATTGCGGTTTTTCAGGTAAACATCAATAGCGATGATAACAACGGCAATGGCTGCTCCAATAGCTACCATTGTCCAGGGTAAACCGCCCCGAAAGATCCCGTCTGCTACACTTTGCATCAAAGTGGCTTGAGGTGCCGCTAAAGCATCGGGTTGCTCGGTTGTGGGAGTACCAATTCCGTAGGCTAACAGCAGGTTATTCAGTACCGGGGCAATAGCCAAAGCACCAGCGACCACCCCCACTACCTGCATAATCTGCTGCTTGTAGGGAGTAGCTCCCAACACGTGCCCGGCTTTTAAATCCTGCATATTATCACCAGCAATAGCCGCAGCACAACATACCACTGCTCCTACTAAAATTGTGGCAGCCGCTCCCCTTCCGGGATCATCCGTACCCATCAATGCAGCAAGCAACAGCGCCGTGGCCAGAATAGTTGCGATAGTCACACCCGAGATAGGATTATTAGAACTACCCACCAAACCGGCCATGTAGCCTGCAACTGCTGAAAACAGGAAACCAGCTATCACCATAATTACGGCCATCACTCCGGTGATGGCTACTTGTTCAATTTCCCGAAGATAGAGCAAGAATACCGGTACAATCAAGACACCAATGCCAATTAGTACCCAGGACATTGGTGTATCTAGTTCCGTGCGAATTTTTTCTAGCCTCTCACCACTTCCCCGGAAAGCCTCGATCCCAGACTTAAAAGCAGTTACCAAGGACTGCCGCAGGCTCAGTAGCGCCCAAAGCCCTCCTACTACCATTGCCCCTACTCCGAGATACCGGATCTGACTGCTCCACACACTAATTCCCATAGCCTCCACACTACCGGCACCTTCGGGCACCCCGACGGTTGCCATATAAATGGGGATAGCAATATACCAGCTTATAGCTCCTCCCAGAAATACGAGAAATGCGATGTTGAGACCGACGATATAACCCACGGCTACCAGAGCTGGTGAAAGATTTAATCCAAAGTAGAGATAGAACTTCTGATTCAGTAACGCAGCTTTTTCAAATAATCCGTTCCACAGATTGAGCGCAGAATCACTCAGTTTGAATAATCCCCCAATCAAACCACCCCAGACCAAGTACTTCACCGATTCACCCCCGCCTTCGCCGGTCTTGAGTACTTCAGCAGTGGCCACCCCTTCGGGAAACTTGAGCTTCTCCTTTACAATGAGCGCATTTCGCAGTGGAATGGTAAATAAGATTCCTAAAACACCACCCGTCATGGCGATAAGGGTGGTTTCCCAATAATTGAACTCTTCCCAATAGCCCATAATGATGAGGGCAGGAATGGTAAAAATCACCCCGGCTGCCAACGACTCCCCGGCTGAGGCAGCGGTTTGTACCATATTGTTTTCCAGGATATTAGAATTTCGGAAAAGCCTCAAAATAGCCATTGAAATAACTGCGGCGGGTATGGAAGCCGAAACTGTCAGTCCGGCGAAAAGACCAAAGTAAGCGTTAGCAGCAGAAAGTATAACGGATAAAGCTGCTCCCAGTAAAATTGCTTTCAGCGTTAATTCTGGCAGCTTTGTACTAGGGCCGATGTAGGGCTGATCGGCTTCTTCTTGCTTCTCGATTAAAGGTTTTTCTTCAATCATATTATTGGTAGGTTAGGTTATTGGTAAACTTACCTAAAATTTCAGAAAGAACACGTCTTGGACGGACCTGGAAAAAAATCTAAGGATTTTTAGAGTTAGGCGTTTACTTTTCCGCTAGAATAAATACCTTTGTCACCTCAAGAAAAAATGCTTCCAAAGTAAGCATAAAAAAAACCTGAAGATAAAATCCCCAGGTTTTCCTACTAAACTAACCAAACCAAACTATGCTGCGTGAGATCCGACTTTCTCGTTCTCACGATCTTCAATAACTTTCTTTATTTTTTGAATTGCTTGGGAGGCTCTAGCTGTGTCCATACTGTTTATCCCCTCAATCATTTTATTTTTTTCGTCGTTCGTTATCGCTTTGTTATTTAGTAACAATAATAACTCGGTTTTCTGTTTCACGGTTGCCATTTTTTTAACAACTTCCTCGCTTTTTTCTGCGTTATCTGCCTTATTTTCACCAGATTGCGGTTTTTTTGATGTAGATTTTCTTTCGTTTATGGAAGCAGTCTGAGAAGATTTCCCACTTTTGGCATTACTGGTACTTTGATCCGAGGAATTTGACATGTAATCCATCTCCTCAGCCGGGGTAGGCTCGTAGCCGGCTGCCCGAATAATCCAGGCAAGAATATTACGATACGCCTTTCCAATAGCGCGAGTTTGCGCCATGGAGGCGATGGCAAACTCCTGGTAATTCCTTTTTCCGTTCTCGCGGTTGCTGCAGATGGCAAATCCCGAACCAACGGTCTGTTGCGATTTCAGATTCAGCAAGCGAACCTTCGCCTGATACTTGATTTCTGAAGCATCAAGGCTTACATTCACTAAATCATCAATCACCGGCAGTATACCCAATCGGGCTCCGGCGTATTGCCATCCTTCTACATTAACGTAGGCCTTACCCTGAATATGATGGAAAAGCTTATTTTCTTTTATAAAGCGAGCCAAATCCTGGGCTAAGTGCATGGTTTCGTAAGAATTAGCGATATCGTAACTCTCAATGGTCTTTTTCCGGTCAGTACTTTCTCCTGATTTTGTTGTAGACTTCGTCGTAGAAGCGCTCATGTGTTTTTGTTTTGTGTTCATTGGTAAAACGATTAGGGGTTATCAAAAGTGCATTTGAATTAAAAAAATATTAAATTTATTTGATTGATTTTCAGATACTTACCTAGTAAGTATAAGAATTTTCTTCATACGTTTATACGTATTACAAGAATACAAGTTCTTAAAATAAGAATACAATTCAAAATAATGCCTCAGCACTTTTATTATTGACTGGTTTTCAAGTATTTCGGCAAATGGAATCATCGCTCACCCAGGTGGAGACCACCGCCTATCACTGGTTAAAGAAGTACTTCAAACTTCCTCCTACCCAGGAGCAGGATACCTTGTTTCATGCCCTGCGTAAATTCATTGAAAAAGAAGATGAACCTAAAGCTGCTTTTATACTAAAGGGCTATGCTGGTACTGGAAAAACTACGATTATTCAAGCATTAGCTAAAACAGTAAGAAAGTACGGCTATCGCTCTGTGCTGCTAGCCCCTACCGGTAGAGCTACCAAGGTGCTGGCAAAATACACCAAGCGAAAGGCTTATACTATCCATCGTCAAATCTACAAGCAGGTACAACACCCTTATTCGGGAAATATTGAATTTAAACTTCGAAAGAACTATCAGAAGCGGGCAGTCTTCATTGTAGATGAGGCCTCCATGATTAGTCACGAGGAAGGGGGCGGGGATAAATCCATACTCTCAGATTTACTGGAATACATATTTGAGCACCCAAATAATAAACTGGTGATTATTGGCGACAAAGCTCAACTGCCTCCGGTAGGTCAGTCACTGAGTGTGGCACTGAATGCCGAGATACTGGTGCACGCCTACGGACTGACAGTCTCTGAATTTGAACTAACCCAGGTAGTGCGACAGCAAAAACGCAAAGGAATTTTACGGAACGCTACTACCCTCCGTAAGATACTACAAGCCGAAACCCCGTTAGAGCACCTGGAAACTCAGCCCTTCGACGATATTTACCGTATGCAATCCAACAAACTTAAACAGGGGTTGAGCTACGCCTATTTAAAGTACGGACTCAAACAAACCATACTGATTTGTGCCTCTAACCAGGAAGCAACTCACTATAATCAACGTATTCGAGAGGAGATTTTACACCACAAACAGGAGGTAGAAGTAGGCGATATGCTGATGGTAGTACGAAACAACTACCGGGTACTGCCCAAATCCAGTAACGTAGGATTTCTGGCGAACGGAGAGTTTGTAGAAGTGGTAGAAGTGCAGGAAGAAGAAGACCGATTCGGGTTTCACTTTCTGACATTACAGTTAAAGCTACCGGATCATCCCCGCCAACCTCCGTTTGTAAGCAAAGTAATAACGAAGACGTTACACAGTAGCTCCCCCACCCTCAACTCCGAAGAAAACAAACAGTTATACGATGCCGTAGCCGTCCAGTACGAAGATATACCCCAAAAATCACGACAATTAAAGGCTATACGGAAAGATGCTTATTTGAATGCGTTACAGGTTAAATTCGCTTACGCACTTACCTGCCATAAAGCCCAGGGCGGGCAATGGCCCATTGTGTTTGTTGATCCGGGATACTTGAAGCGGCAATCCCAATATCAAGCTAATAATCGCCCTGCGGTTAGCCGCCCTGCGGATAGCCGCCCTGAAGTTATTCGCTGGTTGTACACTGCTTGCACTCGGGCTACTCAGGAGTTGTATTTGATAGATTTTCCCAGCAGTTTTTTTAAATGACTCGGCTCCAATAAGTCAGCGGGATAACGCACATCTCAAAAAAGAAAGTAGAAACGTCCCTCCTTACTCAATGTTGGAATACACCTTGTGTTAGAAAACACCTTGCCGAATAGCTCATATTTGGGGCATTTGCTGGATTTATTGAAATATTACAAAGGAATAGATCTATAGTGTCAAAACAGAAAACGCAATTACTCAGTTAGTTGAATAAATACTTTTTAATTTATTTCCTACTACTATGAAACTCATTAGATTTTTTATTCTTGCATTAGTCGTACTTCCAATGCTATTCCAGTCGTGTGCAAGCGGTCTTACGGGAACCGCCCGAAAAGCCGGAACATCCTTGGAAAGTGGTGATCTGGCTGAGGCTAAAGTGCTGATCGACTCGGCCATCCAGGATTCTGTAGTCCAGCAAGATCCAAAGGCATGGATGACCTACGGAGATGTATATTTATCCATTGCAACCGACTCTACTAACTCGGTAGAAGCTGAAGACCCATTGCGAAAAGCCTATAAAGGGTACTCACAAGTGTTGGAAATGGAAGATACCTCTTCGCTGTTAGGCGTGCAGGCAGATCAGCAGATTCAGCAGGTGTGGGCTAACGCTATCAATAAGGGAGCGGATAACTACTCTAACCAAAACTACGCTGAAGCAGTAGACTATTTCGCTATTGCCCGGCAGGCTGTGCCTGAGGATACCACTGCCTATATCTATGGCGGTATCTCTGCCCAGCAGGCAGGCGATATGGCAGTAGCCGCTGATAACTACGCTTATCTGTTAGACTCTTTGGATTACGTGAGCAAAGATTTTTACAATAGTCTGATCTACATCTACTTGATTGGGGATAAAGACATGGATAAGGGACTGGACTACTTACGGAAGGCTCAGGAAGCATTTCCTGATGACCCGGAATTTTTAAATCGGGAAATCACGCTGCTGATCAACAACGAAGAGTACGATGAAGCAGTACAGAAACTCGCCCGTGCCATTGAAATGGAACCGGATAATCCGGTTATTCATTACAACCAAGGCTATCTGTACGAACAAATGGATAAAGGAGAGCAGGCCGTAGAAAGTTATAAGAAAGCTATTGAGGTTGATCCTCAGTATTTTGACGCCAATTTCAATCTGGCTGCCTATTACTACAATCGAGCGGCTGAAATTCTGACGGAAGCCAACAATATGGATTTGCAGGAGTACCAGGAAAAGGGAGAGGAAATTGAAAACAATGCCAAAATATACTTTGAAAAGGCGCTGCCTTATTTCGAAAATTCCATAGATATCAATCCAGATAGTGAAAAGGCTCTTACTAGTCTATCAACCATCTACCAACGATTGGGTATGGATGAGAAGGCTGAGGAGGTCAATTCCAAGCTGGAAAGTATGTAAAATTTACAGAGGGGTTTGATCACCCCTCTTTTTTTTGCCTATTTAAACCAACTAATTATTTATACAAATTTAGGCTAAGCGATTTTTTTCTAACAACCAAGGCAGTAGTGAATCATTTTTTGCAACAATTTACTAAGCCAATTGTAGGTCTTTCTGCATAGTGAACTTATTACCCAGTAAGATTTTTTTGCTCTCCTCTCCTAAGAAGGGCTGATGATAAAACCGCTTTCCGGTAGCTTTGTACAAGGCATTGGCTAGCGCAGCAAAGATCGGCGGAAATAAGGGCTCGCCCAGCCCCGTCGGGTCATAGTCGTTTTCCACGAAATGAACGTCAATAGCCTTAGGAGCTTCCTTCTGACGAATCATACGATACGTATCAAAATTCTTTTTCTGTGGCACGCCGTCTACGAAAGTAAGCTCACCAAACAATGCATTTCCAATACCATCCACAATTCCTCCTTCGCCCATATTTCGGGCCGCATCCGGGTTAATCACAATGCCGCAATCTACCGCTGCCGTCACTTTATGGATAACGGGCAAATTGTCCTCAATAGTCAAATCCAGTACTTCCGCTACGTAGGAGTTATGGCAAAAGTAAGCCGCTACTCCCCGGTGCATATCTCCATTAGGCTGATTCCAGTGGGATTTCTCACTCACCAGTTTAAGTACTCCGGCGTATCGTTCGGGATCGTAGTCATTTTCATCTCCTATTGGATTGTTTTTAGCTCGCTCCAACAGTTCCAAACGAAAGGCGATCGGATCTTTTCCGGCAGCTTCAGCTATCTCGTCCAGAAATGATTGTTCCGCTCCACCAATAAAATTGGAACGAGGGGCGCGGAAAGCCCCGATGGTAATGTTGGATTTTAGGGCCCACCCTTCCGCCAGGTAGTTATCTACAGCGCCCGCCGGAAAGCGATTGGCGTGTACGGCATGTTCGGGTACCCCTCCCCCTTTTACGTGGAAGGCGATAAGATTATTGTTTTCGTCCAGCGCAGCCCGGTAGGTAGCCGTATAAGTAGGACGGTAGATACCGTAAGTCATATCATCCTCCCGGGTATAGATCATTTTAATGGGCGCTTTCACTTTCTGAGAAATGAGTGCTGCTTCAACCATGTGGTGCCCGTAAGCCCGCTGACCGAACCCGCCTCCCATCCGGGAAAGGTTGATCTGTATCTTGTCCTGGGGCATTTTCAAACAGGCAGACAGTGCCTGCATAGTGAATTCCGGGGCCTGGGTAGGTCCGTAGACCTCAGCTTCGTCGGTGGTAACATTAGCAAAACAGTTTACCGGTTCCATACAGTTGTGGGCCAGGTAAGGAGCGGTATAGGTTCGCTCAATTACTTTGGCAGCTTGTTGAAAAGCACTTTCCGGATCACCATCCCGTCTGAGTTCTTGGGCCTTCATTTTAGCCATTTCCTCCATTCCTGATTTGTGTCCGTCGGTGCTTTCAATTCCACCCGGAATCAGGATAGTTTCTTTACCTCCCCATCCCGCAACAGTCACCTCTTTCTCAGGAGCTTCTTCCCACTCGACTTTCATTGCCTTTTTGGCATTCATTACTTCCCAGGTAGTACTACCTACGATGGCTACTAATTCCGTGAAGGAGGTAGTATCAAAACCGTTTCTTTCGTAATCATCGGGTAGGGTTTCAAAAACGAATACATCCTTGATACCCGGCATAGATTTGACTGATTCCGTATCGGCCGATTTCACTCTAAGGCCAAAAGCAGGAGGATGAACAATCATGGCAATGAGCATGCCCTCCTGAAAGTGATCAATGCTAAACATGGGCTTGCCGGTCATAATATTTTTTCCCTCCACGTTTTTTCGGGAGGTACCGATAATGTTGAAGTCCTTGGTTTCTTTTAACTCCACTTCTTCGGGAATCGGTAGTGTAGCCGCCAGAGAGGCCACTTCACCGTAACCTACTTGCTTATCACTAGGCTTATGAAGAAGCATTCCGGCTTCGGTGGTAATCTCATTCGCCGGAACGTTCCAGGTTTGGGCCGCTGCTTGTACCAGCATATACCGGGCGGCAGCTCCGGCAGTACGGAGTGGCGTCCAGCCCCGACGAATACCCTGACTTCCTCCGGTAAACTGCCGATCAAATCGCTCAGGGTAAAAGTCGGCTTGTTCAACAATGACTTTTTTCCAATCAATCCCCAGTTCATCGGCCAGAATCATCGGCATGGATGTTTTGACATTGGAGCCAAACTCCGGGTTGGGCGACATCAGGGTCACCACTCCATTTTCGCCAATTTTAATGTAGTTGTTGAGTTCAAACCACTCCTCAGGAAGCGTGAGCAGATCTTCGGGTTGGGGTTTGCATCCGGCCAGCCAGCTAAAGCTCAGCATCATACCTCCGCTAGCTAGAGCCGAAACTTTCATGAATGACCGACGGTCGATATTAGTTTTTATAAGTGTCATGGGTGGGAATGTTTAAAGGGTGGTTGCAGTTTTGATCGCTTTTTTAATTCGAACGTAGGTACCGCAGCGACAGAGGTTGCCGTTCATGGCTTCTTCAATCTCTTCATCGCTGGGATTAGTATTGTTCTTTAGGAGAGCGGCAGCCGACATAATTTGCCCGGCTTGGCAGTAGCCACATTGCGGAACATCAATTTCCAGCCAGGCTTGCTGCACCGGATGATCGCCGTTCTCCGATAATCCTTCAATAGTGGTAATCGCCTGATCACCCACCGCCGATACTGGCAACTGACAGGACCGCATTGGGTTTCCGTTAAGGTGAATTGTGCAAGCCCCGCATTGGGCGATGCCACAGCCGTATTTTGTACCTACTAACTTGAGATGGTCGCGGAGCACCCACAATACCGGAGTGGCCGGGTCTACCTCGACTTGCTGTTGTTTACCGTTCACGTTAAGATTTAATGTTGCCATAGCTATTTGTATTAAAAATTCTGAAGTCCATTAAAATAAGATGTCTAAATCACCGGAAGGTGAAAATGACGAAACACAGATTACGCTTACAGCATTTCCCCTATCTACTATCAATTATCCATTTTCAATTTGCATAACTAATTATCATGAAGCATCCGGTACTGATTCGGAGATTGCCCGACCTGTTCTTTAAAGAAACGGCTAAAGTGCTGCGGATACTTGAAGCCTAACTCATAAGCGATTTCATTGACCGCCTTGTCTGGATCAAATATCTTCTGTTTGGCTACCTCGATTACCTTCCCTTGAATGTAGTCCTGCGCCGATTTACCGGTTTCTTTCTTGATCAAATCACCAAAATAATTGGGAGATAAATTCAACTCATCCGCACACCAAGCTACCGATGGCAAGCCATTTGTTTGCGGTTTGTCGCTTCGGAAGTATTCATTCAGTATCTGCTCAAATCGCTCTAATATGCCCTGATTAACATTATCCCGGGTGATAAACTGACGGTCGTAAAACCGGACGCAGTAGTTTAATAGTAGCTCAATGTTAGATACGACCAGCCGTTTGCTGTGCTTGTCAACCGATTGTTCTAATTCGTAGTTAATCTTCGAGAAGCAATCCAGGATGATTTTCCTTTCTCGCTCAGACAGGTGAAGGGCTTCGTGAAATTGATAACTAAAGAAGGTATAGTCCGGCATATGCTGACCTAGCGTGGTACCTAAGAGTAAATCAGGATGAAAGATCAGCGCGTACCCTTTTGGTTGATACGTTTCTTTACTGTCGTATCCACCAACTACCTGTCCGGGGGCAATAAATACCAGGGTGCCTTCCTGGTAGTCGTAGGTATGCCGACCGTACCGCAGGTCGCCACATTGAACTTCTTTGAGAAAGATGGTATAAAACCCAAAATACATGTTGGAAGTTTGTCTCGGACTGGATTTAGACAAATCCACTACGCTCACCAGGGGGTGCAGCGTTTCATTATTGTTGAATACATTGTAGTCGTTAATGGACTCGAATCGTCGCAGGTTTTCCATATCTCTATCGCTATAACTACCTCTAAATTAGCACTTTGTTTGTTTCTTTATTCATAAACACAACCAAAACAGTAATATTGGTAGAACAATCCGTAATCTGTATACCACGAAGGATAAAAAATGCTCATACCTTCACACTGTTGAACAACATGAACTATGCAAAAGCGATTATTAGGAGAAGATGATCTTGAAGTATCAGCTCTTGGTCTGGGCTGTATGGGGCTAAGCTTTGGATATGGTCCGGCCACAGAAAAACAAGATGCGATTGGGCTCATCCGAAGAGCTTATGAACTCGGAGTCACCTTCTTTGATACCGCGGAAGCGTACGGCCCCTTTACCAATGAAGAACTGTTGGGAGAAGCGCTAGAACCATTTCGTAAAGATGTGGTAATTGCTACAAAATTCGGCTTTAAAGATGCTAAGCCAGCCACTGGCTTGGATAGCCGACCTTCAACCATACGAGCCGTGGCCGAAGCATCGCTGAAACGTCTGAGAACCGATGCGATTGACTTGTTTTATCAGCATCGCGTAGATCCCAGCGTACCCATTGAAGATGTAGCAGGCACGGTGAAGGAGTTGATTCAGGAAGGAAAAGTGAGGCATTTTGGCCTTTCAGAAGCAGGCATCAAAACCATTCGCCAAGCCCATGCGATACAAACGGTAACTGCCCTGCAAAGTGAATACTCACTTTGGTGGAGAGAGCCTGAGCAGGAGATACTTCCCACGCTGGAAGAATTTGGAATCGGCTTTGTGCCATTCAGCCCATTGGGTAAAGGCTTTCTGACCGGTAAGATCAATGAAGATACTAAGTTTGACGATAATGATTTTCGCAACATTGTTCCTCGTTTTTCTGAAGAGAATCGAAAAGCTAATCGGGCTTTAGTTGCTTTGCTGGGAAAGATTGCCCATGATAGTAATACCACATCTGCTCAGGTTGCTCTGGCTTGGCTGTTAGCACAAAAATCGTGGATCGTACCCATCCCCGGTACTACAAAGCTGCATCGCTTGGAAGAGAACATTGGCTCAGCGAGCATTAAGCTGAGTGCTGATGAACTCAAGGAGATCAATGAGGCCGTCGCAAAGATTGAAGTACAAGGGGCTCGATATCCGGAACAGATGCAAAAAATGGTAGGGCGTTGATATATTTTAGATATGAAAAAGAACAATGATAACTCAAGTTTGCGCGCCCAGAATATCAATCGGCGTAGATTCTTGAGCCGCTCATCCCTGATAGGAGCCGGTTTAACTGCCGGTACATCCGCATGGGCGAGCACAAAATCAAATGATAACAACAGCAAGACAACGAATGGCCCTTCTGCTGAGAAACGTATGCTTGGCTCTTTAGAAGTCTCACCTATCGGCTTAGGATGCATGAGCATGACCAGCGGACATTACAATCCGCCCCGGCCTAAAAAGGAGATGGTAAAGGTAGTCCGGGGGGCGGTAGACCGGGGTGTCACCTTCTTTGATACGGCTGAATATTATGGACCTTTTACCAATGAAGAGGTTGTTGGCGAAGCACTTAAGCCCGTCCGTGAACAGGTGGTTATTGCTACTAAGTTCGGATTCCAGTTTGAGAATGGTCAGCCTACCGGGCGAAACAGTAAACCGGAACATATTCGGCAAGCCGTAGAGGGTATGCTCAAACGACTTCAAACGGATTATATTGATTTGCTTTATCTACACCGAATTGATCCTGAAGTTCCTATTGAGGACGTGGCAGGTACAGTGAGTGCGTTGATCGAGGAGGGAAAAGCTCGACATTTTGGAGTCTCAGAGCTTTCTCCTAAGACTTTGCGAAAAGCCCATGCTGTACAACCCATTACGGCACTCCAGAGCCAGTATTCACTGATTGAACGAGTGCCTGAAAATCAAATCCTGGACACTTGTGAAGAGTTGGGCATTGGTTTCGTTCCCTGGGGCCCGGTTTGTCGGGGATTTCTTGGGGACAAGTTTAACGAATACAGCCGGTTTTCAGAAGATTCCCGGCACTCCGAAGTTCCTTATTTCACCCCTGAAGCTTTGCAGGCGAATATGGAACTCTTGGACTTAACCCGAGCCTGGGCTGTCCGGAAGGAGGCTACACCGGCCCAAATCTCACTAGGCTGGCTGCTGGCACAAAAACCGTTTATCGTTCCAATTCCAGGCACTACCAAATTACATCACCTGGAGGAGGATCTGGGAGCTATCGACATCAAATTTACCGCAGATGAGTTGGAAGAGTTTCGGAACGACTTCTCCAGAATTGAAGTCGTAGGTGTACGAGCACCTGAGTCGGCTCTAACCGACCAATGAGTATCAAGTAAAATTAATCAATAGAAATAAACACAATAAAACCTATTATTAAAATGAAAAGATCAATTATCGGACTATTATTCATCGTCATAAGTGCGCAAATGTCCTTCGCACAAAATGCTACCACCGAACAGGAACTTAAGGAGCTCTCAAAACAAAAGTGGCAGTGGATGGCCGACAAAAATGTTGATGAGTTGGCTACCCTTTTCCACGACAACTCAAAGTTTGTCCATATGAGCGGAACCTGGAACAAGGACCGGGAGCTCGAGATTATTGAGTCCGGAAGCATATGGTACAAAAATGCGGAAGTACATGATGTTGTGGTAGAAACTTTTGAAGATACGGCCATCCTCTGGAACCGAATTACGCTACTGGCGGTGGTTCGAGGCAATGAGGTATCGAATGAGTTTACGGTGACCGAAATTTATAAAAAACAAGACGATGACTGGAAGTTGTTAGACCTCACGTTTAGCAGTGTGCGTGACACGCATGAAATTGAACAGTAGTAGGCTCTATAATATGAGTCGTTGTAGCTTCACCTGGAATCAATGAAGTGGTGGCACAACGGCTATTTAGCTAAACGTCTTCCTATCTGACCAAGGAAATGTATTAAACAGAAAGATTATAAACATGAAAACTTCAATATTAGGACTGATTTTAGCCCTCCTAGGAGCGCAATGGTCCTTCGCACAAAATTCTGCTACCGAGCAGGAGGTCATTGACATTTCCAAAGAAAAATGGCAGTGGATGTCGGATAAAGACGTAGAGAAGTTAGGCAATCTCTTTCACGAAAAAGCCATGTTTGTCCACATGGGTGGGTCCTGGGGGACCGAGCGGGAACTTGATATCATCAAAAGCGGAGGAATTTGGTACAAAAAAGCCGATATCCATGAAGTCTCTGTGAAGATTATTGATAATACAGCCATCCTGTTAAACCGGATTGATTTACTGGCTGAAGTCGGGGGCAATGAGGTAACTAATCCATTTGAGGTTACCGAGGTGTATGTCAAACAAAATGGTAGCTGGAAGTTAGGTTCGTTATCGTTTACTAAGCTACTGAGCAGGTCAGAGGAATAAACCAATCATGACATCTACTTTTATGGTGCAATTGATAATAGTACTTTTTTCCTTGATTCTAGCCTGTTCTTCCACCCCAACGGACGAGACTCATGCAAAAACGGACACTGTCCTATACACCAACCAAGTACTGATCGTGTATCTATCCCGCACCAACAATACCAAGGCAATAGCCGAAATGATTCACGAAAAGGTAGGCGGTACATTGGTCGCGCTGGAATTAGAAACACCCTATCCCGAAGACTATGATGCCATTGTAAAGCAAGTGGCTGAAGAAAACGAAAGCGGGTTCTTGCCCCGTTTGAAAACCAAGGTTGAGATTGATAACTACGATACCATCTTCCTGGGTTTTCCGACTTGGGGTATGCAACTACCCCCCCCATGAAGAGCTTTTTGCATCAGTATGATCTGAGCGAAAAGACCATCATACCCTTTAACACCAATGCTGGCTATGGCCTAGGAAGTAGCTTTGCGACGGTGGAAGAATTATGTCCTGATGCAAATATACCGGAGGGCTTTTCCACCAAAGGAGGCATTGAGAGAGATGGAGTATTATTTGTGATGGAAGGCGAAAAAGCCGAAGAAGCGGAAAAGAAAGTGGCGGAGTGGCTGCAAGAAATAGAAGTGATCCAGTAGCAGTAATACATTTACCTAAACAAAGATGATAAACCAAAAAGCTGTTTATAAGATAAAAACTCCTTATCCGCTCATTTCGCTTCTGAGTTCAATATCAATGATAATTGGAACTCTTTCAGCTTCGGCTCAGCAAGAAATAGCGAATGACCACACCGCGGAAGGCCGCCCCATGGTCCGTATGGCAGAAATTGAAATAGACCCAGCTTATCTGGAAGAATACAAAGTTATACTGGCAGAAGAAGCGGTGACATCGGTCAAACTGGAGCCGGGTGTCATTGCCATTTTTCCAATGTATGAAGCTGAAAAACCCACACAGGTAAAAATCCTTGAAATATATGCCAGCTCATCCGCGTACGAGCAACACTTAACAACGCCCCACTTCCAGAAGTACAAAACCACTACGAATAATATGGTAAAGTCATTGAAACTGGTAGAGATGGAAGCAATAGATTTGGCGACAATGCCGCTGATATTCAGAAAATTAAAAGAAGACCAATGATCAATAGAAAAATATACTTGGTTTTTTTATCCATCACTCTTTCTATGCTCATTACTGCTTGTGGGCAGCAATCCGCTGCACCTACGAAAGCAAATTCCAGTGAGGGGCAATTGGTTATTGAGGAGCAAGGCAGCTTTGCTGTAGGGGGTACGGTGGTAACGGCACCAGGCACTTTTGACCCGATTGCACACGGCGCTTTTAATCCCGCCGATCAAAGTGCTCAAGGGCAGACCCTGCACGGCGATCATACTTTTGTTTTCTACCAAATACCCCAGAAACCTCGCGAACTTCCGTTGGTGTTCTGGCACGGATACGGGCAGTCTATGAAAACCTGGCAAACGACTCCCGATGGACGGGAAGGTTTTCAAAGCATTTTCCTGCGTCGTCGGTTTTCGGTATATCTGATCGACCAACCAAGACGAGGAAAAGCCGGACGCAGCACCGAACCCACGACCATTTCGGCTGCGCCGGATGATCAGCTCTGGTTCGGTATTTTTCGCTTAGGCTTATGGCCTGATTTTTATCCCGGCGTTCAGTTCTACAAAGCACCCGAAGCATTGGAGCAATTTTTCCGGCAAATTACGCCCGACACGGGCCCTTTGGATATAGAAGTAAATATTGATGCGGTATCCGCCCTGTTCAATAAAATTGGGGCTGGCATTCTGGTTACCCATTCACACAGTGGTGGTCAGGGCTGGCTCACGGCTCTCGAGAACGACAACATCAAGGCCATCGCTTCTTTCGAGCCGGGCAGTAACTTTGTGTTTCCCGAAGGTGAAGTACCCGAACCCATCTCTTATCTGGGCGGTGCCTTGAGTGCCCGAGGTGTTCCTATGACTGAGTTTAAACGCTTAACCGAAATCCCCATCATTATCTATTACGGCGATTACATCCCTGAGCAGCCAGTCGAGAACCCCGGCCAAGAACAGTGGAGGGCTGCTCTGGCTATGGCAAAGCAGTGGCGAGATGTAGTGAATAAGTACGGAGGAGACGTTACACTGGTTCCGCTGCCCGAAGCCGGTTTTAAGGGAAATACTCACTTTCCGATGTCTGATTTGAACAATCTTGATGTTGCTGATCATCTCTCCGCATTCCTAAAAGGTAAGGGGCTAGATTGATTTTTTTAAAACAAACAACTACTAATACGTTACCTATGAAATTCACCCTATTCACCACCATTCTTGCTTTTCAACTAAGTAGTATCACTGGCTTAATGGCACAAACTAACTCCAACTCGGCATTGGATGCCCAACAGCAAGCCATCGTGATCATCGCCGCCTTTACTGCCCGGGGTGATCTGGAACAACTGCAAGCAGCCTTCAATAATGGGTTAGATGCGGGCCTGACCATCAACGAAACCAAAGAAGTACTGGTGCATCTGTACGCCTACTGCGGTTTTCCCCGCAGCATTCGCGGACTACAAACCTTAATGACAGTTGTGGAAGATCGGCAAGCCGAAGGGATCCAGGATGAAGTGGGCCAAGACGCAACACCGCAAGAAGATGGAGAAAATAAGTACGAAAAAGGGAAACTAGTATTAGAAGAACTTTTCGGGCAATCCTTGGATGGGCCTAAAACCGGCTACGCTGCTTTCAGTCCCATCATTGAAGTTTTCTTAAAAGAACATTTGTTTGCCGACATTTTTGGCCGGGATATTCTTACTTACCAACAGCGAGAGATCACTACTCTATCCGCGCTGCTTAGTATGGGAGGCGTGGAGCCGATGACTCGGGGACATATGGGCATCGCGTTAAATATAGGCATTACAAACACGCAGTTGGAGCAGTTGATATCCCTTATTGAAGAGCATATAGGCCAAGAGAAGGCTGAGACAGGTAGACAGATTCTCTCGCAGGTATTATCCACCCAAGAATAAGCGTATTATTTCAACCACTGAAAACAACGTACAAATGAATAAAATGATCAAGTGGGCACTGACTGTTATAGCCGGCACCCTTGTCTCCTGTAGCAATTCGGATACTCAAGACACAACTATTCAGAGTAGCAAGCCCGAAGCGATAATTTTCCCCATAGGGGAAAAAATCACCAACGATAACTTTGTGGGTGCTGCTTGGCTAACCATGCTGATAACTAGCGATAGCATAAATACAAATTCAGTAGGCAGCGTTACCTTTGAACCGGGAGCCAGGACGAATTGGCATGAACATCCCGCCGGACAGATTATCATTGCGACTGCTGGTGAAGGCTACTACCAGGAGGAAGGCAGCCCAAAGAGAGTTCTACATAAAGGAGATGTGGTAAAATGCCCTCCCAATGTACCCCACTGGCACGGGGCTGGTCCCGACCAGGATTTTATTCAAATTGCTATAACTGGAAGACAGAACGGGCCTACTGAATGGTCAGAGCCTGTTACAGAAGAAGAATATTTACAGTGAGGAAAATTTGAAAGAGACTTGTTTCCACTTTTATCTTTGCCACAGGGAAAACTCAATCTGCACTAGATATGATATTCAAACCCTAGTGTATTCGAGTCTCGATTTCGTGTTGGATTGACTACTCCAATCCTAGAGCATTCGTGACACGAATCCGACAAGCACTTAGCTTTCCTTGAGATACGATAGAACAAAAAAAGCAATGAGTAAATTACACTACCATAAAGATAGAAGAACCTACCCTAGTGCGTACTTCCTTGGCATTGTGCGTAGCGGTGTGAAATTCCGGTTGGTACGTTCCTTTCTTGAGGGTATCGGGCAATTCGGCGCGTTTAGTGCTCACCAAAAGCACGACTTGCTCGGCATCGGCTTAATCCCTAAACTTTAATCATTCACCGATGATCTCCAATGTATACCCCAGAGTTATCTGATCGTTGGTGGTCTTAGATTTCTGATCAAATACCTGTTCAATCAATGGCACGGATACCGAATGAAATATTACCTTTGCCTATACCTTGGTGACCTTTACCGGAGCACCTAAGGCAATTAACCGGGCTACTAAAAAATTCCTAAGGCTGATCCTAGCAACGTTGCTAATCCTAAGAAGCTCAAGAATCCCATAATGTCAGTCACAGTGGTCAGCACGATGGAAGAGGACTGGGCGGGATCTTGGCCAAACGCTTTCAAAACGATGGGTACTACCGCCCCGGAGAAACCCGCAATAACCATAGATAGGATCATGGATGTACCGATTACCAAGGCAATACCCAATGATGAGGCCCAAAAATATGCGATGAGGGAGGTGGTAAAGGCTACGGCAACTCCATTGATAAAACCAACCGCTACTTCTTTTCGGGCTACACGCCACCACTGCTCAGTTTGGATTTCCCGCAGGGCGAGACCGCGCATGGTAACCGCTAGCGCCTGAGAACCGGTATTCCCGGATTGACCCGCTACGACGGGTAAAAATACCGCCAGCACCGTAACCTGGGCAATGGTATCTTCAAATACGCCCACAATAGAAGCAGCCAAGAAGGCTGTAGCCAGGTTAATCTGTAACCAGGGCAATCTTTTCTTTACCGCAAACCAGGGACTGGACAAAGCCCGCTCTTCCCTACCCGCTCCGAACATGGCGAGCACATCTTCCGAAGCATCTTGTTGAGTGGCGGCTATCAGGGTTTCACTTCGTATGATTCCCAGTAGGTTATTATCAAGATCAACTACGGGTAGGTTGATGATTTTTCCTTCCTCAAAAAGCATAACTGCCTCTTCGGCAGGAGACATTACCGAAATACTTTCACAAGGTTCCAGTATTTCTTCCAGGGTTGTATCGGGCGATGAGATAGCTATGTTCTGGATGAACACCTTGCCCAGTAACTTTCCGCTGCTATCGGTGACGGGTACGCTCAGCACTTTTCGGTCGCCAATCTCCCTGAGCTTGTCCAGCACCTGGTCAACGGTAGAGCGAGGGCTGAAGGTGATGATGCGGGTATCCATAAGGTAGCCCGCAGCATCGGGGGGATAGGTTAGCATTTCTTGTATGCCCCTCGCTTTCGCTTCCGGCAGCAGTTTGAGTTTATGTTCGGTAACCTCCGGACTTGTCCTCGATAACAGCTTGGCGGCACCGTAGGTATCAATCGCATCAAAGATGGCGATAAACCTATTTTCGTCCATTACCTTAATGACATTAGCCACTACATCAGGCGCCAGATTCAACAGTATATCCTTGGCCACATCTACCGGTTGGGCCCTTAGGTAGTCTATTACTTCTTCGGTGGGCAGTGTATTGAAAATTGAAGCTACCTCTTCCGGAAACATATGAATGTACTGGGTAGCTAATCGGCTTTTAATCTCCGCTATATCCATAGTGGCTATGTCCATACTCAAGTTTATTTTCAGGGGTTGATATTTTGATCCGAGCTCCCCAAAAGACTGGTTAGGCCAATCAAATACAGATCACCTAACGCACCGCCAGCCTTGAGGGCTAATTTGTCGGTATTCGCCTTGGTTAGCTCCAGTTTCGTCAACGTACTGCGGGAAACAACACCCACGAACTGTCCCTCTCCCTTCACCACCGGAAGATAGAGAAATGAGTCATCCCAATTATTCAGCACATCCTTTACCGACATATTGGCAAAAACCCAGTGTGATACCGGCTTCATTACCGACCGTATAAGTCTTTGGGGTTCGCTTAGTAATAGATCATTCGTTTCAATATATCCGATCAGTGTTTTGGCCTTATCAAGCACAAATATGACCGGCAAAGCTGCCTCATTAGAAGTTTTGATTGTTGATAAAACCTTTTCTACCGTGCTACTCTCGGACACGGTAACAACACCCGGCTCTAAGTGCGCGCCCACTTGATTTTTGCTAAATGTAAGCGCTCGTTTAAGCTGCTTTCTTAAATCCGGTTGAAGCTCCGCCAATATCTGTTTCCGAAATGAACGGTCAATAATTCTCAGCATGGATTCTGAGACGTCGGTCGGCAGCAATCCGATAATCGTTGCGGCATGGTCGACGGGTACTCTCTCCAGCACCTTTCCGGCTTTAAAGGGTGCTATGTTCGTCAAGATAACCTCCGATTTGCTGGGAGCCATGCTCTCGATCAATAGGGCTATTTCCTGTATTTCCAACGCTTCAATAGCTGCTATGGCTATTTCCCGATGACTAATTAGGAACTGATCAATTATACGCTGGTCGTTATTCATTTTCGTCTATTCTAACTACGATAACATCATTCTCGTTAAACCTTTTGGCCGGAACCACTACCAGACCAGCATTTGTCTCGAGAGAAACCGCATGATCAGAGATTTTAACAACAGTGCCTTCAATATCCCCGAACCGGATTCGGGTACCAAGTTGATGGGTTTTTCTGAAGTAATAAGACCCCAGAATATTGCTAACAGAGGTTTTAGCCCCCAGTCCAAATGAAAACGAGGCACCGAATAATAAAGCAGCCAATACGATGAGGAGCAAATCTTCGAGAAAAACAATGTCAACCCCAATCTGATCTACCGCAACGATAGCAGCGACAAACAGGGTTAGATACCGAACAAGTACGCTCAGATGTTTGCCATTGAACCCTCCGGTTCGGGAGGCAGTTTTTCTGACCAACTCTCCCAGTAGGCGACCGGCGATTATTCCAACAAAAATAATGATGACTGCCGCAACAATATTGGGTATATATGCTATAATCTGATCGAGCCAGAAACCCGAAAATTCCAGACCTAAAATTCGTATGCAGACTAATATCGCTACCGAAATAATTATCCAGAAAAAGGTACTTGAAATGAATGTGGCCGAGCTTCTAAGATCAATATTTAACGTTGCACCCCGCAAACCCTGGTTGGCTCTTCGATTGAGATAAAGAATTAATCGTTTTATGGCACTAGCTACAACTCGGCCCAGAAGATAGCCAATCAGAATGGTCACCAAGGCCATCAATAACCTGGGGGCAAACTCCATTACCTCAGATAGTAAATTTTCCAGATATACGTAAATGTCCTGTTTCATTCTTTAGTTTTAGGCTACACCAACATATCAACGCCCTTAATTTAGGCAATTTCTATGAGTTAGTTTTTAGCTAATGAAATACGAATGCCCTGGCCCAAAAGCCTGATTCAAAAATTAGCGCTCAGCCCTTCCTAAACCGCGACGGACTCATTTGGGTATGTTTTTTTAAGAAGTTGTTGAAGTGCGTGGCTTCGGTAAAACACAGCGTGTAAGCAATTTCCGCCACGTTCCCGCCACTATGTTTCAGCAGAATCTTAGCTTCCTGTACCAGGCGCTCGGCAATGACCTGGGAGGTGGTTTTCAGGGAGGCTTCTTTAACCGCCCGGTTGAGGTGATTGACGTGAACTTTGAGCAGAAAAGCAAGATCGGAAGCCGAACGTAAACCTACCCTTGGGTGGGTATCATCTACGGGAAACTGACGTTCCAGTAACTCCATGAAAAGCATGGTGATGCGTTGGGCTGAACCCCGCTGGGAGGCATCCCGCTGGGAGGCATTCACGGGTTGTTCTCCGTACTTTTCGGTGGGCATCAGCTTGAGAGCGAAATAAGGTCAGCCGCTTTTTGCCGATAGAAACAGAAAAATCAGCGCTGGTTTATCTAGCGAAAATGTAGGAACTAATGAGAGTCTGTTTTGGGTCAAGAAAATATTCCCCGAAAACTGACTAATGGTTTGAGTGCTTTCTTCGGTCTGAGCGAAAGTAGTATGACTAAACAAGCAAAGCAGCCAGGTGCTGATGAGCAAGTAGAATTTTTTTATTGGCATTTAGTGAGTAAAGTTTTCCTTACAAAGGAGATACATTTACCGCCCCTGATGCTAGCAATTTTCAAATCTGCGATTACGAAATTCAAACAATTGCTTCGGCAAAAGATCGTACTACCGCAGGTTGAGTAGTTGTTTTACCAATTTGGGAACGCCAATGCTGGCCGGTTCAGCAATGGCCGTGATGTGGGGTTGAGGATAATAGTCGGGTATACTGGGATCTATGATATAAACTGGAACACCAGCAGGAACTTGGTACAGCAAACCGGCCGCCGGATATACCTGCAATGAAGTGCCCACCACCATAAAAATATCAGCTTGAGCGGTCTCCCGCTGAGCCACTTCCATCATCGGCACCATCTCACCGAACCAAACTACATTAGGGCGAAGTTGAGAACCCTTATCGCAAAGATCACCCAGCTTTAGCTCCCAGCCATCTATGTCGTACACCAGCGAATCATCTACCGAACTGCGCGACTGAAAGATGCTGCCGTGCAGGTGAACAACATTGGTGGAACCCGCTTTCTCGTGCAAATTATCGATATTCTGAGTGACCACCACAACATCAAATTCTTCTTCAAGGTCTACCAATGCTTGATGACCCTCATTGGGTTTCACCTGTAGCGCAGCTTTCCGGCGCTGATTGTAGAAATCCAGCACCAGTTCGGGGTTACTGGCCCAGCCCTGGGGAGTAGCCACTTCCATCACATCGTGCCCCTCCCATAATCCATCGGCATCCCGGAAGGTGGGAATGCCACTTTCGGCGCTGATACCGGCCCCGCTGAGCACTACAATCCTTTTTCGCATAATAATTTCGGTTTTAGCCCGAACGAATATACATTTGGTGCGTAGAAAGTACAACAACTAAATTTTTTCGCTCGTCATCAATTAGCCAATTTATGCCCACCGCCACTCGCCGGAAAAAGAAACGCAATCCCATCGTTATCATTTCCATTGTTGTTGCTGTAGTTCTTTTCCTGATTTTTGTTGCCCGACAGCTAGGATGGATCGGCGGCCAGGATGCTGTAGAAGTCCGTTTTGCTAAAGCTGAACCCCACACCATTATTGAACGAGTAAGTGCTTCCGGTACGCTTCAACCAGTCATGGAGGTGAAGATTTCACCCGAGGTACCCGGTGAAATTATTGAGCTAAACGTTGAGGAAGGCGACTCAGTGCAGCAGGATCAGTTGCTGGTCCGCATCCGACCCGATAACTTTGAATCAGCATTATCCCGAACGCTGGCTAATCTTAACCAGCAGCGAGCCAGTTTAGCCCAGGTGCAGGCCCAGGCCGCCAGTGCCCAGGCCCAACTGGAACGAGCCCGGCTGGCCTACGAACGCAACAAAAGATTGTACGACGACCAGGTAATCTCCGACGCTGACTTTGAACAGTTTCAGAGTGATTTTCAGGTCGCTCAGCAAAGCTATGAGTCGGCTCAGCAAAACGTACAGGCGGCACGCTACGCGGTACGTAGTGCCGAAGCTACCGTAGATGAAGCCCGGGAGAACCTATCACTAACCAGTATTTACGCTCCAATGGGCGGCATTGTATCTAAACTGGACGTAGAGCAGGGCGAGCGAGTGGTAGGCACTTCTCAAATGGCTGGTACCGAAATGCTGCGGATTGCGGACCTGAGCCGGATGGAAGTACGGGTTGATGTTAACGAAAACGATATTATCCGCGTCAGCCTGGGCGATACCGCAATGATTGAGGTAGATGCCTACAGTTACGATAATGAAAGGTTCAAAGGCGTAGTAACTTCCATTGCTAACACGGCCAACGAAAAGCTTACCGACGAAGCCGTTACCGAATTTGAGGTACGCATTCGCCTATTGAACGAATCATACTTGGAACTACTGGAATCCCGCGGGCCTTTCCCCTTCCGGCCGGGTATGACCGCCAGTGTGGATATACTGACTAATAAAAAAGATGACGTACTCGCCGTTCCACTTTCTGCTGTTACTACCCGCCCAAAGTCGAACGAAGACGATGATAATGATCCTCAAAGTGAATTCGGCGCCGAGGATGAACTAGATGAGGTAGTATTTCGCAAAGCCGGGGAAGAGCGAGTAGAAAAAGTAGTGGTAAAAACCGGTATCAGTGATTACGAGTTTATTGAAATTCTGGAGGGACTGGAAGAAGGGGCTGAAATCGTATCCGGACCCTACATTGCTATCTCTACCCAACTCAAAGACAGTAGCCGGGTAGAGCTAGCCCAAGGCAAAGGGCGAGGTGGGAATAAAGGTGACAATCGCTGATTTTGAAGATAGCTGAAAAATGCGTTAAATTAAGCCTGGCAGCAGCAGGCTGTAGTCAGTTTAAGTTCAATCTAACCTTCAGCTACTTTTATGAACTTTCGCACCCGCGCCCAGCTTTCGGGCATGATGTTTCTGGAATATTTTGTTTGGGGCGCCTGGTACGTTACCCTGGGCACCTATTTAGGCGCTACACTAAAATTTGACGGCACCCAGATCGGCCTGGCCTACAGTGCTTTTGCCATCGCCGCGATGATCTCCCCCTTCTTTGTGGGTATGGTAGCCGACCGCTTTTTTCCGACCGAACGCGTTCTGGGAGTGTTGCACCTGGTGGGTGGGGCTATTTTGTACTACTTATCCACTATTGAAGATTTCGCACTTTTTTACCCGGTAATTATTGCCTATACGCTCTGCTTTATGCCCACCATTGCGCTGACTAACTCTCTCTCATTCCACCATATGGATGATCCCGGCAAGGAGTTCCCGGGAGTGAGAGTGCTGGGTACCATTAGCTGGATTGTGGCCGGACTGATTGTTGGTTTTCTAAATGTTGAAAGCCAGGCCACCCCGATTTTAATTGCATCGGGAGTGTCCATCCTTATGGGGCTATTCAGCTTTACCCTACCCCACACCCCGCCCAAAAGTAAGGGTGAAAAAGCCAGTTGGCAGGATATTATCGGCCTAGACGCGCTCAAGCTCATGAAGGAACGTTCTTTCGCGGTACTGTTTATTGCCTCACTACTGATTTGCATTCCGTTATCGTTCTACTACAGTTTTGCCAACCTCTTTCTCAACAATATCGGAGTGGAAAATGCGGCTGGCAAAATGACCATGGGTCAAATGTCAGAAATTGTCTTTCTATTGTTAATGCCTTTTTTCTTCAAGCGATTGGGTTACAAAAAGATGCTGATGATCGGGATGGCCTGCTGGGCGCTTCGCTATATAATGTTTATGCTTGGTGACCCGGGCGGGCTGGTCTGGTTGCTGTACGGAGGTATTATTTTACACGGCATCTGCTACGATTTCTTCTTTGTTACCGGCCAGATTTACGTTGATGAGCGAGCACCCAAAAACATCAAAAGCGCCGCTCAGGGGCTCATCACCTTCGCTACCTACGGAGTGGGAATGTTTATCGGAAGTGTGCTTTCGGGCATCGTAGCCGAAAATTATACCGTTGACCAGTCTACCTACCTTTGGGACAAAATTTGGCTGGTACCCGCTATATTGTCGGCCATCGTATTAGTTTTATTTACCATTTTCTTTAAAGAAAAGAAAGCTCGAGCCTCTGCCGATAAAATTAAGTCCGAGGCTTCGGAGGCAATTCCGGCTACTAAACCAGTATAATAAAATGCGAGGAGCCAGGTGCTGGTAGTAAGGCGTCCAAAACCAAGAAAGTTTAGTCCTTGTCCCCAGCACCCTGCCTCAAGCTAAGGATAATTGACAGTGGACTAATGACTAAAATAGCTTATCTTTGCCGTTGCGGCTTGGCCCGCTTATTAGTTCATTAACCAAAATTGAATTTTAAACTGTGAAAGTATTATCCCTCGTTTTAAATGTAGTCTTACTACTAGCTGTTATTTACTTATACGTTCTTCATTTTACCGGAAATACTGAAGTTCCGGGTGAGGAACCCGCTACTATTACAGCTTCCGCCGGTACCATGCCCCGGATTGCCTACGTAAATTCTGATACCCTGCTGGCGAATTACCGGTTTTTCCAAACCAAGCGCGAAGAGTTGGAGAAGAAAGCCGAAGATTTACAAAAGGAGTACGAAAACCGCGCTCGCGGACTACAAAACGAAATTGCTACCTTCCAGCAGAATGCCGGGGGTATGACCATGAACCAGGCTCGAGCCGTGGAAGAAGACCTGCGGAAAAAGCAGCAAAACCTGCTACAGTATCAACAAAACCTGAGTAATCAGCTCTTGCAGGAAGAAACCAAAGTAAATGACGATCTGTACGAACGGGTTTCTGACTTCCTGGAGGGTTACGGAAAAAATCGGGACTTTAAACTGGTACTGACTTACACCAAAAATAGCGGTGTTCTCTACGCCGACGATAGTCTGGATATTACCCAACAAGTAGTGCAGGGGTTGAATCAGGATTATGAGGTGGCTACTCCGGCCGATTCAACGGCTACTCAATAGTCTTTTATTTAGAACCAAGCAACTTTAAGAGGAGTAGCAGCATCTGTATATTAAAGCAATCCAATACGGTATAGATCGTAAGACTTCTCTAACTATGGACAATAACAAATTTACCCTAAACTTAACCCTCTCCTTATTATTGTTCAGTTCGGTACTGGCTCAGGAGCAAATGGCTCCCGAAGTAACCTCTTTCTCTAAGGTGGTGGTATCCGATAAAGTGAACTTGGTACTAGAGGAAGGCAACACTCCGGCACTTCGCCTATCTTATGTGGGGGTTGATCAGGAGGACATCGTGGTTAAGAGTAAAGGCCAAAAACTAGAAATCTATCTAGAGGGTTGCCGCAATGGTTGCGGAGATAACGTTTATCAGGCCTACCAACATGCCGAGATAATTGCCTACGTAACCTACACCTCGCTTACCAAGCTCATTGTAAAAGGAGATAATGAAGTAATATCCCTGAGCCCAATTCAAACGGATAGATTTATTTTGCGCTCCTACGGCGACAATAATATTTCACTGAAAGAAGTACGAGCAGATTTTTGGAAAACCGCCTTCTACGGAGACAGCCGCTTGACGGTTGAAGAAGGAAAGGTCAATACGCTGAAAGTAAAAACCTACGGTGATCATGACATTCAGCTACAGGATGTAATCAGCCGGGTAAGTAAAGTGCACGCTCTCGGAGACAATCAGGTCCGGTTGCAGGCTGATAATAAAATTTACCTAACCGTGCTAGGTGACGCTAACATTCAGTACCTGGGTGCTCCTTCGGTAGGAAAAAGATTAGTTTTGGGTGATCTGTCGCTTAAATCAATGTAAGCAGAAAAGCCGAAGAGAATATCTTCGGCTTTTACCTAAAACAACCTTGCCGCGCTGTCTACGCACGCAGCTTCAACCTATGCAAACATCATATTCTATTCCTGGGCTTAACGTTACGATTCAAAGGTATTCTATTCATACGACTTGGGGTTCTTTACTCGTTTGATCGCTATAATCGCTCGTTAAACCTTTAGATTTGCTCGATAACTGTTCTGCTGATCAGCCCTCCTTTTTTCCTTAATCGTCTTGCTCTGCTCTAACTCCTTCAGGAATCACTATTTTAGAGCTCAAATTGCAAGCTCATGGCGCGATTGGCTCGGGTATTCAAGGTGAAAAATTTTCTGGTCTACAATGCCTTGGCCTGGATGGCACTGGCCGGAATTAGTTTGCTACGATATTATTCGCTAAATACCAGCATTGGTCAGCCGTTTGCACTCTCGAGTATCATCCGTCACCCGCTTGCCACCTATCTAACCTTCTGGATACTTAGCTTTCTGGTGTTTGATTTGTTTTTAGCTACCCGTCACTTTTCCCGTCGCTGGTTTTGGTTATTGCATTTAGGTCTAAGTCTGATTTTTGGTCTGGTGCATAAAACACTAAGCTATATCAACGGGCTACTGCTGGAACGACTTTTTTTACCACAGGAAACATTAACCTGGCGGGAGCTTATCGATATATGGCAGTTAACCTGGATTGACTTTTTAATTGGATCATCCGTGTATCTGATGATGTTGTTGGTACTCTTTGCCTTGGATTTCTGGCAACGCTATCAGGATGAACAATTACTTTCGCTAGAGTTACAAAATCGGCTGATAGAGGCGCAACTGAATAATATGAAAATGCAGATGCAGCCTCACTTCCTCTTTAACGCCTTAAACACCATTGCCATGATGGTACGAAAAAACTCCAACCAAGAGGCGGTAACCATGATTAGTAGCTTAAGTGCTATGCTGCGGAATAGCCTGAGTCGTAAGCGACAATCTTTAGTACCATTTCAAGACGAGCTTCAGCTAATCAATCAGTACCTGACTATCGAGAAAGCCCGTTACCAGGACCGGCTCACTATCCAACAAAATATACAGCCGGAAACCCTTATGGTGTTGGTTCCAAACCTGATTCTCCAGCCCATTGTAGAAAACGCGTTCAAACATGGTATTTCGCAAAGTATGGAGCAAGCCCGACTAGAGATTTCAGCTCAAATGGAAAATGGCAAGCTTGTGATGGAGGTGTTTAATTCCGGTAACCAGTTACCCGAAGGCTGGCACCTTACCCGCAACCGGGGCATCGGTTTGGGGAATACCATTAATCGGCTTATGCAGTTGTACCGGGGAAACTTTCGCTTTCAAATTAATGAGAAAGAGAATGGGGTTTTGGTAAGGATCGTGCTACCTGCCAACCATGTGGTCTTTGAAGAAACCATGAGTAAGGCTACCCGGTAGCGGCTATTTATTATTAGAATCTTCCTGCATGAATAAACCCCAACAATTAGCTAATTTCACCAATCATGGAAAAAATAAAAGCCATTATTGTGGATGATGAACGGGAAGCTCGGGAGGGCGTAGCCCGACTACTGGCCCTGGACAAATCCGTTAACGTGGTAGCGGTCTGCGCTAACGGCATTGAAGCGATCCAGGCCATCCGGGAATTCCACCCTGAACTCGTCTTTCTCGATATTCAGATGCCCAAGGTTAATGGGTTTGAAGTACTAAATAGTATCAGTAACCAACCGCTTCCGGCAGTAATTTTTACCACTGCTTACGACGAATATACGTTGAAAGCCTTCGAGGTGCACGCGGTAGACTATCTACTCAAGCCTTTTACCGATGAACGCTTTTTCGCCGCCTTGAGTCATGCCAAGGAACTGATAAAGCAAAAACAACAAGCATCACCCGCTATTCCGTCTTTCCTAGAATCTCAGGTTAAATCAGGTCAGGCCAACGAGCTAATTCATAGTTCAGCCGAGCAGTCGGATAAGATTGTGGTTAAAGTAGACGGTCGCGTTCACTTCCTTCCCCACCCCGAAATTGTATGGATTGAAGCTTACGATTACTATGTGAAAATCCACGTTGCCGAGCGTTTTTATCTCATTCGTGACAGCCTCAAGAAAATGGAGCAGCGACTTCCCACCCCTCCCTTCGTTCGGGTTCATAAGTCCAGCCTGATTAATCAGCAGTATCTAAAAGAAATTTCTTCGCCCAAAAACAGCAGCGAGTACCTGCTCACATTAACTAACGGAACCCAAATAAAAAGTAGTCGCAGTTACCGCGAACAGATCAAAGCGCTCATGACTGATTGATTTAATTCGTTTTCACATTCCGATAAATGTCTCTAAGGGGTAAAGACACTTGACCATCAAGCAAACTGACCTCATCAGCCTCTTTCTGGTAGATCGTAAGTTTCCATTCGTTTTGTTGCTGACGCTGGTAATGTTCAATCAACTGTTTTTTAGTAGATACCAGTAAGTACTCCTGAAGAGAATCAATACTCCGATAAGCGGCAAATTTAGCCCCCCGATCTTTGTCGGAGGTTGAATCGGACAAAATTTCAATTACTAAAATTGGGTTGATCAAATTATCAAACTCATCGTCCTTGAATTGAGCCTCTCCCTGACTGACCACCAAGTCAGGATAGAAATAGCTATTAGCCTCGGGGGCATGAGTTCGCATATCGGAGTGAAACACTTCAAATGAAGCATCCAACAATTGAGAACCTAATGCTACGCTCAAGTTCATCGAGATTCTATTATGTTCTTTACTGGCTCCACCCATTTCAACTAATACTCCGTTATGAAATTCAAATTTTCCGTACTCCTCTCTAGTACCCTTCCGTTCAGCTTCCAGGTAAGCTTCCGGACTCATTATTTTTTGATCAACTACCACCTGCTCCATGACTTTTTTTAGTTAAGATACATAACTCGGACGAAAAGAGAAAATGACAAAGTTTCTAACTCCTAGACTGCACTTAGACGATGTTTATCCGCAAAATTCGGTAAGAAACCGTAGTGAAGTTATGGAAGTGAAGATTTCTACTATCTTTGGAGGAACAACCTAAGCTTTATTCTGCATGCCAGTTCATTCTTTCCTGAGCGTTTATTTCATTCTAAACATGCTCATTTCTACCACTCTACCTGCTCAAAATCCGCCTGATTCAGTGCTTCAAATTAGTGGGGTCTATCCCCATCTGGCCGTGTTTAATCCGGGCGGTGGTAATGATTGCGGGGGTAACGGAAATGAGTGTGGCATTGGGGCGGTGGTACCCTGGAACGGAAAACTCTGGATGGTTACTTACTCTCCCCACTGCCCGCACGGAAGCTCAGATAGACTTTATTCTATCAGCGACCAACTGGAACTAACCATGCACCCCGAAAGCGTAGGGGGCACCCCCGCTAACCGGATGGTTCACCGCGAATCAAATCAATTACTGATCGGTCCCTATCTAATTGATCAGCAAAACAACATTCGAGTGATCTCTCCCGAGAAAATGCCTGGACGGCTCACGGCTACCGTTCGCCACCTAACTAATCCAGCCAATATGGTCTATTATTACGACATGGAAGGTGCGCTCTACGAAGCGAATGTAAATACGCTGGCAGTGAATCGGCTATTCGAGAAGCCTGTACCCGGCTGGCACGGTAAAGGCGCCTACTCGGGTCAGGGCCGACTGGTAATTGCCAACAACGGCGAGCATCAGGTATTTGATATTGACCCCGAACTACTACGGGCGGGTGGCGCTCCCCAATCCGATGAAGATAACGGTGCCCTGGCCGAATGGGACGGAGAAAGCTGGAATATCGTCGCCCGAAGACAATTTACCGATGTTACCGGGCTGGGAGGCATTTACGGCGCTAACAATTCGGAAGACCCCATCTGGAGTATTGGCTGGGATCAGCGCTCGGTGATGCTGATGGTGCTGGACAAAGGAGAATGGTATCGTTACCGGCTACCCAAGTCAACTCATACCTACGATCATTGGGGAGGCTGGTACACCGAATGGCCCCGCATACGGGAAGTGACCAGTGGGCAGTGGCTGATGGATATGCACGGCATGTTTTACAACTTCCCCCCTACCTTCAGTTCGGAAAATACCGCGGGCATTCGTCCGATTGCCAATCACCTCCGTTACGTACCCGATTTCTGCGCCTGGAACGGTCAGATAGTGCTGGCAACGGACGAAACCTCTATTCTGCAAAACCCTTACGCCGGAAGGTCGCAGTCTAACCTTTGGTTCGGCCAGATAGAGGATATGAAACACTGGGGACCTACCAACGGCTGGGGCGGAGTATGGATGCATGATACCGTTCAGGCGAACACTGCTTCCGATGCCTTTTTGATCAGTGGGTTTACTCGCAAGCTGCTTCATTTAATCCACAACCAACCCCAAGCAGTGACTTTTACATTGGAGATTGATAAAGAAGGAAACAACCAGTGGCAAGAATTGACTACTGTAGAGGTCGGCGAATCCCAGTATGCTTACTACATCATTCCGGAAGATACTCAGGCGGAATGGATACGCTTGAGAACCGACCAGGATTGTGTAGCCACCGCCTACTTTCATTTCAACCAGGAACGTAGTGGCGAATCGTTGGATCTAGGTTTTGATGCGCTAGCCTCACCATCCGAAAATGCCAGCACTAATCTGATTCGCCCCGCCGAACATAACACCAACCTTCAGATCCTAAACAAAAATACTGGTACCTACTGGGAGGTAGATGAGAAGTTGCAGTTTATTCGTCCTCCCGAAGAGCGAACGGCTGAAGTTGATTCCATTCTGGAGCTCAAGCCGGAATTCCAGGTAGATGCTGCCTCGGTGATTGTAGAAGATGAAAACGGCACTTTTCGTTTGCCTCGTACGGATGCCCGCTACGACCAACCATTTGCCGGAGGGTGGCCGCGGGGTATTCGGGAGGTGGAATCGGAGCGGTATATGGCTAACTTCCACGGTACTTTCTACGAAATACCCCGCGAAGCGGGATTAACATCTATCCGACCGATAGCCACCCACGAAAAGCAGATTATGGATTTTTGTACCTGGCGCGGGTTGCTGGTGCTGAGTGGAACCCGAATTGATGCCGAACCTAACGGTCACTATTTTACCAGTCTGGCTCAGGAAACCGGTTTGTGGTTTGGGGCTATTGACGATGTGTGGCAATTGGGTAAGCCCCGAGGAAAGGGTGGCCCCTGGAAAGATACTGCGGTAGAAGCCAACACTCCTTCCCTGCCCTACCTCATGACCGGTTACGACCAAAAAACCTTAACTCTTACTGCCGATAAGCCAACGACTATTGTGGTCGAAATTGACTTTGATCATACCGGCTGGCATTCTTATCGGACTTTCAATGTAGAGGCAGGCGAAAGTATCTCCTACGATTTTCCCGAGGGCTTTAGTGCTCATTGGCTAAGAGTAACCTCCGACCAGGATTGTGTAGCCACCGCTTGGTTGGAATATCGTTAACTTAACCAAAATCAAAAAAAACCGGCTTACAAACAATTTATTTTCCGTACTTACTATCCTAATCTTCACCATGTTACGAACAATTACCATCCATTCTACTTCGCTACTCCTTTTCACCCTAGGTTTTACCTGGATGGCATTCATTTGCCAAGCCCAGCAATCACCGGATTCACCCGAAGAAATCTTGCTCAAAAATTATCGTCCGGTGTCACTGTATCAGAACAATCACCATCCGGTAGAAAAAGCAAGGTATCCGGTGATCGATCTGCATTCCCACAGTTATGCTGATAGTCCGGAAGAAATTGATGATTGGGTTCGGGTCATGGACTCGGTAGGAGTTGATAAAACAGTAATCCTGACGTATCAGACCGGGGCTACCTTTGATTCATTGGTGCAGGTCTACCAAAAGTATCCGGATCGCTTCATTCTATTCTGTGGCTTTGATTACACTGGCTACGATCAGCCTGGTTATGGTCCGGCCGCAGTGGCCGAACTGGAACGATGTGTAAAGATGGGAGCTCGCGGAGTCGGTGAACTGGGCGATAAAGGCAAGGGGTTATTTTATTCGGCTCCTACGAAAGGCTTTGGTATGCACATTGACGATCCACGAATGAAGCCCCTAATTGAGAAGTGTGGAGAACTGAATATTCCCATCAGTATTCATGTAGCCGAACCCATTTGGATGTACCAAACCATGAATGAGCAGAACGACGGGTTGATGAATGCCTACAAGTGGCGGTTAGACAACCAGCCGGGCATTGTTGACCACGCCGGAATGATACAAATTCTGGAGAATGCCGTTAGTGAGAATCCCGGTACTACCTTCATTGCCTGCCACTACGCCAACTGCTCCTACGACCTGAGTATTCTCGGAAGACTCTTCGATCAGTACCCTAATCTCTACGCAGATAATTCCGCCCGCTACGCCGAAACCGCCACTATTCCCCGCTCCGTAGCCCGGTTTTACGAGCAGTACCAGGACCGACTGGTATTCGGTACCGATATGGGAAGCGAATCCTCCATGTACCGACTGGTATTTCGTATCATGGAAACGGAAGATGAGCACTTTTACGATCGAAGCCGCTCCTCCTACCATTGGGCCTTTAACGGTTACGGACTATCGGATGCTGTATTGAAGAAAGTGTACCGTACTAATGCCCAGAAAATCTTGAATTTGAGTGATGATGAATAATTCTACCTCACCACAACTTTATGAGTACGGGTCAACCGCTGATCGGTGAAGGTGCGTAAATAATATATGCCAGCGGGCAGTCCCGATAAATCCAGTTCAGTTGTTTGACGAAACTCCGATCTCAGAATCACTTTCCCGGCAGCATTTATCAGTTGGCAATGCTGTGGTTGAGGAAAACCGCTAATGATGGTCAGTATTCTATCAGTAGGATTGGGGTAAACGCTTATTTCAGCAGTCTCCTTCCCCTTGGTAGTGGCAGTTATCACGTCTTCAAAAGTGTCAGTCACGAAAATCCGGGAGGTGTCCTGGTTAGTCAGGTGTAGATTATCAAACCAGAGTTGAGCACTACCAAAGTCTTGCCGCTCGGCTACGATGTCCAACCGATCTACCGCAGTCCAGTCGAATTTGCCTTCGGGTTCGTACCATTCTCCGTCCCAGGCTCCCTGTTCGCTAAAGTTTTCCAGTGGAATGTGCACCGAGTGCCACCGCCGGTTAAAGGGCGCGGCTGCTTCATTAATGGTTACTCCCATACGCCAAGGCAAATCTGTTTCGCTAGTATCACTGTCTACCCAGCGAATATCGAAGCTCAGCGAAGGATCGGTGCCCCGAATGATAAAGTTCAGCGCGTAATCTTGGGCTACTAACTGAGACAAGTCCTTATCGGGTACGAAATCAAAACTAATAGTATTGTACTGGGTAGCACCCCGCCAGTAGAGGGCGTAGTTTCCGTTATTCGGTTCATCCTCCGAATAGTAGTTAACCGTACCATCAGAATAAGAAGACAGGAAAATCTGCTCACCGGCAAAATCAGTATACAGATTGAACCCCGTACTATCGGGCCGAAGCTGGTACTCTGTTTGAGGGGGAACCATAAAATCCAGGGCTTTCAGTAAGGCTACATTCAGGTCGTGATCAAACAAGTCATTTCCTCCAGCCTCAAACAGACCAAAGCCTCCGTGGTAATCCCAACTCGTCCAGGGTATATCGTGCTCCTCTAGCGCTTGCCGTACCGTTTCGTACCAAAACACCCGCGACGAATCATCGCTGTTAGGAATATAGACTCCGAATTCACCGCAGAAAACCGGTACCTGCCGCTCCTGCTTAAAGCGGACTGCAATTTCGATCAGTGACCTTACTGTTTCCACCCGTCCTTCTTGGGCGTAATTATTGAAAGAAAACTCAATCCAGCTGCCATGCAGACTGCTGGGAAACTCCGGCATCTGATTAGCTTGATACGGAAAAGGAACCTGACTAAGCGGTTGCATAGATGGGCTTACCCAGGTGGCTCCCTGATGGGTGAAGATGAAAGGATCGTAAAAGTGAAAGGTGTAAATCAGATTATCATCTTTGTACTCGGGCATTTCATCCAGGTTATGATAGCTGTTCCAGTTAGCCGGACCCACAATAATGGTATGCTTGCTATCCACCGCCCGAATGGCTTGTATTACATCACCCTGAATCTGGTTCCAGACTTCGTCGGCAATACCGTGGGGCTCGTTAAGTACTTCGTAGTAAAGATACTCCGAACGATTACGATAGCGTTCGGCCACCTGCGGCCATACTTTCATCAGCACCTCTCCTATCTTTGGGTCGGTACTTTCGGCCGGATCAAATGTGTGGTTATCCAGAATGAGGTGCATCTCTAACGCTTCGCTCCAGTCAATTACCTGATCCAGAAAATCGTAGAACAGTGGATCAACTGTGTAATTGGGTGCACCGCTGGTCATATAGTGCAGATTGATCGGCAGACGAATCACATCACAACCCAGACTCTGAATCTGTTCAAAATCCCGCTTGGTATAACGCGAGAACTGAATCTGCTGGGCACTGCCCGCCTGAAACCAGCCGGTTAAATTTACCCCTCGCTGAAACGGCACATCCTGCCCCCGAGCAAATGGTATGGTTAATAAACTCAAAAATAATAGTAGGCAAAAGCCGTTCATGCTCATCATTCAGAGTTTTGTCAGCTCCTGAAGATAATAACTTCTTACCAACCACCCTAACAATCTAGTACTTGTGCAAACTCAGTAAATCATATACCTTGTAACAAGCTCATAAATGCTACCCGACCTATGATGTTATTATTGATACTGTTCTGTTTTAGTACTTCTTTACTAGCTCAGCAGCCTTCTATTGAATCTGGTGTTTACCGATGGAATGAAGCCGAAATTACTTCCTCGGATATCCGGGCTCGTCGGCACTTTTTTAAAGGAAGTACTCTTGATTTAGCCTATCTGGAACTGCACGCCACCACCTTAGCTCCCGGACAGCCATTACACCCTTTGCATTCTCACGAGCAGCGGGAAGAACTGATTATTATCAAAGCAGGCTCAGTGGAAGTAGCCATTGAGCAGGAGAGACAGGTGTTAGGTCCCGGAAGCGTAGCTTTAGTGATGCCGGGTGATCAACATAACCTGACTAATGTGGGATCGGATTCAGCTAGCTTTTACATTTTACTTTACACCGCTAAAGCTAAGTCTGACCCCCAACGAGCAACTGAAGCCGGAGGCTCGCTGATAGTAAACTGGGAAGATGTTCCCTTCAAAAAGCGGAAAAAGGGCGGATCGCGTTCGTTTTTTGAACGACCCACCGCTATGCTGGAAAGACTGGAAATGCACGTTACCACCCTCAATCCCGGAATCCAAAGTCATCCGCCCCATACCCATCGCCCAGCTGAGATTATTCTAATGCTTGAGGGGGAAAGCGAGGAATTTATTGACGGACAATCCTACCGAGCTCAGGCCGGAGATTTATACTTTCTGGGTTCGGAAACGCTCCATACCATTAAGAACACCGGCAAACAACCTTGTACCTACTTCGCCTTCCAGTTTCACTGAAACGTTCTATTCTATTTTAGCTCTTTGCACCAGGCTTTTTATTCAGAAGTGTCGGGATCAGTTCAAACTATGTTCGTAACCAACCCGTTATTGACATACTGAACTATTGAATGAATATGGATTTACGTACACTTTTCTGGCGATTCCTGAGTATTGGAACAATAAGTAGCCTGTTGTTTGTGCTAAGCTGTGGTAATAACGACGACACGCTGAACACTAATTCCAACCCACCGACACTGCCGGATTTGGGGCAATTTGAGTTAGTACCAGCTTATCCTAATTTATCGTTTACCCGTCCGGTGGATTACCAACACGCTGGCGACGGCAGCGACCGGGTATTTGTGGTTGAACAACGCGGAGTGATCACTGTCTTTACCGATGATGCTGCCACCGATCAGAGCGCCACTTTTCTGGATATTTCCGGAGCGGTAGATGATCAGAGTAACGAGGAAGGTCTTCTGGGTCTCGCCTTTCATCCCAACTATTCCTCTAACGGCTACTTCTACGTTAATTATACCGTAAACAATCCGGCCCGCACTCGTATTTCCCGTTTTTCAGTGTCGGCGGGAAATCCTGATCAAGCAGATCCAAATAGTGAGCAGGTTTTACTCGAGTTTGGCCAGCCTTTTGGAAACCATAACGGTGGTCAGTTAGGATTTGGACCCGACGGATACCTGTATATTGCCGTAGGCGACGGTGGTTCGGCCGGAGACCCTGAGGAAAATGGAGAAGACCTTACTACATTGTTAGGAAGCATACTGCGGATTGATGTTGACCAAACATCGGGCAACCTACCCTACGCCATTCCGGCAGATAATCCCTTTGCGGGCAATGGACAGGGAATTCGGGAAGAAATTTACGCCTACGGGTTGCGTAATCCCTGGCGCTTTAGTTTTGACTCCCAAACCGGGCAGCTTTGGACCGGTGATGTGGGGCAAAATGCTATGGAAGAAGTAAATATCATTGAAAACGGAGGAAACTACGGTTGGAATACCACCGAAGGTGATCTTTGTTTTGATCCGGATAATAACTGTGACACGCAGGGAATTACCTTACCGGTACTTACTTATCGCCACGATCAGGGCGACCGATCTGTTACTGGCGGCTTTGTGTACCGGGGAACCGAACTACCCGAATTGGCAGGACGATACATCTACGCCGATTTTATATCGGGACGGGTTTGGGCCGCTGACGTTAGCGATTTGACCAGTCCCAGCGTTCACCAATTAGTTGATACCAATCTGGGCATATCTTCTTTTGGTGTAAATGCTGGTGAGGAGCTCTTCATCTGTGCATTTGATGGACAAATCTACCAACTCGATCAGGCTACAACTCCCAATTAATCGTTCATTGTTAAATTTCTGCCAAGAAATTTACTACCATATTTATAACTTTTCGGTGAATGAATGGTTAGCTTGGTATACTTAATCTTTGAGAAGATGAAGCCAGAAACAACCAAGGCCTATCAATCCAAGTTTGATCCTATCTCATTTTTTTTTACTGCTATTATCGGCGTTGCTTTAGCGCTTGTACTTCTCTTCTTTACCAATGACCTGTTGATCAGTAGTATTGCTTTTCTGATAGTTATGGCCCTGGCCGCCACTTTTTGCTTCAGCCTACGTTATGTCATTAAAGATCATTACCTGTGTATCTCCTCCCTGTTTTCCAGCAGAAAAATCGATACCTTTCAGATTAGTAGCTTACATTGGGTTGGCGGCACTCCCGAAATGACTCAGTTATCTAGTTTTTCGCGCCAGCGTCTGCGCATTGTGTATGGATATGGCGAGTATACCGATGTGTCTCCCCGAGATGCTCATTGCTTCGTAAAGTCGCTTATATCGATTAATCCTATGATCCAATTCCGCCAGGGCGCGCTTATGCAGGATTAGCATCCCTTTGCGGGTATAGTTGTGCTGCATAAGCAAAGTGCTTATATTTATCAGCAATGCAGTACAACGACTGGACCTGGATACTTCAATTCTTTGGAAGGCTACACCCTCTGGTAGTACACTTCCCCATTGCCCTACTAATCGTAGCGGCCTTCTTTGAGTTGCTTACCATCAACGGAAAGCGAATCGGTCTTCGGGAAAGCATCCGTTGGTTAGTATTTTTAGGTGCTATTTCTGCTTTAGTGGCTACTGCTTTCGGCTGGCTACTCCAATCTACCGATGATTATGCCGGTAGCCTGGTACAATCCCACCAAAACTTCGGGATTGCCACTGCCGTACTGGCACTCCTCAGTGCCTACCTTCTTCACCAATCTCAGCGGAGAGAATCTTTACGCAAATCCTATCGCTTTTTACTACTAGCTTCCGTGGGCACCCTAACGGTAGCCGGGCATTTAGGGGCGAACCTCACCCACGGCGAAGATTATCTTACCAGTACTTTTCCGGGCAGTGAGGATCACTACGACCGAAGCGAGTTCTCTACACTACTGGCTGAACTTCGTCCCCAAGACTCCTTATCACTTGATCAGCAAGATGAATTGAACCTAAAGGTCCGAGGAATTTTTGCTCACAATTGCTATCAGTGCCACAGTGAGCTAAAGCAAAAGGGGGAATTGGTGTTAGAAACAGAAGATGGGGTCATGGCCGGGGGAGAATCGGGAGTAGCTGTTATTCCCGGGAAAGCCGAAGAAAGCGAACTGTTTCGGCGGATTACCTTATCACCCGATCATGACGAAGTAATGCCCAAGAAAGGCAAAGTGCTAAAGTCGGAAGAAATTGCGCTGATTAAGCTGTGGATTGACCGCGGTGCCCATTGGGCCGATGCCCAGTTGAAAGTCTTCCCCGAAGCTGAATTGGCCCTTACCCCGCCTGAACTGCCCGCTTCCAATCAGCAAATATCCCATCCGATTGATCGGATTGTGGACGATTATTTTACCAATCAGAATACTGACTGGCCGGAAGTGGTCGACGACCGCACCTTCGTTCGTAGGGCCTATTTAGATATTGTCGGATTACTTCCTCCCCCTTCCGCGGTAGAGGAATTTGTTAGTGCTACGTCTCCCAATAAACGAACCGAGTTAATTGATGAATTACTAGCTGATTCTCACAACTATACCCAGCACTGGATCAGTTTCTGGAATGATCTGTTACGAAATGACTATTCGGGAACCGGCTTTATCACCGGTGGGCGACGGCAAATTACCAGTTGGCTCTACAACGCGCTGTTAGAAAATATGCCCTACGAGCAGATGGTACGAGAACTAGCCGACCCCACCGAAGAATCGGAAGGCTTTATTAAAGGCATCCGCTGGCGGGGAGTGGTCAATGCCAGTCAAACCACGGAGATGCAGGCCGCTCAGAATATTGGCCAGTCGCTGATGGGTCTGAATCTGAAATGTGCCTCCTGCCATAACAGCTTTGTAAGCAATCTTACCCTATCGCAGGCTTATGGATTTGCCAATATCTTCTCGGATAGCACCCTGGAACTTTACCGCTGCGATAAACCCACCGGCAAAATGGCGCAGGTCAGTTTTGTCTACCCCGAACTGGGAGCCATTGATGCAGAAACCCTGGAAGCTCGTTTAGAACAACTGGCCGATGTGCTGGTAACTCCCGAAAACGGACGACTCTACCGCACCATGACTAATCGTATTTGGGAACGGCTACTGGGCCGGGGCATTATTGAACCGCTGGATGAAATGGACAACACTCCCTGGAATGCCACCTTACTGGATTGGATAGCCGCTGATTTCAGGGACAATGGCTCAGATCTGAAGCGATTGATCCGCACCATCATGACATCCCGAACTTATCAGCTTCCATCCGTTACGTACGAAGAAATAGCTGATCTACAATCAGATGATTATCGTTTTCTAGGACCAGCACGCCGCCGTTTAAGTGCCGAACAGTTTGCCGATGCCATTAGCCAGGTGGTTGCTCCGGTGTATTATGCTACTGCTTATGATCCTCAACAGGAAGAATTAGCCGCCCAACGAATCTGGTTTAGAGAAATTGAGTTTGATCGTGATGTATTGCCCAAGCCCGGCAAACGCTACTTCCGTCACGTGTTCAGCTTGCCCGACGAAGAAATCCAACAAGCCCAGAGCCTCATCTCGGTAGATCACTCCTTTAAGCTCTTTCTCAACGATCAACCGGTTTCGGAAGGAGCTGATTGGCGAAAAGTGCAGGTAGCCGAAGTGAAAGATATACTACAAGCTGGTGATAACATTATTGCAGTGGAAGGAATGAATGAAGGCAGTATTCCTAACCCGGCGGGTTTGTTATTCGCCTTGCAAATTCAGTACGCCAGTGGTGCTACCGATACCATTTTCTCCCACACTGAATGGAAAAGCACGAACGAGCCTCCGGCGGATGGTTGGACTAGTCTCAGCTATGATGATAGCGACTGGAAAGAATCGCGTAACTACGGCACCAAGCACTGGGGAAAATTAGTGAATTTTACGTTGGAGGAGGGTTCGGAAACTCCTCGGTTTGCCCGGGCTTCTCTAGTACAACTCGATCCTTTTCTGAAAGCTTTGGGTCGCCCCACCCGCGAAAACGTAGCCACTTCTCGCGACGATCAGGCCACACTCTTACAGGCTTTAGAGCTTACCAACGGAGAGTTCTTCAATCAGGTGCTGACTGAAGGAGCCGAACGCTGGATGGATTCCGGTACCAACTCCGAATCATTAGTACAAAACCTATATCAACAAGCTTTATGTCGAGATGCTACGGAAGAAGAGTCAAGAGTTTTGGTTGCTGCTTTAGGCGATTCTCCTGACGACCCACAAGCCTTGCAGGATGTTCTGTGGGCCACCTTGCTTTTACCCGAATTTCAATTTATTTATTAATAACAGGTATGGTACAACAAATTTATCCTAAATGAGATGAATAATATGGTCGCGTTGCAAACACGCCCAGGTTTGTTCAGTATCTACAAGCTAGTGCGCGTTTATAACGCTTACGGCCAACTTTTAACTAATAGTCATTCCTATGCAAAACCCATATAAAGATACCCGCCGCGACTTTCTGAAAAAGATGAGTGCTGCCAGCCTGGCCGCCATGGGCACCACTATACCTACGGCTAGCTTCTTAAGCTCCTGCCAAGGCACGCCCCAAATTCCATCTACCGCCGATACGGTGATTTTGCTGTGGATGGCCGGGGGCATGGCCCATACCGAAACCTTCGACCCTAAAACTTATGTACCCTACGAAAAAGGGGTGGAAAGTAAGCGGGTGCTAAGCACATTCCCCAAAGTGCCTACGGCCGTGGATGGATTGTACTTTTCGGAAGGGCTGGAAGGCGTGGGTAGTGTGATGGATAGAGGTGCGATTGTTCGTTCCTACCGCTCGGCCGATTTAGGACATATTTTACACACCCGCCATCAGTATCACTGGCATACCTGCTACGAACCACCCCAATCAGTGCAAGCCCCGCACATTGGAGCCTGGATAGCCAAAGAGTTAGGCCCGGTAAATCCCGTAATTCCCCCTTTTATTGCCGTGGGCCAACGGTTTACGGTGGGCGAAGCCGAAGAGCTCAAAGCCTTTCATTCAGCAGGATTTTTGGGTAGCGAATACGGCCCGTTCCTGATTCCTGACCCGGCATCAGGTTTGGATAGTGTGCGTCCGCCCCAGGGCATGACGACCCAGCGATTTGAAGCCCGCAATAAGCTGTATCAGCAACTAGTAGAAAAGAGCCCGATGCGAGACCACGGTAGTGGTTACCAGAAAGAATCGCTAATGCGCTCAATGGAACAAGCCTACCGATTATTAAACTCCCCCGAAGCCAAAGCCTTTGACTTGAGTCAGGAGCCGAAAGATAACTACGATGCCTACAATACCGGACGCTTTGGCTTAGGCTGCTTACTCGCCAAACGACTAACCCAGCAGGGAGCCCGTTTTATCAGTGTTTCTACCGAATACGAACCCTTCCTGGGTTGGGATACCCACGAAAACGGTCATACCCGACTCGTGAAGATGAAGCAACTGATTGACGAACCCATTGCCCGCCTCATTCGGGATTTAGATGAAAGCGGGCACCTGGATAGAACGCTGATTGTGCTGGCCAGTGAGTTTAGCCGCGATGCCATTCTGGAAGGGCGACCCGGCGAGAAGGTTAAAGACCAAGTTAACCAACCCGACGTGATTGAAGACGAAAAGTTCTACGGGATGCACCGCCACTTCACCGACGGTAGCTCTATTTTGCTCTGGGGCGGGGGCATCAAAAAAGGGTTAGTCTACGGACGAACCGCCGACGAACGTCCCTGCTCATCGGTAGAGAATACAGTGGTGATTGATCAGGTACATCAATCAATTTATCATGCGTTGGGTATTCCTCCCGATACCCACTACACCATTGAAGGTAGACCCTTTTATACCACCCCCGATGGGCACGGAGAGCCAGTGTTAGACTGGTTCGCCTAGTAATAGTTTGAAATATGACCCAACAGGAAGTATCTCAAATCCTTCGTCAGTTATCGGCTTCGCTTGTATCCGAAATACAAGAGACTGCTTCGGTAACTACCATTCCCAAGAATACGGAGATACTCCGGGAAGGGCAATACGTGAAAGTAATTCCGTTGGTGCTGAGCGGTTTGGTAAAGGTGGTTTCCCGTCAGGAAGAAAAAGAACTACTACTATACTATATCAAACCCGCTGAAAGTTGCGTAATGTCCTTTGCTGCCGGCCTCAATCAGGGTCCCAGCCAGGTGTTTGCGGTTACCGAAACGGATACTACGGCGTTATTGCTTCCCACTGAACAGGTAATTGGCTGGACGCGTCAGCATCCTGATTTTGCCAACCTGTTTTTTGCTCAGTACCAGCTTCGCTACACTGAGATGCTTGACACCATCAGTCATTTGCTGTTTGATAAGATGGACAAACGGTTGTACGATTACCTAAAGCAGAAATCGGAACTAACCGGAGAAAACCCCCTTATTATTTCCCATCGGCAGATTGCCCAGGAGTTAGGCACCGCTCGCGAAGTGGTAAGCCGGGTAATGAAAAAGCTGGAAAATGAAGGAAAAGTAAAACAGCATCATCAAAGTATTGAAATTTTTTAGCTATTGGTGACTTCAGTCACTGACTGATAGGAAACGGAGAAGTAACTTTAGGGAAAAGAATAAAATGAATCGAGTGCTGAAGTTCACCGCCGTTTGCCTGATATGCATTGCCGTTGTGACCGGTCTGGTTCTGCTTATTCAGTATGTTTTATCCTAAACCCTTACCATCATGAAAAAGAACATGGGATCTACCGACCGTATTATTAGAGTACTTATCGCGGCTATCATTCTGGTGTTATTCTTCACTAACGTAATTACCGGTACTGTAGGCATCGTTTTGCTGGTGCTAGCTGGAGTTTTTCTTCTAACCAGTGTAGTCAGCTTTTGTCCGCTCTACGCACCCTTTGGCATTAGTACCTGCCCTACTAAAAAGCAGGCTTAGAGTTAGTACCCTGGCCTATTGGGGAGAAAACGTCACTGCGAGCGAACGCGAACGGGGCCGCCCTTTAGATTTGTGTAACAAAGTATCACTTTAAAAAGTACAAAACAAAAAGAACCGAAAGTGTGAGCGGTGAACTAGGGGGTCGCCTAATAAATTAGCTTTAGCGCCGGAATTAGTCCCTCACTCTTTTGTATGAAGCTAGCGCCAATTAGAACATTAAGAAAGACTTAGTAAAGGGATTAGCGGCTTCAATACCTTCGGCTCTAGATGTTTCACATAAACTGCAAAAGTATGAAACCTGTATGGTTCATTGGTATCGATGTTTCAAAAGCTACGTTGGATGTAGCTGTCTGCCACCAAGATAGCCCTGACCAGTTCACTCACCAGCAATTTGATAACACTACTGCTGGGTTTAAACAATTGATTGCTTGGTTGAAGAAACAAAAAGTAGATTTCATTAAACGCTTCTTCTGCATGGAGCATACGGGGCACTACACCCTAGCACTATGCTGTTTTCTTCAAGAACAGGAACTACCTTATACCCTTGTAAGCCCTCTACATTTGAAACGGTCTATGGGTATCGTACGGGGTAAGAATGATCGGGTAGATGCCCGACGTATTGCCCATTACGCCTGTCTTCATTGGCGAATATTAAAACCTATGCAATTGCCTTCGGCATGTTTACTCAAACTAAAGAACCTGATGGCTTTCCGAGATCGGCTCACTAAAACGAAAGTGAGCTTAAAGCAAACCCTGCAAGATTTGAAAGATACCAGTGCACTAGTAGATAACCGATTCATTATCAAACAATCCGAAAAGCAGTTGAAGCTCATTGAGCAGCAAATCAAGCATACCGACCAGCAGATGGAAACCACCATTGAGGAAGATGGGCAAGTACAGCAACATTTCCGTTTGATCAGTTCGGTGGTAGGTATCGGTATGATTACTGCAGCCGCTTTTCTGATTTATACCCAAGATTTTACCGCCTTTGACAATGGTCGCCAGTTTTCATGCTATGTTGGGGTGGCTCCGTTTGACCATAATTCGGGTAGCAGCATTAGAGGAAAAACTCAAGTCAGCCCATTAGCCAACCGAAAGATGAAAGCTTTGCTGAGCAACTGCGCTACTGCTGCTATACAGCATGATCCTGAACTGAAGGCCTACTATCAACGTAAACTCAAAGAAGGAAAAGCTAAACTAGCCGTTCTCAATGCAGTCAAGGCGAAACTGATTAACCGGGTGTTTGCCACGGTGAACCGAGGTACAGCGTATGTAGTCATGAAGCAGTATGGACAAGCGGCTTAATGACTTTCTATTTGAAGGGAAAACCTTGTGTTTTGTCTTCGAGTAGAAACACCAACCGTAGGGCGGTAGCACAAAGATGAATCTTGAAAAAATTATAGCGTTTTGACTTGCTTTATCTTAGAACTTCCGGCGGCAGTCTTCCACTTATAAGTTTGATTCTCCAGTTTCCCGGAGGAGATGGCTTCACATTCGTTCGCCATGACGTATCTCTTTTAACTAATGGATTGAGACGTCACCGCGAGGCACTAAGCGGTCTCCCTACTTATTACCTATGGATAAAAAATATCGATAATTCTTCCGGCTACCATCACCACTGCTTTATCTCATCCCTTAGATCAACCCAATCGGGTTTAATTGTCGCAATCAAAGCTTCTTTCTTTTTGCGAGAACCCGCTTTAATTTGCTTCTCTCGCTTTCCAAAGCTTTTTGGTATAGAAGAATTATTAATATTCTTTGTGTCTAGTCTCCCCAAAGTCTTGGGGTAGTCCCTCTTGAGTTAGTTTTATCCAGTACTCCTCAAACTTCTTCCAGTGCTGTTCCTCGGGCAAATCGGTATGGCTGACGGGAAACTCCATGATTTCGTGGGGTCCGGATAAATGATTGGCAATCGCGTAGACTGTATAGGCCGGCACTACCAGGTCTTTAATGCCAACTCCTATCAGGGCGGGGCAATGAATGTGACTAGCAAAGTTAACTGAGTCGAAGTACCGCAGCACCAGCATGGTATCTTCCTCGTACTCGGGATGCATCTTCAGAAAGCGATTGATTTCCTGGCCGGAACCCGATTGGGCAAAAAACTTCCGTCCCTCCGCCCAACCAAAGGTTGGTACGCCCACCACTAATAGATCAGCGGCTTGTAACACGTACTCGGCCATCAGGGCCAAACCACCGGCAAAGCTTGTGCCTTGCAGCACCAGAGAAGAAATCTTTTCCTGAAAAATATCTTGAGCCACCCGTACGGCTTGTATATAGTCGCAGACGGCCCCTCTCAATACCGATTGCTCCGGCGATTCAATGCCGGTGAGTACGTAACCCCACTTAGAAAACTCAGGCAAGGCCGAGCGGGAACGTCCGAATCCCCGAATGTCTACTCCCACAATATTAAAACCCTGCTGCGCCCAATCCCAGCGTACTTCTGTTTGCGACATGTAGCCGTGGGCGTGGACGATCAAGGGCCGTGGCTCCGAGTCTTGCCACTGTAGTGAGTACCCCTGAATACGCTGGTTTCCTAAGGAAAGAAAAGAAAGATCGGTCAGGGTGCAGCCTTGTTTCTCGGTACCGCTAGGCTCTTGCTCTATAGCCAGGGGAAGGGCTAGTAATTCTGCTTTGGTTTTACTCCAGAAACGTTCAAAATCAACGGGTTTGGTGGGAAGGGGTTTAATCTCTTTTCTCATGTACGAACTACTTAACGAACACTTTTTTAGCCTGGTGCCAAATTAGTGAAACATTTAAAAAATCTTTATTTTAAGAAAAGCTGACGACAGAGTGTTGAAACTGCCCTATGAAATCAGATCTACTTTCCCAGCTTTCCTTTTTTGAGGATATGCCGCTGGTGGTGATAAACCGCTTGGCTGAAGTGGGGAAAGTAGTGACCGTTGAACCCAATACTCCTATCGTTCATCAGCACGACGAAGCCCGGTGTATATTTTTTTTGCTATCCGGGGCGGTACAGTTTCATCTTCAGACGGGCGAAGTAGATGATGCCCTGGTGGGGGTAATGAAATCACCGGGGGCTTTGATTGGATGGTCGGCCTTTCGCTTTCCTTATCGCTATACTACCACGGTCATTACTGAAGGAGCCTGCCGCTTGCTGCGGTTACCCCAACCGGTGTTGGAAGAACTATTTCATACCCATCCATCGGCCGGATACGAACTTCTCAAACGAATCAATACCACCGTAGCCAACCGATTGGAGCAGGCCCGGGATCAACTGCTTACCGCCAGTCGGGCTAGCGCGCATACCGCCATTGCCCACCCGCAGGAAGAAGCGGACGACGAAGCAGTACTGGCTGATGAAATCAAGCAGGAGCCATTGGCTTTGTTACAGCATTCCTCCTTTTTCCACCCCTTCGAGACCGGGTTTTTACAACAGTTAGCCCAAGCGGTTAGCACTGAGAAATTTGCCCGCGGCGCTACTATTTTTCAGGAAAGGGATACGGCCCATCAGTTGTACCTGCTGGTAAAAGGAGAAGTGGTTCTATCAGTATGTACGACCCTGCCCCTAGCGGAAGCTCAAAGCAAGCAAGACTGTGAAGTGCCAATACGAACCATTGATAAAGCGGGGCAATTGATAGGCTGGTCGGCGATGGTGCCTCCGTATCATTATCGGGCCACAGCTACCACCACCCAGGAAACCCAATTGCTGGTGATACGGAAAGAGGCATTGGAGAAAGAAGCGCATAAACACCCTACCCTTGGTATCTTTCTGATGCAGCGTTTGTTATGGGTGATTGGCAATCGTTTGCGGGCCACGCGCGTACGATTGATTGCCCAGCGTTACGATAAAATTACCGTAGCCATTCGGTCCTTGTTGAAGCAGAGTGCGGCGCAGCTTCCGGTCACGTCTCCGCTGCATAAAATCCCCCACTATCTGGCGAACCGGCTGACCCTACACGATGCCTTTATTACCCTGAAAACTTTAGAGGCCCACGGGGATGAAACCGAACAAAACCTGGCCAAAGTATGTCTGGAATTGCTGACGGAAGTTAGGGAAGAACTTAGGATTTATCAGCAGCTACAGAAAATTTACGAAAGCGTGGCCAACGCCCCGGAAACGATGGCTCCAACTCAAATCAGGAATAACTGCTGTGCGGCGTTTATCAAACTTTTTGAATCTACTCCCTACCTCATTAGGGGGCAGGAGAACTTGCCCGATCAGCCCGGTCATATTTTTATTATGAACCATTTGTTTAATCATCCGGAAAACACCCTGCCCAACGATTTTCAGCTAACGCTGGATTCGCATTTTGTGTCTTCCATGATTCTTTACAAGAAGTACGGAACCGCCCCGGTGCGGGTCATCCGCAAATCGCGCCCGGATGAATACGGACATCAGCGGTACTACGATAAGTTGGGTTACATCTACGTGTATTCGGAACAGGTGGATGAATCGGCTTACGACGACCAGCCTATGGGTGCCGAGCGGAGAAAATACTTTCTCGATGAGGCCCGCGATCTGTTATTGCAGGGAGAAAACTTGGTGATTTGTCCGGAAGGAATCAGTGGGGCTACGGAAGAATCGCCTCAGCCCTTCAAAGCCGGAGCCTTTCGTTTGGCCGCCTACGTTCGCCCGGAACCCATGATTGTACCCATCGCGGTGGCTAATTTTGACAAAAAGATCACCCGCACCACCACAACCGCCCTGGTGTACCCCCCCTTCTACTTATCCGACTACCTACCCGAGCCGGTAGAAGATCAGGTTCTCTATGATTTTATTAATAGCTACCACAAGAAGTATCAACAGTATGTGAAGGAGGCGATTGCTTTAACTACTAATGTTCGGTAATTCATATGATACTGTTGTTACTAATTAGGCGTAAAGGCAAGTACTCTGATTGAAACACAAAGGCTTCAATCCAAGAAAGTTTTATTCCAAATCTTTGGCACTTCTAATAGGTATCCCGAAGATGAACTGAAAACTGTTATTGGCCTGATAATCAGGTATGGCTTCTATCACGTCACGAAAGCCTATATAATAACGAAGTTGAAGGTATAACCCTTTCCCCTGTTTGAGGAAATAACCGGTATGAAACGTCAGCCCGTAGTCGACTCGGCGAACATCATCGTAGATATTGTTGGAATACAGTAGTTCATTATCCCCTTCCTCCCGATAGAAAAAGTCTTTGGCACTTAGTAAGATATGCAACTGGGGGCCTAACCCGGCCCGCCACTTTTCATTAAATTTATAATGAAGCATAAACGGAAGTCCCAGGTAATTCAGTCGGCGGCGAACGGTAGATTCTTCCAGCAGTTCATCCAAATTATTATCTTCCAGAGAATAAGGTGAAATACCACCGGATCCGAACTGGCTCACCGGAAATCCCCCGGTATGAAGAAACAGCCTATCTTTTATCTTGATATCGGTGTAAAAGCCAATGAGTAAGCCCAGATTATACGAGCCTTCGTCGAATTGGGTGAAATTACTCACATTTCCCCCAAGCTGAAGGCCCATCTGGACCACGTCCGGGTCTAATTTATCCTTACCGGCAAACATCAAACCCATCAGCAATTGAGCCTGGGTGGTAGTTACTCCTAACAGTAGCAGCAATGCACTTAACAAAGATTTCATATTCGGCGGGTAGTGATACGCCAACGAAAGTAAGTAATCTTGTCAATTAACCCACTGACTCACGCTAAAACCAAGCAAAAAGCCGTTTAGGATTGGTTTTCGTCAAACTCATCCCCTGAATCCAGCTTTTTGGTATCAGACGATCCTCCAAAGATTTGGGTAGGAATAATTTTTTTGATAAAGGAAGAAGAACCCTGATCAGACTTCTCTACTTCAGCTTCGGCTTCGCGTAATGCCCGCTGCCACATAGGGGCAAAGCCCTGCGCACTTTCCGTCATGATACCAATCGCTTTCTGGTAGACGTGCATGTTCATTATCTCGCGTCGGCCCGGCTTTTGCGCCAACGACTGATTGGTGATTCGCAGATTCTCATTTTCCTTCTTCAGGCGCTCTAATTCCTGGCGGCGGTGTTCGGTTGCTTCGGCTTCGATCTCCATCTTATTCTGTAAATGATTCTTCAGCGTTTTGATCTCACTCTTGAGGGTACCACGTTTAGCACGCTCATTAATGTAGACAATCAGCAATAAGATCAGCCCCACTCCGAGTCCGATTAAAAAGGGCTGAATATATACAACTAAGTCTTCCATACTGGTGTAGTTAGGTTTAATGTAAGGTAGTAATATATTTGCTTTACTAACTAATCCAATGGCAGTTGGTTCATTTTTCCTATTACCAACTATCGCCCATTATTTCAATTCTGGTTAATTTGAGGTAGTTTTAGGTTACAACAACCTACCCTACCATGAAACGCAAGCAACTTTTTGAATTCGAAGACTTTTCTTGGTTCCCCCACTGGCTTCGGGATTGTATGACCCACTATATTTCGGCCATGCACCGATTGTTAGGCACCTCTAAGACTTTAGCTAAATTAGTGGCCCGAGCATTAGAACATACGAATCAGCAACGGGTTATTGACCTTTGTTCCGGTAGCGGCGGGCCTATGTTGGAAGTAGCCAATATTTTACGGCAGCACTACGGTTATCCTGATTTGCAACTAACCTTAAGCGACCTGTACCCTAATCAGGAAACGGCAAAAAAAATAAACCAACTTGCCGAAGAAAACACCAAGTATCTAACTACAGCGGTTAATGCCACTGATCTGGACAAAGAATTAGCAGGTGTCCGCACGATGGTATGTAGCATGCACCATATGCCTCCTGAGGTTGCTAAACGAATATTGAAAAATGCCCTGGAAGCGCAACAGCCTATTTGCATCTACGAAATTAGCGATAACTCCATTCCTCGGGGAATACGCTGGCTGGCCTTTCCTACTACCTTCATCATGGTTTTCTTTATTACTCCTCTGGTGCGTCCCATGACCTGGCAGCAGTTAGTTTTTACTTACCTAATACCTATTCTTCCGTTGCTAATTGCCTGGGACGGAGCGGTGTCCAACATTCGTACCTACACTTTAAACGATCTGGATATACTGCTTTCTGATCTTCAATCGGAACAATATACCTGGGAAAAGGGTACCTTGGCGGGTAAAGGCGGTGATAAATTATATCTACTAGGATTACCCCTGGCTAAAAAAGCCGAATCTGCTTCCTCTCCCCAAAATACTCAAACAATTGAACATGAAAATTAATCTTCAATACCTGGTACTCATAAATTCTATGTTTTTTATCCTGGGGTCACTGAATTTAGCTAATGCCCAGTCAGTATCTCTCTTTAATGGTCAGGATCTCTCCGGCTGGCACGTAGATGTTCCCGAAATGGATGAAGATTCTTCGGTAGAAAGTCCGTTTTTGGTAAGGAATGGCTTACTAGTGAGTATGGGTACTCCCCCCGGACATCTTATCACCGATAAAGTTTATCAGGATTACCGACTGGAGGTAGAGTACCGTTTTGCCGGAGAGCCCGGTAATTGCGGTGTTTTAGTGCATGCTTCTACCCCACGAGCTCTGTACGAAATGTTTCCTAAATCGCTGGAAGTACAGATGATGCACGAAAATGCCGGAGACTTTTGGTGTATTGTGGAAAATATTGAAGTCCCGAACATGGAAGCCCGTCGGGGTCCTAAAAAGGACTGGGGCATCACCGAAGGCAAAGGCCGTCGCATTTTAAACCTGACCGATGATTCTGAAAACCCAGTGGGTGAATGGAATCGTATGACTGTTGAGTGCTTGGATGATAAAATCAAGGTTTGGGTAAACGGCGATCTGGTAAACTACGGAGAGAATTGCACCGCTGAGCAGGGACAAATAGCCGTGCAGGCCGAAGGCTCAGAAGTAGAATTCAGAAAGTTAGAACTTACTCCTATCAGCCAATTGAGTGAAGAAGCTCCATAAGTAGCTTAATGGCTAAGAGGCTGGTTTACGCCAAAATTGGCGAATCTTTTTAAAGAAAAACACCACCAGAACCAGTAACCCAATCACAATGATGGCGGCTAAGGGCCACAAAAAAACCGAAAGTGCCGACAATATTCCGGATGTAGCGGTTTCTACTGTAGTTACTACCGGGTTAGCCAATCCCCCCGTGGTAGCCGTAGAAGCCAAACGCGTATTGGCGCTCACTCCCTTTACAATACTGGCGGTACCTCCCCCGGCAATAATCGCTAACGCCCACTGCCAAAGTGGACCCATTTCTATTAAAGTAGATGCCATCACTGCCGTTCCGGCGATCGTAGCGGTTGGTAACGCGATGGTATCCAGCAAATTATCAAACCAAGGGATAAAGTAGGCTAGCGTTTCCAATGCCGTTGCTGCGGCCAGCGCGATCATGGCAGGAAAGGTGCCAACCCAGGCAAATGATTCATTCACGGGAATAATATCAAAGTGACTGGCTAGGCTTAAGACCAGCAACGGCAAAAAAATCCGAAAACCAACTGAAGCGGCCAGTCCGAGTCCGATAAAAAAGGGAGCTACGTATTCAGTCATAAGATAATAGTTTATAGTGTTTTGGTCTAGGGCGTGTTGACAATTGGATTAACTAGGGATTTTAAGACTATTTTTGGGCCAATAAAGGAACTTGAGAAGGGCAATGCCTAAGCATTGGCCGCCGAAAGTAACGTATAGTGGACTAAAAAGAGACTAAAATTGCCGTTCAAATTTATATGTCGACACACCCTAGGTGTTGCAATATAAAAGCATGTAAAATCTTCAACGCTTAAAATAATTAATCCTAGTCTAACGCCATAACGCTGGGTGCTCTAAGAGCTTGATACTTCTCCTAAAACATTTTGTATATTCGTACTATCACCTATGCAACCAACCTATGTACCGACTATTTACCCTCAGTTTGCTGGTAGCGGCCTGCAACAATGCTCCTTCTCAGGAGAGCATCCCCAGTGATGCCACCGTTATTACTGGAGTAGAAATTATTGACGTTCGCGATGGTAGTGTTGATTCGGATAAAACCGTTGTGGTGGAAGAAGGACGGATCAGTCAGATTCTGGAAACCTCTCCCGAAATAGCCAATGGCACCATCATCATTGATGGAAAGGGCAAGTATTTAATGCCGGGGCTAGCCGAAATGCACGCCCATATTCCCTCGCCCGAATGGGGACGCAACCGCACGGAAGAAACTTTATTTCTGTATTTATCCAATGGGGTAACTACCATCCGGGGAATGCTCGGGCATCCGGTACATTTAGAGCTGCGCGAACAAGCAAAGAACAACGAGATTCTGAGTCCGCGCATTTTTACTTCCAGCCCCTCCCTCAACGGTAACACCGTCCCCACTCCCGAAGAAGCCCGCGCCAAAGTAACTGCCTATCAGCAAGATGGCTACGATTTTCTAAAAATCCACCCGGGTATTCCGTTAGAAGCCTTTGATGAACTGGTAAAGACCGCCAACGAAGTGGGAATTGATTTTGCCGGGCATGTTCCGGTAGATGTGGGCATCCGCCACGCGCTGGAAAGCGGCTACGCCTCGGTAGACCACGTGGATGGTTTTCTGGAAGGACTGGTTCCCGAAGATGCCGGAGTAGAAGCGGATCAGAACGGGTTCTTTGGCTATAACTTCACCGACCTGGCCGATACTACCTTAATGGATGAGCTGGTGCAGATGACTAAGGAGCATAACGTATGGGTAGTCCCTACGCAAAGCTTATTTGATCGCTGGTTTTCTCCCCTGATAGCAACTGACCTTGCTGCGGCCCCCGAGATGAAGTATATGCCCGCGTCTACCATTGAAGACTGGGTCAGCTCCAAGCAAAATCTGGTGGGAACTGATGCGTACAGTGCCGAACAGTGGAAAGAGTTTAATGCTATCCGGCTGAAGCTGATTCAGGAATTGCACCGTAACGGACACGGCCTGCTGCTGGGCTCCGATGCCCCGCAGGTGTTTAACGTACCGGGTTTCTCCATTCACCACGAACTACAGGGCATGCTGGATGCCGGACTCTCTCCCCTGGAAGCTATTCAGATTGGCACCCTTAACCCGGCAAAGTATTTTGGAATGGAGGGTGAGTTCGGAGAAGTAATTACCGGAGCCAGTGCTGATCTGCTACTACTGAACGCTAATCCGTTAGAAGACCTGGACAACCTGCAAGAACCGGAAGGAGTGATGGTACGTGGCCGCTGGCTCAGCCGGGAAGATATTGATAACCGCCTGGCTGAAATTGCCGAAGTATCTGCTGAACTTTAAATCAATGAGCGGGGCACCCCGTGCAATGAGCAGTTAGCAATGAGAAATGAATGTGGACTGTGGACTGTGGACTGTGGACTAAAAACTAACCAAACTATGACTAACCGATCTATTCTACTACTATTTATCCTATCAATAACCTTCTTCGCCTGCCAGCCTTCCGAAGAAACGGAGGAAGCCCGACGACCCAACGTGCTCTTCATTCTGGCCGATGATCTGGGTTATCACGACCTGAGCAGCACCGGTAGCGAATACTACGAAACACCTAACATTGACCGTATCGCCCAGATGGGCATGCGGTTTACCCAGGGTTACGCGGCCTGCCAGGTGTGCAGCCCTTCCCGGGCCAGCATCATGAGCGGGAAGTTTCCCGCCCGCCACGGCATCACCGACTGGATTGGCGCGAAGACCGGCACCGACTGGCGCGACCATGACCGGCACAACAAATTGCTCCCGGCCGAGTACGTTCATAACCTCCCGAAAGAATACACCACCTTACCCGAAGCCTTTCAGGAAGCGGGATATACTACCTTCTTTTCCGGAAAATGGCACCTGGGCTACGAAGGCTCCTACCCGGAAGACCACGGCTTTGATATCAACAAGGCTGGCTGGGAGAGAGGGAGTCCGGCCGGAGGCTTCTTTGCTCCGCATAATAATCCTAAGCTGGAAGCTAAAACACCGGGAGAAAACCTGACGCTACGGCTGGCGGAGGAAACGGTTGACTTTCTCCGCTCGCACCAAGACTCGGCTTTCTTCGCTTTTCTTTCCTTTTACGCCGTGCACGCTCCGCTGGAAACTACCCAGCAGAAGTGGGCGAAGTACCGGCAAAAGGCTGAGGATCAGGGGGTAGCGGATCTTGGCTTTGTGATGGAACGACGGTTGCCTATCCGCATGGTGCAGGATCATCCGGTATATGCCGGACTGGTGGAAACCATGGACGATGCCGTAGGAATGGTATTGGACGAACTGGAGGCATTGGGGTTGGATGATAATACCATCATCGTCTTCACTTCCGACAACGGTGGGGTGGCTTCGGGCGATGCTTACGCCACCACCAATCTGCCGCTACGCGGCGGTAAGGGCTACCAGTGGGAAGGCGGTATTCGTGAGCCGTATTTCATTGCGGTGCCCTGGATTGGAACGGTAGACAAACAAAGCGCCGTACCCGTATCGGGGGTAGACTTCTACCCCACCCTGCTGGATTTGGCCGGACTGGATCTGAAGCCGACCGAACATACTGATGGCTTAAGTCTGCTGCCGCTGTTGCAGGGCGATTCTATTGCCGAACGTCCTTTGTACTGGCATTATCCGCACTACGGCAATCAGGGAGGCGATCCGTCGTCCATTATTCGCTTGGGCGACTGGAAGCTGATTCACTACTGGGAAGATAGTACCCGGGAGTTGTACAACCTGAAAGAAGACCCCCGGGAGGCGGCCAATGTTATTGAGCAAAACTCCGAAGTAGCCGAACGACTGGGACAACAATTAGAGCAGTTCCTGGCTGAAACCGAGGCTAATACCCCGGAACCCGACCCGGAATACAACGAGCAACTGGCCGAGGAGCGGCAGCAACGTATTGTAAATCAGCTTTTACCCCGCTTGGAGCAGCAGCGTACCGAATTCCTGCAAGAAGACTGGCAACCCAACGAAGACTGGTGGGGCAGCCAGGTTGATTCTACCAGTCAAGGGAATTTAACCGTGCGCGATTAGATTAGAGACTTGCAAACAGAAAAATGTGAAGATGCTGCTGGGAGTATTCTGCAAAGTCCCTCCTACAGGATAGACCAACATCAGCATCTTCCTCACGCCCGGACTGTCTTCCGACCAGCTTCGCCGGTTTGATCTAATTTCACGCAACAGATTTTCTCTTACTACTCCTAAGATCCTCGTCATCTTATATTAGTATGGATCTTTAAAGTGATTTGATGCCTAACTAAGCTGTTAGTAGTGTTCTGAAAGGACACTGCTGACGTTCAATGATATACAGGGACTTAGTCCGAGACGCGTAGTCCCGGCCCTCATGAAGTGATCTCCGACGATTAGGCTCAAACGAAGATCAATCCTCTACCACCCGGAACTAAGTTCCTCTTTCACATTAGCAAGATCGCAGTGCTCTTAGCAGAACACTACGATCAGCCTAGGGTTCGAGCGCAACTCCTATGGTACTTCCCCGGATGAGGCTCTGCGAATTCCGGGGTCTCCCTCCAAGAATGCTGGAGACCCCGGAATTCGTTTTCACTCATCCGGGGAGAGGATTTTTTAAAATATGTCTCTTAGCTATTATTAGAGCTTCTGCCAAATCACTACGATCAGCCGAGGCAATGACTATTCATCAGTCATTAATCATTAATCATCCATCAGGCTGGGACGACGATGCCAAGTACTTCCAGCAACTGGGGGTCATCTTTAAGCGCCATCTTGGCAACCTTGGTAAACTCCCGCAACCAGGTGCGCAACTCGGCTAAAGCTTGCTTACGCTTGTCGGTGGCCGACTCGGCGTTACCTTTTTGCTGAAGGTACTCGGCGTGTAATTCCGATAGTGAGGCTACGTTGGCCTGGGCCTGGGTGAGTTCTTCGGCTTTGATGCCCAGCTTCTGCATTTCTTTGCTTTTGGGGGCTACAACCTCGTAGAAGTCCCCGGCCTGATCCAGTATATCCGAAATCCGGTTGGGAACGCGGCGATCAAGGCGGGCGCGCATGAGGGTTTCGGGCTCCTGTCGAAAAACGGTTTTGGCTACCGTCCGATGCTCGGCGTACTGCTGGCGGAAGTTAGTCCACTCGGTGCGCCAGGTGCGAACGGCAATTTGCTTCAAACTATAGCTTTCTTTTTTGGTCTGCTGGGCCAGTTTGGCGTTGGCCAGTATGGTATCGGCCCGGGTAATTTGCGGATCGCCGTAGCCCCAGTCCTTCAGTTTTTGCTTAATGACCGGATGCTTTTTCGTATTGTTGATCATGGTTTGCGCCTGCATCAGGTCATTGTTGATCGTCTGACTTTTCATCTTAGCTCTGTGGTTTAAGGGTTATAAAATACTCAATTGAATCTATATTAACGTTTACCCGGATTGATTCCGGTCGGCGTCCAGCGTGGAACGCCCCGACGGGGTCTCCCCCTACTATGCGGGAGATGCCGGGTGCCGGCCACCGGCAAGAATCTGCTGAGTTATTGGTGAATGTTTACAAATAATTGAGAGGTCAAATCTAGCGGACTGGAAAGCCGTTTACCACGCATCTTCCCCCGACACCTTACCCGCGTAAGTTTTTTAGTACCCGCCGGTATGTAAGATTGTACGCAGACCATTGCTGCTCTCGTAAAAAACTGCGCTTATTGGCGGTAACGGTCATTTGCCGATCGGAAAAGTGGCGGAAAATCTTAATTTTGGCTGAATCAAAAATTTTGATTCTGGGCCGATGGGAAGTAAAAACGTCCATAAATCGGCAATTCCTGGGCATTCTGAAATGAAACGGTGCATGAATCCCGGATTCCTCACCTGTTTCGACTGAGAATGCGTAAGAATCGGCGATTATCGTACATAATTTTTTCAAACTGCCCATAAATCCACGATTCTTGTGCATTCTCAAATGATTTTGTACATAAATCGCGGATTTTCGTACGAAAATAAGTTTGCCGGAAGGGCGAGAAGCAGTTTTTGGTAGTGATGAAAATGATTTTCTGAGGAAGTTTATTTTGTAAGTTTATTCATATCCTCAGAATGGCAAAATGTTATTATATTTAACTATTCGGCGGGTTCTTCAGAAATACGGAATTCGTGATCCAAGAATTTAAAAGATCGCCCCACAGAAAATGGCTGAGCTATAGAAGAAATAACGGCAACAAGTCTCCGTTACCCGCCAGTATCAGCAGGATAACGGAGATATTGCCATTATCAATTTGTTATGCCCTATGTGAATTGAAAAAGGAAAGTGTAAATGGCTATCTTTGAAGTATGGATAGCCAAGAAAGATACATTAATCCGTTCACCGATTTTGGTTTCAAAAAACTGTTCGGGACAGAATTTAACAAGGAGCTACTGATTGATTTTCTAAATCAGGTGCTTAGCGACAGAGAGCGTATTCAGGATTTGACCTATTTGAATACCGAAAATCTAGGTAATACGGAGACCGACCGGAAAGCGATTTTTGATCTGTATTGTGAGAATAAGAAGGGTGAGAAATTTATCATTGAATTGCAAAATGTCAAACAGCAGTACTTTAAGGACCGAAGTATTTACTATTCCACCTTTCCGGTTCAAAGCCAAGCACCAAAGGGTAGAGAGTGGGACTATTATCTGAAAGCCGTTTATACAATCGGAATTTTGAACTTCAGTTTCCCAGATAAAAGTGAGCAGGAAAGATTCTTGCGAGAGGTGCAGTTAGTAGATACAGCGACTCAGGAAGTCTTTTACGATAAATTGACATTTTTATATCTGGAAATGCCAAAATTCCGAAAAACAGAAGATGAATTGGTAAGTCAATTTGACAAGTGGATGTATGTGCTAAAGAATCTGCATCGTTTGCAGGATAGACCCGTTAAATTACAAGAGAAAGTATTTGAGAAATTATTTTCAGAAGCCGAGATTGCCAAATTAAACTCAGAAGATATGAAAGCATATGAAGAAAGCCTGAAAGTCTACCGGGATAATTACAGTGTCATAGAGACTGCCAAGAATGATACTAGAATCGAGATTGCCAAACGTTTAAAAAACAAAGGTATCGACTTTGAAACAATTGCTGAAACTACGGGACTTTCAAAAGAACAAATAGAGAAATTATAAATCCACCGTGGACGCGGACAGGGCATAACCATGCATAGGCGTTATAGGCAATGAAAACGATCTTCACCGAAGATCATTTTCTCAATCAAAGAAATTCTTGCCATCTTCTTCTAAATATTGTTTTGCTTCTTCCACAATAAATTCAACCCCAAGGCCGGGACGGTCCGAAACGGCAACAAGGCCATCTTTCACGATAGGATCGGGCAGACCATCAATAATTTCATACCACCATTTCTCGGCCGGAGCCGGGTATTCAAACGCAATAAAATTTTCGGGCAGGGCCGCACCTACCTGCACGTGAGCAGCGCATTTCCAAATGATTTTGTCCAGAAATCGCGGATTTTCGTACGAAAATAAGTTTGCCGGAAGGGCGAGAAGCAGTTTTTGGTAGTGATGAAAATGATTTTCTGAGGAAGTTTATTTTGTAAGTTTATTCATATCCTCAGAATGGCAAAATGTTATTATATTTAACTATTCGGCGGGTTCTTCAGAAATACGGAATTCGTGATCCAAGAATTTAAAAGATCGCCCCACAGAAAATGGCTGAGCTATAGAAGAAATAACGGCAACAAGTCTCCGTTACCCGCCAGTATCAGCAGGATAACGGAGATATTGCCATTATCAATTTGTTAGCCACAATATGAGAATCACAATAGTCATAATATATCTGCTTTCTGTTGGTCTAGTAAATGCCCAGACACTTAACGACTTTGGTAAGACTCCAGAAAAGATTGAAAAATCAATCGCTACAGATGAGCTTTTGAAAAAGTTAAATTGGGAATCAATCAATCAATTCTGTAAAAGCAATGATGGCTTTTATTCGTATGAAAGAATTAATGGGTTACTAACTGAATATGAGTATGTGAAACAGGGCCGAGTGGAATCATTTGAAATCGTAAGCTTCAATGGGTACGTTTTGGAATTCTATTTTGATATACCTGAATTGAAAAGAACAAATGAGTATTTCTTCGACAAAAAATTATGGCTTCAGTATGTGAACGAAATGATTCCTGAGCTGCCCGACAGTCTTTTGCTAACTGAAGACGAACCTACAGATTTATTGAAAGGACTTTACAGATTAATTGGTGTCGATGCTGTTGATGAATATGGATGGATTTGTGAATACTCTACAGTTGGGATGCCACCTAAGCGAAGACAAGGAGTAATTTCCTTAATTGAGAACAATCGAATTGACTTACTTAGAAAACTGATGAATCATCCGAATCCTCAAATCAAATTATACGCTATTGATGCTTTAATTTACTTGGACAGTCAATCAAATATTCTAACCGATAAAGATTGGCAATCTATCTTCGATTTTAGAGATAGTGGAACAATGATAAGAACCTGTGGTAATATGGGTTCCTATAAGATTTACGAAACACCAATCGCTGACCTTCTTTCCAAGAAGGCAATTAATGACATCCCTAAGAACTATAAGATGTTGAAAGAAATAGGCTATTTAAATAAATAAAGTGGCTAACAATGTATATAAAAAATAGGCGAAACAGTAGTAAATTCAAGGCTTTTAGCTCGTATCAAACTTTGCGCTTATCTGAAAGTTCAGTGCTTCGAAATCGCCTACTTTTCATATACTAAACGTTAGGCACAATCAAGATTAGGAAAAAGTCGTATATTAAAATATGAAAGTACAACTACAATATTTAAACGATCAGGAAGGAAATCTGACAGCCGTTCAGATTCCGATTGAGGATTGGAAAAAGCTTGAGAAAAGAATAAAGAAATATGAACAAGCTTTTCAAGTAAAAGAAGATTTAACGGCAGCATTTGAAGAAGTTAAACAAATGAGAGCTGGTAAAATTTCCAAACAAACATTGTCAGAATTTCTGAATGAACTATAAGGTAATTCCTACTCCTCGGTTCAAACGACAAGCCAAGAAACTGCTTAAGAAATACAATTCATTATCTGCCGAACTACAGGCATTCGAACGGGATTTGATGGCTAATCCTGTACAAGGACAAAGCCTTGGACAAAATGTTTATAAAGTAAGAGTTGCTGTTAAAAGTAAAGGGAAGGGTAAAAGTGGTGGATTACGTGTGATCACTTATTTGATTACAGAAGAAGAGGAAATTTATTTGCTGACTATCTATGACAAATCAGAGATAGAAAGCGTACATAACAAGACCTTAAAGGAGATAATAAAAGAAATCAATGAATGAAGCAGGCGCCTAACACAATGAAAATAATCTTCACCGAAGATCATATTTTCAATCAAAGAAATTCTTGTCATCTTCTTCCAGATATTGTTTTGCTGCTTCCACAATAAATTCAACCCCCAGGCCCGGACGGTCCGAAACGGCAATAAGGCCATCTTTCACGATAGGATCGGGAAGACCTTCAATAAGCTAATTAATTCTGTTTTATACCTGGTACACTTTTTAATGAATTGGACAATGTCTATTAAAGCACCGGAAGATATTCGCTCAACTTGATGTATTGATGCCAGGTAATCATTACTGAGCTGGATAAGTTTACCTTAATCACTCCACCCTATTAAATTATAGGAAATTATAAGTCATAGCAGGGGAATTGTTGCATGAAGGTAAGGATGAAATTTTTGGAATGCTTCACTATGTTACTCTAACTGAGAATTATGTAGGCATTCATAAGTATTTCGGTGACCGTCGCGCGGTATATCCTTGCCGGTGGACGCCACGCGGATGAGGTCCGGCCTGGAAGGCTTTGCGCCAGGCGAATTCCGGTGGCCGGCACCCGGCATCTCCCGCATAGTAGGGGGAGACCCCGCAACAGGTGCGGGGTGATCGTACCAGTTTTTTTTGTCCACCTACTTGAGGAATTAGCAAGAGAAGTAACAATATGGTGTAATATGATGTAAAGCGTCTATAGTCCGGCGTTTTTATGGGTAAGTAACCAAAGTGATAAGGCACAAATTGATATGGAAACTATTCGTTTAAGAAAGGCAACACTAAAAGACAAAGCAGTGGCAATTGGCTTTGATTATAGCCTTAATCAAGTTGAGCATATCGAGCTAAAGAGAGCGGATAAGATAACCAAAGCAATAATGGACGAGGAATGTTTTATCATCCTGGCCGATAACCGAGCCGTTGGTTTTATCCTATTTGATTATCGCTTTTTTGACCAAGGGTGGATAGAACTCATTATAATAGACGAAGAATTTAGAGGCAAAGGGATAGGCGGACAAGCCATTGACCTGATATGCAACCAAAGTAAGACGAATAAGGTGTTTACTTCAACGAATAGTTCTAATACACAAATGCAAAAAGCATTAACTAAAGTTGGTTTTTCGTTTGCGGGTGAAATAAACGGGTTAGACGAAGGAGATCCTGAACTGTTCTATTTTAAAACGACTGACGATAGGAAAACGAGAAACTAAACCGAAGAAAGAAACGCCAGCCCACAACAACTAAGTGTAGTCGCATAATAACTTATGTACGTTTTCCCCGGATGAGGCTCCGCGAATTCCGGTGGACGCCACGCGGGGTCTCTCACAGTCTAAGCAGGAGATGCCGGTCGGCGCCCCGACGGAATAAATCCGGCAAGAATATTTCCTTTTTGTCCCTAAGTTAGTCTGTCATTACAACCAAGGCTTGGTGTGACCGGAACGAGCTAGACTACTCGTCCTGACATACAGTATTGATTGTTGGAGGCAATTTCACGCATTATTCGGTTTCATCTTGAGAGCATAAACCGACTGATAAGAGGTAGTATCGGCATAGAAATTATCAAGGGCGGTACGCGTTTCCGGATCGAGGAAATTAATCAATGGCTGTTCCACCTCAAAGAGCTTTTTCAACGACAGCCGGATACGCCTATCCCATTCCGGATAGTATCGTTCAAAATCATCAGGATGCACCACCCGGCGGCAGGTTGGATCTCCACAGTCCACTTTCATAGGAGCTTCCAGGTTAAAAATGCTATACTCGTCGGTAATCTGTTCTCCTGCCTGAATATCCCGAATGGCAATCTCAAACCCATATCCCGTACTGATGGTATTGAAGTTGCAGCAGTGGTTGACATACTTGGCAAAGTCCCAGCTTACAATCCGGCATCCATGCTCATCCTTATAGGAGTATTTATCAATAACCGACTGCATTTCAGCAGAGTGCATCAAATAGTCTGTCGGGGAAATGCATATTTCCAGACTATCTTTGACATACGTAATCGTTCCTTCGGGTAAGTCAGCCGTAGCAAAAACACCGTATCCGATGGTGTCATTGATATATTTTAGGGCGCTATGGGGATGAATCATCGTTTAAAAATTATCCGAAAAACTGTCCTAAGGAAGCAGGTTGGTGCAGCAACCACCCGGTCAGGCTATACCTATCTTTATAGGACTGGAGTACGCTGTGGGGAACGGTGTCGCTCCTGAAAAAAACACAGCGGCCCTTGATGGGAGTAACGATGGTGGACTGCTCCCCGTGAAATATCTCCAATTCTCCTCCGTCTCCCGGTTGCCAATCCTCGTTCAGGTAAATAATCACCGAAATTATCCGGTTATTTCGGTTTTGAAACTGATCCAGGTGTTTGGCATACCTACCGCCCGGCGGATAGTTGGCGAAGTGAAACTCATAGCCGGAAAGACTCAAAAAACAATACCGGTTAAAGATGTAGATGATCTCATCTACCAGCTCCCAGAATGGTTGAAGTTCGGTATCTCTCCCCCTATCCAACCAGTAAGTTGAGTCGCCCCGTATTTGCTCGTTCACGGTATTCCGGTCCAGCGCCCCTATTCCGGCTTGGGAGAAGGCAGGAAGCCGGGACAGGAAAAAATGCCGGACGTTTTCGTAATGATCCCCCGTCAAAAAGCAGTCAATAACCACAAAATCTTTACTAGAGAGTTCATCCACCCAGGATAACCACTTCTCTAAACTATGAAGTTTGTTCACCTATAAAAAAAGTGAGCGAATATAAAGAAAATGATCGAACAAACAAGCTTAGTCAAGATTCCTTAACAAATCCTTCTTTGAGAACTTTTTTTATCAGAATCAGCTTCCAACGATCACTTTATACCAATAAAGTCCGATTAGTGCGCATTTGTAAGATGTGTTTCTATTTCTTCTCACGTATGCGTTAGCAGGTATTTCATTCCCCCCACGCACCCCCCAGGAGAGACAGGAGAGAGAGGAAGTAGTAGCTTATCAAAAAGTGTATACCTTAAGTATCCAATACTATCCCCCTTGGGGGGGAAGATCAGTCCAAAGCGCAATAACAAACCAATAGTAGTATTACACTGGATAATGAGAAAGGTATCATCAGGCGTAAAAATTCCTTATCCAGGACAAAATGAAGTATCAGTGGAATGGAAAAACCTGATTCTGGATGGTGCTCCATTGCAAAAAGCTGAATACTTTGGTCAAGCCAAGTGGCAATTCAGCAAGAGAGACGAAAACTGGCAAGCGGTCGTATTTATGAGAAAGAAGATTCTGATTACAGGAAGTTCCGGGCATTCGGGCCATCAGATTGCCGATTTACTTCAACCGGCCTATGAGATTATTGGCGTAGATATAGCAGAAGGGAAATACACTACGCAAAAAGGCAGCCTCACTGATAAAGATTTTATTTCCTCAGTAACGCGGGGCGTTCACGCTATTATCCATACAGCTTCGCTGCACGCTCCGCACGTGCCAACCCATTCCCGCCGAGCGTTCGTAGATACCAATATTATCGGCACCTTACATCTGTTGGAGGCCGCCGAAGAAAATCAGGTTCAGAAGTTTATTTATACCAGCACCACCTCCCTGTACGGTGAAAGTTTGCACGACGAAGCGCAGGCGGTATGGGTCACCGAAGACACCCCCACCATTCCCCGCGACATCTACGACATCACCAAAATAGCCGCCGAGGGGCTGTGCCGTGATTTCTTCCAGCAGAAAGGACTACAAACCAGCGTGCTGCGGGTTTCCCGCTTCTGGAATGAGCCTTTGGAACAGAAGATACTGTACCGGATGTACCGGGGCCTGGATGTGCGGGATGTCGCCTACGCCCACCAACTAGCCATTGAGAAAGATTTTGACAGGTTTGAAGTCTACAATATTTCGGCCCAAACCATCTTCACCCAAGCTGATCTCGTGGCCCTAAAGCATAATGCCCGACAGTTGTTGCAGCAAAGGATACCCAAGCTAGTCACTTACTATCAGCAGATGCATTGGAGCATACCCGATTCAATTGATAGAGTCTACGCCATTGATAAGGCAAAGAATGATTTGGGCTACACTCCCAGATTTAATATCGACCAACTGTTAGACGAACAAATGGATGTGAATAGGAAAGGTTAATCTACCACCATAAGGCAAATTACTTTTCTACTAACTTATTCCGGTTCAGGATACGCAAAAGCCAATGGCTCATTCACCTTTTCGTGCCAGGGCAACCCGTACTGGTTGAGGGCTTCCATAAACGGGTCGGGATCAAACTCCTCTACATTATACACTCCGGGCCGCATCCACTGCTTGGTCAGCATCAGCATAGCCCCGATCATGGAGGGTACGCCGGTGGTGTAGGAAACGGCCTGAGCCCCTACCTCGCGGTAGGTTTCGGCGTGGTCGCAGTTATTGTACACGTAGTAGGTTTTCTCCTGTCCGTCCTTGACGCCTTTAATCTGGCAGCCAATAGAGGTTTGTCCCTGATAGCCCTCCCCCAGCGAGGCCGGTTCGGGCAGCACCGCTTTCAGAAACTCCAGCGGAATAATCTCCTGGCCGTTAAACTTCACCGGATCAATGCGGGTCATGCCCACGTTTTCCAGCACCCGCAGGTGGGTAATATACTGAGGCGAAAAAGTCATCCAGAACCGGGCCCGCTTCAGGTGGGGAATATTCTGGGTTAGCGATTCCAATTCTTCGTGGTACAACAAGTAGGATTCCTTCTCGCCAATACCGGGGTAGTTTATTGGCTGATGAATCTCCAGAGGCTCGGTTTCTTCCCACTCCCCGTTCTCCCAGTAACGCCCGTTCTGCGTAATCTCCCGGATATTTATTTCGGGATTAAAGTTAGTGGCAAAGGCTTTGCCGTGGTCACCCGCATTGCAGTCTACAATATCCAGATAGTGAATTTCGTCAAAGTGGTGCTTCTGGGCGTAAGCGGTAAACACCCCGGTGACGCCCGGATCAAAGCCGCAGCCTAGCAGCGCCATAATACCAGCTTGCTCAAATCTTTCGCGGTAGGCCCACTGCCATTTATACTCAAACTTGGCTACATCGCGCGGCTCATAGTTGGCCGTATCCAGATAATGCACTTTGGTAGCCAAACAGGCATCCATAATCGTAAGGTCCTGATAGGGTAAGGCTACGTTGATTACCAAGGCTGGCTCAAATTGCTCAATCAGCTGCACAATGTCAGGTACCACATCCGCATCCAGTTGGGCAGTTTGGATAGATGCATCGGGGAATTTTTCTCTAACGCTCTCGGCAATCTGATCACACTTAGCTTTGGTTCGGCTAGCTAACATTATTTCGGTGAATACCGACGATACCTCGGCACATTTGTGGACTACTACATTGCCCACTCCTCCGGCTCCAATAATTAGTACTTTGCTCATGACTTACAATTAAGAATTAAAAAAAAACGGACAGCATTTTATCTTCCCTGCTCCGTACCGCAAAAATAGAGAATCAATCAAGCTGATTAAAAATTAGCACTTGCATTTATTAAAGAACTTTTTTACCCAGTCAATGTTGTATCTACAATTGACTGATCCAACATTATGCAAATCGAACAGGAAATAAAGCAGACCAAATTTAAAGACCCATTTCATAAAGCAGTACTCAATATCAAGTTTACTGCCAATTGGCTTTCGGCCGCTTCGTTGCCCATTTTTAAAAAGTACGGTATCTCGGAAGAGCAATTCAATGTGCTACGTATTCTGAAGGGGCAGTATCCTAACCCTTCTCCATTGCAACTGATTACCGAACGCATGCTCAACCGCATGTCGAACGCCACTCGCTTGGTAGAAAAACTACGTCTTAACGGCTACGTCACTAGAGAGATTTGTCCGGAAAACCGCCGTCGGGTTAACATTCTTATTACCGAAAAAGGGTTAGAATTACTGAAGAAAGTTTCGCCCGAAATAGATCAGGCGCTCAGTAACCAAAATCAGCTAACCGATAGTGAGGTAGATCAACTTAACGAACTGCTGGATAAACTAAGGAGCTAAGGTCGCACCTGACCATTGCCGTAGATTAGCCACTTATAGCTGGTAAGTTCGGGTAGGGCCATCGGGCCGCGAGCGTGCAACTTCTGGGTACTGATGCCAATCTCGGCCCCCATGCCAAACTCGGCTCCATCGGTATAGGCCGTTGAGGTATTAGCGTACACCGCCGCCGCATCTACCGACTGCATAAATGTTTGTAGGACTGCTTCATCCTCAGCTATCACCGCCTCACTGTGCTGCGAGCTATACTGGGCAATATGGTCCAGCGCTTCATCCAGATTTGACACCGTTTTTATCGCCATCCGGTACGAAAGAAACTCCGTTCCGAAATGTTCGGGAAAAGCCGGTTGCAGTAACTCATCCGGATACTCACCCGATAGCATGGTGTAGCTTAATTCATCCGCAAAAATCTCAACTTGCTTACTAGCCAGGTCTTTAGTCAACTCCGGCAAATCTTTGAGCCGTTCCTGATGCACAATCAGGCAGTCCAGTGCATTGCACACACTTACCCGGCGAGTCTTGGCATTGAAAATAATGTTGCGGCCTTTTTCCAGATCACCACTGATATCAAAGTACGTATGAACAATACCTGCCCCGGTTTCAATCACCGGCACTTTGGCATTTTCGCGAACATAATCGATCAGGTTCTGGCTGCCCCGGGGAATAATTACATCTACTGCATCTACGGCGTTGAGTAGTTCATGTGTTGCTTCACGAGAAGCCGGTAACAGGTTCATTAAGTGGGGATTAACCCCTGCTGCTTCAAGCTCGTTTTTAATAACCTTCGCAATAGCCAGATTAGAATATTCAGCGTCGCTACCGCCCTTTAGCACCGATACATTTCCCGCCTTCAGGCAGAGCGAGAAAACATCAAAAGTAACATTAGGCCGCGCTTCGTAAATTACTCCAACTACCCCCAATGGCACCGATTTTTTTACTAAACGAAGGCCATTGGGGCGAGTCTTCTCGTCCAACGTCTTACCTAAAGGCGAAGGTAGATTAGCAACATTACGCATATCCTGAGCAATCGCTTCAATACGAACCGCTGTAAGTTTCAGCCGGTCGTATTTCGGATTGGCAGGGTCCATCCGGTCCAGGTCTCGCTGGTTCTCAGTCAGTATGGTTTCTGTATTGGCAACAGCAGCATCAGCCACCGCCAATAGCACTTGATTAATGGTATCGCTGCTAAGCCGAAGAGCATCTCGACTAGCCTGCTTTATCGGTTGAAAGTCAACCGTACTTTCAATAGTTGTAGACATATCGGTTAAGTTATGAACCAGAAAGTTACAAAAGGCAAGATTAAATGACTAAACTATAGCCATTATTTACCGATGGGATACCATTGGAGCTTCTTCGTACTACCAAGAAAATTCCAGAGAGACTAGGGAGTAATGGTCTCAATACTACCGTCCGGGAGATGAGTCAGTTCGGTTACTTTAATATTCCTCAGATGTGTCTGCCCACCCGATAATTCGGTATCGTGGTAGAACAAATACCATTGATTCTGAAACTCGACAATTGAATGATGATTGGTCCAGCCAAGAACCGGATTTAATATGACTCCTTGGTAAGTAAATGGGCCGTAGGGATTGTCGCCAGTTGCGTAGGCAATGTAGTGAGTATCGCCGGTTGAATAAGAGAAATAATAGGTACCCTGATACTTATGCACCCAGGCCGCCTCAAAGAATCGTCTTTCGTTGTCACCTGCTTGGAGCGGCTCTCCGTTTTCTTCCAGAATTTCCACCTCTGTTACCTCCTCAGCAAAACTGATCATGTCATCGGCCAGGCGCGCTATTTTAGGGCTGATCGCCGATAAAGAATCGGCAGGATACTCATCGGTGGGCATATATTCACCCGTTTCCCACCGCTGTAATTGTCCTCCCCATATTCCACCAAAGTACATATAATAAGACCCATCGGTATCTTGAAAAACTGCCGGATCAATACTGTAACTTCCTTCAATAGGTTCCGCTTCCGGTTCAAAAGGACCAGTGGGCGAATTACTTCGAGCAACCCCAATCCTAAAAACCCCTTCTTCGTCTTTAGCCGGAAAATATAAGTAGTAAGTTCCATCCCGGTAAGCGGCGTCGGGTGCCCACATCTGTCGCTTGGCCCAGGGAACATCATCTACTGACAAAGCCACCCCATGATCAGTCACTTCTCCGTTTATATCATTCATGGAGAACACATGATAGTCTTGCATTGCAAAGTGGCTACCTAAATCATCCTGCGGAATACCGGATTCAATATCATGGGAAGGATAGATATAAAGCGTGTTATCAAATACATGCGCCGATGGGTCAGCGGTATAAATATCAGAGACCAACGGTGCTGTTAGAAAATCAGACTGTTGAGTATTATCGACTTCAGCATCGGCGGTCTCGGCATCAGTTTGCTCTGACTTGGGACCTTGACATGACCAACCGAAAAACACAAAAATAAGTAAAACAGAACCGGGCAGGTTTGGCTTAAGAAAAAGCATTGACTAGAAGTTTAATTAACAGGTTGAAGAAACTTTGAATTTTTTAGGATCGCCCCCTCACCTGGGGCTTTCATTCTAAAATAATTGTAAAAAGAAACAGCCAGGATAGATCAGAATAGTATCAGCCCTACTCAGAAAAAAAGGCCAGCGAAGAACTCGTGGCCTAATACCCTTAAAGAGGGTTCAGATTGTTGTAAAGTAGTAAAAAAAGAGAGCACGAGCAACGCTAAAGGATTCGTAAGTATGACCTTTAGATTGCACTTCAATATACAAAAACTACGTCAATATTTCATAACAATTAAAAATATTTCAAAAAATATCACTAATTCATCTTCTCACTTTTTCCATAATCCCAACTAACTACTGGAATACTAACTATTACACTGTTCCTGCACAAACAGTCAGATTCTCAATTTCCTAACTGCAAAATCTTTGGGGAATCCCTTAGAAAGTTATTACTTCGTCGTTAAGGAAATTGCAATCACCATAGGCTTCATTGGCCAACTATTCTACCATGCCCTTACCCGAAAATGATGCTAAAAGTACGAAGTTAGCCGCTAACGCACCTTCTCCAGGTAAGTTAGGTACATTTGGTGGGGTATTTACTCCTTCATTACTGACCATACTGGGGGTTATCATGTACCTTCGCTTTGGTTGGGTAGTTGGTAACGTAGGGTTGGTGGGTACGTTAATTATCGTTACTCTTTCTACCAGCATAACCTTTCTTACTTCCCTATCCATAGCTTCCATTGCTACTGATACCCAGGTGAAGGGAGGAGGAGCGTACTATATGATTAGCCGCTCATTGGGTATTGAAGTTGGCGGAGCGGTAGGTATCCCACTGTTTATTGCCCAAGCACTTTCTGTAGCCCTCTACGTGATAGGTTTTGCCGAGAGTATCGTCGCCGTATTCCCCTTTCTTAGCTTAAAGTTGGTGGGCTGCGGAGTAACGTTAGCCATAGGGCTACTAGCTTTGTTCTCGACACAGGCTACCATCCGCACCCAGTACTTCATTCTGGCGGCTATTTTTATTTCTTTGTTATCACTAGTGTTTGGCAGCCCTCTGGAGAATACCCAGATAGAAATGTGGGGGGCCCCTGCCCACGCTAGTGAAGGCTTCTGGCGAGTATTTGCGGTATTTTTCCCAGCAGTAACTGGTATTATGGCGGGCGTGAATCTTTCGGGTGACTTAAAGAATCCGGCTAGATCCATTCCAAAAGGCACTTTTCTGGCTGTGGGCTGTGGGTATCTGGTTTATATGACGTTGCCGATAATTCTGGCTGGTCGGGCCGATGCTATTACCTTAATTGAAGATCCGCTAATAATGCGCCGCATTTCGTACTGGGGTAATGGCATTCTGTTGGGTGTTTGGGGAGCTACCTTGTCCAGTGCCGTCGGTAGTATTCTGGGTGCCCCCCGTATCCTGCAAGCATTGGCACAGGACGGAGTGTTGCCCCGGCGGTTTCATTGGCTGGGACGGGAACACCCTCCCACGGGTATTCCGCGAGCCGGTACCATATTTACCATGGTCTTAGCTATTGTAGCTGTGGTACTGGGCGACCTGGATCTGATTGCCCCTATCCTCACCATGTTTTTCCTAACTACCTACGGCGTGCTTAATATTGCGGCAGGATTAGAGCGCTTACTAGGTAGCCCTTCTTTCCGACCCAGTTTTCGTACCCACTGGTTCTTTTCGTTACTGGGAGCCCTGGGCTGTATTGCGGTTATGTTTCTCATTAACGCTTTGGCTACCCTAATCGCCGTTTTTATGGTAGCAGTCATTTTTGTGTGGCTTAAGCGCCGAGGCCTAAGAACCACCTGGGGCGATGTTCGGCGGGGTATGTGGCTGGCACTGACTCGCACGGCCCTGTTACGCATTGATCATACCCCCGACCCCAAGAACTGGCGTCCGCATTTACTGGTGCTTTCCGGCGCTCCTACCAAGCGTTGGCATCTGATTGAACTATCTAATGCCATTGCCCAACGCAGTTCGCTCCTCACCGTCGCTACCGTGCTCCGTACCGAAGATGTGACCTACGAACGAATTAAATCCCTGGAAAATAACATCCGGGAATACCTGGAGGAACGAGGTGTAGAATCGCTGGTGAAGGTTAAGGCTGATGAAGACCCGTTTTCAGGCGGGGTGCAGCTTATACAAACCTATGGCATCGGGGCACTGGTCCCCAACACTATTTTGCTGGGTGATACTCGGGAGCTGACTCATCATGGTCCCTACTGCGCGATGATTGAACAATTCTATCAAGCCCGACGAAACGTAGTTATTGTACGTGATGATGAAAAAGTAGGCTTTGCCAGCAAGCAATCCATTGATGTATGGTGGGGCGGATTACGTAAAAACGGGGCCCTGATGATGATTTTAGCCTATCTGATTAGCCAGGACCCGAAATGGCAGAAGGTCAGTATCACCGTTAAAATGATGGTACCCTCGGAGGCTGCCGCCCATGATGCGAAGGCAAACCTAAGCCAGATCATTGACAATATGCGTATCCCCTTTCAGCATAAAGTGATCGTCAACGATCAGACTAATTTCTGGACCCTACTCAAGCAAGAATCTCAATCGGCGGATCTGATTATGCTGGGACTGGCCGAACCCAATGAAAACTTCCTGGCCTATTACGAGCAGTTATCCGAACGAACCCAGGGCTTACCCGCCACCATGTTCGTACTTGCTTCTCAGGAAATTGCTTTTGAGGAGATTTTGCTTTAATCATCTACCGTTTTTTGCCCCGCCGGCATGTCAACCTGTTATGGCGCTTTCTGCATCTATGTTTTTGGTCCCAAGCCAGAAGCCAAAAAGCGCCAAAGTAAGCTCCAACTAGGCGTTTAGCGTTTTATTGAAGTGAAGTCAGCGCTTAGACATAGCTCAGAAAGAGCTAAGATATAGAAATGCCGTACTTAGAGTGTAGGCGAAAAATAGCTTTTGTGCAAAAAGAGAGATGGGAAAATCTGCTATAATTTAGCCAAGAATGTTACACCCTACTGGGAATAGTAGAATTACCTAAGGCTCTAGCAGATCTTCAGCCTGCTCCACATTGCGACGAAGTTTCCCGACCAGTAGTTCAATCTCCTTTTGTTCTTGATTAAGAAATGCTGTATCGGTACTAGCGGGCAGGCTGTCATGCTGAATTGGGTGCTGATTCTGCCAATCAATAAACGCTTCATCAGCTTCCGATAAATTGAAGTAGGTTTGTTCGTAGGCGTTAATTTCCTGAAGAATATCTTCAGTATTTTCCAGTCGATACAAACTATCCAATCGCTGATGAACTATCATTCGTAGTTGCTGTATACGCTGGGCATCCTGCTTCAGGGTTTCTACTACATCAGTTAGAGAACCGCTCAAATTTCCTTCAGTTGAGAGAGACTGATCGTCTGCATCTGAAGAATATACTGTTGAATCTTCTGAGGGCGGTGACTGGCAAGCCAGCAGATAACCCAAACCACCAATTAATACAAAGCGAAGCATGGGTTGAGGTGAGGTATAAAAGAGCGGATACGGTTACCGGCTAGTAAATCGTATCCGCCAATAAAGTACTAGTTACTCATATTATCCAGCACCTGCATCACCTCGCGCACATGCTGTTCAGAGGTTTTGAGCAGTTCCATTTCATCGTCATTTAGTTGTAGCTCAATCACCTTTTCTACTCCGTTTTTACCAAGAATCACGGGCACTCCTAAGTAGCAGTTATCAATTCCATACTCTCCCTCCAACTGCACGCAAACCGGGAACACTCTGCGTTGGTCCCGTACAATAGCTTCTACCATCTGAGCCGCCGCTGAACCCGGTGCATACCAGGCCGAAGTACCCATTAATTTCACCAATTCGCCGCCACCGGTTTTGGTCCGTTGCACGATAGCCTCCAGCTTCTCATCGTCAATAAGTTCAGTAACCGGAATTCCACCCACAGTGGTGTAGCGAGGCAGTGGCACCATGGTATCACCATGGCCACCCATCAGTACGGCCTGAATGTCCTTGGGAGAAACATTGATAGCTTCAGCTAAGAAGGCGCGGTAACGAGCCGTATCCAGGATACCCGCCATCCCCATTACTTTGGAGCGAGGTGCTTTGGAAGTGAGGTGTGCCTGATAGGTCATCACGTCCAACGGATTGGATACTACAATAATAACAGCCTCCGGTGAATGTTGAATTACATTCTCGGTAACGGACTGCACGATCTTCGCGTTCGTGCCAATTAGGTCGTCGCGAGACATACCAGGTTTTCGTGGTAAGCCGGATGTAATTACTACCACCTCTGAACCGGCGGTTTTGCTGTAATCGTTGGTTGATCCGGTTGTACGGGTATCGTACAAATTTATGGGTGATTTTTGCCAAATATCTAGTGACTTACCTTCGGCAAGACCTTCTTTAATATCTACGACCACTACTTCATTGGCAATTTCCCGATAGGCCAGTACATCGGCACAGGTAGCACCTACATTACCAGCTCCTACGACAGTGACTTTCATACGTTAGGTTTAGTTTTGGTGAAAAAATAATCTCTGATGCAATCTAAAGCAGGATACAGACAAACCCAAACCAAGCCTGCTAAATGTTGGCACTCACTTGGTTTAGATTGAAAAAGCCTTTGGCTGAACGATACACGTGGAACAAATCCTGAAGATAGGCATCATACATTTCTCCGAGTGAGGCTAGCATCTTTGCTTTAATCCGGGGTTGATTGAAGAAAATATCTTGAATGTTCACATGAGGAATAACGTATAATTCCGCTTCAGTAGAGCGTACAATAGCACTATAAGGACGCTGGGTTCGGTCAAGCAGACTATTATTACCAAATGACTGACCGCTCGAAATGATATTTAGCGTTTCAAAGTCTTGTTCCTGGTCTATGAGCAGCGCAATCTTTCCACTTTTGATCAGATATAAAGCGTGGCTGGGATCTTTACGAAAAAATACAACCTCGTCTTCCTTATACTTTCTTAGATACAGATATGAAAAAAAAGCTGATTGCTCCTTGGCAGTGAGACTTTCAAATAATTGAAAAGCAGATAAAAAAGTAATCAGTTCTTTTTCATCATCCGTAAACGAACGTTGAAAGGGGTTACGTATCAAACTCATGCTAAAATCATTTCTAATCAAAAGTACACAGATTTTAAGAAATCAGTTAGGCTGCCAACGAATTTCGTATACCTGCTGAGTTTGTTTAGTAATACGAAACTGCTGGCTTATCCGATAACCCACCACCCAAACGATTTGGTCACTCGAGAGCAATACTATTACTTCTTCTTTGGCATAACGAGGCACTTTCAAATCGACCAAGAAATCGCTAATTTTTTTTTTACGATTCATCCCTAATGGTTGAAAACGGTCACCTTCCTGCCAGGTTCTCAGTTTTAAGGGAAACTTAAGCTTATGATAATCTAAGGCCGCTAACAAAGGATCAGCACTGATTGAGTACCCTTTCGCCGATAGAACCTTACCGGCTAACTGTCCGCCTAAAACCTCAGTAGTGTGTGATTCCTGATGTTCCATGGTGGTTGTAATTCGTAACCGTTCATCATTCTTAGTTATAACTAACTCATCTCGGTCAATCCATAAACTATGGCTGGCGGATTGAAAGTACGAACCCGCTTGGACTTGCTTGGTTAATGAGATCATTATTTGTCGCACATCTGTCCAGGAAAAGCCGTACGGAGCTAGCCACTCAGCCAGTAAAGAAGCTGCCTGCGGGTGCTGTATTACTATATTTTTTTGAATGACGAATCGATTTCCTATTTCATTCACAGCCTTTTTTTGTACCCGGCGAACTTCGGCCTGAAATACCGCTTCTACTTCTTGTAGGCGTTCTACAGTATGCTGAGTGGTGATAAGTAAGGAGGGGTTGATTTCCTGCAAAAGCGGTATTACCTGGTGTCTGATCCAGTTACGTTGGTATTTATCGTCAGCGTTAGTACGATCTTCTCGCCACCGAAGTCCTTGTTCTATTGCGTAATTAACGATTTCTTCTTTGGTAGCCCATAACAAGGGGCGAATCCAGAATGCGTTTTTGGGAAGCATGCCTTTCAGGCCGGAGATTCCTCCTCCTTTGGCCAGATTTAGAAGCAGTGTTTCCAGTTGATCGTTGTGATGATGAGCTAGCGCCACGTACTGATAACCTTCCTGAGTCAGAAGCTTTTCAACCCAAGCCCGGCGCAGCTCTCGGGCAGCCATCTGAGTAGATATTTTATGCAGCTTAGAGTACTGGCTCGTTGAAAAAGATTGAGAGAAAAAAGCCACTCCGTACTGATCAGCCAATTGACGAACAAGCCCTTCATCTTGAACCGATTCTTCACCCCGCAGTTGAAAGTTTGCGTGGACAATAGCCCAATAGTGGTGTTCGTGGGCCATCAGGTGACAAAGCACGGTAGAGTCTACTCCCCCACTCACCGATAGCAGTATTCGGTCGTTGGGCTCGAACAACCGGTTTTCATTAATATATTTGCGAAACTTTTGCTGAAATGAATTCAATCCCAAACGCGTTAAGTACGTTAAGGTACAAAATAGAATGAAGAATATGCTACGCTATTGGGCATTCGTATTACTGCTGATGTTAGGAGGAAGCTTTTCCCTGTTTGGGCAGGGTAAGCTGAAAATTGAAAATGCGGAACAGTTGAAGGGTGAGAAGGATGCAGACGGAAATAGCTTCCAAAAGCTAGTGGGTAATGTTCGTCTAGTACAAGGAACTACCCGTATTTATGGTGATTCGGTAATCCGTTATCCCGAAAGAAATTTTGCCGAAGTATTTGGGGATATTGTTCGGATTGAGCAAAGCGATACCATCGTGGTAACGGGAGGTCAGTTACGATACTACGGTGACCAAAAACTTGCTGAAATGCGAGACAATGTGATTTACAAAGATCCTTCAATGAGTCTTTATACGGACTTCTTAGACTATAATATGGCGGAGGATATCGCTTACTACTACGAAGGGGGACGACTGGTAGATACGGCTAACGTACTGGTTAGCAAGCGGGGTACGTACTATACCAAATCTAATCTGGCTGCATTTAAGGACTCGGTAATTCTGACTAATCCTGAGTATAAGATGCGATCGGATACATTGGAATATAATACCGCTACCAAGATTGTCTACACCCGCGGCCCTACTGAAATTACCGCTGAAGATGGAACAGTGCTCAACGCGGAAGCGGGAACCGAATATAGCACCACTGATAAGCAATCCATTTTTGGACTGGGTACTATTGAAACCGAAGCCTACTTGATTAGTGCTGACCGACTGTTTGCTGATGAGCTAAATAAGCGTTACACCGCGAATAGTAACGTAAAAATGGTGTCCAAAGAACAGGATGTCATTATTACGGGTGACTCGGCTTTTTACCGGATGCAGGACGGCATTACCAAAATATTTGGCAACCCGGTGATGAGAAAAGTCATGGAAGGTGATACACTTTATTTGGCGGCTGATACGCTGGTAAGTGTTGAGGATTCCATACCGGCCAACGAGCGGATATTGGCTTACTCCCACGTGCGCATTTACCGTTTCGATCTACAAGGGATTGCTGACTCTTTGGCCTATCATCTATTAGATTCAGTGCTTTACTTCTACCAGGACCCAGTACTTTGGGCGCAAGGTAGCCAGATTAACGCCGACTCGATCAATCTGGAACTAGCTGGTGGTCAAATTCATAAAATGAATGCCAAGGACAATTCGTTCGTGGTCTCGATTGATACGTTGAAAAACTTCAACCAGATTAAAGGACGCGATATGGAGGCATTCTTTAATGAAGGCGATATTTCCAACATCAACGTTTACGGCAACGGCGAAAGCATCTATTTTCCTCTGGAAAATGATTCAGTGATAGTAGCTATGAATCGGATTTTATGCAGCGATATCTATATCTACTTTGAAGAGAACCAGTTAAGCAGCATCAAGTTCGATGTAAAACCGGAAGGTAAATTTATCCCACCCCACGAAATCACTCCGGAAAATACTAAATTGGATGGCTTCGCCTGGCGGGTAGAAGAACGCCCTAGTCTGGAAACTATTTTCGATTACACTCCACCTGAGGTTCCCGGACCACCACCCATCAATATTGAAGTTAAACCGGTCAGTATTCCTGCTATACCCTAAACTACTGTACTTCCTTTGAATAAGGAAACGGGCTGGTAGCCGTCCAGCCGCCATCAACGACTAAGGTTTGACCCGTGATATGGGATGCTTCAGGTGAAAGGAAAAACAAAGCGGCCTGGGCTATCTCCGAGGGTTGGGAGGGACGCCCGGTTGGAGTTACCCGTTCCCAACTAGCTACATAGTCATCGTCTTCTTGTAAAGTGCGCTCCGTAACGGTTGCTCCGGGCGCCAGCGCGTTAATCGTGATTTGGTGAGGAGAAAGCTCTACCACCAGATTCTTGGCCATCATACTGAGAGCGGCCTTTGTCATAGCGTAAACCGTAAGCTGAGCGGCAGCTTGCACTCCTATAACGGACGACATCAACAATACTCTACCACCAGTTCCCTGTTGCCGCATTTGCCGAGCCGCGGCTTGGGTTAAAAAGAAACCACCTCGCAAATTTAGATCAATCACTTGCTGAAATCTCTCCTGAGACAAAGAAAAAAAATCACCAAAAAGCGTAATTCCGGCATTGGGAACCACCATATCAACTTGACCAAACTGCTTTAGGGCTTCCTCTACAATTTGTTGAGTAAAATCTACCTGGCTGGCATCCCCCGGAAACGCCACACACTTTCCCTCTCCTTTAGCCTTTAAAGTTTCTGCCGCCCGTTGAGCGAGTGAAGCATCCAGGTCGTTCAATACCACCGATGCCCCTTCCTGTACCAGTTGGCGAGCAATCTCGTATCCGATTCCGGTTCCTGCTCCAGTGATTATCGCTACTTTGTTGAGAAATCTCATATCATACAGGAGACAATAAGACTTTAACGGCTTGTTTTTCTTCCATTAGATCAAAACCCTGGCGCCATTCAGACAGGGGAAAGCGATGGGTGATGACATCACTTAGATTTAATGTTTGCTGCCCCAAGATTTGCATAGTTCGTCGCCAGGTTTCTTTAGTGTACCCTACTGAACCACTTATCTGCAACTGCCGAAAAGCCACTAAATCCCAGGGAAGTGTCAGGTCGCGGCCAAAGTGCCCTACCTGCACATAGTGGCCCAGCGGGCGTAGCGACTCCATACAATTGCGTACCGAGGCCTCGGCTCCCGCCGTTTCAATCGCCAGAGCCACTCCCTGCCCGTCGGTTTCAGATGTAATCACTTCCGCTAGATTTTCTTGATCAACCACCACGGTACGGGCGGCACCGTACTTTCTAGCTATTTCCAGACGAAGATCATCCTCACTAGTGCCCGCTACAATTACTTTTAGGCCGTGGGCTATAAGCATCTTCAGACACAACAAACCAATGGGTCCCGGCCCTGAAAGTAATACCACGTCCCCCAATCGGAATGAGGCTATCTCTTCCACCACGTGAACCGCCACGGCTAATGGTTCTACCAAAGCGCCGAACTCCATTGATACTCCATCGGGGATTTTGAATAGCTGATCGGGACGCACTGCCGCATATTTAGTAAATGCTCCGTTTACTCCATGTCCCATTCCTCTACGGTTGGCACAAAACATAAACTCTCCCCGCTCACAATACTCACATCGCCCGCACTGCACGGCCGTAGCTCCCAGTACACTAAATGTGTCACCCAGCTTCACGTCTCTAACTTCAGACCCAACTTCAACTACTCGTCCTGAAAACTCATGTCCTAGTATCACGGGAGGATAATTACGGAAAGTATCGTGGTACACATGGAGGTCGGTACCACAAATTCCGCAATGAGCAATTTCAATAACCACTTGATTATTGACCATTTTAGGTTCGGCCATATCCCGTAACTCTACATGTCCCGGACCTTTCTGGTATTTTACTAATGCTTGCATAGTATAAAAGTGTTCAGGTGTTCAGGTGTTCAGGTGTTCAGGTGTTCAGGTGTTCAGGTGTTCA
>CAZKCO010000018.1:0-109726 GCA_964551335.1 uncultured Roseivirgaceae bacterium
CGGTAAAATAGCAGTTGCTTGCTTTGCACTAACTTTATACCCTTGATTCGCATAAATAACAATCAGGAAATATATCGAAGAAATAGTTCCAATGTTTTTTCAACGGGCTGGACAAGATTACCTGGAGAAGCGCGAGATATTGGGTGTGGTTTTGCTGGTCAAGCAGCTATTATAGGGTCCACAACTGCCAGTGGCGGCTCCAACCCAGTACCCGTAGGTTATAAAGTATATGAATGGAATGGCAGTAACAATTGGAACGTGTCATCAGATGGGGCAGGAGGCGCTACAATTGACGTATTTTCAACTTCACTTTCACAATTCGTAGTTTCGGAGATACCTTCACTCCGGCGAGTATGGACAGGACGATAAATAATTTAAATAGCAGAAAAAGCCTATCTGATGCGATCAGATAGGCTTTTTTCATATACCTCTTTCCAAGCCCACATATAACTAGACTCTCATTCTGAAATAAATGGGTTATGAAATTCCTGCTATTGAAGGTAGCCTCCAAGGACTTCTATTGTTTCTTCAAGACAGATATTTTGTGACCCCTTTCGGTTGAGCGGTAAACCAAGATCCCGTATGTCCATCACGCCTTTGTTTCTTTATCATCAAGTAAGGTTTCAAAAATGTGCAGCAACCGGGAATTATTAAGATAAAATCAAGTTTTTCAAAAATTCTACAAAAACGGCTGCCAGGGATGATAACTATCTTTTCAAAATCTCACAGAATCAGCTAATTAAGTGAAATCACCCTGCCTACTTTTCGCTCTCATGTAATTGCTAATTCTTTTTTCATACATTCGCTTTTTAATCTAGTTTTATGAGCACAAAGGAAAAACCAAGGCGTTATCGCAACCTCATCCAACATTTTCAAAACTGGCCCCAATATCTTTGGTTTAAAGCCTCGAATCTGGGAGACACATTTAATTTTAAGTTAAAAGAGTCTTTTTCAGTAGAAGTAGAACGTGAAATGCTTTCAGCTTTCAAAGAGTGCTTTTTCGATCAGATTTACCTTAAACACATTCCGGAAAGCTTTCTACAGTTCAAGTCGCCAACTATTATTGATATCGGAGCTAATGTGGGATTCTTTTCTCTATTTATGTTTTACCGCTTCCCCAATGCAAAGCTCTTGTCGTTTGAACCAATGCCATTCAACTTCCAAGTTTTAAGGAAATACCAAACCAAATACGCTGAGTTTGACTGGCATATTGAACAAAAGGCTATAAGTAGCGAGGATCAGAAAATCACTCTCCACGTTAGTAAAATCGATAGTTATACAACTATGGCCACCGTTTTTGAAAGCCCGAGCACCACTAAAAACCTCAAGGTAGAAGCAGTTTCCCTACAGCAAGTAATCAGTGATCATGTTATTGAAGGTATTGATATACTTAAATTAGACTGCGAAGGCTCTGAATACTCAATTCTCTACTCACTTCCTCCCGACACTATAAAAAAGATAAAGGTCTTAATTGTCGAAACCCATGAGGGGAGTAAACCAGAAGAAACAAATAAAGAATTAGTAAAATTTTTACAGAATAGCGGATTTCATTTATATAGTCAACCCAATGGCTATACTGGTTACATATGGGGTTGGCAAGATATAAGGTAAATTGATTTGTTTCTGAATCTCTTTTCAATGAATCTACCAAATGTATTATGAACTCATCAAGATTGTTGTATAATTTCCTACCCAAACTTCAAAGGTTACTGTGAGGAAGATACCGAAAATGTAGGGAAAGGGGTGTTTACCCAAAGTACGTGACTGAAGTGGATGTTTATACTTAAAAGGAATCAAAGGTATATGCCTAAAAATGAAAAGAGGAATAGGTTAATATAAATAAGCTTCTCGAATGGCTCAGGCACAAGACTTTGCGGACAACCCCAAAAGCATCAAGTATTACGTTAAACGGTATTTGAACCAATACCCTGAAGCTTTTAAAGATAAAGTAGTAGTTGATCTACCCGCTGGCAATGTGGTTACTTCCCTTAGACATATTTAAAGAGATAAAAATCTCAATTGTAATTGCCTTTGAGAAAAATGAATCGGAAGAAACCAACAAGGCACTAATGAGATACTTACAAAAATGGGGTTTCAGTTACATCATCAGCCTGGTGGCTAAAATGGCTACCTATGAGCTTGGAATGATGAGAAATTAATATCTTGTATTATTTAGAGACTCGACTCAGACCAGAAACATCATGTTCAAAAATGATGAATATGCTGACACATAACTGAATTTTAGTAGCCCTGTAGTTAACAAGCACCCACTACAAAGTCTTACTAACTATTTAAGTGTTTGAAAATTTTTAGAATGGAAGATCTAGGAAAACTCGCCGATAAACTGAACGACGAGTTTCTAGAAAATTCACAATTTAGTAACATCCCCTGAGTTGATAAGAAGATTTTAAACTATTAAAAGTCTAATATTTCAAGGTAAATCTATGGGGAATGGTACCTCTGTTATCGTATAGCACGGTAGATATTACCAACATTATTAACTATCCAAGGGTAATTATTTTCGTCAACAGCAATTTCTATCCCTCTGCCATTGGTATCAAATAATACTGGTCCAGAGCCTCCAGGATTTACGAATGGATTATATTCAATTACATCTCCGTTAGAACCTCCGTTCTCCACAAGATAGAAACTCTGTACATCAAAAATTCCAATATTTTGGTAACCCGCACCAGAATATAACCACCCTGAACTAGTGTATCTATACAACTGGGAGTTAAGAGTTACTAGATAAAGAGAGCCATCTACTCCCACATCAAGTTTAAGACCTGCTCCAACAGGATTGAGCAGTGACCACTGGGAGCCCGTCCACCTGTAGACCTGACCGTTACCAGCAGCCTTGGATATAATATATATTTCACCATCACGAGCAGTAATATCTCTAGCCAGGCCAGGCTTTTGTGACCATGATTGACTGGAGCTGTTATATTTAAAGATATGACCCGATGTATTGACAATCCAAGGAGTATCTCCATCTACTGCTATTCTAGTTCCTGCCCCGCTAGGAAGTTGAGTCCAACCTGACCCATTCCATCTAAATATCGGACGGTTACCAGATCCATAGCCGATAATATACGGAATATTACTATCTCCTACAGCAATATCTTTAGCTTTACCAGGCTTTTGGTCCCAACTAAAAACTGGCAATGTCCATGCCGACAGATTTTTCGTACCCTTCTTTGTAGATTCTAATAACACAGTATCGATCACGACCATTTCTTGATCAACTGCATCCAATTCTTGGTCTACTTCATCAACTACTTCAGTTTCACAACTGAATAGGAGAAATACGAAAGCAATTAATAAAAAAGGCTATTTTTCAAAGTTTTCATGATTGAAATGTTAAGATAAAAATTAAGTTAAGTGTTGGAATTTCTAGCGCGCTATAAGTACCAAATCTAACAAAACCATGCACATAAAATATTATACCTAGATTAATTTTATTTTTTACAATGTAATATCCGAATACATTTTTTATTCATTAAAATCTAACCAATTATGGTGAGAATATTTCTTAATATTCAAATTCAAATGCTTCCATATTGATAAATGTGCTCGACTGTTTTAACTAAATCATTCTACTCTTCAACACGGTCATGTAAGAAAAATGAGAATTCTCAATCTTTTGAGAAATAAAGCAAAAATTCGTTTTAATATTGGGTTGTTTTTTTGCTGCAATTTTCTAAATATTATACACCATTTAATCTATGTCTGAGTAACTATCTACTTCTGACCTTAAAGATCTTGTGAGAAAAATTTATCAGAAATGTAAGGCGAGAAATATCTACCTTCAGCACGTGGCCGAAGTAGGAGTTTATATTCCCGAGGAATCAAATGTACTCGACTTTATTCAGGAAGGGGTGAAAGCTACTTTAGTAGAGGCCCATCCTACCTATGTGGAAATGAGTCGACGTTTTTTCCAGGGAAAAAAAAATGTAACGATACACCCAGTTGCAGTTTACGAAGAGGAAGGTGAGATAAGCCTGCTGCATCGGAAGGCTTCTACCTTTCTGGAAATTATTCAAAAGTCTCCTTCTATCGTAAATGACTATTACCAACCCGAGGAGGAAGATCGAATAACTGTAAAATGCACGAAATTTAGTACGATTGATGATGGCAGTATCGATCTTTTAAGCGTAGATATTGAGGGAGCTGAGTGGTATGTCATAAAGCATTTGGTCAGCCGGCCGATGGTTATTTCAGTAGAAACTCACGGTAAACGTTACAAAAATCCTTACATCTCCGAAATAAAGAATTGGATGGAGGCAAATGACTATGCGGCTTGGTATCGAGATAACTCAGATACAGTTTATATTCATATTCCTCGAGTTAAAGTAACAAGTACTGACCGAATTAAATTAGCCCTTAAAAACATAAAGTTGAAAACTCGAACTATTCGTAATTATATCAGTGAATTCATAAAGTCTTTATTCAAAAGACAGAGATAGGAGTTTTAGTTTGATGCATACCGATAATCGGCAAAATTTTCTACTAGCAAAGCTCTATTGCTGAAAAATTGAATCTTCTTCCTTTCCCTACAGGAGTTAGAAAGCCTTTGACTTACTATGTCCTATTTGGCTATGCATCGGTATTTTTGGTAGTTGGTCAACTCACTTACGCCAGAAGCTATGCGCTGGGTCAGGATACTCTTTGTTCTTACTTTTATCTACTCGGTACCTGGCTGGAGCCAGTCAGTTAAAAAGCTTCTCAAACATGGCAATAAGTATTACGAAAATGGTTTCTACGAAGAAGCGGTAGCTCAGTATAAACAAGCCGCTGAACTTGCCCCGGATGATCTTACCATCCCTTACAAAATCGGCCTATCGTATCTGGAAAGTAAATACAAACATCGGGCTCTTCCCTATTTGCAAGATGTGTATCAACACACCCAGGATTCTACCTCTACCCTGGTGTTCCACCTGGGTTTAGCGTATCAGTACAATCACCAGTTTGAGAAAGCCCTTGAATACTTTCATCACTACCGTAACATCACTGAAAACACTTACCTGGTAGACCAGCACATTAAACAGTGTAATATTGGGATTGAGTACGTGAATAATCCCAAAAATGTAGAAATCAGCAACCTTAGTAAACTAAACTCTGATAATCAGGACTATGCTCCACTGATTACGTCGGATGGAAAATCACTAATTTTCACCTCCCGACGAGAAGGATCAACCGGAGGTAAAAAAGCCTACGACAACAACTACTACGAGGATATTTACATTGTAAAGAAACAAAATGGCAACTGGCAGAGTCCTCAGCAAATTAGCCCCAATATCAATACCTACTACCACGAGTGCGGAGCCGCCATCTCTCCCGACGGAAAAACACTTTTTATCTACGTGGACGAAGGTGACGGGGATATTTATTATTCAACCCTAACGGGTGATGAATGGTCAGTTCCTTTGCCTTTAAATCAGTTCATTAATTCGCCCTACCGAGAGCTTTCCGTTTCTATCAACCAAGAAGGAGATGCATTATATTTCTCCAGTAATCGGCCCGGTGGCTACGGCGGTTTTGACATCTACGTTTCCCGCAAAGACCGTAAAGGAGCATGGTTGGAACCAGAAAACCTGGGGCCAAAAATCAATACGGAAGCGGACGAAGATGCCCCATTTATTCACCCATCCGGAAAATCATTGTTTTTTAGTTCTAAAGGACACATGGGTATGGGCGGCTACGATATTTTTCAGAGCCGTATTTACCAAGGCAAATGGTCTACTCCGATTAACTTAGGTTACCCCATTAATACCGCCCAGGACGACATTTACTTCGTCACTTCTGCTGATAATACATTTGGCTACTACGCTACGGCCCGGGAAGATGGACTGGGCGGTAATGATCTGTACGTAATCAACTTAAAACCAGATAAAAAACCCGAAAAGCCGGAGGCCGCCAGCAATGGACCAGCCAGAAAAGTTACCTACTTTAAGGGTAAGGTATCCGACGGCAGTACTGGAAAACCGATTTATGCGGAACTGATCCTATCAAACAACCGAAAAAATATTATCGTCGGGCGGCAGTATTCCGATCCAAACACTGGAGCATTTAGCATTGCAATTCCGGAAGGTGAGAACTTCGGGCTTATTGTAGAAGCCGAAGGGTACCTTTTTTATTCCACTAACTTTGACACCGATAAACTTAAAGGCAAATCCGAAATCAACCGCTCCATTCGACTGGATAAAGCCGAAGTAGGGTCGGTAACTATCCTAAAGAATATCTTTTTCGACACCGGAAAGGCCAGTATTAAACAGGAATCTATTTCCGAGCTAGACCGGATTCATGAGTTGCTAAAAGCCAACCCTAATCTTAAGATTCAGATTAACGGTCACACTGATAACGTAGGTGAAGCCGATTACAATCAAAAGTTGTCGGAGCAACGAGCTAAGGCAGTGGCAAAATATCTGTTACAGTACGGTACGTCTGAGGCACAGGTGGTGTCGAAAGGTTTCGGAGAAACCCGCCCCTTAGTTTCGAATGACGACGAATTCGGAGGCCGGGAAATCAACCGCCGAACCGAGATTGAGATCCTGTCCGTTCATGAAAAAATCGAAGAAAAAAAGAAGGGACTGGCCCTTCCTGATTTAACCTTTTAATGACTGATGAACAATGGATTCATGCAAGTAGGAACATGATTAATGATCCTACCCATCAATCATTATTCACTGTTCATTATATTAGTAGCGGTAGTAATCAGGTTTGAACGGACCAGTGGTCTCAACCCCAATATACTCGGCTTGCTCTTTTGATAAAGATTCTAACTCAACCCCAATTTTGGCGAGGTGTAGCTCGGCTACTTTCTCATCCAAGTGCTTGGGCAGCATATATACGGCATTCTCATACTTATCGTGGTACTTCCACAGCTCAATCTGAGCAAGCACCTGGTTGGTAAAGGAGTTAGACATCACAAAAGATGGGTGACCGGTAGCTACTCCTAAATTGACTAACCTACCTTCGGCTAAGAGAATAATCTCGTTACCATTGGGCAGCTTATACAGATCAACCTGGGGCTTTATCTCATCCCGATCAGCGTTGGACTTGAGCCAGGCAACGTCAATCTCATTGTCGAAGTGGCCGATGTTGCAGACAATGGTTTTGTCCTTCATATTCTGAAAATGACGATCTACTACGATATCCTTATTTCCGGTAGCAGTTACCACGATATCAGCCCGGGGAATGGCATTATCCATTTTCTTAACTTCAAAGCCGTCCATAGCCGCCTGTAGCGCACAAATCGGGTCAATTTCGGTAACAATTACCCGTACACCGGCTCCTCGCAACGACTGGGCTGAACCTTTTCCTACATCACCATAACCGGCTACCACCGCTACCTTTCCGGCCAGCATCACATCGGTTCCCCGTCGTATAGCATCTACCAGTGATTCTTTACAGCCGTATTTGTTGTCGAACTTAGATTTTGTTACTGAGTCGTTGATGTTGATGGCAGGCAACGGCAAGGTTCCCTTTTTCATACGCTCATATAAACGATGTACTCCGGTAGTGGTCTCTTCGGAGATTCCTCGAATACCATCTACCATTTCCGGATAGCGATCCAATACCATATTGGTTAGGTCACCACCGTCATCGAGAATCATGTTTAACGGTTGTCGGTCCTCCCCGAAGAAGAGGGTCTGTTCAATGCACCAATCAAATTCCTCTTCAGTCATTCCTTTCCAGGCAAACACTGGCACCCCAGACTCAGCAATTGCTGCCGCGGCATGGTCCTGCGTAGAAAAAATATTGCAAGAAGACCACTGCACCTCAGCCCCTAACTCTACCAGCGTTTCAATAAGCACCGCCGTTTGAATGGTCATGTGCAGGCAACCGGCAATACGCGCACCGGCTAACGGCTTCTCAGCGCCATACTCTTCTCTTAGTGACATCAGGCCGGGCATTTCCGCTTCGGCAAGGGTAATTTCTTTTCGTCCCCAGGCCGCTAATGCCAGGTCCTTTACTTTGTATCGAGTCTGTTCTTCAACCATAAGTACATTTTGTTTATTAAAGATTGCAAAATTAGCAACTTAAACCCCAAATGCCTAAGCCTTGTTTCACTTCTCTTGCATAAATCAGTAACTAGACTGACAGATGTCATTTTTTTCCAAGAATTTTTTTCTGAAATTGAAAGTATTACTATTACCAACCACCTACATCATGAAGACACATTCTGAGGATTACTCCCCTGCCCAGCGGAATTTGCTGGTTCTGCTACGCTTACTAATCGGATGGCACTTCCTGTACGAAGGCATTGTCAAACTCTACAACCCCAGCTGGTCAGCAGCTGGTTACCTCAATGACTCGGGGGGCTTTATGGCTCCTTTCTTTCAGTCGCTTGCGGCTAGTGCTACCTGGGTTCCCATTATTGATTTCCTGAACACCTGGGGACTGATTGCGGTAGGGCTAGGACTCTTACTTGGATTATTCACCCGCATTGCGCTTGTGGGTGGTATGACGCTGCTAGGACTGTATTATCTATCGCATCCTCCGATTATTGGCGCTGAATACGCGCTACCCAGTGAAGGAAGTTACCTATGGGTAAACAAAAACCTCATTGAGCTATTCGCGCTGGCGGTGCTTTTTGTGTTCCCTACTAGTCACCTGATCGGATTAGATAGATTGTTACAATTCAGAGGCAAAAAGAAAGCTGAGACTGCCACTGAAAATCGACAATCGACAACAACGGTACCCGCCTAATCTTCCACTCTCACTACTAACCATCACTCCTATGAATACTGATGATAACACTCCCCACTCTAGCGGTATTACCCGACGAGATATTTTAAAAGGATTGGCGACCGTTCCGGTTTTAGGCGGATTCGTCATCGGCGCCTCAGCCAAACAGCGCTACGACCAACAAGTAAAAGAAGAAATTCTCAAAGAGCTAAATATTGAAGCCTCGCTGCCTCCTGCTACTGGTTCTATGGCGGGCGAACCAATTCGCCTGGGCATTATTGGCTTCGGCATCCGGGGCGAACAACTGGTGCGGGCTTCGGGCTTTGCTACTCCCGAGTGGCTACAACAAATGCAGGATGCCGCGCTGAAAAATAAAAACGATACTCGGTTAAAGGACTTTCTGGAGCAGGAAAGTCTCAATATTCAGTATACCGGAGTATGCGATCTGTTTGATGTTCGCGCTGAGAGGGCTATGGCTGCGGTAAAAACTGATAAAAACAGCCCCAAGCGTTACCGCCACTACGAAGATATGTTGGCTAGCCCCGATATTGACGGAATTATTATCGCCACTCCCGATCACTGGCACGCCCCTATTGCTATTGCGGCGGCTAAGGCCGGAAAACACGTTTACGTAGAAAAGTGTATGACCCATAAAATTCCTGAGACTTACGATCTATACGATGCGGTAACGCAATCAGACATCGTTTTTCAGGTTGGTCATCAACACCGGCAGACCCAGAGTTTCCTTACAGCTCAGGATGCCATTCGAAAGAATGTTTTAGGTCATGTATCGCTTATTCAAGCTTGTACTAACCGTAATTCAGATAACGGTGCCTGGCAGTATAACATCCACGAAGAGGCAAGTCCCACTACTATTGATTGGGAACAGTTTTTAGGCCCTGCCCCCAGTATCCCGTTCAACAAAGAACACTTTTTCCGCTGGCGAAAGTGGTGGGCCTACGGAACCGGGTTATCCGGCGACTTGCTTACCCACGACTACGACCGAGTCAACTGTCTGCTCAATATGGGCATTCCCCGCTACGTGATGGCCACCGGAGGAGTATATACCCACAAAGACGGTCGCGAGGTACCCGATGTATTCCAGGTAACTATGGAGTATCCTGATTACTCTACCGGGTCTACCCAGGAACCCGGAAAAGAACAGGGTATGACCTTCTTGTATAGTGCTTCTTTAGGTAACCAATTTCATCGCCCTACCCTGCTTATGGGGCACGATGCGACGATGGAGTTGGGGAGTTACCTGACCATCTACGCCGACCCTCGATCTACTCGCTACCAGGATATGCTGGAAGACGATACGATTGACCCTGATGTGCCACTTTACGCCTACAGTCCGGGAGCGGAAGGAGTTGACGGCGTTACCTCAGCTACTGCTAAGTACTTTGCTGATAAAGGCTTATTGTATACCTACCGAGACGGTAAGCGGGTTGATTCTACCTACCTCCATATTCGGGAGTGGTTAAGCTGTATCCGCCACGGTGGTCAGCCAAGCTGTGGAATTAAAGAAGGTTTCGAGGAAGCTATTTCAGCCCATATGGCTACATTATCTTATAAAACCGGCCAGCGGATTGAATGGGACCCAGTATCCCGACGGGTAGTCGGTTTAGAAGGAACTACTATTGCAGCAACCTAAAACAACCGAAAGGGCCGGACTCAGTTCCGGCCTTTTTTTAATCCCAGCAATAGGCTATTTCCTGAAAATTATAGCGAAGCAGTTCATTCTCCACCTGAATTATCAATTTACCACTTTCATCTACTCCAGTAATCGTCCCGCTAAATTTTTCGTTTTTTTCTGAAAAAATCCTTCGTTCACCCTTACCCAGTAAGTAACTCTCATAGTCTGATTTAATACCCTCATAATCCTGAGAAAGTAGTTGTTGATAGCGGGTTTCCATACATCTGAGTATCAGATTAAGCACTTCCTCTCGGGAGAATTGTTGATTCACTTCTTTCGCTAACGAAGTAGCCCGAGGCGCAATAAACTCCTTCTGATTGACATTAATTCCCATTCCGACCACGGATGTATGAATTTTATCGGCCATTAAGCTGTTCTGAATGAGAATTCCAACCAGTTTGCCGTTTTGGACAAAAATATCGTTGGGCCACTTAATTAAAACCAAATCTGATAAAAAAGGCTGAAGAGCCTCCCGAATAGCTAACGAAACCGCCATATTCAAATAAAACTGTTGACTAACCAACCACTGAGGATAAAGGATTAATGAGGCGGCAATATTCTGTCCTGGAGCTGATTCCCAACTCCTGCCTTGTTGCCCCCTTCCGGCCAACTGATGATCAGTCCAAACTAAAGCTCCGTGCTTGGCTTGTTTATCCTGGATCAGTTCGGCGGCAATTTGGTTAGTAGATTTACAGCTAGGGTAATAGAATAACTGTTTTCCAAATTGGGTCGTTGTTAAAGATAATGATTCCAAAATAGAATATTTAAATTGTAAATTCGTCTAAATAAAACGAACTATAACTGAATGAATTCAAAGGAACTTAGTGATCTTATTGTGTTTGGCATGCAGGAGAAGAAAGCCGAAGATATTGTAATACTGGATTTAAGAAAAGTAAAAAACGCAGTGGCGGATTTCTTTGTTATCTGTTCCGGTAACTCAGACACCCAGCTTGATGCTATCGCTGATTCGATAGAGAAGGAAGTAAAAGAACGATCGGGCGATTTTCCCTGGCACCGCGAGGGAAAAGAAAACCGAGAGTGGATCCTACTGGACTATGTATCGGTAGTCGCTCATATTTTCAAGCACAACCGCCGTGAGTTTTATGCCCTGGAAGAACTGTGGGGCGACGCAGTAATTACCTCGGTTGATTCTAGTGTTTCGGTCAAAACTTTGTAAGAAAGAGTTACGTTCATAGTTAAGTTTAACTAAATTGCATTTTATACACTATATAGCTCTCTGTTTTATTTAATACTCGAGAGTTGTATTTAGGAGATTAAAATATAAATGGCAGATTCCAAGAAGAAAAAAATGATGCCGAAGCCTCCGCAACGGCCCAATTACCAAATATGGATTATTGTAACCCTATTGGCACTAATCTTAGGCGTTACCTACTTTAATAAGAGTAACTCGACCATTGATATTACCCAACGACGGTTTGACCGGATGTTGAGTGAAGGCGATGTTCGAGAAGTAACCCTGGTATCTAACCAGAATTTGGTAGAGATTACCCTGAAACAAGAAGCCTTGCAACAGCCCCAGTATCGTAATGAACTGGACGAGCGCAGTCCGCTTTCTCCGGTAGCTTCAGGCCCTCACTATAAGCTCAAAATAGCTAATCCTGAGATTTTCGATAAAAACTTTGAGAAAGCTCAAGAAGGGATCGATGAGAGTGAGCGTATTGGCTATCAGGTAGAAGAGCGATCCGATATTACCAGTTTCCTGCTAAATTGGGGATTCCTATTTCTGATATTGTTTGGATTCTGGTTCTTGATGCGCCGGATGGCTGGCGGTGGCGGACCCGGCGGACAGATATTTAATATCGGTAAATCCCGAGCAGCGTTATTTGACGCTGAAAATAAGGTAAACGTTACTTTTGACAACGTGGCCGGACTAGACGAGGCCAAAGAAGAAGTACGAGAGATCGTGGATTTCTTAAAAAATCCTTCGAAGTATACCAACCTGGGAGGTAAGATTCCGAAGGGGGCCTTACTTATCGGTACTCCGGGAACCGGTAAAACCCTGTTGGCTAAAGCAGTAGCGGGAGAAGCTGGAGTTCCTTTCTTTTCGTTATCCGGTTCAGACTTTGTAGAAATGTTTGTTGGAGTAGGTGCCGCTCGAGTGCGCGACTTGTTTAAGCAAGCGAAAGAGAAAGCTCCTTGTATCATCTTTATTGATGAGATTGACGCAGTAGGCCGAGCTCGAGGAAAAGGGGCTATGCCGGGCTCTAACGATGAACGGGAAAACACGCTAAACTCGCTACTAGCGGAGATGGACGGCTTTTCTACTGACTCCGGCGTCATCATCCTGGCCGCAACCAACCGCCCCGACGTGCTAGATTCTGCGCTCTTACGGCCCGGACGCTTTGATCGACAGATCTCGATTGACAAACCTGATATTGTCGGCCGTGAGGCGATCTTCAAGGTTCACTTAAAACCACTGAAAACTTCTAAGCAAGTAGATCCCAAAAAACTGGCGGCCCAAACGCCCGGATTTGCTGGAGCAGAAATTGCAAACATTTGCAACGAAGCAGCTTTGATTGCCGCTCGTAAAAACAAGAAGATGATTGAGCCTAAGGATTTTCAGGATGCTATTGACCGGGTGATTGGTGGATTGGAAAAGAAAAACAAGATTATCTCTCCTGAAGAGAAAGAGATTGTAGCATTCCATGAGGCCGGTCATGCAATTGCCGGATGGTTCTTGGAGCACGCTGATCCATTGGTAAAGGTAAGTATCGTTCCTCGCGGAGTTGCGGCCCTGGGTTACGCTCAATACCTGCCAAAAGAACAGTTCCTGTATCGTACCGAACAGATGCTGGATCAAATGTGTATGGCACTAGGTGGCCGGGCTGCCGAAGATGTTGTTTTTGATAAAATCTCAACTGGAGCTCAAAACGATCTAGAGCGTATTACCAAGATGGCCTACAGCATGGTTACCGTTTACGGTATGAACGAAAAGTTGGGTAATGTTTCGTTTTACGATTCTCAGCAGCCCGACTATAACTTTACCAAGCCTTATTCGGAGGCTACAGCTCAAACGATTGACGAGGAAGTGCGTAAATTGATTACTAAAGCATATAACCGTACAAAGCAACTTCTGATTGACAAGCGTGAGCAATTGGACACTCTCGCTAAAGAGTTATTAGACAAGGAGATTTTATTCCAAAATGACCTAGAGCGATTGATTGGCAAACGGCCGTTCAGCCGCCCCACTCACTATCAGGAATATACCCAGGATAGCGACTCTGAGCAGAAAGAAGAGGCTGAAAATAAACAGAAGCAGGCACCTGCCACCAATGGTTCTGAAGCTAAATCTGACACTGATGTTACTCCTGTAGAGGAACACTCGACCACTGAAAAAGAAAATCAATAACACAAAAGTGGATAACTAGCGAAGGGCTGTATCTCAGCCCTTTTTTTATGCCTTAGCTTCTGCTTACTTTTGTCTCCGATATGCAAAACTCGGAACAGCTTCCCGATATACACTTACCAGCCGATAAGAAAATATTCTTTGCTTCTGATTTCCACCTGGGCTCCCCTACCCATGAGCAGAGCCGGAAACGAGAATTGGGTATTGCACGCTGGCTGGACTCTACCTTAAAGGACGCCTACGCAGTTTTCCTCCTAGGCGACTTGTTTGATTTTTGGTTTGAGTACCGCCGGGTTATTCCCAAAGGTTTTTTGATCTTACAGAGCCGGTTGGTGCGGTTGGTAGAGAATGACATTAAACTGTTCATTTTTTCAGGCAACCACGATCTCTGGATGTTCGACTACTTTTCCCAAGAGCTGGGTATACCCATCATACGCCAACCAGTTTCCCTTCAAATAAATCAACATCACTTCCACCTGGGTCACGGTGATGGCTTGGGTCCCGGCGACCGGACTTACAAAGTGATTAAAAAGGTATTTACCTCCCCTACCGGTCAGCGGCTATTTTCGCTTATTCATCCTGATGTAGGTATATTTCTGGCAGAGTACTGGTCGCGGAAAAGCCGGCAAGCTAACGAACAGAAAGATGAATCCTTTAGAGGCAAAGAATACGAATGGATTTATCAATACTGCTGCGAAGTGGAAACCCAGCGGCATCACGACTTTTATATCTTTGGCCACCGCCACCTCCCATTAGAAATACCAGTAACCGAAAACAGTCGTTACTATAATTTAGGTGAGTGGATCACTCAGCGAAATTACGGAGTTTACGATGGTAAGAAGTTTGAACTACAGAAATTTGCCGGCTAGTTTGTTACTGGCTTTTCTTTGCAGCAGCAAGCTGTGGGCTCAAACGTGGATGCTGGTAGATAGTATTGCTATTCAAATGCCAAAGTCGGTTACTGCTGATTTGTCAGGCAGACTCTATTTCTCGATCTCTCAGGGGGCAATTGTTCAATATAGTGCAGCGGGAGATAGTTTACGAGCCTTTCAGCCCTCCGGTCAGGAGCCACCCCAGTTATTTACTTGGCAGATGCTGCGTATTCAAGCCTACTTTCCGTTCCAGCAATCACTAATAATTATTGATCAGAATTTGAATGAAGTTTCTCAGTTCATCCTTCCCGAAACAATTTTGGGGAATGCTTTTCTGAGCTCCGACCAGCAGATATGGTACGTCAATTCCGAAAGTATGCTGATAAAGTATAATCCAGTGCTGGATCAAACAGCACTTTCTACTTCCCTGCAGTGGTATATAGACCCTACCAGTTCTATTTTGTATTTGCAGGAATACCAAAACCGGCTATACATTCAAACCAGCCAGCGTATGCTCATTATGGATCTGTACGGTAATTACTTGTCAAAGCTTTCCCTGGAAACTGAGAACAGAGCCCGGTTTGTACAGGACAAAATGTACTACGTAGATAATGGGCAGATCAAAGTTATCGGGCTGTATGATGGCAAATTAGAAGCGCTGACTATACCGATCTCGCGGACTCCTGCGCATTTACTACTGACCGACAACCTGCTACACGTTGTAAGTGATGATTATTGGTACCGGTTTCAAAAGCAAACCTCACCCTAAATTGGGCGACTACTAACAATTATGATATATTCGGGAATGTTATATACTGACTGCGATAACAAGGAAGTTTTACTTCCTACCATACGTATGGTCATTACGTTGCTATTCCTGGGTATTCTGCACTCCGGATTCAGTCAAACTACCAATCCCAGCCTCGATACGCTGCCTGTATCACTTGATTCATCTTTACTAGTTCCTCCTTCCTCTCCGGTTGAAAACCGGATTCAATATACCCCGAACATTCTTAATCAATCATTCGACTTTCAACTACAGCCCGTATCCCCCGGTAAGTTTCAGATTGATATCAAAGGAGGCATTCGAACTGACTTAAGCATCAGAGTATACGATGTAATTGGAAATCTTTTGTACGAAGATGACGTTCGCATTCGCGGTTTTTTGCGAAAAGAGCTTGATCTTTCTGACTTCAAATCTAATTTCTTTATTATCGAGATTGGCAATAATGAAGTGAATAAGACAAAGAGTATTGTCGCTATATAATCAATCTGAAAAAACCAGCAAGAAAGCTTTGCAAAACGTTTACTTTCAGTGGCTATTCAGCACCTTCGGTAGACGTAAGGCTTAGATTGGGCACTCCTGCTTCGTAGAACAATTCGGCTTTGGATTTCTCCCGCTGGGTCTGAAACTTCAACAGCTTGATACGAGCATCTAGCAATTCAGTTTCCCGGGTATTGATCAGGAATATGGAGCTTTCTCCAAACTCAAACTTTCTCAGCTCCCCATCCAGCAACTGCCCGTAAAAGTCTACCATATTGGTCTGTTGAAGAATGATTTGTTTCAAGTTCTCAATGGTATTGTAAGTAATTAGTACTCCGTTGGCAATTAATTGGCGCTGGTACGATTGTTCAAAGTAAATCTGTTCTAACTTTATATTAGTTTGCGCTAATTTACCTCGCTCCTTGCGAAGGAATAGCGGAAAGTAAAACTGAACTCCCGCTTTATAGTCATTAAAGAAAAACTGTTCGTTATTACCATTTCCGTTGCCGTTACCGCCAGTTAGACCACTTCCGTTAATACGTTCGGTAAGAAAGTTATACTTGAGGTTTATTTCAGGCTTTAAATACTCTAAAGCTAATCGGCGCTCAATTTCTGTCTGCTGGAATTTAGCGGTTAGCTTTCGCAGCTCCGGATGAGCTTCTGCTGCCAGTTCCTGGAGAGCAGCCAATAACTCAATACTAACTTCTTCTCTCTCATCCATTACCGGTACGGTAGATTCAGCTAATTCCAATGGTAATACTCGGGAGTCTTCATCATCAGCGGTAGACCAAAGAAACACTGCTACGGCCAAACGAGCGTTTTCCAGTTCTAATTGGGCCTGCACTCGCTGAACGTCTCGTTCCTGATAATTGATAAAGGCTTTAAGTGAATCAAATGGGGCTACATCTCCATTTATAACCTGTTGTACCACACCGTTATACCTCCGCAAAGCCACATCTTCTACCTCACTAATGATTGTGTACTGTCGGTAAGCATAGTACCAATCCCAATAGGCTTTAGCAGCATCGAATAATAGCTTATTAATTTCTTTTATCTGATCAGCTTCCGCTAGATCCTGCATAAACTGAGCCTGACGAATAGCAGCCCTTCGGCGGTCAATAAACAAACCCCGTCCTACTGGTAGTGAAACTCCAGCATAAATTAATCCATCATCTGGAGTGCTGTCAGAATCATCTACAAAATCTCCTCTATTACGTTCAAAGCCAACCTCCATATCAACCGGAAACCACATCGGCACCTTTAACCTACTATCCCAATTTTGATAGTAGTCTTTTCCGTCAAATTCTTTGATATTGAAGTCAGATTGGATAGTAGGATCTAGCATTCCTCGCGCCATACGGAGCTCCTGAAATGCCGCATCATTGAACAGATTGGCTCTTCTGACAATAGGATGCTGCGTTAGAATATGACCAAAAAACTCATCTAAAGTAAAGGTCTGATCAGAAGGTGCCAAAGTATCTGATTGAGCGTTAGCTACCTGCACATTAAGGAATATAGCTACCCACAAGATGACAAAACCGGTTAGGAAAAATTTGAGCGGTTTAGAATTATTTGATGTATTCAGATTTTGATAGAACATAACCTTGGTTGCTACTTAGACGCAGTTTTCAACTCGGTTGCTTTGGTATCGGGTTCTTGCTCCAAACTTGGTGGGAAGCCGTTGTACAGTCGCCATAACTCGTACCACAGTGGCACTTCATTGAGCATGGCAAACCCTTGCACCCCCGAACCTAAACGTAACTGCTCGGGCCAGTCACCATCGTTAGCCGGATCAGGAGTCACTAATATTCGGTACTTGCCTTCTTTATTGTCAGTTTCCACGAAATCTATTACCTGGATAATTCCTCCGAAGGTACCAACTGCTACGCTGGGCCAACCGGAGAACTGAAGTGCGGGCCAGCCATCAAATTCTAAGCGAACATGCCTTCCCACTTCCAATAACGGCACATCCATTGGTTTCACATAAAGGGCTACGGCCTTGTCCGGATTGCGAGGCATAACCGTTACCACTCCTTCACCTTCTTTGATAGTTTCACCAATACCCGCCTTCAGCGCCTTTACCACGAACCCATCCTGAGGAGCAATAATTGAGTAGCGACCCTGACGTACTTCCACATTAGAATATTCGTTCCGTTGTTTCACCAATGCGCCTTCAGCCTCGTATAGCTCAGCCCGGGTAAGGCTCAAATCAGACTCCGCTTTACTAATTTTTTCTGCATAATCAGCATCGATTGAATTAAGCTCAATCTGGGCGTTTATGAGTTCGTTTTGGGTGGTATAATATTTATTTTCAGTGGATATCAGTTTGGCCTGGGCTTGCTGATATTTCTGCTCTTTCTGCTGAAGCTCAGTTAATGATTTCAAGCCTTCATCGTAGAGCGTCTGCTGTCGCTCATACTGATTCTTAGCGATACTAGTATTTACTTTTTCAGCCACAAAATCGGTACTATCACTGATTACTTTCAGTTCGTTTTGCATGACCTTGTTCCGAGCCTGTTTTAACTTAAGCTGCCAGGCTTGACGGAGGGCGGCTATTTGACGCTCCAGCGCCTCCGCTTTTTGCTGTTTGGCAATAATGCTGGATTCCTTAGCTTCAATCTGAGCACCAAGACGCTCCAAAAGCTGCGGATCAAAAAATTTGTCTTTAACCTCACGAATGGTCAGGATAGTATCTCCCTCCTGCACGTATTCCCCTTCATTCACCAACCAGTTGGTAATCTGCCCGGGAATGGCACTCTGAATAGTCTGAGGACGATTTTCGGGGGAAAGTGCAGTTACTTCACCCGTGGCATTGATGTTTTGCTGCCAGGGCAAAAACAGCACCAACAACAGAAAAATGCCAATTCCCCCCATCCACTTCGCTAACACTCTTCCCGCCCGGGGGGACTGCAGCACATTCATAGATTCCAGCTGAGATAGATACTCGGGCTGCTTAAAAATAGCTTTTCTCATTTTTTTAGATTAAGAAGTAAGTGGTCGCACTTCGTGATCGATAATTTTCTGAAAGTATGGGTTTTTGCTTACATCTTCCAAAGAACCCTCTGATACGATCTCACCCTCTTTCAATACTACAATTCGGGTACAGTTAGTTAGAATGACCGGATCAGTTGACACGCTGATCAATGTCCAGTTATGTCTAGGATCCGTCAGGTAGCGTATAAGTCTTTCCTTTTCTGAATGCTCGAAATAAAAGAAGAAATCGTTCAGGATGATAACTTTGGGCTGTTTGGCAACACAGCGCGCTAGAGTTATTTTATTAGCTAGCCCGGTAGAGAGGGTTTTTCCTCCACTTACAAGCGGGGTGTGAAGTCCGTTAGGTAATCGTTGTATTTCTTCGCTGGCCCCTACCGCCTCAATAGCCTCTATGGCGGTCTGGTAATTAGAGTTTGGCTTGCCCACTAAGATATTCTCCAGCACCGTACCATCGAAAATATCTTCTTGAGAGACGTTTTTAGCGATATTATCCCGCAAAAAGCTCACATCAATATCACTGAGCGAAACATTGTTATAGGTAACTACTCCTTTGTAGCCAGAATATATTCCATCCACAATATTCACGAGGGTTGACTTTCCACTGCCTGAGTAGCCAGTGATACAAACTTTTTCACCTGGCTTAAATGTAAGATTTATGTTTTTTAACGCTGGTCGCGGATTACTAGGATAAGTATAGGTTAAATCTTTAATTTCAATATTTATTCCTTTCTCGAAATACGTCTGAGGCAAACGTACCCCAGTTTGATTCTCCAGTGGTAAATCAGTTACGTGTCCGATCTTATCTACCGCCGTGAGCACATCGTAAACAGTATCCAAGTTGATGATGATCTTTTCCACGGCACCCAGCACCAGTACAATGATAATTTCGGCCGCTACAAACTGGCCCAAGGTAATCTGGCGATCAATAACTAATAACGTTCCTAAGACAAGTACGCCCCCCGTAATTAGTACTTTGAATAAAACAATAAACGAGAACTGCCGGATTAGTACTCCGAAGTGGACCTTTCGGTGGAGCAGATATTGATTTATATTGTAGTCCGCCTTCTTCATGGGTAGTCGGGTGGTGCCCGCCACTTTGAATGAGGAAAGAGCACGAGCCAGTTCTTCCAGCCAGAAGGCAACCTTGTATTTATATTTTGATTCTATAATGGATGATTCAAGTCCCTTAGCACCAGTGAAGTAAAACATCAGTACTAGAATCGCAACTAAGAATAAGGCAAAGAATACAAAGAATGGGTGATAGAATGATAACAGAATAAGCCCAAAAAATATTTGCAAAATGGCTGTTGAGAGATCAATCAGAAGCTTGGGTAACCCTTTCTGAATAGTCAGAATATCAAAAAAGCGGTTAATTAATTCGGGAGTATGATACTTAAACAGTGCCTCAGCATCGATCTTGGGCACTCGGTAGGCAAATTCAAAAGCAGTTTTAGCAAAGACCCGACGTTGGAGCACCTCCACCATGGATATTTGCATGATTTGCAGTACCCCCGATATTAGTATACCAATGAGTACTAACGCAATGAGCAATACTACTGAGTTGAACCACATGCCGCCCGAAATGAACCCTACAATTGCCTGCGTACCTAGTGGCAGGGATAAGCTGACAATTCCAACGGCAATGGCGTAGATATAGATGTAGAGAATGTCTTTTCTCTCCGGCTCAAGCAATCGAATAAATCTTTGAACGGGAGTAAGATGTTCGTCGGACTGATGGGTTTTACTTACCATACTATGGAATGGGAAGGCGGTGACAAATACAACCTCATCTTCCTCATTCAAAAAAATCTCTCCGGCCAGTGATTCCGGGTTTATCGGATGAACCTGTCCGTTATCTCGTACAACACCAACATCCTGGTTCAGCTTTTCGTCCAACCTTATTACGACAGGTTGGTAATTGTTATCAGCATCTCGCTGAAAGAGTAAAATGGGAAAATCAGCGTCTTTGACAAAAGCTTCAAACTTATCTTTTTCAATACTATTTGATATAAACACCAACTGCATACGTTCCCCTGCTTCGGACAAATCACCAATAAAGTCTTCTACCGATGTGGGGCAGGTAGGGCAAACGTTAGATACTATATCCTCCAAATTAGGCAAGGAATATTCGTGCTTAAGGGCCTCCGAAAAAAACTGTAAAATTGAAGTGATTTGTTTTGTATCCATTACTGGGTCGGTCGTATATCGATTGGGTGTACGATTGAAACCATGAAAGGTTTACTTTCACACAAAATATCTTTACTATTGTTGCCAAATATAAAAAAAGCTTGTACTACTAATACAAGCTTTTCTTTGGTTGGTTTAAAATTTGAAGAATATTTACATGATTTTCATCAATTCAATATCAAACGTAAGATCTTTCCCGGCCAGAGGATGATTTGCATCCAATACTACTGTATCATCCCGCATATCAGTTATCACCACGGGCACTTGTTGCCCTTGTTGGGTATTTACTGCTAATTGCTGTCCAACCTGAGGGGTAATGTCTGGTGGAAAATCACTCTTAGGGACTTCCATTATCATTTCGGGCTTCTTTTCGCCGTAGGCTTCTTGGCTTGAAATCGTTACCTGTTTGTTATCACCTACTTCCATTCCATCGACGGCTTTTTCAAAACCAGGAATCATTTGTCCTTGTCCTAGGGTAAATTCCAGGGGCTGCTCTCTCTGTCGAGATGAGTCAAACTGGGAACCGTCATCTAATGTTCCGGTGTAGTGTACTTGTACTGTGTCGCCTGTTTTTGCTTTAGACATAATTGAGCGTTTGTGTTAAAAAATATATTTTATCTTGTCGCTAGATTAAGCAGTCCGACCGAGCAATAATTCCCTCTTACCGAATTAGTGAGCTTTTTATACGATAGATACTATATCTTCACTAAAAATTAACAGCTTCACCATGCCTTCAACGATTAATCTCCAACTATCACTACACGAAATCGTATCAAGACTCAATCATAAAATGACTGGAACTCTGGCCCGACTGGAAGGACTGTATTTCTTATATAAACAAGAAGGTCAACTTCGAGATGAGCTATGGGAAGCGGCTTTCCAACTAGGCAAACAAGAAACATCCGCTGAACTAGAACGAAGCTTTGCTTATTGCCAATCTTCTTACTAGCCTACTCTACAAGTTGTCTAGTTATATTCCTAATTTTTTTTCTGAACATAAACATCCAGGTGTCGTTAGAATCTCCAAACCAAAAAAAAGTAATGCCACGGTTATTTTTTGGACTCCTCTCCCTCAGCTTCCTGTTTCCTATCGTTGTTTTCTGTCAATCCTCTTTTACCATTAGTGGTTACATTCGGGATGCTGCCAGTGGCGAAGATCTGATTGGCGCGACTGTTGCTCTTGAAGAACGCTCAGGCGTGGGTACCTCTACCAATGTATTTGGTTTTTATTCACTTACGTTGACCGAAGGAGACTACAACCTAATCATCTCCTATTTGGGATATCAACCAAAGAAGGTACCGCTAACGCTCACTTCCGACCGGACACTGAATGTAGAGCTAATCTCAAAGGATGTCCAGTTGCAAGAGGTAGTAGTTTCGGCCAATGCCCCTGATGCCAACGTGAAGGATGTAGCCATGAGCCGGGATAACCTAAAAATAGAAAAGGTGCAACGATTACCCGCCTTATTTGGTGAGGTTGATATTCTCAAAACCGTTCAACTACTGCCTGGTGTAATCAGCGCTGGGGAGGGAACCACGGGATTATTTGTGAGAGGTGGCTCTGCCGACCAAAATCTGGTATTACTCGATGGTGCTACGGTGTATAACCCTTCCCACTTCCTGGGTTTTTTCTCGGTATTTAATCCTGATGCCATTAAAAACATTGAAATTTATAAGGGGGGAATTCCGGCCCGGTACGGTAGCCGTTTATCGGCAATTTTGGATATCCAAATGAAAGATGGCAATAATAAAGATTTCAAGGTTTCAGGAGGTTTAGGACTCATTTCTAGTCGTCTGACAGTTGAAGGACCAATAAAAAAAGACAAGGCTTCGTTTATTATATCCGGTCGGCGTACCTACGCTGATGTATTCCTCCGAGCCTTCGGAAATGAGGACGTAAGAAATAACACATTATATTTTTACGATTTTAATGCTAAGGCCAACTACACTTTAAATGATCGTAACCGTATCTTTTTATCCGGGTACTTTGGTTTAGATAAGTTCGGTATTGAAGATCAGTTTGGGCTAGATTGGGGAAATGCGACGTCTACTTTGCGATGGAATCATTTGTTCTCCGACAAGCTTTTTTTTAATACTACACTGGTCTACAGTAATTTTGACTACGGCTTTGATATTGATGCGGAAACTGCTGAATTTACCTGGACTTCTAATTTGAAAGAATATAGTGCCAAGTTTGACGGTAATTTCTTTCCCTCACCCAAGTCCTCTATTGATTTTGGTTATCACCTCTCCCACTTTGTTTTTGAGCCTGCTGAAATTTTGCCACAAGGTGAGGGTATAAACTTTGTACCCCTTGTTTTGGAAAACAAGTACGCCCTGGAACACGCCGTATTCATTGGCAACAACCACCAGATTAGTTCTCGTATCTCAATGGAATATGGGCTTCGCTACTCTCTCTTTCAACAAATTGGCCCTGGAACGGTATTTCAGTACGCTGAAGATAAGCCGAAATCCGATGAAACCATCACTGGCGAAGAACAATACGAACGGCTTAAAAATATCCAAAGTTACCACGGAGCCGAGCCCCGCTTTGGCATGCGATATCTGCTAGGAAGTGAAAAGTCCATCAAATTCTCCTATAATCGTATGCGGCAGTATGTGCAAATTGCCTCCAATTCTACGGCTGGATTACCCATTGACCGCTGGATACCGGCCGACACCTATATACCTCCGATGGTAGGCGACCAGTTGGCATTGGGATACTTTCAGAACCTCCGCCAGAATACGATAGAGGCTTCAGTTGAAGTGTACTACAAATGGATGAATGACATCATCGATTTCCGAACCGGTACCGATATTCTACTCAACGACAACCTGGAAACCGAAATTGCCATTGGTCGGGGTTGGGCCTATGGTGCTGAATTTTTACTTCGCAAAGATGTAGGCCGCACCACCGGCTGGATTGCTTATACCCTTTCACGTAGTCGCCTGCAAGTCCCGGAAATCAATAACGGAGAACCTTACAATGCCCGCTACGATCGCACGCACGACATTGCTTTAGTGCTCTCTCATCAGCTTAATCCGCGCTTGTCGCTTTCCGGCAACTGGGTGTACAGTACCGGGACAGCCGTTTCTTTTCCGGCCGGGCGATACAACCTGAATGGCCTCTCGGTTCCGTACTATGACCCTGGTGAGCGTAATGCCTATCGTATGCCTAATTATCACCGTTTTGATATTTCAGTTGTACTGGAAGGAAAGAAAAATAACGAACGGCGCTGGCAAAATAGCTGGAGTTTTTCCGTGTATAACCTATATGGACGCAAAAACCCCTTTGTAATCACTTTTGAAGATGTGTACAACGATGATATAAGCTTCGACCCCGGAGATGATGAAGAACCGGTTACTTCGCAAGAGCCCGGCTCCATCAAAACCTATCTATTTCGTTTTATACCATCTGTTACCTATAATTTTAAATTTTAAGTAGCATGCGTTACCTCCCCGTACTAAGTATCGTTCTGTTACTACTCTCAGTTGCCTGCCGCGAGGAAATTACGCTCGAGTTACCGAATGATGATCCCCGGTTGGTGATTGAGGGTTCTGTAGTCTATTGGGAAGATGACCCGGAACGGAATGGGGCCAGAGTATCTTTAAGCACCACTGGTAATTACTACGATTCCGATGTAAGTAATCCGGTTTCAAGTGCAACTGTAACGATTCGGGACGATAGCACCCAGCAATTGTTTACTTTAGACGAGCGAGAAAATACTCCCGGCCTTTACATTAATTACGAAATTCCTATTGATTCCGGAAGTTCTTACACGCTACTGGTAGAATATAATAATGAGCTGTTCCAAGGATCAGGCACCGTATTACCAGTGGCCGAAGTAGATTCTTTTTCCTATCGCTATCTGGAAGATTTATTTTTTTCTGACGATGGTTATTATTTTTTCTTCAGCGGCCGAACTCCCAAAGAACGGGGTATCAATTATTATCGGTTTCTAATCTACGAAGATGACTCTTTGTATAATTCCCGGGAAGATATTTTAGTGCAAAGCGACGAGTTTCTTAATGAACAGATTGACACGTTGCAACTAGCCAATTACGCCTTCGAATTAGGGGATAGTGTAAGAATTGAAATGTATAGCCTGAATCCGGTAATCTTTGATTATTATTCTGAACTACAGGAATTGCTCTTTAACGATGGGGGACTATTTAGCGGCCCACCCCGCAACCCAACCACCAACCTTCAAAATATAACTAATTCGGATAATCCTCCCCTGGGTTTTTTCCAGGTTTCTTCGGCCATATCAGGAGGGGCACTGATAGAAGAATAAAGTAGTGGATAATTGGGTATATTTCCGTAAACTTTGCAGTCATGTCCGCCCACGCCATTCTTCAGCAATACTGGGGTTATTCAGCATTCCGCCCTCTTCAGGAAGACATCATTGATGCAGTACTAGCCCATCATGATACACTAGCGCTGCTTCCCACCGGCGGGGGAAAAAGTATTTGCTTTCAGGTACCAGCCCTCATGCGGGAAGGAGTCTGTATTGTTATTTCTCCCCTCATTGCGCTGATGAAAGATCAGGTTGAGCAATTGAAAAAACGGGGAATTCCATCAGTAGCTATTTACTCAGGCATGAGTTCGCGGGAGATCGATTTTCATCTGGATAATTGTGTCTACGGTAATGTGAAGTTTCTTTACGTTTCGCCCGAGCGGCTGAAAACCGAACTGTTTCTGGAAAGAGCTCGCCGGATGAAAATCGGTTTGCTTGCCGTGGATGAGGCTCACTGTATTTCGCAGTGGGGCTACGATTTCCGCCCCCCCTACCTGCAAATTGCCGATTTCAGAGCGGAGATTCCGGATATCAATGTAATTGCCCTTACGGCCACCGCCACGAAGGAAGTCAAGAAAGACATTCAAGACAAACTGAATTTCCAGAACTCCCGCGTATTTCAAAAGAGTTTTGCCAGGGGCAATCTTTCTTATTCTGCCTTTTATGAAGAAGATAAAGACCGACGGTTACTAAAAACCCTGGAAGGGGTACCGGGAACCGCCGTAGTCTATGTAAGAAGTCGTAAACGCACGCGCCTCATCGCCAAAAAACTGCAAGCCAAAGGTATTTCGGCCGACTACTACCACGCCGGATTAACTACGGAGGAACGAGCCGCTCGGCAAGACGCCTGGATTCAGAGCAAAACCCGGGTGATTGTAGCCACCAACGCCTTCGGTATGGGCATTGACAAACCCGATGTGCGCCTGGTGGTACACGTTGACTTACCCGACACCCTAGAAGCCTACTATCAGGAAGCGGGACGGGCAGGTCGTGACGAGAAAAAAGCCTACGCCGTAGTACTCTATGACCAAAACGATCTGGATAATTTGAAAAAGCGGATTGATATCTCGTTTCCTTCCGCGGAATTTATTCGCGGGGTTTACCAGAATATTGCTAATTACTTAAAGGTAGCGGTGGGAAGCAGCTATTTATCTAGTTACAACTTTGATCTGACTAACTTTTCAGACACCTACCAACTCAACCCCATATCGGTGTATCACGCTATTAAACGGCTGGCCGAAGAGGGATTTCTACAACTAAACGAAAGTTTCTTCCAGGCCTCGACTGTCCACATCCGGGTGGAGTACCAGGAACTGTACAAGTTTAAAATCGCCAATGCAGCCTTGGATCCTCTTTTAAGCACATTGCTTAGAGTATACGGCGGCGAACTGTACGTTAACTTCGTCGCGATTTCCGAATCGCAGTTGGCCCAACTACTGCAAACCTCAGTAAACGATGTAATGAAGAAGTTAAAAAATTTACACGAACGGGAAATTCTAACCTATCAGCCCCGAAAAGACCGCCCCCAGTTGGTATTTATGACTCCTCGCCACGACGCTCAGCAACTACCGTTAACCGAAAAGAAGCTAAAGAAAAAAAAGAAGCAGTACGCGGATAAGGTGCAAGCCGTTATTCATTACGTATCCCATCCGGTACGCTGCCGAACACAATTGTTATTGGCGTACTTTGGCGAAAATTACCCGATTGACTGTGGAGTATGTGACCATTGTCTACAACGCAAAAAGCAAAAGAAAGCCAAAATGCCGATTTCTGACGAGTTTGAACTGAGACAACAGATTACTGAATATCTTAAAAAGAACCCTACCCCACCAGATGAATTATTTCAGAAACTGGCGGGGCAGGAAGAAGGGTTGGTATTGAGTGTAGTAAAAGAGATGCTTGATCAGGGAGATTTGTACTATAACCAGCAGGGATGTCTAGCAGTAAGCTGAAGTATAGCACCTAACGACTCCCTGACCGGTTATATCATCAACAAACAAAAGCATCCTGAATGTCAATAAGGTCTAAATAGGGCTTTAAGCACTTAGTGGTAGTAAATGGAATAATATTAGAAACTTTGCTCTTGCGGGTATCAAACCAGATTTCAGCGTAGAATCGGCCGGTATAATACAAGAATACCTTACGTCCGGCGAAATAGCGACTGCATAGTAACTGACCGTTACCTAAAACATACTGGGTTCTTTCTTCAAGCGACAACTTATGAAAGGAATACAAATTATCCATAGCTGGTAGATTATTTAACTATTTCAATGCAAAATAGTACTTATGTATTATTTATCCAAACTTTTGCACATTTTTAATTCAATATCAATAAATTTCTTCGATTATCAAATATAAATTTCTCTAAAAATATTCGTTATCAATCTGTTTTTGCGGGTTTTCATTCAGTAAGAGAGCTTTTTGGTTATAACGAAGAAAGTTGAGCTTCCTTTTATGCGAATGTAAGAAACTAGCCCGTTTAAGATAAGTGTTCCCGAATGCTCACGATGTAACCAATAAGCAACGAAAGAAAAAATGAAGGGAGTAATTCAGCGGTATTTGTAAAGTAGGGCCCTACTACATCCCATTGAGTAGCCACAAATTTGAAAAAGGGCACACCAATAAACCCTGTTACCATAGAAGCTAATGCTCCTTTTTCGGTATATTTTTTCCAGAACAGCGATAATATCATCATTGGGCAAAAGGTAGCGGCGATGCCCGACCAGCCAAAGATTACGAACCAGAATATGGTTCGAGTGGGAGTAAGTAGGGCTACTGCCAACGCCACCCCCAAAGCCACGATGGATAATACTAAGGTAGTTTTTTTGGAAAAGGAAGCTAGCTGCTGATCGGAAAGTTCAGGATGATACACTTTCTGATAAAGGTCCCGGCTGACGGCACTGGAGGCTAAAACCAATAATGAATCAATGGTGGACATAATTGCTGATAGTACCGCGGCGATATAGAATCCGCTCAGTATGGTGGGTAGTAACTGATTGGCCGAGTAAATCAACACCTCCTGCCCCCCGTTCCCCAAAACTGCTGAGGGATCTTCCCCGGCTTCCGTAAACAAGTAGCGTCCCAGGATACCCAAAGTCACCGCCGAGAAGTTCATAATAAAAGTAAGTGAAACCGAAACCCACTTCCCTTTATCTATCTCGGCATCACTTTTTATTGACATATAGCGAACAAATAGTTGAGGTGAGCCCAGGTACCCTAGTCCGATCATGACAAAACCGATGATCTTGGCCAGGTTCAACGCGTTAAATCCGCCGGGGCCCCACCAACTGAGCAAATCAGGATCAATTTTTCTGATTTCATCAATAAGGTTGTTCGGGGTGTGAGTTAGCATGATAAGCGGCAAAGCTACTAGCCCCAGTACCATAAGCGATCCCTGAAATACATCCGACCAGGCTACCGCCACAAATCCCCCAAACGACATGTATAGTACTACAATCATAAACCCGACTACGGCTCCGGTGTAATAGTCCCAACCCAAAAACGACTCGAAAGCGGTTCCGGTAGCATCAATCTGGGCACTTACGTAGATGGTCACGAAGAAAGAAAGAGCAAATGCGGCGACTAACCGCAAGCGATGGGAAGTGGCCCGAAATCGGCTCTCCAGATAATCAGGAATCGTGATTGAGTCGAAACTGTCGGTAAGCCGTTTGAAGGGTTTGCCCATGACGAACCAGGAAATAGCTACCCCGGCCACCGTACCCAAAACCACCCAGTAAGCAAATACTCCCCAGATGGCTCCCATACCGGTTAAGCCCAGCAAGGCCCAGGCAGAAGAACCGGTGGCTCGGGATGAAAAAGCCACTACCCAGTAGCCCAGTCTCTTGCCACCTACATAATAGTCTTTAATATCCTTTACTCGCCCGGCCGCTACTACCCCTATCAGTAACAGTACTCCCAAATACAAGGCTAAGGCTAGATAGTTGACCAACACGCTACAACAGGGTTTTTAGTGCTTCCTGAGCATTTTGGTAAGCGGCCTGTTCCTCTTCCGTGCGATTGGGATTTATACTAATGGCCCTTTGGTAGTGTTGCACTGCGTTTTCTTTCTGACCAAGCTGCTGGTGAATAGCGGCTAGTTCCGAGAAGCTTTCCCAGTGGGGATTTACTCGACTATTGAGTTCAGCGATCGCCAACGCACTTTCGGTGTTGCCTTCCTTATTCAATTTTTTGGTTAGTGCACTCAGCTCTTTTCGGGTATCTGCATAGTCGTAAGGAAAACTCTCAGTCAGTTGATTGTATTGCGCAATGGCAGCAGATGCTCCTCCCTGCACCCAGGCGGAGTACATCGCTTTTTCCAGGTCTCTTTCGGAAATAGGTGTAGTGACGGGAGTTGGTTGAGTTCTTTTTACCGGAGTAGTAGTAGCAGGAGATGGTTGACTACTTTTTGACTGAGTAGATGGCGGATTAGCTGAGACTAAGGTTGAACTTTCTAGCAATTGAATCACTTCCAAATTTAGTTGATTCATTCGAGCGGTGCTAACTTCGCCGGTATTGCTTAAAATAATTACCGCATACTGTTCATCAGGATATCGGGCGTAAAAGCCACTGAAGCCCCGAATGTGGCCGCTATGAAAAACCATATCGAGATTCCCCTTAGAGCCCAATGGTATCTTTGCAAGGCCAACTCCAAAGCCGTAGCGGTTTTCGTAGGGCGTAATCCACTGCTGATTTACATTGGTGTAGGGTCGCATCATTAATTCTCGCGAGTTCTCGGAGAGCACCGAGTTATTGTACAACGACTGATCCCAGCGGTATAGGTCGCCAATGGTGCCGTATAGATTACCGGCACCCTGGAGGTTGGGCATGTACATGCTGTAAACATTCTGATAGCCCGCCGAAGTCTTATGGTATCCGTAGGCCCGCTGGGACAACACTACTTCCCGTTCATCTACCCCCGTATTTTTCAACCCCAGTGGCCGAATTATTCGTTTATCGAGCACTTCTTCAAAGGGCTGACCGGTAACCTCCTCTATAATGTAGCTCAGTATCAGGTATCCACTATTATTGTACTGATAGCGAGTACCGGGTTCAAACTCCAGATCGCCACTGACAAATTTTTGAATCAATTCTTGAGAGTCGTACCTACGGTACAGTGAATCCGACCAAACAAAGGGGAGGCTGGTATAATTCGGTATTCCCGACTGATGCGTAAGCAACTGATGAAGTGTTACGCGTTGACCAACATCCCGGCGGTATTCGGGAAAGTAGTCCGAAATGGTATTATTCAGGTCCAGGTGGCCCTCTTCAACTAATTGTAGTACCAAGGCAGCGGTAAATTGCTTGCTGATGGATGCCAGATTGAATTTAGTATCGACGGTATTGGGAATATCCCACTCCCGGTTTGCCAGTCCAAAGGCCTTTTCATACAAGATCTTTCCCTGATGCCCCACCAACACCGCTCCCTGAAAGTCATCCTGCCTGACAAACTCCTGAAAAACCTGATCTATCTGTTTCTCCAGAGTCGACGAGGCTGACTGGCCATGTGTGCCAAGTGATAGTTGTAGTACTGCCGCTAATACCAAAGTGAATCGAAAGAGTGCTAACATAGTAATTGAGGAAAAGCCAAAATTAACAAATCTTGGAAATTTGCGTAACGGTAATCAAATACATTCAACGTAACCTTTTCAATGGCTTCCTTTACCAACAATCTTTCCGATTCTCAGATTCAATGGATCAAGCAACAACCGATGTATTTTGTGGCTACAGCTCCCTTGCAAGCCGACGGACATATCAACCTTTCCCCCAAAGGATTAGATAGCTTACGCGTAATTGATAACCAGACTGTAGCTTATCTGGATATAACCGGAAGTGGGAACGAGACTTCGGCTCATATCCGCGAAAACGGTCGTATTACTTTTATGTGGTGTTCCTTCGACGACAAGCCTAAGATATTCCGCGCTTACGGTCGAGGCGAAGTGGTACTGACTGGCACCCAACGCTGGAAAGAGTTAATTCCCCAGTTTAATTTGTTGCCCGGAGCGCGTCAGATTATTGTAAATCATATCTACCAAACCCAAACTTCCTGTGGTTTTGGGGTTCCGGTGATGGAGTTTAAAGAAAACCGCAACACCCTCACTGATTGGGCCAGCACTAAAGGTGAAGATGGACTACGAGAATATCAACAGCAGAAAAACTCAAAAAGTCTGGATGGGTTACCCACGCATTTGGGATCATACATTCGGTAATGACTAAAATAACTGAAACTTGATCAGAAAGTACATCTTCTCCAAATTTGACAATGGAGTTCTAAATTGGCGCTTTTTTTGTTTTGCCAAGTTGCGTATATTTCGTTAATCAAGGTAAAGAGTTAGCCCAAATCACAAACGATTGTTCATGAAGTTCTTTCGTGTTTCTTTAAGCTTTGCATTGCTACTTGTAAGCACTTGGGCTTCTGCATCGGCTTTAACTCAAATTCCCTTCCATTTGCATAACAACCACATTTTTGTAGATGTACAGGTTAACGAATCTAAACCGCTAAAATTTATCTTTGATACCGGGGCAGCTGCTACGGTTATTAGTGAAACGGAGGCTAACCGGCTTGAAATCATTCACGATGGTTTCTCTACGGTTCGGAGTTCTCACGGACCCAAGTTCGTCTATTATTCCGATTATAATGATCTGACACTGGGGGAAGTCGCGTTAAACCGGATAAAGATGGTGCACTTACCTCTAAAGCACTTGAACAAAGCATTAGAAACTTCAGTCCACGGCATCATTGGGCAGGATGTGCTAAAAAAATATGTGGTTGAGATCAATTACGACCAAGCGCTGATTATCCTTCACGACCCGGAAACATTCACTCCGCCCTCCGGATACCACCAACAAAGTTTTGACCTTATTAGCGGCAGACCCTACATTGACGGTTCTTTCCAACTAAGCAACGGCGAGCTTTTAGCAGGTAAGTTCCAGTTGGATAACGGTTCGGGATCGTTTGTCACGCTGTATTCACCTTTTGTGGAACAACATCACTTAACGCGGAAAATTGGCCGAACGCATCAAATTTTTACTATGAGTTTTTCGGGTGCCATTGATCGAAACTACGCTGGGCGGCTGAAAGAATTTGAGTTTGGCTGGTTTAGTTTATCCGACATCCCTATTCGTTTAAACCAATCTCACTATTATAAGAAAGCCTTTAAAGATGGAATCGGGCATATTGGTAACGCTCTACTAAAACGGTTCAACATTATTTTTGACTACCACCACCATCAATCCTACTGGCAGCCCAATCAATCTTATGCCAATGAATTTAAGCTTGCTTACTCGGGGCTAGTCGTTAAAGCTGACCAGCAGCAGGAAAAGGTAGTGATTCGCCACGTATTTGAAGACTCCCCTGCCGCCCAGGCCGGTTTCACTCCTGATGATGAAATTGTACAGATCAATAACATCTCCGCCAGCGGCCGCAGCAGCCACGAAGTGCAGACCCTGCTCAACCGACAAACCCCCTTGGAAGTAACCATTCGTCGGCAAAATCAGGTTAAAACCATTAATCTCTATCCTTTAGCGCTGTAATTTATTTACTTAGGGCCATGAAGCCCTACATTTTCGAACAAATCCGGTCGGTTCAGCCCGAAGATCTAGACGAACTCCGGCACGTAAATAATGTGCGTTACCTGCAGTGGGTGCAGGATGTAGCCGAGGCCCACTGGAAAAGTCAGGCTCCGACGGAAATTCAGCAAAATTTTATCTGGGTGGTGCTAAGTCACTTTATTGAGTACAAAAGCCCGGTACATCTGGATGACGAAGTTCTCGTCCGAACCTATGTAGGTGAAGTCTCCGGACCGAAGTACGACCGGCACGTAGAAATTTGGAAAGCGAAAGAGGAGAAGCTGTGCGTAAAGGCCCATTCGGTGTGGTGTCTGTTAGATACTGAATCGCATCGCCCTAAGAAAGTTACTGACGACATTCGCCGCATATTTGAAGATCTAAGCTCCTAAAAATATTCTTTGGGAAACGTTACCGACCTTACTAAGTTTGTCAGCTAAGACTTTTATTTGCAAAAATCGACACTATGCCTACTGATACAAATACCGACGTCATTGTGATTGGTGCGGGCTTATCCGGCCTAATCGCCGCCTTAACCCTGGAGGAAAAGGGAAAAAAGGTGAAACTACTGGAAGCTACCGACCGACCGGGCGGGAGGATTAAAACGGATGAGGTAGACGGCTACCTGCTCGACCGTGGTTTTCAGGTGCTACTCACGCAATATCCGGAAACCCAACGTTATTTGGATTATGATCATCTAAGGTTGCGTTCGTTTGCTCCGGGGGCCATTATTCTTAATAAGTTTGGGCAGCAGGAGATAACAGACCCTACCCGGGTGCCTCAGGCGGCATTTAATACGCTTTTTGCTAAGGTAGGCTCACTTTCGGATAAACTAAAAATCCTACGGCTGAAACGGAAACTTGGCTCTCAGACGGTAGATCAAATTTTTGACCAACCGGAGATGAGCACGCTCTCGGTTATCCAGCAGTACGGTTTTAGCGAGTCCATGCTTCGGAATTTTTTTCAACCTTTTATGGCGGGTATTTTCCTAGAAAATGCCTTGACCACTTCCCGCCGGGAGTTTGATTTTGTGTTTAAGATGTTTTCGGAGGGTGACACCGCCGTGCCGGAGCGGGGAATGGAAGAAATACCCAAGCAACTAGTCGAACGATTGCAGCCGGATACACTCATTACCAATCAACGAGTAGAATCTATTACGGAGCAAACCGTCAATACCTCAACCGGAGAGACTTATTCGGCCGCGACTATTCTTCTGGCTACTGAGCCTAATGATATTCTACAAAAGGTGACTGAAAACAAGATTTCCGATGCTCGGCACTCCACTACGAACCTGTATTTAATTGCCGATAAATCCCCCATTCCAAAACCCATGCTGGCCCTCAACGCCAATCCGGAGCGGCTGGTGAATAATATATTGGTGATGAACGAAGTTTCTCCGGCCTACGCACCTGAGGGCAAGTATTTGATTTCTATTTCCATCAATGGTTTATCCTCGGCTTCCGATGAAGAGCTTACCGAGAACATCAAAAGTGAACTGAAGCCCTGCTTCGGCGATCAAACCGATCAGTGGCAGCACTTACGTACTTACCGCATTGATTATGCCCTTCCCAACCAGGATTCGGTAAGCCATAACCTAACGGCAGATCAGTGTAAAGTACGGGAGGGATTGTATATAACTGGCGATTATCTGCTCAATGGCTCCATCAACGCTGCCATGCGAGCCGGTCGGCAGGCGGCTGAAATCATTGTGAATAGCTAAAGTGTTTGTTCTCTTTGCTAATAATCTTTACTATATTCCATCTCTTAACTATAGTAAAACAAACAACATTACCAACTATCCGTTTTCAATCGGCCGGCGATCCGGTTACACTTACCATTGCTTATCATGAACCAAGCGCAATAACAACCTAACTAACTTCAAATCGTGAAAGTTTTCCCTCTTAGCAGTTTAGTACTAGTCATCTTACTGTTTCTGCTAACCCAGTGTGCTGATTCTCAGGGTCAAACGGAAGAACCACCTAACATTCTACTTATAATGGTGGATGATATGGGCTATTCCGATCTGGGCTGCTACGGATCCGAAATACAAACCCCCAACCTGGATCAACTGGCTGCCGAAGGTATGCGGATGACCCAGTTCTACAACACCGCCAAATGTACCGAAACCCGGGCTACCCTGCTGACGGGGTTGCACTTTCAGCAATCCGATAACTTGAATAAAACCGACAACAACATCACATTGGCCGAAGCCTTCCAAGAAAATGGTTACCATAGCATTATGAGCGGCAAGTGGCATTTGGGGAACTGGGCTGAAGAAGTAGATACTCCCAATAAACGGGGTTTCAAGGAATACTTCGGTTTTCTGAACGGGGCCAGCAACTTTTTTACGGGTCGTAACTATCAAGATGATGTAAACTACATGCGCCGGAACGATCAGGTTTTTGAAGCTCCGGAAGATTTTTACACTACCGATGCCTTTACTGATTTTGCCATTGAGCAGATTTCCGTTGCACAGGAGCAGGACCAACCGTTTTTTGTGTATCTGGCCCACAATGCTCCCCACTACCCCTTGCAGGCACCCGAAGAAAACATTCGGAAATATAAAGGGATGTACGATCAGGGTTGGGATAATCTGCGCCAACAGCGATTGGCCCAGATGCAAGAGCTGGGCATCATTAAACCCGAGTGGCAGTTAGCCCCGCGTGACACATTAACTCCGGCCTGGGAGGATTTAAGTGCCGAGCAGCAGCGAGAAGAAGCCTCCCTGATGGAAGCCTACGCCGGAATGATTGACCGCTTAGACGAACAGGTAGGCCGTTTACTAAATCACTTGGATTCACTCGACATTGCGGATAATACCCTCGTAGTATTCCTATCTGACAACGGCGGTTGTCCGTACGATGCTAATCACTCTCCGATCTTGCCACCCGGTCCGGAGGAATCGGCTCGTACCTATGATACCGAGTGGGCTCAGGCTTCTAACACTCCTTTCCGCAAGTATAAGCAGTGGATTCACGAGGGCGGCATTGCCACTCCCATGATTATCCGCTGGCCGGGTAAGGTTCCGGCAAATAGTATGTCTGAACAGCCCGGGCAATTAGTGGATATCATGCCCACTTTTTTAGCTGCCGCCAGCGCAACCTATCCGCAAGAGTACCCCAATCGGCAACTACTGCCTATGGAAGGAGTAAGCCTGCTTCCTATCTGGCAGGGCGAACAGCTTAATCGGGAGAACCCCCTCTTTTGGGAGTACCGGGGTAGCCGGGCAGTTCGAGATGGAGATTGGAAGCTGGTAGGCGAACGGGGCGGTCCCTGGGAGTTGTACAACCTAAGCCAAGACCGAACCGAGATGGATGACCTGATTGAAACTGAAGCAGATCGAGCACGATCAATGATTGCCGCTTACGAAGCGTGGGCCCAGCGGATTGGCGCTCGCTCTACTGAGGAAGCTCTGGCTTTGCCGCTCAACCAACAGGATCGCTACCTCTTTGAAGGTGAAAAAAGTCAGGAATCAGTAAATGAATAACTGCCCCATTACTTCCCCTAATCCATGCCACAACTTATCCCAGACCTTTTCCCCCGAGTGAAGCAATACCTATCATGCAATTGGAAATTTTCCGTTGCTGCTTTCTTTCTCTCAATAGCTTTCTTAGTGAGCTACGCCCAGACTGACGGACCAACGGGTAATGAAATCACCGACCCCACTATCGTTGGCGTAAATAAAATAAAACCGCACGCTTTACTGCTGCCTTACGATGATGCCGAACGGGCCCGACAAGACAATGCCGAGGACTCTCCCTTCTACCAATCATTAAATGGCAGTTGGAAGTTTGCCTTCTCCGAAAATCCGGCTAGCCGTCCTCAAAATTTCTACGCCTCCGACTACGACATTTCCAATTGGAATGAAATTGAAGTCCCCGGCGACTGGCAGATGCAGGGCTACGATTTAGCAATCTACTTAAATCACCCCTACGAATTCACCACGGCGGAAGGAGCTTCGCAGTTACCGCTTACTTCCGATAGCCAGGAGGCGCGTACTCCCAACCCACCAGCGGTACCCGAGGATTGGAATCCGGTAGGTTCTTACCGTCGTAGCTTTACCGTTCCGGCTAACTGGACCGACCGGGAGGTTGTTCTGCATTTTGGCGGGGTGAAGACCGCCTTTTACGTGTGGGTTAACGGACAGTACGTTGGCTATTCGGAAGATTCCAAAACCCCCGCCGAGTGGAACATTACTGACTATTTGCAGGAAGGCGAAAATTCGGTTGCCTGTGAGGTTTACCGCATTGCCTCCGGCTCCTATCTGGAATGCCAGGACTTTTGGCGATTAAGCGGAATTGAACGAGATGTTTACCTCTACGCCCTCCCTAAACTAAGCCTTCAGGATTTGAACATCCGCGCCAACCTGGATGAAAATTACCAGAATGGTCTCTTTAGCGCGGAAGTAACTATGGCCAACCAGGGTGAAGAAAACCTATCGGATAAATCACTAAAGCTTCAACTCCTGGATGCATCTGATAATGCTGTGTACGAAGAGGAACAAAAAGTCTCGGTGAATAGCAACGCCCAAGCCAGCTTCACTTTCAGCACTGAATTAGAAAACTGCTCCCCCTGGTCAGCCGAAAGGCCTAGTCTGTATACTTTACTCATCACCTATCAAGATTCATCCGACAACTCTCCAGTGGTTAGTGCTACGCAAGTAGGCTTTCGTACGGTGAAGATTGAAAACGGACAACTGCTTGTCAACGGGCAGCCAGTACTGGTAAAAGGGGTGAACCGGCACGAGCACCATCCCGAATTCGCCCACTATATTCCTCGCGAGAGTATGGAGGAAGATATCCGCCTGATGAAGCAGTTTAATATCAATTCGGTGCGTACCAGCCACTACCCTAATGATCCCTACTGGTACAAACTCTGCGACCGCTACGGATTGTACGTGGTAGACGAAGCTAATATTGAATCACACGGACTAGGAGCGGCCCAGCAGGCTCCCTACGATCCCGAAAATCATATTGCCGACGACCCCATCTGGGAAAAAGCTCACCTCGACCGGGTGCAACGCATGTATGAACGGGATAAAAACCACCCCTCAATCATCACCTGGTCGTTAGGCAATGAAGCTGGCGACGGTTCTAACTTCATAAAAGCCTACGAGTGGCTCAAGAAGCAGGACGCCCGGCCGGTACAGTTCGAGCAGGCCCAGCTCCGCCCTCATACCGATATTTATGCTCCTATGTATATGTCAATGGAGCAAATGAAGAATTACGCTCTGGATGACCGGGCCTACCGACCGCTTATTCAGTGCGAATACGCTCACGCGATGGGCAATAGCGTAGGTAACTTTCAGGACTACTGGGATTTGATTGAAAGCTACGACTTGCTCCAGGGTGGTTTCATCTGGGATTGGGTAGACCAGGGGCTCCTAAAGCAAACCGACGACGGTGAGACCTATTTCGGCTACGGCGGAGATTTTACCGGCGACTCCATCCGCACCGACCACAACTTTTGCCTCAACGGACTGGTAAGCCCTGCCCGACAGCCTAATCCCCACCTCTACGAAGTAAAAAAGGTCTACCAAAATTTTAAGGTTGAACCGGTTGACCTCACCGCGGGAAAAGTAAAAATCACCAATAAATACTTCTTTACCGATCTGCAAGAATTTGACATTCAGTGGCGGCTGGAAGAGGAAGGCAAAGTGCTAGACGAGGGCACGATGAACTTAGCTCTGGCTCCCCGCGAATCACAGGAAGTAACTGTTCCCTACGAAAGTTCCGATTCAGGAAAAGAGCAGTGGCTGACTCTTTCCCTCCTTCAGAAAAACACCACCCCCATGATTCCTCAGGGTCACGAACTGGCGGTAGAGCAATTACTGGTGCAAACTGCTAGGTCTGCCCCAATTTCAATTAGCTCGGGAATTCAGAATTCCTCTGCCCTCACTTTAGAAGAGGGTTCGGAAACGATCAGCGTAACGGGAGAGGATTTCTCATTAGAGTGGGATAAGGAAAGTGGTAGTTTGGAGCGCTTTCAGTACCAAGGAAATAACCTACTGGTAGCAGATCCTCGCCCCGACTTCTGGCGAATTCCGATTGACAACGACTACGGCAACGGCATGCCCAGCCGGTTACAAGAATGGAGAACAATGCACGAAACTCTGAAAACCGCCCCGCCCGAGGTGACTAAGCGGGAAGACGGTTCCGTATCCGTAACCGTTCCGGGAGAACTTACCGACATTGAAGCCCAGTACGATGTAACTTACACTGTACTTGCCAACGGCTCACTTACTATCAGCACTGCTTTTATCCCGGCTCCCCATCGAAGCCTCCTGGAACTTCCCCGTTTTGGCACCCAGATGGTGATTGACGGCAGCCTGGCCCAAGCGCAGTGGTACGGACGAGGCCCTCACGAAAACTACAGCGACCGTAAAACTTCAGCGCTGGTAAGTAGATACGAAATGCCGGTGGAAGACCTCTCTTTCTCCTACATTCGTCCGCAGGAAAACGGCTACCGCACCGATGTCCGCTGGTTAGAACTAACTAACGAGGAGGGTATCGGACTCCGGATTAGCGGATCACCTACCTTCTGTTTTAACGCCCACTACTACGATAGAGAAGAATTCTCTAATGATCCTCAACGCAAATACCTGCATACTACCGACATTCAGAAGCAGCAACATATTACCCTAAACGTAGATTACGGTCAGCGGGGAGTGGGTGGTGATAATAGCTGGGGCGCCCTACCCCACACCGAATACATGATCTTACCCCGCGAGTACTATTTTACCTATACGATGACTCCGATCAGTGTGAAAAATGAGGTTGGCATAAATAAGTAGCCTTTTCACAACCGAGTACCGAGTATTGATGATACAATTAATTACTGAACCAAAAGTATACACTACTCCAAAGCGCAAGTCCAAGGCGCAGTCGGTAGCTATGGCTTTTCTTTCCAGCGGTATCTCTTCCAAACTAGCATCGCCGCAAAAAAAACTGATCGCGAAGGATACTGAGTAGTAAGCCGAAAAAAGCGGCATGTGCTCGCATCGTTTATCTTTTCAGCTAAAGTATTTGGCAGCTTATCGCGGGAGGGCAAGGCGACGTTAAAGATGGCAAATCGAAGGTTAAATAGGTTAAGCAAAGGTTAAATCCATTGAAAATCAGTACGAATATGGCTAACTAGCAAGCATGAAACTACCGCTAAGAGAACGCTGGATTACCCTGGCGCAGCAAAATCACCGGCTGCTGATTGCCCTGGTAGCCCTTTCCATGCTGGGGTTGCTGGGGGTTCAGACCTACTTGATTAGCGTAGAATTATCGGTGCAGCGACAAAATTTCAACGAGACAATGGATGATGTGCTGCTGGATATGCACCATCAGATTGAAGATAATCCACAGCTCAGCGCCCAGTTGATAGCAATATTTCAGCAGTTTGAACAACAAGAGCCTTTGGATACTACTCAGATCAGCGGCATCAAAAGCCAGGTTCAGCATATGATGGACAGCGTACTACTGGCCTTTCAGCTAGCAAGCCTGGAGTACGATTTTGCCTTCTACCAAACCGCCCACGGCGATGTTATTCTTAGTTCCGCCGATCAGGCTACTATGCTAGGTGATTTTCAGACTTATTCCGAACGGGCTGGCTACCGGGTACGAAACGCGCTGGGTGAGGGACGCTACCGCTTCGGTATTTTCTTTCACAACCAGTACTGGTACTTGCTCAAACAAACCGCTGCCCTGCTACTTATTTCCCTACTGCTGATTACTCTACTTCTAGGTAGTTTTTTAAGCACCTTAATTGCACTTCGGCGGCAAAAAGCGGTGGCCCAACTGAAAAACGATTTTATCAATAACCTGGCCCACGAACTGAAAACCCCCATCTTTGCCTCATCGGTTATCTTCCGAATTATTCAGCAGCATCTTCAACAGGGCGATTTGAAGAAGACCATTGAGCCCCTACAATTGCTGGTACGGGAAAACCAACAACTGAAGGACAAGGTAGAAAAGGTGTTAGAACTGGCCTCACTGGAAGAAGGCAAACTACATCTGGAAAAACAACCCATTGACCTTCATAGCCTCATTCGTGACACCATTCCGGTCTATCAGTATCGGGTGGCTGAGCAAAGTGGCCGCCTTACCTGCGAACTATCGGCTGCTTCCGCACTCGTCAATGGTGACTCCTATCATCTACAAAATGTGCTGCAAAACCTACTGGATAATGCTTTAAAATATAGTTCGGAAGAACCTCAGATTAAGATTAACACGGCGACCAAGGAAAACGAGATTTCACTCACTATCAGCGATCAGGGCATTGGGATTAAGACCGCGGATCAACCCTACATTTTTGACTCATTTTATCGGGTAGCCCAAGGGGATGCACATAATGTAAAGGGTTTTGGGTTAGGCCTCAGCTATGTGAAGCAAATTGTAGAATTACACCAGGGCCAGATTTTGCTAAGAAGCCAGACTGGACAGGGAACGGCTTTCACCCTGATATTTCCACTACTACAAATACAAACCTATCAGCATGCCATTGCCTAAGATTTTGCTGGTAGAAGATAACCCCACGTTAGGCTACGCTTTGTCGGAGTATCTTTCCCTTCAGAATTTTGCGGTTGACTGGGTGGATGATGGTCGCAAGGCGGAAGAGATTTTTCAGGAGAAAGCATTTGACCTTTGTATCCTGGATGTGATGCTACCCAAACAGGATGGCTTTTCCCTGGCCAAAAGGATTAAACAATCGGTACCGCAGATGCCAGTTATTTTTCTGACTGCTAAAGGAATGAAGGTAGATAAGTTGAAGGGCTTTCAACTGGGAGCGGATGACTATTTAGTAAAACCCATCGACGAAGAAGAATGAGTAGCTCGCATTCAGGCGGTACTGCGGCGGGTGCAATCTTCTCTACCTCCCGAGGTATCGGATACGCTAGGATCGTACCACATTCGCTGGGAAGCCCGTCGATTAAGCCGGAAGGCCCAAAGCTGGTCGCTTACCGAAAAAGAAACCCAATTGCTGCGTATGCTTATGGAGCACAAAAACCGACTGCTGGAGCGGGAAACCGCCCTGCGAGCTTTGTGGGGCAAGAACGATTACTTTAATCGGCGCAGCATGGATGTACATATTGCCCGCCTCCGAAAGTATCTCAAAGAAGATAAAGATCTACAGATTAACACCGTCCGAGGCCGGGGATTTATTCTGGAAGATTTATCCTAACTAATCGTAAATTCAATCACCCTAGCTCTGCTTCAATACCTCTGAATAAAGCCCTCGTGGCTAAATTGCCACCGGATAAGATCATTTCTTCGAAATATAGAGCTACTTTGAGCTGGCTTCTACTATTCAGTTTGTGATGTTATTTTGATATGCGTGAACCGGCCACTAACTTCGGCCCTAGCTCTATAAAACCCCAGTATGCGATTTTTTCAGAAGTACCGCTGGCTTTGGCTCGGTTTGCTTATTCTTAGCGGTGGTATTTTTTCACCTTTCCTTCCTCAAGCCCTACAGATTACCAATGCCATAGAGTCCTGGTTTGTGAAAGACGATCCGCTGCTACTCACTTACCAGGACTTCCAACAATCGTTCGGTAGCGATGAGGTAATCACGGTCATTATACATGATACCGCTGGGGTAATAAACCGGAAAACGCTGCTGGCCCTACAAAAAAGTATCGATGAGATCAGAGCAATAGAAGGAGTGGAAGAGGTATATTCCCTGGCCAATGCCCGTACCTTTAAGTTTTCTGCCGGTAGTTATTTTACACCAGCCTTACCCGAATCCCTCCCGGAAGACCCTCAGTTTTATGATTCCTTAACTAATTTTTACCGATCAGCCCCCTTGGTAACAGGAAATTTTGTCAACAAAGAAGGAAGCAGTCTACGGCTTATTGTTCAGTTGGGGCTGCTGTCGGATATACAGCACCGGATGGATGAAATTGTAGTTGGTGTTGAGCAGGCGTTGTTAGCGTATTTTCCAAAAGAAAACATATCCATGGGGGGAAGTTCCGTCATTTACTCCGGCCTCAACAATCTCACCCAACGGGATTTTGCGCTCTTTTTAGGAAGTGGTGTTGGTTTGATTATGCTGTTTTTGTTCGTTATCTACCGCAATTTATATGTGGTTATCTACAGTCTGGCAACTTTTTTTCTGGTGCTCTGGTTGGCGTTGGGGATCTACGGTGCGCTGGGTTATTCCCTCAACCTGGTTTCTTCTATCGCCCCCGTTCTCCTGACTATTGTTAGTTTACTGGATATCATCCATATACTAAACCACTACAAGGCACAGGGACAGAAAGACATCATTCCGGCTTTGAGGAGGGTATGGTGGCCTTGTTTGTTTACCACTCTCACTACGGTAGCTGGTTTTGCTTCATTCTTATTTACGCCCCTTTCTATTTTACAACAGTTTGGCCTTTTGGTGGGAGTTGGTCTCTCACTAGCGCTGATAGTGAGTTTTGTGCTGGCGCTTTTTTTCTTACCCCTCATCAGTTACGAAAAATCAAGCCTGGGAATACAGGCCGAAGATCTGCTGTTACGCTTATTTAGGTTTTCGGTGAAAAAGAAATATGCCATTTTGGGTTTTTACCTGATGGCAGCAGCAGGTCTGGGGTACGGGGTCAGTCAGATTACTGCCAATACGTATACTCTGGGATATTTTCCGAAGGGGCATCCGGTAGTAGAAGACCATCAGGAGATTTTACAACACTGGGGCCGGTACTTTCCAATAGACCTGATGCTCTATCCGAAGGATTCCGGGACAGTAAATAGCCCTGAGTTACTCACCAAAACTGCTGAGTTTGCCCGGCGGGTTACGGAGAATGAAGGCATTGAGAGTGCTAGTGGCTTTTATGAACTCTATACTCGACCATTGCCCGTAATTTATGGTCCCATGTGGCGGAGTCGCCTGAAGCCTGGGCTGATTGATCGTTACACCGCTCAGGCTCTGGAGCGGGACAGTAGCCTGGTGAGGCGTTGGCTACCTCCTGATGAAAAAAAAGGAAGACTTATCCTGAGTGGTGATGTTGTCAGTACCGACGAACTCAGCGTGATGTTGTCCCGGATCAGTGCATTGAGCCAGGAGGTGTACGGTAGCACGGCGGACTTACGGCCTACCGGATATATCCCCCTTTACGCTGGTATTGTTGATTATGTAGTCACTTCGCAGCAGCGTAGCCTGGCCATTGCTTCGGGCTTGGTGCTCCTTTTTCTGCTGCTGATGCTCCGAGGTAGAGTATTGCTTAGCATGGTGGCATATATGACCAATCTATTACCGGTTTTGCTTATCCTGGGCATTATGGGGCTGGCGGGTATCTCACTGGACATTGCCACTTCCCTGATTGCCGCCGTGGTATTGGGCATTACCATAGACGATACTATTCATTTTGTGTACCATTACTACCTGGATCGTGAGCGGCTCCCTCATCGCAAAAATATGGAGATGACCATCCGACAGGTGGGTAAAGCCATCTTGGTAACCAGTCTGCTACTGGCTGGTGGCTTTGGATTGATGGTCTTTGCCTCAGCGGTACCGGTACGCTACTTCGGGATATTAATTGCTACGGCCGTAAGTGGGGCTTTGCTTTCATTCACGACCTTTCTACCCGCGCTCATGGATGTTTTGTTTGCCGACAAAAATTAGATTTTGATGTTGGAGCTCAAATAGATTAAGCATTGAAACACGATTATATTTACATATGAATACGTCATTGCGAACGAATGTGAAGCAATCTACTGATTTGAAGCACTTTGGCTACTAAGAGGGAGATTGCTTCGCTCGTCCCTCACTCGCAATGATGTCAAAATAAATATCTTCCTACACTTATGAGAAATTTAGTATTAACCATCGCCATCCTTTTTTCTAGTGCCACCTCCTACGGGCAAACGGAAAGGGTACCCAAAACCCCCTTCACCCAGATGTATTTATCCGTGTGGCAAGTGGCCACCGAACATTGTTTGGACGTCGCCCAGGCCATGCCCGAAGAACTTTACGGGTATAAGCCCACCGAGGTAAGCAAGACTTTTGGGGAGCAAATGGTCCATATTGGCTATACGGTAGAGCTACTGACCAAACGTTACGTACAGGGAATGGAGGTTCAACCTAACGCCCCCGATGCTATTGAGATGACCAAGGCAGAGATTATTGCGTTATTGGAGAAAGGATTTGCCTACACTACCGATGTAATCTTCAGCATAGAACAGGAGCAGTTGGATGAGTCTTGCGTGATGTATCATAGCGGTAATACCGTGAGTAGGGCGTTTGCCTTTTTTTATGTACAAGACCACATGAACAACCACCGGGCTAAGGCCAATTTGTATCTCCGAATGAATGACATATCACCCCCGGAATACACTTGGTGACTGATACTTCATTAACACATCGGAACTCAATTTTTTGATTGGGTTACGTTTGGCTATGCACTTAGCTAGCGGCGTGTTTCGATTGAAGCCTTGGTCTTACTGCCAGCTTTGGCTATATAGCTTTTATTACCTGCTGGCTTATTCATTTTTCTTTACCTAAGGAATATTATTTTTGAATGCTAATAATACAACCCATTTTGTTTTATGCGGCTTATTGCTTTATCCTCATGTTTCATCAACTCAAGTAACTTCTCTTCATCAAAACCACTTTTTACGCCTACAAACTCCATCGCATATTCGCCTAGAATTTCTTTGAAAATTATTTTTACTCTATCTACGTGATAATCCGAGGTAATGATAATTAATTTGATATTCTTAGGTTCTGATAAGATAGATTTAATTTTTACAGCATCATCAACAGTATTTTCTGACAACGCAAATTCTAAAAAATCTTTTTTTGATAATCCTTTTGTTATTAAATACTCTCTTCCATAAAATGCATGGGGTTTATCCGATGTATTAAAATGTGCCCCCCAACCTCCAGTTAATAAGACTAATTGTCCTTTGGTAAATGTTTTTCTGCAATAATCTAATCTGTTTTTAGCAATATCACTCAATTCTCCTTTCGGGGAATTTGGAGCGCCCAACACAACTAACACTTCTTTTTTCATTTCTTCAGTTGAAATTCGATTAGTTTTTCCAGATTTTGATTGCAGCTTGCCTGAAGGGTTAGTGTAAATGGTGTAGTGGCGTTTAGCCACTATGAACATTTTACACATTGTTAGCTGCTGGCTTAATTTTAAATTCTTTTCGTGTCATAATTAAAGGAACTCCTATCAAGATTAAGGCAACTAAATTTATCAAAATCACATTATGCACTGCACCATAATAAATTGAAATTCCACTATCAATTATGAACCAGGTTAAAAGTCCGTACCACATTGCTTTGTAAGCCCAAATATCTTTTTTCCTAAATGAATTTTCCGAAATCATTACCATCAAAATGTGAAATCCAACAATGGTTCCACCGATAACTCCAAATAGCCAATTTTTAAATTCTAAAATATTCGGTTCAAATTCACTTCCGTTCAAGAAAACATCTTTTGTGTAATTATTGTGTACTTCAAAGAAGAAAGAATTGCCAGCAAACGCCACTAATAGTCCAACTATAATTGTCATAACATTTGCGTATGTCAACCATTTTTGCCAAAAATTAAATCTTCTATCTTCTTCGTTCATTTTTATTTTTTCTGCTTGCCTGAACAACTGTATAAACACACCGGTGCGTTTATTTGTCAAATACCTAAGTCGTTTCAGATTGACTTATTGGCAAAAATATTACTAAAATAAGATTAAATATGTTCTTATTCATGCAATTGCACACAGCCGTTTTATCAACAGTAAGTGTGCAAAAACATTTACTGTCGTCGGCAAACTGAACTTTCGTTCTACCAAACTTCTTCCCAAACCTACATCTGTTTATCAGGCTTTGTAGTACTCTACCTGGCCGCCGTCAAAGTCGGCTACCCGGGCCACCAGGGCCTGACGGTCTTCTTCGCTGATGGATTTAAAGGAGTTGGCCAGATCAATCTTTTCCTGCATCATATCGGCGTGGTCGGGTCCGGTAATCAGCACGCTAACCGGCAACGACCACACAAAGTGAATGGCCTCCTGTACGGTTAAAGCATTGGGTACAATCCGGGGCTTATCGCCGGAGTTGAAGTGAGTAGTACCACCAAAGAAACCGCCATTGGCTAGGGTTTTCATCGCCAGCGGGGCAATGTTCGCTTCTACCAGCTTGGGTAGCACATTATTGATGAAGCTTTTGTAATTAGGGTCAAATACGTTGATAGGCATCTGGCAGGTTTGCATCACGTCGGATTTTACCTCCAGCATGCGCTGATGGGCTTTATAATCCCGGTGACCAGTAAAGCCAAAGTGGCGGATCTTGCCTTCTTCCTGGGCCTTTAGTACCACATCCAGCACTCCGTTTTCCAGCCGGTCATCCACATCGTTGGGGCTGGTAATGGAGTGGATTTGCCACAGGTCAATATAATCGGTTTTCATGCGGCGTAGGGAGTCTTCCAAATGCTGCTGGGCAATTTTAGCGTTAGTAGCCCGGGTTTTAGTCATAATGTAGGCCACATCCCGGTACTCGGGAGTGAGAAACATGCCGTAGCGGGTTTCGGCTAGTCCGTTACCGTACTGTTCGGCATTATCAAAGAAGCGGACTCCGCCTTCTAAGGCAGTTTCAATGGTTTTTTGCGCTTCGGACTCACCCATCCGGGCAATGTGAGCGCCGCCCAGTCCCAGCATCGTGACGGTTTCCCCGGTTTTGCCCAACTTGCGTTGGGGTAATAAGTCGCCCAACCGGTCACGGGCCGGAGCCAGTACGGAAGCCTCCTCAAAACTAGTTAGTTTAGCCGGGGCATTGGCCGTAGCCTGATCTCCTGCTTTGGGTTGGCAGGAAAGGGGAACCATCATTCCGGTGGTTAGTCCGGCCAGGGTTTGCAAAAATTTCCTTCGATCTTGATTGTCTTGCTCTTTCATAAAAGTAATATTGAAAGTTGAATATTATCAGTAGTAAAAAAATACATTGGTCAGTAATTGGTCTGGTGGCGCTTAGGTTGAAAATACTTCTAACCTGCCAGCGTCTGGGCAGAAGTTACTAAAAAGTACTAATGAAGTAAACTCTTTCGAGAAAGTATCTGACTTTGGGCTACTCTAATTCGGCTTTCAGTTGCTGAAGCCCCGCCAAATTCCCTTCCAATACCACTCGCACATCCTGATCGTCCCGGTGCCCGATAATTCCGATAGGCCCCTGATAACCACTGTTCCGAATAGCCTGCATCATTTTCAGTTCCTGGTCACCCTCCCCTAAGGTCAGTATCTTCTCCCCTTCCTTTTCCATGCCGTTAAGGTTGATGCACAGCAAATGATCCTGCATCTGGGCCAACAGGTTCTCAAAGTCATCAATCTCGTGGTGGGCGTGATGGAAATTATAGACCATGCCCAGATGGTCATCGCCCAGCGAGTCAATAATGGCCAACTGATTCAGCGGATTCCCGAACCAGTCGCCGTGATTATACATGCCCAGCGTACACCCCTGCTGCTTGGCCCGTTCCCGAAAGTCACTGATAAACCGTATAGCCCGACTACGTTTTTCGTCATCCGACAGTCCTTCAAAAAACTGAGGGGCAAAGGAAAACCAGCACTCGGTCTGCACATCGTTCGCCACCATTTTATCCCATAAAGCTTCATTATCTTCCCCCAGGTAGCCCACTGAGTCCTGATCGATCCAGAACCAAACCGCCTGCAAATCAATATTGTGTTCATTAAGTGCTTCTAGTTCCGCCTCAAAATTGGGAAGGTGCTGCTCCCGCCAGTCGTAAGCTAACTTGTTTATTCCTAACTCCTGCAACATCTCAGCCCGGGCTTCCGGCCCTCGGTTTTTACTATCAAACGGCACAATACACCAGGCCACCAAGTTAGACCGATCAAACAAACCGCTGTCATTGTCCGCCTGATTGTTTTCCTGGGTAGGGTTGCAGGAAAAAGCAATATAAAACGCTAATAGTGAGATAAGTAGTTTAGTTCTCATAGTCTTCATTGAGGTTGCGAGCCTTGGTTATAAAATACGCTTAACCCATCTTTTCCGCCTACGGCAATATCTTTTCTTCCATCGTAGTTCAGGTCAGTGACGGTTAAAAAAAGTCCGGCACCTTTCCCTACTCCCAGTGGGCCGTAGCTGATGGTATGCTTGGTAAACGACTTTCCGTTCCACTGAAAGTAGTACAGTCCGAGCGGGTCGTCTGAACCGGGATCCCGCCCATTATGGGCCCGAAAGCGCTTACCGGTAATTAGTTCGGGTTGATCATCCCCGGTTATATCTTCCCAGGCCATTGTATGAAACTGAGAGTTGTAGGGATCAATGGGGTGGGTAATCCAGCTTCGCTGTCCACTTTCATCGGTACTTTGTTCGTACCAAGCCAAACCATAGTGGTGCCCCTGCCCTACCATCAGATCGTTCTTACCGTCGTCATTAACATCCACTACCAGGATGGGTACACTGGCTGACCCTAGCGATAGTTCCTGATGTTGTTTCCATTCTCCTGAGAAAGGATCTTCGGGAGCCTCGTACCACTGTTCGCTACTAATTAGGTCACCCCTTCCGTCACCATTAATATCACCAAAACCTAGGCCGTGCCCCTGTTGAGGACCTACCTCGTAGCGAACAAATTTACTGTCTTCTAACTGATAAAACTTTAGTTCGTTGCCCGGATTATTCGGTACGATCTCCACCTGTCCATCTCCGTCAATATCCCAGGCCTGCATACACTCTACCGGTCCGGTAGAATCAATCAGATGCGCTACCCAATTTCCTTGTTCCGCCTGATTTTCCCGCCAGAGCATGGTTAGCCCGCCCCAGCTTCCGGTAATGAAATCCAGTCTACCGTCTGCGTTTATATCCATCGGAATACTGGCAAAATCGTTGTAGTACTCACCGTTACTCCAGCGGTCTACTTTGGCGATATAATTTCGATGCTTAAAATCCGGCCCCTGGTACCAGAAACCACCGGACACCAAGTCTAGGGTATCGTCGCCGTCCACATCCCAGGCTCCTACTGCCTCGTAGCTTTCCATTGCAATATTCTTTTGCCGAAACTGCACTGGCTTTTCGGGAGGCTCGGTGGCCTGAGCAAACGACTCAAATACGATACCTAGAAGCAGAAGAAAGCCCAAAGTTGAGCGGATGATATAGCTGAATGATGTTGGCATTGGAAATTAGTTTCAAGATTGTAGTTCAAGTAAGTAGGTAAGCAATGCGTTAAATTCGTCCTGGTTCAGGGTTTCGCCGAAGTGATCGGGCATCAGCGTGTATTCCGAAGCCTTCTGTTCAGCAATATTACTCTTTTGTACCATGAATTCCTCACCGTTCATATTAGCAAACACCACTGCTTCGCCTTCCTCGCGCCGGTACAAACCGGTCATCACCTGCCCATCCTGCGTCTTGATGGTGTAGGTCCGGAAAGCCTCGGAGATGTTACGGTTAGGATCAAGTATTTTGGTAGCCAGTGCCTCCGCACCCCAGTTACCAATACCGGTTAATTGGGGGCCAATCATGCTACCCTGGTTAGAAACCCGGTGGCAGGCCTTACAATTACGGTTAAACACCATTACTCCCGAACCAGCCAGCGAGTCGGCAGCCAGAAAACCAGCCAGGCGATTCTCAATTAATTCGTTTCGATCTTCGTCTACCGAAGATACGTTGGCTACCAGCCCTTCGTAAGTAGCCAGCTGTTCGGCCGAAATATCGAGCAGTAAGCGTTCCTTCACCTTAGGGGTCAGCAGCATTCTAGCGAACAAATCGCCCTGCCTCACTTTCTGGAAGAGCACCTCCCGCGATGCCGGACTAGCGGCCAGGGCTAGGGCAACCTCCCGCTGTAGCTCCGGGGGTAAATTTTGCAGGGTTTGCAATACTTGCGTACTAATCTCTTGCGGTAATTGATTGAGGGAAGCAATCAACTGGCGTTGGGCATTCAGCGGCAAATCATCGCCGGAAATCATCGTTTGTACTAGCCTAAGGTTTTCTTCCGGGGCTAATTGCAATAGCGTTTTAGCCGCCGCAATTTTCTGATCGGGATTCAGATTGGCTTCTGCCAGCAACTTTTCAATTTTAGAGGTCAGTTCGGTCAGTTCATATCTTCCCACCATAGCTATTGACTGCTGCAACTTCCGGTCAGCTTCCGTAGCCTCCCCCTTGGGAGATGAAGCCGAAGAATACTGATCCAGCCCTTGCTCCGCTAATTGAGAAGCCCAGGCGGCTAAGGGCTCCGTTGAATCAGAGCCACGCTGATTCAGTCCCTCTTCCACTGCCTGGAATAGCGCTAGTTTTTCTTCCAGATTATCCCCCGTGGCTTTCTGGGCTAATTGAATAACCTGGCTAATCTTGGTTTCCGGTACGAATCGGGTAGCGTGCTGCAATTGGGCGGCCAGATTCTCACTTTTTTCGGTGGAATTCAGCAGATAATCAAACAAAAACTGTCCGGCAGCCGGATTCTCCATTCCCGGCATTACATCAGCCAGGATTTGGGCATCTTCATTATTCCAGTCTTGTGCGAGCACTTGTTGCATCATGGCCTCGTCGCGCAGCAAATTGCGTAACATCAGCCGAAGGGTGTATCGGTAGTGCGTATCCTCATCCGGAATTCTTTTTTTCTGAGCCAGCAGATATTCTAGAGTTTCCAAAGTCGGATAATTGGCAATAGCCTCTACTGCGGCCCGCCCCACGTGAGGGCTCTCATCTTCCAGCGCCGCTACGATCAGTGGATAGTAAGCCTGACCGGTATCGCTGCTTTCGCGAAGAATACGCTGCACATGGGTTCTAACCACCGGGTCGGAATGACCAGCAGCGGCTCGAATCTGATTTTCGTCCAGTGCCGATAGGCGATGCAACGCCCACAAACCGAGTGAATAAGCCTGAGCAGTGGTACCAGAATTTTCCAGTAGTTCGCTAACAGAAGTTGTCGCCTCAGCTCCTACCCTATCTACTAATTCGTCCAGTGCCGACATGCGGTGAACGATATTTTCGTCGTCAAAAGCAGCGATTAACTCCGCCGCTGAAGCGGTAGATAGATTGCTCTTTTCGGTTGACTGCCCTTCGTAGGTGATTCGCCAGATTCTTCCTCGAACCTTATCCCGCTTGGGATGATCCAAGGGAACCTCGTAGTGGCCAATAATACTGTTATAGAAATCAGCTACGTAGAGTGCTCCGTCGGGGCCTAGTTTAATATCTACCGGTCGGAACCAGGGGTCTTCGCTTTTCACCAGGTCCTCCTCCGCTTTAGCCACGGGGGTTGACCCTTCAAAATAAAAGGAGTTGCGGTGAATGCGGCAGGTCACCACATCGCCGATGTAAAAGTTGTTCCGGTATTCTTCCGGGAAGTTGGTGGATCCGTAGTAGACTAAGCCCGCCAGAGCGGTAGACTCCTCGCCCATCGGTTTGGCATCGGGACCAAAACCAATCCCCACCTCCTTTTTGCCAAAGTGCGGATAGTCCGCCCCACGAATAAGCTGATAGATGGGTGACGTATGGCAGTCGGTAGAATACAGATAGCCCCACTCGTCAAACGCCAACCCGAAGGGATTCACTTGCCCAAAGGTGGTTTGCTCTACCCGGCTTCCGTCGGGCCTAAAGCGAAAAGTATTGCCCGAAGTCATGGATATTGAATCACCGTCGGTGCCCGCTACGGTGGAAGTATTGGTAAAGCCGTGGCAGGTATACACCCAGCCGTCGTAGCCCCGGGTCAGGTTATTCACCATTCCGTGCGTGTCCTGATGACCAAACTCCCCCAGTACTACCTCACTCTTCTCTGCCTGCCCGTCCTGATCGGTATCCCGCAAGCTATATAAATTCGGAATGCTGTACACAAAGGCCTGGTCGGCCAACGGCAGCAGTCCGATGGGAATATTCAGGGTATCGACGTAGTGAGTGAATTTGTCGGCGCGCCCATCCCCATCCGTATCTTCCAGAACAGAAACTTTATCTACCCCTTCCCCTGGTTCGGCCGGAAACGGATACTCATGCGACTGGGTAACCCACAGTCGCCCCTGGGCGTCGAAGGCAATGTTCATGGGTTTACCGATGTCCGGTTCGGAAGCAAACAGTTCGATCTTAAACCCTTCGGGCAGTTTAAACCCCTGTCGTTCTTGCTCGGGAGTACGGGCTTCGGTAGTACGGATATGCTCCTGAAAGCGGTCGCCTTCGTAGGTGGCGGTCGCTTTCTCCGAAACTCTTCCGCTCTGACAGCTTAGCAGAACCAATAATATCCAGGGTGAGCACTTAGGCCAAGACATAGGTGATAGGTTGTTGAACAGTTATATTTTTCATCTTAATGTTACTAGAATTTATTCAATTTAAAAAGGCTTGCTGTAAGCCATATTTTTAAGACCTGCCAACCGTGCTAGCTTCGGTTTTCATTTCTTTGTTATCTTAGTCAAAATTCAATCATGAAATACACTATGCCATCTACTCGACGTAATTTTCTTAGAACCAGCTCTGCCGCTTTGGGTGCTACCACCCTGGGAACAACTGCCTTGGGCGCCTCAAAAGTATACCAACCGCATCGCAAAAATCAGGATGATGTACTGCTGGATAAGGTACTGGCCCGCCCGGTACTGAAAAAGGAGCTTTTTCCGGACCCGGTGATTATCGACCGGTTGGAACTGCTCCGTTACAAAGACAACTTCATTTGCCGGGTAACTTCTACCGACGGGGCCGAAGGAATCTCAGTAGGTAATAATATGCAGATGATATCTTTATACCCGATTTTTACGGTTCGGCTACAACCGTTCTTTCCCGGTAAAGATGCCCGGGACTGGGAACAGCTGTTAGAGGAGGTATATGTTTACAAAAGCAATTACAAACTGCAAAACCTGGCGTTGTGGGTTCCGTTGGCCACTATTGAGTTTGCAGTGCTGGATATGCTGGGTAAGATCGCCCAGAAACCTATTGGTGAATTGATCGGCGAAGTTTATCATCCCAAAATTGCGGTGTATCAGGCCAATAACTTCCGGGGCAAATCCGCCGAAGAGTCTATTGAGGGAATCAAGAAACAGGTAGAAGAATCGCAGGCGAAAGCCCTAAAATTTAAAGTGGGCGGCCGTATGAGCAAAAACGCCGATTATCCCGATGGCCGTACCGAAAAGCTTATTCCGCTGGTGCGAAAAACCTTCGGGGATGATATGACCATCTACGCCGACTCCAACGGCTCCTACGATGCTGCCGAAGCCATCCGAATTGGCCGGATGATGGAAGAATACAACTACGATTTTTACGAAGAACCGGTACCCTTCGACTGGTACCCCGAAACCAAAGAAGTAACCGATGCCTTAAGCATTCCGGTAGCCGGTGGTGAGCAGGAACCCAGCATGCGAAACTTTCGCTGGCTGGTGAAAGAAGATGCGCTGGACATTGTACAGCCCGACATTTTTTACTTTGGCGGGATGATTCGTTCCATGAAGGTAGCCCGCATGGCCGAAGCTAAGAACAAACCCTGCATTCCTCATATTTCGGGCTCGGGACTAGGTTATTTGTACATGATGCACTTTGTATCCGCCGTACCCAATGCGGGTCCTTACCACGAATTCAAAGGCTTTAATAACGAACTACCGCTGGAATCAGCTACTTCCAGTTTGGATAGTAAAGATGGAGTAGTCACCGTCCCTACCGGCCCCGGCCTGGGCGTGACCATAGATCCGGATTATATTGCCAAGCACGAAACGGTGAGTTAGTGTTCAAGTGTTCAAGCCGTCCGCCTTACGCAGATGTTCAAATTATTGGAAAACATGAGTACTATAACACACTAACACCGAAACATTATCGTACTAATACACTGCCACCGTGGAAATAACCGGACAAGCCTGTGCTTCTTGAATGTTTACACGAATTTTGTTGGTTTCCACCGAATCAACCGGGAGAATACGTTTGTAGCCGATGGTAGTGGCCTGCGCGATAGTTTGCCATGCATTATTTTGCCAAGCCTCTACCGAGAATTTACTCACCCTCTGACCGAGCGGAATGTATTCCTGAAGCATTACGTACTGAACGATCTGGTCTTTTCCCAGATCAACTTCGATGCTACTGCTGGTAATTCCGTCGTCGGTAGCCCAATAGGTGTCAAAGTCATCGTCGGTAACGTTCATTGCAGCAAACTCTGGGTTTTCGCCCCGATAACTATCAGCCGTAGCGGCTGCGCCCTTGGCCAGATTATTAGCAAAAGCTTCGTCGAGCAGTTCTCTCCAACCCCGCAGCGAAGCCACATCGTTTTCATGCAGTAGTCCCCGGCGGTCGGGCGGAATATTGAGTAGCAAGGTTGAGCCTCGCCCTACCGAAGACAGATAAATATCAAACAGTTGCTCTGGGGTCTTTACCAGCGAGTCTTCATCAGCGTGGTAAAACCAGCCCGGACGAATTGAGACATCTACCTCGGCCGGAATCCAGGATTTGCCATCGGGTGAGCCAGTGGCGAGTAGATCGTTGATGCCGCTCTTTCCCGCAAACAGGGTATCTGCCGTAATGGTGTTCCAGTTGGTTTCTCCGGCAATACCTCGCTCGTTACCTACCCAACGTACCCCCGGGCCGGCATCGCTAAAGAAGAGCACCTCGGGCTCCGGCTGTAGCTCCCGCACGAAGTCCAAGGTAGTGGGCCAGTCGTAGTAGGTCTGCCGGTCAATCTGTCGAGTTTCCCGGGCTCCGCCGTAGTAACCATCCCCACCGTTAGCGCCATCGAACCACATCTCAAACACCGGACCGTAGTTAGTGAACAACTCTTCCAACTGATTACGATAATAAGTGATGTAAGAAGGTTGGCCGTAATCTGCCCGGTTACGGTCCCAGGGCGACAGATATACTCCGAACTTCAATCCATACTTACGGCAAGCCTCTTCCACCGCGCCTACCACATCTCCTTCGCCGTTTCGCCAGGGACTTTGCTCCACCGAATGGTCAGTGTACTCGCTCGGCCAGAGACAAAAACCATCGTGATGTTTGCAAGTGAGAATCACTCCTTGAAAGCCAACTTCTTTGAGTACACTGACCCACTGCTCGGCATCAAACTCGGTAGGGTTGAATATCTCCGGGCTTTCATCGCCGTAGCCCCACTCCTTATCGGTAAAGGTGTTGGTAGTGAAATGAATGAAAGCGTTCAGCTCCATCTGGTGCCAGTTCAGCTGAGATTCGGAGGGAACCGGCTCTAGCGGAGCAATCGCTGAGCTTTCCTGAGTAGTAGGTGATTGGTTATTGCAAGCCACTAAGAGTAGCCCCATGAGGAAAGAGTGGTGAGGAAAATATTTCATACGGTAGGTAATGTAAACGGCTACGTAATAAGCCACTATTCTACCGACTATCCAAAAAAGTTACTCTAAACGAAATCAGCTTTTACCAGTTGTCTTTGCAAATGCTTTTTAAACTTTACTAGAATTAATGATGAAAGATTTTTTGGGAGTTTTTGCGCTAATTTCTGTGGTAATGGGAACATTGGCCTTATTTGCTTATCTGGCTTTTTCGCTTAACTTCTACGGTTGGGCAATTTTTCAAATTGTCATCTCTACCGGCATTATTTTATTTTGCATCTGGTATTTTCGCTCCCGCCGCCCATCTGGTTCTTCGGATGATATGGTGCAGTAGCTCTTGTAGTCGGCTCTGTAAATTCAGTAAAATAGTACACATTCATTGTTTATTCCCCCGTTGGCTGATTTATGCTCCAATCCATTTCCAGTTGCAATTCTAACTGCTCAGGAAATTGGGGCAGACCAAATAATGTACCTGAACTCTCGGACATCATTAGCTTCATTTCGTTTTCATCCAATGAAAGTATAGCTAATGCTAACCTTTCTTGTGCTTCTGATATGAGTACTAACTGCATACTGTCTTGATTGATTTCCCAGCTACCGCGTAAAGGCTCAGCATCAATCTGCTGAAAATCAAAGGAATATTCCGGATTCAGGCGCAACGTTGGTTCCCGAGCTAGTAATTCCTGTGTAATTTGGCTTTCTAAAAACAGTAAACCGATAGCTAACTCCTCGGGGGCAAGACCGAAGAATTCAGCAAATTGAGCCAGAAAGATTGTGTAGTCTTCACCATCCACCTGAATGGTAGCATCCAAAGAATTCAACTGCCACGCTCCCGCAATCTGTTGGGCTAATGAGGGCGCCATTTCACTCTCTTCCGATTGGCAGCCTAGAATCATAAACATTCCACTGAGAATGAGAACGAAAAACGTACATATCGGAAAGCGGAACATTGCGGATGGCCGAAATAATTTATTAGGTAGAAGTTAGAAAAATTAGCTGATATTCGGATGTATAGTTCAGGAATTAATAGCTTTGTACCCTTAACGACGTTTTCCCGTTACTCACTGCGTAAGGACAACTGTTCACTGCAAACAAAAAAAATTACTGCCTGCTTTTTTAATTTTGAGTGCAGGATCAATATCGGTTTATGAAACTACTTTTTTATCTGTTCTTGAGTAGTGTTTTGCTGTCAGGCTGTTCCTCTTCAACCCCCGAAGGATTATTTGGAATCTGGAAAATTGAGCAGTTCTTGGTGGATGGAATGGATCGTACTCGCAAAGCAACATTGCGTTATGAACCTATGAAATGGGGTTCCGCTATACAGTTTACTGATGAAGGCTCATTTACAACGAACCAGAATGAACAAGGTGACTGGAAACTTAGTAACAGCGGAAATCTATGGCTGATTCCTGATGGTGAGAAAGATACGCTACGCTGGAAAGCCACTTTTGGCCCGGATTTGTTGATTCTGGAGAACCGAACGAAGCGGATTACTCTAACGAGAACTGATGAGATGCCGGAAATTAAGAAGAAGGCTCCTAACCTCACTACTAACCTGCCCGGCACCTGGTATTTTTACCGATGGACGAACCAACAAGACACCATTTTATACCCGGCCACTGAAAAGGAAGCGGTCTGGATCACCTTTGAATACGGCGGTGACTATCGCAGTGGCGAAGGGAAATTTCAGACGTTTAAAGGACGTTGGCAACTGGATCAAAACCAGGTTCAGCTAATCGAATCCGAGAGAAGATTAAGACAAAGCTGGCAGGTACAACTGGTGAGTGATACGCTATTTATCGAGCCGGCCTCAGATACCACGGAGTGGTTTCAGGCCCAGCTAATTCGTCGGGATTAATGAGTTAGCGGCTAGTCTGACTAAAAAAGTAGTATAACAGCCCCATAATTTCATTCTTGTTCACCATCTTCTTGGCATCCGGGTATTCCTTGTTGAACTTAGTGAGCAACCGTTCGTATTGGGAATGGGAAAGTTGAAATTGTTTCTTTAAGTCATCAACAGTTTTCTGATCGTTGATCAACGCCCGAAAGGCCGACTCTTCGTAGGCTTCCTTCACAGTCTCCGCGTATTTGCGTCGCTCTTTGCCATCTTTGGAAAACCGATCGTATAAGTAAGTGAATACACCAGTTAAACTAGCGCTTACCCCGATCATAGGCACCACTTCAGATGATTGACCAGGGGTACCCATATTAAACCGAATAGTTCCCTTTTGCACAATATCCTCTTTTCCGCGTACCCCAGTCACGGTCATTGATTTTCGCTCAGGTAACTTAACAATTGGCTCTACCGACTGCTCAAATATGGTAATACCGGGAAGTAGAATTGAGTCCTCCACTAACACCACGCTAAACTTTTGTTCAAAATGGCGAGGTACTACAACTATTTGAGCTGGCTGGTATCCGATCAGGGAAATATCTAGTGTGTCCTGCAGGGCGGCCTCAATTGTGAACTGCCCATTGATATCGGTTACGGCTACGCTACGCTGGCTGGTATTTACTACGTGCACGAAAGGCAATCTATCTCCTGTGGTTGACTTCACATTACCGCTTACCGAAAGCTGGGCAAAAGAGGAATATCCCCAAAGCAGGAATCCTAGTAACCCGATGCATCTAAAGATCAGCATACTTATCAAGAACGAAAATTTTAACTCTATACGTGTAGTATTCTCAACTTATTTATTCCATTTCCCAACCAAACGGCTACACTGACTGCAACGCTCCGGTAGTTCACTGCAATTAGAATGCTAAGTCCAGCGAAAGAATCTACCTTCCCAAAAATCTAACATTATCAATCCTATGAAAACTTTCTTTTTGTCGTTGCTGGTTACATTCATCAGTATCTTTGTGGCTCAGGCTCAAACTGTGATCTCCTTACCCGATGTAGCTCCTCCCAACAAGGTTGATCATATTACTGATCAAGCAGTATTTACTGATAGTGCCGTAGATGCCCACGTGATTTGGGCGGCTCCGGGATTTAAGAAAAACCGGATCGGGGCGCCGGTGCACGAACAAATTTTTGTACTGGAGGGTAAATTACTTTTTACTCTGAATGGAAAAACCCAGGAGCTCACTGCCGGTCACTGGTTGATTTTACCGGCCAATACTCCCCATACCCTGGAAGTATTGGGCGATGAAACCGTAAAGCTACTGGCAGTTCAGGATAGGCCCGCATCCTAACTTGAGCAAACCTTAGCCTGCTTGTATAATCAATCGGGGAAAGATATATTGGGATTAGTTGTTGTTATAACTAACCTCCATATTTTATGAAAATGTATTTTTGGGTGCTGCCTAGATTCCTCCCAGCTAATTGTGCTCTATTATTTTCTCTGTTCTTCCTGAGTTTCTTTAACGGGAGTGTGGCTACTATCTATCCGGTGCCCCCTACCGATCAAGTCCCACTGGACGAGAAACCACGTCTTATGGTACTTACTGATATTGGGGGCGACCCGGACGATCAGCAATCGTTAATCCGCTTGATGCTGTACGCCAACGAGTTTGATATTGAGGGGATTATTGCTACCGCTTCCGGCACTCCCAGCGAACTCAAGGAGGCAGTAGTAAAACCGGAGTTGATCCAAGAAATTATTCAGGCCTACGGTCAAGTACAACCTAATTTATCTAAGCACCACCCTGATTATCCTGGGGCTGATTACTTACTGGATAGAGTAAAGGAAGGGAACCCTCAACGGGGCTTGTCCCACATCGGAGAAGGCCACGATACCGAAGGATCGGACTGGATTATTGAGGTTGCCGACCAACCGGATAGCCGACCGCAAAATATTGCCATCTGGGGTGGGCAGTCCGACTTGGCCCAAGCGCTCTGGAAGATAAAGAACAGCCGAAGCCCGGAGCAATACCAAACCTTTGTTTCCCGACTCAGGGTGTACGATATCGCTGATCAAGACGAAATCTACCACTGGATTGCCGAGCAATTCCCTGAACAATTCTATATTCTTAATCGGGCACCGGAAGGCCAGGATAAACGAAACGCAGTGTTCCGGGGCATGTATCTGGGGGGCGATGAGTCTCTTACGTCAGAAGTGTGGATTACTACCCACGTCAAAGAAGACCACGGTCCACTGGGGGCTTTGTACCCGATGAAAACCTGGACAGCCCCCAATCCGCACGGGGTACTAAAGGAAGGAGATACTCCTTCCTGGTTTTACTTTCTACCCACCGGACTCTCTGACCCGGAGAAGCCAGGCTACGGTGGTTGGGGAGGCCGATTTACTAGCGGCAATACTCAATTTGTGGACGCAGTAGATCAGATTGGAGATAAACAGTCAGCTCGGGCTACCGTTTGGCGCTGGCGCTCTCACTACCAGAATGATTTTAGGGCTCGCATGGATTGGTGCGTGCAATCTTACGCTCAGGCAAATCATCCGCCAAAAGTGATATTGAATGGCGATTCCAGTTTGAGCGTCAAACATTTTGAGGCAAGTCCGGGTGAAAAAGTATCCTTAAGTGCCTCAGGATCAACTGATCCAGACCAGGATGATCTGACTTACCAATGGACCGTTTATCCGGAGGCCGGTACCTACTCCGGAAGTTTAACTATTGAGAATGTCTCTTCCCCAAATGCCGACTTCATTGCTCCTGAAGTTACTGAATCAGCCACAGTTCATATCATACTGACCGTAACCGACCAGGGTACCCCTGCCTTATCGCGCTACCGGAGAATAGTTGTCACTTTAAAAAATAAAACCTCGTAGACTTAGCTGCTTCGCAGGTTTAAGAAACTCTAACACCTTCTTGGACCGCCACCCCGACGGAGTGCCGTCCAGTTGACCCGCACGGCCTAACGGCTACAAGATTTTCACAAAAAAAGCCCACTACAACTAGTGAGCTTTAAATGTACCAGGAGCGGGACTTGAACCCGCACGGCCTAACGGCCACAAGATTTTAAGTCTTGCGTGTCTACCAATTCCACCATCCCGGCGTTCAACAAATAAAGCGACCGAAGTAAGTCGCTTTAATTTTATTTGAGCGAAAGACGGGGTTCGAACCCGCGACCTCAACCTTGGCAAGGTTGCGCTCTACCAGCTGAGCTACTTTCGCGTTTCCAAAATTGGACTACAAAGTTAATCAACCCTTTCGAATAGTCAATATCCAGTTAAGAAATTTTTATACCCCACAATTGGTTCCGGCTCCCGTTTTTTTTTTCAGTACCTTTGAAAGGTAATGAATAATGATTGATGATTAACGACTAATGGTTTACATAGTCAGTATTTATCAATCATCATTCATCCGCGCGGCGGTCGCATTCATTAATCATTATGCTTCTATGATTTTATCCGGAAAATCGATACAAGAACAACAAGGGAAAAATATCATCATTGATCCTTTTCGGGAAGAGCAACTCAACCCGAATAGCTATAATCTGCGGTTGCACCACGAACTGTTGGTTTACGATCGGGAGGAACTGGATATGAAAAGCGAGAACACTGCTCAGAAACTCATCATTCCTGAGGAGGGACTTTTATTAGAGCGACATAAGCTTTACCTGGGTCGAACGCTGGAGTTTACTGAAACCAAAGACTACGTTCCCATGCTGGAAGGCCGCTCGTCTATCGGTCGACTAGGGCTGTTTGTGCACATTACCGCCGGGTTTGGCGACGTGGGCTTTGCCGGCTACTGGACCCTGGAGATGTTCTGTGTACAACCCATCCGTATTTACGCTGGAGTAGAAATTTGCCAGATATTTTATCACTCCATTGAAGGCAACTACCAGTCCTATCAAAAAAGTCTGGGACATAGCGGTGGTAAGTACCAGAACAACCAAGGCATTCAACCCAGTTTACTCTATAAAGACTTTCAATAACCTAATATTTACTAAGTATGGCCACCGATGTATTATCCAGCAATATTCTATTTGTAGATATCGAAACCGTAACGGCAGAGAAAAACTACGACCAGCTCTCCCCTGTAATCCAACGCGCCTGGAACCGAAAAGCCGAATTTTTCCGCGAATCTGACACTAAAACTCCCGCTCAGCTATTCGGAGAGAGAGCCGCACTGTATGCAGAATTTGGGAAAATTATTAGCGTGGCCATTGGCTACTTTCACGCCTTAGACGAAAAGCGAAACGAACTCCGTATTAAGTGTATCACTGACCCTGAAGAATCTGTCGTATTGCACGAATTTGACGAAACCGTACAGCGTTTCGATCAGGACCGCCTGCGACTGTGTGCCCACAATGGTCGTGATTTTGACTACCCTTATCTCTGCCGACGAATGTTGATCCACGGAATTAAACTGCCTAAGTCATTACAACTCATGAACAAAAAAGCTTGGGAAGTACCCCATCTGGATACGATGGAAATGTGGAAGTTCGGTGAGTACAAAAAGTTCGTACCGCTGGATTTACTGGCCGCACTCTTCTCCGTAGAAGTGGATTCCGGCAAACTACTGGACGCTTCCGATATTCAGCGATTGTATTATCAGGAAGAAAACCTGGATAAGCTCGTGCAGTCGGGCTATCAGAATATTCGTTTGCTCGCCCAAGTCTACCTAGCCATGCTTTCACAACCACTCCTACCCGATGAGTTGATTACTGAGGTATAGTATTCGCGTATCGAGACAAGTTGTGTAAAAAAATCAGTAACGATTTGCATATAACTTCACGTATACTACTTATAGGTTAACAATATCTAAAGGAAAAGAAGTCATCAAAGAGCCTAAGTGATCAAGCGGATTTATTAGTTGGTTATCTATCACTCCTAATGAAGGTTGTGTTCTTTACTATTTCTTTAATAGGTCTTGAATTCTTAAAATCTGAAATTATGGATAGATTGAAAAAAATTATTCGTGAAGCAACCCTCGTGTGAAGAATGGTACCTTTGCTTTGGAATAATTGATAACAAATGAATTGTCTGCTTTATTAGGACTGAGGGTAAGGAGGTTCGAGTCCCCCGCTTCACACCTTTTCTTAATTTCAAGCTAATACTATTTAAACAATATGCTTACTTGATCTTCAGTTTGCTCTTCAAAAACGATAATAACGTATTGACCAACAAACAGGAAATATTACACTTCTTAAAAGATAACAAAAGTGAACTCTTCTCTGACTATCAGTTGACGAAACTTGGTCTATTCGGTTCATTCGCTCGAGGGGAAGAAACTGACGAGAGTGATATTGACTTAATTGTGGAATTTGAACCGAATACTGAAAATCTTACCGAAAAGAAACACCGCATTAAAGCATTAGCAGAAAAGCAATTTAATCGGGAAGTAGATATCTGCCGAGAGAAATATATCAAGCCTTATTTTAAATCCTATATTTTACAATCAGCCGTTTATGTCTGAAAAGGATAAGGGCAACTTGATGGCTATTCTTGATAGTTGCAATAAAATCCGAGATTTTACTCTTAATTTTGATGATGCCGATGCATTTTATGCTGATGAGAAGACATTCGATGCGGTATGCGGTTCTCATGAATTTCTTAATCATCGTGGAACCCGTTGTTAAGCTCAGCGAAGAACTTAGGGATCAAGAAAATCAGGTGCCTTGGATAAAGATCAAAGGCTTCCGCAACATTGTAGCTCACGATTACTTTGGTGTTGATGCCGAAGAAGTTTGGCAAATTATCAAAACCCATCTTCCCGATTTAGAACAAGACATCAAGAAAATAATAAAAAAGTGTGAACTTTAATCGCTTAATATTGTAGTCTCTTTAGGAACAATAGGCCACTTCGTCCCATCCCAATTGCCCTATTGCATATTTTTTACTTTCCAACTACCAAACCCATTTATGGCCAAACGTAACAAAAAACCAAAATCCCGAACCCGGGGTAAGAATAAACAATCTAGCAGTACTTTTAGTGAACTGCTACCCTTAGTAACTAATCTGCTTAACGCCAACGTCACCCGCGCCTTTACTGCCCGGCAGATAATGAAACAACTGTCGCTGGAGAACCGAGCTTCTAAAGTGGCGATTCACGAAATACTGGATACACTCGTCGAGAAGGATGAGGTGCGCACACTGCCCAAAGGTAAGTACCAATCGACCAAAGAACCGGAATATATTCTGGGTGAAGTAGACTATGTAAACCCTCGCTTCGCCTTTATCATAAGCGACGAACTGGAAGAGGACATTAAAGTAGATTCCGACTACCTGATGAACGCCTGGGACGGCGATACTGTAAAGGTACTTTCCTACGGACCAGGCTACAGCGGCGGACGAGGTTCTGCCCGTCGTCCCGAAGGTGAAGTGATTGAAGTAATAGAACGCGCCCGCGAAGAGTTTGTCGGACGAGTAGAAATGTCAGCTCGCTACGCTTTCATTGTGCCTGACTTTCGTAAGCTACACGAAGATATTTATGTGCGACGCGAAGATCTGAACGGCGCCAAGCACGGCGATAAAGTGATCGTTAAAATAAAAGAGTGGCCGTATCAGGATCGTAATGCGGTGGGCGTGATCACTCAGGTATTAGGGAAGGCCGGGGAGCACCAGGCTGAGATGCACTCTATCATTGCCGAGTTCGGACTACCCTTCGATTTTCCTAAACACGTGAATCAGGAAGCTGATAAGATTCGGGGAGACATTACCAAAAAGGAGATTGCCAAGCGACGTGACTTCCGGAAGATTACCACCTTTACCATCGACCCGGAAGATGCCAAAGACTTTGACGATGCGCTATCTATTCAAAAGCTGGATAATGGATTGTGGGAGATTGGTGTACATATTGCCGATGTTACTCACTACCTCCAACCCGATACTGCTTTGGAAGAAGAAGCCCAGGATCGCGCCACTTCGGTATACCTGGTGGATCGGGTGATTCCCATGCTACCCGAAAAACTGTCCAACGAACTGTGTTCGCTGCGTCCGAAAGAAGAGAAGCTCACCTTCTCGGCCGTATTCGAAATGGACGACGAAGGGCAAATCAAAAAAGAATGGTTCGGAAGAACGGTGATCTATTCCGACCGTCGGTTTACCTACGAGGAAGCTCAGGAACGTATCGACTCCGAGAAGGGCGACTTTGCCAAGGAGGTAATCCAGCTGAATCAGTTGGCCCACAAGATTAGAGATGAGCGATTTGCGAAAGGAGCAATTAGCTTTGAAACCACCGAAGTTCGTTTTCGGCTCGATGAAGACGGCACTCCGGTAGAAGTGATTCCTAAGGTGCGCCAGGACGCCCATAAGCTGATAGAGGAATTCATGTTGTTAGCCAACAAAAAAGTAGCGGAGTTTGCCTACAACTACCAGAATAAGAAGGAGAAAAACACTTTTGTATACCGCGTACACGACTACCCCAACATTGAAAAGATCGCCGACTTCGCCCAGTTTGCCCAGCGGTTCGGCTACAAATTACACACCTCCGATGATAAAATTTCTCATTCCTTCAATGAGCTGATGGAAGCCGTGGAAGGCAAACCAGAACAGGATATTTTGCAGTCTATCGCCATCCGCACTATGGCCAAGGCCATTTACACTACCGAAGCTAAAGGTCACTTTGGACTGGCCTTTAAGCACTACTCTCACTTCACCTCCCCCATTCGTCGCTATCCCGACGTGATGACCCACCGCCTGCTCGCCCATTACCTGAACGGCGGGAAATCGCCGGAAGCCGAAGCATACGAAAAGCTCTGCGAGCATTCTTCCGAACGGGAGAAGCGAGCGGCCGATGCCGAACGGGCCTCCGTGAAGTACAAGCAGGTAGAATACATGTCCAAACGTCGGGATCAGATATTCAACGGCATTGTGTCGGGAGTAACCGAGTGGGGAGTGTACGTAGAGATGGTAGACAGCAAGTGCGAAGGGTTAGTCCGAATGTCCGACATCAGCGATGATTACTACGATTACGATGCCAAGAACTTCCGCATCATCGGTAAGCGCCGCAAGCGCATTATCGCTTTGGGTGACAAAGTGAAAGTGAAAGTAATGAATACCGACCTCGACCGTCGCACCATTGATCTGGAATTCGCCTAATCATGAGTTGGTGCAACTGTAGGCAGTATTCAGATGGTAGTCTATCGGATATTACAAAAACCTGATACTGACTACAGCCAACTGCTTACAATTTCCAGACTACAACTCATCGCGCGGGGTAATTCGCAGCACTTTATCGGGGGCATTGAGTAAGACATACATCTCTCCATCAGGGCCGAAATCTATGTCGCGAACCCGGCCTACGCCCTTCAGTATCATCTCCTGCTGAACTACCTCATCACCGTCAATTACCAGGCGCCGAAGCTCTTCGTAGGCAAGGGCTCCTACCAACAGGTTGTTTTCCCAGGCGGTAAACTGCGGGCTATCCACAAACTCAGCCGGACAAACGGCAATAGAAGGCGTCCAGTGGATCATGGGTTGCTCCATACCCGCCTGTTCGGTTTTATTAGAGACTATCTCTCCGCTATAATCCACTCCGTAGGTGATCACGGGCCAGCCGTAGTTAGCTCCTTTCTTCAGAATGTTGAGTTCGTCGCCGCCCATGGGGCCGTGTTCGGTCATCCAGATATCGCCGGTTTCGGGATGCTGGGCCAATCCCTGCACATTGCGGTTGCCCAAACTGTACACTGCTCCCAACGCTCCCGGCGCATCTACAAACGGATTATCTTTGGGAATGCTTCCGTCCGGATTAATCCGAAAGACTTTACCCGTGGCTTTGGAAGGGTCTTGGGAATCCATGGCCTTCGCCATATCGCCAATGGTGAAGTAGAGGTAGCCCGCCTCGTCGAACAGGAAGCGGCAGCCCCAACGGTTGCCATCCACCACCATCAAGGAGTCGGGTACTTCAAACAAGGTTTGCTGATCAACCCACTGATAATCATGAATCTTTCCCCGTACGATCTTGGTCAGTGCCGGGGCTTCGGGATCAGTCATATCCTGATTAGTATGGCTGTAGGCCAGATACACCCAACCATTCGCTTTATAATCCGGATCAAGAATGATATCCATGTAACCGCCGGTGCTGCTTTCGGTGTGGGTGGGTGGCAAGCTTTGGATGGGCTGGGAATCTAACTGACCATTCACCAGCCAGCGCAGGTTTCCGTCTCGTTCGGAAATCAGCGCCCGCTGCTTATCAACAAAGGCAATTCCCCAGGGAGTTTTTAGCCCTTCGGTAACCAATTCTTCTACTTCAAGAGTATATTTTTCGGTAGTAAGTTCGCTGGGAATAGGGCGTTCCGCCTGAGGTGGAGTATCCTGGGCTTCAATAACGTAGTCAGCTACCGCCCGAATCTGCTTATCACTTAAAACGTTGCCCCAAGCAGCCATTTCGGTACCGGGAATGCCGAAGCGGATGTTGCGGATCATGGCTCCTTTGCCTCGGCCGTAGGTCCAATCGGTTTTAATAAGCGTTCCCACCGAGCCACCCTGTAGCTGGGCCCCGTGGCAACCCGCACAGTAGGTTCGGTACACTTCAGCTCCTTCCTGAGCCAACGTTTGTATAGGCATTGTTAGGAAAGCAGCAACGGCCAGCGTGTAAAGCCAGCCCGTAATCAGAGGAAAGCTAAGTATCCGAAGGGGCATATTCCAAAAGTTAGGTTTGGTTTAGCTGAGATGACAACACAATATCGTAAGTAAATACTACTTTGCTCCATTCAGGTTTCTCAGTTACTTGATTTCAAAACAAAAAATACCCTAGAAAGGTAATTAATCTGAAACAATAAAACCCATATTTCCCTATGAATACCTCCGCCCCGGAAACCATCAACTACCCGAACGAAATGAAACAAAAGCCGTTTTTTGACCTGACGGTAGAAATGCTGGAATGCATACGCGACCATAACTTCGAGAGGCTCGCTCAAATCTGCGACGATGACTATGGCATTGTAGATATTAATACCGAAGGCGGATCGGAGATCATTCGCGACCGGGCCGGTTGGGAACGCTGGTTTACCGGGCTGTTTGAACAGCTTGAGCGTATGCAGGCCCAAACCTGGTCGGAAATCACCAACTACGAAGCGGTAGAATCGGCCGAAATGGGCTACAGTGTGGTAGACTTTGACCAAATGTTTATTGCCGGCAACCAGCGGATGCGCTTTTCGGTGATAGCCACTATTGTCTGGAAGAAGACCGAACAAGGCTGGCAGGAGGCCCGCTACCATAGCTCCCTCACCGGCGTGAAAGAAATTAAAGATTAGATGTATAAATGGTAGTGGTAGTCAGATTTCCGGATAAAGGTCTCTCAAATCAGGGTTTAGCTTTTTTTAATTCTTCTTTCCAAGCTCGTTTCCACTTCTTTAGTACCTTTTCTCTAGCGATTGCCTCTTCTATTCGCAGATAGTATTCGTAATAAATCAGGTCCGTACAGTTATATTTCTTGGTAAATACCGATCCCTCACCGGCTTTATGCTGGAGAACCCTTCGGATGAGATCAGCCGTAACACCAATATAATAAACCGTTCTCCGCTTGTTTGATACAATGTACACGCAACCACCTCTTTCCATATGTGTGCGGGTGCAATGTTGATGCCTTTTATAGTTCGGGATGGTGTAACTTTCGCCGGAAACACATCCACCACTAAACTCCCTCCTTACCGTCATCCCTGACGCAGCGTAAGCTACGCGCCCCGGCGCGAACGCACCACAATGGTCAGGGATCTCGAGCACCATTGTTCGAGATCCCCGTTCCACGGCGGCTGATCTACGTTCCGTTGCACTTCACTTCGCCAGGGATGACGTTATGGTAACACTCCTGCTCAGCGGCCCACATCTGTTCCCTGGCGTTTCAAGATAAGAATATAGTCCGTATCCGATGGCGGGGTGGCGGAGAGTTGTCCGGTAGCGACAGTTAGCTCAGCCGTAGTGGTTGTATTATCCGATGGGTTAAACCAGCTTGCATCGTACTTGGCGTGGTCGGGGTTGTAGAGCTTGAGCGTGCTAGCCTTGGGAATATAAGCCATTAGCGTCTGACGATCTAGTGATTGAACTACGGAGATAAAGTGATTGTACTGTGCATCAACATCGCCGGGTTGCTCCACCAGTAGCTCATTAGCCGGACGTAGGTTCCACCATTCGTACTGGTTCAGGAACTCGGCCAGGTAGCCAACCTGTAGACTGCCCGGGAAGTCGATGCTCTCGCGCCAGGTGCTGAGCTTTTCAGGGGCACCGTGGTTTAGTATGCTTTCGCCTTCTCGAATCCAGGGCCAGATGGCGTTGGCTCCGTAGGTGATACCCGACATGGGTGTAGCGAACAGGCTCCAGTAAGAAGCATTACGCACATCTTCCGCATCAATGGTAGGTTTGATTTCTTCGTAGTTGGGTTCCAGGTTGATAACCGGGCGAGCGGGAAGATGCGGCCAACGAGTGGCAATCTCCCCCTTATTAATCCAGTCAACCGTTGGCTGGGCATCGGAGTGGCTCGATTGGTAGCCCACAATATCCAGCCAGTCCTCGGCGGCGTGGTTGTCACCAATCCACAGCCGGCCGTGGGGGTGCTGAGCTACCAGACCAGGAGGATCATCAGCAAACACCCGGCGACCGATTTCCAGCCAACGCTGTTCGTACTCCCGGGCGTAGCGACCGTCGCCCCCTAGCATCCAAACCACCTGATTGCCCCCGTAGCGGGCTACTTGGTACTTAGCCAACATCACCGCTTCTTCCAGCGGAAGGCTGTAGCCGGGGCTGAGGTGCTTACCGTCTCCAACCGGCAAAGCCCAGAGTAACACTGGTGAGGCAATCAGTCCGTACTCATTCACACGATCTATCTTCTTGTCCATATGCTGATAGAACTCAGGGTTTACTCGCAGTTGGTCGGAGTACTCGTAGGCGGTTTGCCCCTCGCTGTTCTGGTCGCCGCCGCGCCACTGGGTAGTGACGAGCTGGATGACGTTGTAGTTATGATCCTTGCGGTGCTGAAGATAGGTATCCCACTCTTCTTCGGTAGATTTCAGTCCACCGTTCCAAGCGGTGCAGCCCACCCACAGAAAAGGAGTGCCATCGTGGTAAGCCAGGTGGTAGGTACCCTTAGGGTGAATAAGCGTACCCCGCTGGTAGAGGGTAAGCTCGCTATTGTTTGCCTCGCAGGTAAAGCTGCCCGATTGATTATGCAATCCGCTGTTGGTGGTATCGGAGCAGACAGTTTGGTACTGCCATTCCCCTACCTCATCCGGCGCAAAACGTACCTTAAAAATGTCGCCGCCGTCCCAGAAGCCGTTGATCTTCATCGTCCGTCCGCTGGGCGCAGTGAATACGGCGTGAAAGTCTTTCAGGTCGTAGATGGGATTGTCGTAGGTTTGGGAGCTAGTGAAGCTTTGTTCAAATTTTTCCCAACGAGGGGTAATGTTTTGGCTATTAGCAGTAATGGTGAATGTCAGTAAGCAGATGAGTAGCCAGTAGGTTTTCATAGGGGGTGTATTGATGATCAAAGAGTAATGATAGCGAATTATGTCAGGTTATGGAAGTATCTGCTTTATCTGGCTTGCAATTTTCCTGAGTATTTTCGTTGGTCAGAGACAGTAGGTAATAGGAAGAAATTAGGTATCAATCTTGTAACTTTACCTCATGAGCCTGCGAAAAGACATTGCTGAGTTAGTAAAAGCAGAAGTTATTTCTAATGATACGGCCGAACGCATACGGCACTACTACGCCCAAAAGTCTGGGCAATCCGGCAGCCGCCTGGTAATAGTCTTCGGCATTCTGGGAGCAATACTGGTCGGGTTAGGTATTATTCTGATCATCGCCCACAACTGGGACGAACTTTCCCGGCCTGTAAAAACCATCTTTGCATTTCTACCGCTGCTGATGGGCCAGAGTCTTTGTGCCTATGTGCTGATAAACCAAATGGATAGTGCAGCCTGGCGAGAAGGATCGGCTACTTTTTTGTTCTTTGCTATTGGGGCTAGTATCTCGTTAGTCAGTCAGATTTACAACATACCGGGAAACGTAAGCAGCTTTATTCTTACCTGGATGTTGTTGAGCCTTCCACTGGTGTACTTGTTAAAAGCTTCAACCGTTTCGTTACTTTATCTGATCGGTATTACCTACTATTCGGCTGATCTGAGCTACTGGTCGTACCCCTTCACCCAATCATACCTCTACTGGCTGCTGTTGCTGTTGATTGTTCCGCACTACTACCGGCTTTATCGCTCGCAACCCATTAGTAATTTTACTCTATTTCATCACTGGCTGGTGCCGCTTTCGGTCATCATTACTTTGGGAACGCTGGCGCAAAACCTTGAGGATTTGATGTTCATAGCCTACTTTAGCCTCTTCGGGCTGCTCTTCCTGCTGGGTAACTTCTTGGTTACCGATGCATCTCAAGGTAGCAGTAATAGCTACCGGGCTATGGGTTCTTTGGGCACAATAATACTGCTACTAGTACTTAGCTTTAATGATTTCTGGCGGGAATTATCCCAAGAGCAGTATGGTACGTATGAAGTACTTACCTCACCCGAGTTTGCCGCAACGGCTTTGCTTACTCTAGTAGCAGGTTGGTTTCTTTATCTATACCTAAGGATTGGTTCTTTAAAAGACATTGAGCCCCTTGCACTAGTCTTTCTTCTGTTCATCCCGGTATTTATAGTCGGACTGATTTCAACGGTGGCCGTAGCACTTATCAACCTAATGGTACTCGTAATCGGGCTGCTCACTATCCGAAACGGAGCCCGGAGAAACCACCTGGGTATCCTAAACTATGGGCTACTCATGATTACTGCCTTGGTGGTCTGCCGCTTCTTAGATACTGATTTGAGTTTTGTGGTACGGGGTATTCTGTTTGTGAGTGTGGGGGCGGGTTTCTTCGGAGTAAACTACTGGATGCTAAAAAAGAGAAAAGTCGATGCCTAAGAAAACGGTCATACTTATTGCCTTTCTGCTGTTAGCGCTGGTGCAAATTTACGTACCCGCCCGCATGATTCTTGATCGGGAAGCGGTTTTAGCCCAGGGAACCGAGTACAAATTTAAAACTGCCCCTATTGATCCAAACGACCCCTTCCGGGGAAAGTACCTCACGCTCAGCTTTGAAGAGAATACCATTGAGGTGGCTAATGAAAATGACTGGACTACAGGTGAAACCGTTTACGCTCTACTCACTACCGACGAGCAGGGCTTTGCCCAAATTCAATCTGTTGTTAAAGAACAACCTAGCGATAAACAGAACTTTCTGGCTAGCAGTATTAGCTACGTTTCAACCAATGGCACCCACCAACTCACACTGGATTTCCCTTTCAACCGCCTCTATCTGGAAGAATCAAAAGCCCCCGAAGCCGAACGAGTATACCGGGAGTCTCTGCGAAATGAACAGCAGGAAACCTACGCCCTGGTCTCCATCAAAGATGGCGAAGCCGTACTTAAAGATGTATTGATCGACGGAACGTCGGTACTGGAATTGGTGAAGGCGAACCTAGATGAGAAGAATCAGTCTGATTGATGAAGAGAAAAGTGAAGATGCGTCTGAGCAAATCAACTAGAACAACGCCCGAACCGCAACACTCCCACTATGTACGGCACCCTGCTCCGGCGATTTTCGCCCTTGATAATTCAACGTAAGTTGCAATCCTTCCAGTAATTGCTGCTGTAAGTTCAACGACCAGCGGGCGTTATTTCCCGGCAGTAATCCCTCTAACATCTCGTAGGCTACCGCCTGTCCGGCATCAGCATTATAATCAATACTCAACCATTCCAATGAAGCGTTGATGTTGCGCTTCATCACTCTACTGGACTGGAGCTCCCAGCCTACCGACCGAAGGGTGGCTTCTTCCCCCCCTAATTCGTCCAGTGGAATGGTGGCGTTCACTTTGGTGGTCCAACTGGTTTTGGTTACCAACCTAAAATCCATGTGGGGTTGCCAGTGCAGTTCTGGCGCCAGTTGGTGTTCGGTAATATCAAAGTTACGGGAATTAACCTCGCCACTCTGCATATCCAGTTCGTACTTACGGTGGGCCCGCTGGCTACTGATCAGCACTTTCCACTTCCGGTTCCATTGATAGCGGAGTTGAGTACGGTAAACCCGAGTGGAACGGTCTTCCGTGCCCTGCTGAAGTAACTGCTTCCAGCGGGTAGTTCGCAGCCCCCCTTCCGCCCCAAAGTGAGGGCTCTGCCGGTTAAAGAAAAAGGTAGAGCGTACCGATTCCTTGGCCGACAGCAAATCCTCTTCCGCTACCGAATAGCCAGGCAGCACCCGGGCGGCTAATCGGTCGTCAGTTTGCTTCTGGTGTACTTGAAGTTGGGTAACGTTAGAGAAGCGGGCTAACACTGATTTCAGGCCTCTACTATCGTTCCACCCTTGAGGAAACTGGGCTTTTACCCGGTAGTTTAGTTGGCTGGTAAAAGCCTGAATGTATTCATTGCTGGGAACAATCACCCGCACGTAGTTACGTTCGTCCCAGTAGCGAGCCTCATAAAATTCATTGATTTCCTCAATGCCATTTCCGTTATCATCTCGCCAGGTAAACATTCCTTCGCCGGTGGGTACGCGAACGTACACAAAGTCCCGTCTGATTTCTCTTCCGTTAGCCACAGCGTAAGTCAGCGACATCTGAAGAGATCGCTTTAGAAAGCTCCCTTTCCAATCTACTTGTCCCATCACCGAATTCTCCGGAGCTATTGCTAATGGTTGACCTTCCCAAAGTGCTTTATTCCGTAACTGGGAATTACGGTAAGTTGCGTTTATCCTAAGGAAGTGTTGCTGCCCCAATGATTTATCCCACCGCGCCTGTAGCATCTGTACCTGCTCACTGGTTTTCATTTCACCGGCTAAGGGAAGTCGGTTATTTCGTACCCGATAATCAACCCGGAAGGTTCCGGAGATGCTATCACCTTTGGCCAGGTACCATTGGTGCTCGTCGTAATGCTCGGCACTGTAGATGATGGAGTCGGTTTCGGTACTACGTACTTCGTTTTCTTCCCTGCGGTAGGTATACCCGGGAGTTACCCAGCGGTGCGGACGATGAATGTCTACCTTGATTCTCTTCCAGGTGGCTTGCTGCTGAGGATAGCGGCTTTGCATCAGGAACCCGGTTCCCGAAAGGCGAAATCCACCCAACTCCTGAGCAGCTTCCAAAGAGTGTTGGTTACCATCCAGCCAATTGGTTTGCCTACGACCCACCCAGCGGTATTGAAACTGGTTATTAGCGTTTTTCACTAGCTGCGTCTGACTCTGAACGATATGATTATCAGTTACTGGAGGTAGTATTCCATTCAGGGTGGGGACATTAGACCAATCTCGCTCAAAGTCTACTGAACGAAAGGGGTCAATTGCCTGAAAATAGCGATCCGTGTACTCGTATTGCAACTGCTGAGACCAGCGGTAGGCCGAATTAGTAGTCAGCGGACGGGGCTGACTACGGTATCCGATGACTACTGCCTTTCCCTGATCATCCTGCCGGTCAAGACCGGATAATGTATTCATGTCATTTTCGGACAAAGCGAGTTCGGTATATAGCTGATCATACTTGGTAAGTGCTACTTCCGTGCCTACCGAAACCACCCGTTTACGTTGAGGTGCCGGCAGTTGCCGTACCGGTTCGTAATTTCCCTGCGGCAAGCTGCTTTGGGGGGCTACCCAATCGTAGACTTTTCCGTTCACCTGGCTATTCCGGAGAACGTAATTCCCGTTTCCTTCCCCCACATAACTAAAGCGGGGGCGATAGATGGCATCTTTGCCGTTGCTGAACACAAAAATTGTGTAAGTCTGATTAGCCACTACAGTGTCTTGTTGAGCATATAGGATTCGGTATACGTTCCCAACCCCAGGCACATCGGCTTGCTGACTACCGAAGGCCAAGTTCGAGTTTTGTCCGGTAACTGTATCTACACTGCTAACCGTTTGATTGAGGCGTTTATCTCCGGCTTCGCTCAAATGTTGGTAATCTTCCGGAGAAAGTTCAAATCCTAAAGGACGCCGGGCATTATCTCCTTCCTGATAGTAGTTTATCGAGAACGAAACCCGCTTATGGGTTTGCTGATGACTAGCCGTAAGTATACTTCGGTTGTAGCTACGTTCGGCGTATTCATAGTCTACCACCACCCGGGAAAACTGCGTGAGTACCACCCGCGGGGTAAAGGTTATCTCCCCCAGATTGTAATCAATAGTATAATCCTGGTCAAAGCCTCGGGTCAATAGCTGTCCATTGTGAAATACTTTTTCGGAGTTGGCCAGCACATAGAACATTCTCTCTCCGTCGGAACCAATGGTACTAGTTCTGGTATTTTCCGGTGAATTTAGCCGGTAAGGCCCCTGAATATTCTCCTGCACAGTTAAGTTGACTGATGCAAATTTCCCCTTGGCAATGGCTGCACCCACCGAAGTTTGGGCCGTAGCGTTTTTTCCAAATGAATATTGCGTTTTGAGTACCCCACCCTGTACATTCCGTCGGTACTTCAGAAAATAGGGTTGCTGAGCCTGGGCGAATAAAGATGTACTACGAGATGGCGGTGGAACTTTATTTCCCACTTGGTTCAGTTGTACGTCGCCTACGGTAAGGGTTGCAAACTGATGCTCAAACTCAATAAACACATTGTCAAACTGCTGGAGTTGCTGAGTGGTACCATCAGGCTGCAGGGGCACATTCTGGTCAGTGATGGCTGCCCGGATGGATAGATCATCGGTAAGTTGCCCTTCTATCTGCAAATTCAGGGCTGCGTTTACAAAAACATCCTGCCGATTGCCAAAGGAAATACCCCGGCTTAAACTTCCGCTTTTCTGAAGTCCGGGAGTATTAATCAGGGTCTCCTGGCCCGAACTTGCCGGATTAGCATAGCGGTCGGCGTACCGGATTTCCTGGAATACCGCCGTAGAATCATAAACTGATAAGTTGCGACGAGCGTGGGTTTGATGCAAACTAAAGGGAAGCACGCGGTAGCATACTGATACTAATTTAGTATTCTTCGGATGACTATTTAAGTGCAAATAACCGGAGGAGTAGTTATAGCTAAACTGATCCCCGGCAAGCGTATCGCCATCAACCACTACTTTTAAGGAGCGGGGAACTACCGAAAGCGAATCTAGCCACAATGAGTCAGACTGCACTGTGAGGGTGCGGCATTTGAGATCATTTTTGGGAGTGGTGGACGAGGCAGGCGATTGGGAATAGCCGATGAGGCTTCCTAACCAGAGGAATAGAAAAATACCTGACCCAATCCTTAGCATATTGTTTAAAGCTCAACCACCGACTGCCGCTCGGTCACGAGGGGAAGCTCAATCAGGAAGGTAGTCCCTACTCCTTCCTTGGTATCAAAAGTAATGCGTCCTCCTACGTGCTCAATGCCTCGCTTAGCAATGGCGAGTCCTATGCCCGAACCTGCATATTTGGTGCTAAAGTTGGGTAAAAATACTTTATTCTGAATCTCTTTCGCTATGCCTGTACCATTATCGCTCACTTTTAAGATAACTCGGTCACTACCAAACTTTTGCAGGCTGACTTCTATCTTGGGTTCACGATCCTGCGGGATAGATTGCTTGGCGTTAATAATGAGATTGCTGACAATACGACCCATCAGTTGACGGTCACCCATCACGGTAAATTCTCGACCCACGATGTTAAGATCAATAGTTACATTCTCTTCTTCATACAGACTCACTGTTCGTCGTATCACTGAAACCAGTTCGTAGGGCTCGCTCTTAGGCAACGGCATTTGGGCAAAGGAAGAAAAGGAGCTGGCAATGTCATTCAGGGTATCTATTTGATGCAAAAGATTATCCAACGGCTTTTCCATTTTCTGCACCTCATCAGGACCCATCCCGTACTTAAACTCTTCGGCCAGTCGTCGTTTCAGTAGCTGAAGGCTAAGCTTCATGGGAGTAAGTGGGTTCTTAATTTCGTGGGCTACTTGCTTAGCCATCTCCCGCCAGGCAGATTCTTTCTCATTACGGGCCAGAGCGGCTTTACTGGCTTCCAAATTCACCAACATTCGATTGTATTCGCCGACCATGAGACCAATTTCGTCGTTACTTTCCCAAGAGAGGGGCTCGTTATAGTCTGCTAAAGAAGTACGACGGATCTTCTGGGTGATGTACTTGAGCGGATACGTAAGCAATACCGAAGCCAAATACGAGATAATTAAAAAGGCAATGAACACGAAGGTAAAAATATTCATGACGTTGGTGAGCACCTGAATAATTCTAGCTTCTAGCTGGCTTCGGGATTCAAAGAATGGAATACTAGCGATCCCTAATAGCTGGCCCGTCTGGAAGGATTTTAGTCCTACGTACGAAGACTTATAGGACAGAGAGCCTACGGACTCTTCCAATACAGTTCGGGTATCTCCTTTTTCGCGGATAGAAACCAGGGCCAAGACATTGATGTAACGTGAGAGCAGTTCATTTTCGTAGATCAATGGCTGGCTGGCTACTACCAGTTTTCCGGAGGTATCAAAGATATTAATATCGGTCTCAGTAACGTTGGCTATCTGGTTTATGGTAGCTGAGAAATCATCTTCGGACAGTTCGCGCTCCAAAAAGGCTTCGTAAGCAGCTACAATATTTCGGCTGATTTGCTCGGTACGCTCCATGTACGACTGATTCACTTCCTGATTGTAAGAGCTACTGATGATACTGATGGTCGTGATACTTAGGGCCAGCAGCGGCATAAAGAAGGCCGCATTCAGGTAGAGCTGGATTTTGGTAGAGAAATTCAGATTTTCCCGCTTGAACACAAAATAGACTGAATAGCCCCCCAATAACAGCAGAATTGAAAAAACGAGGAGTAGAAATAAAAACGAGAAATTAGAAATGATATCGATGAATGAGTAGGCCGGTGAAGCGATAACGATGTATTCACCCTCCTGCCCATTCATCAACAAATAGCTATAGTCGCCCCGGTTCACTACAGTTTCCTCATCTATCAGGCTAAGATCATAGTTTTTAAAGTATTGAAATAACTGTTCGTTACCCGAAGTAAACAGCGGTTTGTTATCAATGGCATTTTCACTAGAATCCGATGAGAATATAGCGTAGCTGTAATCTTGGCTAGGGTAGGCTTGCAGGTAACTACGGTCTACCAGTAGTTCGGGATATACCTGATTGGGGGTGAAGCGCCGGAGCACCAACTCAACCAGGATGTGCCCCACCACATTGTTGAAGTTCTCAATGTCTAAAAAGAGATAATAACGCTGGCCACCCTCAATTTCAGGAAGGGTTTCGGTTCGGTTAATGAAGAAGATATTAGGATACTCGGTAGAAAACCGAAAAGTGTCAATATCCTCCTGCCATTCCTGATAAGTGTAGGTAGGATTACCCCCCAATGGTTGACCTTTGCTGTTAAATAAAAATACCTGTATCTCGTAGCGATCAAAATAGTTACTGAGGTACACCCGTTTGATCTTTTCTTTGATTATATCTTTAGAGGCCAGCGGACTAAATAACCGATTTTTGATGAGTGGGTCATTTTTTATTTTCTCACCAGCTTCCTGCAACAGATATTCGCCTAAAATATCGTTATCCACCACCAATTGGTTGGCAAATTTCTGTTTGTTATCCAGCGTTTCTACCTGGTGCATATCGTAGGCGGCAATGGCGCAGGCAGCTGCACTTACCAGTGCGCCGGCAAATACATATAGAAAAGTAACGTAGCTTACCTTGGTTAGGAAGCGGGGCAAGTTGAACAAATAAAGCAACACAAAATAGGCGGCACTAATAACGACTACCGGAAAGGTAGGGGCTTTTCCAAAAGCACTTAGTATTAATCCAACCCCCAAAGCAATCAGAAAGCTCAACCGCATGGGTAAATAGCTCTTCTGGTTCAGGCTCATACAAGTTCGAAAAATCAGGTGGACGCCCAGAAAATAGCTGATAGAGTTGATGACAAATATTAGCAAACTGATGTTTTTCAGGGTTGAGAACGAGAGGCTCTCATTTACATCTAGTGTCCACTGCGAGTTATAATAGATACTGCGAACTATATTGTAATGCCAGAAGAGAGCAAATAATCCCAGAATAAGCCCCAGTACGGTGGCTATAGTCTTGATTTCCGCTTTACTGCTGATTAGTTTTCGGTAAGCCTGGGAATCTCGGTAGTAGCTGAAACAGTAGCTGATGATGATGAGTACCGAAATACAATTAAGCAGCAGATCACCTAAGGATGGGTTAACCGACGAGGAAGCAAACTGACGTCCGTCGAACAGGTGTAGGGGCAGAATTCCGTAGGGGTAGTTAAAATAAATCATTAAACCCCGAAGCAGCAGCAACGTCAACGCCACTATCAATAACCCCTGATCAATACGCTGCCGGCGGAACTGCTGCCGGGCCCCACGAAACACATTCAGCAAAAGTAGCCCAATTGCCGCGGCAATCAGCGCAGTGATTAGAGCTTGAAAGGATTTGGCAGTATCATGCTCGCGGTAGCCGGTAGGCGGAGCATTGGCCAGCACCGAGAATAGATTGTGTTCCTGGTAACGAATTATGTTTTCGGGGGTATCTACCGAAACTACCTCCCTAACATCTACCGTTTCGGGTTGGGGAAACAGTTCGGCATTATAGCCTGAGCTCACGTACTGATTATCAATTTCGGTATCTTCTCTAATCAGCAGCAGTTGATAAAACTCCCAACCATTTACTGAGTCTCGATGAATAATGTAGCTTCCCTGGTCAAACTCCTTGTACTGAAACTGAGCCGCGCCCTGTAACTGTTGATACGAAGGCACAAAACGATAATCCGACCAGTAAGCCAGCTGATTGTCGCGAAAGATAAAATACGGATACCGTAGATCGGAAATGAAATCTGACAGTGATACGGAGTCCTGTCTATCCAGGGCCTGACGAATTTCCCTTGCTTCCTTGGTAACCTGATTCAAGTTTTGGGAGATATTTCGTTGCACATCCCGTAGGTACAGAGACTCACTACGGAAACTTTCGATAAAAAAAGTCCGCAGTACCAACGCCAGCAATAGCGCTATACCCGCAATAAATAAAGAAAGATTTTTTACCGTGAACTTGTACACCGCAATCTTCAGATTAGTCTGAGGAGGATTGACTACCTCACGAAGGTACAAAAGCCTGACCAAAACTGATCTAGCTTTTTAAAAACGTTAATTTATGACAAAAAAATTCGACACCATTGGGATGTCATTATTCCAGACGGAATGATGTTGGGGAGAATTGAAATGTGATCTATTCTATTCTGGACAAAATAGTGATGGAGAAGGGTGCCGGGGTGCTTCTTCCGGCGAGAATAGCGACATTACGACCTTACGGATTAGTAATTCTCGACAGATTTGCCTCCGGGAAGGCTTCCGCATGAGTATTCTTGGCAGAATCGTCTCCGGGTAGATTTCCCTATGAATGTTCTCAGCAGATTTGTCTTAGGGAAGGACTCCGGAGAAGGGGGCCTAGCGGAATCACCACCGGGAACTACGAAAAAGCACCATTTATAACAGAATGACTATTCGTACCGCCTGAATAGTACCGCTCAGAGCGAAGTGTCGGGATTGATTGAGACGTTTATTACATAATATAGGTAATCCCAACCTACTGCTTCTCAGCTTTCGGTAACGTCCAGGTGAAGGTCTCGGTAAAGTCAATTGTTCTTAATTGCATCCTTGAGAGCGGCAAAATTCAGTGCTTAAACTAACAAATTAATTAGTTCGGGGTTGGTTTAGTATATTCAAAAAATTTTTTACACCTAAAACCTATTTTTTATGGCCGTTTTAAAAGTCATTGAAGTATTAGCCAGTTCGCCCAACGGATGGGAAGATGCCACCAAACAAGGAATTGCTGAAGCCAGCAAATCCCTTAAAAACATTGAGTCTGCTTACGTAAAAGAGCACAGTGTAAACGTTGATGGTAATCAAGTAACCCAGTATCGGGTTAATCTGAAGATTACCTTCCGCGTAGAGTCCTAGACTCATTTATGTTTGATCAGGATGTAGCCCGCTTAAAATGATTAGAAGGATTTCGCAATTCTATTTCTGATCATCACTCGTTAATTCGTAGCGTAGGGTTTTACCCTTTATTGTGGCGGGCACTCCTTCTTTCATCCACCGTGGCATAGGCTCATCCATCAGATAATGGTCGAAGAACTGCTGCATGCGGCGGGCAAAATCCTTGCGATTGGGCATTTTAGTGATACCGTGGGGCTCACCGTTATAGTTAATCATCCAGGCGGGTTTGTTCAGTCGCCGCAGGGCAACAAATAGCTCAATACCCTGCTCCCAGGGCACGGCTGTATCCGCATCATTGTGCAACATAAGCAAAGGCGTATCTATTTTATCGGCAGTGAAGATCGGTGAGTTCTCAATAAACCGAAGTGGATAATCCCATAGAGAACCGCCAATGCGACTTTGGGTACGTTCGTATTGGAACATCCGGCTCATACCAGTCCCCCAACGAATACCTCCATAAGCCGAAGTCATATTAGAAACCGGAGCCCCGGCCTCCGCTGCCCGGAACAAATTGGTACGGGTCAGCATATAGGCAATCTGGTAACCGCCCCAACTATGTCCCTGCACCCCAATCCGATCACTATCCACATACTCTTCATCAATCAGGTTTAACGTTCCGGATAAGACTGCATTCAACGCACTCTCCCCCGGATAACCTACTTTGTAGACAATATCCGGAATAAATACCAGATAGCCCCGGCTTACGTAAAAGGAAACATTAATACTTGACCGACCAGGCTGAGGAGCAATATGTCGGTGCAGCGTATTGGAAAGACGTTCGTAAAAGTACACCATCATGGGGTACTTCTTGCTAGGATCAAAACCTTCGGGCTTGTATAATAATCCGTCGAGCGGAGTACCGTCTACCGAACGCCAGGAAACCAAATCTACGCTTCCCCAAGAATAGTCCTGTTGTTGGGGGTTCGCATTGCTGAGTTCTTCACTTTCTTCAAAATCAGTGCTACTTAACCAAAGGTCGGGAAATTCAGTGAAGCTAGATTTGCGGTAAATGACGTCGTCAGTTTCCCGGGCTTTTTCTAATCCGAAGAATCTATAATCACCCATCACCAGTTTTTCGGGGGGGCGGTTATTCCCGGTATGCTCCTCGTAGTAACCACTTTGTTTGGTTTTACGATCAAAAGCAGATAAAATAATCTCTCCATCAGCAGAAATAAAGTATGCGTCAGGATCTAGCTGTTCGTAACGAAAAGCCAGTTCATTTGCTCGGCCATAACCGTTAGTCAGGCTACTAGCCTCTTTTGTTTTTGGATCAATTTTCCAGATATCGTAATAGTCATATACCAGAAAATGTTCATCTCCTTCAGTCCAACCAGCCGAGCCGTAGCTTCCCGGAAGCATCGGACGATCGTTTAACTCATCGTAGAAATTTGCCTGAATATCTTCGGTCAGGTTGATCGTCTGCTGACTGGCTACCTCGTAAGCATACCAGCTACTATCGCTAGGTTCAAACCAGTAGGCATATTTACCACCAGGAGAAAGTTGAGGGTAACCAGCCGTGTTTTCCACGATGGAAGTACTTTCTCCATTACTCATATCAATTAAGTAAGCATCGCGCCGGAAAGGAGCATCCCAGGATATCTGCTGCCGGTACGGTAAATCACTGATTCCAATAGCGTATTTCAGCCGTCGATCCTCGTCAAACTGAATATCGGGAATCTCTTTGGTACCTAACTGGCTAATGCTTCCACTCGATAAATTATAGACGGCGGCATAAGAGCGTTTCATTTCAGATTCTCGCTGTTCCAGTTGCATTGGCTGTAAAAAAGGGTCGGTCCATGACCAGATGTCCACTTTCACCCGTTCTTCGTCTAAAATCGTCGTATCTTCCTCGTAGGCATAATCCTGAGGACGCGGAGTTGTTCCGAAGACTAGATGCTGCCCATCGTACGAAAAGTTGAGATCACCGTTTTCACTGACCATCCAGTTTTCGGGAATGGCCTGAGTAGTAGTATCAGCAATCATCCGAACATCGCTCCCCTCAGAGCTCCCAAGATATAAACTAAAGTAACGGTCATCAGCTTCCAGGCTATCCTCACTAGCGAGAAATGCAACGGACTGTCCATCCCGGCTCAGGGCTAATTGCTCGTAGGAGACTTTACCCGAGTCGATGGTAACCAACGTCTCGGATTCCGTATTAAAGGCCATCACTCCGGCACTACCCGTAGAATCGCAAGCTACCTGGCTGAAGGCTATCTGGCTGCCATCTTCGGAAAAAAGATAGCTATCTACTCGGTCGAAGTGCCATACTTTTCCGGTTTTTAGGTTCAAAATGACCAGTTCGTTTCCTTCCGGCTTTTCGGCCTTACTTGCTAACGCAGCATAGACGAAGTCACTGTCGGTTTGGATACTATCCGATGCTGCTTCTTCGGTTGTATCCAGCGGACTTTCGTGTAGAAAAGCTAACCAGCCACTCCCCTTCTCCGGTAGCTTGTAGGATTTCACTCGGGCAAACTCTCCGATGGTTTCGCCACTGCTCAAATTTATAGCTAGCAGCGAGTCTTTGGGCATCTCGTCAGATTTCTTTTCGGCTAATTTCATTTGCCGCACAGAATCGTAAGGAGCAGCTATCTTAAAAACCAGAAAGCGGCTATCGTAAGAAAAGGATGGTTTCATCCCTCTCGCATACTGCGTTGGCTCATCTTGGTCAGTATCGTGAACGTAAAGTATTCCATCGCCTTTTGCCGGATTTATTTCGTATAAAACGTACTGTCCATTACCCGAGATTTGGGTAGATTCAATATCCTTCCAGCTATCGTATACATCATGATCTAGAGGCTTTTTTTGAGCTATCACAGTTACTGAAAGACCAATTCCTAGGATGGCTAAGATTACTGTTATCCGCATAGTTCGTAGTATAAATAACTTTGATACGTTGTTCTAAAATCAAGAGAAGGCAGTTAGGGCAGGTTATTTTTCTCGTCCGTAGCAATGTAGGGTATGTTGTTATCCCGAATCAATCGATTATAGTTTTGAATGGTCTCATTCATTAACTGCTGTATTTCTGATTTTCGAGTTTGCCACTCATCCATCAGGTCAGAAAAACGTTGCTTCTGTCCATCGGTGACGGGCGGCACCGAACTATCAATTGTGTTTTTCAAATGTTTTAGATGGGTATCTAACTGATTGGGGAAATTTATAACATCCTGAAAGGTCTTCTGCTCCATCTGTACCAGTTTTCCCTCTATTTCATTGATTTTCTCAGTGATTTCTTCCCCGGCTTCTTTTACTTCCTTGGCCGTTTCTTCTTCCGCTAGCCGCTCGTTCATTTCCTTTACCTGCTCCCGAATCTGCTGCATCTTACGAACACTAGCGTATAAGTTTCGCACCGACTGATCAAGCTTTTCAAGGTGCTGTTCCTTCTCAGCCAACTGGGCATCGGTAGCCGCAATCCGGGGGTCCATCAGTACCTGAAAAGATTGGGTGAGTGTATCTTCCCCGTAGGCTAGCCGAACCTGATAATTCCCCGGCATTACGCGGTAGCTCTGCATTCCCTGAAACGGCATAAGCCCTTTTACCTCCTCATAATCGTTCTGATATAGGTTCCAGGTCCAGTGGTTCATGCCCGCTTCCTTGGGCAACTGCTCGGTTTCCTTTTCAGCATCGCTGGTGTAGCTACGGATGACAGAATCCTGATCGTTTAAAACTTCGAGTGTAATCGCCAGCGAATCATCTTCTGGCACTTCATTCAGATAGTAGTAAATGGCTACTCCATTCGCCGGGTTTTCGCCCAGAGCTACCGCGGTAGTGTCCCGGCTTCCGTCGGTTTTGTAGGTATCTCGAGGCTCAAACAAAAAAGTGCTGGCTTGTTTAATTCCTTCGTTCAGTTGGTGTAGAGGAGTCAGATCATCCAGAACCCAAAACGCTCGCCCTTGGGTAGCAGCAATTAAATCGTTGCGATGCACCTGCAAGTCAGTAATAGGTACAACCGGCAGATTGAGTTGAAAAGGTTGCCACTCCTGACCACCGTTAAAGGATATGTATAATCCTGTTTCGGTGCCTGCGTACAGCAAACCCTTTCTTTCTGGATCTTCCCGTATCACCCGGACAAATGCTTCTTCCTCTATTCCATCCACCAGTCTTTCCCAGGATTCTCCGTAGTTCGTGGTCTTAAATATGTGTGGGATAAAGTCGTTGAACTTATAGCGCGTTACGGCTAAGTAGGCCGTTCCCGGGTCATGAGGGGAAACTTCAACGGAATTAACCAGCGCTTCGCCAATTTCAGCGGGAGTTACGTTTTTCCAGTTGCTACCGCCATCCTGGGTTACATGAACCAGCCCATCATCGCTACCCGTCCACAGGGTTTGCGCATCATGAGGCGATTCAGCCAGATAGGCAATGGTATGGTACACTTCGCCGCCGGCTCCTTCTTTTGTGATGGGACCTCCACCGTAGTCCAGGGTGGTAGTATCATCCTTCGTCAGATCGGGGCTGATCTCTTCCCAGGTATTTCCCCGGTTACCGGATTTAAGCACAACGTTTCCGGCGTGGTAAATGACGGAAGGATCGTGCTGGGAAACTAGAATGGGCGCATTCCAGTTGAAGCGATATTTTACGTCCGCGGGTTTGGAGCCTAATCCCTGGAAGGCGTAGGCCATTACGTCGCGGGTTTCGTTGAGTTTAGCATCGTATTCGGAGATAATTCCCTGATAGCAACCGGCGTAAATGTAGTCGGGTTTGTCGGGATCGAAGGCTACAAAAGCGCTCTCACAGCCCCCAACCGGATAAAAATCCTCCCAGTAGATACCATCCTTATTGGTGCGGTTGGGAATGGCTACCGTTGAATTATCTTGTTGCCCACCGTATACATAGTAAGGAAAACGATTATCTACACTTACTCGGTAAAATTGAGCAGTAGGTTGATTCTGCTGGGTAGACCAAGTCTTTCCTCCATTGAAAGATACATTAGCTCCCCCGTCGTTAGCGTTGATCATGTACTCGGGCTGATCCGGATTAATCCACAGATCGTGATTATCGCCGTGGGGGGTTGCTAGCTGCTCAAAGGATTTCCCTCCGTCGATAGACTTCATGAAGGGGGCATTCAGCACATACACCGTATTCTCATTGGTTGGATGAGCGAAGATATGCATGTAGTACCAGGAGCGAGCCCTAAGTATCCGGTCTTCATTAATCAACTTCCAGGTATTGCCAGCATCGTCGGAACGGTACAATCCGCCCTGTTCCGATTCAATGATGGCCCATACCCGATTGGGATTAGCCGGGGAAACGGTGATTCCGATTTTTCCCATGATGGAATCAGGCAGTCCGGTTGTGAGCTCCTTCCATGAATCGCCCCCATCCGTGGTTTTGTAAATGCTGCTACCAGGACCACCACTGCGGATTTTCCAGGGAGTACGCTGATGATCCCAGAAAGCCGCGTACAGCACCCGGGGGTTGGTGGGGTCCATACTTAAATCAGCAGCTCCGCTATTCTGATCTACGAACAAAATTTTATCCCAACTATCACCGCCGTTTAGGCTACGGTAGATACCCCGCTCTTCGGTAGGTGCCCAGGGGCTGCCCTGCGCCGCTACATAAACTACATCGGGGTTGGTTGGGTGAATACGTACTTTTGAAATTTGCCGGGTTTTCTCTAACCCAACGTTTTGCCAGGTTTTCCCGGCATCCACTGATTTATAGACCCCATCGCCGTGAGAGGTTTTAACCCCTCGCACGGGAGCTTCTCCGGTACCAGCATATACCACGTTCGGGTCAGCCTCAGCTACCGCTACCGCCCCGATAGAGCCGGTTTTAAAGAATCCGTCGGAAACGTTTTCCCAGCGATGACCGGCATCGGTTGTTTTCCAGACCCCACCACCGGTGGCTCCGAAGTAGTATACCTGGGGTTGGCCCACTACACCGGTGGCGGTTGTAGCCCGTCCACCCCGGAACGGGCCGATGTTACGCCATCTTAGGGCATCGTAGTATTTTTCGTCATAAACGAATTCAGTTTCAGTAGAATTGGATTTCTTTCGTTTCTGAGAATGGCTGGGCGAGAAACTTGTTGAAAGAACAAGTATAAGCAGCAGTAGACGTAGCAACATAAAGAAGAAAGGTTGGCTTTGTAGTAAAATAAACCTACAAAGTATCAGTTCTTCTCTAATTTACCAATCAATTTTTTAGGAATTGTCGGCAGGTGTTTTGGCTGCCTTCTCTGGGTTGTATCCCACTCCGCCAAAACCATGAAGAAATAAGGTCCGAGAGTACCGAAAAATGACCGGCAATAGCAATATAACCACTGCGGGAACGGTAATGATGTATACAATGAGTTCCGGGTCGCCGAAGAAGTTATAAAGAATAAAGGCCGTACCTAAGAGCAGCGCCATAGTGAGCGCGTAGCTCACGTACATAGCCCCAAAAAAGAAGCCGGGTTCACGTTCATACTGCAAATTACAATGTGGGCAGTTCTTGTGAGTAGCCGTGAACTTAGTGGGTTTTTGAAGAAACGAATACCGGAAAATATCTCCGATTCGGCAGCGGGGGCATTTATGATTAAGGATGGCGTAGCCTAATGATTTTTCTTGCATGCGTAGCGCGACTCTTTTTATACCAAAAAAATGCTATTACCCCAATAACCAAATAGGGAGCAACGAATAAGTACAAGATACCAAGATTTAGGCCGGATGCCAGAGATGTTTCACCGTAGCTCACATTATTTTCTACCGTAGCCCGGCACATGGCGCATTGGGCCAGCAGTGATTGGGCTGAACCTAGCAATAGTAGAAAAAGTGTAGCGAAAAACTTGCTGAATTTCATATAGTACCTTTCTTTCTTTTGATAATTAACAGCCGAGAGGCCAGTTGGGTTCTCTTAACTATCCGTAGTACGGACTAATCATCAGATATACGATTACCCCAGTGACCGATACGTACAACCATACCGGGTAGGCAAACTTTACAATCTTGCGATGCTGGGCAAACTTCTCAGTAATTGCGTAATAAAGAGCCAGTAGCACCAAAGGTACTACAACAATTGCCAGCCCGATGTGGGATAACAGAATAACTAAATAAACTGTGCGCATGATACCTAGTTCAGCCAACTCAGCCGCTGAAACCACTCCGTCGTTATCAATATCCCCGAACTTAGTAGACTCAGCCGCTCCGTGGTAGATCACGTAAGAAACGAGAAATATAGCCCCAAGCGTGAATGCCACAAGCATTGCCGTACGATGATAGTTGATCTTTTGTTGCTTGATAAATACTAGTCCCAGCACCAACGCTACCGAAGTAGTGGAATTTAGAGCAGCATTCAAATGCGGCAAGAAGTATACCCAGTCTCCGGCAACCGCCATCTTGGTGGGCATAAATAATAGTACGGCTACCACCACCGGAATGGCTACCGACAAAATACCAATAATGATCAGGTATCGATTATCTTGAGTCGCTTGCATTTGTTTCATTTACTTCTCTGGAATACAACAAAATTTTTATCTCGGCGATCAAACGGTCTACTTCCTCCGTCGAAGTTCCCTGATAGTATCCCCGAATCTGCCTCTGCTCATCTACCAATACAATCGTTTCTTCAATAGGTATAGCAGCCCGGGGAAGCACTAATTCGCACTGTAGAAACGAGGTTATATCCGCTTCGGTTCCTCCCAGTAGCGACCATCCCAATCGGTTTTGATTGAAAGTATTCACAATCTGGTTTTGAGTACTCGCTGCGGTATCAGCAATGAATAGGAACTGAAGAAGCGTTTCAGGATCAAAAATATTTTGCAATCGGGATAACTCTTCAAGAAGGAATTGACAACGAGTATCGCAATCCGAAGGCAGTGGATATACTACTGTAAGCTTCTCAGAAATAGAGAGCGATCCCATTACCGGAGTTATCCCGTTCTGTTCTTCAGAGTAATTAATTTGGTGTACATTACTGCTAGGTTCACACTCCTGCAATGAATCAATACCATTCTCGTAGTATACCGGCACTGCGTAATGACTGGTGCTGAAAAGCTCAAAAAAGAGCACAAAAAAAATCGGTATGGCTAGTAACAATAGCAGCAAACCGATTTTCTGAGATTTTCGCATGGATTTATCGTTTACCTCCAATAAGCAGAGATAAAGCGATAAAGTTTAGAACTTCAGCTCAAAAATTGATGACCCCTCCGCAATTAAGGCGATAATAAGCCAGATCACAAAGATTGTTGGGATGAGAATAGACCAAATCAATACTTTAACTTCACCTTTCAAGTGCATAAACTCGCCCACAATATAGAAGGCCTTCACCAAGGTGAGTGCCACGAAAGTGAAGTATAATAGTGGCCCCCGCGGTAGTATATACGCTAACGCGAATTCTATTGCGGTTACAATTGCCAGAATACCTGCAATTCGCCAAAGCTGATTTATCTTCTTTTTATCTTTTGGTTGCACCGCAACCGTAGTAGCTTCATCTAATTGTGCCATAAAGAATTGTATTAGTATCGCTTATCAAATTAAGTAGAAGAACGTAAACACGAAGACCCAAACCAGATCAACAAAGTGCCAGTACAGTCCTACCTTCTCCACCATTTCGTAGTGTCCTCTACGTTCAAAAACCCCTACTGTTGCCTGATAGAAAATAAGGAAATTCAGCATCACTCCACTAAATACATGAAATCCGTGAAAACCGGTAATGAAGAAGAACAAATCAGCAAACAACGGTGGTCCGTACTGATTCTGGGTGAGATTGGCTCCGTAGAAGATAGAACCGTCGGGCATTAAGCCACCTTCGTCGGTGCCATGAATGAAGTGAGACCATTCCCAAGCCTGGCAGCTTAAGAATGCAACTCCCCCCACCAGTGTCCAGAGCATCCATTTAACTACATCCTTACGGTCCATCCGGTGCCCAGCCTCAACTGCCAGCACCATAGTAACACTACTAAGAATTAGAATAAACGTCATAATCCCTACGAATACCAGCGGCAAAGATACTCCGTGTAGTAGCGGTACGGCATCAAATACCTTTTCCGGAATTGGCCAGTATTCCTGAGAGAAAACAAAGTCTTCCACTGCCCCATCGTAAGCAGGCCAAGAATAGCGGATTAAAGCGTAGGAAATAAGAAGAGAAGAAAAAGTAAATGCATCCGAAAGAAGGAAGAACCACATCATCAGCTTGCCGTAGCTCGCATTTAGAGGAGCATTCCCTCCCCCCCATACGGTACTCGCTTCTTCAACTTTAGTCGTTGTTGTTGCCATAGAACTATTTGTATTTGTAAACCCGCTAACGGCCAGATATTATTCGCTGCTGCTAGTTAGCGATTGAGCAGCAAAAATAGAAATAAATATATCCAAAGTCCATCTAAAAAGTGCCAATAGGTTACGCACATCTCCAGAGTGTCCATTTGCTTGCTGTGCACCTTGTAGCGAAATGCTTTTACCAACACCACTACCAAGAAAATTAAGGCACTAACAATATGAAGTCCATGTACTCCGCTAATTACATACACAAAAGATCCTGCAGGATTACCTACAAAGAATACCTCCATGTCTACCAATGCTTCCCAGCTTACCAGTTGCCCAAATAAGAAGGCAATCCCTAACCCAAGCGTAATAGATAGGGCGATTTTTAATTGGTTAATCTGATCTTTTTTGGCAGCGTAGTAAGCCCAATGCATCGTTGCACTACTTAGCAAAATGATGCCGGCAGTTACCCAAAATAGAGTGGGCAACTCAAAATCCAACCAGTTTCCTTCCGCCCTACGGACAATATAAGCGCTGGTGAAGGCCGCAAAGATCATTACTACTGTAACGATAAACAACCACAACGCAAATTTCTGAGGGTGCATGGACAGGGTTTGCTTAGGTTCTTCTACCCAGGAAACCTGTTGTAGCTCTTTTTCTATATTTAGTGATTTATCCATTGTTTACTTCAATTATATTTTGTCGAGCAAATAAGCGATCTGCACCACCGGCAGATAAATAAATGACCCAAACATAATCCGAAGGGCAGTCTTTCGAGAAGTATCTACCATCAATCGGAATGTTTGTCCAAGAAACAATACTCCACAAATAGTAGCCACAATCGCCGAATCGATTCCGGCAATACCAAACTTGAGAGGCAGTAAACCTAGGGGTATTAAGAACAGCGTATAAGTCATAATCTGCACTGCCGATTGCATGGTTTTACCACCCTTGGAAGGCAGAAGCTTAAAACCAGCCCTACTGTAATCTTCGTCAGCCACCCAGGCGATGGCCCAAAAGTGGGGAAATTGCCAGATAAACTGAATAGCAAAAATAATAAGCGCTTCGTGAGTGATAGCCCCGGTTACGGCAGTCCAACCTAGAAGAGGAGGCAATGCTCCCGGAAAAGCCCCAACTAATACGGCTATAGGACCTACTCTTTTTAACGGAGTATATACAAAACTATAGAGTATTAGCGATAGAAGTGCCAGCAATGTAGTGAGTAAATTGGTGAACTGACTAAGCAACAGCAAAGCAATTCCGCTAGTTATTAAGGCTAAACCAATCACCTCGTTCACGCTGATCCGCCCAGTTGGAAGAGGTCGGTTCTTCGTACGAGACATCAGTTTATCATAATCCCGCTCAATAATCTGGTTGATAGCGGAAGAAGCTCCCGACAACAGAAAACCTCCAAGCAGCAGCATAGCCAGACTAAACCAATTTACCTGAGTAGGCGAAGCAAGCATGTAGCCAAACCCGGCGGAAAAAGCCACTAGCATTGATAGCCGAAGTTTAAATAGCTCGGCATAAACAGCTAACTTTTCGCTCAATTTAAATGAAACTTGGGTTCTTTCAGTAGCTAACATATTGGTGCGATTCCTGCGTGGATTTGTTGATGCCTCTAGGCACTGATATTAGACCTAACAGTAAATAAAACTGGATACCAAAGGCAACCGTAGCAAATAGTAGGTGAATCGGCTGTGCCGCTCGGGGAATACCAAAATAAGCCATAACTGCACCAGATACCACTTCTAATCCAATAACTACTACTAATATCAAACTCCACTTCGTTAAGTTTCCGGATATTCCAAAACGTTGGTAAATCAATGCTGCCACAATTAGGTGCAGTGCTACCACCAGAAATGATAATGACCGATGGATGGTAAATACACTTCCTAAGGCGTCAATCCAACCCTGCCGATTTTCCTCACCCAGCGTCTTGGCAATTATATCTACCGATTCCCGAACCTGAGTTCCCAGAGCTATCTGAGCTAGCGTAAGCAGCAGTAAGAATATCACCAATCCGCTAACTGGCCAAGATGCTTTTAATTTCCAACCTTCACTATTTTCTGAGCTTTTGGCTCGATAGGCGACATAAATCAAAAGACAGACGATAATTAATGCCAACAGCATATGAAAGGTAATCATACCTGGTAACAAATTAGTAGATACAACTAAGGAACCAACCCAACCCTGAAAACCTACCAGGATTACCGCACTGAAGGATGTGATAGTCAGTACAGGATCAGTTTTCCAGAACCGTAAAGAGGCGGTGAAGGTAACAAACACCAACAAACCGATTACGGCACCGATGAGCCGATTTACGTATTCAATCCAAGTTTTGGTCGCATTAAAATCTGCTTCCTCCCGGATAGATTCGTCGTGTTCAACCTGATAAGCCAGATCAGTAAAACCTAACTTTTCAAGGTAACTAGCTAAGCGACTGTTCTTTTGAACTCGCTGTTCAGAATAGACATCTTTGTAATCAGCAGGTAGCTGGCTAACTTCAGTAGGGGGAACCCAACTGCCAAAGCATTTGGGCCAGTCGGGGCACCCCATTCCAGAACCGGTGCTTCGCACAATTCCACCTACCAAAATAAGTAGATAAACGGCGATTACAGTTGTAATGCTTAGCTTCTGAAATAGTCTGTAGTTGTTATTTTGCGTTAGGCTCATCCATTTTCTCCGTCTTCTCACCCTCTCGCTCAATACCAATCATTTCGTTTTCATAAGGCAAGTTTGACTCAGGAGTTTCAGAGAATGGAACATTCTGAGGAATATAATCTTCCGGAGCTCCCGGCTTACTATAGTCGTAGGGCCAACGATACACAGTTGGAATTTCACCAGGCCAGTTTCCGTGCCCGGGATTGCGAGGCGTAGTCCACTCCAGCGTATTCGACTTCCAGGGATTTAACGGTGCCAAACGGCCTCGGAAAATGCTGTAGAAGAAGTTATAAGCGAAAATTAACTGTCCACCAAACGTGAGTATAGCCGCAATTGTGATAAACATATTCAGATCAGCAAAGGCTCCAAACGGATCAAAGGTCGTGAATGAATAGTAACGCCGAGGGAATCCTGCTATGCCGATATAGTGCATCGGGAAAAATACCATATAGACCCCGATAAACGTCATCCAGAAGTGAACATAACCTAAACCCTTATCCATCATTCGGCCAAACATTTTCGGGAACCAGTGATAGACCCCAGCCATTAATCCGAAGAAGGATGCACTACCCATTACCAAGTGGAAGTGGGCTACTACAAAGTAGGTATCGTGAAGTTGTATATCGATGGCAGAGTTCCCTAAGAAGATCCCCGTAAGTCCCCCCGAAATAAACACCGAAACCAGGCCAATGGAAAACATCATGGCTGTGGTAAAGCGAATATTTCCTTTCCACAACGTAGTTAAGTAATTAAATACTTTCACTGCCGAAGGCACTGCAATAATTAGTGTCAGAAACATGAAGATAGATCCCAAAAAAGGATTTAGTCCTGATACGAACATATGATGCGCCCACACTACGAATGATAGTATCGTAATACCTAACATAGAACCCACCATGGCCCGATAACCAAAGATCGGTTTACGTGCATTGGTAGCGATAATTTCAGAGGTGATACCTAATGCAGGTAGCAGTACAATGTATACTTCAGGATGCCCCAGGAACCAAAACAAGTGCTGATACAGAATGGGACTACCACCGATATTCGGTAGAGCCTCACCGTTGATAAAAATCTCAGCAAGATAGAAGCTGGTACCAAAGCTACGATCAAAGATAAGTAGCAAAGCTGCTGCAACTAATACTGGAAATGATAAAAGACCGATAATAGCGGTCAGGAAGAACGCCCAGATTGTCAATGGCAACCGAGCGAAAGACATACCTTTAGTCCGTAAGTTGATCACGGTGGTAATGTAGTTAATCCCCCCCAGTAGTGTAGATGCAATAAAGAATACCATTGCCACTAACCAGAGGGTCATTCCTAATCCAGACCCTTGAATAGCTTGAGGCAATGCACTTAATGGCGGATAAACTACCCAACCACCCGCAGCAGGACCGGTTTCTAAGAAAAGTGATGAAAGCATAACCATACTGGCTAAGAAGAAGAACCAGTACGATAGCATATTCATGAAACCTGATGCCATATCACGGGCACCAATTTGCAGTGGTATCAGAAAGTTACTGAATGTACCACTCAAACCGGCGGTAAGCACGAAGAAAACCATGATGGTTCCGTGCATGGTAACCATTGCCAAGTAAAATTCAGGGTCTAAACTTCCGGTTTCCGAAATCCAGTCGCCCAAAATAGGTCGTAAAAAACCCATATCCATTTCAGGAAACCCTAACTGAAGCCGGAAGAAAATTGAGAGTAAACCACCGATAAAAGCCCACAATATCCCGGTAATCAGGAACTGCTTTGCAATCATTTTGTGGTCAGTACTGAATACGTAGGTGGTAATAAAATTACCGTGGTGCTCGTCGTGATGATCGTGGCCGTGTTCTTGCTCTACTGCATGTTCAATATTTGCCGTCGCCATATTATTGTTTTCGTAAGCGTTTTCTTAGTTAATCTTTTCTTGCTCCACATTGTTTTGCTCTTCGGGCAAATCCATGCCCGCACTAATCACTGCCAGTTCTTTCAAGTCGCTGGGGACTTTTGCCAAGTAATCAGGATTACCTTGTAACCAAGGCTGTTTACCAGCTTTCCAAGCCTCATAATCGGCTGGTTCGTCTACTATTAGACGCAGACGCATAGAGAAGTGACCTCGTCCGCAAACCTCAGTACAGAATACATTATAGTTGTAATCAGGATCTCCAGTTTCTTCCCGCATTTCAGCCGTAGTTTTAGTTGCTACAAAGTGAAAACGAGTGGGCATGCCAGGAACTGCATCCTGTTTTAGTCGAAACTCAGGAACGTATACACTATGCAATACATCACGAGCTCTGATCTTAAATAATACCGGTTTTCCTTTGGGAACATGAATCTCCGTAGTTGAGGTAAAGTCGTCAAACGACGCTTTATCGGTAAAATCCATTCCCCAAATGTTTTCCGCATCTATTAAGCGATAATCATAATTACCCAGCTGACCATCCGTACCAGGATACCTTACCGTCCAGCCGAATTGATATCCCAGAATCTCAATTACTTCCGAATCATCAGGAGCCTTCTCGGTAATATCGGTCCAGGCCTTCCAGCCAGAAAACACCAGAATTGAAAGCACAATAGCTGGAATAACCGTCCAAATCACTTCCAGTTTACTATTGTCTGGGTAGAATAAGGCTTTCTTGGTTTCTTTAAATTGGTAACGATAAGAAAAGTAAAATAATAATATGTGCGTTAGTATAAAGATAAATCCGGTTACCGCCATTGTAATCCAGAACAACCGGTCAGTGACCACTCCGTGCTCCGAGGCAACCGGAGGATCATATTTATCAAATTCACCAACCGAATACCAAACCATCAAACCTCCCATTATTATCAGGAAAGCCAGAAAAAGCATTGCGTTCACTCCGTTGCCGGTTGAAGCATACTTTTTATCGGTACCGCGCGCTACATTCACTAATCTTAGAATCCTCATTATAGTGAAGAGGATCACTAGGAAAAGTACGATTCCAACTACAATCAAAAATTGAATCATATACGTAAATTTATCAACTCATTAAGTGTGATGATGTAAACTCTCTTGCAACATTGGATGGTTACGAGCAATCAGGGGTGCTTTAGCTAAGTTGCCAAGTACAACGAATAGGAAAGCAGCCAGATAGACCATCGCTAACCCTATTTCCATTATTCCTAAATTTCCGTTTTCTTTCAAGACTCCCGGTGTGACCATCAGGTAAAAGTCCAGCCAGTGCCCGACTAGCACTACGGTGCAAACCACTTTGATGAATATGGTATGCCGCTTCGAATCTCTCGTCATAAAAACGAGGAAGGGAAAGAAGAAGTTCATGATCAAATTGATGAAAAAGATCGGCGAATAATAGTCGCTACTTAGTCTTTCCACAAAGTAAATTGACTCTTCTGGAATGTTAGCATAGTAGATCAACAGGAACTGGCTAAACCACACATATGTCCAGAAAATACTAAAGGCAAAAATGAATTTTCCTAGATCATGCAAGTGACTGGAATTAATGACAGTCAGGTAACCTGCCTCTCGCAGCAGAACAACCATTAATGTAATAGCAGCTAGTCCGGAGACAAACCAACTGGCAAAAACATACCAGCCGAACATCGTACTAAACCAGTGGGTGTCAATAGACAGGACCCAATCCCAGGCAGAAGTAGAAGAGGTGATGGCAAATAAAATGATAAAGATGGTTGAGTACTTTATCATCTTGTTGTAATGCGATAGTCCACCTAACTCATCTTCGGCTAACGATTCTTTGCGAATATATCGGTAGGCCATATACCAGATCACAAAGTAAAGCACCATCCGGGCCAGGTAAAAAGGAATATTAAGGTAGGCGTGTTTGCCGGCGATAATCGCATCGTAGCGAGGATCGGCCTCATCGTATAAATAGCTGTGAGTCCAGTGAAACAGGTTACTATGGGCTAACCAAGCTACAACAAATACTACTAACATTAACACACCCGCGTAAGGCAACCAAGCTCCAAACGCTTCAGGTACCCGCTTAATAACGACAGACCAACCAGCCTGCGCAGCGTACTGAAAAGCGACAAAGAATAAGCCTATAACGGCTAACCCGGTGAAGTAAACGTTGTTGATCCACAAATTGGTAAACACCCGCTCGTACCAGTGAAATTCACCATGATGCTCACCGGCACCGTGGGCCCCTTCAGCAGCGGCTCCCGCAACTTCTGCTTCGTGTCCGTGGGCAGCACCACCCCAAATCATAAGGTATAGCACTCCTAACACAAACAAGATAGCGCCAACACCACCAATAATTGTTAGTTGCTTTTTAATTCCGCTAGTGAATTGAAACCGTTCGTCGGGTATGGTTTCAGTATGTAATTCAGTCGCCATGTGCGTATTTCAGTAGTTGGTCAATTATTGTTGTTGCAGGGTTTGTACGTACCGTACTATCTTCCACCGATCGGCAATATCTATCTGAGATCCGTGGGCATTCATCCGACCTCTTCCCCAGGTAATTGTATGAAAAATATGCCCTTCGGTCATATCTACGTATCTCCCTTTATTATAAGCAGGTACACCTAAGTAAACCTTAGCCACGGGTCCGTCGCCCTGCCCAGCTCCCCCGTGACAAGGATAGCAAAACTTAGTATATAGTGTGCGCCCTTCGGCCAGGGTTGCATCAGTAGAATCAACCGGATTTTCCAGGATACGAGCTGCTAACTCAATACTATCGGGATGGATGCGGTACGGAAGAAAATCGTTAGGATTACGCTTTACTGTGTTAGCAGGGGGTACTCGGGCGTTCATTCCGTAGGGGTTATACGGATTAGAATTATAGAACTCCCCTACTCCGTTATCTAAAGAACTCAGCCAGGCACCCTCATCCGTGTCGGTAATTTGAGTGAGTGGCTCATAGGGAGTAGTGTGGTACATTTGAGGGGCATACTCCAGTCCGGGGTAATCACCCTGGGCTTCGCATCCGGCCAAAGCAACCACTAAAACAAACACATATAAAATAGGAAAGCGATTCATAAAGTTAACCATGCTTTTCGTTTATTTCTACTGCTCCAGCACTAGATAGAGTTTGTTTAATCTCGGCAGTATCAATATTATTTTTAGATAGATCAATGGCCATGATGAATTTGTCATCAGTGGCTCTCAGATCAAATACTTTAGCTTTTCCGTAAGGGCGCAAATCACTAATTACCATGAAAGTGCCTACCATGCCTAAGGCCGATAGCAAGACCGTCAGCTCGAAGGTAACCGGAAAAAAGGTAGGTATAGACGTATAGTTCTTACCCCCGATAATCATTGGCCAGTCGATGCCCATCATGTAAAATTGCATGAGTAAGGCTAATGATGTTCCGAGCATCCCGAAGAGAAAAGCTGCGATAGGCAGTTTGGATCTTTTGTACCCTAAAGCATCACCCAATCCGTGTACGGGAAAGGGAGTGTAGCATTCGTGAATGCGTATGCCAGCTTCCCGGACTTTTGTAACTGCTTTCAGCAGCACATCATCGTCATCAAATACGCCTACCAAGTAGTTAGTACCTTTTTTCATATTAAGATTCTTTTGAAGTAGGGGTCATTTCTTCTACCGGTTGAGTAGTTGTCTGCGACTCCCGCATAGTGAGTTCTTTTTCGCCCGTAGCTTTAATAATACTCTTTACCTCAGCCATGTTAATCACCGGGAAAAACTTGGCAAACAGGAAGAACAATGTAAAGAACAAGCCAATGCTAAACACGTAGTCACCCACATCGTAAATAGTAGGCTGGAACATGGCCCAGGAGGAAGGGATATAGTCACGATGGAGCGAAGTAACTATAATTACAAATCGCTCAAACCACATTCCAATATTTACTACAATTGATAAGATGAAAGTGGCCACTATGCTGGTTCGAATTTTCTTAATCCAGAATAGCTGGGGCGAAACAACATTGCAGGTCATCATCGTCCAGTAAGCCCACCAGTAGGGACCAGTTGCCCGGTTTAGAAATGCATACTGCTCGTACTCAACTCCCGAATACCAAGCCATAAACAGCTCGGTAATATACGCCACCCCTACAATTGAGCCCGTTACGATAATGATGATGTTCATCATCTCAATATGATTGATCGTAATATAGTCTTCCAGTTTGTAAACCTTCCGCGTGATCAACATCAGGGTAAGTACCATCGCAAAACCGGAGAAGATCGCCCCCGCTACAAAGTAAGGCGGGAAGATCGTAGTGTGCCAACCAGGAATTACTGAGGTAGCAAAATCAAACGATACAATGGTATGAACTGAAAGCACAAGTGGCGTAGCTAAACCCGCCAATATTAGGGCTACTGATTCGTAACGCTCCCAAGCCCGGGCCGATCCATTCCATCCGAAAGACAGAGCACCGTAAACGGTTCGGGAAATAATACCCTGAGCCCGGTCACGGATTGTGGCAAAATCAGGAATTAAACCGATGTACCAGAAAACCAGTGAGACCGTAAAATAGGTACTAATCGCAAATACGTCCCACAGTAATGGCGAATTGAAGTTCACCCACAGCGAGCCAAAAGTATTCGGAAGCGGAAGTGCCCAATATGCTCCTAACCAAGGACGCCCCATGTGCAACACCGGAAATAAAGCGGCGCATATTACCGCAAAAATTGTCATGGCTTCTGCTGCCCGGTTGATCGACATCCTCCATCGCTGACGGAACAACAGCAGAATAGCAGAAATCAGGGTTCCGGCATGGCCAATTCCAACCCACCATACGAAGTTGGTAATATCCCAGGCCCAACCTACCGTTTTATTTAACCCCCACATACCAATACCGTCCCAAACGGTTCTGAATACGGAATATAAGCCAATGGTTAAAAGTCCTAATGAAACAGCAACCGCCAAAAACCAGGTAATCGTCGGTTTCTCCTCTACCCGGCGGGAAATATCTACGGTAACATCGTGAACGGTTTTGCCCCCGGTCACTAAAGGTTTACGTACTGCGGAAGTTACTTCCATAAAAATTGATCGTTAAATTACGCGTTAATTTCTTCTTGTTCGTCCTTGTTTCTGATCTTGGTCAGGTACCAAATGTTAGGGCGAACGCCTATTTCGTGCAGAACATTGTACGCTCGGCCATCCACCTCCTGAGTAACTAATTGTGAGATACGACTGTTTGGATCATTAAAATCTCCGAAGGTAATTGCCTCAGTAGGACAAGCAGTAGCACAAGCAGTATCAATCTCACCATCCTTCGGGCGACGACCTTCTTTCTTGGCTTCTAGCTTTCCGGCCTGAATTCGCTGTACACAGAAAGTGCATTTCTCCATTACTCCACGGGCTCTTACCGTTACGTCCGGATTCAGCACCATCTTGCCTAAATCATCGTTCATTGCCGGATTTACGTCGCTAAACTGTTTATTATCGTGATACTTAAACCAATTAAACCGGCGCACTTTGTACGGACAGTTGTTGGCACAGTAGCGGGTTCCAATGCAACGATTGTAGGTCATCTGGTTGAGCCCTTCGGTGCTGTGCGTAGTAGCCGCAACCGGACAAACCGTTTCGCAAGGGGCGTTATTGCACTGCTGGCAGAGCATCGGCTGAAAGGTGACTTCAGGGTTATCCGAAGCCTTTTCCATCTCTTCCAGATCTTCTACTGCATCGCTACTGTAGTACCGGTCAATCCGTATCCAGTGCATATCGCGCCGATTGATGACCTCTTGACGGCCTACTACCGGAACGTTATTTTCTACCTGACAGGCTACGGTACAGGCTCCACAGCCAATACAGCTATTCAGGTCAATAGACATGACCCAGTGGTGGTTAGGGTATTTATGCCCTTTCCACAATGAGATCTCATCGGGGTCCATGGGGCCACTATAGCTTTCTACTTTGAACTCGTAGCGACCCGCTTTGGGATTCTCTTTGTATTCAGAAAGTAGCGCGTCCTGAATCACAGTCTCTCGTCCCATGTACGTCTGATGCGTCTGGGTCTGAGCAATTTGATACTCTTCATCCAAAAGCTCGAACTGCACATTAGTATTAAAGTAGGCCGCGTGACCGTTTACCTTGCTCGTCATCGGGTAAACGTTTTGTCCCAATCCATTAGCTACCTTTCCGGCTTTTGCTCGTCCGTAACCTAAAGCAATAGCTATAGTACCGGGGGCTTGTCCGGGTTGCACTAGCACCGGGAGTTCAATAGATCGCTCACCTACCGTCACCCGAGCCTTCTTCGTTCTTCCCTCGCTCATGGTAAGATCTAACTCCCGCGCCATTCGCTGAGGAATAGCTACGTAGTTGTCCCAGCATGCTTTGGAAATAGGATCCGGCATTTCCTGCAACCAGGGATTATTTGCTTGTCGGCCAGTTCCAATGCCTACTTTCTGGTACAGCACCAATTCCAGCCCTTCACCGTTACCGGCATAGTTCTGACCAATACTAGATGCATAGCTCGCAGGATTACCAGCAAACCCGGTGGGTGGATCAGCCCCTTCAGCTTCTACGTTAACCTCAGCCATTCCGGTTTCTAACACTCCGTCGTAGAGCGCAGCGTCCCAGAACATATTAAAATTGCTATACTCAGACTGACCGCCAAATGCTGTGCTTTGCCAGTTACTCCGTAAGTAGGTATAGTAGTCAGTCTCCGAACTGTTGGCCCAGGTAAGGAAAGAACTTTGTGCCTGCCGGGTGTTAAATATAGGTGTAATAGCTGGCTGCATTAAGCTCAACTGCCCCTGCTGTGGCATAGCATCATTCCACGACTCCAGGTAGTGATGATCGGGAGCTACATGCGATACGAGTGAAGTAGTTTCATCTAGCCGGTCGGAAGTTGAGATAGATACCACAGCATTCGCGAGAGCCTCACCAAGCTGCTCTCCCTGATAGAAGTCGTAAACTGGATTACAGTTATAGAAAATAGCACCCTTCAGTTGCCCCTGAGCAATTCGGCTCACCATCCGCTCCATGTCACGGTTGCTACCCTTACGGTAGTAAGAAGGTTGATTAATGTCCAGCGTCTGACCGTAATTGCCCAGAAGGTTGTTAATGGAATTGACCATGCCCTGCACTGCCGGATCATTGGAGCCGGATACGACCAGTGACTTTCCTCGGGCGGCCAGCAGATCATTAGCGGCTTTTTCAAGGAACTTGACATCGGCTACTTCAGGAGCGTTTACTCGGCTTCCACCTGCCTCAGCCGCAATCATATTGTAGAGTTGAGCAATGATTGCTCCTTCTTGCGATAATTTGATCTGAGAGCGATAGTCCGCATTAGCACCGGTAAGCGACAGAGCCGCCTCAAACTGATAGTGGCGCGACATATCCTTCTTGCCCTGACTTACCTTGCGAGTTTCGGCGTATTGCTTTGCGTAAATAATCGGGGCAATCCAAGTACCAAGGAAATCAGCACTAAAGCTTACAATTACATCGGCTTTACTAAAATCATAGGTAGGCACCGCATTTTTCCCGAAAGAACTGCGGTTAGCCTCCAACATTCCGTCTACCGAAACCGGATCGTACTGAATATGGTCCATGCCCGGATAAGCTGCCAATAGTTCATCAATAGCCTTTTGCGTTGTAGGGCTAAGGATGGAATAGCTTACCAAAGCCATATTTCCCTGACGGAGTTTCTGACGAATATCCTGATCAAGTTCGTTCCAAGAAGTGGCTTGACCATTCATAATCGGGCCTTGTAACCGCTGCTTGTCATATAAAGAAAGTACTGAAGCCTGAACCTGAGCATTGGTTCCTCCTTGGGTTACAGTAGAGCGATTATTTCCTTCGATTTTTATAGGCCGACCTTCCCGAGTTTTCACTACAATACTACAATAGTCTCCGCCATCAATGTAGGTAGATGCGTAGTAGTTAGGAATAGAAGGATCAACATCCACCGGCTTCACTACGTACGGAATGGCTTTACGAACCGGAGCTTCACAGGCAGCCATAGTAGCCGCACTAATTCCAAAACCCATCATTTTCAGGAAGTCCCGACGAGTGTTAGACAGTCCATTATCTCCCTTGCTTTCGGCAATGGGTAGATATTCCGGAAATTCCTTATCAGCATTTTTTACAAACTCAGGATCATTACGTAATTGTTCTAACCCTTTCCAGTATCGCTTTTTTGTTTGTTTCATAAATCAGTTACCGTCGTGAGAGGTTTGATTTTCTAAGAAAATATATCTTAATAGTGGCACTTAGAGCATTCTAACCCACCAATGTCTTCTACTTTCATTGGCTCTTTGGGATTTTCAGAGTTATGAAGCTCCAGTAATTTATCGTAATAAGCATTGCCTTCGGCATTCACTTGGGTTTCGCGGTGGCAGTTAATACACCAACCCATCGTGAGAGTAGACTCTTGGTAAACCACTTCCATCTCTTGAATTTCACCGTGACAGGTCTGGCACTCTAATCCGCCTACATTCACGTGCTGAGCATGGTTAAAGTAAGCCAAATCGGGCAGATTATGAATTCGTACCCACTCAATGGGCTTTTTATTGTTTCCGTAAGTCTGGGTTTCCGGATCAAAATCGATGGCCGCATAAATTTTTTGGATTTCCGGTGATTCGGTTTTGATCTGCTGGTGGCAATTCATACAAATATTAGCGGAAGGAATATTAGCTGATTTGGCCTTCATCACTCCGGTGTGGCAGTACTGACACTCAATTTCGTACTGACCGGCGTGCAAGGCGTGAGAGAAGGCAATGGGTTGCTTCGGTTGATAACCTTGCTGCACCCCTACCGAATACAGTCCATCCAGCACCAGTTTTACAACGATGGCCATAAAGATAAACAGCATAATCCCAATAAACGGACGGCTCTTTACAATTTTCTGAGCATCAACTTTCTGGTTGATGATCTCGCGATCAGCTTCATCTAAGTCCTGCTTTTGGTTCAGGAATTTTGTCAGTACCGAAATGATCAACACTAGCACTAACAGTATAAGCACCAGTATCACCACTAGGCCAACAATGATAGCGGTTAGATAGCCCGATGGAATTCCTCCGCCTCCCTGAGCTACCGCTGTCTCGCCACCTTCACCGGCAGCAGGTGCTTCAGCCTGAGCCGGTGCCGCCGCTTCTGCTTTAATGTAAGCAAGAACATTCAGTATTTGATCGTCAGAATAGTCGGCAAAAGCCGGCATGAGGGTTTTGTTGTACTCATTATATAAGTTGACTGCGTACTCATCCCCCCCTTGGATCACCTTCTGGGAATTCTTGATGAATGCCACCAGGGTTCCCAAGTCATCCCAGCGCTCTTCAACACCGCTTAACGCTGGCCCTACTACCTGCTGGTTGATAGCGTGACAAACCGTACAGTTATTATTGAAGATACTTTCCCCCTCAGCAATAGCTTCTGCACTAGAAGGAATACCGCTGCCATCATCTCCACCAGCAGCCGCTGCGCCATCTGCAGAAGCAGTCGCAGAGTCCGCCGCTACATCTTGAGCATTAGCCGTAGATAATAAAGAGAATTGAAGGAAAAAAACGGTGAGAAGAGCACAAGTTGAAAAGGTAAAGTTTCGCAATTTTGAGCAACAGTAGTTCATTATGACCCCTTATTTAAATCCCCACAAAAGTAATACGGGAATGCTTATATTCAAACACATTTGGCGCAATTTGGCATTCTAGTTGTAATGTTCGCCAAACTTTTAAGAAGAAGCTGATTATCAAATACTTAGTTTCTAATTTCTGGCCACAATTTCTAATTTAGAAATTGTATAAATAAAATTCTTATGGAACTAAATTTATCTTTGGTACCAGAAAACTGAAACATAGCTAAATAGAAAAAGCCCGCCATCAAGCGAGCTTTTGAGGTAGCGAGCGGATTCGAACCGCTGTAAGAGGTTTTGCAGACCTCTGCCTAGCCACTCGGCCACGCTACCAATCGGTGAGCAAAACTAAGAGTTTTCACTACTTCATCAAAGCAGAAGGGGAATATTCCCCTTCTGCAGTGAATGTAGTGTTACATATTTAGTTCTTTTTCTCTTCCTGCTTCATCTGCTCCTTCAGATTAGATAAAGCTTCCAGGTCACCTAGTGTCGAGCGATCAGCCTCGCTGGAACTACTGCTCTTAGAAGATGAAGAACGACTGGGTTTAGAAGTCCTCTTAGTGGTTTCCACTTCACGGTAGGTTGCCGTATGCGACAGCACAATCCGCTTGTCGTCTTTAGAAAAATCAACTACCCGAAAATCGATTGATTCTCCCACTTCTGGTTCGCTACCATCCTCTTTTGTGAGGTGTTTATTTCCAGCAAAACCTTCAATACCATAAGGCAATTCTACTAAAGCACCTTTATCTATTTTATTAGTAATGCTCCCTTTGTGAACCGAACCAACGGGAAATAGATCTTCGAAGGTATCCCAAGGATTTTCTTCCAGTTGCTTATGTCCTAGTGCCAGACGACGATTATCTACATCTAGCTCCAACACTTTTACCTGCAACTCTTCACCTACTTTTACAAACTCCGAAGGATGCTTGATTTTCTTAGTCCAGCTAAGATCAGAAACGTGTACCAGACCGTCAATACCTTCTTCCAGCTCTAGGAATAAACCAAAGTTGGTCAGGTTTCGCACAATTCCCGTGTGGGTGGTACCCACTGCGTACTTAGTTAAGACATCAGACTTCGTCCAAGGATCTTCAGTAAGTTGCTTAATGCCGAGCGACATCTTACGTTCTTCCCGATCCAGCGTCAGTACCACGGCATCTAATTCGTCACCAATATTGATGAAATCCTGAGGATTGCGCAGATGCTGCGACCAAGACATTTCCGAAACGTGGATCAGTCCTTCTACACCTGGCATAATTTCCAGGAAGGCACCGTAGTCGGCCACGTTCACAATCTTGCCGTGAACTTTGCTTCCCACTTGAATTTCTTCCGACAGCGAATCCCACGGGTGCGGGGTGAGCTGCTTCATACCTAGAGAAATACGCTTCTTCTCATCGTCAAAGTCCAGTACTACCACATTCACTTTCTCATCTAGGTTTAGTACTTCTTCCGGATGGTTAATGCGTCCCCAGGAAATATCGGTAATATGTAATAATCCGTCTACTCCACCCAAATCGATAAATACTCCGAAGTTGGTCATGTTCTTGATAACCCCTTCCAGTACTTGTCCTTTCTCCAGGTTGTTCAGGATACGAGCTTTTTGCTCTTCCAGATCTTTCTCGATCAGCACTTTGTGCGATACAACTACGTTATCGTTAGCGTAATTGATCTTTACAACTTTCACCTCCATCTTCTTACCGACGAAGACGTCAAAGTCGCGAATGGGCTTAACATCAATTTGAGAGCCAGGCAGGAAAGCCTCTACTCCGTAAATATCGCAAATAAGGCCACCTTTGGTGCGGCGTTTTACCGTACCTTCAATCACCTCATCATGTTCTAGTGCGCCGGTGATTTTCTCCCAAGCGCGAACAATCTTTGCTTTTTTGCGCGAGAGCACCAACTGTCCTCGCTTATCTTCTTGTTCTTCAATGTACACCTCTACTTCGTCACCCACTTTAAGATCTTCCAGATCGCGGAATTCAGAAATAGAAACCAAGCCATCAGATTTGAATCCAATGTTTAAAATTACATCGCGGTCGTTAATTCCAACCACGGTGCCTTGTACTACTTCCTTCTCGTTGATCTGTGTAAGGGTATCGTCGTACATTTCGGCCATGCGGGCCTTTTCTTCTTCCGAGTAATCTTCGCCAAAGCCTTTGGTATCGGCCTGATCCCAATTAAAATTTTCTACTTGCGTATCAGCCATAAAATGTGTTTTTGCTCATTGTACACACCGAACGTAGAGCAATGGGTTCAGCGGTTTTTGTTAAACATAAATTTATTTAAACAATACTAGAACAGCCTTACGAACGAAGGCGTTCTAAAAGTTCCGCAAAATTACAACTTTTATTTTTTACTACAAGTAATGCAAATATAATGAGGCAAAAGAAAAAGTACTCCGCCGAAGCAAAGTACTTATTGATGGGTTCAATGCGGGTTACATGGAATCTTCCAACTCGTCTAACTGATCTTGATGCGCTTCTAATGTAGGAACAAGTTGCTCCGCAAAATTGGCCATATCGGTATTTACATCACCAGCTTCATCTCCTAGCTCCTTTACTGTCTCTATCATTTCTTCACTGGCACTTTCAATCAATTCAATAAATTCATCAGTAAACTCCTCGGGGCTAGCCGCCCGTAGTTTACCAATATCGCTTTGCTCATCGTAGTTTATTGCCTGAGGCAAAGCCACATTATATTTACCGCTCAGATTTTGTAGCTGCTGACCTACCTGTTGGTGATCGGTCTGCAACTGCTGCGCTAAACTTTTTATGTTTTCCGGGATAGAAGTTTGATTAGCAGCCATCTGGCTAGCAGTCAGAATTTTGTTATTAAGACTGAATGCTTCGGTTAAAGCTTCGGCAGTTTCTTCCATATCGTCTTCAAAGCGTTCATCATTGGTCTCGATGGCTTGTTCAGTCGCAGTAGGCTGGGAACTACATCCGTAGATGCCAAAAATGATCCCTAAGCACAAAAGGTATACATAGGTCGTTTTCATAAACTAGTTATTTTAGGTAAAAAAATAGATTTAGTCTAATAACCAGCCAACCTCCGGTTAGTTTGGCGGAACTTCAATTAGCTGCTTCATTAGTAAGCGATTCTTCTCGAATAGATTTGAATTCTGAACCGGGTTTCCATTTGGGAAATGTTTCTTCATTACTCAAACGATAACCAATCTTAAATAGCAATTGAGCATCCTGTACCATTCCGGATACGTCCCACTCTTCATCCGAGTATTCATCCGAAGGTTGATGATAGTGTTTACTGGTCCACTCGTCCATTTGAGCCTGTGTCCATTCTACTCCTTTTTCTCTTTGTTCGTATTCACCACTAGCGTACAGAGCCGGAATGCCCACTTTGGCAAAGCTAAAGTGATCGGATCGGAAAAAGTAACCTTTTTCCGCGTTCGGATCAGGGATAATGTAGCGTCTTTGCTCCTCGGCCACGGTTTGAGCATAGTCGTCTAACTCCGACTGACCGTAGCCAACAATCGTAAGATCTTTCATCTCGCCCCGGAAGTGAATGCCGTCCATGTTAATATTCGCCACGGTTTGGTTAACGGGGTAAATCGGGTTTTGAGCGTAGTACTCGGAACCCAGCAGCCCCTGCTCTTCGGCGGTTACTGCCAAAAAGATAACCGTTCGTTCCGGCGCTTCCTCTAAACGGCTGAAGGCATCCGCAATTTCTAGCATTACGGCCGTACCGCTAGCATTGTCCAACGCTCCATTATATATAGAATCACCTTCAATAGGTTTGCCGATACCAATATGATCCCAGTGGGCGGAGTAGATTATGTATTCATCGGGACGCTCACTCCCGGTACGCTTCGCGATTACATTCTGAGATGTTGCTTCCTGGTAAGATACATCGATGGCAAAGCCTACTGTCAGCCCCATCGGAATTGGCTCGAAGTCAGCCTGGCGGGCCTGCCCCAGATAATTCTGGATACCGGCTAGTTCCATCATTTCGCGGGCGGCACCCTGGGTTATCCACCCTTCAAAAGCACAGCGGGATTGATTGTTATCTTCTGATTGTAGGTACAATGCCTTTCCGGTCCAGCTACTTTCTACTACATTCCAGGCGTAACCGGCCGGAGCGGTATTATGGATAATAAGCACCCCTTCGGCTCCCTGCCGGGCAGCTTCTTCGTACTTGTAAGTCCAACGCCCGTAGTAGGTCATAGTATTGCCTTTGAATAACGTACTGTCTTGGGTACCAAACCCCGGATCGTTTACCAGCACTACCGCAGTTTTTCCGGTCATATCAACCCCTTCATAGTCGTTCCAGCCGTATTCCGGAGCTACGATACCAAATCCACAGAAAACCAGTTCGGAATTTTCTATCGTGACATTATCGGTCACCCGGCGGGTCAAGGCGACGAAATCCTGTCGATAATCCAGTATCAATCCTTCTTCTTCTCCCTGCACTTTCATAGTGGGGAAAGGAAGCGCATCAATTTCAACTAAAGGAACTGACTGAAAGTAGCTATCGCCGTTGCCCGGCTCTAGTCCCATAGTGCTAAAAGCATTCTCCAGATAGGTAATTGTTTTTTCCTCCCCCGCAGTGAAAGGTTTGCGGCCTTCAAACTCATCAGAAGCTAGGGTTCGGACATGATCTCGTAAATCAGTCTCGGTAATAGCATTATCCAGTAAATCAGATAGTTCTGTACTGTTGGTTTTTGATTGGCAATTAGTTAACACGAAAAGACACAGAATTAAAAAACTATAAAGCGAAACCTGAGTATAAAATTTATTTATCATAGTTTATTTAAAATAAATATTTATAAAATTATAAAATATGCTTCCTAAGTGACATTTTTTCTTACATCTGACATTTTTCCTAGTGTTTTATGATGCAATATTAGAATAATGGCTACTCTATTGCACTGTCAATGCAAAGATTTGTTCATAATTATGACAGTTTCAAAACTAATTTGCCGGTTTAGGATAGCGATTATTGTTGTTTTTAGCACTAGCACTATTTCGGGTTTTGGCAAGGTTGCCGAGGAAAACCTCTCAACTGGAGAAACCAATCCTGAATATATTCATCCAGGTACCTATCTGGTAGTTGGTGCTTTTGCTATTGAAGAAAATGCAGAAAATTTTTCAAACTATATTACCAAGCAAGGTATTTCAAGTCAATATGCTTACTATCCTGTTACCGGATATTATTACGTGTACACCTACACCGATTCCGAAAAAGAAGCAGTAGTAGCCGCCTATCATCAATTAAGGGAAAACACAGAGTTTGCGGATGCTTGGGTATTCGTAGCACAAGGACCGGCGGCTGCCGAAGAAAACCATGAAACTGAGATAATTAATCCGATAGAGACTCAAAGTACTCAGACCGAACTTCGACAGATGAATCCCGATGCTCTGACCGAGAACAACGCATTAGTAACTCCTAAAAAGGTAAGCGCCTCCGAAGTAGCAGATTTAAACCAGCAATCGGTACTCTTTGTAAAATTTGCCGCTCATCGTAACAATACAAATAAACCCATAAAAGCTACTATTAAAATTGTTGATGGCATACGTTCTAAAAATATCGCCGAGGCAAGCACCCAA
>CAZKCO010000019.1:0-109485 GCA_964551335.1 uncultured Roseivirgaceae bacterium
TGCTTTAAATTAATGCTTTTGAAACTCTCTGCTGCTAACCTACGATGGAATGATGTTCAGGTGGCGGCTGCGCGGTGTTCAAATTTACATAAACACCCGAACACATTAGCTGATAATTATTTTAACTGCTTCTATCAAATCAGGAGCAGTGTAATGACCGATAGTTTCCACTGGCAAGTTGGCTACCCGAATGGTTTGTAAGCCTAGTTTCTGAGCCGGAATCAGATCGCGTTCGGCATCTCCTATCATCCACGACTTAGTCACATCGACATTAAACTGAGCTATTGCTTTCTCAAACAGTAGACTTCCCGGCTTACGGGTCAGCGACTCGGTCACGCTAGGATGATGCGGAGCGTAGTAGATTTTCTCAATCAGGTGGCCGGTGGTCATCTGCAAAAAATCGTGGCAGCGCTGCATGTGCTGACGAGTATAAATTCCCTTGGCAATGCCCGCCTGGTTGGTGATTACTACCCGCCGGAATCCGGCATCCCGTAAAGCACGAAGTGCGGCCGGTACTCCCTTCAGTATTTCGAAGTGCTCTATTCGGTAGGCGTAATTTACTCGATCCCGATTAAGCACTCCGTCCCGATCCAGAAAGACACAGGCTGATTTTTGAGTTGCAGACACGTTATTTTTTGTTAAAAATCTGAGTTCGGTACACGATTGACCCGGCAATATTGTTTTAATTATGCAAATGAGCTACTAATTTTGCTACCTTTTGCCAATAGTTCGCGCGTTTTGAGTAAGAATCTAGTCATCATTCCTACGTATAATGAGAAAGAAAACATCCAGCTTCTTCTCAGCAGCATACTAACGTTAGCTGTCAACTTTGATGTGCTGGTAGTAGATGACAACTCTCCCGACGGAACGGCCGATTTGGTGCGTGACATGCGGCAGGGATATGAAGGTCGAATTCACCTGATTGAACGTGCGGGGAAACTGGGGTTAGGAACGGCGTATATCCGAGGATTTAAATACGCTCTGGAGCAGGACTACGATTACATCTTTGAGATGGACGCTGACTTCTCCCACGATCCGGCCGATCTGATAAAACTCTATCGGGCGTGCATGGACGAAGGTTACGATCTAGCGATAGGATCGCGGTATGTCACTGGTGTCAACGTAGTTAACTGGCCCATAAGGCGAGTTTTGGTATCTTACTTTGCTAGTCAGTACGTTCGCTTTATTACTGGTATGCCCCTCCGCGATGCTACCGCCGGATTTAAGTGTTACCATAAAAGCGTGCTGCAAACTATTCAACTGGACCGACTTCGGTTTGTGGGTTATGCATTTCAAATTTCCATGAAATTTCACGCCTGGATGTATGGCTTTAAAATCAAAGAAGTGCCAATTATTTTTACTGACCGAACCCGGGGCGAATCTAAGATGTCATCTAAAATTTTCTGGGAAGCATTTGCCGGAGTGATCTATATCAAAGTTCGTAGTCTTTTCCGCAAATATCACCGTCCATCGCTGGCTAGTCAAAGCGAATAGCCCGGATGGGCTGTATTCTGAGAATTACGGCCGTAGGAATACTCAACACTAAACCAATAATACCGAAGGTAAGCGCGTTCACCATCAGAATAGCGAGGAAATCCCACTGAATGGGTACAAATTCCATGTAGTAATTTTCTGGATCGAGGGGCACTATTTTAAAATAATACTGCAGTACGCCAAAGCCAATGCCGATAAGATTACCTAAAACCATGCCCCGTACAATCAACCGCATACCGTTGTAAGTAAATATTCGCCGTATTTGTCGATTGTGCGCACCAATTGCTTTTAGCAAGCCGATCATTTGAGTACGCTCCATGATCAGAATGAGCAGAATACTGACGATATTGAAACAAGCTACGAAGAGTATTAGCACAAGAAAGATGACAACATTATTGTTAATCAGCTCGAGCCACTCGAACATCTGCACATACTTATCGCTGATTTTCTCTACGAATAAGCTATAATCCAGATCATTCTGTAGCACTTCTTCGGCTACTTCCACCTCCTTGGCATCTTTTACAAACACCTCAAAGCCACCTACCAACGTATCGGGCCAGTTATTTAACCGCTGGATTAGGCCTATATCGCCGATAATAACTTGGTTATCGAACTCTTCTAAACCAGTATAGTAAATACCTTTCACATTCAGCTTGCGAACCCGGTAGTTGGGTGGTTCCACAAAATACATACGCACCGCATCGCCCGTATCAATCTGTAGAATATTAGCGGTATACCGGCTTACCAGAATATCATTTGAGTAGTTATTCGCTCCGGTTGAGTCGTTAAACTCTATAAACTGCCCCTTCTCCAGGTTCCGTTTAAACCGGGTACTGTCAAAGTTTTGGCTCACTCCCTTCATAAACACCCCAAACCAATCGCTATCCGATTTTAAAATTCCCGCCTTGTGGCTAAATACCTGCACGTGATCAATAAAGTTGTACTGCTCCGGATTCTGATACAGTGGATTATTAAGTGAAATGGGTTCCTCCTGCATGGAATTGTTCAGCGTGTATTTGGTCACCTGAATATGGCCACTGAAGGTGTAAATTTTATCCTTCACTTCTTTTCGGAAACCACCTAAAATCAGGAAAGCCACAATCATAAGTGCCAAGCCCAGAGCAATACTAGCAATGGCGATCTTATTAATAGTAGCCGAAAACGACCGATTTTTCGGTTTACTTATACGTTTGGCAATGAAATAGGGAAGATTCAACGAAAAAGTACGTTACTTTACAAACCTAACAAGACTACTGTTTGCGTAGCCAGTTGTTTGGATCTTACGACTAAGGCTACTTCGCAAGCTGATTTACAATGCAAAAATACACTAAGTTTTGACTGGATTGCAAAATAATCGAGATACCTGTTTAAGCCTAACGCTACGCTGCTATACTAACTTTATGATCGGCCTACTTATTGTGGGTGGAATGGCTTCTGCTGTTAGCTGTCAGACATCGGAAAGTACAGCTACCACTGATAGCACCACGGTGGTTGAAGAAAACCTTCCTATCTCCCCGGCGGCCTATCAAACCAAAGCGTACTTACCCCTGCTACAAAACCAACGGGTAGGTATGGTAGTAAATCATACCTCGCTAATTGATACTACACATTTAGTTGATTCTCTACTATCGCGGGGAGTAAACATCACCCAGATTTTTGCTCCCGAGCATGGCTTCCGCGGTGAGGCGGCCAATGGTGAAGAAGTACAGGATGCCACCGACGTTCGTACCGGCCTCCCAATTATCTCGCTATACGGAAAAAACCGGAAACCATCGGCGGAGCAGCTTAGCAATGTGGATGTGGTAGTATTCGATATTCAGGATGTAGGAGCCCGATTCTACACCTACATCAGTACCATGCACTACGTGATGGAAACCTGTGCCGAACTAAACAAACCCATGATTATTTTAGACCGTCCTAACCCCAACGGATTTTATCTTGGCGGGCCGGTGCGAGAACCCCAACAAAAGTCATTTCTAGGGATGCACCCTATTCCTATTGCTCACGGGCTTACAGTGGGTGAACTGGCGCAGATGATTAACGGTGAAGGCTGGCTGCCCGATAGTATGCAGTGTGATATTACAGTAATTCCGGTAGAAAACTATTCTCATACCGATCGGTACCCATTACCGGTTCGACCTTCGCCCAACCTTCCCAATGACCAGGCTATTAATCTATACCCTTCACTTTGCCTCTTCGAAGCCACTAGTTTAAGTTTAGGCCGAGGCACTGCATTTCCCTTTCAGGTGTTGGGTAATCCTAACCGAGCTATTCAGCAAGGTATCTTAGCCAAAAACCCCTCGTTTGATTCTATCCAGTTCACCCCTGAAGATATACCAGGAGTAGCCTTTGATACTAAACATCGGGGTGAATTGTGCTACGGGGTAGATCTACGCAATATTCCTCGTTTGGAAGAATTCACACTAAAATTTTTACTAGATTTTTATCAGCAAGCGACTGAGGCAGGTATGACTAACCAAGAATTCTTTGATCGCCCTGAAGCATTCGCTCTACTAGCCGGTAATGAAGAGTTGCAGAAGCAAATAGAACAAGGAATGGACGAAGCTACTATTCGACAAAGCTGGGAGCCTGAACTGTCCGAATATAAGGCAATGCGGAAGAAGTATTTGCTGTATGAAGATTTTGAGTAGAACAGGTATTACAGTGCGTTAGCTCCGCCACGTGGTGTTAGAGTGTTTTAGTACGGTGTTTAGGACAGATAGCTAGAAAATTCTGAATACAGAGCTTTAGGATGACTACTCAAATACCTAAACATCATAACACTTTAACACCATAACGCTAAACTATTTTTTGCCAAACCAATTAACTGAGTATGAGCGATAAGCCACTACGCATTATTTTTATGGGAACGCCGGAGTTTGCGGTGGCTTCATTGCAAATTCTGGTAGAGAATAACTTTCAGGTTGTGGCCGTGATTACTGCTCCTGATAAACCGCAGGGACGAGGTCGAAAAATTGCTCACTCACCGGTGAAATCTTTCGCACTGGAGCACAATATACCCGTTTTACAACCTACCAATCTGAAAAATCCGGAATTTCTAAATGAGCTACGGAGCTACCAAGCTGACTTGCAGGCAGTGGTGGCCTTCCGAATGCTGCCGGAAGCGGTATGGGATATGCCTACTAAAGGTACGTTCAACCTGCATGCTTCCTATCTGCCACAGTACCGCGGTGCTGCTCCTATCAATTGGGCTGTTATTAATGGCGAACTTGAAACCGGAGTGACCACCTTTATGATTCGCCACGAAATTGATACCGGAAATATACTTTTTCAGGAGAAGGAGCCTATATACCCCGACGATACCGCCGGAACACTGTACGGGCGCCTGATGAAGAAAGGAGCCGAATTGGTTTTAAAAACAGTAGAAGCTATTAATCAGGATCAATACACCTTGACTCCGCAAGAGAACATTAATGACTTAAAACCAGCCCCGAAAATTCATCGGGAAACTTGTAAGATTAATTGGCAACAACCTGCTGAACAAGTCAGGAATTTTGTGCGAGGCCTCTCGCCTTACCCCGCCGCCTGGACTGAATTGATTCTTTCTTCCGGTGAGAAGAAAAACTGCAAAATTTTCTTAGTAGCTAACACTCAGCAAACCAGCGACAATCTAGTGCCCGGTGAGTTTACCACAGATAATAAATCATTTTTACACTTACAAACCCAGGACTATTTACTATCGGTAGAGGAACTTCAGCTAGAAGGAAAACGGCGTATGTCAGTTGACGAATTTTTACGAGGGACAACATTATGATCAAATCAATTATGGTGGCCCGCTCGGATAACCACGTTATCGGCAAAGACAATGACTTAGTGTGGCACATGCCAGCGGACCTAAAATATTTCAAAGAAACTACCAGTGGCCACTACGTAGCCATGGGGCGAAAAACCTACGAGTCGGTAGATAAACCGCTGCCCAATCGGCTTAATATCATCATCACTCGCCAAAAAGATTACTATCGTGAGGCTTGCATTGTAACCCATAGTTTAGAGGAAGCACTCGCTCTAGGCGAGAAAAACGGCCAGCAAGAATTCTTTATTTTGGGTGGTGCCCAAATTTACAAGATGGCTTTAGACATAGCCGACCGGATATATCTAACCGAAATTCACGGCGAATTTGAGGGAGATACTTTCTTTCCCGAGATTGACCACACTGCTTGGAAGGAAGTAAAGCGCGAATACCACGAGGCTGATGAAAAAAACCCGTACCCTTATTCTTTCGTGGTACTTGAGCGGCGCTAGAGTTCTTCTAGTGCCTTAAAAAGATTGGCTTCCATCACCTCAAACTGGGCCAGTGCCTTTCCAATAAATTCCTCATCTACGATTTTCTGAATGTCCTCTTCCCCACTGATTTCTAATTCGGGCACCTTATAGGTTTGCTCTACCCATCCTCTTTCTAGCTTTATCAAATACTTATTGTTCCAGTAGTAGATGGTAATTTTACACTGATTGTGTGGAATTTCTCCTACTATCCTCATGATATTATCATTTTTTATTTTCTGAAATAGGGATTTATTCTCGTCATGATACGACCTCGCCTTCTGCGCACTGCATAAAATAGACTTTTGCCCTGTTCCTTACATGTAGTATACATTTTCGTTATACTATTTTTATATTTTACATAACTTAATCTATTTTGTGTATGCACAAAGCAAATAAAATATTGCTAATCATCTACTTTGCTGTGACTACGTCCTATGCTAAATCGAATTTTGGCTTAGCATACGCTCCACCAAACCTACTACTCTATGTCAAAGCCAAAGAGAAAACTATATCCCTAAAGTCCCAACCTACAGAACTCTCTTCCGCAAAATACACACACGCTACGCACAAGATTACTCAATCAACGAAAAAAATTAATACTACACTAGTGCGTAAAGAAGCTCTCTTGCTCATGCACCTTACTTCCGGTGGCAACCAAATAGTAGTACGGGTCACCGACACCCACGGAAGAATCATTAACGCTACCCAGTATACCGAAATGGAAGCCGGATTTTATGAAATTCCGGTACTGCCTGTTACTACTCAGCCTCAACTATACTTTGTCTCACTAATCATCAACCACCAAGCCTACTCATTTCAAATATCTCCTAATTAGTAATTACTGTTTATGGATACTGCTAAAATACTGATTGCCGAAGACGACGAAGCACTACTGAACATGATCGCTTTCAAACTGCGTGGTGTGGGATTTTCGCAAATATTTCAAGTTCACGACGGAAAACGGGCCAAACGGGTTGCCTTAGAAGAAAAACCAGACGTAATCATTACGGATATCTTAATGCCGTTTGCCTCGGGACTGGAAGTCATTAGCTATGTACGGCTCGAACTTGGCTATGATCCATTCATCATTGCTTTATCGGCCATGAATACCACTCAGGCAGAGGCTGAAGCCTATGATTTGGGGGCCAATTACTATCTAGCCAAACCTTTTAACTTACAAGTACTAGCCGACCAAGTGAAACAAGTAATTCCTATTATTCGGTGAAAAAAAACTTTATCCAAATAATTATATTGACGATTGGAGTTTTACTCTTTTCGAGTGAGGTGTTCTGTCAACAAGCACAAGTAGTTGATGCCGACAGCCTATATACCACTGCCCGCTCGCAAGCGTATAGTCAGCAGTATGATGCGGCTGTGGCTACGTTGAGAGTATTGTTAGCTAACTACCCTGAACGCTATAATGCCCATCTATTACTCTGTGCAGTATACAGTTGGGAGCAAAAATATGACTTGGCACGCACAGCTTATCAGATATTACTAGACCGTTATCCTACTGTTGAAGTGTACCGGGGGGCCGGAAGGGTTGAAATGTGGGACCGGGCTTGGTCGGAGGCCCTTGTACTATTTGATCAGGGCTTAATGAAGTATCCCAACGACTCTACGCTTAGCATCCTTAAAGTACAAACGCTCACACAACTAGGACGTATCGATGAGGCTATTGCTTTGCTGGAAGGCGAGCTAGCAGACCTGCCACAGGCCGATAGTCTGCTACGCACTATCCGACCTCTCAATACCAAGAATGCTATCCGGATAGGATATTACTACGCCCATTTCGATCAGTTTTTCAGCCCCTGGCAGATCGGAAGCTTAGAATACCAACGGCGAACTAGACTCGGCTCAATAATTGGAAGGGTCAGTGCTGCTCGAATGTTCGATCAAATTGGTCGCCAAGCCGAAATTGACCTTTATCCTAAAATAGCCGCCAGAACCTACGGATACGCCAACTTCGGAGTATCCGATGGTACAGTGTTTCCGGATTTGCGGTGGGGAGCCGAAATATTCCAGGGTGTAGGGTCCAGCTTTGAAGTCTCTGGTGGAGTTCGGGCCATCTATTTTAACCCAGTTGTAGTACGTATTTATACCGCCCAATTATCATACTACCATCGATCTCACTGGTTTTCAGCTCGCGGTTTTTTAACTAGTTTACAAGGTGAGCAGACCTTAGCCGGGGCAGCCACCTACCGCAGATACTTCAAAAATGCAGACCAACATCTCAGTGTATACGCGAATTACGGTAATTCTCCTCTTCAAGTTGTTAACCTACCCGAAATACTTCGTCAATCTACCCGGCGGGTTGCGGTTGGCTACGTTTATCCATTGATGCAACGTACACTTCTCATCCACGGTTTGGCTGAGTATCAGCATGAAATCTACGACGAACTGCGTCAGATAAATCGATGGGGAGCAGAAATTAAGCTGGAGAAGAGATTTTAATGCTTATCACTATGGTTACTGACCAACTAGCAAATCTTCCGTTTCAGTATTGGCTATTAATTATAGCTATTGCTCTGTTGCTAACCGGTTGTTTCGCTTTAATTTCAATTCTGTACATCCGGAGACTAGTAGCATCAGCCCGGAGAAAGAAGCGACACGATCTCCAATTTCGCTATCAGTATTTTCTTTACGATGCTCTAGTAGAAAGTGAAGAAGGCAAAACCCCGGAAGCATTCCAGGAGTTTGTGGTAACCCTCTTTCGGGAGGAAGAAGAAAAACACGGTCTTAACAAGGGGCTACTAATCAGTATCATCCTTGATTTAAAGAAGAGTTTATCAGGTCAATCAAGGGTACAATTACTAGAAATAGCAGCCACACTAAAATTACCGGATTATGCACTGCGTAAACTTCGTCACCCATCTTTTAACACTCAGATTCAGGGGCTTAGAGAGATCAGTGGTTTGGAATTATCGGACTCTACCGTTCGGGAGCAAGTAAAGCTGATTCAGCACACAAAGCACGCAGCCTTATCACAAGAGGCTTCACTAACGCTCATTAAATTAGGTGGCTCACCCGACCTTTCTTTCTTAAACACGCTAACTGCTCCGCTAAGTCAGTGGCAGCAAATTCACCTCCATCATTGTTTACGAAGTTTTGATCGGCATCAACTCCCTGATTTTAGTCAGTGGCTAAGTTCTAAAAATGAAAGTGTGGTATTATTTTCTCTACGAATGATCACCGAATTTGAGCAAAATCACACCAGCGAACTATTGATTCGCCAATTAACCCACAAATCTGCTAATGTAGTTGCTGAGGCAATCTACGCTGTCAGCCAATTGCAAATAGCAGCAGCTGTACCGACTCTAACTTCGCTATTACATCACTCTACCCCTCGTATACAAATAAGTAGTATTAGAGCTATTGGCCGGTTAGGTAACACGCAGCAGATTACTGACTTAAGTAGTTTACTTAACGATTCTAGCTATTGGGTGCGACAAGTAACTGCCGAAGCTATTGCTCGGCTTAGAACAAAAGTTGATTCTTCCTCTTTCCCTGAAGTTATCTATCAGTCTTAGGTTATATTATGAAGGAAATTGCCATCCATACCTTATCTTATATTGCTGAAAACCTAATCCTGGTTTATGCAATCATTCTCGCGGCTTTCTCCGTCTTTCTATCCGCAATTGGTTTAATAGAGGTCTATAAATATCTGGTAAACAACCGGTCAGATGATCGAAATGCCTTATTATCATCACCTTTTACACCGCGAATCTCTTTAATTGTTCCTATGTATAATGAGGGGGAAACCATTATAGATAGTGTTCGGTCTTTATTATCATTACAGTATAATAATTACGAAGTAGTGGTGGTGAATGATGGCAGTACTGATGAGTCTTTGCAGAAGCTCATTGAGTATTTTCAGCTAGTACCTACTCACCTAGAAAGCAACTACGAGTTGCCTACCAATAAGGTCAAGTGCTTATACAAATCTCGCCAGAAAGTGTTCAGCCGGTTAGTAATTGTTGATAAGGCAAATGGAGGAAAAGCTGACGCACTGAATACCGGTATTAATCATGCGCGAGGTAGTCTGGTAGCAGCTATGGATGCGGATTCAATTATTGCTCCTGAAGCTTTACTTAAAATGGTGAAGCCCTTCTTGCAAAGCAAAAAACGGGTGATTGCCACCGGAAGTATTATCCGCATCGCTAATTCGTGTACCGTTGAGGATGGTAGTCTAGTAAACATCCAATTACCCAAGGGGTGGCTGGCCCGGTTTCAGGCCCTAGAGTATATTCGTGTATTTCTACTAAGCCGGTTAGGGTGGAGCCGTTTAAACGGATTATTGATAATTTCTGGAGCGTTTGGTTTATTTGATCGTGAGATCATAATAAAGGCTGGAGGGTATTGTACGAAAACGGTAGGAGAAGATATGGAGCTAACCATTCGTATGCGACGCTATATGCACGAGCAGAAGTTAGCCTACAAAGTTGTTCATATTCCTGATCCACTTTGCTGGACCGAAGCACCTACGAGTTTATCGCAACTGAGTCGCCAGCGTAACCGTTGGGCTCGAGGTTCAGTGGAAACACTAGTGAAGCACCGAGGTCTGTTTTTTAATCCGAAATACGGTCTCATGGGAATGCTAAGTTATCCCTACTGGCTTTTCTTCGAGTATCTGGCTCCGTTTATAGAGATTATCGGTATCGGCTATTTTGGTATTAAAGCAATATTCAGCCAACCATCGTGGCTAAATTTTTCGCTCTTCCTGGTCATCATATATCTTTTCTCAGTCTTTTTATCACTAGTGGCACTAATGGTTGAAGAATTTTCTTACCATAAGTACCAGAATAAATCCGACGTAGCTAAGCTAATACTTACTGCCTTTGTGGAGCCAATTGTGTTTCATCCAATTGTATTAGTCAACGCACTCAAAGGTAGCATTGATTTTCTGGTCGGGAAGAAAAGCTGGGGCGAAATGAAGCGGAAAGGATTTGCTAAGCAAGCGCCAGAACCAGTTAAGAAAGTAGCTAGTTAACATCAAAGTAACATCCACAGAAATGTCCGGAACACCCCAATATCGTAATACGATAGATAAGCAACTCTCTGAACTAGTTGAGGGCGACTTAACGTTTAAAAATGAGTTAGTTAGTGTATATTCTAGGTACATGCGAGATATACCCGAAGAATTCGCTCAGTTGGTTAATCAGAAAAATGCTCAGGGTTTAGCATTGCTCGATCATAAATACAAAACGACCTGTCAAGTATTGGCACTGCAACAATTATCTGGGGTGTTTAAACAAACCCGAAGCATACTAGAAAGTAAGCCTTACGCAGATAAGGTCTTGGATGATTATATTATCAGAGTTACCACTATTTGTAACACTGCTCTAGCTCAGTTGCAAGAGTTGCATTAGCAGCTAAGCTTTAACCTTCTCAATTTTCTCTTCCGCTAACTCTTCTTCCAACGTATCCGCTCGCGATTTCTCCTGTTCTTGTTCTGCTTCCTGCTCATAATTTAATTGAATGTATATGGGCATATGATCTGACCCGTAAGCAGGCAGCCGTTTAAGTTTTATTAGTTTAAAGTGCTGAGAGATAAATACGTGGTCAAGCGGCCAACGCATAAGCGGATACTGGGCGTGAAAAGTACTGAAAAAGCCTCGGCCCATCCGAGGGTCTAGCAACCCACTGGTTTTAATGAATAAGCGAGTTGTATATGACCAAGCCACATCATTTAAATCACCAGCTACCATGGTAGGCTCATTGGCATCTACCAGATTTTTTCCTACAATTAGTAGTTCGGCATCACGTTCGGTAGAAGTTTCACTTTCGGTGGGGCTGGGTGGCTCAGGATGCAGACAATGCAGATTAACTCTAGTTCCAGAGCGCAGTACCAACTTTCCGTGAAAGGAGGGTATGTCTGGCTTGACAACGAACTTAATATCAAAATCTTCTAGTTCCAGTTTGGAGTATAATAGCATTCCGTAGGTATTGTCCAACGGATACTCGATACAATAGGGATATTTCTCCCTTACAGGCTCCATTTGCATCTGCCACCACTCATTGGTTTCAACCATTAGTAGCGTGTCTGGATTTTCTTCCCAGATACGTTCCAGACAGCCCTTTACATCCCGGTTATACATCAGCACATTGGTCACCATCAGGCTTACGGTGTTCTTGCCTGGATCTTTCTCAGTTCGCTTTACCTGAGCGGCTGCTAATGGAGTGTAAGGATAGATGATAAAACTCTGATAGATTAGACAACCAATAAGTGTAATCACAAAAAGAATATTAAACCAGCCTTGTACCGGAAAAAATATAAGTAGACTAAGCAGCAACAGCAGGTTGACAATAGTGATTTGCACGTGCGGAAAATCGAAGCCACGTACTATCCAGTGATCATGCTTAACCAGTGGTAAAAGTGTGGCCACCATGAACAATCCACCTACAATATACAGGATAATCTTCATGGCAAAACGGTAATTTGGTTTTGTTTATTAGCTAATTATATCAAACCCCGTATAGGGAACGAGCACTTTCGGCACTTCAACTCCTTCGGGCTGTTGATTGTTTTCTAAAATAGCGGCCACAACACGGGGTAAAGCCAAGGCACTACCATTGAGTGTATGAAGCAACTGAGTCTTATTGTCCTGGTTCTTATAGCGCAATTTCAACCGGTTTGCCTGATAGGTTTCAAAATTACTAACCGAACTCACTTCCAGCCACATTTGCTGAGCGGCTGAGTAAACCTCCATATCGTAAGTCAGAGCCGACGTAAAGCCCATGTCGCCCGCGCATAGCTTAAGCACTCGGTAGGGAAGCTCCAGTTGCTCAAGCAGTTGGCGTACATGCAGAGCCATCTCTTCCAGGGCAGAGTACGAACGGTCCGGGTGCTGTATCTGCACAATTTCTACTTTATCAAACTGATGTAGGCGGTTAAGCCCTCGCACATGGGCACCCCAGGAGCCGGCCTCACGCCGAAAGCAGGGCGTATAACCCGATTTTTTCACGGGCAACTCTCCTTCTTGCAAAATCACGTCACGGTATAAATTAGTGATAGGTACTTCGGCGGTAGGGATAAGATATAATTTTTGATCTACCACTTCATACATCTGCCCTTCCTTATCGGGCAGTTGCCCGGTACCGTAACCGGAGTCTTCGTTTACCATTAAAGGAGGTTGTACCTCTTCGTACCCAGCTTTACGGGCTTCATCCAGAAAGAAATTAACTAGCGCCCGCTGAAGTTGAGCCCCCTTTCCTTTGTATACTGGAAACCCGGCTCCCGATATTTTATTGCCCAATCCAAAGTCAATAATATCGTATTTCTCTATTAGATCCCAGTGAGGTAAAGCTCCCTCCGGTAGTTGAGGAATATCTCCATACTGGTATATGATCTCGTTGTCGTCAGCGCTTTTACCCTCGGGCACGCTAGGGTGAGGCAAATTAGGGATATTGTAAAGCGCTTGTAGTAGTTGCTCTTCGTACCCTCGCAATGCTTCTGAGAGTGTTTTGGAACTATTCTTTAATTCTGCTGTTTGCTTCTTTATAGACTCTGCCTCTTCCCGCTTTCCTTCTTTCATCAGTTGACCAATTTGGCGAGACAGGTTCTTTGACTTGGCTAGGGTTTTATCCAGTTCAGCCTGAGTTTCTCTACGAAGCCGGTCTAGTTCTATTACCCGGTCGGTAGTACCCTGAGCATCAGCAAGCCCCCTCTTTTTTAGGCCGGCTATAGTTGCTTCTTGATTGTTCGTGATAGTTGATATTGATAGCATAAACCAGATAACTTAACAGCAGCGAAGTACGATAAAATGCAGTAGAAATGAAAAGGTGAAGTAGGATAAGTAAAGGGCATTTAAAAATCACTCTGATTGCTTGACAAATAGCGGGTGAACCCATATTATTGCATTAACAAACCAGGAGAAGCAAAGCGTCTTTGCATTCCAATCCATTTCGTTACGCTGCATTATCCTTTAGTATCCATTTTATTTGTTTAACATTCTTACCTTTTCAGCTTCATGGCTGAATTTCCAAATTTTTAGCATTACGTATTCCAATTTATGTACAACATTGATGAATTACAGGTTCGCTTGCTCTCTGAGTTGAGAGAGATAGCGGAACAGATGGGATTGTCCAATTACAAAAAACTTAACAAAACGGACCTTGTCTATAAAATTCTGGATCAGCAAGCGATCCTCCCCGAAGACCAGCTTCCCCAAAAAAAAGAAGCCAGCACCAGCCAAGATGCCCCGAAATCTTCTAACGATAGTGAATCAGCACCGCCTCCGAAGAAAGAAAGCAAATCTAAGCGACGGCGGCCCAAGAAACAAAAAGAAACTTCAGTAGAATCTAACTCCAATCAGGAGAAAAAGTCTGCTGAATCGTCTAATAACCCAAAATCTGGAGCGCAACAGTCTAACGAGAGTTCTACTCAGCGCAAGCGCAAGCGGGTAAACGTGACTGAAACCGAAAATAGCGGACTTGAGGACACGCCGACTAGCGCTAATGATTTGCTAGACTCTTTCGATATTGAAGTTGATGAACCAACCGAAAAAGCTCAGTCTGGACAAACATCTAAAAACGATCGTAGCAGCGACTCTTCCCGCAAAGATCGTAACCAACGTGATAATCGCGATCAGCGAGATAATCGTGATCAGCGCGACAATCGTAATAAAAAGCGGCACGAAGAGAAAAAGCAATCGCAAACCGTACCAATCAAAGAATTTGACGGCGCGATCGAAAATGAAGGTGTGCTAGAGATTATGCAGGACGGCTACGGCTTTCTTCGTTCCTCTGATTACCATTACTTAGCTAGCCCTGACGATATTTACGTCTCCCCTTCGCAGATCAAGCTATTCGGTCTCAAAACCGGCGATACGGTGCACGGCCAGATACGTCCGCCCAAAGAAGGAGAGAAATATTTCGCTTTGCTACGAGTAGAATCGGTTAACGGAAAAACCACCGAGGATATCCGCGACCGCGTTCCATTTGAGTACTTAACTCCTCTCTTTCCCGAAGAGCGACTGAACTTATCAACCAAAGCGGGCTACTACTCTACTCGTATTCTGGATTTGTTCGCCCCTATCGGAAAAGGGCAGCGCGGAATGATTGTTTCGCAGCCTAAGTCGGGTAAAACCGTACTACTGAAAGAAATAGCCAACGCTATTGCGGAGAATCACCCGGAAGTCTATTTAATCATCTTATTAATTGATGAACGCCCGGAAGAAGTAACCGATATGGCTCGCTCAGTAAAAGCTGAGGTGGTTGCTTCAACCTTTGATGAGCAAGCTGAGAAGCACGTGAAGGTAGCCAGTATTGTGCTAGAGAAAGCCAAGCGTATGGTAGAATCTGGGCACGACGTGGTTATTTTGCTTGATTCTATTACTCGCTTGGCCCGGGCTCATAACACTACCGTGCCTTCTTCCGGAAAGATATTATCAGGAGGGGTTGATGCTAACGCCCTGCATAAGCCCAAGCGCTTCTTCGGAGCAGCTCGTAATGTAGAAAATGGTGGATCACTTACTATCATTGCTACGGCACTCATTGAGACGGGCTCTAAAATGGATGAAGTAATTTTCGAAGAGTTCAAGGGAACAGGCAACATGGAACTTCAACTGGACCGCAAGCTATCCAACAAGCGTATCTATCCGGCCATCGATGTACCCGCTTCCGGTACCCGCCGCGAAGATCTACTGATGGATAAAGAGGAATTATCGCGCGTTTGGATTCTGCGCAAGCTGATGTCCGACATGACCTCTAACGAAGCCATTGAGTTCTTGCTATCCCGTATGAAAGGAACTCAAAATAACGAGGAATTCCTGATTTCTATGAACGGATAATATTCGTTCAGTTCAGAAGATATGAAGCCAGCACTAAAGCTGGCTTTTTTATGTCTAATCCACGGTAGTGCCATCTACAAAGTCTTGTAGATAGCGGTAGTACTCCGTCAGTTTTCCGTCTTCAGTGATCGTAGCCCGAGCAATCATTCCACCTCGGTCTTTCTCTAAAAGATGAGGCAAAACCTCTGCTAACAATGCCTCGCCGAATGCCCCGGAGGCATCACGGGGTAATTCTGAGGGCAGATTATCAATCGCCATCACCGAAATTAAATCTTGGCTCTGATAAGGAGTATTTACGACTTTATCCTGCCAGGGATCGTAGTCATAAACCGGATCTTCTATAGTTGAGGGCTGCTTGGTCGATGGAATTGACCCTTCAATATCACAAGTAATATCAGCAATCACCTTTATTTTAAAGTCTTCCTTTAGCATCTCCTCCCGGTAGAACAGCACTGGTGAGTTAGAATCCCAGTAAGCCCCAGCAATTAGCAAATCGGTTTCGTAAGCGAATGGTGAAAATCCGGGGACGAACTGCTCGGGATGATCGAAAAAATCCTGCTTATGAAAAGATGCTCCGTCTTTTTTTCGGTTATACTGGGTTACTTCTAATTGGGTATAAACTGGTTCTTCATAATGATGCTTGAGATATTCGCTGGCTTCCACCCGGCGAATACCTACTTCGTTCAGTACTTCCACAGCGCCATTAGCTACTCTTCCGGTGCCGGTAATCACAATTTTAATAGCGGGTAATTTAATTTTGGGGTATTCGGTCCGTAAATCAGCCAGATCAAAACAGTCTTTGGCCCGACGAATATCATACAAACCGAATTTCTTCCCGAACGTATACAGTCCGTTATAGGCTCCCACTATACCAGCAAAGCGCCCAAAAGCTACCACTCTTTGGTTTTCCTCGTCAGTGAGGCGTTCGTAGTCAATCAGGCGAATATTTTTCTCCAGAATAGCTCGTAGCAAACCCCGATTGTAAGCCTGCTTTTTAATGGTATGAGAGAAGAATAGATAGGTTTTATTGGGGATTAACTTTTCAATGGGTACTTCCTTTACTCCCATCAGAACATCTGCCTCTTGTACCGACTCAACTACCGGAATGTCAGCTTGCTGGTACTCCTCATCGGGAAAGCAGCGAAGTGAGCTACTCTGGCAAATTATATCTACTCCAAATCTTTCCTGGGTCTGGGCGGCTTGGTCAGGGGTTAAAGGCACTCTATGATCTACCGGAATTTTTTCTTCCCGGATCAATGCAATAGTCGTTTTATTCATAGTGACATCTAATTAATACAAATTGTAGTTGACAACGATCAGGTGTGATCGTTGTCGCGTAGAAACGCTTGTAAAGAACTAACGCTGGCCTAAAAAATCGAGTGCGAAGGTAGGGAAAAGTTTACAAATGTTTGCTCATTTATGCCTGCTGTCGGATCAAAATAACTTTATGTTTGAGATTCAGCCAGTTCGGTCGTTGGCTTCAGGAAAATCCCCGCCGCCCGTTTCAATCCATCCTAAGAATCCCTAAATTGCACGAATGGAAAAATTCGTTGTCTCGGCTCGGAAATATCGTCCGACGGGTTTTGAACAGGTTGTCGGACAGGAACACATCACTACCACCCTACAAAACGCTATTGACCAGGATCATCTGGCGCAGGCACTACTGTTTTGCGGTCCCCGGGGAGTAGGAAAAACCACCTGTGCCCGAATTGTAGCCCGCAAGATCAACGGATTTGACGAAGAGTCTTCGGCTAACGCCCTGAATATTTACGAACTGGATGCTGCCTCCAATAACTCGGTAGAAGATATTCGTAACCTAATTGACCAGGTGCGGTACCCGCCCCAGCAGGGAAAGTATAAGGTGTACATCATTGATGAGGTGCACATGCTTTCTAATCAGGCGTTTAACGCATTTCTTAAAACGCTAGAGGAGCCCCCGCCCTACGCCATCTTTATTCTAGCTACTACCGAGAAGCATAAGGTGATTCCGACCATCCTCTCTCGCTGTCAGATCTACGATTTTAACCGGATTCAGATTGAGGACATTGTTCGCCACCTACACAAGATTGCCGAGCGAGAAGGAATCGCAACCGAAGAAGAAGCTTTAACCCTGATCGCTCAAAAGGCCGACGGTGCTCTGCGCGATGCCCTTTCTATTTTTGACCTGATTGTTACATTCTCTTCCGACCGGAAGGTTACCTACCGAGAAACTATCGAGAATCTGCACGTGCTGGATTACGATTACTATTTCCAGATTGTAGACTTACTGCTGGAGCAGAAACTACCCCAGGTACTGCTTCTATTTGATGATATTTTACGGCAGGGATTCGACGGGCATAATTTTATTGTAGGACTAAACGAGCATCTGCGGAATGTACTGGTCTGTAAAGATGCAGCTACGCTACCCTTACTTCAGGTATCGGCCAGTGTGCAAAGTCGTTATCAGCAGCAGGCCGAAAATACTCCGCTGTCCTTCTTGCTTACCGCTATGAATCTGGCCGGACAGTGTGATTTACAGTACAAAAACAGTAAGAACCAGCGCCTGCACGTAGAGCTAGCTCTTATGAAAATGGCCTACATTGAATCGGCGGTGCAGTTAGCCCAGCAGAGTGTAGGTGAACCTAGCGAGAACGTCAAAAAAAAAGTAACTGAATCGTCTGAAAACGGGACCGAAAGTCCTTCCCGCGAACATACCAATAAATCTTCTGATCGCCCGCCAGTCAGTACACCCCGGGGATCTACCCCGGTTGGTCAGTTGCAAAGTACGGTGCGTATTCCTAAGCTGGGCCAGCCTCGTCCCCAGCCGATACCTAACGGAAACGGCAACGGCACCGTTTCTGAGATGGAAGCTGTTGCGGTAGAAGAGCCGTTGATTTCTACTGCCACTGCCAACGAACCTATCAATCTGACCCAGTTGAGGGAAGTATGGGAGGAATTTACCGAAGAACGCCGGACACTAGGGAAAGAAACCGAGTATATCCTCCTCAATCAGACCGTTACTTTGAAGGATGATGGGGTTACTATCCCGCTGACGTTTATGAGTCCGATTCAGCAGGACCAGTTCGACAGCGTCCGCGCCGAGTTGTTGCAGCGGCTTCGCCGGCGTTTAAATAATTCTGAAATCAATGTAGAAACCACTGTTGATGTGGAAGAACGGAACCGCCGTCCGTATACTCCGTCCGAAAAGCTCAATTACCTCAGCGAAAAGTATCCTTTGCTGCAAGAGCTTACCCAGCGCTTAGGGTTAGATCCTGACTATTGAGATTGGAGGTCCTGACGTACGGCTTTCAGATCGTCTTGCGTGAGCGGCTTAGTAATGTACTTGATTACTGCCTTGTTAGTAATAATCTTATCAACGTCTCGGCGATCTTCGGAACTGGACAGGATAATTACTCTTGATTTTTCCTGAATATCTGCGGGTAGGGTCTCAAACTCATACAAGAACATGAACCCATCCATAATGGGCATGTTGATATCCAGAAAAATCAAATCGGGAAGATCACCAGGCGACTGAGCATGCTCCTGCAAATAGTCTAGTGCCTGCTGGCCCGAGCTTTTGACAACAACGCGTTGGGCAAACTCCGTTAGCTCAATTACCCGCCGACTGATAAAATTATCGGTGTCGTTATCATCAATAAGTAGCACAAGATCAATCATCCGCCAAGCTATTCAGTCTCGATAAATTTGTGGTTAAAATTCGGGTATAAAGTTCCAATTATATTTCTCAAATAAAAAGCGGGATTACGAGAATAATGAGTTCAAGTAAGGTTTTATACTAAAATAGTACTTGATCCATGAGAAAACTAACTACTATTAGTTTGGCGAGGCGACCCTTAACCGCTCACCCACTTTCAGTGTAAAGTTTTCTTTCTCATTCCACTCCATCAGTTCTCTTAAAGAAATACTGTACTCCTGAGCGATCTGATACATCGTTTCACCGGCTTTCACCTCGTGATAGCCCACTGGGGTAGAGGTGGCTATCTCTGAGTTTGGGACGCGTAGTTGCTGTCCAACCTGTAATGATTCATACACTGAGATTTGATTGTAACCGGCAAGTTCAGCCGCGCTCAAACCGTATTTTTTGGCAATGCTGTACAGCGTTTCCTGAGCGGCCACTATATGATAAGAGGCCTCTTTTAACTCATTTTGACCCAAATCTGCTTCTGCTTGACCAAAGTTGGTATTCTCCTCAGTAGATGAATTTCTCCAAGCTTCCTCTGAACCGGAATCGCCCATAGTATTTTGATCTACTTCGGGGCTAGAGGTTACTGTCGTAGCAGTTTGCGTTGAGGCAACCGGCGGTTGGTTAGCTGGTGAATGAGTAGGATTACGGTACTCTACCGGAATAGAAGCCGGACGAATATAACGTAACCAAAGTACCCGACTGGCTTCCAACGGCTTTTCTTCCCTCAAGCGATTTTTCCGTAGCAATTTCTTTAATTTAATGCCGAAGCGTTGCGATACATCCCACCAGGTTTCCCCCGCTTCGGCTACGTGGTAGCGGGCGGGTGCCCGGTTTCGCTTAGGTCTGGTATAATAGGGTCGCCCCGGCACAATCTCTGCCTCCTGGTAGGTAAGATCGTTGTATCTAATCAGCCGGCTAGGTGGTATCCCGGCCCGGCGAGCAAGTTGTTTTACATCCTCCCCTTCCTGGGCAATAATGCCTGATACTCCATTTACACGTAATTGCTTTTTACCAAACCACTGGCGCGTGCTGATAGCCGGGAAAGCCGCAGAATTAAGCGTTTCTCCTTCCAATACCGAACTTGTTAAGCCTTTAGTATTTTTAGGCGATGCTTGGTTCTTGGGCTGCGTATTTTCCGCAATAGGTGGCTGCAGCGAGCGCCCGCTGAAGTCGGGTATAATTACCGGGTAGGTTTTGTCTTCAGGAACCCGCTTTTGCTTGAGCCATTTATTATAAGGTTGCAAATCTTCTTCAGTTACCGAAAATTTAGTCGCAATCTCGCGTAACGTTTGTCCTCCTCCATCTTCGTACACAAAAAGCTGTACGGGTGGGTTCGGATTTTTTCCGACGGCCCCTTCAAAAGCAATTTTATGAGACAGGTACTTTAGAATGTACCAGTGAGCGCGCCCATCGAGCCGCATTACTTTCCTACCGTTAAACCGCTTATCGGCTTTTTTCAGGGCTCCTCCCGGCCCCTCGTAGTAAGCCATTAGCGCGTGCAGCCAGTTATCGAAAAAGACATTGTTGTTTTTAAAGTAGCGGGCCGCCCCTCGGGTAGCCGCAATAATATTCATACGCTCATCTACTGCGCCATTGATCGTAAGCCCTACTTCCGTAGCCGAAGGAACTTTAAATTGCCAGTAGCCTACCGCATTGGAGCTAGATACAGCATCGCCTACCAGCGCGCTCTCCTGAATTACCAGATACTTAATATCTTCGGGCACGTTCTCTTCCCGCAGCACCTCTTCAATCAGCGGAAAGTAAGCATCCACCCGTTCTACCTTAGCATTGAAGTATTTCTCGTAGCGGGTGAGAGCATCCACGTCGGTTTGTACTTTTTTGCGGGCATCGGCGGTTAGCTCTAGCCGCATGTCGGCAAAAGATATGTTTTCCGGCACCTTAGGCGAGTGCGCTCCAGACGAGCGCGTCCCGGACGATTGTGCCTTAGCTATCGAAATAACCGTGAGAATGAGAAAGCTTAATAATGCTGATTTTCTTGCGAGCATCATTACTGATTTTTTTAATATCCAACGCAATTTGTATAGGCTAATATGCCAGTCTTTGGCCACTACTCATTGTTTACGTACAATCATCAGGCCATCGCGTACTGGTAACAGAACGTTTTCTACCCGGGAATCTTGCTGAACGTAACGATTGAAATCAATTAGCGCCTGGGTTTTAGTATCTATCTTGGCGGAAAACTGCTTATCCTTGGTGTCGGCTAACACTTTTCCGTGCCATAACACATTGTCGGCCACGATAAATCCACCGGAAGGTACTTTATCAAAAATCATCTGGTAATACTTCAGATAACTGGCTTTATCCGCATCGATAAATACCAGGTCAAAGGTTTCGTCTATTATAGGAATCAATTCGGCGGCATCTCCTATCATCGGGGTGATTACCTCTGACAGACCAGCCCGCTGAATATAGCGCTGTACCATTTCGCTTAACTCTTCGTTTACATCCAGCGTGATTAGCTTTCCACCTTTCGGCAGGGCCGAGGCCATCCAGATAGCGGAGTACCCGGTGAATGTACCTATTTCCAAAATGCGCCGGGGGCGGATCATACGAACCAGCATCGCTAGCACAGTACCCTGAATGGGCCCGGAAAGCATTTGAGGCATTAGTACCTTTAAGTGAGTTTCTCGCCTTAGCTCCTGCAATAATGCAGATTCAGGTGTACTATGAGCTTCAACGTACTTTTCAATATCAGACGATAACAACTTCATGTTCTACAAGTCTACGACAATCTATGAGGATGGTCAACGGGGAAGAGTACAATTTACTTAGTTTGTTATGCATGCATAATAATATTCAGTATATTTGCTTTGCTATGAAGAAAGAAGAGACTGTAGACTACAATATAAAAACCGCCTGGCATGCCATTTATAGAATGTACAATCAAAAAGCCCTGAAGGATGATTTTACAACATCTATTGGGTATGTACTACTGAATATTGATTCAAAAGAAGGCACTCCAGCTACAAAAATTGCGCCGCTGATTGGCTTGGAGTCACGCAGCCTGACCCGGATGCTGAAGAACATGGAAGAAAAAGGGCTGATTGTAAAGCAGCCCGACCCTAACGACCGGCGTTCGGTGCGAATTGTCTTAACGGAACTAGGCCGCGAGAAGAAGGAAATATCCCGAAAAACCGTACTGGATTTTAACAATACGGTACGCGAAATGGTACCCGAACATAAGATCAACATTTTTTTTGAAGTTATTAATGAGATAAACAAAATTGTAGAAGAAGAATTAAACCCAACAGTAGAAACCACCACACCATGAAAAAATACAACATTACCAAAGTAGCTGTACTGGGCTCGGGAGTAATGGGCTCCCGTATTGCCTGCCACTTTGCCAATATTGGCGTAGAAGCACTATTACTGGACATCGTCCCCCGCGAACTTACCGAGGCGGAAGAAAAAAAAGGACTAACTCTGGAAAGCCCGCAGGTACGTAACCGTATTGTTACTGAATCTTTTCAGAAAGCCGTAAAATCTAAACCCGCCCCGCTTTACCACGAATCCTTCGCCGACTGGGTCACGCTAGGCAACTTCGACGATGATTTGCCCAAAATTGCCGACTACGACTGGGTGATTGAAGTGGTAGTTGAAAGATTAGATATTAAAAAGCAACTCTTTGATAAAGTTGAGCAACACCGTAAGCCCGGAACGCTAATTACTTCCAATACTTCGGGTATTCCGATTAACATGATGCTGGAAGGCCGCAGCGAAGATTTCCAGAAGCACTTCTGCGGTACGCACTTCTTCAATCCTCCCCGTTATCTGCGCCTGCTGGAGATTATTCCATCGCAGAAAACCGATCCGGAGATCGTAGATTTTCTGATGCACTACGGTGATCTGTACCTGGGTAAAGAAACCGTACTCTGCACGGATACCCCGGCCTTCATCGCCAACCGTATTGGCGTCTACAGCATTCTGTCTACCATGCATACCATAGAGAAAATAGGGCTCACCGTAGGCGAAGTAGATAGTCTGACCGGCCCGATTATCGGACGACCCAAGTCGGCTACCTTCCGCACCATGGATGTGGTAGGATTGGATACAACGGTGAACGTAGCTAATAACCTATTTGGAGCGCTGAAGCACGACGAGGCGCGCGATATGTTTCAGTTACCGGGCATCATGAAAAACCTCTACGACCGCAAGTGGCTAGGCGACAAAACCGGACAAGGTTACTACAAGAAGATTAAAGATGAAAAGGGTAAATCGGTTATTCAGGAATTGAACTTGGAAACCTACGAGTACGGTGAGCGCACCAAAGCCAAGTTTCCTTCCCTGGAAATGGCCAAACCTAAGGATGATCTGAAGGAGCGACTGAAGATTTTGGTAAGTGCTCAGGATAAAGCGGGGGAATTTTACCGCGCTCATTTCTACGACGCTTTCAAGTACTGTTCTAACCGCATCCCCGAAATTGCGGATGAACTCTACCGCATCGATCAGGCGGTATGCGCCGGCTTCGGCTGGGAATATGGCCCCTTCGAAACCTGGGATATGCTGGGGGTGAAAAAGACACTGGAGAAAATGGAAGAAGCCGGTTATAAGCCTAACCAGTGGGTGTACGACATGCTGGAAAGCGGTGCCGAAAGCTTCTATAAAGCGGAAAACGGGAAACGCCTCTACTACGATATTGATAGCAAATCTTATAAAGTGATTCCAGGAACCGATGAGTTTGTGTTGCTGGATACGTTACGGGAGAACAAAGTGCTGTGGAGCAGCGACGGAGCCACTATCCTCGATTTAGGCGACGGAATCCTGAACGTAGAGTTCCATACCAAAATGAATACGCTGGGCAACGATCCGGTAGAAGCCATTAATCGCGCCATCGATATGGCCGAAAAAGACTATGTAGGCGTAGTGATAGGTAACGAAGGCCAGAATTTCTCCGCCGGAGCAAATCTGGCAATGCTGTTTATGTACGCCATTGAGCAGGAGTTTGACGAAGTGGATATGATGATCCGTCAGTTTCAGCGCACCATGATGCGGGCTCGCTACTCATCTATTCCAGTAGTAGTAGCACCCCACGGCATGGCGCTCGGCGGAGGTTGCGAACTTACCCTGCACGCCGACCACGTACAAGCCGCGGCCGAAACCTATACGGGGCTGGTAGAAGTAGGCGTAGGATTAATCCCCGCCGGAGGTGGTACCAAAGAAATGACATTGCGGGTGTCCGACAGTATTGAAGCCGGAGACGTGGAGCTAAACGCCCTGCAAAATACCTTTATGAACATCGCTACCGCCAAGGTATCTACTTCGGCCCACGAAGCAATGGACTTGCACTACCTTCGCGACCGCGACCGGATTACGATGAATAAAACTCGCTTGCTAGCCGATGCCAAGGAGGCTGCACTATCTTTAGCCGAGCAGGGCTACACTCAACCGGCTCAGCGGAAAGACATCAAAGTGCAGGGTAAAGGCGGTATGGCGCTCTTCCTAGCCGGTATCTACGGTATGCGACAGGGACATTACATCTCGGATCACGACCAGAAGATTGCCGAAAAGATTGCCTACGTGATGTGCGGTGGTGAGCTATCGTACCCGCAAATGGTATCTGAGCAGTATCTGCTGGACTTGGAACGGGAAGCTTTCCTCTCCCTTTCCGGTGAAAAGAAAACGCTGGAGCGTATTCAGTCACTATTACAAGGAGGCAAGCCCCTCCGAAACTAGCGAACGTCCATTACTCGCTAACTTTCAAACCGATGCTCGCAAGGGTATCGGTTTTTTATTTATCTAACTGCCTATTTTCTTAATGCCCCTAGCATAAAATTGAATAAAAAGCGGCTTAAATGAGAGTTTATTTTTATGATATATTCTCGTATTTTTATTTCTCCCTTGAAGCTGATTACAGCTATTAGGTATGAGTGAAAAGCTTTCCCATTTATCGGACAAAGAAATTAAGGATCTAATTAGGCGATACTACGATAAAGAAAAAGTATCCGATCTATTAAAAGAGTATAATATCAAGTTAAGACCTAGCCAACTGGTTAAACATCTACCACCCGAGATTCTTGATGAGAAGTGTATCTACTGCGATTTAAACCTGATCAAACCTCGCCAATCGAGAGACTATTATTGGAGCGAACCTGAAGCCTACTGTCCAAATTGCAAACATGAAAATGACGCCTCTTGTACCTGTGAAAATTGTAGCGAAATAAGAAGAAGGAAGAGAGAACTTGAGCGACTTAGAAAACAAGAAATTTTGGATCAAGTACTCCGCATAGAGGAAAGCTCTAAAGTTGATCTAGATTCTTTGACCTTTACTCAAAAAGTTTATCTGGGAGCCTTATTGAGAGAAGGTATTTCTGAAGATTTCAATTATATAAAGCCGATTAGGTACTACATTAATCCTCTTTCTCCAACGAGTGAACTTCAGTCGGAAATTTTGGATACGCTAATTAAAGCCAATATCATTGTAGTTCACCCTGATACTGATCCTGAATATACCGAGATAACTGATGCAGAAAATTGTAGTTTCAGATACTACCCATCCGAAGTTTTATGGTATGTTAACGTCAAAAAAGAAGGATTCAATAAAGTTCCTCTTATCGAGTCCATAATTATGCCGACTGAACTGAGCGAAGATGATTATGGAGAAGCTTTACTGCTTTGGAAGAAAATATCGTTACATGAGTCAATTGAATACTTTCAGTACAGTGTAAAGAGTATTTTGGGTATTGACTATATTATTGGGGATAAAACAGTTAGTGTCTTAAGAGATTTATTGAATGACTATTCGGTATCACAGATATATGGAATAATTTATAGGTCAACTAACAATGCATTAAGATTTCAAGTAGAGAAAGGCACTTCACGCAAGCATGCGGCTAATACAATAATTGGGAGTGCTCAGAGCTATGGTGAACGAGCAAAAGTTAAAAAGTGGGATTTACAAAAATATAACAGAATTAGAGAATGTCCGGAATCGGCATTGAGTAAATTCTTTTATGAGAGGATACTAAAAATTGGCTATGAAGGATTCTATCAACCACCAAATATGTCTCTGATAAATAACTCCATAGAACAGAACTAGAAGATTCTATTTCTGTAGTAAAAGCATAGAATCCAAGTTGTTTCAATTATTTATCTCAGTAAATAGAATCAGATTATCACGATTATGAAATCAATAAACATTGACTTGCCGAGTAGTTTGGACATTAATGAAACAGAAATAAAAATCATCTTAGCGGGTGAATTATACGAAAGAGAAAAACTTTCACTCGGGCAGGCAGCTGATCTTGCTGGTCTTAGCAAAAGGGCCTTTATTGAGATTATGGGAAAGTACGGATTCTCTATTTTTAGCCAATCTACGGATGATTTAATCTCCGATATTGAGAATGCCTGATATCATCATCTCTGACACCAGCTGTCTAATTCTATTGGACAAAATAGGCCATCTAGAACTATTAGAAAAAGTATATCAAAAGGTTAGGATCACACCCGAAATTTTAGGTGAGTTTGGCAAAAGTGTACCTGATTGGATAACGGTTGAAAAGCCCACCAACACTTCAATTCAACAAGTTCTCGAGCAAAACTTAGATACAGGGGAAGCCAGTGCTATCGCATTGGCCTATCAATTTCCAGAATCGACGCTGATCATTGACGATCTCAAAGCTAGAAAAGCCGCTAAAGATTTAAACTTCAAAGTAACAGGAACACTAGGTGTAATTGTAAAGGCTAAACAGATGGGGGTTATCAAAAAGATCAAACCAGTCATTGACAAGTTAATTCAAACTGATTTTAGGATTTCTCAAAACGTTATCGAAGAGATTCTTAAAAGAGCTGGAGAGTAGCATCTCATATCCAATATTAAACACTCGCTCCCTTTTCTAACAGATTCTCGTATTTTTGCGCTTTAGCAGAAAGGACTAACCTCTTGGATAAAACAATTCGGGTATTTGCTCCGGCCACCGTGGCCAACGTTGCCTGTGGCTTCGACATTATGGGATTTGCTATTGATAATCCCGGTGACGAAGTGGTAATGCAATTGTGCGAACGTCCTGGTGTGATAATTAAAAAGATCATCGGGGATGAAGGTAAACTTCCGCTTGATCCGGACAAGAATACTGTTAGCATTGTGGTGAAGCAATTGCTGGAGCAGGTGCAATCGGACTACGGAGTAGAGATTACGTTGTACAAAAATATGCCGCTGGGTAGCGGATTAGGTTCCAGTGCGGCTAGTGCCGTAGCCGGTCTGCACGCCGCGAACGAACTACTGCTGCGCCATGAGCCGGAAAAAGCGATTCGTAAGCGGGAAGATCTGCTTCCGTTTGCGATGGAAGGGGAACGATTGGCCTGTGGGTCGGCTCACGCCGATAACGTAGCTCCCGCTTTAATGGGCGGATTTGTGCTGGTTCGTAGTTACGACCCGCTGGATGTCATCCGGATACCCACTCCCGAAGGGTTGTTCGCTACGGTGATCCATCCGCACGTAGAGGTACAAACCCGCGATGCCCGCAGTATTCTTCGTAAACAAATCTCACTGGAGGATGCAACTATCCAGTGGGGCAACACCGCCGGACTGATTGCCGGACTATGGCAGGGTGATTTTGAGTTGATCGGACGGTCAATGCAAGATGTAATTATCGAGCCTATTCGCTCGTTACTTATCCCCGGCTTCGATAGCGTAAAAGCCAGTGCGATGGCAGCGGGGGCATTGGGTTGCGGTATCTCCGGTTCCGGCCCTTCTATCTTTGCGTTGAGTAAAAATCGCAGTGTAGCCGAGGAGGTGGGACGAAAAATGCAGAATACGTTTGGTGCCCTCAATATCGACAGCGACCTTTACGTCTCTGGCATCAACCAGCAAGGGCCAAGAATCGTAGACGGAAACGGGAAACCGAAAACCGGCGACCGGATTTAGGGTTTCCAAAAGAGAAAAAGTGAGGTATCACGAAATGAGGTCAGAGACGACTAGCTAGACAGTATTTTCATAAACTAAATTCCGGTCTCCGGTTTCCGGACTCCAATAATTATCCATGAAGCTTTATAGTACGAACGATACATCACGATCACAAACAGTTTCTTTTCAGGAAGCGGTTTTTCAGAGCTTACCGGCGGATAATGGGTTGTACATGCCCACGTATTTGCCGCTGTTAGATGAGAAATTTCTGGATGAAATAGAGAAGTTTACTTTTCCCGAGATTGCTTTTCAAGTAGCATCAGCTTTGCTAGATGATGAAATTCCCGCACTCAAACTGCGCGACCTGATTGAAGATGCCATCAATTTTCCGGCTCCGGTGGCAACCCTGGACGACGAAGTTCACGTACTGGAACTTTTTCACGGGCCTACGCTAGCGTTCAAGGATTTTGGAGCGCGGTTTATGGCGCGTACCATGTCCTGGTTTTTGCAACAGTCGCCCGGCGAACAGGAACGGACTATTCTAGTGGCTACCTCGGGCGATACGGGTAGTGCCGTAGCCCAAGGGTTTCTAAATGTTCCGGGCATCAACGTGGTATTGTTGTACCCTAGCGGAAAAGTGAGCGAGATCCAGGAGAAGCAACTTACCACGGTGGGAAATAACGTATCCGCTCTGGAAGTGTCTGGTACCTTCGACGATTGCCAGCGCATGGTAAAGGAGGCTTTTCTCGATCAGGAACTACGCAAGGAGGTAGCTCTTTCGTCAGCCAACTCCATCAATATTAGCCGATTGATTCCGCAATCTTTTTACTACTTTAATGCTTACGCGCAGCTCAAGCGTGACTTGGCATTTAACCCCGACTGGCCATTAGTCTTTTCCGTGCCCAGTGGCAACTTCGGCAATCTTTGTGGCGGACTCATTGCCAAACAAATGGGCCTCCCGATTGACCATATTATTGCGGCCACGAACGTAAACGATGTAGTGCCAAAATATCTGGAAACCGGGAAATTCACTCCCCGCCCCTCGGTACAAACTATCTCTAATGCCATGGACGTAGGCAACCCCAGCAACTTCGCCCGTTTGCAGGCTTTCTACGGATACGCTGGCTCGGATGAAGAATTGCTGGACTCTATTCAGGAAGATATTTCGGGTAACCGCTATTCCGACGAAGCCACCAAACAGGCCATTCGGGAAGTTTACGAAAACTACTACGGCTACACCATGTGCCCCCACACCGCGGTAGGCTACCTGGGGTTAAAAGATTATCTGGAAAAACAGCCGGAAAGAATAAACGGAATAGTGCTGGCCACCGCTCATCCCGCCAAATTTAAAGATACGGTTGAAGAGGCCATCGGCGAATCTATTCCCCTGCCGGAAGCGCTGCAGGCAGCGATCAATCAGCCCAAACAAGCCCAGTCTATCTCCCCCGATTATGAGTCTTTGAAAGCTTACTTACTGGATCATTAAATCTGGACTTTTCTCTTGCTGGTTCAGCATTAAGCTAAGCAATTCTTTTTGTCCGATATAGAACAGTCTTACTCTGAAACCGGACAATTACGCCCTCGTCTCTAGTTACTCAAATCGCTCATAATCAGTCATGTGCGAGTGTGGTATAGTGTTGGATTTACGGTAAGAGCAGTTAGTAGTTTCTCCGTATCCTTCGCTACCAAAAGTAAAGGAACGGTTTTTCTGTTCGTCTTACCAACCACTCTGCGCTATGATCAAGAATTATTTCCTCGTCGCCCTCCGCAACATTGCTAAGCAAAAGATCTTCGCCTTCATCAACATCTTCGGTTTGGCCGTAGGATTAGCCAGTACGGTATTCATTTTTCTGTATATCGTGGATGAACTTAGCTTCGATACCATTCACCCCGAAGCGGATCGCACGTACCGGATTGGCGCTACGGTAACCATGGACGATGGAAATACCTTTCAGCAAACCTACGTACCCGGTGGTTGGGCATCGCGACTAAAAGAGCAGTACCCGGAGGTGAAGGAGGCCCTGCGCTACCTCTGGGCAGGCTATCCGGCCGCTGTTTCCAATAAAGAGATCGATAAAATTATTCTAACCGAGGAGCTGTTCTGGACGGAAGGATCTTTTGATAAGGTACTTTACTTTCCTATCGTGAAAGGTAATCCCAACGAAGTTTTTACCCTACCCAACGCCATCGTTCTAACCGAATCATCCGCCGAAAGCCTGTTCGGTGACGAAGATCCTATCGGTAAGCGACTGGATGTGAGCCATCCGGGCATGACAGATAATCAGGAGGTGGAAACCATCGTAATGGCGGTTATTGAAGACTTCCCCAGCAACTCCCACTTCCAACCCAAATATCTGGTAAACTACGAAGTGCTTCGCCCCTTTTTTAACGGCGATTTCGACGAATTTTCCGATAATTTACAGCAGGGCTTCTTTTCCGCCTACATTGTCCTGTCCGAAGGGGCTGATGCTAAGGAAGTACAGAAGAATTTAGAGCAACTGGTTGCTAGTGGCCTAGACGAGAATGCACCTCAAGTGAACCCTTTTATTCAAAAGATTACTAAGCTTCACTTTGATGAAGTAAATCAGTGGACCAACGAAGGGGCGGGAGATATTCAGTATGTGTATATTTTCGGCTCTATCGGCCTGCTGATTCTGATCATTGCCTGCATCAATTACATGAACCTGGCAACGGCACGTTCGTCTAAACGGGCCAAGGAGGTAGGACTACGCAAAGCAATGGGCAGCAACCGCAAGCAACTGATTGCCCAGTTTATGAACGAATCGCTGCTAACCACTTTGTTGGGGTTGATACTGGGAGTGCTGCTTATTGCTTTGTTCCTGCCCACGTTTAACGACCTGGCGTATAAAAGCTTCTCACTGGAGTCATTACTCAATCCGGCGATTATCATTGGGGTGCTGGGTATTCTGCTACTGGTAGCCGTAGTGGCCGGCAGCTATCCGGCGCTGTTTCTATCGGGTTTTAATCCGGTAGAGGTACTGAAGGGACAGCAGGAAACCGGAAAAGGGCCTGAGTTATTCCGTAAAGTGCTGGTGACTTTTCAGTTTACCATCACCGTTATTCTGATGATCAGCACCGGAGTGATGCTGCACCAGATGAATTACATTCAAAGCTCTAAACTGAATGAGGGTAGCGAACAGATGGTTTCTATCCGCTTCGGCGGGTTTGCCGATATTAATCGCTATCCGGCCTACCGACAGGCACTGTTGCAAAACCCCGGTATTCAGCAGGTAACGATGGGCAATCATCTACCCCGTCAAAACTACTTCGGCCCGCTCGGCACTACTTTGGTTTTTCCTTCGGTAAATAGCGAGCAGGAATACGACTGGAGCCAACTGAACGTAGACTTTGCTTTCCCCGAAACCTACGATCTGGAACTGATCACTGGCCGCTTCTTCGACCCAACCAATTCATCCGATTCTAACGCCTACCTTCTCAATGAAGCCGCGTTGAGAAATCTGGGGGTAGCATTAGACGAAGTGCTGGGTATGGAAGTTCGTAACCAGCAAACCGAACGCTCGGGAACCGTGATCGGCGTAGTAGAAGACTTTCCCTACCGTTCTATGCACCAGACCATCGGGCCGTTGGCGATAAACGCTCGCCCGCACCCGATTGACCAAATCGTGTACGTAAAACTGCCTACCGAGAATTTACAGACTCATTTAGCCTATCTGGAAGATCAGTGGAAAGAAGTCTTCCCGAACGTCGGTTTTGATTACTGGTTTTTGAGCGATGAGTTTGGGCGGATGTATCAGGCTGAATCCCGTATGGCCGATCTTACCCAAACCTTCTCCATACTGGCGATCCTGATTGCCTGCCTGGGTTTGTTCGGCTTGGCTTCCTACATGGCGGAACGCCGCACTAAGGAGATTGGTATTCGTAAAGTGCTGGGTGCTTCGGTACCGCAGATCATCGTGTTGCTGCTTACTACCTTCGTAAAAATGGTGCTGGTCGCTATTGCCATCGCTATCCCACTAGCTTATTTACTGATGAACGACTGGCTGCAAAACTTCGTGTACCACGTTCCGATGAGTGCCGTTATCTTCGTTATTGCGGTATTGCTGGTGTTGGCGCTTACGCTAATTACCGTCGGCTACGAAGCCATCCGCGCCTCCACTGCCAACCCGGTAAAATCTATTCGGCACGAATAACATCATTGCTGTCATCAATGTAGGAACGGAAGGCAAGATGTAGGAACCTGATCGTAGGAACTTGATTAATCAAGTTCCTACAATCACACTATTCGATTAGCTCAGGGTATAAATTTCCATAATGCCCGCCAGAATTTTATCAAGGTCTAGTTCAAGATCGATAATTTGGCCGCTGCGGATGTCAAACACCCAGCCGTGTACCTGGAGGGCGTTTTTACGGTAGGCCACCTGCACTTCGGCGGTTTTCAGCACGTTAATGCACTGTTCCCGTACATTTAGCCTTATTAATTTATTATAGCGGTCGTCTTCGTCTTCTATGGCATTAAGCTCGTCTTTATGCAGTCGATACACATCCCGAATATTTCGGAGCCAGGGATTCAGAATACCCAAATCCTTCGCCTGCATGGCGGCTTTCACGCCCCCGCAGTGGTAGTCCCCGCACACCACAATATGTTTTACCTTCAGATGATTAACCGCATAATTAATGACCGACATGGCACTTAAGTCTAGACTGGAAACCATGTTGGCAATATTGCGGTAGACAAATACCTGCCCCAAACTGACCCCCATCATTTCCTCGGCCGTCACCCGGCTGTCGGAACAGCCGATATACAAAACCTCCGGCTGTTGCCCTTTGGATAGATCCTCGAAGTACTCGTTATCAACACTAAGTTTTTCTTGTACCCATTGCTGATTATGCTTAAAAATGGTTTCTAGTTTCATTTTTCCGTGGTTCAGATAGTTTTTCTACTTTTTTCGTAGCATTGTCGCCCGTGTGTCTCAAAAAATCGCAATTTCAATTTAAACTATTACAACTAAACTTAATAGTGAAGCTATCAAAACCACAAAGCTATGCTCGTCACCCAAGAGAGGTAAACGCAAGCACATGCCAGAATAAGTGCGTCGGTGGTGATAGAAAAGAATATCTCGATCAGCAGCTTTATGACCAAAAATACGCTATAGAGCTTATCGTTGAGTCGATGGACGGTTACCGTTTATTGCTCAACAAGTTCGACACAACTGTAGCAAGCTAGGAGGGTTCACACTATTAGTATTCATCACAATTGCACTGGAGAGATTTAAGAAGAAAAAAGTTCAAACAAACATATACTCAGATATAAAATGTATATATTTTGGATAATGATGATAATATAATATACCTGAAACCTTCTCATGAACATGAAAAATACCAGGCGGGAATTTTTAAAAAAATCTGCAGTAGCAGGCACACTTACCTCTGTTAGCCTGACAACCCTGGGAAGTGAAATATCCCTATTCAATAATCAGAAGCGGCTTTTGCCAGATGAAATGGATGAAAAGCTAAAAGCCATTTTACAACAGCCAGTACTAAAGCAGCAACTATTCCCAGATCCTATCATCATAGAATCGCTTGACCTCATCAAAATAGACCAGACTTATTTAGTACGGGCCCGAGCCCAAGGAGGTGCCGAAGGGTATGCCGTCAGTAACTGGGGCATCAGTAATTTTTGGCCCATCTTCGTCAACCACGTGGGGCCTTTCTTTGTCGGCAAAGACGCTCGGAAGTTGGATACCCTTTTGCACGACTGCTTTGTTGATAAAAACCACTATAAAATGCAGAGTATGGCCATCTGGACACCCCTGGCTTCTGCTGAATTGGCCATTCTTGATCTGCTTGGTCAGGTTAGTGGCAAGCCCGTATATGATCTGCTCGGGGAACTACATCGCCCTAACGTAAAAGTCTATTGGGCCAATAACTATCGGGATCGGGGTTTCAGTGCCGAGGATTCGGTACGGTTGATCAAGGAAGAATACCTCCGGCAGAAGCCTCCGGCGGTCAAAGTTAAGATTGGTGGCCGTATGGGCTTGCCGGAGGTGCCCAAAGGTCGTACCGAAAAAATGATTCCTTTACTCAGAAAAGAATTGGGAGAAGAGGTTGTGATATACGCCGATGCCAACGGGGGCTACGATGTTAAAGAAGCCATCCGGATTGGGCGCATATTGGAAGCACATGACGTTGCTTTCTTTGAAGAACCTTGCCCATTTTATGATCTTTGGGAGACTAAAGAAGTAGCCGATGCCCTGGATATCCCTATCGCTGCCGGCGAACAGGAAAGCTCGATGCGACGCTTTCGCTGGATGGCGGCCCAAGATGGAGCCCAAGTGTTACAGCCGGATTTATTTTACTTTGGTGGCATGATCAGATCTGTCAAAGTTGCCAGAATGGCTCAGGCAGCTGGTATGCCCTGTACCCCTCACGTTTCTGGGGGTGATATGAATATGTTGTTCATTGCTCACTTTGCCGCGATGATACCTAATGCAGGAGAACACCAGGAATACAAGGCTCCGGGAAAAGACATTCCGTACGAAATCATCGGCGGAAATATCGAGGCACAGTCCGGCAATCTTACAGTACCTACTGGCCCTGGGTTGGGTTTCCGTCTGGATCCCGATTGGGTCAAAAATGGTCATTTGGTATCCTAGGCGAATATGTGATGACCGTATCAGTGAGTGACAACCATGCTGTAACCATTTTCTGGAAAGTAATCATCCTCTGCTGTGCCTATGCTTGCTCTGCACCCACCGAAAGGTCGGCGCAGGGTGCTTTGAACCAAGATTGGGCGGTGGCAAATGGATCCAAAGGAAATATCAAATATTCTCCTTTGACCCAGATCAACCCCGAAAACGTGCCGCTACTGGAGCTAGCTTGGGAGTACCATGCCGGTGATGAAGGATATTCTATTGAGTGCAATCCTATTATCATTGACAAAGTCCTGTTTGCAACTTCACCCTCGGTCAATGCTTTTGCATTAGAGGCGACAACGGGCAAAGAACTCTGGGCATTTGATCCTTACGCTTACGAAGGAGATTCGGATCGAATGACTGGCTCCTGGGCTGTAAACCGAGGGGTCGCCTACTGGAAAGAGGGTAATGAGGAAAGGCTGTTTTTCGGAGCTGGCCCCTATATGTACGCGCTGAATCCTAAGACAGGCCAGCCGGTTCCAAGCTTTGGAGAAAATGGCCGGATAGATTTGCTAAAAGGCCTGGACAGAAATGTAGATGGCTTGCCCATTTCAGCTACTTCTCCGGGCCTAGTGTACAAAGATCTTCTTTTTGTAGGAGCCAGAGTGGGCGAGAATGAAGGCAATGTGGTACCTGGGCATGTCAGAGCGTATGATGTACGCACCGGAGAACGTAGATGGATTTTTCATACCATTCCGCATCCTGATGAATATGGCTACGAAACCTGGCCGGAGAATGCTTGGGAGACCTTTGGCGGGGCCAATGCCTGGGGTGGTTTTTCTCTGGATGAGGAACGTGGACTTCTGTTTTTTGGGACAGGTTCGCCTTCCCATGACCATTTTGGAGCTAACCGAAAAGGACAAAACCTTTTTGCAAATTCGGTGGTGGCACTGAACGCTGAAACCGGCGAGAGAGTGTGGCATTATCAACTTGTACATCATGATCTGTGGGATTACGACCTCCCAACGCCCCCTAATTTAGTGACTGTAACTCATCAGGGCAGAAAGATTGATGCCGCCGCTCAGGTAACTAAAATGGGATTCTTGTTTCTTTTCGACCGAGTAACTGGCGAGCCTCTCTTTCCCATTGAGGAACGACCGGTAACCCAAACCAAGGTGCCGGGCGAGTATACCTGGCCTACCCAACCCTTTCCTTCTCGTCCCCCAGCTTTTGCTCGGCAGGGCTTCCGGGAGTCTGATATCACCGACCGTACGCCGGAGGCTCATACTTTTGTGCGGGAAAATGTATACAACCGCTACGGAGATGCCAACCTATATGACCCCCCTAGTTTTAAGGGTGATATTGTGCAGCCCCAGTTCAACGGAGGTACCGACTGGGGAGGGGCGGCAGTAGATCCTGAAACTGCTTACCTGTATGTAACTACCAGTAATGAACCGGAATTGATGCAGGTTATTAACGCAGGTGGGGAAGCGAGTTTTCCTTATGGCATCACCGGCCACCAGCCTGTCAAAGACCCGGAAGGTTATCCCATCACTACGCCACCCTGGGGTACCCTTACCGCGATCGATCTTAACGCGGGAAATATTGTATGGCAAATCCCTTTTGGTAGATACCCAGGCATGAAAGAAATGAGCAACGCTCCTACCGGTACTTTTAACATGGGGGGACCGGTGGTAACCGCCGGAGGTCTTGTCTTTCTGGGAGGCTCTATGGATGAAAAGTTTCGAGCCATAGATAAAGCAACAGGTGAAGTGCTTTGGGAAACTCAGCTACCTGCGGGTGGATACGCTACTCCTTCTGTATATGCCGTAGACGGAAAGCAGTACGTAGTGATTGCTGCCGGAGGAGGCGGTAAACCCGGAACCAAAGCAGGAGATACCTACCTGGCCTTTGCCTTGCCGGATAAAAAAGATGAGCAGGGAGCCCCTCAGCTAGATTATGAGAAAGAAATAGAAGCGGACGCCGGACTGCAACTTTATACCAGCAGATGTGCTTCCTGCCACCAGTACAACGGACGCGGCCTGGGCAGTGACTATCCGCCCCTGGTCGATACTGACTGGGTAACTGGTGATAAGGAAAGACTCATCAAGGTGGTACTGGGAGGTCTCCAGGGGACAATGGAAGTGAATGGGATAGAGTATAATGGCAACATGCCTCCTTGGGGGGATTTTCTGGATGATGAGCAGGTAGCAACCTTACTCACCTATATCCGGACTTCTTGGGGAAACCAAGCTTCCTCCGTATCTGCTCAAGAAATAGCCCATGTAAGAGAAATGACGCAAGGTCAGGATCGGGTGTGGTTGGTGGAAGAAATTTGTTGCGAATAAAAATCACGTACGAGTGACAATCCGACCTCAGGACTACTGTACTGCCGGTATCTGGTTTAGATTTTTCGTAGCACTGGCATCGCAATGTTGCAGCGAATGCTTCCACCCGGGAGTTTAAATAAGCTCCACGCTCCTTCTGTTTTCTTAAAATACCTAAACCTCGCTTTTATCTGTCCTCTTACTGCATTTGTAGCTGTAATCCTACAGTGCTTTTTAGTTTTTCGTAGGATTCCCATTCTAGCATTCTCAAAAATCACTGGTTTATTCTATATTGTTGCGATCAATCTTAGCAGCAAAACTATCAAAACCACAAAGCTATGCTCGTCACCGATGCTTCCATTGATGTTGAAAAAGTAGAAAATGACGCCCAGTTTCTGAGTGATTGCCTTCGCGAGGTGCTGCAATCACTAGGAGAGCCGCAATTGGCTGATGCCATTGACCACGAACCGGAAACCATGAATCGGAACATGGTACGCTTATACGCCACCTATTTCCAGTGGTTAAACCTAGTAGAAGAGAATGCTACCGCCCAGCACCGGCGACGATTAGAAACCGAAAGTGGCCTGGATCGCATCTCGGGGCTGTGGGCTAAGGCTTTTCGTCAGTTGACCGAAGAAGGCTTTTCGGAACAAGAGATTGCTCATCAATTACCCCAGATTCGTATTGAACCGGTGTTTACCGCTCACCCTACCGAAGCCAAACGGGCCACCGTGCTACGCCACCTGCGCGATATGTATTTGCTACTGGTGAGACGGGAGAACCCGGTATGGACGCCGCAGGAGCAGCAGGGCATCCGGGAAGCCATTAAGAACCAACTGGAAATTTTGTGGCGCACCGGTGAAATCTATCTGGAGAAACCCACCGTATCGGACGAGTTACGGAATATGATGTATTACCTAACCCACGTTTTCCCCCAGAGTTTGGGGTGGGTAGACCAGCGGTTGCGCGATGCCTGGAGCTACTCGGGCTTCGATCCCAAAAAAATTGACAGCTACCAAGCTCTACCTCGTATTCGGTTTGGCGACTGGGTAGGCGGCGACCGAGACGGACACCCCTTTGTCACTGCTGAGGTTACCGAAGAAACGCTGTTGGAGCTCCGTCGTCAGGCCTTACAATTGCACGCCCACGATTTGCAGGAGCTAGCCGTAAAGCTGAGCTTTTCCGATACCCGTAATGTAGTACCGGACCGGTTGACTGAGAAGATTACTGAGATGAGTGAACGCATAGGTGAGCCTTCCGAAGCCTTCCTGACTCGAAACACTAATGAGCCGTGGCGGCAGTTGGTCAATCTGATGTACCACTGCATTCCGTTAGATGTGTACGGTAACCTGGACGAAAAACCATACTCCTATCGGTGCAGCTCCGAATTGCTGGAAGATCTCGCCCTATTACTGGAAACACTGCACGAGATTAACGCTAAGTCGGTGGCGAAAAGCGAAGTAGAACCGCTGATCCGTAAAGTACAAACATTTGGCTTTCATCTAGCCGCATTGGACATACGGCAGAACAGCGCCTTTCATGACAAAGCGGTTGGGCAATTACTACAGGCCGCCGTCCTGACCAACGGTGGATTACCTGATACGGATTACGCCAATTGGTCGGAAGAACAACGTATTGCGTTTCTAGAACGGGAGCTCCAATCCGCTCGTCCGTTTACCCAGGCCGAGGCACCATTGCCCAACGAGGCTCAGGCGGTACTGGACTGCTATCGGGTGGTCCATCGGTTTATTCAACGTTACGGTTCTAACGGACTGGGTGCGCTAATCATCAGTATGACTCGCAGTGTTTCCGATCTACTGACGGTATATCTGCTGGGCCGCGAAGCCGGATTGGTTTTCTGGAGCAATGAAGGATTAGTTAGTGAGTTGCCGGTAGTACCACTCTTTGAGACAATTGATGATTTGAAGGGAAGTCCGGAGATTTTGGATAAGTTTCTTCAGCATCCTATCACTCAGCGGAGCCTGGCCTACCAGCAGAAGCAAAATCAGGAAACCGAACCTACGCAGTCCGCACCGGTACAGCAGGTAATGGTAGGGTACAGTGACAGCAACAAGGATGGGGGTATTCTAGCTAGCCTTTGGAATGTAAACCGGGGACAGCGGAACCTCACCGAAGTTGGGAAAAAACACGGGGTGCGCATTCGCTACTTCCACGGCCGGGGCGGCACCGTCAGCCGGGGCGGCGGGCCCACTCATCGTTTCTTAGAATCTTTACCCCACCAAAGCTTGCAGGGTGACTTCCGCCTAACCGAGCAGGGAGAAACCATCGCTCAAAAGTACGCTAACCTGATCACCAGCACCTATCACCTGGAATTGATGCTAGCTGGAACCACCAAAGCCACTATTCGCCAGCAAGCTTCAATATCTTCCGATCATCCTCTGGAGCCGATTATGGATCATTTATCGGAAGTAAGTAGCCAGTATTACGGCAAGTTACTGAAAGCGGAGGGCTTTATGGACTTCTACTCCCAGGCCACGCCCATTGATGTGATTGAGGCCAGCCGGATTGGTTCGCGCCCTGCCCGACGTACCGGACAACGAACGTTGAATGACCTACGGGCAATTCCTTGGGTATTTAGCTGGAGCCAGGCTCGCTTCTTTTTAACCGCTTGGTACGGAGTAGGCACGGCCCTGGAGCAGTTACAAAACGAACGTCCCGACGATTTCGTTTTACTTCGTGAACAGGCCGTGAGCTACGCTCCGTTTCGGTATATCCTGACCAACTCCAGTTCAGGCGTACTGATGGTTGATGAAGCACTTATGCATGAGTATGCTGCCTTGGTTGAAGATACCGACCTTCGGAACCAGTTTATGGAACAAATCCTAGCCGAACTGAACCGAACTCGGCAAGTTATTGAAACTATTTACGGCAGCAGTATCGAAGAGCGGCGTCCTCGTATTGCCAAAATGATCGCCATGCGCCAGCCTAAACTAGCCGCGCTGCACCGGCATCAGATTTCCCAAATCCGAACCTGGCGCAGCAACAAAGCCGCCGGTAACGGCGATGAGTCCATCCTGCTGGATTTATTATTAACCGTGAACGCTATTTCGGGAGGAATCCGGGCTACCGGTTAGGGTATGGTTTGCCGAATCAGGGTGAACCCGCCGTAGCTCTTCCTGCGAGGGTATAACAATTTTCAGGGCAGTGCAGGTAGAAGCTTAGCAGTGGAGGGGGCTGCTCCAAATATTTCTTGCTGGTAACCGTTAATCATTTAATAACTTTCTCCAAAACATAATCATCCATTACGTAGCCACTGCCTATATCCTGTACAATAGCCTTACTATTAATAAACCCCATTTTTTCGTAGGCTTTTATTGAATTGAAATTATACTTGTTAACAGTCAATTGTATTTTCCCTAAGCCACGTTCTTTGACTTGCTCTTCTACAAAAGAAAGTGCTGCTTTACCTATCCCGTTTCCTCTCGCTGAGTTTAGAACATATAGTTTGCTCAAAAACAGGTACTCATCGTTTGTACTAAAAGAAAAATAGCCAACATAAGTGTTTTGATGTGTTAATAGATAATACGAGAACCCTTGTTCTACTTGATCTTCGATGGCTAATACTGACTGAAATTTTTCAAGCATATAAGCAACCTGCTGCTCTCCAATTATCGGAGTATAATGTTCAGTCCAAATGCGATTGGCTAAGTCTGCAATTGCCTCATAATCTACCCTTGTTTGTGCTGGTACGATTGTAGTCATAGATCAAAATATGAAATATCTTTGCCAACCAACGCCTAGTCAGCGATCTGGATTGTCTCATCATTTTGTATGCTTCTTTCCAGGCTAACGGATATTTTGCACCGTAAGACTGGTAGGGTGACCAGGTATCGAAGTCGCTCGACCTGGTGAAGACTGATCAAATAATTCCAGAATTTCGTATTTTCTCATAAAGAGTTTTACCTCACTCAGTGCTTCTTCCAACTGTGAGCGCTGCCTACGGAAAGTCTTCCTATTTCGGCCTGATTTACTTTAAAATATCGTTTTTAAAAGAAAGATGATGTATTACTTCTTGTTTCATATGCCAGTCAAACACTTACTGCCTTCTCCAGATACTCCTTAAAAGGTCGCATCTCCTGGTAGATACTCACTATTTTATCCGTAAAATCATCCGCCATAATCTCTTCTTGAGTAATCGTATGCATTACCGCAAAGCTTTTCAGACGTAGTAAATCAATATGTTGATGGTCCTGAGAAAAGCCCTTGGGTGCAGTTTTGAGCGTGTCACCGTCTTCTAAACCCCCAAACGTATCTACGAATGATTTCCGGCTGATAATCTTCTTGAGTTCTTCTCCATCATAGTCAATCGCTTCGCGAATACTTTTCAGTATTTCACCGGAAGGGCGGTAGAAACCACCGTCAATAAAGCTTCTTTTTATGCTCACGTGTACGTAAAAACTGATTTTACCTTTCCCTTTATTCAGATCAGCACCAAAATAGCTGCGGTAGGTAGGAGCATTCGGTTGGTACACCAGATTATTGTTAACACGGGTCAGGGCTTTATTTGCCGGAGTTGAAGCGTAGCCAGGATCTACTTTTTGAAGCTGATTATCCAGGTTTTCAATCCAACCTAACATAAAGTTACGGACTTCCTGGTAGGTGTCGCGGTGCTCGTCCATCCAGGCTTTGCTATTATTCTTATTTAAATCACGCAGGAATTGAAATACTTGGTAAAAGCTCACAATTGGGTTAGGTTAAAAGGTTACTAATTCAGTATAGCAATACTGCACTAAATAAAGTAACCTCCCACTAGCCGAATGAATTAACAAAATCTATCGTCTCAGTTTAGATACGATTAGCCCGTGGCTGAAGATCGGTTAAGGCCCCAATTCGCACCGGTTCGCCGGACTCAATGCTGTTCCGGGCGGCAATACCGATCAGAATGGACATCGCTCCGTCGCGCACTCCGGCTGCTCGTTCGTAAGGGTCCGTCTTTTCAGGGTGCATAAAGATTTTATCGTGCAGCCGCTTATCACCGCCCCCGTGGCCGCCTCGTTCTACGGGAACATTAACGGTCTCAAAGGTATTCCAGTTTTTATGAACGATCAGTGGCTCCGACTGCGCTTCTTCTTCACCGCCCTGGCTCATCTCCGCGGCGTGCAATTCAGACTGACTTAGGTTCTGATTGTTGAAGTACGGGATGTCTAGCCAGGCTTCAATGCGGCCATCCATACCGTTAAAGGCAATACGCCAGCCTTCGTAGGGTGAATAGGTAGTAAGAGAATAGTTTACTACTACATCATTGGCGTACTTAATCTGAGCCGACATCTTATCGTAGATATTAATTTCTTCCCGGAACAAACAATTATCGCGGATGTAGCCGTCGTATTCCTCATTTTTCACGTACAAATCCATTGATCGCTGATCCTTGGTAATATCCCAGTAGAATTTACAATCGCTCTTATGCTCACAGGTGCGGCACTTATCTCCCCGGAAGGGGCCATTTAGTCCGTAATGCTCCAGGGCACCGTAAGCGAATACTTCAGAAGGGTCGGAGTCAAGCCACCAGTTCAGCAGATCAAAGTGGTGGGTAGATTTGTGCACCCAGAGGGTACCACCGGCTTGCCGCAGCCCATGCCAGCGGCGGAAGTACGAAGCCCCGTGGTAGGTATTCAGGTACCAGTGAAAATCTACCGAAGTAATCTTGCCTACCGCTTTATTCATCAACAGTTCTTTTATCTTGGTAGCGTAGGGGCTCCAGCGGTAGTTGAAACCGACAATCAGGTTTTTATTGGAATCACGCTCCGCGTCCAGAATAGCCTGGCATTTACGCTCGTCGGTTGTCAACGGCTTTTCGGTCAGCACATCGCAGCCCATTTGTAACCCTTTGATGATAAACTCATGGTGGGTAGAGTCCTTGGTAGTTACGATTACTAAATCGGGTTTGGTCTGATTAACCATTTCCTCAAAATTGGTGAAAGTAGGGCAATCTACTCCCATGTATTCCTTAGCATACGCCAGGCGTCCGGGATTGATATCGCTTAGTCCGACAAACGTCAGAATATCGGGGTACTGCTCTACAAGCCGCTTCCCCCAGAAGGAAGTACCGCGAATACCGGTTCCCACCAAAGCCACTTTGAGCTTTTCATTTTTCAGACCAAAACCAGCCGCCGGAGCGGTGATCATGGAGCCAGCAGCCAGCATACTTACTGAAGTTAAAAAAGAGCGACGGGAAATATCGTTTTTTGTCATGGTTGTGTGATTTACGGCAGGATTAAAATAATTTCAGGTAATAGATAAAAATCTGTTGTTTTTAAATAGACATCATACGCCTAGTAATTTATTAAGAATTATTGGTTTCTACCTGTTCAATGGCAGATTTTTACGGCAAATCAGCAGGCTGTACTTCAAATGTAGCTCTTCCCTGAACGAACTGTCCGCGCTCATTTACTCCTTGCACTATCACTTCATAGGTACCTAACTCATCGGAGGCTGAGAAAGAAAAATTTTTATCGCTATCCGGGTTAATCTTAGGCTGCCAATAAAGTAACGTTCTAAAGTCGGGCGTTGTAGAAGACAAAGAATCAGGAGTTGAAAAGGCAGTTGATGAAGTATAGAAAGGCAAGGTAGTGAACAATGCCCGCTCAGAAAGAGCCTCTTCGTAGGCTCGCTCCTGCTGGGTATAGACGGCTATTACTCCATCCAGCCGCACATTGCCGTAGTAGGTGCGGCGATTCACCGTTTCAATATAGCTGATCTGATCGGGCGGGAAGTTAATTATATATTCTTTATTCTGAATAGGAACCCCGTCTAGGAAGAGGGTAGGCTCGTTCGGTAAAAAATTCCGCGATCCCGGATCGAATACGTCAAAGTCGTATTTCTTTTTCTTCTTAACCAGTCGCACTCCTGGTAGCAGTTCCCGGCAAATTTCTTCAAAGGAAGGAAGCGAAATATAATCATCGGGATTGATCCGCACATTGGGAGCTCCGTAAAACCGGAACTGACTTTTGGGTTTGGTAGCTATATCAGATTGCTCTTCTTCAAGACCATAGTATGTCTGTTGAATACGTTTTCGCAACTGATAGCTATCTACTAATTGTTCCCAGTTATCGTCAGATATAACAGAAGGGGGAGAAAAACCATCAGTGGGTGGTGGTGCAAACGTACTGTCCATTTCCCACTGAATACTTTGTGGTTGGTCGTCGGTGGCCGATCGGTACTGTAGAATAGAGTTTTGCAAGCCGTACACCCGCGAAACCAGGATGGCAAACTTTCCGTCTTCGGAGATCTCACTGTACTCGAAGTAAGGGTTGTCGCCCGGTATAGAAAGCAGCACTTGATCACCCTCATTAAACGGCTGTGAGGTTTGTACGCGTCCGGTAATCAGCAGCATTTCGTCTTCTTCAACAAACTGTTGGGTGGGAGGCTCAGTAGCGAGCATATCCGACCAACTGAGCCAGGGTGAAGTTTGAGTAACCAGCCATCGGTTGATCCATTGGAGTGCCCGCTGGGCAGAAACGCCTTTGGGTAGCGATACGCCGGATAGACCAAAATTATCTAGGGCAGCCACCGAAAGCGAATGCTCAGGCACAAAATCTTTACGAACGGTTAGTGAAAGCGTGGCGTCACCCCAACTAGGATCAGAGTTCAAGGAAACACTCATTTCTCCACGAGGCGTAATTATTTCTTTGGATAAGTTAATTAATGCGAGTTTTTGGTTTTCAAGGTAAATCATCCGCCGAGCAAGTATTTCGGCTTGATAATCAAAAAGTGCTATCTCTATCAACCCCTGCATCCGGGAAATGGGTAACTTTACAGAATAAGAGTTTTGGTTGATAGACTGGTAGTGTAGTACGCGGCTTCTAGAGCGTACCGCTAAGAAAATATTCACATTAGGTGCTAAACTTTTGCCTTCAATCACCAAATGGTTTTCATCTCTACGAACCTGAAGGGTGTGGCCGCCAGTTTCTGCCTCAGGCAGCGACGAATAGCTGGTATCAGAAGCAATCAGCCGAGCTACGTAACTACTGTCTGACCTCGGGGTGAATGTAAACTCCCCCAAGTTATTCTTAATCGCTGTACTAGCTACCACTGTTGAGTCGCTGGTTCGTAGCACCTCCAGTTTTGCTTCTTGGGCAGGTAGCCAAACCACTACGCTGTTCTCCTGATCGGCTACCCAATTTCCTCCTTCCGGATAAAATGCAAGGTTCGGCCTATCGGCCTGAGTTTTAGATGTAGGATTAGCGGTATTTGCACCAACTACCAGAAGGGGTTGAGCAAAGAAATCATTAAGATATCCGTTGCGCATGCGCTGGGTATAGGCCCGCAATTGGTACCACCCACCCACAAGACTATCTGGCAAGGTGAGTTGGCCAGTAGCCGTTCCGGAGGAAGCTGAGTAAATGCCTTGGGCGACTGCTTGTTGCTGTTGGTTGAATACTTCCAGATAAACTACCCGGCTTAGTTCTTTAGATGAGTCGGTATTGGTAATATTGGCCTGGAACCAGACGGCCTCTCCTGCTCCTACTGTTAACTCAGATAGCTGAAGATGAACCTGCTCATCGATCTTACTCTCTGCATAAGCTTTAAATTGATCTTCTAAAGTCTGAGCTTGACTTAATAGTGAGGTCTGGATCAATAGCGTCCAGAAAAAATATGTGGATAGTTTCTTCATATTACCAAAAAGAAGGTCGTTCAGTAGTAGCTCCGGGCAAGAACCGACAATCGTAACAAAACAACGGGGGGCCCTGACTAGGATCATCAGCCCCTCTTACGGGCAGTTCGCTATCTTCCTCGTCGGCACAGATGCTGAATGCTTCTACTGGGCCACCAGGTTCAACTGGAACATCAGCCCGCTCAATAAAGATACGCTTTTCACTGACTGAAGATACTTGAAAGTAGCCCAATATGGTTTCAGCCGGATCATCAACTCGAACAATATTACCAAAAATTCGGGTAGGGGGTGGATCAAGTAATGAACCGCTGATATTCCTCTGCTCTTCAATATCGCTCCAGAAATTAAAGGCTCGTTCCGTGAGAGAATATTGTTTAACCAGCAGGCTGTAGCGCCGCTGAAGTTTGTAGGTTCGTTTGGATATAAAGTTGATTGGCTGACGAATGATCCGGTCCTGGGTAAAATTTTGGGTTGAACCTAACAAAAGCGATTGAAACCCCTGGCTACTCTGGTAACACGTAAGATTAGGTGGCGGTGGTGTCAGGGTTTCGGGCACAGAGTCTAGTGGGGCTTTAATTTCGTAAGTATCCTTCCACTCCCAACGATAAAAGTTGGATTCGGGCAGTCCGGTACCGGTATTTAAATAAAACTGTAATCCATATTCATCCAACAGTGTTCCGATAGTAGAAATATACTTTCTTCCTTCTATTTCGGCAAAGACCGTGTCTATATCGGCCACCGGTCGCATCAGCTCGGGTACAGAACGATAACTCACGTTTTCCGAAGTCTGAATATGCAAAGTATAGGCAACACTAACCTTTCCGGCAAAATCAGGAGGGGTAAGATACTCGCCTCGTTTGCCTTCCACCAGCTGAACTCTATCTCCGTTTTCACCTTCAATAAATACACTGGCGTTGGTGACTGGTTCCGATTCATAGGATCGAAGCGAAGGTGAGGAATAGCTGATTTTCACACTATGGGCTTTTTTTTCGTCGGTGAGTAAACCATCTACTACTAAGCTGGATTGACCGTCTACGATGTCCCCAATATTAAATGGATCAACACAGGAAGGAGTTAATAGAAGAGATGCGTATATCACCTTCTTGGCTACCACCCAAAAAGACAGATTAAACTTCACTTTGTTTACTTTTTACTGTTTATTTCATTACCAAAAGGGTGGCGGCTCAGTAGTGACGCCCGGTAAAAGTCGGCAATCGTAGCAGTATTCCGGCGGACCTTCATCCTGCCCTTCAGGTGTTTCTTCTCCAATGCCCCCGCCGCTTACTGGTTCTACACAAACGCTAAATCCCTGTACTGGACCACCTGGCTCGATCGGAACTTCCGACCGGGCCACAAAAACCCGTTTTTGAGTCACCGCCGATACCTGGAAGTAGCCCAATACGGTTTCATCCGGATCATTTTCTTGCACTATATTACCGATAATTCGGGAAGGGGGCGGGTCAAACAAGGAGCCATCGGCATCGCGCTGTCCCTCAATATCGCTCCAGAAATTAAAGGCCCGTTCCGTCAGTGAGTACTGAGTTACCTGCAAACTGTAGCGCCGTTGAAGTTTGTAGGTTCGTTTGGACACAAAATTAATCGGCTGTCGCTCAATGCGATCTTGCGTGAAGTCTTGGGAAGAACTGATGAGTAACGAACGGAACGGACGACTAGTTTGATAGCATATTGGGGTTTCAAGCTGCATTTCCGTCATTAGTGGAGCCATAAATTCGTAGGTTTCTTCCCACTCCCAACGGTAAAAGTTAGATTCGGGCAAACCAGTACCAGTGTTCAAGTAAAATCCCAATCCCCACTCATCTATCAACGTTCCCAAGGCGGTGAGCGAAGTTCGGCTGGCCGGTTCGGCGTAAATGCTATCTATTTCCGCTACCGCGGGCATTATCTCCGGCAGAGAGCGGTAGCTAACATTTTCGGCAGTGCGAATACGCAGTGTATATTCCACTCCTACTGTTCCGGCAAAATCGGGTGGCGTTAAGTACGCTCCCTCTCTTTCTTCCGAAAGCTGTACTCGATTACCATTTTCGTCTTCAATAAATACGGCTGCATTACTTACTGGCTCAGCATCGAAGGTACTAAGAGTGGGTGAAGAGAAGGAGATTCGTACTTCGTGGGCTTTTGTCTCATTGGTGAGTAACCCCTCTACCACCAATCGCGGCTGACCATCTACTACATTACCGATATCAAAAGGATCGATGCAGGTAGTGAGTAACAGACAGAAAACTATAGCAAATACTCCCACTCGTTTCATTCGCTCAGAATTTGAAATTATAGGTGATGGAAGGAAATGGCCTACCCAAAATAGCGAGCCGATAGGCACTCAGACGTCCAGCCTGATCGTTTTGGAAGAAAATAGAGTAGGGGTTGTTTCGTCCGTACAGGTTATAGATAGCGAATGTCCAACTGGAATCCCACTTCTTATTCTTCTTCAGATTGCCGTCTACCGAAAAAGAAACATCCAAGCGATGATAAGGCGGAATGCGGTATTCGTTACGGTCGGAATAGTCGGCAATATCAAATCTCCCGATGCGGTAGGTACTCTCGGGCAATGTAACGGGGCGGCCACTACTAAAGGTAAAGTTCACGCCCAACCTTACCCGTCGCGTAAACTGGTAATTTCCAATGACGGTAAAGTCATGGGGTTTGTCAAAATAAGAGGGATACCACTCGCCCCGGTTCACTCGCTCCTCGGCAAAGTTACTGTCTACTCGACGCAAGGTCCGGGCGTAAGTGTAGGCCAGCCAGCCGGTAAGTCGACCGATATTTTTGGAGATCAACAGCTCGGCCCCGTAAGCCTGACCCGTTCCGCTCAGTAAGTCGGCTTCCAGCATTTCATTCATCAGTAAGGTGGCCCCGTCCCGGTATTCTACCAGGTTCAGAATATCTTTATAGTATACTTCTACCGACGCTTCAATGGCGTTGTTGAACGCGTTGCGGAAAAAGCCAATCGCGTACTGATCGCCAATTTGCGGAGGTAGGTACTGATCGCTCAGCTTCCAGATATCGGTAGGCGTAATGCTGGCGGTGTTGGAAATCAGGTGAGTGTTTTGCCGCAGCCGGTTGTAGCTTAGCTTGATACTACTCCGGGCATTTAACCCAATCCGAAGCGCTGCTCGGGGTTCCCAGCCCTGATAGGTAGCAATGGTTTCGCCTTCAGTATATTCGGTGGTTCCGGTGATGGAGCCGGGACTGCGAGGTCGGTCTTCGGCGTAATTAAATACTTCGCGCGGCCCGACATAGCGATAGTAATTATAGCGTAACCCGGCGGTTAGTGTCAGAAACGGATTGATCTGGTATTCATCGCTAATGTATCCGGATAGCTCCCAAGCCTGCTCTTCTTGCAACTGACGGGGGGCAATGAGTGAGAAATCGCCTGTTGGCTGAAGGTCACCCGGCGAAAATTGGTAGCGGGACACCTCCAACCCACCACTTATTTCGTGTTCCTCATTGGGAAAGAAATTCAAGTTCCAATGCCCCCCCGACTGCTCGAACCAGGAATCGATCTCCGAGGCTGAGATGCTATCTTGCAAATCGGTAATCTGGTAGCTGTAGCGCGATTGGGTGATTCTCAGAGCGGAGAGCCACTTGGGTGAGATCAGATAGTCCCAGTGAAAAGCCCCGCCGGCGTTCTGATATTGGTAGGCTGCATCGTTGGCCAGGTTAAATTTATCATTGCTTAGGTAACCCGTAACTCCGATTTTATGGGCTTCATTGAGTCGGTAGGTCCACTTGAGGTTAGCGTCGTAGAATGAAGCTTCGCTCTGACGTAACGTAATGTCCTGAACCCGGTTGAGTATCCAGTCGGAGTACGAAGCCCGGCCGCCAATAATCAAGCTGCTTTTCTCCTTTACAATAGGAATTTCCGCCGACAATCGGCTGGCTACTACACCAATGCCGCCACTCACTTGCAGTTTCCGTAAGTTTCCTTCCTTGGTGGTAATGTCCAGTACCGAGGCAATCCGGCCACCGTATCGGGCGGGGATGCCTCCCTTGTACAAAGTGGCATCGCGCAACACATCAGCATTAAATGCGGAGAAAAAACCGAACAGATGAGATGGGTTATAGATCGGAATACCGTCCAGTAAAATCAGATTCTGCCCTACGTCACCCCCTCGTACATTAAAACCCGCAGCACCTTCGCCCGCTACACTTACCCCGGGTAACATTTCAATGGCGTTAATAATGTCTACTTCACCTAAAAAGGCAGGCATCTTCTGCACTCGCTGAATATCCATACGATTGGCACTCATCTGGGCTCCACTCACGTTATCATCTGCGGCTTGTTCGGTAATGGTAATTTCTTCCAGCCGGGCAGTTTCTTCAAATAAATCTACCGAAAATGAGCCATCAGAGATCACACGAAGCTTGCGCATCTCGGTTTCGTAGCCCACCGATTTAATTTCCCAATCGTGATCACCGACAGACAAAGAAAAGGTATAGTAACCGTTTACATTGGTGGAGATTCCCTGCCCACTTTCCTGGGAGAAAATAGTGGCCCCAGCTACCCCCTGTCCCGTACTTCCATCCCGAATGTAGCCAGTGACCGTAGCCGTAGTTTTTCCATTCGCCAAGAGCGAATCACCAACGACTAATCGGCGATTATCCGGATCGACGTTCGAGCTGCGGCTAACAGTAGTCTCAGTAGAAAGTAGCACGATGTAATAATTCTGATAAGTAGTAAAGCTAATTTTTGTATCCCGGACGACCCTGGAAAGAGCTTCAGTCATTGGCAGGTTGCGGAAGGAATCGTTGATAAAAATTGAATCAGTCCACGCTGAACGGTAAAAAAACCGAACAGAATTACTGGTTTCTAGCTGGCTGATCCACTCGGTAAGGGTGGTGTTGGCTACTGGAGAATTTACAATTATATCGTCTAATGATTGGCTAGACGAAAAAGTGGCGGCTCTCAGAATGAGAAAACCCGTAAGAATCCAACGAAATAGACCGGCAAACTGCATAATCTGCCAATCTAATCTTATTCTTAACCATTACCAATAGCTCCAAAAAATAAGGTTCAAAACGCAAAAGAAGCCCTTTAATTACATGGAGTCGCAATCATGTACTGTTCGGGGCAAAAATGTCAACAAAGTAAATCCTTATAGAATAATGATTGTACTTTTCGGAGAAATGTTTTCTTATGAAACAAGCTTTACTTCTCCTGTTTTGGCTATTCAGCATGTCGGCAATAGCTCAGGAAATTTGCAATAACGGAATAGATGATGATTTTGATGGGGAAATTGATTGTGCCGATGGCGATTGCTTTAGTGAAGCACACTGTCCCACCGTGTTTAACCAAACCCCAGCTGTTTGTGAAGATAGTTTTGGTAGCGGCAGTGCTACTGTTGATTTAACTACGTATGAATCCAGCCTGACGGATACAGTTATTACCATAAGCTGGTTTCGGGATACCTCGGCAGTAGGGAATCCCATTATGCCCGTAGCAAGCCCAACGAGTCATACGGTAGCTAACGGTGATGAATTATTCGCCGAAATAGACAATGGTACCAATCAGGGTATTGCATCGGTTTCTTTTACAGTTAATAGCATTGACGACGCAAACTTCAACTATGGCAGTGCCGTCTACTGTTCAGACGATAGCGATCCAACCCCCACGACGGCTACCTCTGGCGGAACCTTCAGCAGTACGGCTGGATTGCAAATCAATAGCGCAACTGGTGAGATCGATCTGGATAATAGTACCGCTGGAGCCTATACAATTACCTATACCACTGCCGGAATCTGTCCGGCTAGTAGTACATTTGACATTACAATCAACACTAGAGATGATGCAAGCTTTAGCTACGCTAGTCCAAGCTACTGCCAAGGTGCTATCGACCCTATACCTGATTTTCTAGCTTCCCCCGGAGGGGCTTTTAGTAGCACACCTGGCCTAGTATTCATCGACAATGCGACCGGTGAAATTGACTTGTCGGCCAGCGCCACTGGTATTTATACAGTTACCTACGCTTTATCAGGAGCCTGCCCGGATAGCAAAACTTTTGATGTAACGATTAATCCGGAAGATGATGCTAGCTTCAGTTACGCTAGTTCAGTTTACTGTCCTACCGATTCTGACCCCACTCCGACCTTGAATACCGTAGGTGGTACTTTTTCATCTTCAGCCGGGTTGATGTTAAATAGCAGTACTGGCGAGATTGATCTGTCGGCGAGTACGCCTGGTGATTATACTGTAACTTACACGACCAGTGGTACCTGCCCTAACGCGGCTACCTTTGATGTGGCTGTACTGGATGATAGTGCTCCCCTGGTTCAAACCGCCACTGATATCACCTGCGATGCTTTTACCGCTACCTGGAACCCAGTTTTTGGCGCTACGGGCTACGAAGTAGATGTTGCTGATGACATTAACTTTTCATCGATACTGGCTAGCTATGCCGCTACTTCCACCACCGACACTTTCCTAAATGTGACTAGTCTCACTGCTACCCAAATGTATTACTACCGGGTACGCTCCGTAACCAGTTGTGGTACCTCGCTAAGTTCAGATACCATTGCGGTAGAAGTAATGGATATTCCGGTGGCAGTTACGAATCTGACTGCCTCAAACCCGAGTTGCGATGGTTTTAAGGTAAGTTGGGATGCGGTGACTTACGCTTCCAGCTATCTATTGGAAGTCTCTCAGGATGGCTTTGCTACTACCGATTTCTCAATTTCCATTCCCTCTAATTCACTTTCATTAGCTGGTCTTGACCAGGGAACAGCTTACGAATACCGGGTAACCCCTGAAAACGTGTGCGGATCAGGGCCCACTAGTACCGGAGCATACCAAACCAACGATGTTCCGGTGATACCCACCAACGTTGCCTCTTCGCAGGTAGTGTGCGACGGGGCGACGATCACCTGGGATGAAGTGGTTGAAGCCGATCAGTATCTGGTAGAGATTTCGGCCGATACATTTGCTACCGTTGCCAGCTACCCAATTAGTAATGATACCTTAGTGGTGAGTGGGCTGATATCCTCTACTACCTATGCCTATCGTATAATTCCCGGCAACACCTGCGGTACCGGTGACACTACCGCGGTACTGACTTTCACCACGGATAGCCTGCCTTCCGCTCCGGTAAACACTTTGCTTGCGGTAGAGCACAATCGGGCTACGGTCGCCTGGGATACTATCGTTAATGCCGATACCTACTCGGTGGAAGTAGCTACCGATCAGCTTTTCTCCGGTATAGTAGGTACCATAACGTTGGATTCAACGACCGCTGAAGTCAACGATCTAGTGCCGCTAACTACTTACTACTTGCGTATTTTTGCTAACAATACCTGCGGTAGTAGCCTCTACTCTGATACGCTTACCTTCACTACTCCGCAAAACCCACTGGTGATAGATTCTTTGGCATTGGTAGATTTATACAACGCTACCGATGGCCCCAACTGGACGGATAATTCCAACTGGATGAGTGGGGATATTACTACCTGGCAGGGAGTGACGATAGCTAATAACCGGGTGGCCCGACTGGAGCTAGGCAGCAATCAGCTTTCCGGCACTTTCCCGGCTACTATGGATAGTCTGACCGGATTAGACTACGCCAATTTTCGGGATAATACACTAAATGGAACAATAGGTAATTGGGTTAGTAATTTCTCAGAACCTACCGATTCACTACTGATGAATGATAATCAGCTAAGCGAAATAGTTGCTAGCATCACTCATACTGCGGGAATTATTGATCTGACGAATAACCTGTTTACTTTTGAGGATTTGCTTCCGGTAGTAGACTCCCTTACTCAGTTAAACTACGCCCCGCAGGCGGTGATTGGTTCAGTGACTAACACCTTCCGGGATGCGGGTAAAAGCTACACGCTTACCCTGAACATAGACGATACCGTTACGACTAATCAGTACGTGTGGTTCCGGGATGGGGTAGCGGTAGACACTACCAGCGTAGGTCAGTACGTGATGGATACGATTGTGGTCAACGACGACGGAGTGTACACCTGTGAGGTGACTAATACAAATGCTCCCGATCTTACACTGGTTAGCGAGCCCATGACAGTTAATGTACTGGCCCTACCTAACAGTATTACTTTTCCCGCAATTGCCGACGTAGCTTACGGCGATGAACCATTCGTGATAAATGCTTCAACCAGCTCTGGCTTACCCGTTTACTTTGAAGCCATTGAAGGCGATAGTTTGGTAGAGGTAGTGGGCGATATGGTAACCCCTATTGGTATTGGCCAGGTAACTATTCGGGCTACTCAACCCGGTGATAATTTTCATGAAGCGGCAAGTTCACTAACCCAGCAGTTTACCATCAACCAGGGAAGTCAAACCATTGCCTTTACCGCCATTGAGGATCAGGATATAATGCTGGCTGATTCAGTTGCACTGTCAATTTCGGCCAGTTCGGGGCTTCCGGTAGATTTGACCATTGATGGCCCGGCTGAACTAAACGGAGAAGTGCTTTGGCTATTAGATACCGGAACAGTTACAGTAGTAGCTTTGCAGAGTGGAAATGAATTCTACCAGCAGGCCCTTCCGGTAAGCCAGTCGTTTTTGGTCTTTACCTCCGATACCATTCCGACCGAATCTCCGGTAGACAGCACTATTGACTATACCATCACGGTAAAGATTCCTTCCACTTCACTTTCGGCTACGGCCAGTTTGCATAGAGCCAGCGGTAGCAGTTTTATCACCGAAAAAGAGCAGCCGCTCATTTCTGGAAGTAGCGCGTTCACCAAAGTGCCCGGCGGGTACTACAGTGTGCGATTGAACCCTGCTAACGATAACTATCTACCTACCTACGCGGGCGATTATTTGACCTTAGCCCAGGCCAGTATCTTGGGATTGAATCAGGACACCACTCTGAATATATCAGTCATTGCCAAACCGGATACTACCAAACAGCAAGGCGCAGCGGTAGGTGGTACACTTAAGTTAGAGGGTGCCTCGGGCGGCAAACTATCGGAAGAAACTACCCTCCCTGGTGTGGCAGTGTATCTGGTTCAGAAGTCTGGTCAGGCCGTGGTGGGCTACGGATTTACGAACGCCCAGGGAGTCTTTGCCTTCCCTAACATTCCGGCGGGCGATTATTACTTTTTGGCTGATTATGAAGGAATAGAATTTCTGGATAACGAGATAGCAGTAACCGATAAATCCCTGACTTTAGATGTTATCGTAGATAAGTTAATAACGATCCGAAGTATAAAAGAAGAAGTTCCTCCGGCCTTAATCACGGGTATCGGAGAAGAACTGGATATTACGTTTACGGCTTATCCTAATCCGGCAACCGACCGGCTGACGGTAGTGATACCCGCACGTTGGAGCGCTACCTCGGTAACCGTGCTGAACGCTATTGGGCAGACCATGATTAGCCAGCCTGCTACTGGAGGAAAAAATAAATTATCGCTGCAATCGCTTCCGTCGGGTTTATACTATGTACGAGTATGGCAGGGTAGTGACTCCCACCTGCTAAGAATTGTAAAACAGTAATTTAAGTCGATCAGATTGTAAAAGCCTCAGGGAAGTACCTTGAGGCTTTTTTTGTGTGAACAGATTGAGAGCAAGCTGGTTCTTTCTGTAGAAAAGGGCTACCTTTGCGCTACTTTTTCACCACCCAAAAATAGCAGTTTCATGTCTACCGGATTTTACCAAGTTCCCACTCCCGCCAACGAACCGATCTACGCTTACGCCCCCGGCACACCCGAACGGGAAGCCCTTCAATCTACCCTCACTGCACTGCAATCGCAGCAGGTAGAAGTACCTCTGTATATCGGAGGAGAGCAAATTAAAACGGATGCAAAAAAACCGCTCAACCCTCCGCACAACCATCGGCACGTACTGGGGCACTACTACGAGGGTGATGCATCTCACGTAGAGCAGGCGATCAATGCGGCCCTGGGAGCGAAGTACGCCTGGGAAAATATGGCCTGGGAACAACGGGCCAGCATCTTTTTGAAAGCCGCCGAACTGATTGCCGGGAAGTACCGCTACCAAATGAATGCGGCTACCATGCTGGCCCAGTCTAAAACTGCCCATCAGTCGGAGATCGATGCAGTATGTGAGATTGTGGATTTTCTGCGCTTCAACGTGAAGTACATGGCGGAGATTTACGAGCAGCAACCGCCCATCTCGCCCGAAGGAGTATGGAATCGGGTAGAACAACGCCCGCTGGAAGGGTTCATCTTCGCGATCACCCCCTTCAATTTTACGGCTATTGCCGGAAACCTGCCTACCGCCCCGGCCATGATGGGCAACACCGTGGTATGGAAACCGGCTGACACCCAAATCTATTCTGCTAACCTATTGATGCAAATCTTCCGGGAAGCGGGCGTGCCTGACGGAGTGATTAACCTGGTCAACGTGGATGGTCCGGTAGCGGGAGAAGTAATATTCAACCACCCGGATTTTGCCGGGTTGCACTTTACCGGAAGCACCAAAGTGTTTAAGCAACTGTGGCAGACGATCGGCAATAATATTGATACCTACCGCTCGTATCCCCGAATAGTGGGTGAAACCGGCGGGAAAGATTTCATCGTGGCTCACCCTTCAGCCGATGCTAAAGCAGTGGCTACCGCGATTACCCGGGGCGCGTTTGAGTTTCAGGGGCAGAAGTGCTCCGCCGCCTCGCGGGTATATATTCCTAACAATTTGTGGGACGAGATAAAGGGATACGTGCTGGAGGACATTCAGCAAATCCGGATGGGGGATGTAGCTGACTTCCGGAATTTCATGGGGGCAGTAATTAGCGAAGTGGCCTTCAACCGAATTGCCCAGTACATTGATAATGCCAAGGATAATCCGATGGTAGAAGTGATTGCGGGAGGTGAATACGATAAATCGGAGGGGTACTTTATTCAGCCTACGGTATTGCAGGCCCACGAGCCTAAGTACACTACCATGTGCGAGGAAATCTTTGGGCCGGTGGTAACGGTCTACGTGTATCAGGCTGAGCGGTACAGCGAAACGCTGGAGCTGGTTGATCAAACTTCGCCCTACGCCCTAACCGGAGCCATTTTCTCGCAGGATCGTTACGCCATTCAACTGGCCACCCAGAAGCTACGCCACGCCGCGGGTAATTTTTATATTAACGATAAGCCTACCGGGGCGGTGGTGGGGCAGCAACCCTTCGGCGGAGCCCGAGGCTCGGGCACCAACGATAAAGCCGGAGCGGCCTTAAACCTCTTACGCTGGGTATCTCCTCGTACTATCAAAGAAACCTTCGATCCACCCACCGACTTCCGTTATCCTTTCATGGATTAACCGGCCCCTGTTTTCTGTTTCTATCTCAGCGAATTAGGTACTCGAAGAAGATTTTGTAGTGTACTAACAAGAAAGTAAGAAATTTTTTTGCCAATTATAAAACTATTCCGTATAATAGTAATACTACTAAGTAAAGTAGTAAATCAAACTCATGTTATTTTAGATTGTAAAGCTCATGAAAAGGCGATTTTCATCCGTACATCTGCTTACTGCGGTATTTACTGTGCTGCTGGTAGTGGTTACGGATGAAATTGCTTTAGCTGAAACGAGGTCAGATGAAAAAGAGCTACTAGCTATCTCGCTCATAAAAGATTCGGAGAGAGCAATCTACAATTGGCTTGAAAAAGATGTTGCGCGGGAGCGGGTCTTTGTGAAACGCGCTAAGAAAAGTAGAACTGCCAAAACGCTTCTTCACTATTTAAATACTCACCACCACAAAGGTGCATTATTTGCACCGGCTAAAACGGGTAATTATCAATATATATTTAGTCGACATCCTGAATTATTGCTTCTTTACTGTCTGCTGCAAATCTAGGCTGTTGATACACTTATCTATTCGTTGTATTCAACAACAGCTATCAATTTCGAAGTATCAACTTTAACGTAGTAGAGATTATGGAATCAGTCGTCACCGTTCCCAAAGAAATTATTGGTCAATTCACGTTTGCGCCTCAAGAGGTGCTGGTTGACCCCTGGCTAATTGAGCAGCGAAAGTGGGCTTTACGAAAAGCACTTTCCTTAGGAAATTTATATCACCACAAAGTAATGATCACCTACCACCTTTGCGATAGAACCGTTCAGCGGGTAGTTACTACCGTATGGGCGGTCACCGATCGCTACGTCACCCTCAAAGGTGGACGAATTATTCCGGTACACGCTATTTGTGAAGTAGAACTATAGAGGGTAAATTTTTTTATGGACGATTAACTTTTTAATCTGCTAGTCTGGTGAGGAGAAACTTACCAGACTTTTTTTATGAATTTTTATAGAGATGATACTTAGATTAGTAGGTACTATGAATGACCCATTAATTTGAGCAGCTAAACCTTGTTTACTTCACATTTAGCCAGTGGGTCGACATGATTTTTTTTGCTATAAATGTGAAAATAGTAAAAACATTCTATACATTGGCGTCTCGATTTACAATCCTATAATTATCAACTTTTTACCAACGTAACATGGAAACATCTACGCTCAATCGCTGGGGTAGACTTCTAGCGAGTAAATTTTTTAGACAGCAACTAGTAGGTCTTTTTGCAGTATTTCTGGCCTCAACGCTCATTAGTGAAGCATTTGCTCAAAGTCAGGTAGTATCCGGAACAGTAACTGCCGATGAAGAGGGGCCCTTGCCGGGAGTGAATATCCTGGTGAAAGGAACCAGCACAGGTACGGTAACTGATATTGACGGAAACTACCGCATTAATGTGAATGACGCTAGTAACGCAGTACTGGTTTTCTCGGCGGTAGGTTTTACCACCGAAGAAGAAACCGTAGGAAGCCGTTCCACAATTGATGTGTTAATGCTTCCCGACATCCAGTCGTTAAGCGAAGTAGTAGTAGTAGGTTATGGTAACCAAGAGCGAGCTAAAGTTAGCTCGGCCATTTCCAGTGTGGGAGGAGAAGAGATCGCCGACTTACCGGTAGTTAGTCCTGAGCAAGCCCTACAAGGTCGGGTTCCGGGGCTAAATATTACCGGTTCCGGGGCACCGGGGAGAGCGGCTAATATCCGTATCCGGGGTATCGGTTCTACTCGTAATTCTGATCCGCTAATAGTGATTGACGGTGTGCCGGTAGGTCAGGGACGCTTGCGAGATGTACACCCTAATAATGTTGGTAGTATTAGTGTACTAAAAGATGCCGCTAGTAGTGCTATTTACGGCTCTCGGGCTGGAAACGGGGTAATTATTGTTACCACAAAAGATGGGGAAGTCGGTCCACCTAAGTTTTCCTTTCAGAGTTACTACGGTGTACAGGACGTTCCTCAACGATATGATCTACTCAATGCGCAGCAATATCTCGATTTTGGCCGGGAATATACTGCGAGCGGTGACTCAGGAGTTCCGGCTCGTTTCAACAATTTAGGAGAAGAGTTTACCGGAGTAGATACCGATTGGCAAGATGCAGTAATGCCTGGTGGCCCGATTCAGGATTATTACCTGCGTGCCTCGGGTGGTAACGAAACTTTTAAATACAATCTAGGTGGAGGCTACTTTAGCCAGGATGGTGCCATTGTAAATACTTACTTTAAAAGAGCTTCGTTCAACATTAATACCTCAGCCGATCTAAATCGCCTTAAAGTAGGTCAATCGCTTATTGCTGCACGTACAGTCAACAACAACGATACCGAACCATCAATTCGAAGAGCCATTCAAATGATGCCGTATATACCAGTACGCTACGAGGAAGAATTTTCCGAAGGCCGTAAAGGTGGGTTCCGGGGACCGGATGGGGCCGAAGGCTCAGACCCTTTTCAGCCAGTACTGTTTAATGAGATTATTAATGATGAGGAGGTAAGCTGGAATATATTCGGCACCGTATTCGCCGAATACGAGCTGTTTGATGGCTTTTCCTATCGTTTTCAGGCCGGAGTTGATTATCGTAATGAAAATCGGCAAACATACACTCCTACGTTTAATGCCGGTGAGGTGCAGTTTAACGTAAACCCTTTCCCTTCCTTAGAAAAGATAAATGATTACGATGTATCAACGATTTTAACCCATCAGTTAAATTATACTAAATCATTCGGTAACCACAACCTGGATATAGTAGCGGGATATGAGCGCCAGATTACCGAAGGAGAGCAGATCACAGCTAGATCAGATTCATTGAATAACGAAAATGTACTGGATATTAGTAACTCGCTACCGCGTTTTCAGTTTGGTGAGTCGAATGCCTACCAGCTTGGTATTGAATCCTTATTTGGGCGGTTAAACTATGACTATCTAGGCCGGTATTTACTTACCTTATCGATACGTCGTGACCGTGCTTCCGTTTTCGGACCGGATGTCAATGTGGGGGTCTTTCCTGCGGTGTCCGCCGCCTGGCGTATTAGCGATGAACCTTTTATGGATGGAATAAGTACCGTTTTCTCTGACTTAAAACTACGGGGTAGTTGGGGGGTTAACGGAAATACGTCTATCGATGCCTACGGTTGGGATCCTACCGTATTTGGTAATATCAACTACGCCTTTAATAATCAAATTAATAGCGGACTTACCGTGAACCAGCTCTTCAACCGTAATATTGCCTGGGAAGAAGTACGAAAAATCAACATTGGATTAGATGCTGAATTACTGGAAGGAAAAGTAAACTTCATTTTTGAATACTTTAACAATAGAGTGAACGATTTGGTAATCAATGTTCCTCTTCCCGCTTCAGCAGGTATTGATGGCACGCCATTGGCCAATGTAGGAGATGTCCAGAATAGCGGTTTTGAGTTTGGAGCCGGCTTCTTCGAGAGAACTGGCGACGTTAAGTGGTCAATAGAGGGCAACTTTGGCTACGTAAGCAATGAAGTAAAAGCATTAGGTTTTAACGAGACCGCAACCATCACTGGCCCTACTTTCCAGAATACCGGAGAGATCGCTACTTTCGCTCAGCAAGACGAACCGGTGGGTTATTTTTACGGCTACAAAGTAGACCGGATCTATCAATCGCAGGATGAAATCGACGCTGATAATGAAATGGCCGTATCTATGGGTCAGGATGCGTATCAGTTCAACACAACATCACCGGGTGATATTCGTTTTCAAGATTTGAATGGCGATGGTACCATTACTGGCGAGGATCGAACTAACATCGGACACTATCTTCCTCCTATCAACTACGGATTAGTCGGTTCGGTAGAGTACAAGGGTATAGACTTTCAAGTTACATTCCAGGGCGTAGCGGGTAACGAAGTCCTTAATGCCAACCGCTTCTATACCGAAGGAATGACTCGCCTGTTCAATATGGGAACCGATGTGCTCGATGCCTGGACCCCGCAGAACACCGATACCGATATTCCTCGGGCAGTAATTACCGACCCTAACCGCAATGCCCGTATTTCCGACCGATTCATTGAAGACGGGTCATTTCTACGCGTGAAATTCCTGTCATTAGGGTATTCACTACCCGAGTCACTACTTTCTACTTTTGCGAACGGAGCGCTTTCCAAAGTGAGAGTATACTTTACCAGTTCTAACCTGCTTACCATCACTGGTTATACTGGCTACGATCCGGAAGTGCAGGGACGCCCTAGTAATCAGGAGTTGTTTTCGGCGGGAATAGACGACGGAAATATTCCTCAGATGCGTAGTTTTATTGGCGGATTACAAATTGAATTTTAATTCTAAACCATTGGAATTTACAGTTAGTTAATAACTGCTAGATATTGATTGTGACTTCCAAGACCTTGTTTATAAATAAATGATGACAATATGAAAAGGAAAATTGCAGCACTTTCTATAGTGGGTCTTTTCTTTACAATTAGTTGTAACGATGATTTTCTAACCGAAGGTAATCCTACGGCAGCCAGCGTATCTAACTCGTTTAATACTCCAGCAGAAGCCAACCAGGCCGTAGTAGCCATTTATGCGGCCTTACAAGCGAATGATATGTTCGGTCGGGAGTACTGGTGGCTTCACGATCTGCTTTCGGATGAATTGCTAAGTGGAGGAGCTATTTTGGAGGCCCGTCGGGCAATCATTCTAAATTATAACCACGATGCTTCCAATGAGCTTATAAACTCAGTTTGGCGGGGTATCTATCGCACTCTTCACCGGAGCAACCTAGTAATCAACACGCTTCCTTCTAAGGAGGAATCACTTGGGGAAGGGCAGTTAAGCCAGGCTTTGGTAGATAAGCTGACGGCCGAAGCCCGATTTCTGCGGGGGTGGATGTACTTTGAGTTAGCCTCACTTTGGGGCAATGTTCCGTTTACAACTAAACCATTAACAACCGTAGAGGGGATTCCATTAGCCGAATCAGTAGATGTTATCTACAACCAGATTTATTCAGATTTAGATTCAGCTATTACCTTTTTACCCAGTAAGGCCGAAGACCCCTCGGGTAGAGCGACTAGTGCGGCGGCTCAAGCCATGAAGGCACGAGTGCTATTATTTCAAGGCCGGTACGGGGAAGCCCGCCCGCTACTACAAGACATTATCAGCTCGGGTGAGTATCGCTTAGTTGATGAATACGTTGACAACCACCGAGAAGAAAATGAGCTGAACGACGAGTCGCTATTTGAAATACAGTTTTCTAGCGAGGCGGGTAATAGTGATGCTTGGAGCGGAAATGGAGACGGTTTGAAAGAAGTATCGGTTCGAGGACAGGAGTACTCACCCGTAGACTGGCACAATACCGTTCCTTCCGATCAGTTATTGGCAGCTTACGAAGATGGCGATCCCCGATACGACTACAACTTCCTGGAATATGGTGAAACCTACGGTGGTATCGATTCGGTATTCACGGCTGCTTCTATTGCTCAGGGAACTACCGAACGGACCGTACACTGGTTTAAATACGGCAACCTATACAAGCAGCTTAATGAGCTCTTTTGGTCGGGAATTAATATGCGGGTAATTCGCTATGCCGATGTGTTGCTAATGATGGCCGAAGTGGAACTGGAAGCAGGTAATATTGCCGAAGCAGTAGGCTACATCAATCAGGTGCGGGCTCGCCCTTCCGTAAATATGCCACCTATTACGGCTACTAATGCCGATGATGTATTTGAAGCTTTGGTGCGCGAGCGGCAGGTAGAATTTACTAGTGAACAACTACGTTACCGCGATGTACGCCGCTGGCTCAATAACGGTAAACTAACGGAGAACCCGATTGCCGAAGATATTCCGGGTGGTATTTCTTCTGCCTACGATTTCTTACCTATTCCTCAGACAGAGATCGATAATAATCCGGCTTTAGGTGCAAACGGTCAAAACCAATAAATTGTAGATCGCTTTACCGTTTCCTGGTAAATAAAAACTTAGAAAAAGCCCTTCATTGGGCTTTTTTTCTTCCATTTGAGCGTTCTTCGATAAGAAAGATAAAGCAACTTAACCAGTCCGCATGCTATACCGATTTAGTATATTCATATTTATTGCGCTCCTCTTAGCCTGTGGTAGCGACAAAGACACAAAATTAACCACCTACTTTTCCCCACTGCCTTCTACTGCTGCCGGTATCTCGTTTTCTAACGACATTGTGGAAAACGATACGCTAAACTATTTTACTTTTCCCTACCTGTACATGGGCGGCGGATTGGCCGTAGGCGATATTAATAACGATGGGCTGTCGGATATCTATTTAACGGGCAATATGGTTCCCAATCGGCTTTACCTCAACCAGGGAAATAATCAGTTTGCCGACATAACCGAATCTGCCGGAATTGCCGGTGATGACCGATGGTACACCGGAGCTACAATGGCCGATGTAAACGGCGACGGCTGGTTAGATATTTATGTCAGCGTATCGGGTAAGTACACTACTACCGAAAATCAACTCTTCATTAACAATCAAGACAATACTTTTAGCGAGCAAGCGGCTGAATACGGACTTAACGACGCATCACCTTCTATCCAGGCTACGTTCTTCGATTACGATAAAGATGGCTTTCTGGATGTATACGTGGCTACCTATCCCTCCATTCCGGTTAGTTTGGGCAACCAGGCCTATCAGCTACTGATGAACCGAAACGAATGGAAGAATTCAGGGCATTTGTACCGAAATCCGGGGCAAAGCGGCGAGAAATTTCAGAATGTAACCGAAGAGGCCGGAGTACAGGATTTTAGCCTGGCACTAGGCATTGTAGCCTCCGATGTAAATAATGATAACCTGCCCGATCTTTACGTATCCAATGATTTTAACATTCCCGACTACTTGTACCTAAACCAGGGAGACGGGACTTTCAAAGAACAACTGAAAGAAGCCACCAACCACACTTCTATGTTCGGAATGGGAATAGATGTGGCTGATTTCAATAATGACGGTTGGGTAGATATACTGCAGGTGGATATGACTCCCGAAGACTACAAACGAGCTAAGACCAACATGGCCAGTATGTCACCTGACAATTTTTACCAGGCGGTAGACATGGGTTTTCATTATCAGTACATGCAGAATAGCTTGCAGTTGAATAATGGGGTTCATCGGAACGGAATACCGCACTTCAGTGATATTGCCCGCTTTGCCGGAGTAGCCACTACTGACTGGAGTTGGGGCGCCCTTTTAGCCGACTTGGACAACGACGGCTGGAAAGACGCACTGATTACCAACGGCATGAAACGTGACGTGAACAACAACGACGCTAATCGGCAAATCCAAGCTAATTCTGAAACTGTTTATGCCGGAAGATACACTCCTAGCGTTGACATGTTGCCCAGCCAGCCACTAAATAATTATGTGTTTCGTAACCAGGGCGATCTTTCTTTTACGCAGGCTACCGAGGAGTGGGGGCTGGATTACGAGGGCTTTTCCAACGGTATCGCGTACGCGGATTTGGATAACGACGGCGACCTGGACGTGATAATCAACAATTTGGATGCCGAAGCTTCCGTATTTATCAACCAAACCAATACCGAGCAGTCGCATTATCTTACTGTTCGGCTTGAGGGACCGGAAAATAACGTTTACGGCTTGAACAGTCAGGTTACAGTAAAAACGGTCAATCAGCAGCAGTGGCAGGAAATGACATTGACTCGTGGTTTCCAGTCTAGCGTAGCCCCGGTACTGCACTTCGGTTTAGGTGAAGCTACCCAGGTAGAATCAGTAGAAATAACTTGGCCCGATGGGAAATATCAACAACTAAAAAACATTCCGGCTAATCAGACACTAACCCTGAGTTACGAAGCCGCAAAAGAAAATAAGCCCGAAGAAGAAGTTCGCGAGCCAATGTTTGAAGAAACTACCGCCGAGCGAGGAATAGCGTTCGTACATCAGGAAGATGATTACGATGATTTTCGTTACGAACCGCTGCTGCCCCACCGTAACTCTCAGCAGGGACCGGGGCTAGCGGTAGGCGATGTTAACAACGACGGACTGGAAGATTTTTTCATCGGCAATGCTGCCGGGCAAGAAGGGGCAATGTACGTGCAAAATGCCGACGGAAAGTTTCAGAAAATAGACGGTCCCTGGCAGGCTGACCGCGACCAGGAAGATACCGGTGCCCTGCTATACGATGCCGATAATGATCAGGATCTGGACCTGTACGTAGTAAGCGGAGGAAATAATAAGAATGCTGACGAAGCCTACTTCCGCGACCGGCTCTACCTGAACACCCCGCAGGGTTTTGTAAAAAGCGTAGCAGCATTACCTCCCGATGTCTCGGTAAGTGGTCAGGTGGTGATACCCGCCGACTACGACCGCGACGGTGACCTAGACTTATTTGTGGGTGGGCGATTGCTGCCGGGGCGTTACCCGTATCCGGCATCCAGCTTTATTCTCCAGAATGAAGGCGGAACGGATCAGCAACTGCGCTATCGCGATGTGACCAACGAGGTAGCTTCATTTCTGCCGGACCTAGGCCTGGTGACTACCGCTCTTTGGGACGATTACGATGAAGATGGGCAAGTGGACCTGATCGTTGCCGGAGAATGGATGAATATCCGCTTTTTCAAAAATGAAGAAGGTAACTTTCGGGAAGTTTCGGATGAGTTAAATTTAGCGAATACCCGCGGGTGGTGGTACAGTTTGCACGCTACCGACGTAGACGGTGACGGCGATCGGGATTATCTGGCGGGCAACCTGGGGCTGAACTACAAGTACAAATCTTCCGAAAAGAATCCATTTGCCATTTACGCCAGCGATTTCGACGAGAACGGTCGTACCGATATCGTGCTTAGCTACGAAAAGAACGGAAAGCAATTACCAGTGCGGGGGCGGGAATGCTCCTCTCAGCAGATGCCCATCATTCAGGATCGTTTTCCTACTTACGAAGCTTTTGCCGAGGCTACCTTGGGTGATATTTACGGCGAAGAAAAGCTGGAAGCTGCTCTGGACTATCAGATTGACACCTTTGCCAGCGGCTGGCTGGAAAAAACCGATGGCGGTCTGGTCTGGCATCCTTTTCCCAACAAAGCCCAGCTTTCGTCCATCAACGCTATTGTTCCGCTACCTACCAACTCACCCCAGAATCAACAGTTTATTGTAGCAGGTAATTTATATACCTCTGAAGTAGAAACCCCTCGCAATGATGCTGGGTACGGGTTAGTACTACAGCGCAATACCGAAGAGTTTGCTAACCTCATGCCCAATGAAAGTGATCTGTACGTGCGTGGCGAAGTGAAAGAGGTTATGCCTATCCAGCTAGCAAATAATCGACCTGCCTACCTCTTCGCCATCAACAACGATTCTTTACGGTTGGTAGAGTATCGGCGAGTACCACTTTGAGTCTTTATCCCGGTAGTATAAACTTAGCTACTAATCTATTCGCTACATTCACTAGATTACTTATCTTGTTATCCGCCACCAGGCTAGGAAAAGTATAGGTAAAAACAAGAAAATCTATGACTCAAGCAATCGGTAGTTTCTGGATTGTTATTGTATTCGTATTAAAGGTTAATTCGCTAGTAGCTCAAAATGACGCAGCTAAAGTAATTCTGGCTATCTTCGCCCACCCCGACGATGAAATGACGGTAGGGCCTATGCTGGCTAAATACGCTCGGGAGGGAGCCAGTGTGTACGTTGTTTCGGTAACCGACGGTCGCTACGGGGTCGGACAGTCTGGACTGGAAGCTGGCGACGAGCTAGTTGCCTTGCGAAAAGAAGAATTTAACTGCTCAACCTCTAAACTAGGGGCTGAACCAATCTGGTTAGGATATCACGATCAGCTTCGACTGAGAGAAGGTTACGATGGTCACGTACCTCTTACCCAACGATTAATCCGGGAAGTGGATAGTTTGGTGACTGTCCTACAACCGGATGTGCTGATTACCTGGGGCCCTGACGGAGGTACCAACCATATGGATCACCGCTTAGTAGGAGCTACCGTCACCCAGGTCTTTATCAGCAAAGATTGGAATAAACCTAGGGCGCTTTACTATTACGCCACTCCGTCTCACCTGATTGAAGACGAATCCGAACGTATTTTGCGGGGCGTAGACGAAAAATATCTTACTATGCGGGTTTCCTATACGGAGGATGATCTCAATAAAGCATTAGAAGCTTTCTCCTGCTACCAAAGCCAGTTTTCTCCCGAACAAATGAAAGAGCTGACTTCCTACATCAAGAGTTTTGATTACCAAACGTACTTACGACCTTTCGCCGCATCTACTCAGATGAAAGAAGACCTGTTTCAGTAGACGTAAAAATCACACCCGCTCCAGTTTAATTGGATAGGTTTGGTTAGCGTTCCACTGGCAGACGTAGATGTTTTTGTCTTCGTCGATGCATACATCGTGGCAGTGGTTGAACAACGGCTGCTTCTGTACCATTAGTTGCAGTTCTCCGTTACGGTACTCCGGTTCGGTGCCGCCGGGGTTGGAAACCACTTTATTGTCCTTATCCAGAATGGTTACAAAACCCGAATCGGGAGTCTGGTTGAGGTACTTCAGACGCGACCAGCATACTCCGGCGTAAAGATTACTATCGTCAATCACCGGGCGGCAGACGTAAGCGCCGGGCAGAAAGATAGTTTCCATATATTCCCCATCCAACGAAAATCGCTTGAAGGCATTGTGAGCCCGGGAGGTGCACAGCAGCGTGAGATTATCGCCATCGCGGGTATCAATAGCTACGCCGTGGGCGGTAGCAAACTGATCATCACCATCCCCTTTACCACCAAAGTGGCGAATGTAGTTTCCCTTGGAGTCGTACTGAATAATGTATTGGTGTCCATAGCCATCGGCCACGTAGATATCGCCGTTAGGAGCAATGGTAGTTTCAGTAGGTCGGAACGGGTCTTCTTCTTTATAAATACCTAGCTCGTGCGGGGTTTTCAGCGTCATCAGTTTTTTGCCATCTACCGTCGTTTTGTCAACCCGACCTTCGCCCGGATCGCAGATGAACAGCATATCTTCTCCGCCTTCATCAAATAGGGTCAGGCCGTGTCCGCCGGGGTAGGTATTTCCCCAGGTTTCCAGTAGTTTACCCGATTTGTCGTAGACGATAATATTATTCTTAGTCTCGTCGGTTACCATGATCAGCCGCCCCTGAGAGTCCATCACCATCTCGTGGCAATTCTTCACCGGGGTTTTACTAGGGTTCAGGTTGCCCCACTCCTGATGGACGCGGTACTTAAAATCGCCGTGGCCGATCACTTCTTCGGAGAGTTTGGGGCTACTGGGTTTGATATAAAAGCTATGGGGAGTTAGAAAAGCCGTTCCGGCCAGAGCAGTAGTTTCTTTTAAAAAGTTGCGACGGGAGTTAGATGCTTCTTTCATGGTAGATCAGGTGTTGTAATTCTTATTCTAGTAAATATACTAAGCTCACCGCTAAAGTGGTATGTTTGCCAGAATTTTATGAAGCTCTAGCATGACTTAGCTTTTTTATCATATACTACCCCGATGATTAGGCAATAACTCCTTTTACCAGCTTTCCGTGTACATCAGTTAGTCGGTAGCGCCGCCCTTGATGCTTAAAAGTAAGCCGTTCGTGGTCTACACCCAGCAGGTGAAGCAGCGTCGCCTGAAAGTCGTGAACGTGTACCGGATCTTTGACGATGTTGTAGCTGAAGTCATCGGTTTCGCCGTAGGTGATTCCCGGTTTGGTACCGCCCCCGGCCATCCAGATAGTAAAGCAGCGGGGGTGATGATCGCGGCCGTAGTTATCCGCTGTAAGCTGCCCCTGGGAGTAATTGGTGCGGCCAAATTCTCCGCCCCAAACCACCAGCGTATCTTCCAGTAAACCGCGCTGCTTTAAGTCTTTTACCAAAGCCGCCGAAGCCCGGTCGGTATCGCGACACTGAGAAGTGATTTCGCGGGGCAGATCGGTATGTTGATCCCAACCCAGGTGATAGAGCTGCACAAACTTTACGTCACGTTCGGCCAGGCGACGGGCCAGCAGACAGTTGGCGGCGTAGGTTCCTGGCTTGCGGGCTTCCTCACCGTAGAGTTCGAAGGTGCTTTCAGGTTCGTCGGACAAATCCAGCGCATCGGGTACCGAGGTCTGCATCCGGTAAGCCATCTCGTACTGGGCAATGCGCGATTCAATTTCCGGATCACCAAAATCCTGAAGCCGCATGGTATTTAATTCGTTCAGATGGTCAAGAACGTCGCGGCGGGTTTTGGCATCCATTCCTTCCGGGTTGTTCAAATACAGCACCGGGTCGCTCCCCGCCCGAAATTGCACTCCTTGGTGCAACGAAGCCAGAAAGCCATTCCCCCACAAGCGGGAGTAAATCGGCTGCGGCCGCTGGGCGCCCCGTGATAAAAGTACGATAAATGTTGGCAGATTCTGATTATCGCTGCCCAAGCCGTAGCTCAGCCAGGAACCAATGCTAGGTCGACCTGGTTGCTGCGATCCGGTCTGGAAAAACGTAATGGCCGGGTCGTGGTTGATGGCCTCAGTGTGCATGGTTTTGATGTAGCACAGGTCGTCTACAATCTCCGCCGTATGCGGCATAAGCTCACTTACCCAGGCCCCACTTTCACCGTACTGTTTAAAATCAAACATAGGTGCCGCCAGCGGAAAGGAAGACTGATTGGCCGTCATCCCGGTCAGCCGTTGTCCACCCCGCACCGACTCGGGTAGCTCTTCGCCGTGCATCTTGCGTAGCATGGGTTTGTAATCGAACAGATCCATCTGGGAGGGGCCACCGCTTTGAAACAGATAAATCACCCGTTTGGCTTTAGGGGCAACGTGCAGATTATCTAGAATTCCCGTCTCCGGTTGGGTATTTCCGCCAAGTCCACTTTTTGAGTCGCACCCAAGTAAGTTCCCCAGTGCCAAACTTCCTACGCCCAAACTTAAACGGGACAGGAAGTGTCGACGGTTTAGCTGATGATAATGTTCGCTTATAATATCCATAGGATGTTAGCTTCTGAATTTTGCTTCGTCTAGATTAAACAGGGTGTTCGCTATTACTGTCAGCGCGGCTAAGGTAGGAGCCTCAAATTGCTCGTTTCGTGGCGCATCGCCTACACTAAGTAGCTTCACCGCTTCCTCCGGCTGGGATTCGTAATATGCTTGCTTCTCCCGGTATAAGTCTACCAGTATCTGTAGTTCATCGGCTTGCGGTAGTCGGGAGGTAACGGATAAGAATCCGTGGGCGATCTGGGCTTCCGGGTCTTCGGTATCTTTCTCCAGCATTACTTCGGCCAGCTTTCGGGCCGCTTCTACCAACTGAGGGTCGTTTAGCAACGCTAATGACTGTAGTGGGGTGCTGGTACTCTGCCGCTTCACGGCGCAGAGCGTTCGTTCAGGAGCATCAAACATTACCATTGTAGGTGGGGGGATAGTCCGTTTCCAGTAAGTATAGAGGCTCCGACGGTACAATCCTTGGCCTTTACTCGGACGGTATTTGTTTTCCCCGATCTGATTAGCCATTGCCTTCCAGATACCCGCCGGTTGGTAAGGTTTTACCCATTTTCCGCCGATACTATCTATCAGCAAGCCACTTACCGCCAGTGCGTTGTCCCGGAACATTTCAGCGGTGAGGCGGGCGTTAGGCCCACGGGCTAATAAGAGGTTCTCCGAATCCTTTCTATATTTTTTAGCATCAATTTCGGCCGACTGCCGGTAGGTAGCCGACATCACGATTAGTTTCTGTAAAGCCTTTACGTCCCAGCCGGATTGCCGGCCACCGGATTGCCGGCCACCGGATTGCCGGCCACCCGACTCTCTAAACTCTACCGCCAACCAATCCAGCAATTCGGGGTGAGTAGGTAGGTCGCCTTGATTACCAAAGTCTTCGGGAGTACGTACTAAACCCTTGCTAAAGAACATCTGCCAGAGACGGTTGACAGCTACCCGCGCAGTGAGCGGATTATCTTCGTGCAGTAGCCACTGGGCCAATCCCAAACGGTTTTGCGGAAACTGTTCATCAAACGCCAGCAGGGCTTCGGGCGTGCCCGGATTTACCGGATCGGTAGGAGCATCGTATACACCGCGGGCCAGCACAAAGGTTGGTTTACGCTCTTCCCGCTCTTGCATAATCATCACGTTCGGAATACTCACGTCCAGCGCCCGCAGGCTATCCAGAGTACTGGTCAGATTACGGAACTTAGCGTTTCTCTTCGCTAAGTAGTGCTGGTATAATGCTTCTTTGGATTCGCTGGCCGGAACTTCGGCTATGGCTTGTACTTCAAGCGGGCTCAGGGTTCGGTGGTAGAGTCTTATTTCATCGATGATGCCACCCGTAAATCCGTAGGTGTCAGTAGAGCGGTCGCGGTGGTTCCAGTGGCCGGCCAGGAACGTATTCCCGTTCAGTATTGGCTTTCGCCCCAGATTATCCTGCACCACGGTAAGCGGTTGCTCTCGACCATTGGTGTACAATTTGACTCCGCTGGCGGCTCCCGAGCCGTCGTAGGTAGCGAATACGTGCGTCCACTGCTGAGGGGCAATACGCGCCTTGGTAGTCACTTCCACGTAGTCTTTTCCTTCGTGGTGAATCAGGCGTAGGCTTAGGCGGTTATCGGTAGTGAGGGTCAGGTCGTAGCCCTGCCGCTGAATTTCCCCGTTGCGCCTACTGAATAATCCCGCCTGCTTTTCGTGCGCATTGGTGTGTAAAATCCAACCGCCGAAGGAGAAGTGATCGTAGTGGTCGAAGTCGCCAATATCGCCTAAGGTTAGAAAATTAGCCCCGTTAAATTGCAGTGCCTTGCCTTCTTTACCCGATACGTGTTCGGGTAACGCTATCTTGGTGGGAAGGGCTACGTTCATCCGGGCGGGAAGCGTACCATCGCTACTCCGAAACTCTTCGTTTTCCAGCACATCCAGTCTGAAATGCGCTACCAGATCGTTTTCGGTGTCTACCGGTAACTCCTCGTCATTTTTCGCTAGCCAAGCTTGAAATTCTGGATCGGGTTGCTGTTTTAGTTGTTGCACCTCGGTTTCTAGAGCCAAAATGGTAGAGTCTACAAAAGCCTTTTTCGCTTCCAACTCGGCATCTTCCACTCGCATGGCCGGATCGGGCGACTGGTCGAGGTAGTCAATTCGTCCCCGTTCGGCTACGTTGTTAAAGAAGGCGAATAGCTGGTAGTATTCTTTTTGGGAAACGGGATCGTATTTATGATCGTGGCAGCGAGCGCACTCGATGGTTAATCCCAGAAAAGCCGTAGAAAACGTATTGGTACGGTCGGCCGCGTATTCGGTCAGGTACTCCTCTTCAATCACTCCACCCTCCTGGGTGATGGCGTGGTTACGGTTGAAGCCAGTAGCTAGCTTTTGCTCGTAGCTGGCGTCAGGCAGCAGATCTCCTGCTAGTTGCCAGGTAATAAACTGATCGTAGGGCAGATTCTGGTTAAAAGCATCTACTACCCAGTCGCGCCAGGGCCACATAGTGCGGGGACGGTCGTCCTGGTAACCGTGGGAGTCGGCGTAGCGGGCTACATCCAGCCAACTGGCCGCCATCCGCTCACCGTAGTGGGGCGAGGCCAGCAGCCGATCTACTACCTTTTCGTAAGCCTCAGGAGAGTCATCCTGCAAAAATTCAGCAATTTCTTCCGGAGTGGGCGGAAGGCCCGTCAGATCGAAGGTAACCCGGCGAAGTAGTTTTTCTTTAGGAGCTTCCGGCGCAGGTTTCATTCCTTCTTGTTCAAGGCGGGCCAGTACAAACTGATCTACCGGATTAACTACCCAATCAGACTTTTTAACCTTAGGAAGTTCAGCCTGCTCGGGAGGAATAAACGACCAGTGGGGTTTCCACGCCGCTCCCTGCTCAATCCACTTTTTGATCACTTTTACCTCGTACTCGGTCAGCGTTAGGTTGGAGGCGGGCGGAGGCATCACTACGTCAGGATCGTCCGAAGTGATACGCTGGTAAGCAACACTTTCTTTCAGCTTGCCAGGAACGATGGCGTGTCCTTCACTTTCCTGCAAGGCACTGAAAGCCCCCTCTTCCGTATCCAGCCGAAGCCCTGCTTCCCGGTGGTCTTTATCCGGCCCGTGGCAGGCAAAACAGCGATCGGATAGGATAGGTTTTACGTGGAAATTAAAGTCCACTTTTTTAGGAAGCTGCTTAGTTTCCTGAGCAACCTTTTCCTGCTGCTGGCAAGCTACAACGAAGAGTAACAGACTGAAGGATACAACTTTATACATAAAACAAGCTATTCCTAACAAGATAAGAAAAGATCGGCAGCTTAATCAAGCTTATGCGTACAATTAAACCTGAGGTCAGTTACTGCTAGCCGAAGGAGAGGGTAATCCCAGCACCTTAAGTCCCTGCTCAAAGGTGACATCTACCGGAATACTTTGTTCGGATAAACGGTCTAGGTCGGCCTGTAACTGGGGGCTGATATTGCCTTTTTCGGTCACTAGCTGGGCTACTCCGTCGTAGTCACCGTTACCTTGCAGAGTAAGGATATCTTTCGATAAATCGTTCATCGCCCGCTGCATCTGATCGTAATTTACCCGGTAAGTACCGGTTTCGGAATCACGTTCAAACGCCCCCTTTTCCTGGAAATAGTTAAACCGAATCATGTTAGCAACACCGTGGGCACTGGAGGCTCCGAAGCGTACCGAGCGGAAAATACTCGCCAAAAAGGTAGTGTAAAATTCTTTCAGCTCACCTTCCAGTTCTCCGGCTTCATGCAGCTGGGTCACCATGTACAGACCGAGTACGTCGGCTTTTCCTTCTTCCAGGGCCGAGGCGTGCTCCTTTAAGGCTTCCCGCACCGTGCCCCGATTGTTAATTGTATTCTTGATGCCTAAGCCGTGGGCCACTTCGTGAAACATGGTATTGGCAAAAAACGCATCAAAGGTGATATACTGCCGCTGTTCAGAATCAATCAGCACTTCGGCCAGTGGAACCAGAATTTCGTCGTACTTCGCCCGCATAGCATTCTTTAGTTGTAACCGTCGGGCCCCTTTTTCCAATTGTACTTCTTCATCGTTGGGTAAGTTGATGGCAATAGTCTTGCTGCCCGCGTTACAGTCACCCGCGTAGTAGACCACATCGTAGGCGTTTAGCTCCGCCTCGCTGCCGGGCGTTTCCTGCTTATACTGATCATCCACCGGGAGGTTTTCCTGCAACTGAGGTAAAAACTGAGCGTACTTGGCTAAGCGCTGGCTCCATTCCTGATCTTTGATCAGAACGTAAGCTTCGTGGGCTGCTTTGTAGCCGAATAGCTGATCTTCGTAGGTTTCAATGGGACCAATTACCACATCGATAGCATTATTTTTTACGTCCATCCAAGCCAGATCACTCGCCTGATATTCATCGGTGAGCAGCGCTTCAGCTCGCAACTCCAGGTACTTTTTAAAATCGGGATCTTCGGCTAGCTCAGCCGCCTGGTTCAGTAAGTTGGAAGCCCGTTGTACTTCTTCGGCAAACATTTCGTGGTAGGGCACGCTGATCAGCTCGCCGCTTTCGTTGCGCTGGATGAAGGTGTACAGACTGGCTTTATCGGCTAATTCCGCCTGCTCAAATTCCTCTTTGGTTATATCAGACGGATAGAAGTTGGCGCCGGCCGGTTTCGCCCCTACGCCTTCCACGAACGGTTCGTCGTTCTCCAGCCGGTCCCAGGGGCCGTAGTTGATGTTGATGTATTGTTGAAGACCAGCATCAGAAACGGTGCTCAGCAAACTATCCCGCTTACCGTAGGCTTCGTACCAGAATAAGCTATCCATAATATCAGCCGCTTCAATCAGCAGGGAGATCATTTGCTGCTGATCTTCAGAAAGATGATCAATAGGGGCTTCCAGTCGGACATTAGTGTACTTTTCCAGTCGGTCATTTATTGAAACTGAGGTTGTATCCATAGCATTTTCGGTAACAGGTGATGACTCGGAAGAAGGGCCACAATTGAATAGTAGAACGGTGCAGCCTATGATTAGGATATTGGTAAGTAGCCGACACATAACGATTAGGTTGGGTTAATAAAACTACGCCAAAGCTACGTAAAAATTTGAAAGTTACTGATTGGTACTTCGCGGTTTCGCGGCGAGCTAGCTGCTAATCTGAACCGGAAGCTGCTTTTCCGCTGATTCGTACACCGCTTCCTGCACCCGCAGCGTCTTCAGGTAGTCCGAACCGTTAGTCTCGAAGGGCTGATCGTTGAGCAGACACTTTACAAAATGCACTTGCGTAGCGTAACAACAGTCACCGGCAAACCCTCGATCTTGGTGCTGGTAGTGATGTTCCCGCTCAGGTTCACCCAGCGGCTGAATAGTCAGTTTTCCATCGGCGTAGAGGCGAATGCCACCCTGATTGCCTTCTATTAGTATTTCTCCGAAAGTGTAGCGGGGGTTAGGCTGGTTGCTTTCGTTGTAGCGATTGGCATCTACCACGCCGGTGATGCCGTTGGCAAATTGAAAAACCATCAGTGCCGCATCTTCTCCTTTAATAACTGGATTAAGCGTTCTGAGTTGAGCGTAAACGCTATCAATCTCACCGACCAGGTAACGGAATACGTCAATGAAGTGTACTCCGGTTTCGTAGACGAAGAGTTTAGGCATTTCGCGGAAGTAGGGCTGGCGGTCGAGGTAGGCATCCTCACCCCAGCCGTCGCCCATCCGGCAGCGCAGATTGAGCATGTGTAAACGGTCACCAATCACTCGTTGCTTCAGTAGCTTTTTTATTTCCCGGTGCCAGGGCTGGAAGCGAAAGTTTTCGTGCACCATAAAGCGAACGTTCGCCTGCTGAGCCGCCTCTACGATAGCTTCGGCTTCGGTGTAGGTAGGGGCGAGGGGCTTCTGGCAAATTACGTTAATCCCACGATTGAAAGCCTGCTGGCAAATTTCCTGGTGGGTGGCCGGAGGAGTAATGATATCCACAAAATCGGGTTGCTCCTGATCCAGCATTTCCTGGTAATTAGTGTAGACCTTAGGAATATTGAATTTCTGGGCAACAGCTTCAGCCTTAGCCTGATCGGTATCACATAGTGCGGTAATTTCCGCGTCATCAATCGCTCGGCAATCCGACCGATTCCAGCCATCGTAATGAAACTGACTAAAGTAACCAGCTCCGATGCATACTCCTTTTAAACGGGTCATAATTTAATATTCCTCCAAACTCATTTTTGGTTTCATACGCAGCCATAAGATAATGGCTACCACGTTTAGGCCGGCTCCCAGAAAGAAGAACGGTACTTCCGAGCCGGTCCAGGACTGCATATAGGGAAATGCCAGAGCGGTGATGAAAGCCCCGATGTTTCCAGCCATATTCATGGTGCCCGATACGGCCCCGGCATGCTGCCGGCCAATATCTACCGCAAACGACCAGGACGGACTGAGCGTCATATCGGCCCCAAAAATGGCCACACTCAGAAAGATGATTGCCGTGAGAGGCGTATCCATGTATACGCTAGCCACCAGCCCGATAGCTGCCAGAGCAAACCCCACAGCAGCGGGTAGGCGACGTGATAGCGTCCAGTTTCCCTGCCGGTAGATGCGGTCTACCCACCATCCGCCAAACCAGTTACCAACAGCCCCCAGCACCAACGGGGCCGAAGCGTAGAATCCGGCTTCCATCGCTTCCAGAGCGTAGGTCTCCTTCAGGTGGGGAAATAACCAGGTGAGGCAGAAGAAGAACGTAAAGTTACTACAGAAGTACTGCCCCATCGCTAGCCACATATTTTTGGAGCTAACCAGATTCTTGGCTTTCAGCGGCTCGCGGATTACCGCCGGATCAATCTGTTGTCGGTTCGCCCGAATAAAGTCTTTCTCGGTAATAGCTAATGTGGGATGTTCGTCGGGATCATCGCGAAAAATCAGGTACCAGGCAACAGCCCAAACGATACCGACAATCCCCAGCACCACGAAACTCATGCGCCAGCCCAAAGTGAGGATGAGCCAGGCCACAAACGGAAGGGCGAATGCCGCACCTAGCCGTGAACCGGAGAAATTGATACCGGTCACTAATCCCCTTTCTTGAAGCGGAATCCAGGAAAACACGGCCCGCGACATACCGGGAAAAGCACCGGCCTCACCGGCCCCAAACAGCAAGCGGACTACCAGCAGGGAAATAAAATTCCAGGCAGCTCCAGTGAGGGCGGTAAAAAGTGACCAGAACGATACCACCGCGGTCAGTACCCGGCGAGGACCCAGACGGTCGGCTAGTAAGCCAGCGGGAGTTTGAAAGAGTGCGTAGCCCAACGCGAATACCGATAGCACCCAGCCCATCTGCTCGTCACTCAACTTCAGCGATTCGGCAATAGGCTCCTTGGCTACCGAAATACAAATTCGGTCAATGTACAGTAGCAAAGCCAGCAAAAAGGTGCCGACTACCATCCAGTAACGTCCGGCCATTAGTTCGTTTTTATTTGGTTAATCACTTGGGTAATTGAATCGGCATCGCCCACATTACCCGGAAAAACGATGTAGGTCAGCTCCGGGAACTTGCTTTCACTCCCTAGTTTCCAGACCGGCACTCCCGGCAGAATCTGTCCGAGTACAGTAGCTTTCTTCACATTTAACCCTAGAGTGGCCGTATCGCTGGAGGTGATGCCACCCTTAGCCAGTAGGTAGCGAGGCTTAACGCTAATTTGCTGAATAACGGTTGTTAGAAAAGACGAAACCTGCTGCCCGATTTTCAGGCTTGCTTCTTTGTCCTGTCCGGAAACCAAGTCGCGACTGGTGTAGATTACCGTATCCTGCTGGTCGGTGAGAAACTGATCGACTTGCTGGGCCATCTGCTGGGCAAAATTTTCAATATTGGTATGTTTCAGAATCTCGTTTACATCCAGTTTGATTGATTGAACCGAAGCGTGGTTTAGCAGATGTTCTAACTGAGCGGTAGATTTAGGCACATAAGAGCCCACTACTATTAATCCGCAGCTGGCTGAACTTTCGGATAAAAGCTGATCTCGAGTGAGTAGCGGTCGGGGAGCTAATCCGGCCAGAACCGGAACAATAGAAGCGGCGGTACGGCAAATGACTGGTGCCCCAGAGCTTAACAATCCCAATGCAAATGCTTCCAGATCGTAACGATCAGCAGCGTTGACGATGTAGGTAGCATTGGCTGAGCAGGAATTGAGCGTTTCGGTTACGTAGGCAGCTCCTTTTGTGCGAAGATCGGATAGGCCGAGCGAGACTACATCGTCGGCTTTCACCTGCCCGTCCGTTTTCTCCGCTACCCAATCCTTTAAGTTAGAAGCAGAAAACCCGAAAGACTTGTCCTGAGCGAAAGGAGTTTCGCCCACCGGTATCAGATCACTGCCTTCCTGTACATAGTGGGTATCGTTGATGGTGTACCGTCCTCCCTCCAGAAAAGCTGGAATCAGAACCCTAATGGCTTCTTTCTGCTGCATTCCGGCTAATAGGGCATCCACTTCGTTAGGGTAGTGGCCCCGCAGGGTAGAATCGCTACGACTGATCACAAAAAATTTCCTTCCGGTCTGACGGGCAGCCTCATTCAGGTTTTGCCCGATGGTTACTGCCAACTGATTGGCCTGTTGCACCGGAAGGCTGCGGGAGTTGGTAAGGATAAAGAACAGCGGAGTAGCCTGCCGGAACTCAGCTTCAATCACCTCGGTGCTCCACTCGGTGAGTACCGGAACATCGTATACGGTTTGGGTGCCAGTGGGATCATCGTCCAACACCACAATGGTCTGGGACGATTCTTTGATCTTTTGCCGGATCTGAGATAATAAATCTTCTTCGGGCGGTAGCGGTATATTTTGTAGTAGTTGTTGTAGGGTAGTAGGCATATTTACAGAAATGCTTGGGCTAATCGCTTAATAAATTCATTGTGTACCACGTGTTTTCCTTCGGGCGGATTTCCGTCGACGCCCATACGGACGTATACCATATCCCACTCGGGAATGACGAAACAGACGTTGTGGTTTAGTCCGCTCATGTAGGCGGTACCTTCGGGAGAATCCGGCATGAACCGTCCTTCGGCGGTCATCCCGTTAGTCCACCAGTTGTATCCGTAGGAACCACTGCCGTCGGCACTTTTACGGTCCGTATCGGCCACGGGAATGCTGGCGGGAACCTGGGTTTGAGTAGCGGCAGTAGCCCACTCTTCCGGTACAACTTGTTGACCGTTCCAGTTGCCCTTGTTCAAAAACAGATGGCCGACGCGAGCTAATTGCCGGGCCGAGACGTGTACGTTGGTACAACCGTTGCGGATAGGAATACCGTTGATTTCACCCTCCTGTCCCCAGGTCCATTCTCCTATGCCGATAGGCTCGGTCAGATTTTGGGTTAGGTACTCGTGCAGATCACTTTGGAGAATCTGAGTCAGTGTTCTTCCCTTCATCATCATAGCTTCGTCCCAGTAGGCGTAGGCAGTACCGGGCTCGAAAATCGGTTCGCCTGGTTGGTAGGGTGTCCCCGACCAGTCGGCACTACTGTCGCCTTCCCAGCGGGTATCGCCTACGGCATTATAGCCGGAGGTCATGGTGGTGAAGTGCCGTAGCGTTACTTCTGGATACAGCTCGGCCAACAGCGGTTCGTAGGTGGCGGCTGGGTCGTTGAGTTGGCACAGTCCGTCTTCAATCATCAGTCCGAGGGCGGTGCTGGTAAACGATTTAGAGCAGGACCAGATGTTGTGCACCTTGTCGGTGCTATCCCCTTGGTAAATGACATAGCCGTTGCGAATGATCATCAACTCTTCTACCTTATCTTCAAAACAGTGATCGGCCAGATACTGTACCGCCTCTTCCAACTTCTCTGAGTCTATTCCCTGACTTTCGGGAGTGGCGGTTTGCCAATCTTCATCAGGGAAGATCATTTCGGCGGTAGTCTGGTTGGTTTCGGCAGTGTTTTTTTGGGGTTGGGGAGAAGAACAACTGTAGATAGTGATGAAAATGAGTAAGTAGTAAATTGAGTATATCGTTGAACAAATCCCCCTAGCCCGTTCCACGGCGGCCCCCTTTGAAAAAGGGGGAAATGTACAGTCCTGCTTTTCAAAGGGGGGAAGGGGGGATTTATATGCTGCTTTTTTATGCATCCTAGTAGTTTAAGATTGATCTTCCAAAGCGATAACTCGAGCGGGAGAACCATCGCCGCCTTGAATTTTTAGAGGCAGGGCAATTAACTGAACTCGCTCTTGCTGGATTTTATCCAGATTGGTTAGCCCTTCAATAATCACGATTTCTCCACCCAGCAGAATCTGATGGATTTTCGTTACCTCCGGCAGGTTGTTGACATCAGCTACCGATGGAGCTTCCACCCCGAGCATTTTTATTTTTTTCGTCACGCACCATTCGGCCAGTTCTTCGCTGATCCGAGGCAGACCGTCTCGGTATCTCGATTGGCGTAGATATCGGCTCCATCCGGTACGGAAGAGCAGACTATCATCAACTTGTACTTTTTCGGCTATATCGCCCAAATCCTTTATCTCAAGCAGGTACTGATCGGGCAGGTCGGGTAGATGCACTAACCAGGCGGGCCCCATACAATCACTCAGTGGAATTTGATCGATGCTTTGGTCAGTTACGCCGAAGTGCAGAGGTGCATCCATGTGGGTGCCTACGTGGGAATAAAGGTGCAATGTGCGAGCGTTCCAACCGTCGCGCTCCAGCGTCTTGGCAATCTCAATGGTGACTCCCGGCATATCGGAGTCATAGGGAAGGGTTAGGTCGATGGGGGTTGGCATCAGGACAAACTATTGATGAACAGTATGTAGGAACTTAATTAATCAAGTTCCTACAGGTTTTCAATGACACTATCGGCAATCTCGGCAGTTTTGGCCGTACCTCCTAAATCTACGGTAACAATTCCTTGCTGGGTGGTAGCCTCAATGCCCTTTACAATATCCTGAGCTGCTTCGGCTTCTCCTAAATGCTCCAACATCAGGGCACCCGACCAGATGGAACCTACCGGATTGGCAATGCCTTGTCCGGCAATGTCGGGGGCCGAGCCGTGAATGGGCTCGAACATGGAGGGAAATTCTTTTTCGGGATTGATGTTCCCGCTAGGTCCCAGGCCCAGGCTACCCATGATGGCACCGCCCAAATCGCTGAGAATATCGCCGATCATGTTGGTGGTAACGATCACATCGAATACTTCGGGTTTCAGCACAAAACTGGCCGAGGCATTATCCACGTACATCTTGTGGTAGGTCACGTCCGGATACTGTACGGAAACCTCTTCAATTACTCGATCCCAGTAGGCGAGGCTGTTGATCAGCGTATTGGACTTGGTCACATTAGTGACTTTCTTCCGGCGCTTTTGTGCTAGCTTGAAAGAGTAGTGGGCAATACGCTCAATACCCGCCCGGGTAAACACACTGGTATCCGTCGCTAACCCGTAGGGCTGATCAGGATGAATGATTTTTCCGTTTTGGACAAACTCGCCTTCGTTATTCTCTCGGATCACCACAAAATCAATATCCTGCTGTGATTTATAACGCAATGGGCTTTCAATACCGGGTAGTAATTTTACCGGGCGGTAATTCACGTACTGCTGAAAAGCGGTGCGTACCCGGAAGGTGTACAGCATAGCGGGCAAGGTGTCATCTACCTCGGGATCGCCCACGGCACCAAAGTATACCGCGTCAAACTGTTTGAGGGTGTCCAGACCATCCTTAGGCATAAAAGCCCCGTGCTGTTTGTAGTAGCCCGCTCCCCAGGAGAACTGCTGAATTTCTAAGGTAAACTGATGCTTTTCGGCAGCGGTTTGTAATACCTTCAGTCCGGCGGGAACAATCTCGTTCCCGATCCCATCGCCAGGAACCACCGCAATTTTGTAATTCTTCATTGATCTTAGCTATTTATTTTATTCGTTCTTCGGGGCCCATACCTTCGGGAGCTTGGTAGGCCAGCGTCATGGCCCACTTGTCAAACTCGAAGCCGTCTTCCCGCACAGAAAATGAGATGGTATGCGGCCCCGACTCTTCAATCATTAAATAAATCAGTTCGGGCACTCCGGTATGCACCTCCTCGGTGCGCTGCCGACTTTCCCACGACCATTCCTGATTATTACCATCAAATTGCATGCGTTGTCCGGTTTCGGGCCACTCGCCGTTCAGGCCTACATGAATGCCGTTATCTTCCGTGCCGGAGGTATGCGTACGCACCCACACGAAGTATTTTCCGGGGGTATTAAAATACACATCGTAGCTCAGAATACCCGCCTGGCCCGGTTCGGGAAAGAAGTTTTCTCCCCGGGTGAGTATATCATCGTGGGTAGTGCGAGTGTCAGGCAGTACTTCCAGGTAGACGCCTCCGCTGGCGGTGGCGGCGTGGTTCTCGTCAGGATCAGGAGTGGGTAAAGAAGAAGTGGTTTCATTTATGACGTACCACTTCCGTACCAGCGTATCGGTTTGGCGGGTGAAGTGCTCAGCTTCTACCGCCACAATACCGTCAACTTCCTCGAATACCCGAGCGGTCGCTGTGGCCTCTTCCGCTTTTTCTTCTTCCGAAGCTGATGAATTAGGAGATTGACACTGAGAAAGCAGAAATGCTGTTACTAAGCTAATGAGAGAGAGGTAACTACGCATCAGGCATTCTCTTTTTTCTGTACCAATACTACCCAATCCTGACTATCCCCCGAGGGCGCATCACCAATCGACACATCACCCCCACCGCTTATCTCGTCCGTACTTCCGCTTTGCAAATCGCCTCCGTTCTTAGGGTCAAACCATTGTATCGTGTAAGCTCCTTCCCCTTCCAAATTGAGGTTGGTGGTAGTAGATTTATGCAAATAGATAGCGTATACTTCCCCGGGTTTGGCGAAGCAGTAAGCCCCTTCGGCATCCACTAAATCATCAGCGGATTGCATCTCCCAGAACGGTAGATTTTCGTGGAAGAAAGAAACGGCGTAGCGGGTCTGATCCCACATATTGTTGCGGGTGCGCCAGGTTTCAAGTCCCAAATCGCTGTTATCAAAGATGTAGCCGAAGTACCATTCGGCACCACCGCCACCCGCCATCAGATTGCCCCACAGTACCTCGTAGCGGATAGTATCGTGACCAGGATCAATATCGTCGGGCAACACGCCGTGGTAATAAGGGCCAATCTCATCCAGGTTTACTACCCACTGTTTTCCCGCTTCTCCCGATTCTCTTATCCAACGTTTGGTTTCCTCATGCACTACCGTAGGCGGATTAATTTGCAGGGCGGGCCCATCCAGGTCTTCGAAGCCCAGTAGGGGTTCCAGAATCGCATCTCGTTCTTTCTGAGACGCGTGGGTATGCAGGGTTACCATGTTTTGGTAGGGATCAGTTTCTTTAAAGTAACTGATCATGGCGCGGCGTTGATCGTCGTTTTGCGCGTTGGGCGAAAAATCAGCGTAGCCATTTTCCTCCCCCATATCCCAAGATACGGCTAAGTGGTGAGCGAAACGGGCGATAAGTTCGCGGTAGTAGAGTTTACGCTGGGGACCCAGATCGCCGTTATCAAGCAATAGCTCATTTTCGGTTTCCTGGGTAAAGAAGTGTAATAATATGCCTAAGCTATCGGCGTGGGAGAATACCATTTCCCACTGGTCTAGCTTGCTGCAATCAAAGCGGTAGCGCTCCTCGTAGTTGGTGTAGGGCCATACATCTTCGCCATCCCCTCCGATGTTCATGGTCAGAAAGTAGAGAGAATTCATGCCTTTACCGGCCAGGTAATTAAGTCCGCCAATAATGCCTTTTCCCTTGCCTCCCTGCCAGCTAGGATCACCTTCGTGCCAATCGCGTATGTGGTCTTCGTAAACATGAAGTTCCTTATCGACGGGTGCTTCACCCTCCTTATGGCCTTCCTGTCCGCCAAACTCAGTACCGTCAAAATCTACGTAGCCCAATAAATTTTCCGGGCTGCCGGCTCCGCCCTTTAAGTAGTACTCATCGGTGCCGGCGAACTTCAGATAGCGTTCGCCTACGTACTGTAATTTTCCTTTCGCCCGGAAATCGCCCCCTTGCTTATCGGATGCTACTACCTGAAACGAACCCTGTTCGCCATCGAAGGCGACCGGCTCACCAGCGTCAGCGTCGGTGCTAATGGCAATGTTATCTCCCTTTCGGAAAGATGTTTCGTAAGACCATTCGCCTTCCGCATCGGGAGTGAAGCGAACCTGCCAGATGTTTCCGCTGGAAGCACTGCTTTCGGCAGCGTTGCCGTCGGCGGCGTAAAAGCCAGGTACTTCGTAAGTCTGACCACCGTTGCGAAAAGTGACGATTAGGCGGTAGTTAGTGAACGGGTTTTCTTCGGCATCTTCGCTGGTTTCGGGTCCTTCAAACGACAAGGTCACTTTGTGCCACTGCTGGTAGGTCGGAAGCGATTCCGGTTCTTCGGCTGGCTGGCAAGCGAAGATCCATACGAAAACAAACAGTAACAGATACACGAGTGGTTGACGAATCATAGGCAGTGGTAGGGTTTCTTAAAATAGTTTAATTATTGAAGCTCAAAAAGCTGGCCCAAAGCCACCTTAGTGCTCTAGGCCAGAGATGAAGTTATGATCTTTTCTTGAAGGAGCAACCCCGGCGAACTACTTTATTTATGATCTATTTGGTGCAAAGGTTTGCACAAATAAATTATCCGTGAGATATTTTAACACTTTATCAGGATTTTACATTTCGCGCAGCATTTTTATTGAAATGTATATTTGCAATTCCTGTGTCTTGGCTCTGTATGCGTAGAGCCCCTCATCACTGAAAAATGCAATTGACTGCGCAGGAAAGAATTATCAACACTATTCATCGTATATTCAAGGCTATTGTTATAGTATTAAATGATGAAACCCGTAACCCTGAGAGAGATTGCTGAGCGACTGAATGTATCTATTTCTACGGTTTCCCGGGCTTTGCATGATCATCCGCGTATTTCATCGGCTACCAAACGAGCGGTGCGGGCGTTAGCCCAGGAGTTGAATTTCCAACCGAACCCGCTGGCGATGAACCTGCGGATGCAGCGAACGAAGACCATCGGGATTATCGTGCCAAAAATCAGCTATCCTTTTTACGCTTCGGCCATTACCGGCATTGAGTCAGTGGCCATACAGGAAGGGTACAATATTGTGATCTGCCAGTCTAATGAATCCTACGAGCGGGAAGTAGCTAACGTCAAATCGCTGCTACTGAGCCGGGTAGATGGTATTGTGGTTTCGCTGGCCGGGGAAACCGAACAGTACGGTCATTTTCAGGAAGTAGTGAACCGGGGTGTTCCCCTGGTTTTCTTTAATCGGACCTGCCCGGAACTAGCGGTATCGCAGGTAGTCATCAATAACTTCTCGGCCGCTAACGAGGCGGTAACGTCGCTTATTCAGCACGGTTGTAGCCGAATCGGGCTGTTGGCCGGGCCGTCCAAAATTGACATCAGCAACGAACGTCTGCGCGGTTATCAGCAGGCATTAGCCCAACATCAATTACCGTTTGACTCGGATATGGTTGCCCACTGCGACTACAGTGAAGCCAGTGGTTACGCTCAGACGGTTCGCCTGATTCAATCCCCCAACCCACCCGATGGTATTTTTGCGGTGAGCGACCGGTTGGCCATTGCCGCCGTAAAAGCCTTGAAAGACCACAATCAACGAGTTCCAGAAGATGTAGCTCTGGTTGGTTTTAACAACGATCCGGTCACTTCGGTAGTAAGCCCTCCGCTGGCTACCATCGACCAAAATGCCGAACAAATGGGCGAAACTGCGGCCCGATTACTGTTTCGACAATTTCAGGAGCCAGATGCCAGTACCGAGAAGATCGTGTTAAAAACCCGGCTATTAGAGCGAAATTCCGTAAAAAAAATAGTAGTTTGCGGTTCCCAATATTTTTGAAACTATTTATCCTAAACTCCTATGAAAAAGTTTGAACCGGGTGTACTCTACGGCGATACATTATTAGAATTTTTTGAGCACGCGCAGAAAAACCAATTTGCGCTGCCCGCCGCTAACGTCATTGGTAGCAACTCCATTAATGCCGTACTGGAAACGGCTCGTGAGGTGCAATCGGCCGTAATTATTCAATTCTCCAACTCGGGCGCAGCGTTTATGGCGGGCAAAGGGCTGAGCAACGATGGTCAGCAGGCCTCTATTGCCGGAGGAATTGCCGGCGCCCAGCACGTACATACCATGGCCAAACACTATGGCGTACCGGTGATTCTGCATACCGACCATGCGGCTAAAAAGCTATTGCCCTGGATTGACGGATTGCTGGATGCTGGTGAGAAGTACCATGAGCAGCACGGCCGCCCGCTATTTAGCTCCCATATGCTCGATCTTTCCGAAGAACACTTAGAAGAGAACGTAGAAACCAGTAAAAAGTACTTCGAGCGAATGAACACTTTAGGTATGGCCATTGAAGTAGAGCTAGGCGTAACCGGCGGTGAAGAAGACGGAGTAGACAATACCGATGTAGATGCTTCCAAACTCTATACCCAACCCGAAGAAGTGGCCTACACCTACGAACAACTCAAGCAAATAGGTGATCGATTTACCGTAGCGGCGGCATTTGGGAACGTGCACGGGGTGTATAAGCCGGGTAACGTAAAACTCACCCCCACCATTCTGCGCGACTCGCAGAAGCATATTGAAGAAAAGCATAATACCGCTACTAAGCCGGTATACTTCGTATTCCACGGTGGCTCAGGTTCTACCCAGGCTGAAATTCGGGAGGCGATCAGCTACGGAGTAATCAAGATGAATATTGATACCGACTTGCAGTGGGCCTTCTGGGACGGGGTGCGAAATTACTACGAAGGCAAGAAAGACTACTTGCAAGCCCAGATTGGCAACCCCGAAGGCGATGACAAGCCCAATAAGAAAATCTACGATCCTCGGGTGTGGCTACGCGAAGCCGAAAAGAGCTTTGTAAAACGCCTCACCGAAGCTTTTGAGGATTTGAATGCAGTTGGTTCTAATGCCTGACAATAATGATTGATGAGTAATGAATAGTGAATAGTAAAAACTATATTAATCATTCTTCATTACTCGTTAGTCATCAATTATCCGATAATTTCTTTCACAGTACAACCAGTGATAGAGCTGGGTGGCCGAAACATGGTTTTGACTACTGATTTGATAACGACTATTTGCAATTTTATACAGCACCCATGGTCAGCGAATTGAACTTGCTCAATTCCTAATGGTCTAAAACACCGTAGGCCCATCATTAATCGCGCGGCGGGTCGGATCCACCGTGGACGCGGGGCCGATGCCGCCGCCCCGGCGAACCGTGATGAGCCTACAAGATTGTTTCCAAAATTCTGGAACTACACCGCCCAAGCTCGCCCACCGGCCTCTTCTACCGAGATACAGCCTTCGTAGCGCCCCGGTATAGGTACGTGCTGAAGTACCTGCGTAGCCCCAGCTTCGGAGGTGCAGAAACCCAGTAGGGTTAACTCCTTCATGGTTCTGAAGAAAGGCTTCACACCATCTTCCTGTTGCTCCTGAGCAGCAGCTTCCAGTTTGGTGAGCAAGGCATCCATCTGCTCCGGCTCCAGATCAACGAAACCGTCGCCGTATTCGCTCTGGCTCATTTCTTCCAGTTCAGTGATGCCCGCTACAAACTGTTGCTGGTCCTCTTCGCCGTATATATCCTTCATCATCAGATCAATGAACTCGGGTACCCCTACGTCCTTGGCTCCAGGCGTGTCGGTAGCCGGAATAATGCGTTCGGCTACCTCCGAAACCACCGTAGCCTGATCTTCGGATAAAAACCCGGGTTGCCAATTGAGTTCCTTCTTCGGAGTACAGCCCTTCAGTACACCCATAATGGCGGGGGCGGAAAGTGTTCCCCCCATCAGGTAGCTGGCTCGTTTTATTGCTTCTCGTCTATTCATCGTAAATTTTTTTGCTGTCAAACATTCATTCGTTTAAGTTCCTTCACCGCATGATCGGCCGCTCGGGCAGTCAGTGCCATGTAGGTCAGGGAAGGGTTTACGCAGGCAGCAGAAGTCATGCAGGCTCCGTCGGTCACGTAAATGTTGGGTACATCGTGTACTTGATTCCACTTGTTCAGTACCGAAGTCTTGGGGTCGCGACCCATACGAGCCGTACCCATCTCATGAATGCCCAGACCGGGCCAACTTCCGCCATCGTAGGTTTGTACGTTTTTCAGGCCAGCCGCCTCGAGCATTTCAGCCGCAGAGTTGGCCATATCGTCCCGCATGGCCATTTCGTTTTCTTTAAATTCAGCATCAAAGATCACAGTTGGCTGCCCCCACTTGTCGGTATTTTCGTAATCAAGTGTCATCTTGTTTTCGTGGTAAGGCAGGGTTTCGGCGAATGCCGTCATACCCATTTGCCACGGACCGGGTTTTACAATTTTTTCTTTCATACTCGCACCGAAGCCCAGTTCAGCTACAGCACTCTGCCAGCTTTCGCGACTTGCTCCACCTTGGTAACCAAATCCGCGCAAATAATCCTTCCGCTCACTGGCTTTATCTACGTTGCGGAAGCGGGGGATATAAAATCCGGTAGGCTTACGTCCGTAGTAGTACTGATCGGCAAAGCCGTCGTACTCACCATTAGCTCCGGTACGGAAGTGATGATCCATCAGGTTGTGACCTAACTCACCGCTACTGGCACCAATTCCGTCGGGGAAGGCATCCGACTTGGAGTTCATCAGAATGGAGGTAGAAGCTATCGCCGAAGCACAGCAGAAGATAACCTTGGCAAAGTACTCCTTAGCTTCCATCGTTTCCCGATCAATTACCTGCACTCCGGTAGCCCGGCGCTTTTCTTTATCGTAAATGATAGAAGTCACAATAGAATCGGGGCGCAGGGTCATGTTACCGGTAGCAGCGGCAACCGGAAGGGTGGCGGCATTACTGCTGAAGTAGGCCCCGTAAGGGCAGCCGCGGATGCAACGGTTACGGTACTGGCACTTGGTGCGTCCGTTATGGTTTTGAGTAAGATTTGCCGTGCGGCCCATGGTTACTACCCGTCCGCCGAAGTTCTCGGCTACTCTATCCCGCAGGTGTTTTTCCAAGCAGTTAAAGTCCATCGGAGGCAAGAAGTTTCCGTCGGGCAGTTGGGGCAATCCTTCCTTCATCCCGTGAATACCGGCAAAGCCTTCAGCATAAGTATACCAGGGTTCAATATCCGCGTAGCGAATGGGCCAGTCTACTCCAAAACCATCGCGGGCGTTGGCTTCAAAATCCAGATCACTAAAGCGGTAGCTGTGGCGACCCCACATAATGGATCTTCCGCCTACGTGGTAGCCGCGCATCCAGTCGAAGCGCTTCACTTCCTGATAGGGATGCTCACTATCTTTTACAAACCAGTGTTTGGTAGATTCCCGAACGGTGTAGCCGGTACGGCTCTGCTTTGGGTAATGCTCCTGTAGTTCTTCCGGTGGCACCCGCTCCCGATGCGGAAAATCCCAGGGCTCTTTCGTTGCTGTAGGATAGTCTTTTACGTGTTCAACCATGCGACCGCGCTCCAGCACCAGGGTTTTTAACCCCTTCTCGCACAATTCTTTTGCGGCCCAACCGCCACTAATACCCGAACCGATGACAATAGCATCGTAGGTATTCTCCTCCATTCCTTTGGAATTTACGTACATACGAAGTTGATATTTAAATAGATTATAGGAAACGTTAACTCGGTCAAGTTACAGCATTCCCCCTAATTAAAAAAATGAGGGTTGTAAAATCAACGTTCAAACCGAGGCTCTATTTTACAGAATGGTAATCAGCTCGGGCAGGGTTCTGATTTCGTAGGTTACCTCCTCGGTATGTTGGTGCTGAGCCGGATTAAAGTAAACCTGATCAATGCCGGCATTCCGCGCTCCTAAGACATCGGTCTTCAAATTATCTCCTACCATGATGCACTCCCGGGGCGTAGCCGGGATACTCTCCAAAGCATAATGAAACATGCCCGCGTGCGGCTTACGGTAACCGGCCTCATCAGAAGTGGTTACGGTTTGAAAGTAGTCAGTTAAACCTGCACACTGTAATTTTATTGCCTGAACATCAGAGAAGCCATTGGTGATGATATGCAACTGGTACCGCCCTCGCAGCTTATCTAGCATAGCCACTGCTTCGGAAATAACGTATCCTTTGGTAGGGCAGGTAGCCAAATACTCTTCAGCAAATACCGGAGGCAGATTTTTATCGTAGGCAAGTTGCAGTTCATCAAATATCAGGAAAAACCGCTCTCGCCGTAGTCGTTCCGAGTCATATTCCCCTCGAGTATATAAGTCCCAAAGTCGATGGTTCACTTGGTGGAAAACCTGGCAGAACTCGCTAGGTGAAGAAGCTCCCAACTGTTGAAGCTGATGCTTGTGGTACAGATCTGTCAGCGTTTCGGTAGCGCAGCGGTCAAAGTCCCACAAGGTATGGTCTAAATCGAAGAGTATGTGCGTATAGTTATTCAAGTGTTAGCGTATTAATGTGCTTGAGTGTTAATGTACGTAGTGCTCCTGTGTTTGTGTGTTCAGGTAGGCATAGAACGATATTTACCGCTAATAATTTACCTGAACACATGAATATCTTAACACTTTAACACCAAGAACTATAACACTATCATTCCTGTTTTGTAATGCCTGTCAATTCACTATTTTTGCAGCAATGCATTACCGAATAAAAACACAACTATGGCAGAGAAATCATATGATCTTATTGTAATCGGAAGCGGACCCGGCGGCTATGTCGCAGCTATCCGGGCAGCACAGCTAGATATGAAGGTAGCGGTGGTAGAGAAGGCCGAACTGGGTGGAGTTTGCCTGAACTGGGGCTGTATCCCTACCAAAGCCCTATTAAAGAGTGCGCAGGTATTTGAGTACATTAAACATGCCCAGGACTACGGCATTACCGTGAAGGACGCTGAAGTAGACTTTGCCGGCATGGTGAAGCGAAGCCGCAATACCGCCGGAAAAATGAGTAAGGGTATTCAGTTCTTATTCCGCAAAAATAAGATTGAAACGCTGGTAGGTCACGGCAAAATAGCCGGTAAAGGTAAAGTAGAAGTAAAAGGTGAAGATGGAAAGACGCAAACCTACTCAGCTAAACATATCATTCTGGCTACTGGGGGCCACGCTCGGGAGTTACCAAATATCCCAATCGATGGAGAGAAAATAATTGGGTACCGCAAGGCGATGGTGCTAGAGAAGCAACCTAAAAAGATGGTCGTAATTGGCTCGGGGGCTATCGGCAGCGAGTTCGCCTACTTCTACAATGCCATCGGCACCGAAGTTACGCTAGTAGAGTACCTGCCAAATATCATTCCACTGGAAGATGAGGAAGTGTCCAAGCAGCTGGAGAAAATCTACAAGAAGAACGGTATCAAGGTGATGACCAACTCGGAGGTGACTTCGGTAGATACTAAAGGAAAAGGCTGTAAGGTGAAGGTAAAATCCAAGGATGGCAAAGAGACTACGATAGAGTGCGACGTGGTGCTCTCGGCTGTAGGGGTTGCTACCAACCTGGAAAACGTAGGAGTTGAAGCGGTAGGTCTAAAGCTGAACGAAAAGAAAACCCACGTGGAGGTGGACGATTTTTACCGCACCAACGTAGAAGGCATTTACGCTATTGGCGATATTGTGAAAGGTCCTGCGTTAGCTCATGTTGCTTCTGCCGAAGGCATTGTTTGTGTGGAAAAAATAGCTGGCCTGAACCCTGAACCTTTAGATTATAACAACCTGCCAGGTTGTACCTACTGCTGGCCCGAAGTAGCTTCGGTAGGTTACACCGAAAAGGCGGCCAAAGAAGCCGGGTACGATATCCGGGTAGGTAAGTTTCCTTTCTCCGCTTCAGGTAAGGCAAGTGCCGCCGGTGCGAACGAAGGCTTCGTAAAGGTAATCTTTGATAAGAAGTACGGCGAGTGGCTCGGGGCTCACATGATTGGGGCTAATGTAACCGAGATGATTGCCGAAGTGGTAGCGGCCCGCAAGCTAGAAACTACCGGCCATGAAATCATCAAATCAGTACACCCCCACCCTACCATGTCGGAAGCCGTAATGGAAGCCGCCGCGGCTGCCTACGAAGAGGTAATTCACTTGTAGGGAGATACAACCAAATATTTGCAAAAGGTAGATTCGTAACGAGTCTACCTTTTTTGTTTTGAGAACAGAATATTGCTTACTGTTTTATCAAACTGATAGCAAAGCCGCCGCCGGGAGCCAGTTCAATAGGTAGTTCGGCAGAAGAATTGACTTCTATACGCTCGATATTAATGCTAGTAGGATTATCCTCCCAATGGGCGTCAGCTCCATCTCGGTAGAGGGTAGCAATGTATTCGGACTCTGGTTCCAGAAAATCAAAATTGACTGTAATAGTGCGGGCTTCTTCATCGGTGATGCCACCTACGAACCAGTTTCCGCTTTCCCGCTCTTCGCGGGCAATCGTCACAAAATCGCCCACTTCGCCATTGAGCACTCTAGTTCGTTCCCAATTCACTCCCACATCGCGGATGAATTGAAATGCGGGTTGTCCTTCGTAGCTTTCCGGTAGGTCGGCCGCCATTTGTACCGGACTGTAAATAACCACGTACAGCGCCAGCTGATGCGCTAAAGTGGTATTTACCTGATTGCCTTCTTTGTATGGCGCCATTTTAATGTTGAAGATGCCGGGAGTAAAATCAATAGGACCACTGAGCATCCGGGTAAAGGCTACAATCGGCAAGTGTTCGGGCGGATTGCCCCCGTCGGAAGCCCAGGCGTTAAACTCCTGCCCCCTTAAACCTTCGCGGGCAATCATATTGGGGTAGGTACGTCGCAACCCGGTAGCCTTAATCGGTTCGTGGGCGTTTACTGCTACCTGATAATCCGCAGCTTTAATAGCCGCATTGTTGTAATGATTTACCATCCACTGCCCGTGGTGGTACTCACCCTTCGGAATAATTGGCCCCACGTAACCCGACTTCACCGAATGAATCCCCAGCGATTGCATCAGGGCGTAAGCGGTATCCATCTGTTGTTCGTAAGTACGGGGGGCTGCCGAGGTTTCGTGGTGCATGATTAGCTCTACGCCTTTCTCCCGCCCGTAACGGACAACTTCCTCCAGGTCGTAATCAGGATAAGAGGTGATAAAATCGAAGACACCCTCCCGGTCTTCAAAGCCAATCCAGTGATCCCAGCCGGTGTTCCAACCTTCCACTAGCAAACCCTTAATACCGTTCTCCGCCGCAAAATCGATGTAACGCTTGGCGTTTTCGGTGGTAGCTCCGTGCTTGCTGCCGGTCACCTGATCGGTAGTGAAGGTAGACATGTCCTGGGTACCCTCCATATCCCAGGTAGAGATACCCAGGTGCATTTCCCACCAGATGCCGACGTATTTCATCGGGGTGAACCAGCTAATGTCACCCAGTCTATTGGGCTCGTTCAGATTAACAATCAGTTTGGACTCGATTAGCCCAGGGGCATCTTCACTAATCTGAATGGTCCGCCAGGGGGAGCTAAACGGTAAGCCCCGCTTTACTTTATAGCCTAAGCGGTCAGAGCCCACCAGGACACTTTCCATTCGCATATTTTCCGGATCAATGCGCAGTGTCATGCCCGCATAGTCGATCAGGGCCGCTTCGTGAAAACTAAGGTGTAGCCCATCGGCAGTACGCATCGTAATGGGAGTATTCACTGCGTTCTCCGGGATATAGGATGAGTTCAGGTCGGGATGATCACGCTTGGTGGTAGCGTCAATTCCGGTAAAAGAACTCGTATTGTACAAATGCTCGTAAATATCCCAGTCGCCGGGCTGCCACCAGCAAGTGTGATCACCAGTGAGCGAAAACTGACTTTTTTCGTCAGTGATGATTAGTGTATCTATTCCTTCCTGTTCAGGAAAGTGGTACCGAAAAGCCACTCCATCATCATACGCCCGAAAGTAAATATCCAGCATTCGGTTGGGCGCTTCTTTTTCTTGTAAGTGCACCACCAACTCGTTGTAGCGATTGCGCACATTCCGCTGTTCGCCCCAGGGCATCTCCCAGGTTTCGTTTTCAGAATTAGTATCGGTTCCGGTCACTTCTAACCCGCCAGTCAGCTCTGGTTGGTTCTGAAATTCAAATCCTAAAGAGGAAGGTTGGATAACCGCTGTCCCTTGCTGCATTACGGAGTAGGTGGGAATACCATTTTTCTCTAATGAAAAGTCAATCGTGATGTTCTCCGAAGGAGATGAAACAGAAGCGGTCATAGTACTTTCGGAGCTAGTGCAACTAACGATAAACAGCGTAACAAGAGTCAGAAGTATTGTAGCAGTTCTCATAGTGCTGGGTTGATATGGTTTACTTCACCAACCGAAGTAGAAATAAGTTTGTTTTTTACGAATACAGCCAATAGTCCACAGTTTTTATTCTCTTTCTTAAGACTCCGGTTTTAGTACTGAGTTTTATCAGTCTTACCATTCCACTCATCAAATAACTCCACTGCTTCCGGCTGACCTAATTGCTGATATTCTAGCTTACGCTCCGGCCAGGGCAAGGCCATCTCTTCGTATAGCCACTCATCATCAAAATTAGCACTCGCGGCATCGTGGCGGGTAGCAGCGAAAACAATCCGGTCGATACGAGCCCAGTAAATGGCTCCTAGGCACATGGGGCAGGGTTCGCAGGAAGTATACAAAGTACAATCTCCTAGCTCAAATGTATTTAGCTGCTGGCAGGCATCCCGGATAGCGTTCATTTCAGCGTGGGCGGTAGGGTCGTTACTGGAGGTGACCCGGTTCTGTCCGCGCCCGACAATTTCCTGACCTCTCACCACAATTGCCCCAAATGGCCCACCTAAGTTAGTATTCATTCCCTCTCGCGCCAAGTCAATAGCAACGGAAATAAAGTATTCATCGTCTTTTCTGGGGGCTTTTTCCATAACTGCTAAGATAGCAAGACAGCGTAAAAAAATAGGCAGATGCTCCGAAGAACACCTGCCTGAGATACAATTTAGATTTGTTTTTTCTTTATTCAGGAAGTAATACCTGATCAATCACGTGAACAACTCCGTTGGTGGCTAAAATATTCACACCAGTTACCTCAGCATCTTCGCTGTCTGCGTTAAGATCAGCAATAGTTACCGGATCGGCCACCGTAACGGTTATGTCTCCACCTCCGGCAGTGGTCACCGCGCCACTCGCTAAGTCAGTAGAGAATACTGCGGCGTCAGCTACTACGTGATACAATAAGATCGCTCGTAGTGTTGCCGGATCAGCCGCTTCAACCGCTGCTACGTCGGCAAAACCGGCTGCGTTAAAGGCGGCATCAGTAGGAGCGAATACGGTAAATGTACCATCACCGCTTAATAGCTCTACTAAATCTCCATCGGTATCGTCAGCATTTTGCAGTGCTGCTAACAGTAGCGTGAACTCAGGAGTATCGGCTCCCGCAGAAGCTACCACGATCTCGGCGATAGAACTCATCGGCGGCACTAATACGCCGTCAATAGCGTGTACTACTCCATTACCGGCCTCTATATCAGGAATGATTACCTGGGTATTACCATTCAGGAAGATTCCGTCTTCTCCATTGTTACTAATATAAATGGCTTCACCGATCTCATCTTCGTCGTCATCGTCGTATAAACTAGCGGCCGACGATGGGCCAGCGGCGATAGCCGTTGAAGGCACTTCAGCACCTAATACGTGATACAGCAGAATATTAGCTAACATATCTGAAGCAAGTAGCTCAGATGCGTCGGCAAAATCGCTGGCATCAATGTAGGCGGCAAATGCATCGTTGGTAGGGGCAAATACGGTTAACGTAGCGTCGGCATCGGTAAGAGCACCATCTAGCTCAGCAGTTTCTACGGCGGTTACTAGCGTAGTAAATCGACCTTCGGCATCGAATATTGCCGGTTGCAATACAGTACCTAAGCTATTCAGAATAAATTCAGGAACCAGTACGGCATCAATCACATGAACTACTCCGTTGCTCGCTGAAACATTAGCTAATCCATCTACTACGTTCACGGTTCCGTTAAGAGTTACTCCGTCGGTTGCATCAATAGCAATACTGCTACCTTCTAATGTTTCTTCAGAATCAGTAAGATCAGCAGCTGTTTTGGCTGCGCCTAAAATATGGTATCGTAGTACGCGTTCTAATACGTAATCAGGTACATCATCTAATCCTTCAAAAGTACCACCAGTGGCAGTAGCTAGCGTGCTCAACAGGGCCGCAAAAGCATCGTTGGTGGGTGCGAATACCGTCAACGTAGCGGTTTCATCTCCAGCAGCATCTAGTAGACTAGGTACTCGCTCTAGCGCGGCTACTAGTGTGCTTAGTGCTTCAGTTTCGGTGGCAATTTCAGCAATAGTTTTGGGTGCTGGTTGAATAACAAATCCTTCCGGCACTAGTACTTCGTCAATAGCGTGAATAACTCCGTTAGTAGCTTCAATATCGGCTACAACAACGGTAGCGTTACCTACAGTTACGGTACCTCCGCTAACGCCAATGGTTAAGTCCTCTCCGCTTAGTAAAGTAGGCACTGTTTGTCCATCGGTTAAATCGGAAGAAAGTGCTTTACCGTTGGCTACGTGGTACTGCAGAATTTGCACCAGCGACTCTTCACTGATATCTTCTAAGGCATCAATCCCATCGGCGCTGGCCAACAGTGCTTCAAAGGCATCATCGGTAGGCGCAAATACGGTAAATGGACCAGCTCCGGCCAGGTCATCGTCTAGCCCCGCGGCCACTACGGCTTGTACTAACACTTCAAATCGGTCGTCACCTTGAGCAATCTCTACAATGTTCTGCGTAGGTTCCGGATCGGGGGTCATATCATCATCCCCATCATCATCACCACAACCGGCTAAAAATAATAAGCTTAAACTAAAGACTCCGGCTAGGCGGAGTAGGCGATAAAAATCAATAGTTGGTTTTCTCATTGTCTAAAAATGTTTTGTAGAATATGATTTCTGAACATATCTGTTTAACAGGTTTGAGCAACAGTTGTCTTAACAAAAGTCATATAATGCCCGGGTTTTGGAGTGAACTGTTGAATTAATAGCCTGAACTGTTACACAATACTCCTTTTTGTCTGCTTACCGTTAAACCAGAAATCTGGAAGTCGTTTTGGGGGTCCTTAATCTTATTCCGGAAAATATGATCGATCGGAATTGATCTATTCGTCGGATAAATCGTACATATCAATAAGGAAGGTAGTTCTTCCGGCGTTATTGTTGTAGTAGTAGACGGTATATGAAACACATTTTGATTTTAGGAGCTGGACGCTCTTCAGCAGCCCTTATTCAGTATTTAAGTGAGCAAAGCACCCTGCACGATTGGAAGATTTCGGTAGCCGATGCCTCCGAATTAGCAATTACTTTGCTTCAACAGAAATATCCGGCCATTGAAACTCAGCAGTTAGACGTGCTGGACGATACTGCCCGGCAAACCATTATTGAGCCTACCGATCTGGTGATATCCATGCTGCCCGCCCGCTTTCATATCCACGTGGTACACACCTGTCTGGCGTTAGGCAAACACCTCATTACGGCTTCGTACGCCAACGATGAAGTACGGCAGCTCCAAGCCGAGATTACCAATAAAAATCTGACCTTTCTGTACGAATGCGGTTTGGACCCCGGACTGGACCATATGTCGGCCATGCGCACTATTGATGAGATTAAGACGGAAGGCGGCAAAGTTACCTCCTTTCAGTCGTTTTGCGGTGGATTGATGGCTCCCGGGTCGGATGATAACCCCTGGCGCTATAAATTTACCTGGAACCCCCGTAATGTGGTATTGGCTGGGAAATTCGGTACGGCCCAGTACCTTTATAAAGGCCGTTACAAAAATATTCCCCATCACCAGGTTTTCAAACGTCTTACCGCCGTTGAAGTGCCTGGCTACGGCCGCTTCGAGGCATACCCTAACCGCGACTCACTCAAGTATCGCGCCATGTACGGGCTGTACGATGCCGAAACTATTTTACGCGGTACGTTGCGCCGACCGGGTTTCTGCGCGGCCTGGCACGCTTTTATTCAACTGGGTTTGACCGACGATAGCTACGAGGTCCGTAATCTGGAGAATATGACGTACGGAGATTTTGTCCGGGCCTATTTACCCTATAGCGAAGACGATTTGGTAACTAACTTCAGCCGCTACATTGGAGTGGATATTACTTCGGAGCTGATGGAACGAATTACCTGGCTTGGTTTGCTAGACGAAAAACCGATTGGCCTTACTAAAGCATCACCGGCCGATGTACTACAAAAGCTACTGGAAGATAAGTGGCAAACTCAGCCTGACGATGAAGATATGATTGTGATGCAGCACCTGATTGAACATCAGCAGGGTGAAGAGAAATATTTTACGAAATCGTCTTTAGTAGTAACCGGTAGCCTAAATGGCCTATCGGCCATGGCAAAAACAGTAGGTTACCCGTTAGGCATTGCCGCTAAACTGATTTTGAGTAACAGGATTTCCCAAAAAGGCTTATTAATTCCGGTACATCAAGAGATCTATGAGCCTATTCTGACTGAGCTCAGTACTTTAGGCATCTCGTTTGAAGAAACTACGAATTCTCTATCTCCCGTGCTTGAAACGAGCTAATTTCGGGTAGATGATTTTTATCGATACTATTGCCATTCTCCAGATTAGGAATGATGACAGTAATAGTAGTGCCTTTTTGGTACACTGAGTCAATAACTACCTCTCCCTCCAACTTCTCAACAGTGCTCTTGGTGATATACAACCCTAATCCGGCACCATAAGCCTGCTCACTAGCCCGGTAAAACATATCGAAGATCCGGCTTTGCTGCTTTTCTTTTATACCTTCCCCATTGTCTTTAAATACAACCTTGGTCTTACCCTTGCTTTGACTCACTGTAATTTTCAGAGTAGGCTTAGCCTCGTCGGGGTTATAGTATTTAATTGCATTAGAAACCAAGCTAACAAAAACCATCTTGATTCGACTGCTATCGGAAACGCATTGTACCTTCGGTGCAATCCGGTAGCTGATATCCACCGGGCGGTCCTGCGGTTGCAAGTACTGCAGATCGCGAATGGTCTCCACGATTATTTCCTCAAAATTTACTGGGCCTACTTCTATTGCCATACGGCCGTTGCGGGAGTACTCAATAATCTCCTTAATCGTTTCGTCTAGCTTAAAAACGCTTTCTTCCGCTTTCTTTACCAACTCATTACGTTCTTGTTTGCGACTAGCTAACCTCAGCAATGAAAGTAGTCCCATCATAGAAGTAAGTGGTGACCGCAGGTTATGCGATGCACTGTAAACAAACTTGTCCAGTTCGTGATTAGCCCGAGTAAGTTCTTCGTTCAGCGCCTTCTCCCTAATCAGGGCCCTTCTGATTCTTTCTTCGGCCTTCTTGCGCTTACTAATGTCACGGGCGGTGTACTGAGCGTAGAGAACTTGCCCATCTTCGTTCTTATGCACGGTCTGATTCACCTCCAACCACAGATAGCAGTTTCGCTTTGTTTGTACCCTTATTTCGGAGTTGCCCTTCATTCGGATTGCTGCTTCGGCCTGCTTCACATCTTCGGGATGAAGAAGATCCCGTACCGACATACCGGTGATTTCTTCGGGAGTATAGCCTACCACCCGTTGGATAGAAGGAGTAGTATAAAAGATTTCGCCATCGGGCTTAGTAAAGAAGATAATATCGTAGAGGTTTTCGGTGATTAGTAAGATCTTTTCTTCAGATTCCTTTATTCGTTGCCCAGCCAGTTTAATTGAATTGGTAAGTTCTTCTAAATCGTGGTCGGAGGTAATCTCAATATCTTCTTCTTTTACTTTACTATCGTTCTGTACCAGTCGCTTCACCTTTTCGGTTAGCTCACCAATCGGGCGAATGATCCAGTCCGGAATTTTATCTAATACAACTCCTATGACTAGAAGCACCAAAATACTTGCTAAGAACGTATTAATTTTGGCCTTCAGATACAGCTTCTGTAGTGCTTCATTTTTTTCTTTTAATAGGGCATGGTGCTTTTCTACTATATCTGAGCAGTTTGACCGCAGTACTTCGCTCTGCCAACGTAGTACACTGAGGTATAGTTGATCCTGATCTCTGGCAGTCGGAACCTGATTTAGGCTGCGTTCATAGCGATCGTAGCTCTCCTTCAGTTTGACGTACAACTGGCGAGGTTCTTCTCCTCTAATATTTTTTTCTATCGCTGAAAGGTAACTCCTGATGATACCCCATTCGCTGTTGACGATTTTTAGCAATACCGCCTCTTCGCTAGAGGAGGTACTATCCACACATAGCATTACCAGTGCCCGATCTAGCTTAGATAATGAAATAATGAGCTCTTCAGCTGCTTTTACCGATTGATAGTCTTCTTGAAGAATCTGGGTGGATGTTGACCCGATTTTGTTAAGGTAGTAAATAGACGTTCCGAAAGAAATAAACGTAAGTACCAGTACAAATATCAGGGCTGATAGTATGTGTTTTCTAATGCTCATAAACTAAGCTATACGTCTCTCTTCTTTTGATCTTCCTTTCTGTTCTCCTCTTTATTGTATTTGTTAACTCTCTTCTTTTGAGAAATCTCTTCTTACTTTCGACAGTCTACGCTGGTTTACAGTATCACAATTACCCCGTTTTGCCCAATCGGTTTTTTCAACAAATGGGACTAATTCTGCTTAAATCAATAAATAGCAAGTATTCCCCACCGGAAACTCGGTACATTATTTCTTTCTTCTGTTATAGTAGGTCAATTAACGAGCCAAGCTAAAAGTAGTATCGCACTCCCGTTCCACCTTGTAAGTATGCTGCAAACGGTGAATCGACAATCTCCAGAAATAGATTCACATCCAGAAAAACAGTCAGTGGCACTTCTCTCCACGAATATTCCATTCCCAAAATCCCATCTACTCCCAGATCAATATTATTTATTCGCTCCCGAACCGGCTCCCAGTCATTACCAATACGTACCCGGTATTCGTAATCAATCTGGTAGGACCGCAACTGACCGCCTGCACCGTAGTACCATTCCAGGCCGGGGGCCTCGGCTAAGCCTACGCTCTTATGCACCAAGTAACGAAATTGCACTCCTAACGCACTTTGCAGATAGTGTCTTCTGTATTCGTAATCCTTAAATCGGTCGTAGCGGTAGAATGCTTTCTGATGATTATATCCGTAAAAGCCGCTGCTCCCCAGATTAAACTCCCAGGCTCTACCCTGAGGAAGATACCTCTTTACCGTAAGCCCCAAAGGTTCACCTACCCGCAAGCCTACTCCCCACTTTGGGGTCTGTGCCTGAGTAGCCAGCACGCTCAACGTAAGTAAGAATATGACAATAATAATTTTCTTCATGCTTTCTTTTTATTATTAAAGAAACAGGGCAAAATTAGGTAATCCTTTTGCAAGGGATACACGTTATCACAACATTTACTTACATATGTATTTCAATTCGTTGTTTCACTAATCTTTATAATTATGGCTATTACAACATTACCCGATTTGCTCGACAAGATGTGGAAGGATTACACCGCGATGAACCCCCAGGCTTTGAAGATTTACAACCTGTTTCTGGAACGTGGCGACCGGGTTCAGAACGACCATATTGCGTTTCGCACCTTCAATCATCCTAAGGTTGGAGTAGATGTTCTGGCAAGACCCTTTGTGCAGAACGGCTACGAGTACCAGCAGGATTACCATTTTACCGAAAAGAAACTGTACGCCAAACACTTTGAGCACCCGGATGCTCAGATGCCCAAGATTTTTATCAGTGAACTCATGCTTGAAGAGTTTGATGATGATTTACAGAATACTGTGCAGCAGTTAGTTGAACAAGTATCGGAAGAGTCTACTCAGCAATTCGACTTTTGCTCGAATGGCCGCCCCTGGAAGGTGAGCTACGACACTTACGAAAAGCTACGAGTTAAGAGTGAGTACGCGGCCTGGATGGCCGCCCACGGCTACCGGCCCAATCACTTTACGGTGTTTGTGAATGCCCTTCATAGCTTTGGTGATATTCGGGAGGTGAACGAGTTTATTAAGCAGAACGGTTTTAAGATGAACGATAGCGGCGGAGAGGTGAAAGGCTCCAAGGATGTTTTTCTGGAGCAATCGTCCACGTTGGCTGATACGGTAGAAGTTGACTTCAGCGATGGCACCCATGCGGTACCGGCCTGCTACTACGAGTTTGCTCAGCGCTATCCCAAACCAGACGGTGAATTATACCAGGGATTTGTGGCTACCTCGGCCGATAAAATTTTCGAAAGCACGAACAAAAGCCAGTAAAGTTTCTGTTTTATTAAAAATTTTGTAATTTGATGAGGATCATTCTATTCCTTTTTGTGGTTTAACTTACAATATCAAAAAAGCCCGATGCTATCGGGCTTTTTTGTTTTCGGGTTATAGTCATTCTTGATTTTCTACATTTTTCGTTATTTTTTAAGAGTTTTCACTGACCTGCTTCAGATTAGCTAGTCCCTGCTCAAAATCTTTTCCGAGCATACCATCCATAAACAATCCGAATATGCGGTCTACCGGATATCCTAATTCTCCTTCGTTGATCCAGGTTACCCGCGTGCCCTCACTCACCGGTTCGAACTTCCAGATGTCATCTGACTCAAACATTTGCGGCTCCTGAAATGCCAGACGGGACTGCATAAATTTATTGGGCTCCAGTTCCTGAATGGTGAGCGACCCTATCCCAACCTTCTCTCCCTGCCAAGCCCACACCGATCCAATTTCGTAACCCGAACCCGTAATCGTATTCTCTACGGTTGGGTCCATTTTGGTCCAGGGATTCCAGTCGGCCCAGTGGTTCAGGTTGCCTACGTGGGCGTACACTTTGTCCACCGGCTCCTGAATTACTACCGACCGTTCTACGTGGTAGGTTGAAGGCAAAAACAGGGCAACAATCAGGAACAGAGCGACAACGGAGAGTACGCCGACGAGAATTTTTTTGAGGAGTTTCATAGAGGTGATAGGTTAGGTGATTAATACAGTGAACAAGGTACAATATACTTAAAATAAGTACAATAGGGTGTAAAAAAATCCCCCATCTTGGGGGATAATTTTTAGCTTAAATATCAAATTTAATTCCTTGCGCCAGCGGCAATTTGGTGCTGTAATTAATCGTATTGGTCTGCCTACGCATATAGGCTTTCCAAGCATCGGAGCCGGATTCACGTCCGCCGCCAGTGTCTTTCTCACCTCCGAAAGCTCCTCCTATCTCGGCACCCGATGTTCCTATATTTACATTAGCAATGCCGCAGTCGGAACCCCGCTGCGATAGAAAGGCTTCGGCTTCCAGTAAGTTGGTGGTAAAGATAGCGGAAGATAATCCCTGACTTACGGCATTATGGGTAACAATGGCATTGTGAACATCTCCCTGATATTTGATCAGGTATAAAATAGGAGCGAAGGTTTCTTCCTGCACAATCTCGTAGTGATTCTCGGCTTCCACAATGGCGGGGGTTACATAGTTACCGCCTTCGTAGCCTTCTCCTTCCAGCACTTCCCCGCCAATCAGCAGCTTTCCACCTTCTTGCTGCGCTTTTTGCAGCGCATTCTTGAAGTTGTTTACCGCATCCCGATCAATCAATGGGCCTACCAGGTTGTTTTCGTCCAGCGGGTTACCGATAGATAGCGTCGGGTAAATTTTCAGTAATCGTGTTTTCACCTCATCGTAACGACTCTCATGAATGAGCAACCGGCGAGTGGAGGTGCAGCGCTGCCCGCAGGTGCCTACCGCCCCGAATACCGTAGCCCGAATGGCCATCTCTAGATCAGCCTGCTCGGTGATGATGATAGCATTGTTGCCACCCAACTCCAGCAACGAGCGTCCTAAACGCGCTCCCACGGCTTCGCCTACCTTTCTTCCCATGCGGGTAGACCCGGTCGCAGAAACCAGGGGCAGCCGGCGGTCGTGCGCCATCTTAGAACCAATCTCCGGGCCACCGATGATCAGATTGAAGATACCTTCGGGCAGGTCGTTCTCCTTCAGAACTTCGGCTACTATCTTCTGGCAGGCAATAGCCGTTAAGGGAGTTTTTTCCGAAGGTTTCCAGACGCAAACGTTGCCGCTTACAGCGGCCAGCATAGCGTTCCAGGCCCAAACCGCTACCGGAAAATTAAAAGCAGAAATGATTCCGACAATCCCCAACGGATGGTACTGATCGTACATACGGTGCTGCGGACGCTCCGAGTGCATAGTGAATCCGTAGAGTTGTCGCGACTGGCCAACCGCAAAATCGCAGATGTCGATCATCTCCTGCACTTCGCCCAGTCCTTCCTGGTAGATCTTACCCATTTCGTAGGTTACCAGTTTGCCGAGCGGCTCCTTGTACTGCCGCAGTTTATTTCCGATCTGCCGGACAATCTCACCCCGCTGGGGAGCGGGCATCATCCGCCAGGTTTTAAAAGCTTCCTGTGCTTGTTCAATAACTTGTTCGTAATCAGCTTCACTTGCCATGTGCACGCTGGCAATCGGTGAGCCGTCTACCGGAGAATGAATATCCCGGGTTTGTTCACCAGAGTTGATACTACCGAATTCTTGCCCCGTACTGTATGACGGGTTAGTTGATTGTATGCCAAGCGTATCTAATACCTCCTGCATACCTTGGGTCATTGTTGCTGTTGTCATATTCACGTACGTCTTGATTACTCTTCTTAGTTCAAACGAAAAATGAGACCGAATATCGTAGTTCAGGCCGATAAAAATGTAGGGCAAGTTACTCATTTTTTAGTGCCGCTTCGAGCAGGTCAAGACAAAATCATGGAACACCTTACACGTTCATCGCTAAGCCAGCGTTAGGTACAGTAGTTGTACTTTGTTGAGAAAACCAAAAAAGAATAGATATGATGCGTGTAGTATATTTTCTCGCCTTTGCTCTGTTATTCGCTGCTGGTCAGCCTACCATTTCCGTCATTAATCAGCCATTTCCGAGCATGCAGGCCGAAACGGTAGATGATAAGGTGATTAACATACCAAAAGATACCAAAGGACGGGTTACTTTGGTGGGTTTAGCCTACTCTAAAAAGTCGGAAAAAGACCTAAGCAGTTGGATGAGTCCGGTATACAATACTTTCATTTCTCAGAAGTTGAATCCGGGTAGCGGAGGGCTATTTTCCAGCTTTGTCTACGATATTGATGTGTACCTGGTACCGATGTTTACCGGCGTAAAAGCCGCCGCAGCCGGAACCGCCAAACGCAAAGCCGCCAAGGAAATGGACGAGCGTCTAATGCCTTATATCCTGTTTTACCAAGGCAAACTTAAGCCGTACAAAGAAGCGCTGGACTTTGAGAAGAAGGACGTTCCCTACTTCTTTCTACTGGATGAAACCGGAAAGATCGTTTACGCCACCTCCGGGGCCTACTCCGAACGAAAGATGGATGGCATTACCAGTGCTATTGATGAGTTGGAGTAACTTCATTCATTAGTAATCCACTGAATCAATTCGTCAACGTCTACAATAGACCAGGAGTGGGGGTGACGGTTTCCGTTAGCACGGTACCCGCGATTTTCGGTAGGAATATAAGTTGCGTTCTCGCCGAACTTCTTGCGGAGATCATCCGCCAGATTTTCGATAAAGTAAGCGTTCATTTCTTCGTACTCGTACTGTCGATTCTCCTTCCACCAGGCCGTATCCGGTTCGGTATAAAACCTAAGCTGTACGTCTTTCAGATGGGATAGGTTATCGATATTGCGGGTCTTAAGAGTGTAGGGTGAATGCTGTTCGTACTTCTCAATACCATCTTGGGGTTTGCCGAACTCCGGTTCTAATAGACTAACGATCATGTTACTCTCTTGAACCGAAACCGACGAGAAATTTCGCTCAATATTCCTGACTGAGTTCTGGTATAGCCCTAACAAGTCCACTGGCGGATCAACTACAAATACTCCCTGGGGCTGAACATTACTTCCCGATTGCACCAAATAATTGCTGAGCAGCAGACTGACATTACCGCCACTAGAGAAACCGCCAATGTAGACATTTTTTTTATTTAGATCATTCTCTTCAAACATCTGGTTAATGATAGTCGCAAGTAGCCTTTTTTCTTCCTCCTTCAACCATAACTGACGATTAAACTTCATAAAAGCCGCGGCTATTCCGGCCTCCATCGCAGGTTTTACAATGCTAAATTCCCGCTTCATCACCTCGGGAGTTTCGGGGAATCCCGGAAATAGTATTAGCACTCCTGTCTGGCTGCCCTTTGGTATCAACAACTCGTAACCATCATTCTCCTGAACGTTGTAGGATGTTTCTTGGACTTCGGTCTGTGAACGGCTAGTGCAAACCGCTAACAGAGATACACCCAACAGAACTATGAGCTTCTTCATTTAGGATTCTTTCCCACCAAAATAAGCGTATCTGAAAGGGAAATAATGGCAACGCTCGTTAAAGTTTGTTAACACCTTTGACAGTTGAGAGTAGCCTGATAGCTGCTATTCACTCAAAGCAGGTTACTGCACCCTTCAAGCAAGTGGCTGCAAAAACTTTGGTGGTTCTCCCTAATTAGACGAATATGGCTGTAAGTTTATAATAAGAACCCCAACAGCATGTTTCGAGAATATTTCCTTATCGCTTACCGCAATATTACCAAGCATAAATTTTATTCTTCTATCAACCTGCTAGGGTTAGCCACCGGCACCGCAGCCTGCCTGCTGATTTTGCACTACGTGCACTACGAGCTGAGCTACGAAGATTTTCACGAGAAAGCCGAACAGATTTACCGACTTACGCTGGACTCTTATAAAGATGGGGAATTGCAGGTGCAGGATGCCGAAATGTATCCCTTAGCTGGTCCTGAACTGAAGGAGCAAATGCCCGAGGTACTCGACTTTGTTCGCTTACACGATCAACAAGGACTGGTAGTAGGTACTGAAAAATATAGAGAAAGCGAAGACCGAATGTACTACACCGATCCTTCAGTATTTTCAATATTCTCACTTCTGCTTACGCAGGGTGATCCTACTACCGCACTAGACGAACCCTTCGAGATGGTAATTTCCGAATCTAAGGCAAAACAATACTTTGGCACCACCGAAGTGCTAGGTAACAATCTGGATCTTTACGGGTTGGGCAATGAGCAAAAAGTCGCCAAAATCACTGGGGTGATGAAGGACTTACCTCCAAACACCCACCTTAAGATTGATTTTATGCTTTCGTACATCTCACTGCGCGATGAAGCTATTGACTACTCCATAGGGTGGAACGGAAATAATGAATTCACTTATCTGCTGATGGACCCGCGGACTGATCTGAGCGAGTTCCGTCAGAAGTTAGATGTCTTAGCCGCCAGCTTAGAAGACAAAATGGACGAAGAGCGCTTCAACGTTCAGCCGATAGGCGACATTCACCTTTACTCGAACAAGACTTATGAACCGGAGGCCAACGGTAATGCTAACACGGTGTATTTTCTGTCGGTAATCGCCCTGTTCATTCTGATTATTGCCTGGGTAAACTACATCAATTTAGCCACTGCCCGTTCGGTAGAGCGGGCTAAGGAAGTGGGGGTAAAAAAGGCCGTAGGTTGCTCCCGTTCGCAGCTAATTCGGCAGTTTCTGTTTGAGTCGTTTTCTATTAATGTGTTAGCAATGATTCTGGCAGTAATGATAGTGTATCTGAGCTTTGCTGCCTTTCGTGAAATCAGCGGTCAACCGCTCAGTATCCGGCTATTCACCGATAGTTATTTTATCCTGATCATCGTCACCCTGCTGTTAGTCGGCACTCTACTTTCGGGGCTGTATCCGGCCTTGGTGCTTTCTTCTTTTCGCCCGGTGGCGGTGATGAAAGGTAAACTAAGAAATACTACTCACGGCCGATGGCTTCGTCAGGGATTGGTGGTTTTTCAGTTTCTGGCTTCGGTAGTACTGATAGTAGGTACGTTTACCGTATACCAGCAGCTTGAGTATATGCAGGAGCAGGAGTTGGGAATAGACACCGAACAGGTTATGGTAGTCAAGATGCCACTAGAACTCCAGTATGATCCCGAAATAGCCACTAAGCTAACTTCACTTCAGCAGGAGTGGAAGCGCCTTTCATCAGTAGAACAAGTTGCTGGAGCTGAATCAGTACCTGGAACGGGATACACGCTGCTGAGCTCAAGCATGGGCATTCGGACCGAAGGCCAGGACGAATCTGGGAACAACTTCACATATTATCATTACGCTATAGATGACGGCCTAATCAATACTCTGGGTATAAAACTCCTGGCTGGACAGAATTTTCGCCCCGGAGTAAGTAACGAACAGAAAGCCATTCTTAACGAAGAAGCTATTCGCCTATTAGGCTTTAAAAGTCCGGAGGAGGCTGTAGGTCAAAAAATCACTTTTGATAGTGTGACTACCATTATCGGGGTAGTACAAGATTACAATTTTCTTTCTTTAAAAGATCCAGTCATACCTTTTATTCACTGGTACAGCGAACTAAACGCCCACCAGTATATCCGCTTGGGTACCCAAAACCTACCTGAAACGATTGGTCAGATAGAAGCTACCTTCGAGAGTATATTCCCCGGTAGTACCCTTTCCTATTTCTTTCTAGACGATAAATTCAATCAGCAGTATCAGGCTGAAGCCCGCTTCGGACAGGTATTCGGGCTATTTGCCGGACTGGCTATTCTGGTAGCCTGCCTGGGGCTCTTAGGCTTATCTTCTTACACCAGTATTCAGCGCACCAAGGAGATCGGTATTCGCAAGGCGCTGGGAGCTTCGGTAAGTCACATTATTTTACTACTTACTAAAAGCTACTTCCGCCTTATTCTGATTGCACTGTTAATTGCCATTCCGGTGGCTAACTACGTGATGAGCGAGTGGCTGGAACAATTTGCTTACCGTATCGGTATCCACTGGTGGTTATTTATCATTCCCGGCTTACTGGTGGTTTTTATCGCCCTACTGGCCGTAAGCGGGCAAACGCTAAAATCAGCCCGGGCCAACCCGGTAAAAGCACTACGGTACGAGTAGTTTACCGCTTTTACTTTGCTTAACAGCAAAATCCAAAATAGTTGAAACTGCCAGACATCTTCAGTGATTTTTATCATCTTTGGTGAATGGCAGTACCTTATTTAATTCTAGCCGGTCTGTGGCTGGCGTACTTCTTCCTGCATAGCCTGTTGGCTTCATCAGAAGTAAAAAAGCACGCTCAGTGCTGGCTGGGAAAGTACTACCGCTACTATCGGTTAGGATACAATATTTTCGCGGTAGTCACTATTATTCCGGTGCTGCTCTATAATGCGTTGGTTTCTACTGATTCGCTGATATCGTCGGAGCAGCTACGCAATTTCTTACAGTTTTTCGGCCTGGTGCTGGCCGCCTACGGCGTTATTGTCATCCGACTATCGTTCCGGCAGTTCTCTAAGCGAGAGTTTATCGGGCTGTCCGCTTCTGAAGAAAATCATGTCGAGCCGCTTCGCACCGGTGGAGTTCTTCAGCACGTACGTCATCCGCTATACTCAGGTACTATCTTGATTGTATTGGGGCTGTGGTGCTTCTCTCCTACAATGGCTAACCTCGTTACCGCATTTGCCTGGATTGTTTACATTCTGATTGGTATTCAATTGGAGGAAAAAAAATTACTGAACCTCTACGGAGATGAATATCGAAAGTACAAGGAGCGCGTACCAATGCTGATTCCTAAACTTAGCCAACTCCGCAGGCGATAAGGCTTTCTCATTGATCCTCGAAATGGTTATAAGTTTCAAACTCGGTATTTAGCATTTACAGAGGCATACTCGGACGTGTAGACTTAGTTTTCTGAAATTGATTAATAAAGATTATTACGGTTAGTTGTTTATGCCGCCCATCGTTGACAGCGGATATT
>CAZKCO010000020.1:0-108330 GCA_964551335.1 uncultured Roseivirgaceae bacterium
CACTAAACTACCTACTTATAAAAGTAAACAAGCCATCATTGTCTAGTAGAATGAATTTATCTAAGTGAACCACTTAAAAGTGAATTCGGTGAGTCAATAAGTGTGGTTGACTTAGCTGAACAGATTATAGGTTTTTGGAAGAATGAATTGACTGGCAGAAATCTGCTCCAAGATTTGGAATAGGTATACAACAATTCTGCAAAAGCCCAAAAGGTAAAGTTTCCCCGGATGAGCAACGCGAATTCCGGGGTCTCCTTGATAGTAAGTAGGAGATGCCGGAATTTGCTTCGCTCATCCGGCAAGAAAACTCAAACCTTGTCGTACCTCCTTATAAAACTACACGAGAGCTTTGTTCATATTTCTACAGATTCTTAAGATTGATAAACAAATATTCGCCTTTAAAAATATTACTCTTTCTATCATGACCATCAACTACCAAAACCTACCCGACCTGCCGCTGGAAGCCTGGGAGGAGAGCAAAATGACGCTGCATTTGTACTTACAGATTGTTGGGAAGATTCGGCTGAAGCTTACTCCCCGGAAAAACCACTGGTGGTACATCACACTCTACGTAAGTTCTAAGGGGTTGACTACCCACAGTATTCCCTACGAGCGTGGGGTTTTTGAGATTACTTTCAACTTTCTGAAGCATCAGCTAGAAATGGGCAGCAGTGAGGGGAAAGAAGTCATTATTGCATTGCACGATGGCTTAAGTGTAGCTGAGTTTTACCGTCAGGTTCAGGATGGACTCGAGCAATTAGGAATTCAGGTTTCCATCGTTGATCGTCCTTTCGATATGCCGGTGAAAGAACCCTTCGGCCAGCTTACGGAGCAGAAGGCGTATAATGCGGAGTATATTGAACGGTTCTGGCGGCTACTGATTTGGGTAGATGATGTTTTCAAAGAGTTCAGCGGAAGATTCTACGGCAAAACCTGCCCGGTACATCTCTACTGGCACCATATGGATTTAGCGGTAACTCGCTTCTCGGGCGAGGAAGGGCCGGATTTAGACCCGAATATGCGTTTGTCGGACAAAGATGCTTACTCCCACGAAGTGATCAGCTTTGGCTTTTGGGCGGGTGACGATACGGTGCGGGAACCCGCGTTCTATTCCTACACCTACCCTTCGCCCGACGGATTGGATCAGCAACCACTACAGCCTGCTAGTGCCCAGTGGGTAGACAGTAACGGAAGCCCGCAAGCGTTTCTTACCTACGAGGCATTGCGTAAGGAAGAAAACCCCCGACAGGCGCTGCTGGATTTTATGGAAAGCGCCTACCAGGCGGGAGCCAAGCTGGCCGGCTGGGATGTGGAGAAGCTTACCGTTCCGCCACTCGAGGATCTGTAAATCTTAGCTCGGATGAGCCATTTTGTTACCCGAACGCCCGCCGACGATTTCCTGGCTACGCTGGTAGATTACTACTTCTACATTGACGTTTCGGTAGCTGTGCTAGATTTTGAGCAGGAATACGTTATTCCGTTTCCCCGTATTACGTTCGGCTATTTCTTCGATCATCCTTTCCGGGTAACCAACCATAATCTGAAGCAGTCGCGGACGATCAGTATGGCGATCTCGCGCATATCGTCCCACAAAATCACGGTGCAACCCCAGAGCGAGCGGGTTAAGATTATCGGAGCTCACGTGCGGCCCTACACGCTGGCGTACCTTACGCCCACATCAATTTCCCGCCTTCCCTGGCTGATTGATACCGAAGAGCTGTTTGGAGATACTGCAAAGCGGTTCAGACAAAAAATAGACCGGTGTGCCAATCCTGAGCAAATGTTTGAGGCGGTAGAACAGGTCTTTTTAGATACCCTGCTCACGCGGGATATAAGTACGATTATCCAGGCAGTCGATCTCATTGAACAGCGTTCCGGTAATATAAAATTGTCTGAAGTCGCGCAGCAGTTGAGTGTTTCGGAACGGACGCTAAGAAATCTGTTTAGTGCTAACGTAGGCTGCACTCCCAAAGAATATCTCCAGTTGGTGAAGCTGAAAAAATCGGTATACGATATGCGCTTCTCGGAACATTCCCTGACCGACATCACCTACGATAGTCACTATTTTGATCAGGCTCACTTCATCAACAGCGTAAAGCGGATTACCGGAAAATCGCCCAAAAAGCTTCGGCAAGAACTACCCAGCTTCCGCTTTTTACAATTTTAGCTTATTCCGAATCGCGAGATTTGCTTCATTACCTACTAAATAATTTGAACGATGAAGCGTCCACAATTAGTAAAAGCCCACTTGTTAGCTACTTCCGTAGCGGTACTGACGATCAGTACCTTTTTTACATCCTCACTCATGGCCGAAATCCTCGGTCAGGAACTTATCGTCCGAACGGTAAAAACCGGTATTTTGTACGCATTGCCCCTGCTGGTAGCCGCTATGATCACTCTGGCTGTAACCGGAAACAAACTGGCGGGTAGCTCCCGGCACCCGGAAGTCCTCCGGAAACAGCGCCGAATGAAGTTTATTGCTACCAACGGGATGATCTTGGTTACCTTAGCTGTATTTCTCTACTACCAAGCCACCTATCAAGCAATTGATGCTTTCTTTCTAAGTGCCCAGCTAGCGGAGTTAGCGTTGGGGTTCATCAACTTACTGCTGATCGGGTCGAACATCAAAGCCGGACTAAAGCTCTCGGCCCGGAAGCAGAAGGCGAGTCTATAATCGCCTTCAGTTGTTCGGTGATATTTACTGTAATACCGTACTATTTGGTTGAATCACAGAAACTAGCGAACAATAGGCCAATTTCACGAACAAGAATCAAAAACAGCCGTTAACTATAACTGACTATTAATTTAATTTTTAAACTTTAAACCAACCATAGACATGGCTTTTACCCTTCCTGATCTACCTTACGGATTTGACGCATTAGAACCTAGCATTGATGCTCAGACCATGCAGATTCACCATGATAAACACCACGGTGGATATGTAACTAAACTTAATAACGCCATTGAGGGCACCCCCCAGGCGGATATGTCTCTAGAAGATTTGATGAAAGGCGTAGGCAGTTACTCCACTGCGGTTCGCAACAACGGTGGCGGACACTACAACCACTCGCTGTTCTGGACTATTCTTTCTCCTAATGGCGGCGGTTCACCTGGCGGTGATCTGGCTTCGGCTATTGATTCGGCTTTTGGCTCGTTCGATTCTTTCAAAGAAGATTTTGCTCAGGCAGCAGGTACTCGTTTTGGTTCCGGCTGGGCTTGGCTGATTGTAGACGACAGCGGCTCGCTCAAAGTAACTTCCACCCCTAACCAGGATAATCCGCTAATGGATGTGGCCGAAGTGCAAGGCACTCCTATCTTGGGACTGGACGTGTGGGAGCACGCCTATTATCTAAAGTACCAGAACAAACGCCCGGAATATATCAGTGCCTTCTGGGATGTAGTAAACTGGGACGAAGTAGGTAAGCGCTACGCAGCAGCCAAAGGCTAGTAGCCAGTAATTAATTTCATAAAAAGCTTTCCTTATTCGTGAGGAAGGCTTTTTTTGTGGCTATGGTAACCATCCTCACTCCGCAAAATCGACAGCCGCAGGACGAAAAAACCATTGCTAAGCTCTACCGTCAGTTGAACCCCAACCGCGAACCCGAAGGGCTAACGGAAGTTCTTTCTAGCGATACTTCCTATGTGTTTGTGTGTCGGCCTGAACAGCAAGTCGCAGGCATTGCTACGCTAAGCTGCTATCGGGTGTTTTCCGGTTATAAAGGCTGGATTGAAGACGTAGTTGTAGACCAAACTCATCGGGGGAAAGGTATTGGCAAAAAACTGATGCAGGCTGTTCTGGAGAAAGCAGAATCGCTGAAATTGCAGCGGCTTTATTTGTATACCGAAGACGAAAAGCTGGCGGCTATCCACCTGTACGAACAGTTGGGGTTTACCCAAAGGAACAGCCGCTTGTACTTTCTGGATTTGTAGAAAATCTCTCGCCCCTTAGAAAGTGGCAGGAATGAAGAACAGGAACTGAACGTGAAGTGCGTTATCGTTGCCGCTCACGTCACCTAACTGAGAGACATTATCAATATAATCAGTAAGGTAATTAGCGAAGCCAACTTTGGTACCGATGCCAAAGCGATTGGGAAAGAAGTAGGTAGCACCGACCTGAGTAGGCAGCATGGCGGCCACGTTACCGTAGGTTTCGTTGGGGGCGCGGGTGCTCAGGTTTTCCTGTAAGTTGCGATCAAACTGATCTTTGGGCGAGAAGCGGACGAATCCCAGCCCCTGACTCAGGTATACTACAATATTCTCCCGGCGCACAATATCGTACTCTAGTGCGTAGTGCACCGAGAAGAGAGTAGTCTTAAAGAAACGATTGGGAGTATTTTCATCCGGATCAAAAACCCGCTCGCCCTGGGCCTGCCCGGTAAGCGTACCGTAACTAGCGTGTATTCCGCCGTGCAGCCTTCGCTGATGGTTGAACAGCAGACTGCCCTGAAATGCCAGGGTCCACTTATCGTACGGCTGCCCCAGATCGCCTCGGTACGCGTTTGTACTAACACCTACCACAATTTTTGCATTGCCAACGCTATCCACCGCCTGCCCCTTCGTTACTGAAAGCGCTCCAACCAGCAACAGAATCACCCACCAGATTTTATTCATTTTAGCCTGTTTATCCTCCGTACACCCACTGTACAATGGTAAGCGTAATCAAAAGTAGTACCGCAATGGAGAGAATATTGAGAAAAAAGCCCGCTTTTACCATGTCGGCAATGCGGATGTGACCACTGGAAAACACAATAGCGTTAGGTGGGGTAGACACCGGCATCATAAAAGCACAACTGGAGGCCACCGTAACCGGTACTACCAGCAGCATCGGCTCTACTCCTAAGCTATTGGCAATACCGATCACTACCGGTACGAAGATTACCACCAGGGCTACATTGCTCATAATCTCGGTAATGAAGAGTGAAAACCCGGTAAGGGCCAGAATGAGTAAAGGTAAAGCTAACGTTCCCTCGCCTGCCAATCGTTCGCCTACTAACTGTACCACTCCGGTGGTTTCCATTCCTTTAGCCAGGCATAACCCGCCGCCAAAAAGCAGTAAAATTCCCCAGGGCAGGCGTGTCGTGCTCTCCCAATCCAGCACGTACTCCTGCTTCCGCAGATTTGCCGGTATGATAAACATAAGCAGCCCACCGCCCATGGCAATGATAGTATTATTCAGATAGTTTCCTCCTAGCCAACTATTTAAAGTAGACTGAAAAATCCAGCAGAAAGCCGTAAGGCCGAATACCAGAGCTACCAGCTTTTCTGCTCTGGACATATCTCCCAGTTCCCGCAATTTGTTAGTAATAATTTTTCCGGAACCGGCCAAGCCTTTCAAACGATGACGGAATAAGACCTGGGTAATCAGGATATAGGTACAGGTAAGTAGTATGGCACAAACCGGAACGCCGATAAACAGCCAGCGCCCGAAGGCAATCTCCCGGCCGTAAAATTCCTGCATGTAGCCCACCATCACTACATTGGGCGGGGTACCAATAATGGTCGTGGTTCCGCCAATATTCGCCGAGTAGGCAATACATAGCATCAAACCCAGGGCAAACTTGCGGTAGCCGGCACTAGCCTCTTCCGTTTGCTGATCCTTCAGTAAATCAATTACCGATACGGCAATGGGCAGCATCATTACAGTGGTGGCGGTATTAGAAATCCACATGCTTAAAAAGGCGGTGGCCAGCATAAAGCCCAGAATAATGCCGTTGGCGTGAGTCCCAGTCAGGCGAATCAGGTTGAGGGCAATGCGACGGTGCAGGTTTCGCTTTTCCATCGCCAGAGCGATGATAAAGCCACCCATAAACAGAAATACGATGGGACTGGCGTAGGGCGCAGCCGATTCGGCAATGGGAAAGATACCGAGAATGGGAAAGAGTATGAGCGGCAGCAGTGCGGTTACCGGTAAAGGAACCGCCTCGGTTACCCACCAGAGCACCATCCAACCAGCTACCGCCAGCACCCGGATGGCATTAGTATCCAGTCCATCAATAGAAACCAAATAGTAGATCAGCAGAAACAGGACGGGGCCAAACAGCAACCCAATAAACTTTGCATTGATTAAGGATGGTTGTTTTTCTGCCAAAGGATTTCCGCTTTTAGTAAAAATCTAAATTAGCGGATTTTCTACAGAAGTAAAAAGCACTATTGTGCGGTTCAAACGCGTAGCAGGATTGTGTACTTTAGCCTCTAAAGCAATTCTTCCACAATATTATCTACCGTCATGCCTTCGGCTTCAGCTTTGAAGTTGCGGACAATACGATGGCGCAGAATGGGTTTAGCTACCGCTTGCACGTCTTCAATGTCGGGTGAGTACTTACTGTTTAGTAGCGCATTGCATTTAGCGGCTAGCACCAAGTACTGCGAAGCCCGGGGACCAGCACCCCACTCCAGAAAGTTGTTGGCTACTTCACTGGCTTTATCCGAAAACGGACGGGTTTTGTTGACCAGGCTTACGGCATATTCCACTACATTGTCGGCAATAGGTACCCGACGCACCAGATGTTGGTATTCGATGATCTGCTCTCCAGTAAGCACCTCCTGTACCTCGTAGTCCACATCAGTGGTAGTTGCCTTCACAATGTCCACTTCTGAGTTATAGCTGGGATACGTCAACTGAATGTCGAACATAAAGCGGTCGAGTTGAGCTTCGGGTAGCGGATACGTTCCTTCCTGCTCAATAGGGTTTTGAGTGGCTAGTACAAAGAAGGGTTTATCCAGCGGATAATCTGCTCCTGCCACCGTAACTTTATACTCCTGCATGGCTTCCAATAAGGCGGCTTGCGTTTTAGGCGGTGTACGGTTAATCTCATCGGCCAGAATTATGTTAGCGAAGATTGGCCCTTTAATGAATTTAAAATTCCGATCCTTATCAATAGTTTCCGCCCCAATTATATCCGAGGGCATCAAATCCGGGGTGAACTGAATACGGCTAAAGTCCAGGTTTACCGCTGAGGCAATGGTATGGATAAGTAGGGTTTTTGCGAGCCCGGGCACGCCAATCAGCAAGCTGTGCCCCCGGCAAAACAGTGAAGTAATAAGCAGCCTTACTACTTCGTCCTGTCCGATTACAACCTTGCCAATTTCATCTTTTAAGCGGTGATAGTCTTCGTTTAAACGGTCGGCGAGGGCCACTTCCGATTGGGTAGAATCCATAAAAATGCGTAGGGTTTAAGGTTAAAGCCGGGTGTCTACTATTTTCAGACACACTAGATGGTAAACGCTTTGCACTGGAAATGGTTGTAAATCCGAGCTAGATGCTGCTGCCTACGTTACAGTCTTCGTATTCGGGATCAATCTCAATATAGACCTGTTTGCGGGCATCCCCAAACCAGTCCTGCATCATGCGGGTTCGTTTTTCCTGAAGCGCCGCATTGTAAATCTTCTGATAGTCATCTTTTAGGTTGGCTACGTGGGGTTTTGACTTCGATTTGAGGTATAGAATCCGAACCGCAGGTTCACCATCGGCCATCCGGTATATCAAAGGTTTAGTAATCGTTCCTACATCCATTGTATCGATGGTAAAGAAGATCACCGGATCTAGGTTCTCGGTAGAAATCCGGTTAGAACCATCGGCTCCCATGAAAAAGCCGCCGTTACCAGCTCCGCCCGACTCAACCTTCTCATCGGAATGCTCCTTGGCCGCTTTCTCAAAGGAGATGGTATCAGTCATAATGTGGGTGCGCAGACTATCCAGAAATTCTTCGGCGTACTTAACATCCAGCTCCGAAGAGTTGGGTTTAATCAGAATATGGCGGCTGCTGTACCGATTGCCTCGCCGCTCTAGTAACTCAATCAGGTGAAATCCGAATGCTGATTCGATGGGCTGAGATAACTCACCTGGCTGCATTTTAAGCGCCGCGGCTTCAAATTCCGGCACAAACTGCCCTCGTTCTACAAAACCTAACTCCCCGCCGTACTGGGCCGAACCGGGATCGTCTGAGAACTCCCGGGCCAGTTTCGCAAAATCTTCTCCGTTTAGAATACGCTCCCGGATATCTGCTAGTTCTTTGCGGGCGATTTCCTTTTGGCTACGGCTCACCGTTGGCAACTTCACAATTTGGGCTACGGCCACTTCCGAGGAATAAAATGGAAGACTATCGCGCGGAATAGCGTTAAAAAACTTGCGTACCTCAGCCGGAGTCACTTCAATATCTTGCGAGATGGTGCGCTGCATTTCTCCAACTACGAGCTGGTCGCGAATGTCATCGCGCATTTCTTCTTTCAACTCCTCAACTGACTTACCGAACTGCTGCTCAATAGTTTCTTCACCATAGTTTCCGATCATGTACTGCATGCGACGATCAAGGTCTACCTCTACCCGGGCGTCTTCTACCACTACTGAGTCTATCTCAGCCTTTGCCAGGAGTAGTTTCTCAACTACTAACTGCTCCAGTACCTGACACTTGGTAATGTCTCGCATGTTAGGGTTGGCCTGGGCTTCGCGGTGGGCTGCTTCCAGGTCAGACTGAAGCACGATATAGTTGTCTACCTTGGCCACGATCTTGTCGATCATGGTTTCTCCGCTGTATTGAGCCATACTCAACCGAGGAGTTAGACACAGCAGTAGCACTGCCAAAGCGGCTAGTTTACTCCAATTCGCTCTTACTGGCGGTAGAAGCAGGTGGAATGGCGGTTGGGTTGGTGTTTGGCTGAAACACCTCAAAGTGTTTATTATCTTTTGCATCTTGATAGATTTCTTCCTCAAGTTCTTGGGTCAGGGATACTTTGCGCTGATTGGTAATGATTTTAGAAATATCATCCCGCACAAACTCTAACGGCGAAATTTGATCCGTTATTTTGTAGTCCATGACTTTTACAAAGTACACGTACAAATCGTCGGAGGTTTCAATAAAATCATTTTTTTGCAGAAACTGCACCTTATTAGGAATACTTACCAGCGGAGTATTGGCAATTACATCCTCAAAATTATACCAGGTAGAATCATCCAGCGAGTAGGAAGTGGCAAAACTCAGGCAGTATGATTTTATTTCCTCCCGAACCTCATCCGTAAGATCTCCCTGAAATAAAGCCCGTAAACGTCCGGTACGCGGTGCTTCCTGAGGTACTTTGGCAAAAATACCCTTGATGATATTGTTCTTCAGCTCAAAGTTCTGTTGGTTATCCTGGTAATACTTCTCAATGGCTCCTTCCGATACGTTACCGTCTACCCGCTGGTTTACGTAGTTCTTTTCAAACTCATATACAATCAGAGCATAGCGGTAATCCAGGATTTTACGCTCCAGTTCGGCTTCATCAATCTCCATCTGAGCGGCAGCTTCAGCTATCAGCAATTGCTTTTTGATCCAGCTATCGATGTAGCGGTTCATTATATCAGCACTGTCGGAGGGGGTTGTATTATCATCAACAATTCCTTCTAAATCCTGTAAATACAGATAATTGTCGTACACCCGGGCTATTGGCTCGAGCACTATTCCTTCTTCAGTATCCTGGTTTTTAAACCGAAGAAAATCGGGTAGCCCGGGCTGATTACAGGCTGATACCAACCCCAGGCAGGCGAACAAAACAGATAGGCGACTAAGGCTCAACTTGCTGAACCACACGTTGTAATACATCTTCATCAATTTCTACCGGATATTTTTCTCGTAAAGCAGCGATCCACTGCCGATCTAACTCGTTCTGGTAGTCTGCAATTACAATGCCTCTTACTTCGTCTAATTCTTTTAATTTAGGCGGTAATACGTCATGGATAAGAATATGGTAAAATCGTCCGTTTTCTTCCATCGTATATGTGCCCGGCTCCCAGGTTACTTTATCAATGATTGCCTCAACCGAAGTACGCTCCTCGCCACGCTCGTACTTATCCTGATGAATTTGAAGGGCTAAGGGGTTTTTCTCGTTGAACGCGCCTTCAATTTCGGCAATCTTTTCTTCGCTAAGCGGCCCGCTGATCTCACCTAACTGCCGCTGGGCCTGCTCCAGTATCGCTTGGCTCTGGGCGTCCAGAATAGTGGCTTCCACTCTCTCCTGCCAGCGATAATCATCCCGGTGGTTCTCAAAGTAGCTATGTAGACCAACGCTGTCTTCTACTGCTTTCGACCACACTTTGTCTTCCATAATGTCAAAGAGCAGTATGCCATCCCGGTACTCCTGAAGAATACGGCGGTACTCCTCATTATTATCAGCTAAATGATTTTTTTCATACGCTAGCAGCGTTTCCGCCTCAAAATCTTCGTAGAGTTGGTGAGAGGTAGCGCTATCTGCGCTAAGTGCTCCCTGTTTCTCCTGCACATAATTGTAAAAGTTTCCAATCTCAATGGTAGTATCGGCTACCGCAAATAGTACTGCCCCTCGGTCGGGTTCGGCACTTTCGGCTTGTTCCTCGGCGTATAAATAATAGATTGCCTGATTGGTATTAGCTGCATCAGCCTCAAAGTCGCTTTCGTTCTTCAGCGTGCTAATCATTTCATCCTGTCGCACCTCGGCCTGGATACTACGTTCTACTTGGCGCTCTAGGGTAGGCCGCAGTTTCTCCATAGGTTCCAGCTTTTGACGGTCTATGAGTTTAATGATATGCCAGCCGAAGCGGGTTTTTACCGGCTGGGAAATATCACCTGGATTTTCCAGGGCAAAGGCGGCATTCTCAAAGCTCTCAATCATATTACCGGTGCCGAAATAGGGCAGTTCCCCGTCTTTGGATTTGGTAGAAACATCTTCCGAAAAGCGCTCTACCATCTCGCCCCAATCGGCCCCGTTCCTTAATTGTTCGTACACCTGTTTCGCCTTCTGATACGCAATTGAATCGTTATCTCCGCTGGGGCGAATCATAATGTGGGCTACTTTTACTTTACCCTGTGAGGGGCGCTTATCCTGAACCTTAATAATGTGGTAGCCAAAGCGGGTACGCACTGGTTGGGAAATATCTCCTGTCTCCGTACTGTAAGCGGCTTTCTCAAACGGATAAACCATCTGTAAAGCCGAAAAATAGCCCAGATCCCCCCCATTGGAAGCCGCCGATGGATCAGATGAATACTGTTCAGCCAGCATGGAAAAAGATGTCCCGTCCTGAGCGAGAGTTCGCAGGCTATCAGCCAGTTGGTAAGCTTTCAGTGTATCTTGAGGCGAAGCGTCTTCGGGCACTTCAATCAGGATATGGGAAGCCCTTACTTCCTGCTTCATGCGTTCGTAGGCATCTTCAATGAGCTGTTCGGTCACCCGGTTCTCTATCAGATAAGGCTTGGCTAATTGCTCTCGGTACTGGGCTAGTTCCTGCTTAAAGCTTTCTTTTTGGTCTAAGCCGGCCTCTTCGGCCGCTTTCACCTTCAGGCGAAAGTTGACGTACAAATCCAGGTATTCCTTCATCGCCTGTTCGGTGCTTTCGGGCTTGCGCGCTACCGTACTATCTACCATTCGGTTTTTACGAAATACGTACAGGAAATCGTCCGCAAACACAGTATCATTGGCTGAAGTGAACAATACCGATTCGCTAAGAGAGAAGCTTTCGTCATCGTCGCGAGTCGCCTGCTTGGTAGTAGCGCAACTCAATAATCCACCTAGCAGTAGTAGGCTGACTGCTTGGGTTATCCATGACACCTGTCTAGTCCCAGTCATCTTAGTAAATTTTCAAGCTGCAATGTTACGAATTTTCCGGCGGAGATTTTCGCTCTGCCCACGAAGGATTTCATTCTACCGATAGGTAACGCCCGCGGAAGAGATAAAATTCAGTTGGGAAATCGGAAGTGGGAAGCTCGGAGTTGGAAGTGGGAAGTGGTTGCTGCGTAATTGGTAGTTAAAAAGCAGTCAGTAAGTCAGTGCAAGAAGTGCCATTACTATGAAACCGATTCGTAAAACGGTCAACACTATTCAGGGATATACAATCCCTCCTACTTCAGACTTCGGACTTCCCACTTCCCACTGCCATCTTCCAACTTCCCGCCTCGGACTTCCGTCTATAATTATTTAACTTTGTCGGCTTATCGAAAAAGACTTATGGCATTAAGCGAACAAGAACTACACCGCCGCGAAGAACGGCAGCGACTGCTGGACTCAGGAATTGATCCCTACCCTTCGGAATTATTCGAGGTAACCACTAACACGCAGGATATTCACCAGAATTTTAAGCAGGAATCGGAGCGCTTTGAGCAGGTGAGCCTGGCCGGACGGCTGATGCGCCGTCGGATTATGGGTAAAGCCTCCTTTGCCGAAATTCAGGATTCGAAGGGACGAATTCAGATCTACGTGGCCCGTGATGAAATTTGCCCGGATGAAGACAAAAGTTTATACAATACCGTATTCAAGCAACTACTGGATATTGGTGATATAATCGGGATAAAGGGTTTCGTATTTACCACCAAAACCGGCGAGATAACCGTACACGTAAAGGAGCTAAAGGTACTTACCAAATCGCTACGGCCACTGCCATTACCGAAGGAGGTTCAGGATGAAGAGGGCAATACCAAAACCTACGATGCCTTTACCGACCCCGAACAGCGCTACCGCCAGCGTTACGTGGATTTGATTGTAAATCCGAAGGTGCGGGAGACGTTTCGGCAGCGTACCAAGCTGGTAAGCTCCATCCGTAATTATCTGGATGAACGCGGCTACCTGGAAGTAGAAACTCCCGTTTTGCAACCACTGTACGGCGGAGCCGCAGCGCGTCCGTTCAAAACCCACCACAATACGCTGGATATGACGCTCTACCTGCGGATTGCCAACGAGCTGTACCTAAAGCGGTTGATTGTGGGGGGCTTCGACGGGGTGTATGAGTTTTCTAAGGACTTCCGAAACGAGGGGATGTCGCGCTTTCATAACCCCGAATTTACCCAGATTGAACTTTACGTGGCCTATAAAGACTACGAATGGATGATGGAGCTGGTAGAGGAAATGATTGAACGCGTTGCTCTGGATTTACACGGCACCACTAAAGTACAGGTGGGTGAACATATGATCGACTTTAAACGCCCCTGGAAGCGCTTCACTATGTTTGAGGCTATTCAACACTATACCGAGGTGGATATTAGCGAGATGGACGAAACCCAACTGCGGGAAGCCGCCCGTAAGCTAAACGTACCGATTGACGATACCATGGGCAAGGGCAAGCTGATCGACGAGATTTTCGGCGAAACCTGCGAACCCCATCTGATCCAGCCGACCTTCATTACCGATTACCCGGTAGAGATGTCGCCCCTGGCCAAAAAGCACCGCAGCAAGCCCGGATTAGTAGAACGCTTTGAGGCGATTTGCAACGGTAAAGAAATCTGCAATGCCTTCTCCGAACTCAACGACCCCATCGACCAGCGCGAACGCTTTGAGGAACAGATCAAACTGGGCAAACGCGGCGACGAAGAGGCCATGACGCTGGACGAAGATTTTCTGCGAGCTCTGGAGTACGGCATGCCCCCTACCGCGGGCTTAGGGGTGGGGATTGATCGGCTGGCGATGATCATGACCAATCAACCCTCCATTCAGGAAGTGCTCTTCTTTCCCCAGATGAAGCCCGAAGTCCGAAAAGAAGAGTCATCTGATCAGGAATTCATTGACCGGGGAGTACGCCCCGAACTGATACCAGTACTGCACAAGCTTGGCATTGCTACGGTAGCCCAGCTACAGGAAGCTTCACCCAACAAACTGCATAACGACGTATGCGGCATGCGTAAAAAAATGAAGCTCAAAGACGTAAAGAACCCCACTAAAGAAGAAGTAGAAGGGTGGGTTAAAGACCGTTGATACGATGGACAAGCGCTACCCTAAAACACTTTCTCAAGGTGCAAACAACACCGTGATTGCGTTATCGTCTACCGAGGTAGCGAAGCTTTTTACGGAAGACACTCGTTCGGATATTGGTTCGGAAGCCGAAAAGATGAAATACGCTAACCAGATAAATGAGCTGGTGGTTAAGTTTGTGCGGCTGGATTTGGATGAAGCTAAAAAATGGGAGATGCTGGTGATGGAGCGGCTCTATCCCCTCGACTTCCGCACCTACGAGTACGAAGCGAGGGTATTGCAGGTAGATGTTTTCGAAGAAGAATTGAAACAACTGCACGAAGCGGGGTTTGTGCACCACGATTTGCGGCGTCCGTCCAGCGAAGCGGGAGAAGTTTTTGACAATATTTTTTTAACCAACCAGGGCATTCGGTTGATTGATGTAGGTATTTCAGCTATACGTGATACAGTTGGAGAGAAGCTATTCTCGCTGTATGTAGCCCAGGAGAAAGATGAACTAGCTGCTTTCAAGAGCTATTACTTGTCTCGATGAAAAGGTGAAAGAAAAGGTGTTTGTAGGCTTATTGATGATGTTCATCAGTTCTTGTGATAATCTAAGCACTGATGATAACCAATATTGGCAAACCGATTATGAAGTAGATTTACAAACAGAGATATATACTCAAACCTACCCAGTTGAGTATATTCAAAAGCAAGATGATAAAACTTTTGCCTTAACTTACAGAGCAAACCGAAGTACTACTATCTATCGCTTGCAAGAAGGTGAAAAAGAAGGGTGGTATTTTTCCAATGGACAGAAAAAGCTATTGCGGTTGATTGGCAATAAAGAATATTTCATAAATGGGAAAGCGTATCCAATCTACAAATATGGATTGAATATGCTTGTGGCCGATGGGTGTAGTACGCACTTCTGGTCACCGGAATTAGGAATACTATTAACCCACTCAGCAACCTGGGGTAGTTTTAGTAGAATACAAGTTAGCGATAGTCAGAAAAACGATATAATTGATCAGCTGAGCAACATCATTATGAACGACAGAGAGTTTTACAGTGGATGTTAAAACTCTCTGTAAATAGATATTAGAAAGTACCTACACACCTATTTTAAAAGCATAAGCCGGTTCTTCTTCCATTTCCGGCAGCTCCAGCGTCAGGGTTCCTCCTTCCAGTTGGAAAGTTGTGGTTTGATTAGCCTCTAACGCATTGAGCGAATTGATGCTGTTGAGCGGAAAGCCGTTAATAGTTACGCTGCGGTTCTCAGGCTCGTCGAGCAGGATCATATACACCACATCATCTTTTTGGGTAAATCTCACCCGACCTCCTGTAGTGGTGGTAGCTTCGGCCTGGGTCCAGGGGCGGCTGCCGAAGATAGCCTCACCGTTAGTAGCCAACCAGGCACCCAAACCTTCCAATCGGACCCGCTGCCCTTCGGGAATAGTACCGTCAGCCTTAGGCCCTACATTTAGCAGCAGGTTTCCGTTCTTGCTCACAATATCTACGAAGGAGTCAACCAGTTCATCTACCGATAAAAACTCCGCTACATCCTCGGTCTGGTTGTAGCCGAACGACAGGCCAATGCCCCGGCAGGTTTCCCATTTCTTAGAGGCAATAGAATCCAGCACCTGGTACTCCGGCGTGGTAAAGTCGTGGTGAATGGGCGGAATAGTATCGTTGGGTAGTGAAAACTTGTGCCGGTTGTTGACCACACCCTCTGGTTTCTTATTGTAGAAGTCGGCAATAATGGCCCGGGCATCGTAGGCTTGCGGACTGCCAATATCAGCCCAAAGCACCCAGGGATCGTAGCGCTCCATCAATTCTTGCCAGTGGGCGTTGATATAATCTACGTAAGCCTGCTGCTGGGGCACTGCCGCAAACAGGTCGGGAAAATCCTTGATCACCAAATCGTTAAACGTCCAGTCTAATCCGCTGGAGTAGTAAAGCCCCATCTTCATGCCCTGATTGCTGACCGCCTCGGTCAATTCTCCTACCAAGTCACGACTGGCGAAGTAATTTTCTCGTTGCGGATTGGGGTGCTCGCTGGGCCACAGCAAAAACCCGTCATGGTGCTTGGTAGTCAGCACCACGTAGCCCGCACCTACCGACTTAAAGAGCTCCGCCCACTCATTGGGGTTCCACTGCGCGATGGCTTCGTTAAACTGCGGTACGAAGTCGTAGTAGCTAAAATCCGGGCCGTACGTTGCGCGGTGGTGTTCGGCGGTGCTGCTTCCCTCAATGCGTAGGGAGTTCAGGTACCATTCGGCGTAGGGGTTATTGGCAAACCACTCCAGCGCACTACCGCTGGCGAGTATATCTTCTAGCGAAGTGGTAGTGCCCTTGGCCCAACCTGGTACCGAGTATAGTCCCCAGTGGATAAAAATACCCAACTTGGCATCCTGGTACCACTCGGGCAGCGGATGCTGGCTCAGCGAAGAATCAGTAGGCTGGTACTGGGCAGTAGTTGAGGTAGCAGGCTCCTCATTGCTACTTTCTTCCGATGGTTGACAGGCCTGGGTGAGCAATACCGCAGATAATAAGGCCCAAATGAAGTTTCTCATAATGAATTTTTTAGCTGATAGTTGTGGTAGGCGACAACTTGCCGTTGAACATACTCATTAATTACGCCTAATTAAATAGAATTCTTAAAAATAGCCGACGAACAGCGGTTATTAATAAAAATTTGTTGGTAGAAAATATGGAATAAAAATATTATTTACGAATATTAAGAGGATGCTAACACCAGTGTACCAAATTTACCGGTATCCAAGTGGCAGCCCAACAACCTAAACCTTAACACGTATGAGTCCTCTCCTACCCGGCAACTTTCTTAAGCTCCTGATTTTTGTACTGTTTCTTGGGGTTTCTCTGACAGCCGCAGTAGCCCAGAATACCGAAGTTAGCGGCCAGGTAAGCGCCGAACAAGAAGGTCCGCTTCCCGGTGTGAACGTACTGGTGAAGGGAACTACGGTAGGTACCGTTACCGACGTGAACGGAAATTACAACATCTCGGTGCCATCGGGACAGAACACGCTGGTGTTTTCGTCTATCGGCTTTATCACCCAGGAAATAACTGTAGACAACCGCTCTACGGTTAATATAGAATTGCTACCCGACATCCAGTCACTAAGCGAGGTGGTGGTAGTGGGCTACGGAACTCAGAAAAGAGCCGATGTAACTGGGGCCGTTTCCTCCATTAATGCTGAGGATATTAACAATATTGTTACGGGAAACCCTACCCAAGCCCTGCAAGGGCGAACGGCGGGCGTTCGGGTGGAGGTGAACGGTGGCTCGCCGGGTGCCAGCGCCAACGTGATCATTCGGGGCACCGGTACCCTTTCCAGCGTGAATCCGCTCTACGTTATTGATGGGGTTTTCTCTGAATCGATGGACTTTTTGAATCCGGCAGATATTGAGTCTATTGAAGTGCTGAAAGACGCCTCGGCTGCGGCTATTTACGGAGCCCGGGCCGGACAGGGAGTAGTCATTATCACCACCAAGCGAGGGCAGCAGAATCAGGAAGTACAGATAGAACTTAACGCCAGCTACGGATGGCAAAAGGTATACCGGCAGATAGACTACACCGGTGCCCGCGACTACGCCAACTTCCGTAATATTGCCAATGATAACGACGGAGTACCCCGAGCCCCGGCTAATGATACCGAATTTGATCCCAACATCGATTCTGACGTTCAGGATTTATCACTTAGTACGGCTCCCATTCAAAACTACGGCTTACGTATTTCGGGGGGTGGCAAAAATACTACCTACAGCATATCGGCTAACCGGCTGGATCAGGAAGGTATTGTGGTGGCTTCCCGCTTTCAGCGTAATGCGCTGACGGTGAACACCGGAGTAGAAAAGGGAAGATTTAAACTTAGCCAATCGTTAATTCTTTCTAATCAAATAAATAACCCTAATACCGACTTTGGCAGCGAGTTTGGCCATATTCCTACTGCGCCCATTTTTGACGAAACGCGGGACGGGGGATTTGCGGCCGGAAATACTATCTTTCACGGTATTTCCCGCTCCACCAATTACTATGGTATCGCTTTATTAAAGGATGCGGAAAATACTCGCGATAATGTGTTGGGAAGTTTAAATGCCGAGTACGAAATCATAGAGGGCTTGACCTATAATCTGCGCTTATCGTTAGACTACGAAAACGGTCGAAATTACCTATTTACCCCTACTTACAATATCAGTAACTCAGATGTGGGGCAAAATCCGGTGGCCGATCTGAGCGATCTGCGCTTTACCGATAAATCTACCATCATAGAAAACATTCTTACTTACGAGCGGCAGTTCGGAGATCATAATATTAGCTTATTAGCAGCGGCTTCTCAGCAGCAGGATCTGTATGAGTCGTTAGAGGTAGATGGGCAGGACTTTCCCAATAATAACCTTCGCGTAATTTCGGCCGCCAACGATATTGCCGGAAGAAGTGGAGTAAGCCTGCCCCGTCGCATTCGTTCCATCTTTGGCCGAATTAACTATTCTTATCAGAGTAAGTATCTGCTTTCAGCCACCATTCGCCGCGATGGTTCCTCTAACTTCGGACCGGACAACCGCTACGGAGTTTTTCCTTCGGTATCACTCGGCTGGAATTTGGCACAGGAGAGTTTCTTTGACGTCAGCTGGATCGATAATCTGAAATTGCGAGGAAGCTACGGCGTGCTAGGCTCAGATAACCTCGAGCCTTTTCAGTTCACCCCGGTGCTGAATATCAATAGCTCCTACACCTTTGGGGTAAGCCAAACCCGTTTTTCGGGAGTATCCCAGACAGCCTTTGCCAATCCCGATGTTCGTTGGGAGAAGACCAGGACTACCAACATTGGGGCCGATATTGATCTGTTTGCCGGTAAGCTAAGCCTTACTATGGATTACTTCAATAAACGATCAGAAGACATTCTGGTAGCACTGGACATTAATCCCACTTCCGGTACTAACCAGTCGGTAATTAGGAATGCTGCTACCATTGACAACCGGGGCTTTGAGTTTTTAGCTTCCTTCCGTGAGTCCTTCGGCGATTTCAAGTACAACATTAGCGGAAACTTTACTATACTAGAAAATGAGGTAGTGAACTTAGGAGAAGGGGTTAACCCGATTCGTCAGGGTTTCTTCACCGACGAAACATTCGCAGCTACCCGCACCGAAGCCGGACGGCCGGTAGCTAGTTTCTACGGTTTTTTGGTAGACGGTATTTACCAAACGCAGGAGGAGATTGATGCCGAAGGACTGGCTGGACGCGACATTAATCCTGGTGATCTAAAATTCCGGGATCTGGACGGCGACGGTGAGCTGACTATTAACGATCAAACTTTCATCGGGAGTCCTATTCCTGATTTTGAGTACGGACTAAACCTGAGCGGCTCGTTCAAGGGGTTTGATCTTTCGCTATTCTTTCAGGGCGTAGCCGGTAACGAGCTTTGGAACGGGAGAAAGTTCGAGGGAGTGTTTGCTCAGAACGGTAACAAGCTCGCCATTGTCAACAATGCCTGGACCCCCCAGAATACCAACACCGATATTCCCCGACCTACCAGTGTAGATCCAGGGGTAAATCGTCGCGAATCGGAATTTTACGTAGAAGACGGCTCTTACTTCCGTCTACGAAATGCTTCGGTAGGCTACACCATTCCTCCTACATTATTAGAGTCTATTGGGCTTAGCCGGGCGCGCCTGTACATCAATATGGAAAACGTGTTTGTTATCGATAACTATTCAGGTTTCTTCCCCGAAATAGGTCGTAACATTAGCCGAGGCGGCGGACTATTTAACCGCGGAGTAGACGAGAATACCTACCCAATCCCGCGAACGCTCATTATAGGTGCACAAATTAATTTTTAAGAAATCACTACGTTTTTTAGCGATAAAAACTAAGTCAAATGAACCAATATAATCTAATCTCAAAAATATTTGCCACCGTACTCCTCATATTATTTACGGTGAGCAGTTGCGACGATGAATTTCTGGAGCCGGTGAATGAGAATGAGCTTTCGCCCGATACCTTCTGGCAGTCTGCCGACGATGCTCGTAAGGCTATTGTAGGCGCTTACAGTCCGCTATCTACCGTGTTTGGCTGGGGGCGCATGATGATCTTGCATACTGTTTACCGCTCCGATGTAGTGGATCCATTTGCGTTTCAGGGTGTAACTACCGATGCGAGTAACTTCTCTATTAACCCCAACTTCGGCCGCCTAAACGAGATATGGGGTGAGTTCTGGAAGACCATTTTTCGGACCAATCTCATTTTTGAGAACCTTCCCAACATTGAAGACCCTAACTTCAGTGACGAAGAACGCAATACAATTATAGGCGAAGCCCACTTTCTGCGGGCGTTTCAGTACTTCTATCTGATTACTATGTTTAGAAATGTTCCTTTATTAACTGAACCGCCGGCTGGCTTGGAAGAAGTTACTGCTGCTCCGGCTGATCCTGCTGCGGTGTGGGAACAAATCATTGCGGATTTGAAGCAAGCACAAAGCTTGTTGCCAGACGAATGGAGTGCAGATAACGCGGGGCGAGCAACTTCGGGAGCAGCTACCGCTATGCTGGGAAAAACCTACCTTTATCGGGCCGGTATTGAGAATAATGCGGGAGATTATGCCTTAGCCGCTGCCGAGTTCAAAAAGGTCATTGATTCCGGTCTCTACAGCCTCGTACCGGATTACGCCGATAATTTCAACGGAACGGGAGAAAACAATTCTGAATCTATCTTTGAGATACAGTTTGATAACAATGGCTTGGCCTGGGGAGCGGATAACCCCGAAACGTTGCGGGCTGCGGCCTGGGAGCCAGACATGGCCCCACCACCATTTACCAGCCAGAACGGCTTCGAGATCAACGATTGGGCCTTTGAGCGATTTTTGGAAACCCCTGATAATGATGGTAATATTGATGTCCGGGCTTTCTCTACCTTCATTTGGAACTACCCTGACGCCAGAATTTACCAAGAAAGCTTTGCCGATGCCTACGCCACCAACCTGGATTTTGTAGGAGGACGCAAGTATCTGGACTTTGAAACGCCCGACAAGCCCCAATCTGATTTCGGTTTTGCGGGCTTCCCCTCAGTGATCAACTGGCGTTTGCTGCGCTACGCCGACGTGCTGCTAATGTACGCCGAAGCCGAGAACGAAGCCAACGGTCCGTCGCCCGCCGTATTTGAAGCACTTAATGAGGTTCGGCAACGCGCCAATATGCCGACTATTTCCGGGCTGGGGCAAGATGCTCTACGGGAAGCTATCCGCAACGAACGAGTGCTGGAGCTGTCACTGGAGGGTACCCGCTACTATGATCTACTACGCTGGGGATTAATTCCTGAGCGGTTTACCGATAACCCGCAGTTCCGGGATAATACGGGCGGAGTGTTTTATCAGCCCGGCCGGGAGTACTTGCCTATTCCTCAGAGCGAGATTGCCACCAACCCGCTCTACCCCCAAAATCCGGGATACATATAGCATAAGTAACCAGAAGCCTGACTATTCTAGTTGGGCTTTTGTATTTTAGGAACTACCATCGTTTAGAACAGATTACAATGCCTACCCACTGGTATGGTCGCCTCCTTACTTTTCTCTCTCTCGGCTTTCTGCTGAGCAACTGCCAGTCAGACCGCAGTACGGGCTTTGAAGTGCTTTCGCCGGAAGCTACCAACGTCCACTTCACTAACCAGATCAATGTTTCGGATACCTTCAACATCATGACTTACTACTACCTCTACAACGGAGGGGGAGTAGCCACGGCTGATCTGAACAATGACGGCCTAGACGATCTGGTATTTGCCGGAAATAAAGTTTCCTCTCGGGTGTACCTCAACCGGGGCGATATGCAGTTTGAGGATATTACCGAAAGCTCTGGATTAAACACCGAACGGTGGGTGCTGGGAGTAAGTGTAACCGATATTAACGCCGACGGCTGGAATGATATTTATCTCTCGGTGGGTGGCCCGGGTTGCCCCGAAGCCTGCCGCAACCTCCTCTACATCAATCAGGGAACATGCCAGACTGACCGAGTTTGCTTTAAAGAACAGGCCGAAGCCTACGGACTGGCCGATTCTTCTTACTCAGTGCAGGCCACTTTTTTAGACTATGATCAGGATGGGGATCTGGATATGTTCCTGCTCACCAACATTATCAACAACATCAATAAATCCTTCATTATTGACCGGCGGCTTAAGCCCAACAAGGGCCGGAATGCTGATAAGCTCTTTGAGAACCGGTTTGATACCGCCCAAGGTCACCCGGTGTTTACCGATGTTTCGGAGCGGGCGGGTATTGTGCACGAAGGTTACGGGCTGGGGGTAGTGGTTGACGATATGAATGCCGACGGCTGGCCGGACATTTACGTGGCCAACGACTTCATGGACGGTGACTACCTCTATCTCAATCAGCAGGATGGCAGCTTTAGTGAAGCAGCCGAGCGCTACTTTCGCCACCAGAGCCTAAATAGTATGGGAGTCGACGTGGGCGACATCAACAACGACCTGCGGCCCGATATTGCAGTACTGGATATGCTGCCGCCCGATAACTACCGTCGCAAAATGATGCTTACGCCGCTGAGCGAAGACACCGATATAAAGCGTCGGGAAAGCGGCTACTCCCGGCAGTATATCCGCAATATGCTGCACCTGAACCAGGGCGAGCGGGGTTTTAGCGAAGTAGGACAGTTGGCGGGCGTAGATGCCACTGACTGGAGCTGGGCGGTACTAATGGCGGATTTTGACCTGGACGGGCAGCGCGATATGTTCGTTTCCAACGGTATTGTGAAGGATATGACCGACCTGGACTTCATCATCTACCGTAGCGGTCAGAGCATGTTCGGCAGTGACCAGACCAAAGAAGAGAAGATCCGGCAACTTGCCCGTGACATGAAGGGGGCGAAGACTTCTAACTACTTCTTTCAAAACCAGGGTGATCTCAACTTTACGGATCGTACCGCCGACTGGGGAGCCCAAGTTCCTTCTTTCTCTAACGGGGCGGCCTACAGCGACCTGGATAATGATGGCGACCTGGATGTAGTGACCAACAACATCAACGATCCGGCGCTGATCTATGAGAATAAATTTGACCGTTCGGCCCGTCCGTACCTGAAAATTAATTTGAAAGGTGATGGGCAGAACCCACAGGGAATTGGCAGTAAAGTATTTCTCTTTCAAAATGGCCAACCGCAGTACGCTTTTCTCTCTCCCCAGAAAGGCTATCTCTCCACCGTAACCCGCAGCCTTCATTTCGGCTTGGCCGATACTGCCCGCATCGACTCCCTAGTTATCGTTTGGCCGGATCAACAGGTACAAACCTTAGAAAATGTAGCCCCTTCTCAAACGCTGAGCATTGGTTATGCCCCCAACCGAAGCGACTTTCAACTTCAGGAGCCAGAATCGATGCCATTGCGGGATGCTTCGGAAAGCTACAACGTTGCCTACCAACATCAGGAAAACCGTTACGATGACTTCAAAAACTCGCCACTGTTGCTGCGGAAATACTCCAGCCTGGGACCCGGCCTGGCCGTGGGCGATGTGAATGGTGACCAGCGAGAAGATTTTTTTGTGAGCGGCTCAATGGGTCAACCCGCTTCGTTTTTTATCCAGCAGGAAGATCGGCAGTTTATCGAGCTAAAATTTCCTTATGACTCGCTGATAGAGGATGCCGGTTGCCTTCTATTTGATAAAGATAACGATGGTGACTTGGATCTATACGTAGTTAGCGGAGGAGTGGAGTGGGGCACAAAATCCGAGATGTACCAGGATCGGCTGTACGAAAATGATGGTCGGGGAAACTTTACACTAGCCGAGGGCGCCCTACCTCCTATCGCAAGTAGTGGTTCGTGCGTAGTGGCGGCTGATTATGATCAGGATGGCGACCTGGACCTATTTGTAGGTGGGCGGGTTCGTCCTACCGATTTCCCGATGCCTCCGGCTAGCTATCTGCTGGCGAACGAAGGCGGTAAGTTCGTCGATGTGACTGAACGGGATATAGGCGAACCGAGTGGCTTCGGTATGGTGAGCGCGGCACTTTGGACCGACTACGACCGGGATGGACAGGTAGATCTGCTAGTAGCATCGGAGTGGGAGGAGCCTCAGCTGTATCGGAACGAGCAAAACCGTTTTCAAAAACAAGAAATATTAGCTGGTAAATCAGGATGGTGGAATAGTTTGTACGGAAGTGATCTGGACCGCGACGGCGATACTGACTACGTGCTAGGTAACCTCGGTTTGAACTCCCGCTTCCGGGCATCGGAGCAGGAACCCATCCGGATGTACGCCAAAGACTTTGATCGCAATAACGAAACCGACGCCATCGTCACCTTCACTAAGGCTGATACCGAGTACGTATACCACTCCCGCGACGCCCTGAACGATCAGATCGTCGCTATGAGCAAACGGTTTGGCAGCTATGATACCTACGCCCAGGCCCCGTTCAACACCGTGCTGCTACCCCACGAACGGGAAGGTGCTCGCGAATGGCAGGTCACCGAACTCCGAAATGCGCTGGTCATTCGTGAGGAGATGGGTAATCGTTTTCAGCCGTTATCAACCGCGTTGCAGTTTGCACCAATCACTGGCATTCAAGCTTACCCTTCAACCAATGGTGCTGAACTCATGCTAGTAGGTAACTTCTACGAGCCGGAAACCGCTCTCGGCCCCTACGACGCTTTCACCGGAGCTATTGCTCACTTCAATTCGGCATCCACCGATAGTGTACAACTTCTGAACATTCCGGGCGATGCCCGTTCGCTGGCGGCACTTACGCTAAACGAGCAGGAGCAAATTTATCTGGTCGGCAGAAACCGGGGCGAACTAATGCTATGCGAACCGGAAAGGTCTCCTGAGGGCTACTTCACTCCACTTCAGCCTTTGGATTTTTACGCCGAAATCAGACTAAACAACGGACAACAGTACCGGGAGGAGTTTTACTACGGAGCCGGCTATCTTTCTCAATCATCCCGCAGCCTCTTCGTTCCGGAGAATGCCCAAGAAGTAACTATCTATCGCTTCAACGGGCAAAGCCGGAAGCTAAATCCATTAGCTCTGTAAATATTCCACGGCAGTAAATTGTCAGTTATCCCCTATCAATCGGCCGGCGATCCGGTTTCAACTAATCTAAGAGGCTACTTTCTGTCGGGATTTAGCGGGTGACTGTCTGAATGTTGCTACTATATACACCCCCACCATCAGCAGCGCAAAAGTTGCCGCCACGGCGTGGGCAATAAAAATTGAATAGCTATTAATGACAGGTTGTAGAAGCACCGGAGAGAAAAACTGCCCCAAAAATACCGCCGTAGTCATACCTCCGATTACTTTGCCTCGCTTGGCAGGGTTGGTGACCTGAATAAGCCAGAGGTTACCGTTAGGCATCAGCAGTCCGGCACCGAAGCCAGCAATGATTGTTCCCACTAGCACCGTCCACAAAGTAGAAGTTAGCGCGATCAATCCGTAGCCGGAGGCTATCAGTCCGAAGGTGAGCACGTAGATAGATGCGAAGCTGATACGCCGTTTGATGGCTGGATGCAGCCGCGCAGCCAGAGCCGCGAATATGGTTGCCAGTATCAGCCCCAAGCCTAATAGCGATTCTTTCTCAACCCCGATCTGTTCCAGCAAAAACGGGGATTGTACCGGAATCACGTAAAACAGCGCCATCCCGGTGAAGGTAGCTACATAGGCCCAGATGATCGGTCCCTTCTGATAGCTTCTGGGCGTGCCATTAGAGGAATATTGGGGGCCTTGGTTGTGGGATTGGGGTTCTTTTAAAAAGCGAACCACCAAGCCAATTACTAGCAGCGAAAACAAGTACAATAGAAACGGATAGCGCCAGCTTATATCAGCCAGCAATCCCGCCAGAGCGACGAATACCGTTCCGCCCAGGGCCATGAATGCGGCTTGGGTGCCGAGGAAGGAATTTCGTTCTTCTCCTTCAAAGTAATCACCAATGAGGGTAGTAGCGGTAGTCATGATAAAGCCTACCGCTACTCCCAGCAGCGCCCGGCTCGCTAGCAAAACGTAAATATTACTAATGACAAAGCCCGCGCCACCCGCCACTGCGTATAGCACCATTCCCAGAATAAACAGTTTGATCTTACCGAAGCGGTCAATAAGCTCCCCGGCAATCGGAGAAAATATAGCGATGGCCAGTGCCGGAGCAGTCAGTACCAAGCGGGTCAGAAATTCAGCATTTTCCACCTCCGAAAAGTAATCGGCAATAATGGGTAGCGCCGGAGCAATTAAGGCCCCCGACATCACAGTGAGGCTGCTAGCTAATAAGAGGGTAATTTTTACCCAACGAGAAGATTCCATAGAAGGGGAAACGCTTTACACGATGGATGGTTTGGCAGAAACCAAAAGATAACAAAACCTTTAAACGATGACTCTATAAGCACTTAATCCTAATCTGGCTAAGACGAATCTTGCTGACTATCTTCTTTGCGAAAGCTTCCGAATATTCCTTATCTTAATTGGCCAAATCATTGACTACCTAACTCACTCAACCCTGCCTGAACCATGAAAAAAGCGTATCTAGGCCTGATAGGCGCACTAGTTCTGTCGGTTTCTCTCTTAGCTCAGTCCCGAAAGCAAAGATCACAACCCACTAATCAGGAAGAAAAATTGCCCGTACTAGCTGGGCTTAAGTTCCGAAGTGTAGGGCCCGCTCTTACTTCAGGACGCATTGCTGACTTTGCCGTCAATCCCGAAAACCCCAAGGAATACTACGTAGCCACCGCTTCGGGAGGGGTTTGGAAAACCGTAAATGCGGGTACCACCTACGAACCAATCTTTGATAGCCAGGGAAGCTACTCCATTGGTTGCGTCACGCTTGATCCGCATAATTCCAACGTGGTTTGGGTAGGCTCGGGCGAGAATAATAATCAGCGCAGTGTAAGCTACGGTGATGGGGTGTATCTCTCCCGCGATGGTGGAAAATCCTGGAAAAATATGGGACTGAAGCAGTCGGAGCACATTGGCAGCATTCTGGTTGACCCGCGCGACTCGGATGTGATCTACGTAGCGGCCATTGGCCCATTGTGGAGTGCCGGGGGTGAACGCGGAGTGTACAAATCTACCGATGGCGGGCAAAGCTGGAACGCGGTACTTTCTATCGACGAACACACGGGCATCAACGAGGTGATCATGGACTCCCGTAATCCTGATATTCTCTACGCTACGGCCTTTCAGCGCCGGCGGCATGTGTTTACCTACCTGGGAGGTGGACCCCAGTCAGGCATTTATCGCAGCTACGATGCCGGTGAAACCTGGACAAAAATTAATAAAGGGCTACCCAAAGTAGACCTGGGCCGGATTGGACTGAGCCAGTCTCCGGCTGATCCGGATATTTTGTACGCCATTGTGGAGGCTGCGCAGGGGGAAGGTGGTTTTTACCGTTCTACCGATCGGGGCGAAAGCTGGGAGAAACAGGGCGATTACTCCACCAGCGGAAACTACTACCAGGAGATTGTAGCCGATCCGGTCAATCCCGATAAAATTTACGCGATGGACACCTGGCTGCACATCAGCGTAGATGGCGGTAAGACCTTCAAAGTGCTGGGTGAAGACACCAAACACGTGGATAACCACTGTATGTGGATTAATCCGCAAGACGCTGATCATTTTCTGGTCGGTTGCGATGGTGGTATTTACGAAACCTACGATGGTGCCAAAACCTGGCATTACAAACCTAATCTACCCATCATTCAGTTCTACAAAGTGGCGGTGGATAATGCTGAGCCATTTTACAACATTTACGGCGGTACTCAGGATAACTTTAGCCTGGGTGGACCTTCCCGCAGCATTTCTAATAATGGTATTGCCAACAGTGAGTGGTTTGTGACCAATGGGGGTGATGGTTTCGAGTCGCAGGTAGATCCTAATAATCCTAATATTGTGTACGCTCAGGCGCAGTACGGCTATTTGGTGCGCTACGACCGTAAGAGCGGCGAGAGCGTAGGTATTCAGCCCAAAGAGCGGAAGGGTGAAGCCGCTTACCGCTGGAACTGGGACGCTCCATTGGCGACCAGCCACTACAATCCTACCCGAATCTATTTTGCGGCTAACAAGCTGTTTCGTAGCGACGACCGAGGGAATAGCTGGGAAGTGCTTAGTGATGACCTCACCCAACAGATTGATCGCAACCAACTGGAAGTAATGGATAAAATCTGGAGTGTGGACGCGGTAGCGAAGAATCAGTCTACCTCGCCCTACGGCACCATCGTGGCCTTCTCCGAATCGCCTTTGAACGAAAACCTGTTGTTCGTCGGAACTGATGACGGTCTGATTCAGATCACCAGCGACGGAGGTGATTCCTGGACGAAAGTATCTCAGTTTTCGGGAGTACCGGATCGAACGTACGTCAACACGCTGTGGGCTTCGCAGCACGATGAGCAGGTGGTGTACGCTGCTTTCAATCACCACAAGTACGGTGATTTTCAGCCTTATTTGTATAAAAGTACCGACCAGGGACGGAGTTGGACGGCGATCACTGCCAATTTGCCCAAGCGAGGTTCGGTTTACGCCATCGCCGAAGATCATGAAGACCCTAACCTGCTGTTTGCCGGTACTGAGTTTGGCGTATTCTTCAGCAACAATGGTGGCCAGCAGTGGACGCAACTCAAAGGAGGCTTACCTACTATTGCGGTACGGGATATTGCTATTCAACCTCGGGAGAACGATCTGGTGCTAGGCACTTTCGGACGAGGCTTCTACGTACTGGACGATTATTCTGCTCTCCGAAATTACCGCCCTGATGAAACTGACGTTGAACTCTTTGCCGTGCGCGATGCTTGGCTATACCAGGAAAGTACCCCGTTGGGGCTACCTAAAAAGTCATTCCAGGGCGATAGCTACTACATGGGCGAGAATCTACCTCCGGTCGCTCTAATCACTTATTATCTGAAAGATACCCTAAAAACCCAGGAAGACAGGCGTCGCGCTCAGGAGAAGAAAGCCGAAGATAATCCTTATCCTTCTTACGAAAATTTGTTAGCCGAGCAACAAGAACCGGAGCCACAACTTCTGTTCACGATCAAAGACGAAGCTGGGAACGTAGTTAGAAACTTAACTACCAAGCCTCAGGCCGGTTTGCAGCGCGTAACCTGGGATTTGCGCTACGCTCCAAAAAATCCGGTGAATTTGGTACCACCTCCGTATTATAATCCTTTTGCCACTCCTCCGGCAGGCACGATGGTGCCGCCCGGTACCTATCAAGTTTCACTGGCTAAACTGATAGCCGGAGAGATTACTCCGCTAGCCGAACCAGTTAGCTTCCGAGTAAAAGCACTGGATAATACTACGCTGCCGGCGGAAGACCGACCGGAGCTGGTAGAATTTCAGCAAGACGTAACCCAACTGTTTCGGGCAGTACGCGGAGCGCAGGAATCTATGAAGGAGGTCCAAAATCAGATGAAGCATATTGAAGTGGCCATACAGCAGGTAGAATTGCCCTACGAGGAAATTTATACCGAAGTGCAGGAAATCCAGCAGGAACTCACTACACTGAACCGGGAGTTAAATGGTGATCAGGTAGCCGCCCGACTGGATCAGGAGCAGCCCCCCAGCATCGCCTCTCGTGTTAGCTATATCGTGTTTGAGCAATCCAGTACGACTACGCAACCCACGCAAACTCACCGGGATAGTTACGCTATTGCCAAAGAAGAGTTTCGTCCCTGGCTTGAGCGTCTGAAAACATTGGTTAACAATAAGATTCAACCGTTACAAGAGAAGTTAGAGCAAGCCGGAGCACCCTATACTCCCTATACTTTGCCGGAGATTAGTGAGTTTTAGAATCCTTTTAATTTCCAGTAGTTGAAAACTTTTAGCCATTGGGATTATCTTTTCAGAATACTACCTTGAATCGCTTTCATAGAAGTGATGCTCAGTCGGATTGGGTGTAGAAGCGTTTGCAATCTGATCATTATAGCAACAGCCAATGTGACGAGAGGTAAACCTCAATTGTTGATTGGTGAAGGTAGGTAGCCAACCATTTGTTTCCTATCTTTGAAGACTAACGTTTTTAGATTTCACAGTCTCTAGCCATGCTTCGTTTATATTTCTTACTGTTAACTTTACCCGTTTTCGCCCTAGCCCAGGAGAGTGATAGCCCGCTCTGGATGCGCTATCCCGCCCTTTCTCCCGATGGCCAAACCATTGTATTCAGCTACCAGGGCGATTTATACTCTGTACCCAGTTCCGGGGGAGAAGCGGTTCCGCTGACGCTACATGAAGCCCACGATTATCAGCCGGTCTGGTCGCCTGACGGCCAGCAGATTGCTTTTGCCTCCGACCGTTTCGGCAACTTCGATATTTACCTGATGCCCGCTCAGGGGGGTAAGTCCGAACGGCTCACTTTTCACTCCGCCCACGATCATCCTTCGGATTTCACTACTGACGGTCAAAGCGTGCTGTTTACCTCCACCCGTACGCCCAGCGCCGAAAGCGCCTTATTTCCCTACCGAAGGTTTAACCAGTTGTACCGAATTTCTACTTCGGGCGGGCAGCCTACCCAGGAGCTGTCGCTGCCGATGGACCACGCTCAGCTATCGGCTTCCGGTGATAGAATGCTCTATCAGGATTTGAAGGGCTACGAAGACATCTGGCGTAAGCACCACACCTCCTCCATTGCCCGCGACATCTGGCTGTACGATACCAACTCCGGCGAACATACCCAGCTTACCACTTTCAACGGTGAAGACCGCAATGCCTGCTGGAGTGCCAACGAGCAGTCGGTGTACTATCTAAGCGAAGAGAGCGGTAGCTTCAATGTCTGGAAAATGGATACCAGCAATCCCGGCCAGAAAACTCAACTTACTGACTTCGATCTGCATCCGGTGCGCTTCTTGTCGGTTGCTGACGACGGAACGCTTTGCTTTGGTTATCACGGTGAAATTTACACGATGCAAGAAGGTGCCGAACCTCAGAAGGTTAATATCAGCATTCGCACCGACGATAAGTACAATGCCCGCCGACTGGAAACTTTCACCGATAAGGCCACCGAAATGGCGCTTTCGCCCAATGGTAAAGAGATTGCCTTCGTGGTGCGCGGTGAAATATTTGTGACGGCGGTAGAAAGCGGACTGACCAAACGGGTAACCAATACTCCCGGACAGGAGCGGTCAATTAGCTTTGATCCGGAGGGGCGAAAAATACTCTACGCCGGTGAGCGCGATAGTAGCTGGAACCTCTACGAAACTCGTATCGCCCGCGACGAAGAACCCTACTTTTACGCGGCTACCGTGCTGGAGGAAACTCTCATTCTGGAAACCAGTGCCGAAACTTTTCAACCGGCGTATTCGCCCGATGGTAAAGAGGTGGCGTTTCTGGAAGAAAGGACGACGTTGAAAGTAGTAAACCTGGACAGCAAAAACGTTCGCACCATTCTGCCGGGCGATAAAAATTATTCTTACTCCGACGGTGACCAATGGTACCAGTGGTCGCCGGATGGCAAATGGTTTCTGACGCAATTTCTCGACCGGGGCCGTTGGATCGATGAGGTAGGATTGATCCCCGCCTCGGGTGAAGGCGAAGTAGTGAACCTGACTAACAGCGGCTACAGTGATTATTTACCTAAATGGCAGATGAATGGTGAAATGGCCATCTGGTTCACTGACCGTCAAGGCATGCGCAGTCACGGTAGCTGGGGTGCTCAGGCCGATGTGTACGCCATGTTCTTTGACCCAGCTGCCTGGGAAGAATTTAATTTGAGTCAGGAAGAGTACGAGCTGCTGAAGGAAAAGGAAGAAGAGAAAGAAGAATCGGAGGATGATGATAAAGAGGAGAAAGAAAAAGAGAAAAAAGTAGCGGACCCGATCAATATCGTACTGGAGGATATAGAAGACCGCACCACTCGACTGACGATTCACTCGTCCGATTTAGCCGATGCGTTGTTGTCGCCCGACGGTGAGAAACTATACTACATGAGCAGCTTTGAGAAGGGCCACGATGTGTGGGTGACCGACCTACGCAAACGCTCTACCGAGATTCTGGTGAAGCTGGATAAGCAAGGCGGTCAGTTAGCGATGGACCAGGAAGGTAAAAACCTGTTCGTGCTGAACGGCGGCAAAATCATCAAGGTAGATATTGATAAGAAGGAGAAAAAGCCGGTCGCCTTCAAAGCGGATATGCAATTAAAACCGCTGGCCGAGCGGGAGTATCTCTACGAACATATGTGGCGACAGGTGCAAAAGAAGTTTTACGTAAAAGACTTGCATAATGTAAGCTGGGATAGCCTGAAAGTAGCCTACGCTCAGTTTTTACCCCACATCAACAACAATTACGACTTCTCCGAGATAATGAGCGAACTGCTGGGTGAACTGAACGCTTCCCACACCGGCTGCCGCTACTATCCCGATACGGAAGGAGCCGACGAAACCGCTTCTCTGGCGGTTTTCTACGACGAAGCTTACGAAGGCGATGGGCTGAAAATCCGGGAAATTATGGATAAAAGCCCGCTGGATGATCCAGAATACAATATTGAAGCCGGACATATTATTGAGAAGATTGATGGGGAAGCAATTACTGCCGGAATGAACGTAGCTCCTTTGCTTAATCACAAAAAAGATCAGTTTACCTTGCTTTCTATGTACGACCCGGAAGCGGATAAACGCTGGGATGTACGGGTGAAACCGGTAGACATGGGCCGGGAGTACGAACTACTGTACGAGCGCTGGGTGAAGCAGCGCCGGGCCGAAACCGAAGAGCTATCCGACGGCAAGGTGGGCTACGTACATGTGCAGGGCATGAACGACGCCAGCTTCCGCGAGGTGTTTAGCGAACTACTGGGCCGCTACTCCGACAAAGAATCGGTGGTGGTAGACACCCGCTTTAACGGCGGCGGCTGGCTGCACGACGACCTGGTGACCTTCCTCAATGGACGGGAATACATTACTTTTCTACCTCGCGGTCAGAAGCTGGGAGCCGAGCCTCAGTTTAAGTGGACCCGCCCTTCGTCAGTGATTATGGGGGAAGGTAATTACTCCGATGCCCACATGTTCCCTTTCGCCTACAAAGCCCTGGGTATTGGCGAAACCGTCGGTATGCCCGTACCCGGTACCGGCACCGCCGTATGGTGGGAGCGGCAGATTGATCCGACTTTAGTCTTTGGCATCCCCCAAGTAGGCATGGTGGATACCGACGGCAACTTCCTGGAAAACCAGCAACTGGAACCCGACCATCTAGTAAAAAATGAACCCGAACTAGTATTGGAAGGTGAGGATCAGCAACTCAAAAAAGCTATCGAGATTCTTTATCAACCTACTGATATTCCGATGGGGAAGTGAGTAGCAGTCCTAACTATTGCGACTCATCTACAAAGATTATATTATATACGTAACCTTGTTTCTTATTTACCCAATTTGATAAGAAATTCAGTGAGTAAATCTATAGTAACATAAGGATTTATCTCCCATATTTTAGCATTGTTGCTGTCAATATCGTCCTGATGTAAACTCCTAATCCTTTTCGCGTTTTGAAGAGCATCATCATAAAGAGGATCTAACTGATCTAAAAGAAGTGTTTTTCCTGGTTCATAGTTCTGAATGTATTTACTCTTCAAATAGTTTTTCACAGAATTTCCATTATTGAATTGCCGAGTAGTGTATTCAAAATGAATAATAAACCATACTTCAATATTAAAACTGGAATAGGCAATTTTGAGTCCATACTTGTTTGCTCTATAAAAAGCTTTATCTCTGTTCGGTAAGTTATCATTATCAAATACGACCCATATATGATCAAACCTTACTCCCTCAGCTCGAGCTATCTGTTTTCTTCTATTTGCCTCATTGACTAAGCTCAATGGGTCGTTTCTTTTGAATCTCTCAATATCAATACTGATTCCACGCTGTTTTTCACGCGGCAGTGTGTTTTTGATTTCCAGTAAGTAGTTGCGCTCGGTTTGTCCTTCACATAATATCAATATTTTTAAGTTTGGAGTCCTATTTCTCTTTCGTCTAGGCATCTACAAGCTCATTTCTAATTCATTGATTATCGGAGTAGCACCGAACTTTCCACTATCGTACCACTTGTCAAAGGGAATATTATTTCTGATTCCTTTAATTTCCGCAAGACTAAACAGGTCAGTTTCACCCCTCTCATTCTTTTCCGCAAACCAAATTTGATCTCTACGGAAGATATTACTGTCAAGTTGGCTCAAATCATGAGTTGCAAAAATCAGCTGTGCATTTTTCTTGTTGACTTCAGGGTTATGAAATAATTTGATAAGTGATTTTGTAATGTGTGGATGGAGATTCTTCTCAAATTCATCAATTATTAGTATTGTTCCATCTTCGAAGGCATCTAAAATAATACCTGCTAATACAAATAATCTTTGAGTTCCTTTAGATTCCTCATCTTTATCAAAACTTATTTCGCCTGATAAATTGTCATTTTCATATACATTATGAATGGTTTTGATTCTGTATTTGTAGTCTTCTTTAATTCTTTCCTTTACAGATTCAGGGAGATCATCTGGCAAAATATTGTTTTTCCAATCAATACTTTCAGACTTTACTCTAATGATTCCTGTGTCTAAGGCGCATATGAGACGGTTAAATTTTTCACTGAACTCAGTATCATCAACATCAGCTAACCTTCTTGCATACAATTGTTGCAGTCGATTTTCGTGGAAATCTTCAAAAAATGGGTATGAGGCTACTTTCTCCTCAAAGAAGTTGTATACAGGTGTTAATATTTCGACATTGTCAAGTACAGCTTTCGACAGGAATAATTGATTCGGTAAAAGCTTTTTTTCAATACTTTTACGCTCACCTCTATAGTACTCACCAAAATAAATAGGTGTGTTTTTTACTCTCGAGTATATAGTTGAACTCTGTCTCTTGGGCTTGAAGATGAGCTCTTCGCGAATCACCTCATATTCTAGAAATTCGATTTTGAAGGTATACAGAATATTTTCTATATAGAAATCAAGTTCAAGTTTTACAGGTTTTTTTCTTGAGTGTTGATCTAAAAGAAACGGTTCATATGGATCAATAGCTTTCTTAGGAGTAAAACTTGCACTTCTCAAGATCAAATAGTCAACTGCTTTGAATGCTTTTAGTACATTACTTTTACCAGATGCATTTGCTCCATATATAACCGATGATTTTAGTATCTGGCTGTTCTTCATCTGAGCGACATTGGCAACGTGTTCTTTAAAGCTAGTAGCCTCAAAAGAGAACTCAATCCTATTTTTTATGGATCGGAAATTTTCAATTACAATTTTTGATAGCATTGTCTTATGATTATAGGCTGTTCGCGCTAATAACGTAAAAAAAAATCAAATAGTTGGTAAATTCCGGCTCGCATTAAATAAAGTTGGTAAAGGTGTAAGTGAGGAAAGTTGGATATTATATGCTAAATGCAAAATCTCCAGTAAGCAGTTTGGAAGAATGATTCTACCGGAACCCATCCTCGGTCTACCATTTCTAGTGCTGCTTTCATAGAAATACGTCGTCGTTTGTTCAGTACTTGGGAACGAGTAGATCGGTTAGGTAAAACTTCCTTTAATTGGTCTAAACTCAACTCACCGCTTTCCAGTTTTGAGTTTAGCAACGCAACGGGGTCAGGCGGAGTGATGGGATGATGACGCTGTTCGTAAGCCCAAACCAATTCACTCAACAAATCTAGTTCTTCGCCTTCTGAAGTTCCGGATTGAGCACTGATTAGTTCGTCTATACGAGCAAAAGTGGCATCTAACTCTTCTTCGCTTCTAATGGGTTTGGGGATAAAGGCTGAGTTGTTCATAAGGCTAACTGGTCTTCTACGTACTTCTTGTATACTTTTCCGATCTTAAACCGCTGATTACCAATCAGTAGGCAATCTGGCTGGCGGGTGTGAATGTGGGAGGTGTTTAAGATATGGGAACGACTCACTCGGATGAAGAGTGGGCTGGGTAGCCTTTGTTCGGCTTCTTTCAGCGGTAGTCGGGCAACGTAGGTCTTCTGTTGAGTGTGGATCTTTACGTAATTTTCCAGGCTCTCCAGATACAAAATTCCTTCAACGGGAAGTTGGTACGTTTGGCCATCGGCAATGAAGGTAAAGTGCTCGGCTACCGAATTATCATTTCCGGCATCACTCGGCCCGGCCAGTTTTTGGGGTGCCTCCTTCAGGTAGCGATAGGTCATATACACTCCCAATCCCAGTAGCGTGTAAATCCAGAAATTAAGAATCTGCGGAAGGGGGTTATCAACCTGAAATACGTAACGCAGGATGAAAGTCATGTTGACCAGACAAACCACTACTGCCAGCGCCGTCCAGCGAAAGTAAACGCGCTTCTTGCCCCGCAGATACAGACCGTCGAACAGCACCAGATTATGAAAAACGATCCAGCCGTAGAGCAGCAGTAAAAAGAGGTAAGGAGAGTAGCGGTTAAATCCGGTTCGCTGCTGCATATGTTCGTAGTCGGCCAGCCAATGAACTAGCAAGAGCGCCAGCAAAGCTATCAAATGAAAGAAAAAACGGTTGTTGAGCCATTTACGCATACCGATTCTGAAAATAGGCATTCTCCTTCTTCGCCACCAACCTTTTGTGACGAAATGCTTTGGTCACTGCTAAAAGCTGCTCATCACTTTTGGCTTGAACAAGGGTGGAAATCTACCCATCATTGGTCAGTCACTAAGATAACTACTCGCGTAAGATGATTTACCAATTCAATATCCTGATCCACGTAGTGGCCGGTACGCTGGCACTCATTGTAGGAACTGTCGTTTTAGTAGCGCCTAAAGCCGGTCTCACTCATATCCGGTGGGGACGTTATTTTCTGTACCTGCTATCGTTAGTAATCGCCACTGGTTTCCTCGGGTGGCTGTTTTTCCGATCCGATCCGTTTCTGTTTTTACTGACGCTGCTGGCAGGTTACAACGGATATTCCGGGTGGCGGGCGGTTCGGCTACAAAGAAATCGGAGTACCAAGGTTGATTTGGGAGTGGCCGTAACTGTGCTATCGCTGGGCATTGCATTTCTGGCGTTTCTTCATCTGGCAGAAGCTGTCTGGAATTCCACACTCGTATATTCGGCATTGGGGGCTTTAAGCCTGGTCACGATTTACGATATTGCCAAGCAGTTGTGGTTGCATTCCTACCTTCGGGAGGCTTGGGTTTACGAACATATTTATAAACTAATTTCAGCCTTCAGTGCACTACTGTCAGCCTTCAGCGGAAATGTACTTCGCGCTTACCAGCCATTAAGCCAGATTCTTCCCAATATTTTTTGCCTTCTACTAATCCTCGTGATGATCGGGCGACAGATGCTAAAGCGCAACGAACGAAAAGTAATGTCAAAAGCCTAAGGCAAGCTTGTATTTTATGTAGCGCAATGAACCAGAGTTGCCAGTTTAGAATTGCGTATCCTCTTTCATTTAACGTTCTTAAAAGCAGCACTTTACATACTTTACATGGCCTCACGCTACGAGGCATTATCTATTTTCAAACCGTTTATACTTTAGGTTGGTTTTTAGGGATACGATCTTGTTTCTATCATGTTCTTTTTTCAAGTATATAAAGATTGTTTTTTTTGTTAAAATACTCACATGATGCACTTTGAGAAATTCTTATTGATTCTTAAAATAAGAATTATTAGCTTGCTGCTATAACCCCCAATCCTATGAAAGAAAACCTAAAAAACGGAGTGTATTTGACCACCGACAAAACGCTGGTAGAATTCGCCAATGGTCAATGGTACACCCTGGAACCGGTGCGCGTAGAGTACAAACGAAGTAGCCAACTTTCTGAAACTCCCAGCTTGGAGGAAGTCGTTTCCGAGGTTGACCAGTACGCAATGGTCGGCGGAACCACTGTAGATACTATTGTCAGGCCTCGAAGCGTTTACCAGCATCTGAGTGGTTTAGTGGTCGTAGATTGAGGCGTGCTGCCTTTTGCGCTCAGCGAAGCGTTCTTGCGAGTAGGCAGTCTTCCGTTAAAGACTCTTCCGAGTTCTCCCACTGACTATTTCAACAAAAGCTTGCTAGTCTTTTATTTTCTTACCTATTTTCACAAATATCCCCCCATTTGGGGGGCGCCGGTCTCCATAGATAATTTTACCTTTCAGTGAGTAATCACCAGTCGCTTATGCTGAGAAATTATTTAAAAATTGCCAGCCGTTATCTGGCCAAGTACCGGGTCTTCACATTCATTAATGTAGTGGGGTTGGGAGTAGGGATGGCCTGCTGTCTGTTCATCTTTTTGTTTGTCCGTCACGAACTGAGCTACGATCAGTTTTATCCGGAGAAGGATCGGCTGTACCGGGTAGTGTACCACGCTACTAATGACTTCAGCTACGCCCAGGTGCCTCCGCCCATTGCTCCGCTCATGCCCGATTTCTTTCCGGAAGTGGAAACCGCCGCTCGGGCCTACAACCGGAGCATTAGCGTACAGGTGCCGGGAGCCCAGAACGACCTTACTAGCTTTGAGGAAGATCAGGCGTTTTTTGTCGATTCTACCTTCCTGGATATTTTCTCGCTGGATTTCGTGGTCGGTGACACCCAAACCCGCTTAGCCAACCCTAACACGGTGGTACTTAGCCGCGAACTAGCCGAGAAGTACTTCGGAACCGAGGTCGTAGCGAGTGGTAGTGTGGTGGGTAAGACGTTATTGCTGGATGGCAATCATCCGTACCAGGTAGTAGCCGTAGCGGAAGACTTTCCCGATAATGCCCACTTGCATTTCTCAATGATGGTTCCTTACGAAAGTATGTTCACCCTGGCTTCAGTAGGGCGTGATACTGTTATGCGGCAGAATTTAGCCCAGAACTGGGTTATTTCTCATTCGCACACTTACGTTCGTCTGAAGGAAGGAACCCGGTCCGACCAGGTGAACGAGCGCTTCGCCAGTTTACTGGATGAGCACGCTCCCGAGCAGCTGAATATCGGACAGAGTTTTACCCTACAACCTATTACCGATATTCACCTGAACCCTGATGTGCTCCTGAGTCCGGAAGGCACTAATGATAAGCGCTATGTTTATATCTTCTCGGCTATTGCTTTGCTTACCTTGCTGATTGCCTGCTTCAATTTTATCAATATCGCTACGGCCCAGTCGGTGCGGCGTACCAAAGAGGTAGGCATGCGGAAGGTAATGGGTGCCCGCAAGGTTCATCTGTTCGCGCAGTTTATGAGCGAGTCGTTGTGGGTAAGCTTTCTGGCGTTTCTATTGGCGCTAGTTATTATCACCATGGCGCTGCCGGAGTTTAATAGCCTTACTCAGAAGAGCTTCACCTGGACCGATTTGCTGGAGTGGCCAGTGGTGCTCACTTTTGTAGGGATTTTTCTGCTAACAGGTATTTTGGGCGGAAGCTATCCCGCTTTTTACATTAGCCGCTGGCAGATTATGAAGACGCTGCGGAGTACCGGATCAGCAGCCCGACCCGGACGACAATGGTCGCTGCGTCACGTATTAGTAGTTCTTCAGTTCACGGCTTCCATTGCGCTCATCTCCGGTACCGTCATCATCTTCCGTCAGCTTCACTTTCTGGAGAACCAGCCCGTAGGCTACGACCGGGAAGCTATTGTGACCGTGCCACTGTTTAGCGAAGACCTTAATAATATTTTTGGTGGAGTAGACGGAGCAGTTCGTAGCCGGTTAAATGCCCTGGAAAACGAGCTAACTGCCCACCCTGGCATTGAGGCCAGCACCTTATCGGCTACGGTATTGGGTGTAGGGGTAGTAGCTCGGCGAGTTGAACCGGAGGGAGTAGATACCGAAGGCCGACTGTACGCTCCGTCCTTCTCGGTAGACTACGATTTTTTGGAAACCTACGGGTTGGAACTGGTAGCCGGACGTGATTTTAGTCAGGATGCTGGTACTGACCACCTGGAAGCTTTTATCGTGAACGAAACCGCGGTAAAAGAATTTGAATGGGGTACTCCTGAAGAGGCACTAGGTAAGGAAATTGAACTGGAAGGTAAAGTGGGTCAAGTAATTGGCATCATCCGCGACGTGCATTACTCTTCGCTTTACCTACCGATTGGGCCAATGGTGATGGATATTGGGGTACCGATGTTCACCACACTTTCGCTGCGCTTGCCGGGTGATCAGTTTAAAGAAGCTATCGCCTTTACCGAAACCAAGTGGCAGGAGTATTTCCCCGAAAAGGCTTTTGAATATTATTTCCTGGACGATAGTCTGCGCGAGCTTTACCAGGATGACAGCCGCATTGGGCAGATTATCGGCATTTTTGCGGTACTGGCCATTCTGGTGTCCTGCCTGGGCTCCTACGGATTAGCCATGCTGTTAGCTCGGCAAAAGGAAAAAGAAATCAGCATTCGGAAGGTGCTGGGAGCCTCACTCTTTCAGATCGTTACCATTCTTACCAAGAATTATTTCCTACTGATTCTGGTAGCTAGTGTCTTGGCGGTACCGCTGGCGTACTGGGCCATGAACGAGTGGCTGACTAATTTTGCCTACCGGGTGCCTCTCAGCGCTGGATTGTTTGCTCTGGCTATCGGGTCGGTGCTGCTGATTGCTACCTTCACCATCAGCTACCAAACCCTGAAGGCCGCCTTCATCAATCCTGCCCACACCCTGAAGGATGAATGAGATGTAAAATTTGACGTTGGCTGGTGGCTTAGGTAGGGGGAAGCAGACGAAAACTTTTCAAAATCTACTAAAGCTCGTATCTTGGCTCCTTTAACCATTAGCAACCTACTATGCCTACCGCTTATCTGCTTGGATACGACATCGGAAGCTCTTCTATTAAAGTCAGTCTAGTTCAAACCGACACGGGTCAGGTAGCGGCCTCAGCTACTTCTCCTAATCAGGAACTACCTATGGCGGCCCCTAAGGAAGGCTGGGCTGAGCAACATCCTGACTTGTGGTGGGAGCATCTGCGGAAAGCTACCTACCAATTGCGGCAAACTCATGCCGATGCTATGCAGAGAGTAACGGCTATTGGTATCTCCTACCAGATGCACGGGCTGGTGGTAGTAGACGAAGAGCAAGAAGTACTGCGCCCATCCATTATCTGGTGCGATAGCCGGGCGGTGAGCATTGGCGAGCAGGCCTTCGAGAGCCTAGGTCAAGAGTGGTGCTTATCGCATCTGCTAAATTCTCCCGGCAACTTCACCGCCTCTAAGCTGAGGTGGGTGCAGGAAAACGAACCTGATCTATACCGGCGTATCCATAAAATTATGCTGCCCGGCGACTATATCGCTATGAAACTCACCGGCGATATTACCACTACAATATCGGGTTTATCCGAAGGTATATTTTGGGATTTCAAGTCGCAGGATGTTTCCGATAAACTGCTGGATTACTACGAAATAGATCAAAAATTTATTCCTGACGTGGTGCCTACCTTCGGTGTCCAAGGAAAAGTTCGAGCGGCTATTGCCGAAGAGTTAGGCTTGCCCGCCGATATTCCGGTAGCCTATCGGGCTGGCGATCAACCCAATAACGCGCTGTCGCTTAACGTGTTACAACCGGGTGAGGTAGCCGCTACGGCGGGCACCTCGGGCGTTATCTACGGAGTGAGCGACCAACTAGAGTACGATCCGCAATCAAGAGTCAACAGCTTTGCCCACGTAAACCACGATCAGAGCCAGCCACGCTATGGCATTCTGGCTTGCGTCAACGGCACGGGTATACTTAACAGTTGGCTGAAACACCAACTGCTGCTAGATCAGCTTTCCTACGAGGAGATGAACCAGCGCGCTCAGCAAGCGCCTATTGGTTCCGATGGAATAGTGGTACTTCCCTTTGGCAATGGGGCCGAACGTCCGCTGGCGAATGCCGAAATCGGGGCGCATATTAACGGTTTGGAGTTTAATTTGCACAACACCTCTCACCTGCTGCGGGCCGCTCAGGAGGGAATTGTGTTCGCCCTGAAGTACAGCCTGGATATTATGGAAGAAATGGGTATGCAGATTAGCCGGGTGAAAGCCGGAAAAGCCAATATGTTTTTGAGTCCGCTCTTCCGCGAAGCTTTCGCCAACACCACCGGTGCGGTAGTAGAACTGTACGATACCGATGGCGCTGCCGGAGCTGCCCGAGGTGCCGGTATTGGTGCTGGTGAGTACACCGATGCCCAGGAAGCCTTTGCCCGCTTGCAGCAGATTGACCAAATTGAGCCGGATGGCAGTAAACAAGCGGCTTATGCTGAAGCCTATCAGCGGTGGTTAAAAGTATTAAACCAACACCTAAAATGAGAAATATGAAAGACAAAAGAAACGATAGGAAGTTAGGAAACCGAAATCTATTTTCGGTGGACTGATAACCAAAGTTAATTTTTATAATTTGCAATTTTCAAACTTGTAATCCAGAATTTACATATCTATGAGCTCAACTAACTCTGCATTTTTTCCGGGCATTGATCCCATTCAGTACGAAGGTCCTGGTACCGATAATATTTTTGCTTTCCGTTACTACGATGAGAACCGACAGGTAGGTGATAAAACCATGAAGGAGCACCTACGCTTTGCCATTGCTTATTGGCATAGCTTTGTGAATGAGAACAGCGACCCATTTGGTGCGGGCACCCGCGATTTCCCCTGGCACAAACACAGCGATCCAATGGATAACGCCAAGTCGCGCTTGGAAGCGGCCTTTGAATTCTTCACCAAAATACGTGCTCCCTACTACTGCTTCCACGATCGGGATATTGCCCCCGAAGGAGATTCAGTGAGCCAATCAGAAAAGAACCTGCAGGAGATTGTGCGGTTGGCGAAAGAACAGCAGCAGGCCACTGGAGTAAAACTGCTGTGGGGTACCGCCAACTTATTCTCCCATCCGCGCTACATGAATGGTGCTTCTACCAACCCCGATTTTGCGGTGCTCTGCCACGGCGGGGCCCAGGTAAAAGCCGCGTTAGACGCAACTGTAGAGCTAGGGGGTGAGAACTACGTGTTCTGGGGAGGTCGGGAAGGCTACGCCGCCCTGATTAACACCAATATGAAGCGGGAGCTAGACCACCTCGGTCAGTTTTTACGCATGGCCCGCGACTACGGCCGCAAGATTGGCTTTAAAGGGGTGTACCTGATTGAGCCCAAACCAGCCGAACCTAGCAAGCACCAATACGATTTTGATTCGGCTACCGTGATTGGATTCTTGCATCAGCAGGGCTTGGCTGATGACTTTAAAATCAATGTAGAGCAGAACCACGCTATTCTGGCCGGGCATACCTTTGCCCATGATCTGCAAACTGCCTCAGATGCGGGTATGCTGGGCAGCATTGATGCCAACATGGGTGATAACCAGAACGGCTGGGATACGGATTACTTTCCAACCGATCTTTACGACTGCATCCATGCCATGATGGTAGTGCTTCAGCAGGGCGGTATCGCGCCCGGTGGACTAAACTTTGATGCCAAGGTACGTCGTACTTCCAGCGATCTGGAAGATCTTTTTATCGCTCACATTGTAGGAATGGATACCTTCGCTCGTGGTCTACTGATTGCCCACGATATTCTGGAAAACTCGGACTTTCTGAAAATGAAGCAGGAGCGCTATTCCTCCTACGATAGTGGTAAGGGAGCCGAATTTGAGCAGGGCAAGCTGAGCCTGGAAGATCTAAGCAGCCTGGCGGCAGAACAGGGCGAACCTCAACGGCGCAGTGGCAAAATTGAACTATTTGAAATGTTGATTAACAATTACATAAAATAGGAGTAAAAAGCTTGGTGCAGGGAGCAGAGCAGGGCATAAGGAGTGGGAAGATAGAAGTACGGAGTTTTAAGTTCAAAGTTCGGAGTTTTGGAAGTCAAAAGCTTGAGTGGAAAAAAGTGCTTTAAATCAGGCTTGTGGAGATAAAGCAAAAACAGGAAATATGACAAATAACGGTGGACTTAAAACTAACTATAAACGAACAATACACTAAATTAACAATCAGCAAGTAAGACATATGAAAGACGTAGCTCTAGGCATCGATATTGGCGGAACTAACACCAAATTCGGATTTGTGGATCGGGGAGGGCATATGTATGCCGAAACATCTGTATCAACCATCAAAACAGCTCCCGGCGATGTGGAGGCATACCTGAAGTACGTGTACGAAGAAATTGAAAAGCTACGCACTACAGTAGGTGAAGAGCTTAATATTGTGGGCTGTGGAATTGGTGCCCCCAATGGTAATTACTTTACCGGTACAATCGAGTATGCTCCCAATCTGACGTTCCAAGGGGTCGTTCCGCTGATTAAGATGTTCCAAGAGTATTACGATGTACCGATGGTGCTGACCAACGATGCTAATGCCGCGGCAATTGGTGAGATGATTTACGGGGACGCCAAAGGCATGAAAAACTTCATTATGATTACCTTAGGCACCGGCTTGGGTAGTGGTTTTGTGGCAAATGGTGAGCTGATCTACGGAAACGATGGTTTTGCCGGCGAAATGGGGCATATCATGAACAGCCCCGGCGGACGTACTTGCGGATTGGGCCGAAAAGGTTGTTTGGAAGCGTATGTATCAGCTACGGGTATCAAACGAACGGTGTTCAAGCTGTTAGCCGATATGAACGATGAAACTCCGTTGCGGGATATCACCTACAATAATCTGACTGCAGCTAAGATTACCGAACTGGCTCTGAAAGGCGATCCGGTGGCGGAAGCGGCTTTTGATTACACGGCTGAACTACTAGGCCGAAAATTATCCGATGTGGTAGCGATTTTCAGCCCGGAAGCTATTTTTCTGTTAGGCGGTTTGGCTAAAGCGGGCGACTTCCTGTTTAAGCCAACCAAGAAATACATGGAAGAGCATATGTTTGAGATATTTAAAGATAAAGTACCCATCTTACCTTCTGGTTTGGAGGGGCGTAACGCAGCTGTGTTAGGGGCTAGTGCTTTGGCCTGGAAGGAGATTGATCCCATCGTAGATGTTTCGGCCCAAGCTTAATTCGTATTAATTATCTCTACACTAAACGAGCTGGTTCGTCTGGCTAGCTTAATATTGCGTCAATATCCTCGTGGGTGAGACGCTTGACGAAACTTTCTTCAGTAGAAATTAGCTCGGTAGCCAGTTTGATCTTGTTCTGCTGAAGTCGCAGAATTTTCTCCTCTACCGTATTTCGGGTAATAAATTTATAGGTAAATACCCGGTTTTCTTGTCCAATTCGGTGAGCCCGGTCAATGGCTTGGGCTTCTACTGCGGGATTCCACCAGGGGTCCAGAATAAATACATAATCGGCCTTGGTTAAATTAAGCCCCACTCCGCCTGCTCGCAAAGAGATAAGAAATAGCTTGAGTGAGGAATCGTGCTGAAAGCGCTCTACCTGATCCTTACGGTTCTTGGTGCTACCGTCCAGGTACGCATAGTCGTAGTTGATCTCTTTCAAGTGCTGGCTCAGAATACTCAGGTGTTTTACAAACTGGCTGAATATCAGAATCTTATGCCCTTCGCTTACAGCACTAATGATCATGTGCAGTACATCCTCCATCTTACCCGAATCATCGGTATACGTTTTGTCTACCATCTTCGGGTGGTTGGCAATCTGACGTAGTTTGGTAAGCCCCTGCAGTAGCAGCAACTGCGACTTTTTAATACCCTTGTTCTCAATCAAGCTGAGAATTTCGTTGCGATAGAATGATTTCGCCTCTTCGTAGCAAGACTCCTGCTCATCGGTCATGGTACAGTACTTCACATTTTCTACCTTTTCGGGTAGCTCAGTAGCCACCTGCCACTTTTGCCGTCGCAGTATAAAGGGTTTGATGATACTGTACAACTTAGAGGTTTTAGACAGATCGCCTTTTTTCTCAATAGGGTTCACGAACTCGTTTCGGAAGAACGACTCGTTCCCCAGCAAACCGGGGTTAATAAAGGTCATCTGCGACCATAGGTCCAGGGTGCTGTTTTCTAACGGAGTACCGGTGAGAATGAGGCGATGCTTAGCATTCAGTTCTCGTACAGCCTGCGCGATATTAGAATCCGGATTTTTAATCGCCTGCGACTCATCCAGTATCACGTAGTGAAAGTAGTAACTTTTAAGAATATCAATATCCAGGCGGGCTATACCGTAGGAAGTAAGCACTAAATCATAGCCAGCAAACTGTTCTACATTCTTATCACGGTTGGTACCCGTGTAGATGAACACCTTCAGGTTAGGGGTGAACTTAGCGGCCTCCATTTCCCAGTTGTAGATCAACGAGGTAGGCATAATCAGCAGCGATGTATTCATCACCTTTTCCTCCTGCTGATGGATCTCCTTCTGCCGTTGCAACAGCGCCAGGGTTTGTACGGTCTTGCCCAATCCCATATCGTCGGCCAAGCAGCCCCCAAAGTGGTACTGGTTCAAGAAGTGCATCCAGTTGTAGCCCGCCTTTTGATAAGGACGAAGCGTTCCCTGAAAATTACTGGGCAACTCATGATCCTCAATCTTTTCAAACTGCCGCAGACGATCTAGTTTGCGATCCATCGTTACCTTAGCCAGGTTTCCATTGTGCAGGTCCTGCACCAAAGCCAGGTGGTATTTCTTCAGTCGGGCTTTTCCATCAAGCTTATCCGGCGACTCGGTAAAGGCAAACAGTTCGGAGTACTCGGTGAACCATACCTCCGGAATAATGGCGATTTCCCCGTTAGGCAGCACCAGTTCTCGTTTTTTGGCTAGAATCAGCGATCGAATTTTAGCGAAGGGAATTTCGTATTCGCCAAACTTTACAGTAGCGTAGATGTCGAACCAATCGATGTTTTCCCGCACCTCAATATTGATAGTAGACTCACCCAGAAAATACTTCTTATCGCCTGAGACTCGCTGTTTCAGGGTAATGCCAGCTTCTTCTAGCGCATCTCGGTTACGGTTCACCCACTCAATAGCCTGATTCCGGTCAAGAACCAGCTGCCAGTCGTGCATCTCTAAAGATCGGCTTTTCAAGAAGTCTACCACCTGCCGCTCTCTTCGGCGGTTACGCACAATTCGGTGGAAAACGTACTCGTCTTTTTCCTTGTTTTTATCTACGACCACGCTTACTTCTTCGCTATTGGCCTTAAATCGAAAATCATCGTAAGCAAAGGTTAGCTCAAATCCGATATTTTTAGGTGCCACTTTATTAGCAACGGCTGTCGTTCCGTTTTGCCCGTTGCTGCCATGTTCGGCCGCCGCTCCGTTTACTTCAAAAAAGGATAAAGAAGGATTGGGAGGATATCGCTCAGTGACAATGTCAAAGCCTTTAGCGTAAACATCAAAAGAGGATACCAGCGGAGCCACAAACTTGCGGTAGTACGACTCTTCTACCTTCTTGGGAATAACAATGAACTTTTTGTTTAGAAAAGGCTGGAGCTTATTGCCGTCTACCTCCTTTTCAAAAGTAAACAGTCGGTGGTTCAGTACCATCCAGGCGGGCTGATTGCAAATAATATAGGCTCCCTGGTACTGAAAATCGAGCTTCTCTCCATCATACTTAATGGTTGGAAAATAGTGCGTGTTGTCGGGATTACGCCGGAAGTGAAAAAGTACGGTTGCCTTCTTGGGAAGCACTTCAATTTCCTGCCCTACCGGCTCGCCATCATTGCTCATTTCAAACAGCCGCTTGCCCTGCAATAGCGGAAGAATCCGGCAGCGGATACCTTCCAGGTATTCGCTAATTTCCTCTCTTACCAACTGCTGCCGCTCACTATCGCCGTTATATACTTTGTAGAAGAACTCGTGGGGCTTCACCCGCTTTTTATGGAATTTATTAATGATTACCTCCTGCTGCATGGAATCCATTAGCCGGATAAGCTCATAATCCTGCTCGTCTAGTTCCTGGGCAAATTCTCTGGCATTTTTATGAGAAATATTTTGGTGCTCGAAGGTAAAATCGTGTTGGTCGTTGAGTTGAACGGCAAAAGACTCAAATAAATAGCCCAGGTACTCGTGGTTAAACAGCGAGTAAATGACTTTAAAGGGCCGTTCGGTCGAAACTCTCATGAGAAAAAATGGCGATTGATAGTTGGGTTGATAGAAGAAGCTAACCCACAATTTAGCTAAAATAATAATTTTACAAAAAATCTTTTACATCGGTGCGGGCTGCAATAATAGCCGGACGGTAAGAAGCTAAAAAAGTGATGAGTGAAATACTGAGGGCGGTAAACAGAAAATCAGCCACTTCCATTTTCACGGGATAGGCATCTACAATAGCGGTTTGCATCCCCATGGACACCACTCCGAAGGTCTGCTGCACCCAGCAGACGATCACGGCACCAATGAGTCCGCTGCCCGCTCCAATCAGGGCGATGAGGGTGCCCTCCATCATGAATATGGACTTTACCGTACGCTGATTGGCTCCCAACGCAAAGAGCATGGCGATATCCTTTCGTTTGTCGATGGCCAGCATGGATAGGGAGAAGAAAATATTAAAGGAAGCAATTGCCAGAATAAATGAGAAGGTGATATACACGAATAGCTTTTCCCACTTTACTGCCCTCAGCAGGCTAGCGTGCTGCTCATCGCTGTTGAGCACATTGTAGGCCGATGCATCCAGTAATTTCTCTAATCGCCGCTCTACACTACTGACCTTGGTATCTTCCTTTGTTTTAATCTCCAGAGCGGTTCGTTCCTGGTCGTAGCCAAATAAGTCCTGGGCAAAATCAATGGGTACAATTACGTAGCTGGCGTCGTACTCCTTTTCGTTAGCAAAAATTCCGCCCGGCATAATATTCTTGCGCTTGAAGTAGCGCGTCATAGGGTCGGGATTAAACCCGCCAGTGCTGGCTGTTTGCCGGGGGGTAAACAGTTGCATGGCGTAAAAATCATTAGAGGGAGCAATTGATAGGGTATACTGTACTCCACGTCCCATGATAGCATAATTAATACCGTCTTTTTTCAGCGTCAAATTGCCATGTACCAGGGCCTGGTCTAATCGCTGCTGCTTCGTAAAGTTGTCGGTCACGCCCTTGAGTTTCACGATCATCGAAGCATCCTGGTAGCGAGCCATCGCATTATCCTCAATTACTTCGGTTACTATGTCGACACCCTCAACTTGTCGGATTAAATTCAGTAGAGAGTCGGTAGCAATAAACGTTTTTCCGGTAGTAGGCACTATCTTAATTTCCGGATCAAAGGTGCTTTTAGATTCTTTGATTAAGTCTTCCAGCCCATTAAACACCGATAGTACTACGATCAGCGCCATAGTTCCTACGGCTACTCCAATCATAGAGATGTTGGAGATTACCTGTATAAAATTCTTTTTTTTCTTAGAACGAAAGTACCGTCGGGCTACTAAAAGAGGAAAATTCATTAATCGATTGTTCTATTGCTCGATTGCTCAATGGTTATTCTTTTATAGATGCTTGTCGTTTGCGGTCGCCGTATAGTCCCTGGTTAGTAAGGTGAGAAAGTTAAAGGTTATAAGATTTCATAACTTTTAACCTTTAAACTTTGAAACCTTTAACTTCCTATTCCATTCATGGCGGGGAACTGCTTCCGACTCCAAACTCCTCGCACTCTAATCCTCATCCTCATCTTCCGGGGGAATGTCCAGATCGGAAATGATCTTATCCATGCGGGCGGCATAATCAGCACTATCGTCCAGAAAGAAGATCAACTCCGGAACTACCCGGGCTACTTTCCCAATCCGGTTACCTAATAAACGTCGTATTTCGCTTTTCTTGTACTGAATGGTATCCATCAGTTGCTCCTTTTGCTTGCTAAGCATAAAGCTCAGGTAAATTTTAGCTACCCCTAAATCAGGACTAACCTGCACCCGCGCAACCGTTACAAAATCTTTAGTACCTAACAGCGAAGAAGCATTACGCTGAAAAATCTCGCTCAATTCTTTCTGCAACAGCGAGGAAAACTGTCGCTGCCTTTTGCTTTCCTTCATATCAATCAAATTTAGTGCGAAGTGTTATAGTGCTAAAGTATTATGGTATTTTGAGTTTTCAGTTCAAAGTTACTGACACTAACTTCAAACTTTAAGTTCTGAACTCGAGACTTAAACACTATAACACCCAAACATCATAATACTTAAGTAAACAAACTTACAATCGTTACCGAATTATTCACATAAATCTGTACAAAAAAGTACACGGCTTTGCGGATACCAAGGTTGATTGCTTTTTTTGCATTTATATAATCCTACTATCAACTCCTTAAATAATCTGGATTGCTTACCTTTTTCCGAGTCAACGACCCGTACCGGATTCTTATCATATTCGTGCTGTTAATGCTCGTGCGGCTACCTATCTTGTTATCGGGCAATTATCTAACGTTGCCGGAGTTAAACTGGATGCTAGTGGGCGAGAATATGGCCGAAGGCGACCGCCTGTATACTCAACTGTGGGATAATATCGGGCCATTGGCTGCACTGCTGTATCATCTGATAGAGCTTGTTTTTTCCCGAAGCCAGAACGCTTACGTTATCCTGGCTACGCTACTCACAACCTATCAGTGTCTGATTTTCAACGATTTTCTATTAGCCAAGAAAGCCTACCACGAGAATACGTATGTACCAGCCTTACTGTACGGGTTACTTTCTTGTTTCTCTTTTGATTTTTACACCCTTTCTCCCGTGCTACTATCCTTAACCTGGGTGTTGCTGGCACTACGAAATATATTTTATCGTATTGAGAGTCAGTCGCACGATGTCCGCATTCTTAGCACGGGAATCTTTGTGGGGCTGGCAGCTCTCTGCTACTTTCCCAGCATCGTCTATCTGGCATCATCCCTACTAGCATACCTGTTTTTCGCTAACCTCTCGCTGCGCCGGGTGCTGTTGATGCTCTACGGAGTAGCACTTCCGTTTCTGGTCGCTTTTACATTTTTCTATCTGTTTGAAGCCTCTGAAGGTTTTACTCAGCAGTATCTGTTAGCATTCCGTAACCTGCCCCGCACTCCCTACGTGGACGGATGGGATTTACTGATTATTAGTGCGGTTGTGTTAATTTTTCTGGTAGCGGCTTTGTATCGAATTGGTCAGTATCGTCGCTACACTAACCAACAAAGCAAATTACAACGTATTATGGGATTAAAGCTGGTAGCCGCTCTGGCTACACTACTGCTCGTTCGGCAGGCGGCTCCTTACCATCTGCTGTTTTTCATTCCACCTGCAGCATTCTTTATCACCCATTTTCTACTGATTATTCGCCGGACACTGATTGCCGAATTGGTTACTGTCGGGTTGGCCCTACTTCTGATCCTAAACGGATACGCTTTGCTGTATAATTTCTTTTCTTTGAGGAAGGTTGCTAATATTGAAAACTTCATGGTAAAACCTACCAAGTACGACGAACTGGTAGCTGGGAGAAGAGTGCTGATACTAGGCCAGAACCTGAGCGTATACCGTCATGCTCGGTTAGCTACCCCCTATCTGAACTGGCAACTTGCCGCCCGGCAACTGGCTGGCTTAAATGACTTTGCTAATGTCGCCTCCGTATACGATTCTTTTCGCGACGATATGCCAGATTTGATTATTGATGAGGTACAACTGATGCCTCAAATATTTGAACGGATTCCTCAAATAGCAGCATCGTACCGTAAGCTACCTGGACAGTCAGTCTACCAACGAATTGAAGAGACTGAAGAGTAATTTTCTTTACTCGTTCCCTGCAGCGGCTTCGGCTTTCTCTTTCTTACGCAAAACCCACCTCGATATCAGGATACTAGCCTGATAGAGCATGATCAGCGGGAAAGTAACGAGTAGTTGGGTTACAGGATCGGGTGGTGTCACTAGCGCCGAGATAATGAGTATTACCACAATTGCGTGGCGGCGATAGGTGATGAGTGCCTTCGGAGTGATAATACCTGCTTTACTCAGAAAATACACGACAATTGGTAATTGAAACAAAAGCCCACAAGCCAGTACTAAGGTGATAAGAATACCTACGTAGGAGGTGATATCAAACTCATTCAGAATGCTGGGGTCTACCTGGTAGTTGCCTAAGAAGTTCACTGAAATAGGAGTGACTACGTAGTAGCCAAACAATACTCCAATGAGAAAGAGGGTGCTCACGAAGAACACTGCTCCCCGGCTTAGCTTTCTTTCCTGCTCGTACAGTCCTGGGCTAATGAATCGCCAGATTTCAAAGAATACGTAGGGAAAAGAGGCAATGAGTCCGATGACTGCGGAAGAATAAATATGCATGGTGAATTGTCCGGTCATTTTCCGGCTCTGAATAATGAAGGGCATCTCTTCCATACAAAAGGCATCGGAGCCTATCAGGGTTCCAATCTTACAAAACTGACGAAAGGTCCAGAAATCCGGCTCGGTAGGACCCAGAATGAGTATTCCCCACACAAACTCTTTAGCCGCAAAAGCCGCCACAGCAAATACCATAATGGCGGCTAGCGAGCGGATAATATGCCAGCGAAGTTCCTCCAGATGTTCTAAAAACGACATCTGCTTCTCTTCGGCTGGGGCAGAATACTCCTGAACGGTGTGATCTTCGCGGGTGCTCACACCGTTTTCTTTAGGTTCTAATTGGTCTCCGGTTTTCTTTTTCAACGTTCTCTATAACTTCTCCAAACTACTGTATAAAGGAAACTCGGCCATCATTTGGTTCACCGACTGCCGGATTTGATGAATTTGACTTTCATCATCTCTATGGTTTATCACTTCGTCCATCAACTCCACAATTCGTTTCATTTCGGCTTCGCCCATGCCTCGGGTGGTAACGGCGGCGCTGCCTACTCGGATACCGGACGTTACGAACGGTGACTTATCGTCGAAGGGTACCATATTTTTATTCACGGTAATATCGGCTTCGCCTAGCACTTTTTCGGCTACCTTGCCGGTAATGTCTTTAGAGCGAAGGTCAATCAGCATTTCGTGATTGTCGGTGCCCCCCGAAATTACGTAGTAACCCCGGTCAATAAACTCTTGCGCCATTACCTGGGCGTTAGCAATCACTTGCTTGGTGTAAGTCAGAAATTCGTCGGAAAGTGCTTCCTGGAACGCTACCGCTTTGGCAGCAATTACGTGCTCCAGCGGGCCACCCTGCGTACCGGGAAATACTCCCATATCAACCAAGGCCGACATTGGGCGAACCGTTCCTTTAGCGGTGGTTACTCCCAACGGGTTATCAAAATCCTGTCCCATCATAATCAATCCACCCCGAGGGCCCCGCAGGGTTTTGTGCGTAGTAGTAGTTACAAAATGACAGTGCGGTAGCGGATCGTTCAGCAGCCCCTTAGCGATGAGTGCCGATGGGTGGGAAATATCGGCTAGCAAAAATGCATTTACACTATCGGCGATGCTGCGTAGACGTTCGTAGTCCCAATCACGGCTGTAGGCTGAGGCTCCGCAGATCAGCAACTTCGGCTTCTCCTGCTGGGCGATAGCCTCTACTTTATCGTAATCAATGTAACCGGCAGGTACATTGCCGTCTTCTTTCTCCACTCCGTAGAACGAAGGCTGATATAATTTACCGGAAAAATTTACCGGCGAGCCGTGGGTTAAGTGTCCTCCGTGCGAGAGGTCAAACCCCAGAATCTTATCGCCGGGTTGTAGTATGGCGAGCATCACGGCGGCATTTGCCTGGGCACCCGAGTGAGGCTGTACATTCGCCCAGGTAGCTCCGAACAGTTCTTTGGCCCGGTCAATGGCTAACTGTTCAATCTGGTCTACCACTTCGCATCCGCCGTAGTAGCGTTTGCCGGGTAGCCCTTCTGCGTATTTGTTGGTCAGTACGCTGCCCATTGCTTCCATTACCTGGGGCGAAGTGAAATTCTCAGAGGCAATTAGCTCAATCCCTCTTTCCTGCCGTTCTAGCTCCTGCTGAATAAGGTCAAATATCTGCTGATCTCGTTGCATAATGATAGTAAAGTATAGTCTTCAAAATTACTCGAAGTACAAGACAATCACAACGACTTACCAAAATCTACTTTCTTCATTTCAACTCATCGTAAAAACTGTTCAACTACTTTCGGAATAAGCAGTGGTTTAAACAACTGTACATATTTTTGCCGTAAATTTTTCTAATTTGCTGATTCTACTGCAATCTCTCCTACTATGGAATCAACCAAACTCAACGAATATCGCCAACGGATAGATGAAATTGATAATAATCTTCTCTCGTTATTGAACGAACGAATGGAAGTGGTCCGGCAAGTGGGTGAACTGAAACGCTCATCTAATAGTATCATTTATCGCCCCGAGCGGGAGAAAGCTATTTTGGATCGACTGAAAGAGCGCAACTCCGGTCTGCTGCCCGAAACTGCCATTGATGCTATCTTCTTAGAAATATTTGCCGTAAGTCGCAATATTGAGTTGCCGGAGCGGATTGCCTACTTGGGGCCCAGCGGTAGTTTTACCCATCAGGCAGCGGAAAGCCGTTTCGGGGCCATGAGCGAGTATATGCCGGTGAGCAGCATCCGGGCGGTATTTAAGTCGGTAGCCGCTGAGGTGACTCGCTTCGGTGTGGTACCGGTAGAGAATAATCAGCAGGGCCTCGTGCCCGAGACTGCCGATTGCCTGGCGGAGTATGATGTACACATTGCCGCCGAACTGCCAATGGACGTACACTTTGCTTTTGTCAGTCAGGCCGATAAGCTTTCTCAGGTTCGAAAAATTTATTCTAAGGACATTGCTTTTCGGCAGTGCAGCAAGTTTATTGATGAAGTAGTGAATGATAGTACAGTAGAATTGATTCCGGTAGAGTCTACCTCCAAAGCGGCCCGTCTAGCCGCTCGTGAGCCTGATGCCGCTGCTATTTGCTCCCGCATTGCGGCTCAGGAGTACCAGGTACCTATTTTATTTGAGAACGTAGAGACTTCCGGAGATAACCAGACCCGCTTCTTTATTATCAGTAAGTCGTTCACGAATCAGCCTAGCGGTGCCGATAAAACCTCGGTACTGGTAAAACTACCTCACTCCGATGAGCCGGGTATCTTGGCTGATTTTCTGCAGGACTTCAGTAAGGAAGGTATTAATCTAACTAAGATTGAAAGCCGCCCGGCTAAGCAGGGAAAAACATTCACTTACTGGTTCTTTATTGATTTTGAGGGCCACTGGCAGGACGAACGCATTCAGCACATAGTTTCCAAATATCAGCAGGAAATGAAGTGGCTGGGCAGCTATGTGAGACTTGTTTGATAGCAAACTCGCGGAATTCACGCTAATTACGCTATTAAACTCGCGGAATTCACGCTAATTACACTAACTTTATGAAAAGTTTAGTTGGTGTATGCACATTCCTAGAGCAATCTATCTATCGGTCAAGGACAAAATCCTGTCATCCGATAAGATAGTGATAGTATATGGGCCTCGACAAGTCGGTAAGACAACCTTAGTACGAAATATTCTGCAAGAACTGCCACTGAGAAAATTGGCAGTCAACGCCGATGAGAAAGCGTATGCTGATGTTCTATCCAGTCGCGACTTGGGTCGGATGAGGCTATTGGTGGAAGGCTACGATCTGCTCTTTATTGACGAAGCCCAGCGTATTACTGATATCAGCATTAATCTAAAACTTCTGCACGATAATTTACCGAAGCTAAAAATTATTGCCACTGGTTCCTCTTCTTTTGAACTCGCTAATCAGATAAAAGAGCCCCTTACCGGGCGCACTTGGACATTTACGCTATTTCCGATTGCCTGGCTTGAACTTAAAGATTTATACAACCCCTTTGAGTTGCGTCAGAAGCTACCAGAGTATTTAGTCTACGGTAGTTATCCCGAGATATCTTCTATTCCTAATCGTAAGGATAAAGTACAGTACTTGAATGAACTCAGTTCGTCGTACCTGTACAAAGACATTCTCGAGATTACTTCTATTCGCTATTCTTCCAAAATCAACGATCTACTTCGGCTGTTGGCTTTTCAGGTAGGTTCAGAAGTATCATTATCCGAATTGGGTTCTTCTCTTTCTATGAGCAAAGAAACCGTAACTGCTTACATTGATCTACTCGAGCAGGCATTTATCGTATTTCGACTATCGGGTTTTAGTCGAAATCTGCGAAAGGAGATCACTAAAATGGATAAAGTATACTTCTACGATTTGGGGGTTCGCAATACGGTAATCAATCAGCTAAACCCGCTGGAGCAACGTAACGATATTGGAAAGCTGTGGGAGAATTTCTTAATGATTGAAAGAAGAAAGTTACTAGCTTACCAATCGATTTATGCCGGAAGTTATTTTTGGCGAACCTATACCGGAGCTGAGTTAGACTATATAGAAGAGCGGGATGGAAAACTCTATGGATATGAATTTAAATACGGTAAAAAGACCGCTAAGCCGCCAAAAACCTGGTTAGACACCTATCAGAATGCGTCATACCAATGCATTAGCCAGGAAAACTTTCATTCATTCGTAACTGAAGAGTTTGATTAGAGCGTATTACGAACATTTGAAATAGCTTTACTGTTGGAAGATAAACCCTTTCTGAACCTTTGTATCGATGAATAAGAGTAACAGTAAAGTAGGCGTGCTTATCGTAAATTTGGGTACGCCCGATAGCCCCAAAACCGGCGATGTGCGCCGCTATCTGCGGGAATTTCTGATGGACAAACGCGTAGTTGACTACCCGCTTATTCCCCGCTGGATGCTGGTAAATTTAATTATTGCTCCCTTCCGAGCCCCTAAATCGGCCAAAGAGTACCGCAAGTTGTGGGAAGACCGGGGATCGCCGCTAAAGTTCTACGGCGAAGACGTGCGTGATCTGTTGCAGGAGTCGCTGGGCAGCGAATACATCGTGAAGCTGGCAATGCGCTACCAGAGCCCGAGCATCAAGCAGGCGTTGGATGAATTGCAAAAGGCCAATGTGCGCCATATCATTTGCATTCCGCTATTTCCGCAGTATGCTTCGGCCACTTCAGGCTCAGTGATTGATAAAGTGATGGAGATTGTGAAAACCTGGCAGATTATCCCATCGATAAACTTTGTCAGCCACTTTCCCGATCATCCGCTCTTTATTGAAGCCCACCTGGATCGGGCCCGCGAACAGCTCAATAAGCAGGAGTTTGAGCACGTAGTATTCAGCTACCACGGGGTACCGGTGAGCCAGATCAAGAAAGGATCGCAGGATAATTACTGCAAGGTCGGCGACTGCTGCAATAGCTTCCATAAGAAGAACCAGTTTTGCTACCGGGCGCAGTGCTTTCAGACCTCGCGGGTACTGGCTGAGAAGCTAAAAATTCCGCCTGAGAAGTACACCGTTTCCTTCCAGTCGCGCTTAGGTCCGGTGCCGTGGATTCGCCCCTACACCGATGAGGTACTGGAAGAACTAGCCGAAAAGGGTATTAAGAAAGTGCTGGCATTCTCGCCCGCCTTCGTAGCCGATTGCCTGGAGACTACCCTGGAAGTGGGCGAAGAATACAAAGAAGACTTCTTGGAAGCTGGTGGCGAGGTATGGCAACTGGTAGAAAGCCTAAATGATCATCCTAAATGGATTGATTGCCTAAAAGATTTGGTGCTGCAGAATACCGCGGACGGACGAAATACCCAATCTGTTTTCGAACAATCTGAAGCAGACGTTGAAGAGTCTACCAAACCGATGCCTCCTATTAAACAAGTATCCTAAGCAAATTAATATTGCAAGAGAGAAGGTGCGTAGCTAAAGAGTTACGCGCCTTTTTTGTATCTTTGTAGCATGGTTTTATACAACGTCACGGTCAATGTAGAGCAGGCTATTGAGGAAGAATGGCTGCAATGGATGCGGAATGAGCATATACTGGACGTGATTAATACCGGACTGTTCCAAACTGCCAGGATATTTCAATTACTGAACGTAGAACAGTCTGAAGGAACCAGCACCTACGCCATCCAGTACTTTGCCAAAAGTAGGGAGGATTACGAAATCTACGAGCGCGATCATGCCGATGCCCTTCGGCAGGAGCATCTGGAAAAATTCGGTACCCGCACCGTGGCCTTCCGCACCCTGATGGAAGAAGTTTGAGTCAATTAACAATGAGCAGTGAACAATGTGCAATTAAGAACAGCACGCTTCTCCATTTACATTAATTGTTCATTGCGGGGCAACCCTTGCTAAATGTTCATTGTTCATTGAATTTTGTATTGTTGGATTTGATCTTTCACGAGGCGGCAGGTAACCCATTCGGGTAACAGGGATGCTCCTAGCGATTTATAGAATTCAATAGCCGGGGTGTTCCAATCCAGTACCTGCCAGACCACCCGGCGGGCATCCTCTTCTTTGGCTTTCTGAATCACCCGGTCGAGCAGCTGCTTGCCGATGCCCTTTCCGCGGTAGGCTTCGGTGACGATGAGATCTTCCAGATAAATGCATTTTCCTTTCCAGGTAGAGTAACTATAGAAGTATAGCGCCAGCCCGACTACCTTGCCTTGTTCGGTATCTTCCGCCACGAAAAAGTCATAAACGGGCTTCTCACCAAAGCCGTCTTTTTCTAATTCCTCCACGGTAATTTCTACTTCCTGCGGCTCCCGCTCAAATTCGGCCAGTTCTTGAATTAATTGTAGTGCCTGAGGTAGGTCTTCTTGGCGTCCGTCGCGTAGGTTAATCGGCATAGGTTTGTTAGTTGACAGTGGATAATTGATAATGAGCGAGAAAGGTCTTTGTCAGCTTTCGGCTTTGGTATAATCGGCAATATCGCTATTGATTTGGATAGTGGTGCTGCTCACAATATTGCCCTTTAATGCCTCCTGAATTTTTTTCATCTTTCCCATCACTTTTTTCTTACTATCGTCGCTTAGCACATGAACATCCTCCTCATCGAACCGGATGTAACCGTTGTATTCAATGCCGTGCTTGGTCATACTGGAGGCTCGGGAGTTTACTGTCTGGGTATAAGCATTCTGATTGACGAACATCCCGGTGATGACATCAAAGTGGTTTTTCTCACCTTTCTTGAATCCGGCAATCCAGAGGTGATCGTAGTAGGTTTGCTTTACCAGGTTAATGGAGAGCCGGTAGCGGGTAGTAAGTATAAACAAGCTTAACAAAATCAGCAGCAATCCTATCATCCACCAATTCAGCGGAGCAAAGAGCAATGCTACACCGGCTACAGACAGCCCCACGGCAGCGACTCTCATAATTAATGGGAAGTAGTAAGCGGTAGTAATATTTATACGAGCTTTCATATCATTATGAACTACATAAAGCTAGTTCTTTATTTGATTAGACTAAAATATGTCAGTTACCTTAAATCATAATTTGTTAATACGCCAATATTACCGATATAAATGACTTTCTGCGCACGAGTAACACTTTGTTCATTTTTTTCTTGATAAAAAAACGAACCAAAAAAATCAAGCGGTCCCCGCCGGGAAAAGTTCAAAGCTTCTCCGCACGGGGGCTGGCGCACGCCCGCTGAACTTTCGGGCCTTCGCGCAATACATAAGTTAGATTAGTCACTATCTTGTGGACAAAAATAAAGTTGACATATCGAATTATGGATAGTGCAATAGATCACGAATTATTCAAGAATCAGATAAAGGAATTTGATAACCATTTAAAGCTTGATGGTAACTACCGGATTATTTTTTCGGGTAGGTTTGGAATAGGCAAAACTACTTTCCTCAAACACTTCTTTGATATGCCGGAGAATAAAGAAAAGTATCGGGTTATACATTTATTTCCGGTCAACTATTCAGTAGGCGAAAACGCCGACATTTTTGAATATATCAAATACGATATTGTTGCTCATTTGCTTTCCGAAGCTTCCAAGAACAACATCACTTTAGACGAAACTACTATTCCGCGACGATTAGCGTATCCAATGCTTCTTTCTCAAAGACCTATTGATGTTGTAGCCCCTCTTCTTCATTTTTTTGGTCCTGTAGGAAAAGTATTTGAAGGCTATAATAAGCTGTTAAAAGAACTGGAAGAAGAGCGGGAGGAAATGAAAAATGAGAAAAAAGCGCTGACTGACTACCTCAAAACAGCTCAGGATCAGCTAGGCTCTCCTTACGAACAGGATTTCTACAGTCAATTGATTGTCGAGCTATTAGAGCAGTGGAAAGAAACAGAAGTGAAAAAAGCAGGTAAGGGAAAGCAAGCAGATGAAGAGGCTACGATGGAAAAAACTAGTGATGAAGGACAGACAGTGAAAGAAATTGAGAAAAAGGACGATGAGAAGAAAGATCGGACAAAGGTAGAAACCGTACTTGTCGTAGATGATTTAGACCGAGTCGACCCACAACACATCTTTCGACTACTCAATGTATTTGCCGCTCACTTTGATGCAGAATCTGATCATAGCCACAATAAGTTTGGATTTGATAAAGTGATATTTGTCTGCGATGAAACCAATATCCGTAGCATTTTTAGGCACTACTACGGAATAAGTACAGACTTCAATGGCTATTTGGATAAGTTCTACAGTAAAGAAATTTATCCGTTTAGAATACGAGAGGATGTCCTACAAAGGCTTCCTAACTGGGTAAGTAATTTTTATTCATATTTACAGCCAACTTCTGAAAAAGAAAATACTATTAAACTTACCAGATACATACTCAGAATTATGATTATGAGTGATGCTATTAATATGCGTACTCTATCCAAGCTTTGGAGTAATTCTAAATACCCAGATATAAGATTTAAGCCTGGGTCACGTACGAACGAAATGGATCAATTTATTCTCTCCTCTATAAATACAACCAAATCATTGATAGGAAATAAGGACGACTTTTTGATAGCTATCAGTGCTTGTATTACTTATGCCAACAATCGGTTGATATCTGAGGATGAATTGAACAAAGATTTTGAACTACTTTTGCTTCCTTTTCTTCCTCGTACTTTATATCTGAACGAAGATAACAAGCCAGATGGCTTCGTCTATAGTAATAGAGAGCATGATTTCTCAGCGTATTATCAAGTAGAATCAGATAAAGCTATTAACCCAAAATATAAAGGAAACAGTAATTTGCATCCATCGGCTTATCAGTTTATCTTTCTAAAAGACACAGTAACACAGATAAATGAACAAGCTATAACATTTTAGTTCTATCGCGCATGCTCCGGCATGACGTTCATGTTGTAGTAGGTGAAGGCGTATTTGTCGGTCCACTCTTCAATTTGTTTGGAAGTGGGTTTGCCCGCCCCGTGGCCGGCTTTGGTTTCAATGCGGATGAGTACGGGGTTTTCACCGGCGTGCTTCTCCTGTAACGTAGCCGCAAACTTAAAGGAGTGGGCGGGTACTACCCGGTCGTCGTGGTCGGCGGTGGTTACCAGCGTGGCGGGGTAGGCTACGCCTTCTTCAATATTGTGCAGGGGTGAGTAAGCGTGTAGGTACTCAAACATAGCCTGGCTGCTATCGGCAATACCGTAGTCGGGAGCCCAGCCTGCTCCGGCGGTAAACTTATGGTAGCGTAGCATATCCATCACGCCTACGGCCGGTAAAGCTACCTGGCACAAATCGGGTCGCTGGGTCATGGTGGCCCCTACCAGCAGTCCCCCGTTAGAACCTCCGGCAATGGCCAGTTTTTCGGTAGAGGTGTAGTTATTCGCTTTCAGGTATTCGGCGGCAGCGATAAAGTCGTCAAACACGTTTTGCTTGTTCATCTGCATCCCGGCTTCGTGCCAGGCTTCGCCGTATTCGCCGCCCCCGCGCAGGTTAGGCATGGCGAACACTCCGCCGTTCTCCAACCAGTATAATCGTACCACACTAAAGCTAGGAGTGAGGCTGATGTTAAATCCACCGTAGGCGTACAGATAGGTTGGGTTCTGCCCGTCCATCTCCATCCCTTTGCGGTGGACGATAAACATCGGAATCTTGGTGCCGTCTTTACTTTCGTAAAATATCTGTTTGGTTTCAAAGTCCTCCGGATTAATGGCTAGCTGGGGCTGCTTGAATACGCTAGATTCACCGGAAGCCACATCGTAGGCAAAAATAGTGGTGGGGTAGGTAAATGACGTAAAGGCATAAAACAGTGTATCCTGCTCCATCTCACCGTCAAATCCGGCTGCGGTACCGATGGTAGGTAAATCTACCACTTTCTCGAAGTTTCCCGGTAGGTCATACTGCTCAATGCGGGTAGAGGCATCTTTCAGGTAGTTGGCAAACAGCTTTCCTCCGGCAAAGGAGACGCTCTGCAACACATAATCTTTCTCCGGCAGCACATCTACCCAGTTTTCGGGTGTGGGTTCAGCGGCGTCTACTTTCACCAACCGCTGATTGGGCGCATCCAGATTTGTCAGAATATACAGTATATTACCTTCGCTGTGCACTACCGAGTGGTTATTCTCAAAATTCTCGACAACCGGCACGATTTCGCTATCAGATTGCCGCAGGTCCTTGATGTACAGTTCTTTACCGGTGGTGCCCATAGCCGCGGTAATTGCCAGAAAATTCTGATCATCGGTAACGGTACTGCTCACGTAGCGGCGAGGGGTTTGCTCACCCCCAAAAACCAGTTCATCACTGCTCTGCGGAGTTCCTAACTTATGATAGTACAACTTATGATTCATATTAATACCTGAAAGGTCGCTGCCCTCTTCAGGTTTGTCGTAGCTGCTGTAGAAGAACCCTTCGTTATCCTTCCAGGCGATGCCGCTGAACTTTACATCCCGCAAGGTGTCTTCCACCACTTCCTGCGAAGCTACATCCATCACCAGCACCTTACGCCAGTCGGAGCCCGACTCGGAAATAGCGTAGGCAACCATCGAACCGTCTTTGGTAAAGCTGACCGTAGCCAGCGAAACAGTTCCGTCGGTGGAGAACTGATTAGGGTCTAAAAACACTTTGGGTTCATCCTCCAGGGTTTCCTGCACGTAGAGCACGCTTTGATTTTGCAGACCATCGTTTTTAAAGAAATAATAGCGATCGCCGTGTTTGGAGGGTGTGCCGTACTTTTCGTAGTTCCACAGTTCGGTCAGTCGCTCTTCAATCGCCGAGCGGTACGGAATATTTTCCAAATAGCTCTGGGTTACTACGTTCTGGGCTTGTACCCATTCGGCGGTTTCTTCCGAGCGATCATCTTCCAGCCAGCGGTAAGGATCGGCTACTTCTACCCCGAAGTAATCATCGGTATGGTCTACGGATTGGGTGGGAGGGTATTCTATCATAGTATCAGAAGACTCTTCGGCAGTAGTACAGGCTACTCCGGTTGCGATGAGGGTGGAAAAAAATAATTGTTTCATCATAAATTCAATAACTGTGAGTCGGCTAGTTAGTTGTAAATTGGAATAGTGTTTTAGTGTTGGAGTGTTATAGTGTTATTGCTGCCGTATTTGTACGCTAATGTACTTAAACACTCTAACACCATAATACTTTAACACTTAGTGCTAACTGTTATTTATGTCTTTTTTCGATAAAATTTCCGAGAAGCTATTTCCCAAGAAGGGTAGAGGGGCTACCCAGGTACGGGAAGTAATGCAACGTAGTGAGAAGGATCAGCAGGCTTATGAACAGTGGCGAGAAAGTGATGATAAACAGCAACTGCTTCAGGAAGTAGCTCAGGCGTATTACTACAAAAAAACGAATATTCGCTCCGACTTCGATGTACATATTCTCAATATGCCTACTGCTAACGGTTTTGCGATCACCTACCATCCCCGTATCCAGGAAAAGCACTTCCAATATCTACTGGATTATCTGAAAGACCGGGTGATGTTGCTGGGGTATCGGCTGGTGAATAACGACCGGCGTATGGCCGAGAAACCCAACTACGTAGAAACTACCGAGCACTACTATCTAAAGCCTCCGCTGACTGCCGAAAGCATGGAAAGTCTGCCGATTGATCAGCGGTTTGGAAATGTGTCTCTCTCGCAGGTATTTGTTGATAATCGGCCTAGCTTTCTTAAAGTGCTGGTGAGCGTTTATTCAGATCGCCTGTATCAGGATGCGCTGCACTTTGACGATTTTGTCACCCATCTGTTCGCTACCGAAGATGCTAAGTAGCCACATGATTAATCATGTGGCTACTTTAATCATGTGGCTACCAGAAATTTCTCACCCGCAATAATCATTTCTAATCCACCAGTATCTTACGGGTTAGCACCGCTGTAGAGGTGGTTAACCGTATAATATAAGCTCCCGTAGGCAAGATTTGCGTTTGCACCGTAAACTGACTGGCGTTTTCACTAATTACTGGAAGCGATAAAACTCTTCCCTGCATATCCAGCACATCCAAAACAATCGTGGAATCCGGTTGGGGAAGGGCAATGGTTAAGTTGCCGTCATTCGGAACCGGGTATACATTAAATACCAATGGTTCTTCTCCGCAGTTGGCAACCAATAGCTCTTCGGTCGCCAACCGAATGTCTTCCAGGCGGGCGTACAGGTTTTCACCGGGGCACTCGGTAGCGCAACCATCGCGGTGGCCCGCAATAACTCCCAAATTACTATTGGTAGGATGAGAAATCGTAGCAAATGGCTCTAATCCTTCCTTATCTAGCTTCCAGCTGGTTACCCGCACAATGGTAACTAGTGCCGTATCGGTAGGAATGGCCGAGTTGTAGTTACCTAACAAGCAAACGCCCATCGTACCTGAATTACGGCTGCAAAAGTGCGCTCCCCGAATATTATCGCTCTCTACGTTCTGCCGACCGGGACTGCGGCCTTCAAACAGCGTTCCGTCGGGAGCCACCAGAAAATTATAGCCAATATCGGACCAGCCCCGGTCTTGGGTATGGAACAGATAGATGTTTCGTACTACGTTTTCGTAATCGGTAAGGGAATTGAAGGTGGCCGAATGATGAATAATGACGTGCTCTACCTGCGTAGTAGCTCGCTGGTAGGTAGGAGCGGGAAGCCCCGCCCGCCATTCTTCTTGGGTAATTAATGCCGGTTTTTTGCAAAGCGGCTCGTCTTCGGTTGATCGTTCCTGACGCAGCGCAGGAGTTGACGTGTCGGCCTGAGCATTAAAAAGAGAAATAACCAGACTATCCTGAACCTGTCCGGTATGCAGCAGAAAATTCCGCACCGGTTTATCAAACACCAGCAGCGCACTCTGACTATACGGCAACCCTTCGGTTTCGTGCTCTTCGGCCTGTACCGCAAAGGTATCCTGATCAATAACAACATAGGTGTCGCTCCAGTCGGTATCTACACTAGCCCGGAACGACAGACCGGTAAACGGAATCGCAGGGTACATCTGATAAGTTGTCTTGGTTTCAACCTCCGCAACCAACTGATGATAGTATTTTGTGGCTTTCCGGGTCTCAATTACCGAAAGTTTTGGGTAGCTTTGCGCCCAGGTGAGCAGTGGAAGGCATGTTACGCCAATAAGGTAAATTAGTATGTAAAGCTGTTTATTCATTTATAAGTACAAAGCAACTGGCTCGTACAGTGTTTTTGTGTTAGCGTGTTATAGTGTTAAAATATAGCACAAGGATGTATTCGTAAAGAAATGAAAACCATAACACTCTATCCGCTCCGAACCATTTTTCGCATCAAACGATTATTATATGTTTAGTAATGAATTACCAATTACCCAGATTATGATTAAGAAAATAATAGTCTTAACGGCTTTAGTAGTTTTTGGCTGTCAAAACCTGCCTTCGGCTAGCGTGCCCGATGCCGACAGTGCCCCCATTCAACTGCTGAAAACCTCGCTTCAGATAACCGTACGCGATAATATTGGTAATGTTGTAGAAGGGGCCGAAGTACAATTGTTCACTACTAAAGAAGATTATCAGCAGGAAACGAATCCCGTAGGCGAAAAAGCCTTTACCGATGACAACGGAAGGGTGAAGTTCATTGGTATTGAGCCACGCGAATATTTTCTCAACGTAGAGAAAGGCGACCTGAACAACTACGGTGCAGGTATTAAAACCGACTCGCTGGTAGCTCGGCGTACCAATAAGGTAACCATTATTATTGAGTAGTGATTTCGCTGGACGATATCAATAAATACCGGTTCCGGTACGTTATCCAGGTACGCTACTCCGACATGGACATGCTGGGCCACGCCAATAACGCCATTTACCTGACGTATCTGGAGCTAGCCCGGCTGGCCTACTTCCGGGAGGTGAACCGGCAGGAGTGGGACGAAGTAGCCCTGGTGCTGGCGCACGCTGATATGGATTTTAAAATTCCGCTAACACCGGGTATACAACCCGTAGTGCGGATGAGAACGACTCGCCTGGGCCGGAGTAGCATGACATTAGAAAATATGATTACCGACGAAGGGAATGAGCGGCTGTTCTTTTCAGCCTCAACGGTACTGGTAGCGATTAATCCGAAAACCGGACGCCCGGTACCGATTCCCGATAGTGAGAAGCAAAAAGTAATTGCCTATGAACCTGCTTTGGACTAAATGGTTAATGATTGCAGGATTAAGCGTATTCGCTGCTTCCTGCGCTGCCCCTGAGGCTCCCGATTTTAAAGGGGTGGAAAACATGAAAGTGAACGTAGAGGGCCTCAGCAAAGCCCGCATTAATGGTGATGCCGTATTCTTTAATCCTAACGACCGCAAGATTACGCTCAAGAAGGTAGACGTAGAAGTTTCGGTAGAGGGGCAGAAGGTGAAAGATATTTCCCGGGAGTTTGATATTACGGCGGAGCCTAACAGCGAAGTAACCGTGCCTATTGATGTTGAGCTTACGCTGGAAGACCTGAACATGAACCTGCTGAGCACCGCCATGAGTATGCTTAACGGTGCCGAGAAAAAGATCCGCTACAAGGGCAAAGCCCGCGTGAAGATGTACGGCTTTTCCTTCAATGTGCCCTTCGACTATGAAGACGACGTAAACATCGCTCTTTAGTCAGTCATACTTATTTGTTCAGACACGTAGTGTACCATACAGAAAGATAAAGGACTGGTAAAGCCTTCGTTCTACCGATCAGACTTTACTGTACGGCTGGATTTTCTTATATTTAGAGTTGTGCCCAATCTAACCAGCCTATGAAGTTTGCCTTATCTCTCTTCCTATTCCTGTGCGGAATCACGGTAGCTTACGGCCAGGAGCCTACCGAACCGTCGCAGCACTGCCAGTGTACGGTAGAGCGCCTCTCGGGCAACCGCGAACAAGCCACCTTGAAAGTTACTATTACTGCTCAGCCCTTAACTCGAACTGTCTCTGCGTTTGGTGGAGATATGTTTCAGGCTGATAGTACCGACTATACCGTTTATCGGGAATTTATGTTTGATCGGAAGCTGGTATATCCCTACCTCTACCTTACCCATGAGCAGCAAATCTACTCGTTAGATATGGAAAACGAACAGTTTTATGCGCTGCGTACCGTAATTGGTCGTGCCCGTAATGTGACCGAAGCCTTCGAGATTCTTACCACCCAGGTACTAATGCCCCGAACCTGCCAACAGACGCACGTAACCTTCAGAACCACCCCAACCCCCAGTGCGCAAATGCCTTTACCCCTGCTGCCGGGCAGCTGGTATAACTAGCTCTATTCGTTTTTACAAGATTTAGTGATCTTTGAGAAGTGAACAGTGAACCAATTTTAACCAACCACTATCCCTTTTCGTAAATAAGGGTAAACCCGTATTATATGGAACCGGCCCGAAAAGATCGTCTATCCCTATCGGAATATAACCAACTGGAAGAGCGGGAGCAGCAGCGCTATGAGTACCATCAGGGAGAAGTGTTTGCGATGGCCGGAGGGGATCCTAAGCACGGCGCTATTGCAGGAAATGTTACTCGTCTTCTTGGTAATGCCCTTTTGGATAAGGATTGTACGGTATTCACTAGCGACGTAAAGTTTTATCTCGAGGCGGAAGATCGATCTTGTTACCCGGATGTATCAGTAGTATGTGGGCCACCTCAGCGATCGGAGAAAGATACGCGGGCGTTGACGAATCCGGTACTGTTGATAGAGGTATTATCAGAAACTACCGAAGGATACGACCGCGGGACTAAGTTTCGCTACTATAGCACAATGCCCACTTTTCTTGAGTACGTACTCATAGATCAGGATAGCTGGAACGTAGAAACTCGCTATCGCCCTTCACCCAACGAACGTTGGCAGTTGGAATTGTTTAGCGGAGAAGATACCGAAATCCCTCTACGCTCGTTAGGCATCACATTACCGATGGCGGAGCTGTACCGGAAAACCGAAGGGTTGTAATACCGTAATTTTTTGAGCGAGCTAAATCATACCTTACGTCAACCATTCATTGAACCCGCGTATCCGTACCATTATTGCCGCCTCCTGGGTGGGGCTGATTGGCAACCTGCTGCTTTCGCTGCTGAAGATTAGTGTCGGCTGGCTGTCGGGTAGTCAGGCTAAAATATCACTTTATAAAGTCTTTTAGGTTAGGCCATACAAGCAAGAATTTCAGTAGTTTACGAACAATGAATAAACACCGAGAAACAGGTCTTGATTTTTTGATTGATAAGCTGACCCGCTCCATTGAGAACATAGTAACCGGCGATAGCTTCCTAACGGAGATCAGCATCATTAGTATGCAAGACCTGAAAATAACAACGAAAAAGAATGGCTGGCTTTTTAACTGGAGAACAGAATTTGCCAAGAAGGAGAGAGACATTTATAAACTGACTATCGTAAATAACCCTTCGGTAATTCAAGGATTGATAAGTTTGGAAGTTAAGGAAGACCATGTGTATATGCATCTGGTAGAAAATGCACCGTTCAACCAGGGCGAAAGCAAAGTATATTCTGGGGTAGCAGGAAACCTAGTAGCGTTTGCTTGCAAACTTTCTTTTCAGAGGGGGCACGAAGGTAACGTAGCATTTATATCAAAAACCCAATTGATTGATCATTACGTAAAAACACTCGGGGCTATACATTTCGGGGGCCGCTTGATGATTATAGAAACCAAAGCTGCCGTGAAACTAATAAACAGATACTTCCACAATGAGTAAGAAGAGACATAAAAACGAATTAGATGTAGACTTTATTGGAGGTGAGGAGCTTACTGAAAAGGAGGAAGCTTCTCTAAAGGAATATTTTGCTAAGAAGAGGCAAAGGCGGAAGACTTCAACTACTAAAAAAGCAAAAGCGAAGATAAAGTAATTTAGGTGCTGTAGGTAGCCTGTCTCGGACGAGACCAAAAGATTATCGCCCGTTTTTTAACAATCCCAATACACAACAGCTATTAATTGAACCCGCGCACCCGAACCATTATTGCCGCCTCCTGGGTGGGGCTGATTGGCAACTTGCTGCTTTCGCTGCTGAAGATTAGCGTGGGTTGGCTGTCGGGTAGTCAGGCGGTGCTGGGCGATGGGATTGATTCCCTATCCGATGTGGCGGCCTACCTGGTGACGCTGGTGGCGGCGCGTATCACCGAGCGTCCGCCCGATGTAAAGTATCCCTACGGCTACCGCCGAGCCGAAACAATTGCCTCAAAAGCCCTGTCGTTCTTTATCTTCTTTGCCGGAGCGCAAATTTTCTACAACAACCTGCTGGACTTGCTGCAGGGAGCAGACCGGCCCATCCCCACGGTGCTGGCGATCTACGTATCGGGCATCTCCGCTTTAGGTAAACTGGCGCTGGCGCTGTGGCAGTTCCGGGTAGGTAGGCGCGTAAAGAGTCCTATGCTGATCGCTAATGCCAAAAATATGCAGGCGGATATTGTGCTGTCTACGGTAGTACTGGTAGGAGTAGGGCTATCGGTATGGCAGCGGTGGCCGATGGTAGACACCGTACTGGCCCTGCTGGTAAGCCTATGGATTCTGCGGATTGGCTACAAGCTGTTTAAAGAAAGTAATACCGAACTGATGGATGGCGTAGAAGATACCACGGTATATCAGCAAGTATTCGCCGCGGTGAAGTCGGTGCCGGGAGTGCATAACCCCCACCGGGCCCGCATCCGTAAACTGGCCAATGCCTACGTGGTAGAACTGGATATTGAAGTAGCCGGAGATCTGTCGGTAGCCGAAGCCCACGAGTTAGGAGTAGCGGTTGAAGAGCAGATCAAAGCCACGCTGGACAATGTGTACGACGTGATGATTCACGTAGAGCCCCGCGGCAATGTAGAAAAACACGAACGCTTCGGCCTCTCCCGTAAGGATGTCTAACTCATCAATCTTCCTCTTCTAATCGCATTGGGATATTTTTATCTGAGGATAGCAACCATTTTTCACCGTATAGAGATTCATAAGCAATTTCAAAGATCGCATCATCTTTATCAAAGGCAGTGGAAAATTTCGTAAATGCTGAATCCTTTGGATCGGCACCAATGAGTATTTTCTCAGTTTCAGCAGGAATAAGCTCACCTTGCTGAACCCTTCCGTAAGTATAGGCTCCATCCGTGAGCTCGTAATTGCTTTGGAAGTACGTGAATAGGTCTACTGAATAGATGTCTCCTCTAATATTCATTCTAACCTCATTAATTAGTGCCGGACCTAGCCCGGAATTCAATAAAGATAATTCGTATCGATTAGCAGTTGGAGTGCTTTCTGCGAACTGAAGGTATGGCATCACCGAGGTGCGCTGTTCGCGTTGGATAAGCTCGGTTTGGTTGCGGATGAGGTTGGTTTGGTAGGTAACCACAATCAACGAGCCTATGCCAATGACGATGGCACTGACGCTGACGATTTTGTCGGAATTCCAGAATTTCTTCATGCACCCAAAATAGCAGGTTGGGGGGATGAATAAAAGTAGAAAAGAATGAGGGAGTGAGGAGAATGTTTGAATGAGCGAGTGATTGCTTCAAAACTTGCTAGTTCTATTCACTCAATCCATCATTCATTCATTCGATAGCTGTTCTTCAACAGATGTAGTTACAACAGTTCAGGGTAATTCTATTACAATTCGCTCCGCTCTCCGTTCCGTTTACGGTGTTTCTTAACTCCACTTATTAATGAATAGGGTTGGTAATGGTAAGACACATAATTACACATCCAAACCTATTTGTACGATGAAAACACTTTGGAATCGTTTTTTTAACCTCCGCCACCCTTTGGTGTTGGTATTAAGCTTACTGGTAGTCCTAACGGCCTGCGAGGAAGAAGAGAACAACCCGGTTACCCCGGAACCCGAACCTAACGCACTAGAACTTGCGCAGGACAATGACGACTTAAGCAGCCTGGTAGATGCCATCAACCGCACCGATCTGGCTAGCGCACTTTCTGACGACAATAACCCGGTTACCATATTTGCCCCCAATAACTCGGCCTTTGCCCAGTTTCTGGATGACAATCCGGATTTTTCCAGTCTGGATGATATTCCGGAAGATGTGCTGACCGACGTACTAAGCTACCACGTAGTAGCTGGTAAAACCCTTTCCTCTGAGCTTACCGCCGGAGATGTTCCCACCCTGCTTTCGGGCGAAAGCTTGAGCATTACGCTAGACAATGGAGTGACCCTGAACGGCAACGTTCAGGTAGTGAGTGCCGACAACGAAGTTTCTAACGGCGTAGTGCACATTATTAACGGAGTGCTTAGCCCCATGGCTCGCGAAGAAGCCGATCAATCCATCGTAGAGATCGTCACCGAAAGTGAAGACTTTAGCATTCTGGAAACTGCCCTCACCAAATTCCCTGACGTGGTAGAAACCCTGCAAGGCGACGGTCCTTTCACCGTGTTTGGCCCTAACAATGATGCTTTTGCCAAATTCCTGGAAGAAGATGATCGCTTTGCGGCATTAGAAGATATTCCGGATGACGTGCTTAAGGCAGTATTGCAGTATCACGTACTGGCCGGACAAAAAACCGCGGCCGACTTAGGCGAAAGCGAAGAAACCGTACAGGGTGAATCAATCATGATTGCTAAGAGCGATGACGGTGTAACGCTGAATGGCAACGTAATGGTAAGTGCAGCCGACGTAATGGCGACCAACGGAGTTATTCACGTAATTGACAATGTCCTTCTGCCACCCTCACTACAGGTGCAGCCTACTATTGCCGAGATTGCGGTAGACACTGAAGATTTAAGCATTCTGGTAGCAGCCTTACAGCGTGTTCCCGATTTACTGGATGCTGCGGGTAATCCGGAAGCTATGCTAACGGTATTCGCGCCTACCAACGCCGCCTTTGAAAAACTACTGGCGGATAGCGAGGAGTTTGAAACCTTGGATGACATTCCTGACGATGTACTGACCAGCATCTTGCAGTATCATATTTTAGGCAGTATTAAGAAAGGCGCTGACCTGATGGAAAGCGAAGAAACCTTAAATGGTGAATCCATCATGGTGATGGCTACCGACGAAGGAGTGACCCTTAATGAAGAAGTAAACGTGGTCACGGCTGATATTATGGCCAGCAACGGCGTAGTGCATCTGATCGATATGGTGCTGATGCCCCCGTCGTTGCAGCCTCAGCCTACTATTGCCGAGATTGCGGTAGACACTGAAGATTTAAGCATTTTGGTAGCAGCCTTACAGCGTGTTCCCGATTTACTGGATGCTGCGGGGAATCCGGAAGCTATGCTAACGGTATTCGCTCCCACCAATGAGGCCTTTGCGATGTTGCTGGAAGAAGATCCTCGCTTCAACAGTCTCGACGATATTCCGGATGACGTACTGACGCAAATCTTGCAGTACCACATTTTAGGAGCTACCAAGCTCGCCGAAGACCTGATGGAAACGGAAGAAACCCTATCCGGCGAAACTCTGTCCATTGATAAATCAGACGGCGTAGTGATCAACGGTGACGTGACGGTAACTACCGGAGATATTATGGCAGCTAACGGAGTAGTGCATCTGATTGATAAAGTATTAGTTCCGGAAGCGCTAGCTCCGCCCAAGACCATTGCGGAGATCGCAGCTATGACCGAAGATCTGAGCATATTAGTAGCGGCTCTGGAGCGCACTCCTGATCTGCTGGAAGTTGCTGCTGACGTCAACGCTGATATCACCGTGTTCGCGCCTACCAACGATGCTTTCGTTGATCTGCTGGCTAGTCTATCGGATGCTTTAGGCGTGGAGCTTACCGGTCTGGACGATGTACCGGATTACGTACTACGTCGGGTACTAGAGTACCACATCCTGAATGCCGGCAAACTTGCGGCCGATTTAATGAATGAAGAAGAAACCTTAGAAGGCAGTAACCTGAGTATTGACAAGAGCAACGGAGTGGTGATTAACGAAACTACCAACGTGATTGGTGATCTAGCGAATATTGAAGCAGCTAACGGAGTAGTACACGTGATTGATGCCGTGCTGGTACCGCCCTTCATCGGTAGTGCGATCGGAACGATGTTACAACCGGCTGTATTTGACGCTGAAGGTCGATTTACCACCTTCCTGACGGCAGTAGAAACCGCTGAACTGGATGAAACTATTACTCTGGATATCATTGACTGGACCCTGTTCCTGCCTACCAACGAAGCGTTTGAGCAGTTCATAGCCGATAATGGCTTTGCCAGTGCCGAAGAGCTATTGGCCGCTGATAATCTGGGTGATATTTTGCTGTACCACCTGAGTGGCCAACGTAAAGCGGTAGCTGACTTCAACGATGGTGCTTCAGCTACGCACTCTCGCCTGGAAGTAGACGGTAAGTTCCGGGAAATCAACGTGAGCAATAATGCCGACGGATTTTTTATCAACGGTGAGATTGAGGTGATTGAAGCGGATATTGCTACTAACAACGGAGTAGTGCACGTGGTAGACGGAGTACTGGTACCCGCCAGCCAGACTGTAACCGAAATTGCTGTGGCAGCTACGCAGGGCGACAGCCCTCAGTTCACTCAACTGGTAGCGGCATTAAGCAAAGTAGAAGAAGCCAGTGCTAACGATAATAGCTTATTACCACTAGTAACCATATTGGACGAGGAGCGTGGCGATGAGTTTTCACCTTTCACGGTGTTTGCGCCTACCGATGCTGCCTTTGAAGCGCTGTATCAGACCTTGGGAGTAGACGGTATTGAGGATATTGACGCTGCCACCTTACAAGCCGTGCTACTGCTGCACGTATTCAGCGGCGAAGATTTCTACTCTACCGACCTTACCAACGGTGAAATAGAGACGCTCGGTGGTGATATTACCATTGATGCGGACAACCTTACCATTGCCGATGGTAATGAAGATAATACCGATGCGTCTATCGTCGGAGTAAATATTTTGGCTACTAATGGTGTAGTACATGTAATAGATCAAGTTCTACTACCAGAATAGGCGATTTGGTAGTATATTGAAAACCCTGAGTCATGAGTACTCAGGGTTTCTTTTTTCATTCACCGACTTTTATTCATAGATCGCTAAGAGTTGGCCTTCAATTGTTGGCCGCCAAGTGTTGGCCAGAATCGTGCTGTATGAATGTAAATGTTTTTCATCATCGTTACCGCTACCTGTTTATACTGCTACTAGCCGTATACTCTTACTTCAATATTCTGTTTACCAGCGGTGACAAGCTTTTTGAATTAGTACTGCCGCGGTGGCAGTTTTTTTTGCTTATTCTCATCATTTGTGTACTAGTCTGGGAGGGCAACCGCCTTCTTTGGGGGCGACTGAAACGAAGCGCTCTGGCCAGATCTACCAAGCTCACGCTCTTAGTTCCTTACTTTTTGTTCAGTTTATTGGTCGTGCTGTCATCAGCCGGTATCGTGGTTTACGGAGTTTCCGTATGGCAAAACCATACATTTGCCGAAAATATATCCTCATTTAAGCTAGCGCTGGCGTTTGCCTTCCGAATTAATCTGTTTTTGCATACCATAAACGCTATTATGTACTTCAGCGGCAAGTTGAGAGATAGTCGACTGGAAGCTGAGCGCCTTAAAACTCTCAGCGCCGAGTCGCAGTTTGAGGCGTTACGGAATCAGATTAACCCTCACTTTCTGTTTAATTCTTTCAACGTACTCACCGGGTTGGTTCATAAGGATGCTGAGTTAGCGTCGGAGTTCATTCAGCAACTCTCCAAAGTGTACCGTTACCTGCTCTACAATCAGGAGAAGCAGTTGGTTTCGCTGCGAGATGAAATGAAGTTTGTGGAGGCCTTTGTTTTTTTACTACGAATACGTTTTGGCGACAATCTGGAAGTACGTACCAGCTTAGCAAATGCCGACCTCGAAGCTTATACTATTCCGCCGGCGGCGGTCCAACTTCCGGTTGAAAATGCCATAAAACACAATATAGCTTCTCAGAAAAATCCGCTGATTATTGAGATTTTTGTGGAAAACGATCATCTGGTCATTCGTAACAACCTGCAACGACGGCAAACATATATTGAATCTGGCGGGTTAGGGTTGCAGAATATTCAACAGCGGTTTACCTACCTAACCCAAAAAGAGGTACAGATCGAAGAAAATCAGACCCACTTCACCGTAAAGTTGCCGCTAGTGAAAAAAGTACTGGTATGATATGGACGTACTAATCGTTGAAGACGAACCGCTGGCCAGCGAGCGGCTAGTCGAACTAATTGCCCAATGCGATAACTCTATTCAGGTACGCAGCACGCTCGATACTGTAGAAGACTGTGTTGAGTTTTTTGCCAAGGAAGATCCGGTAGACTTGGTGTTTATGGATATCCAATTATCGGATGGTATCAGCTTTGAAATCTTCGACCGTATTGAAGTTGAAAGCCCGGTTATTTTTACTACGGCCTACGATCAATACGCTTTGCAGGCATTTAAAGTCAATAGTATTGACTATCTGCTAAAGCCTATTGACCCCAACGAACTGCAGGAAACTCTCCGTAGGTTTGTCCGTCAACAGTTGCGACCCGCTACCGACTACCGCTTGCTACAGCAGCTAAACGCCCACCTTAATCCTCCTTATCAATCGCGTTTTCTGGTAAAGTCCGGTAATCATTACCATTCAATTCCGCAAGGCGATATTGCCTACTTTCAGGCCGATGGTAAAATTGTGTACCTGGTCACCCAAGCGGGTAAGCGATACGTTATTGATTATACCATGGAACGTCTGGAGCGGGACCTGCTTCCGCCTGATACTTTTTTCCGGGTAAACCGCACCTTTATGGTGCAGATTGACGCTATCCGGGATATTCAGAATTATGCCAACGGACGCCTGAAATTATCCGTCAACCCTCCGGCCGACTACGATATAATTGTCAGCCGCGAGCGAGTCTCCTTTTTCAAAGCTTGGTTAAATTCCTAAGCAATGGTTATTTTAGGGGCAGCGTTTACTACTTTACAACAACCTCATGCGAAAAAATTTTTTCCTTTGCCTCATCTTTAGCCTCTCGTTCAGTTTTTCTACCAAGCTTTTAGCTCAAACATCTCCGGCCCCCTCCTCTATCAGCGAGGATTCTTTACGGGCCGAGATTATGCAACTGCGTACCGATCTGGAAAACACCCAGGCGAACTTACGAATCTCACACAATCGTTTCCGTACTGGTTTGCTTACCTCTGCTATTGGGTATTCTATTGTGATTTTAGGCGGCGTGTTAGGAGGTAGTGAAGAGTACAGCGAGTGGGGCCAGCCGCTAATTTTTAGCGGAGGAGTAATCGGAGTAGCCGGAGCCGTACTGATCTTTAATTCCAATACCTACATTGGCCGCGCGGGTGGCATTCCTCCGCGGCGAGAACGGAAGAAGAATGGAAGCTAAGCAGGCGCTAGTCTTCGACTTTGACGGCACCATCGCTGATACGTTACCCCACATTCTGGCGATCAGCAACCGCCTTTCCGAAGACTTTGGCTACCGGCGCGTGCCCGACGAGGAGATTGAAATGCTGCGGGGGGTACGTTCCCGCGAGGCACTAAAAATACTGAAAGTTCCGCTATTGCGCGTTCCGGCTATTGCCCTGCGGATGAAGGCCGAACTGCAAAAAGAAATTCATCTGCTTAAGCCCATCAATTCTATGAAAGATGTGCTGGGCGAACTAAAATCTAGCTACCAACTGGGCATTGTTACTTCCAACTCCCGCTCAAACGTAGAGCAGTTTCTAGCGGCGAATCGAATGTCATTCTTCAAGTTCATTTATTCTTCATCCTCATTATTCGGCAAAAGCAGCGTGCTGCGGGGAGTGATGCAGACGCACCGGTTACTACGAGAGGAAATGGTCTACATTGGCGACGAAACCCGTGATATTGACGCCGCGAAGAAGTCAGGTATTGATATGATTGCCGTTTCCTGGGGAGCCAACACCGCCGAAGCCCTCGCCCGCCAGCAACCCCAGCACCTCATCCATCATCCGGATGGGCTTTTAGCTTTATTGGGTAAGTAGCAGTACCCCTTCATTAACTATCCTTTTTAAAGATTTGAAAGAGCTTCCAGTCTCGGAAAGTCTTTTCACCTTTTTGCTTCTCTTTTTTCTTTTTGCGCTTAGCTTTGTTCTTTTCCTTCAGCCGTTTGGTTTTTTCCTTGTACTTGGCGCGCTTGGTTTTCTCCTTTTCTTTCAGTTTTTCCCGCTTCTGCTTTTCTTTTTCCTTAATCCGGGCGGATTTGGTTCGCTCTTTCTCTCGTTTATTTTGTCGCCGGGCTTTGGCTTTCTTTCGCTGGCTCTTGCCCTCCTTACCCAGCACGTAACGTACCGAAATGGCGGTAGAGTATTCCAATGGCTTTTCTTCGTAGGCAAAATTATAGGCGGGCTTTACATCAGCCGACACTACCAGCCTCAGCAGCGGAATCTTCAGTTCGGCTCCCATAATAGCATCCAGCCCCACTACCGGACCGATTTCGTCTACCCCACCGATATGACCACCACCACCAATGTAGAAATTTAACCCCTTCCCAGCCAGCGGATAGTGGTTTTCCAGTAATAAGGTGCCCCTTGTCTCAATACCGTTGCCGGTAATCATTCCTTCCAAGGCAATAGTGCGGAACACTCGCTGCTTTACGGTGATACCCAGCAAATTTCCGTCAACCCGCAACCCAGCGGCCGTACTATATTTTTGGGCGTAGCCACCAAAGCTGATTAGCCAGGCAGCCGTGAAAACAAATATCCAAGTGAAACGCATGATCTTACAACGAGCCGGGCGGAAGTATAGTCTGTTCCCGCTAGAATGTGTATGTTTGACTGAATAATTGAGCATTTATTCTTGATAGGTTCAAATACCGTTCCTTAAACTTAAATTAGTTCGAGATAATTCCGCCCAACTCCTAAGCGCTTACTATGGATCAAGCATCACCGATGAAAATACTACTGGATACGCTACCCCAAGTGGGCACGGTCATCTGGATTGGTATTCGTCCCGAACGCCGAATCCCGCTGCAGTCGGTAAATCAGGTGCTAGCCCAGGAAGGAGCGGGCTTAGAAGGTGATCACTTTTCGGGCAGAGGTCAGAGCAAACGGCAGGTGACCCTTATTAGTGCGGAACATATCGAAGCCGTGGCCTCTATGCTGCATCGAGAAGAAATTGATCCGGGGTTGCTGCGCCGGAATATTATGGTGAAAGGTATTAATTTGCTGGCCCTGAAAGACAAGCAGTTTAAGGTCGGTGAGGCCGTACTGGAGATGAGTGGATTGTGTCATCCTTGCTCGAGGATGGAGGAAAACCTGGGCGCCGGAGGCTACAACGCCATGCGCGGCCACGGCGGCATTACCGCGAGAATAATAAAGGAAGGGGTGATTCGAGTGGGAGATGAAATCAGGGTTTAACAGTGTTAAGGTGTTAAAGTGTTTTTGTGTTATAATATTTCAGATTTTGAATTCAGAGCTATAGTATTTAGATATGTTTAAACGGGTTAAAACTTATGAGGGTAACTAGGCATACTAAGCACTACTATAACACTATAACACCACGCACGATAACACTAGAGTTAACACTAACAAAATTATGGCAGACACACAGGAAGAAGGTTTAAAAATGACGCTGGGCCCCTGGCTACTGTGGGGTATGGGAGTAGGGTTAGTGATTTCGGGGATGTACTTTGGTTGGAATCTGGGGTTGGCCGAAGGGGGCACGCTGGGGCTAGCCATCGCAACCGGCTTTATTATGCTGATGTACGTCACCTTCACCTTCAGCTATACCGAACTGGCCTGTGCCATTCCGAAGGCCGGCGGGGCGTTCGATTACGCCGACCGTGCCCTAGGCAAGCGAATGGGTTTCATCGGCGGCATGGCGCAAATTGTAGAGTTTGTGTTCGCTCCCCCGGCTATTGCCGCGGCTATCGGAGCCTACTTCAATCTGTACTTTCCGGGAATTCCTACGCTGGGTATTGCTATTAGCGCTTACTTTCTGTTCACGTTGCTAAACGTGCTGGGCGTTCGACTAGCCACTACCTTTGAGCTAGTGATTACCGTGCTGGCGGTGATTGAGCTACTGATTTTTGCGGGCGTAACGCTACCCCACTTTGAGGCTGAGAATCTGGCAATTAACGCTTTTCCTAAAGGTATTTCGGGAGCTTTTGCGGCCATTCCGTTTGCTATCTGGTTTTTTCTGGCTATTGAGGGTGTCGCCAATTTGGCGGAGGAAACGGTAAATCCGCAGCGTAACGTACTACTGGGGTTTGGATCGGCTATTTTTACTTTAGTAATGCTCTGTATTATTACCTTTCTATCATCGGTGGGGGTGAACGGTTGGGAAGCAGTAGTTTATCCGCCCGGCAGCAGCGAGCCTTCCGACTCGCCTTTGCCACTGGCCCTGTCGTACGTAGTGGGTGAAAATAATTTCCTCTACCACCTGCTGATCACGGTGGGACTATTAGGATTGATTGCCTCTTTCCACGGTATTATTTTGGCGGCGGGCCGGGCTAGCTTTGAGTTTGGGCGGATGCGTTACGTGTCTCCTCTACTAGGAAAGGTTCACCCCAAATTTAAGACTCCGGCGTACGCCCTGATCGTAAATATGGGGGTGGGCATCGTAGCCTTGTTGACTGGTAAAACCGGCGATATTATTACCATTGCCTGCTTTGGGGCTATTTCGCTGTACATCATTTCCATGATCAGTCTGTTTGTGCTGCGGAAGAACGAACCGAATTTAGAACGACCGTTCCGGGTGCCATTCTATCCGGCCTTTCCGGCTATTGCATTAATAATCGCTACCGTAGCGCTGGTAGCCATGACGGTCTACAATCCGCTAATCGCCCTGATTTATTTTGGTATTATGGTGTTAGCCTACGGGTATTTTCACTTTTTTGTGGATAAAGACCGAGTAGCCGAACCCAAAACGAAAGCCAGATTATGAGCACACTAAAAATTCTTTTTATCGGAGCCCACCCCGACGACTGCGAAGTGTACGGCGGAGGTACTGCCGCCCTGTTTGCCCGAATGGGTCACCAGGTAAAATTTATCTCTACCACCAATGGAAACGCCGGACATCATCAGTTAATGGGGAATAAATTGGTAGACCGACGCAGTGCCGAAACAGTAGCCGCTGCCCAGATCTTGGGCGTGGCTTACGAGGTGCTAAACAACGACGATGGACAGCTAGAACCAACGACAGCAAACCGGAACGAAATTATCCGTCAGATTCGGGAGTGGGAGGCTGATATAGTAGTCACTCACCGGCCCAATGATTATCACCCCGACCACCGCTACACCAGCGTGATGGTGCAGGATGCTGCTTACCTAGTAATGGTACCTAATTTAGTGATAAATGTGCCCCCACTACGCCATAACCCGGCTTTTTTCTACTTTGCCGACCACTTTCAGAAACCTTACCCCTTCTCCCCTAACGTAGCCATAGATATCAGTGAAACCTATGAAGCCAAAATTCAGGCTCTACACGCCCACACTTCCCAATTCTACGAGTGGCTGCCCTGGATTGATGGAAAATCCGATCAGGTACCCGAGGCCGAAGAAGATCGTTTGGACTGGCTAAAGCAACAGTGGCCTAATACTCCCGATGAAAAAACGCGAAGTCGGTTAGAGAAATGGTACGGTAAAGGGCGAACCGCACAGGTAAAGCATGCCGAAGCCTTTGAACTCTGCGAATACGGCCACCAACCGGATGAAGACGGAATCAGATGGTTGTTTCCGATGGTTGGGTAAACTTATTGGCCCCCAATAATAAGATTCTATAACGAAAAAGCACTCAAAAATGCTGTTGGGAGTGTTCTGCAAGGATACTCCCGACGTAAAAATAGTAGTAGGGACTCCGTCCCGGTGGGTTTAACTTCCAGCCTCTGTCGGGACTAAGTCCCTCTTTTTATCGCTACATGGCAGTGCTCTTGCAGAACACTACCATGAGCGAGAAGTTACTCCCGTTGTAACAAAGTGGAAGTAAAGTCGGTGAAATCCGTCAGGTGATTTTCTATAATACTTACCACAATATCCAAATTCAGCGAAGCGTAGTCATGCACCGCAATATTACGGAAGCTTACCATGTTTTGTAAGTTTTCACCTAACGATTGAGGAATGATCTGATTCTGTATCAATAGTAAAAATAGATCACGGCTAGACTGAGGTGCCCCAAGATTTTGATTTTTTATTATATACGCTGCCATGTCAATGCATGCTTGACAGGCACGTTCTATGTTAAGAACGATTGCATCTTGCTTAGTAAAATTAGTTCGGAACTCGTCGTCATAATCTTCCTGAATACGTGCAATGCAGCGCTCTATAGTAGCCGCTTTGTTAATCAGTACATCACCCGCCATAAACCCGTCCTTTTTGCTGGATAGCTTCTAAAATCGGCTTTCGGTCGTCGTTGAGCGTTAGGTACAACTGGTACACCTTCAGCTCCCACCATTCCGCTGCTAATTTGTCAGTGGCGAAAATCCGTTCGCCCGTGCTAACCACCTGAAATTGCATTACAGTGGTAGCGTTTGCTAGGTCTATCAAATCCACATCCCGGTTCAGGACATTTGCCATTTGGTTAAGTAGCTGCCAACGTGTAAAGGAAGACAGTGGTTCAGAGGGTAAAATAGCAATGTCAACATCGCTGTCTTCTGTAAAATGTTCCGAAACCACGCTTCCGAACAAATAGATTGCTTGTACAGAAGGAAGGTCGGTTCGTAGTTGATGGATGATCTGATACTTCAGCGAGTTCATTTTCCCTTTGCAATAATGTCTTCTCTAGAACTACTAGCGTTAGCTGTTGGGAAATCAGATGGGATAGGCTGCGTTACTTTTCCAGTGGCCACCCATTCGGTACCGCGCAGCATGGTGGTAAGGAAGCCTACACAGGAAACCGAGTAATCGGCGTGGCCCATGATGTTGTGAAAGATGCGTCCTTTTCCGTAGGTCAGGGTCATTAGCGCTGGCTCGTGGCGGCCAGTTCCTTTTAGCTCTTTGGACGCGTAGGCAGTAGCTAGCACTTCCATGTTTTCGGCGGGGCCGCGCAGGCTGTTGTAAAGTTCGTCTTGGGTATGCATCCACACTTCGGGCATTCCCTGGGTGATGGGGTGATCCGGATTTCGGATCTGTATCTGATACTCACTCTGGGGGCCGTGGGCTCCGGCCTTACCGGGACTGGTATCGCGTACTAGTTCGCCTTCGTCGGTGTAATAAACCAACGGGCCATCTTTTTCGGTACGGTCGCCCCAACCGCCCAAACCGATCATTTGGTTATAAGCTTTCCACTTCGGGAAAGAATTATCGGCGGCGTGAAACACCACCAGTCCGCCGCCACTCTCAACATATTTCTCAAAATCCTGCTGAGTTTCGTTGGGCCAGGGAGCAGCATTCCAACCGAAGTTACAGATCACTACATCGTAATCCGAAAAGTCGGGCTGATAGTCAGGATCAGGTTTGGGTTCTTCTAGAGCCGTAGTTTCGCCTACACCATCTATGGTAAATTCGTGGAGGTATTCTTCTCCTTTCCAGGTGTACTGCGTACGGGCTACATCGACCGTAAACATTTCCGTATCCTCCATATACTCCTTCAGCATATAGGTGATTTTAGGCCACTGAACGTGGTTATTTTGACCATCCACAATCAGCACCTTAATGGGTGACTGACCAAAGGTGACAGCGATACTTAAGGCAAATAGTAAGGCAGTAATAAAAGCTTTCTTAAAGAACATAGTTGTTAGATTGTAAGAAGGTAAATATAACAATTTCAGCTTATACTTTAGTGGGGTGCTTCGGTTGCTCAAATAAAAGTAACCATCAGATGATAACTTCTTTAGTACGAATTTACACTAATATTAAAGGCATTATTTATCCGAATGGCTGCCCCTAGATCGCAGTCTACGTTGAAAATAAGAGCTTTTTTCACTAGATTGAGAAGTCGACCAGACTATATAAACTACTTACCAAACCAACCCCATTATGAAAAGGCTCACTCCGGCCCGCCTAAATTCCGTTATTGCTGTCGCTCTTATTGTTTTCACTTTTACCTTGCTCGCTACTCAAAACCCTCAATTCTTCGTGGTTGATATTCCCAAAACCTGGGATATGAAGGAAATTAAACGTTTTCATCTTCCGCCACCCGACACTTCGGTAGAAGTGACTTACGCCCCGGAAGAATATTACAACAGCCTGCCCGAGCACGTCATTTACAAGACCTACCCGATTTATGTAAAGGAAAAGGTACCCGAAGGCTACCTGGATTCACTGCGTAATCTGGAGCCAGAAATAGCCTTCGACTTGAGTAAAATTAAAACTCAGGAGGACTGGATTAAAGCCGGAGAAGCGGTATTTCACTGGCCCGTTTCATTTATTCGGCCTGTAGAAGGTACTGAACCTGATATAGACCAAGCTTATGCGAAAGCGACCAATGCGAGTCTTACAACAGAAGGTGTTTATCCTTATGCTAATTATATAGTAAAAGAAAAGGGACAGGTGATTAAGGGCGATTTATCGTGTGCGAACTGTCATAGCCGGGTTTTGGAAGACGGTACCCTGGTGGTAGGCGGTCAGGGTACAGCACCTTTCGACGTTGAGTTTGCTTACGCTGTTGAGAACTTTCGCATTCCCTTTGCATTTGTTCAGAAGGGTATCTACCAACTGAGCCACACCCCTTGGACCCCTGAAGTAGGAGAAAATGTGATGAATCTTGACTCTATGGATAATATTGCAATGAACTACGCCCATGTACCCGGGGTGATGGTTCGGCAAGGGATCAGCTACAGCCATACGGAAGACGCAGTGGCCGTCCCCAGCCTGATTGGAGTGAAAGATATAAAATACTTAGATAAAACCGGACTGATGCGGCATGATAATCCCGGTGATATGATGCGCTACGCCGCCTTCAATCAGGGTATGGATATGGTAACCAACTACGACGGCTTTATTCCGATGGGCACCAACGAGTATTCAGAAATGCCTAATCCCGAAGAGTGGGAGCATCCCTTTGGCTACCAGGCTTATCGTTACACCGATGCCCAGCTTTATGCGCTAACCCAGTACATTTATTCATTAAAGCCACCCGAAAATCCGCATGAGTTTGATGAGGCTACGTTAGCTCGGGGCAAACAAGTATTCAACGAAGAAGGCTGCGTAACCTGCCATACTCCTCCGCTATATACCAACAATCAACTAACCCCTGCCTTAGGTTTTGAGCCTCCCGAAAAGCACTTTGAGAAGTACGATATTTTTAATGTATCGGTAGAAACCGACCCTACTTTGGCACTCAAGTCGCGGCGGGGTACAGGTTACTACAAGATTCCTTCGCTTAAAGGGTTGTGGTACCGTGGCCCTTACTTGCACAGCGGAAATCTAGCCAATCTGGAAGATTTGTTTGATCCGGCACGGTTAGAGGACAACTATGTGCCTACTGGATACAAGCCTTACATGGTAGAAACGATGGCGGTTAAAGGTCATGAGTTTGGAATGGAATTGAATGACGCAGACCGAGCAGCACTGGTTGCCTTTCTAAAAACACTATAATTTCTAATGAGATACGTATTTTCTTTACTGAGCTTGCTGTTCGTGGTTGATTTAGCAACTGCTCAAACTGCCTATCAGGTAGAAGAATATCAGGTAGCATTCTTTATCAAAAATGCCGGAATTACCGTAGAGGGTAGCCTGGAAGGGCTGGAAGCCGAAGTGGAATTTCACCTTCGCAAACCAGCGAAAAACCGCATCACCGCTTCGCTTGACCCCAGTACCATCCAAACCGGTATCAAGATCCGGGATAAACATCTCAAGCGTGCCGATTACTTTGATATTGAGCAATACCCCAAAATCACGTTTGAGTCTATCGGATTTTCCAAAACTGACAAGAATGAACTTATCGGAACATTTCTTCTCACCATAAAGGGCATTGAAGAAGAAGTAGAGATGCCGATTACTTACACAAACGCAAGCGATAAATTAACTTTATCGGGAAGCTTCATCCTTAATCGCCTGCATTTTGATTTAGGTGACAACAGTATTATCCTATCCGACGACGTAGAAGTGCAGCTTCATGCTCAGTTAGCACGTTTAGATTCTTAGTTGGCTGTATATAACATTCTATTTTACAAGCTGTTGCGTCTGTTCCACACTGGCGTAACGTCATCTCCTCACCCCAATTGCTCTGAGGCACATAAGCGCCCTTTTCAGGCTTGGTATGATTTTTCCAACTATTAAAGCTAGTCAACATAACTTTTCAAACGCAAACAGATATATTATGAAATTATTAGTAGCTATAACCACTGCCGTATCCTTTACTGCTTTCGTAAGTTGTAACAACGTAAGTAAAGTAGAGGACGAATCGGCTGACAACTCATATTCCCAAGTAGATACCGCTCAGCTCGAGACATCACCGTTAGCCGATATTGATACCCGTACTGACCTTAGTAACACTAGCACTGATGAGGAACCTAGTACCGATGAAACACCTGCCGAGAGTGCCGAAGAAAATTATTTAACCGAAACAGAAGTAGTAGAGGTAGATACTGTAGCTACTAATATTGCCTACGACGTTAATCGCCGTACCATTGAGCAGGTAGATACTGTAGCAGCAACCAAGACCTACGAAGTACAGCGTAAAGTTATCAAGAAAAAGATTCTAGTAGATACTATTACTGAAACTGTAAGCAAGAAACAACAGGTAGAATTTGAGGAAGGTGACTACGAAGTACTAAACGAAGAAGTAGTACAAGATACCGTACGGAAGCGTATTGACCACAACGATCAATCTTCAGCCAAACCCGAATCGGAAAAAAGCCAAGATTCAACTACTAAGGATTCTGAACAGAACAGTAACGAGCAGACATCTGAGCAAGCTAATGCTGCATCAACTGAGAGAGTTGAGAAGCCAGATACAGTAGAAGCGGAAAAGCCAGATAGCACTCCTGCTGAAGTTCAACCGGATGAACCAAATATCCAAACTACTAAATCGGAAAGCAATGAAGCTGAGACCGAAGCTTCAGCTAACAGCCAGGAGAATCAAGAAGGTGAAGAGAAAGCCGAAGAAATGAGTCCTGAGGAAACTGAGCGCCGGGCACCCAGTTATCAACCAGCCCAACAAGATACTACTAAAACGAGCGAAGAAAGCTCACAGTAATTTTAACTACTCTTTCAAAGAAAAAGAAAAAGCAACTCGTCTAGCGGGTTGCTTTTTTTAATTCTCAGCTTAAAAACTGCTTTTAATACTGCCGTTTGGAATAAACCTTTCAGCGCATAACCAGGTTGAGGATAGGCGTTCCCGCGAGGGCCAAATTTTTTAACTATGAACACATTTTTTACTATCGTGGGCTTGGGGTTATTTGCTTTTCTGGGTTACTGGGCCTGGCGGCAAAACCGACCGGTGTATCGAGTTCCCCGTAAGTTCCCCACTAAGTGGCGTGAATTACTGCAAAAGCGTATTCATTTTTACCAGAATCTAGACGAGAAAGGGCGACGCCGGTTTGAGCGAAAAATCCGTAACTTCTTGCGGCAGGTACGTATTACGGGTATTCGTACCGAAGTGACCGACCTGGACCGGCTGCTTACTGCCTGTAGCGCGGTGATTCCGCTGTTTAATTTTCCCCGTTGGAAATACACTTATCTGCACGAGGTGCTACTGTATCCCGCTGCCTTTGACAAAAAATTTTCTACCAAAAACCCCGAGCAGGTAATTACCGGCATGGTAGGCAATGGGCGTAATATGGAAGGAGTGATGATTCTGAGCAAGCATAGTTTACGACAGGGGTTCGCTAACACTACCGATAAAAAGAACGTAGGTATCCACGAGTTTGTGCATATTCTGGATAAGCAGGATGGCTCTATTGACGGAGTTCCGGGCGAACTGAACGACCGCGAATACGCCAAGCCCTGGCTAAAGCTAATGCACCGGGAGATGGAACGCATCCGTAAGGGTAAAAGTGATATTGACGAATACGCTGGTACTAAGGAAGAGGAATTTTTAGCGGTGACCAGCGAGTACTTTTTTGAACGTCCCAAGCTCCTTAAAAAGAAGCATCCCGAACTCTACAAAATGCTCCGTAAAGTGTACCATCAGGATATGGTAAAGCGTCTACGCAATCCCTTCCGCAAGCCCAAACGTATTGGCCGCAACGACCCCTGCCCCTGCGGCTCCGGCGATAAGTTTAAGTACTGCTGCATGAATAACTAAACTGTTTATATAGTATCGTAAAAACTGACATATTGAAAATTTGATTTTTTATCATCCTTCTGCACTATCATTTATGATAGTCTGTTACTAAATTGAGATAAGAAGCGGAAAAGAATTTGAACTCACTTTACGACTCCTCAGGAAACCCCATTGAACCATCTAGAAAGAAAAGTTGGCAACAAAGATTCTTTGATTGGACTAAAAAGTATCGTAAGACTATCATAGGTTTTTTGGGTCTGGGTACACTTGCAGGAATCGTACAGATATTTAATTTGTTCGGTATCAAAGATATATTTGATATTCCTAAGTGGTATGACAGGAATTTTCCTGAAGAAATAGCGTTCACCCAAGAGCCAGGTTTTAAAATATTGCTACTTCCCTTTCAACCCCTAGATGATTGCACAATTCAAGATACACATCTTGAGAAAACTATACAGACTCGTTTGCTAGAAATGAGTGAAAATCAAGGACTAGGCTTGCAAGTACTACTAGATACAAATCAATTATGTCCTAAAGATTTTGACGCTGCTCGAGAAATTGGTACACAGATGGAAGCTGATTTAGTTATTTGGGGTGATCTTTATGAAAGATGCAATTTATACAATCAAGCTTGCTTAAAGTATGTCGTTGTGAATACAGCTTCCTATGGGCAGAAAGGAAAGTCGGAGATAGAAGCTTTCAAGAGTCTATCCGAAGTGATGCAAGGCAAACTCCAGAGAGATGTAGATTATATTATTTATTGGACTTTGGGGCTGGAAGCTTCTCAAAAAGGCGAATGCGATAAAGCTGCGTTATACTTTGAAAATATCTTTAAGAGTTTTTCCGATAAAGCTTGGATTAGCTATTTTGAGTTAGCCACCTGTTTTCGCAATAATAACGATCCGGTGTCATCTGTAAGATATCTGAATAGGGGCGCAGAAATTAGTTCGGATAACTTTATTGTAGCGATGGCTTATTATAATATTGGGGTTACAATGGCTGAACTAGGAGAGTATCAAAAGGCAATAGCTAATTTTGATAATACTATTAGAAATTATCCGGAATATGTAGAGGCATACTACAACCGAGGATACGCCAAAGCAATGCTAAGAAATTTTCATGATGCGATTATTGATCTCGACAGTGCTATTAACCTCAATCCTAGATATGTGTTGGCATTAAAAATACGAGGAAATGTTAAACATGAGTTAGGTGACTTTAAAGAAGCTATTGCAGACTATGACAAAGCTCTAAACTTTGATTCGGGCAATGCATCAGTATACAATAATAGGGGATTAGTCCAATTTAAATTAGGGAATGTGGATGGTGCTATGAAAGACTACAGCAAAGCAATTGCTATTGATCCAAAATATGTTGACGCTTATGCAAATCGAGGAACTTTAGAACAATATTTAGGAAACTTTGAAGCTGCAATAAGAAACTTCGATACTACTATTATCCTCGATCCTACCCGAGAATCATCTTACTTTAATCGGGCAAATGCTAAACAGCTATCAGGAGATCTACAGGGAGCTATAGCCGATTATTCTAAAGCTATTGAGATAAATCCAGACTATGCAAAAGCCTATAATAACCGAGGAGCCGTTAAAGCTTTATTAGAAGATAACAGAGGTTCTTATTTTGATTTTAAGAGAGCGGTTGAACTTGACTCGAGTTTTGTTCGAACCAAAGAGTTTCTGGAAGATTTTGAAAGTCAAGCAAGCAAAAGTAACCATTAGTATTGTTACAATATGTCCTTAATAACACTAGGAAAAAACAAAAGCCGCTCAATGGCGGCTTTTGTGTCAAGTAAGGGTTGGATTAATGTTGTTTTGTTTTTTATCGGCGGCGGAAAGCCATTATGTGTCGGTCAAACAGTTTGCGGAACTTACCGTGGCCAATATTTGAGAACGGCGTAGTGTCGCGGGCCAATTGTTGGTTCAACTGAATGGTAGCCGCGCTGTAAGGAATTGTTGCGTTCTCGCGGTCAATAAATAATGAAGTTTGGGTAATGTTGTTTATCGTTGTCATGATTTCTAAAATTTTGGGTTAATGTTATGCCAACTATAAGTCAAGACCTGTGCCAAAGCCAAAAACTGCCTAAAATGGCTGTAAACAGTGATTCCTAATTTGCTGACTGTTCGCTAGCGGACACCTTCCGTACAGAGTTGAACGCTTAGTCTGGTATTATTGCTGTAAAATTAGGCAGCACACATCCTTCCACCCGAATTGTAGACCGCTATCCCTTCTACTACTTCTTTTTTGTATCTTTATTCGCTCAACTATCCTTAAGCTATGCTAAAACGAACTGACATTGTGGATGGGCCTGGTAGTGTGTTTAAAGATTACGGACTAATTTATACTTGCCTTAGCGGATGGGTTGATCTGAGGCAGGCTCGTCCGGCTAAAGTGCGGAGTTTATGGTCGAAGCTAGTGGGAGAAGCCGGGGAGCGCAGCCGTAAGCACCCCGGCTTTAAAGTGCAGTATAGTCAGCCCCCCAGACGCTATTCTAAAAACGTTACTAAAAACTACTACGTGCGCTCCGGTCTATCTTCCGTAGAGCGCGAATCAGTGGCGCTGGCTATTTTTATGGAAGTTACTTACGGCTTTCAGACAGTGCAAACCGAGTTTCCCTACGGCTGGACTACCGACAGTGGATTTAGTGCGGAAGACCTGGTTTCCAATATCATTGGATTCTACCGGGCAGTACGGCCGGGCCGGGATTATATCTCCATGTGCCAGCCAGTTTCTAAGGAAGCTGCCCTGCAAGTGTGGGATGAGCAACGAGGAGCCGGTAAAAAGCGAAACCGATTTTTCGGTACGTACATTTATCCCAGCATTGCCTGCGGTAATAGCAACGGCCCGATGTGCGCGCCTCTTCCTAATTTTCTCAACGGTATTACCCCGGCTCGTAAGGGTCCCTACTTCCACGATTGGCATGCCAAAGAAGAAGGGTTAACTAATTGAAGCCATATTTCAAAACCAGCGCAACATCCGATTCATAATACTGTTTAGCTGCTCGGTGTAAGGGGGGTAGAAGGCATTCGTCAGGGTATTTCCCCATTTCTGTTCCATTACCCCTTTCTGGTTAGAAAATTCCAGAAATCCGTAGTGTCCGTGCGATTTTCCTATACCGCTGTGATTTACGCCACCAAAGGGCAGTTCGGGATGAACAATATGCAGAATTACATCGTTGATGCAGACGCCGCCCGCGGAGGTACGCCGGGTGATGTACTCTTGTACTCGCTCCTCTTCCGAAAATATATATTGCGCCAGTGGCTTAGGATAATCATTAATATAATCTACCGCTTCCATTAGTGTGGAGTATTTTTTTACTGGCAGAATTGGCCCAAAGATTTCTTCCTGCATCAACGTACAATTTTCGGGTACGTCGGTAAGTACGGTCGGAGCGATAAACCGACTTGCAGCTTCATACTGTCCTCCGATAGCTACCGCCGCTCCCTCGGTAATCGCTTCTTCCAAAGCTTCGCGCAAGCGGTCAAAATGTTTTTCGTTTACAATGCGGGCGTAATCGGGCGATTGTTCTACCGGAGCATCGGCAGGCTGATAAAATTGACGAAGCGTAGCGCGAAGATTGTTTATGAATGCATCGTGTACCGATTCATGTACCAACACGTAGTCAGGAGCAATGCAGGTTTGGCCAGCATTCATAAACTTGCCCCAAGCAATTTTTTTAGCAGCCACTTCTATATCGGCGGTTTCATCCACAATCGTAGGCGACTTACCACCCAGCTCTAAAGTAACCGAGGTCAGATGCTCGGCCGCTGATTTCATGATAATTTTTCCGACAGCAGTACTTCCCGTGAAGAAGATATGATCAAACGGTTGCTCCAGTAGCTTTTGAGCTACTTCTTTATCTCCCTGAACTACCAGCGCTTCATTACGGGGAAAAAGAGAAGCTGCCATCTCAAAAATCAGTTCCGAAGTATGGGGAGTCATTTCCGACGGCTTCAACACGCAGCAGTTTCCGGCGGCAATGGCCGAAATCCAGGGAGACACCATCAACTGAAAGGGGTAATTCCAGGGAGCAATAATCAGGCTAACGCCTTTAGACTCGTACTGTACTTGAGATGAAGTACCGGGGAGGGTCAATGGTACTTTCAGTTTAGTAGGGCTGGCCCACTCCTTCAGATGCTTTATGGCGTGATTAAGCTCCTGAAGCACAAACAGTATCTCCGATCCGTCGGTCTCAAACTTGGGCTTGCGGAAATCCTGATAGATGGCATCTTCAATGTCGGAGCGGTGGCGTTTTATCCACTGCTTCATGCGCTTTAGTTTCTGAATTCGCTGCTCAACAGGCTCGTCGCGCAAAGCCAGACTATGCTGTTTCTGTTGTTCAATCCACTTCGGAATTAGGTTCAGCGGGGCGGTAGTGGTTTGTACTGTGTTCATAAAAGTGAACTAATTAGTTTATAAAAATAATATACGTACTGGTAGTCTTTCGACGTAAGATGCACTAGAAAAGTTGAAAACAAGTGAACTATGTATAATCCGGTAGCGCTAAATTTTTAGTTCAACATCAAACTAAATACACCGTGTTGTGAACATAGCTTTTCAACTCCTGCACCGAGGCGTAGCCTCTCATAAAAGTGCACTAGTTGATATCTTGTTTAATTATTATCAAAAAAATAGAAGTCAATATAATTCTGCGGTATTATGGTAATAATTAACTATTTATCATTCAAATTATACCTAAGGCTCCTAGTGAAAATCTGTCACTTTGTAGGTAAAACAAGTATAAATTGATGAGTTTACATAAACGACCACGAACAACCATGGATAGTTATTCTGAAAGGGCCATCTCGTAAACAGACTTATTCATATAGTATCAAGGATGTTTTGTACTAGACAATGTATTGTAATGATCGTTACGCAAATTGCTTGCAGTAAAACATATAAGAACCTACGGAGTTGAAAATAATAAGAAACGGCGCGCATGATTACGCCCATTCATGCAGAAATATTAAACTATATCAACAATCAAGATGATACATCAACCAATTGGCAAAACTACCTGGGTGATCGGCGAAGGCTATATTCCGTCCGGAAGCCATGGTCCTCATCCCCAATTTGAGAGCCACGAAACAGCCTGCATCCTTAATACCAACGATCAAGACGCAAGCGTACAAATTTACGTATACTTTGCAAACAGGGAGCCTGCGGGCCCGTACGAAGTAACTGTCCCCGCGCAGCGCACCAAGCATGTTCGTTTTAATGACTTACAAGAACCTGAATCTGTTCCCCGCGATACTGATTACGCAAGTGTACTGCAGTCAGACATACCGATTGTAGTTCAACATACTCGCCTGGATTCACGGCAGGCAGAAAATGCGCTGCTTACTACAGTAGCGTATCCGGCAGAAGGGTAAAGATCAATCAGATCTGGGCAGTATTAGTTTGCTAGCTCTTGAGTGTAATGACTAGGGTAGACAACAGAGGTAAAGAAAGCGAAAGAGCAGAAGCACGGCTTAAGATTAGTATTGTTTCGGGAAAGAACTATAACTCAGGGAGTGAGAGATCTATGCAGGTAGCCAAACAATATTTAATAAACATAGTCTTACATGTAACTACCCTGTAATCTGCTTTCCAAATTTTTTAAGCTTATGGGACTAAAACAAGTTATTAAAGATATTAAAGAGGAAGCGAAAGTTCTCTTTGGCCAGGGCACCAAAGACAAACGGTACGTAAGCCACCAGAAGTTTTCTAAGAAGGCCGACGCAGACCAGGCTTTTGAAAAATCAAAAGCTAAACTTTTTCAGGTTGAACAGTGGTCGGGGTTACCCGGCTTGGCTTCAAAGTTTGAATTATATAATCATAGAGGCGAGCGTTACGAAGCTGAGAAACCAAAGATAGGTGATTTCATTCGTATTCTTCTGCCCCTCCCCGTTCCGGAAAATTGGGTAAAGGTAACCGACGTACAGGAACACGCTACTGCAGCTGAATTTACGGTGCACCCCTCCAAAGATCCTCAGGAATCGGATGAGGATGTAGAACATTTTTTTGTGGATGAAGCCAGTAGCACATTCAAGGTAGAGCAAAAAGATAATACCATCTATGCCTACGAAATTGGCAAAGACGAGGGAATTAATAATCGCGGAGAGGAAGCAGGCGACCGAGGCTTACTGAACACAATTCTATCGGAAGGAGGATGGCTGGCATTCCAGGAAATGCAGTGGGAAAAACTCACGAAATATCTAGTCCATAAGCCAGTGTAGAGTATTGTCTGTTTATTGCTGGCGATGGAGGCACTCTTTCTCGACTGTGTTTTATATATTTTTGGCTGTTTCAGCCCGTAGGCGAAAAAACAAAAAACACTATTGATTTGAACAGCTAGTCAAACGTATCAGATACTAAACCAACACTTTTTAAACTAATATTATGAACACAACCGACAAGAAAATTGATCAGGAACTTACTGGTAAGGTGGTTGTCATTACCGGAGCTTCGGCCGGAGTAGGAAGGGCAGCGGTACGAGCATTTGCCAAACACCGCACGAAGATAGGCCTACTGGCCCGAGGGGAAGACGGATTGGAAGCGGCCAAGAAAGAAGCCGAAGCCTTGGGTAGTCAAGCTATTGTCATTCCTACCGACGTGGCGGATGCGCAGCAAATAGAAGCTGCTGCCGCGCAGGTTGAGCAGGAATTTGGCGCTATTGATATCTGGGTAAACAACGCAATGAATAGTGTTTTTTCGCCCATCAAAGAAATGACTCCCGATGAGTATAAGCGGGTAACCGAAGTAACGTATTTGGGCCAGGTATACGGCACATTAGCGGCATTGAAGAGAATGCTTCCCCGTGATCAGGGTTCTATTGTGCTGGTTGGTTCGGCTTTGGCCTATCGGGGCATACCGCTACAATCGGCCTACTGCGGAGCCAAGCACGCTACAGAGGGTTTCTTTGACTCATTACGAAGTGAGCTGCTGCACGATAAAAGCAACGTAAAAGTGACGATGGTGCAATTGCCCGCACTGAATACCACGCAGTTTAGCTGGGTAAAAAGCCGCCTGCCGAATAAAGGCCGCCCGATGGGTACTATCTTTCAGCCGGAAGTAGCCGCTCGCGCTATTCTGTTTGCGGCTACCCACGACCGGCGTGAGGTATTTGTAGGTTACCCTACCGTACAGACTATTCTGGGCAATAAGTTTTTCCCCTGGTTGGGCGATTGGGTACTGGCGAGGAACGGGTACAAAGGGCAGCAAACCGACGAACCACTTCCGCCCGATTATCAGGACAATTTATGGGAACCAGTACCCGGTGATCACGGAGCCCACGGCGATTTTGACAAGCAGGCCCGGAACTTCAGTCTTCAGTTATGGGCTACCGAAAATGTCACTCCCCTAGCCATTGGTGCGGCTGCGGTAGCGGCCATTTTGACCGGAGTAAGTATTGTAAAAAATAAATAACCTTTAGTGTACAGGCACTTGAAGAATTGCTGCTTGATATACCATAATTCAAAACCTATCAACTTATGGAAACATCCTATCAAACCAAACAACCTGATGCTAAGCAGTATCAGGAAGATAACATTCCCCCGGGCTGGGAGTATAATCCGGCCGCCTGGTCGGAACGAATACCAATTGTTATACTGGCGGTCGTCGGTCTGGGAATTGCCACCTATCTGTCGTTATATCAGTTTGGAGTGTTTTCTACGGTTTGGGAGCCTTTTTTTGGCAACGGAAGTAAAAAGATCCTAAACTCCAGCATTTCCCGGGTGCTGCCCATTCCTGATGCAGCACTAGGGGCTATCGGTTACCTAGTAGATGCCGTTACCGGGGTGATTGGGGGCACCCGCCGTTGGCGGACTATGCCCTGGGTGGTGGTTGTCTTTGGTTTGGCCGTAGGCCCGCTGGGCTTTGTCAGCCTCATGCTGGTTGTTTTTCAGCCGGTATTGCTCGATGCCTGGTGTACGCTGTGCCTCGCTTCGGCGGTGGTTTCCGTGGCCATGATTGGACCGGCTATGGATGAGATGTTGGCCAGCTTACAGTACATGAAGCGGGTCAAAGATTCAGATGTGTCTTTGTGGAAGGCCTTTTGGGGATTTAAGAGTGTAAACGAAAAAGTAGCGTAGTATGTGGGCACAAGTAATTAATGCAGTACTAGGTATTTGGCTAATGGTGGCACCAGGCATATTCGGTTTTCCTAAAACCATTGCCGACAATGACCATATTATCGGTCCGGTGATTGCCACGTTTGCCGTGGTCGCTTTCTGGGAGGCTACCCGGGTAGTGCGTACCTATAATATTCCTTTAGGAGCTTGGCTCTTAGTAGCACCCTGGGTATTAGGGTACGATGTAACCGGAGCCATTGTTAACGATATGGTGATAGGAGGGCTGGTTATTTTGTTTTCGCTGGTAAAAGGAAAGGTAGAAGGGCGTTTTGGCGGTGGTTGGTCAGCTATCTGGAAATCTGACACTTTACACCAGCGAGAAGCTAATGTCCATCATTAACGCATCCTTTTTCAAAGTAGATTAAGCATTGGCAGGTTCGGAAATTCTCAGGATGAGTGCTTCTTCGCCTCCTACTTGCCAGCGGTTCGTTGCGGATTGACCTGCTTCATTTCCGGTAGTGGATAGTAGTAGCTCGCCCGTTTCGTCAGCCGGTAATGAATGCTGCGCTGGCTCTTTACTAAAATTGACGAGAATCCTGAGTTTACTTTTCTCGAACTGACGTTCGTATACCATAAGCTGATTTTCCAGCCCTACGGAAATAAATTTTCCTACGCGCAAAGCCGGTTCCTGATGTCGTAAGTCAATCAGTTTCCGGTAAAACGATAGCAACGAGTCGGGGTTATCTTTTTGAACTGCGACATTTCTTTGGCGGTAGTCATCGGCCACTGGCAACCAAGGTTCCACCTCAGAAAAACCGGCGTAAGATTCATTATTCCACTGCATCGGGGTTCGCTCCGGGTCGCGACTGTAGCCTGGCATGGTGTTTTCTTTCAAGTCCTGAATACGATCCGGCGGAATGGATACATCGTGCATACCAATCTCATCGCCGTAGTACATAATTGGGGTACCTCGTAGGGTGAATAATAGTACGGCCGCTAACCTCGCTTGGCTTGCTCCCACCCGGCTAATGACCCGGGATTTATCGTGATTGCCCAGTACCCAATTAGGCCAATTGCCAGGCAACAGACTATCTTCGTACTCATTAACCAATTGGTAGATTGTCTCTACATCCCAGTTACTTTGAATGAGCTGAAAGTTAAAGGGCAACTGAACGCCCTGGCCTTCTTTCCCGTAATAGGTAACCAGCCGATCAATAGGAAGATAGATCTCACCGATAAGCAACCGGTCATCGTATGCATCGATCACTTTACGCATGTCGGCGATTATCTCGTGTACCTCAGGTTGGTCTTCAGAATGCCTTCTCAGATACCGCCGATCATACGGTTGCCCCTCTTCGTAATCCGGATTGAGAGGATTGTCACGAAACGAATCATCTTTCATTAGGTGCCAGATCACATCTACCCGAAAACCGTCTACACCTTTATCTAGCCAGAACCGCATCACATCTAACATTGCTTGCTGCACCTCGGGGTTTCGCCAGTTCAGGTCAGGCTGCTCTTTCAGAAAAGCGTGGTAGTAGTACTGCGGCGTTTTCTCGTCCCAGTGCCAGGCTGAGCCACCAAACACGCTTTGCCAATTATTCGGCGGCTTACGTTCACCGTCTTCACCTACCAAAGCATCTTTCCAGATGTACCAATCACGTTTGGGGTTATCCCGTGAAGAGCGAGCTTCCTGAAACCACGGGTGCTCGATAGAAGTATGGTTAGGTACCAAATCTAAAATCAATCGCATGTCTCGTTGGTGGGTAAGCTCCAGCAGCTCGTCAAAGTCTTGCATGCTACCGAACAACGGCTCTATACCGGTATAATCAGAAATATCGTACCCAAAGTCGTGCATGGGTGAGGGGAAGATGGGAGATAGCCAAATAGCCTGTACTCCTAACCATTTCAGGTAGTCTAGTCGCTGAATAATTCCGCGTAGATCACCGGTGCCGTCCTGGTCAGTATCCTGAAAAGATCGGGGATAGATCTGATAGATAATACCTTTTTGCCACCAGTGGTACTGCTCTAAAGATTGCTGCATAGTGTAGATTGTTAAAAAATAAGCTGCTGTTCAAAAAATTACCGTTTCTGCCAATACGTTTTAAACCTAAGCCAGTCGGGAGTGTTTAGAAAGAAATTTACGATTCGCTAAAAGCAACAAATCGCTGCGAACGCGAATAAACCGAACAACCAAAACCTTTACAAATGAACAACTGGTACAACAACGCAATAGCTTACGCGCTTGACATCGGAGTATTTAATGATAGCAATGGTGATGGCATCGGCGATTTTAAAGGTGCCACCCAAAAATTAGATTATCTGGTTGACTTAGGAATCAATTGTGTATGGCTTTTACCCTTTTACTATTCCCCGGAACAGGACAACGGTTACGATGTAGTGGATTATTATTTGGTAAATCCCAAATTCGGTACTACCGATGACTTTGTAGAATTTTTACAGGAGGCAGAAAAACGTAGCATCAGGGTATTGCTTGATTTAGTGATTAACCACACTTCTATTCAACACCCCTGGTTTAAAGCGGCCCGGTATAATCCTGACTCTTCGTACTACAATTATTACGTCTGGCGAGATGAATTGCCCGATGAGCCGGAAGAAAATGTGTTTATGGGTGAGGAAAGTGGTACGTGGAAATACGATGAGCAGGCCAAAAAATACTATCACCATAAGTTTTATCACTTTGAAGCCGATCTGAATATTCAAAACCCGCAGGTGAGAGAGGAGATAAAACGGATTATGGAATACTGGTTAGACTTCGGCATTTCTGGCTTTAGAATTGACGCAGCTACCCGGCTATTCGGACAATTTGGTGAGGATAATGATGGACCTTCGCCGAAAGAGATTCTGCAGGAGTTTCATGAATTTGTAGCTGATCGAAAAGAAGGGGGCATACTGTTAGCTGAGGCCGACGTTGAACCGGAAGAAATAGAACTATACTCGGGCGAGGGCGACCGAATGCATATGCTATTCAACTTTTTGCTAAACAACAACTTATTTCTGGCCATTGCCCGGCAAGAAGCTACCCCACTGATGGAAGGATTCCGCACACTACCCGAGCTTCCCGAAGGAGTGCACTGGATGAATTTTATCCGGAACCTGGATGAGCTCGATCTGGAGCGGCTTACGCTAGAGGAACGGCAAGAGGTGTTTCAGGCACTAGCTCCGAACCCTAAAATGCAAATCTATAACCGGGGAATTCGCCGGCGGATTGCCCCCATGCTTCAGGGCAACCCTGCCCGGCTTAAGATGGTTTTTAGCCTACTGTTTGCTTTTCCGGGAGCGCCGCTTATTGCTTACGGCGATGAATTAGGCATGGGGGATAATCTGGCCTACGGAGCGAGGCAAGCAGTACGTACTCCCATGCAATGGTCATCCGAACACAACGGTGGCTTCTCCTCCAAGGCTACGCATGAGATTCCTATTACGCCCATCAACTACGGTATTTTTAGCTATACCGATATTAATGCTGAGGATCAGATGAAAGATTCCAGCTCTTTATATAACCAGGTAAAAGAGTTGATCCGGGTCCGGAAGGAAAACGGTGTAATCGGATGGCAATCACCTACTATCGTTCAACTTGAACCGGCGGCAGTACTAGGGTTAAAATACGGTGAAGATGATAAAGAACTTCTTATTTTTATCAATTTATCTTCCTCGCCAAAAATAGTTGAGCCTAAAGAAGATATTAGCACCTATCGACCGGTGTTAGAAGACGGACCCTACGGTATTCAAGAAGAACAAAGTAAGCTTTCATTACGTGCCTACGGATTTCGATGGTTTAAGAAAAACGGTAGTCAAAAGTAAGTCTTTTTTGAATTCTCGGTTGGGGTTAGCTCTCATTTGACGCTTTGCGTTGGGCAGTGTTAGTAAGCATCAACTGACTGAAGTAAGCACTGCCCCCATTCTTGACAAACACTGCCTTATTTCTAAGCCCATCACCATTCCTTTCATTTAAGGCAATTCCTTCCCCATTCGGGTATTTGAGCCTAGTTACTTTTTTTTTAGTAAACACATTACATTTCTCGAGTAAGAATTACTAAGAAAAAAAAGAACTATATGTTAATTAATTGTTAAGTTTATGTTAACTTTTAGTAACATAAGAAAGGAGGGTCTGTTATGAAGCGTATTTACACCGGGGTACTAGCCCTATTTTTTTCGTCACTATCCATTGCTCAACCTATCACGGTTTCAAATTACCCGGTTGTTCAAACCAACTATCAGCAGAACTCCGGTATTTCTTCTGAACTATTCTGGCAATTAATGGCTACCGAACCGGGTATCTCTGACCAAGAGGTACAAGAAAAGTACCAGGAACTGGAGCAAACTGTTTTTAAACTAAAGCGCAAATTGAAAAAGTCCGGGTCTATGGAGCAGTTCTTAAAGTACTTTTTCTACCATATTCACCGTACCTACCTGAAAGAGTACCAGTCGTATGCCACGCTAGAGAACCTGATGACTCACCACAAGTACGATTGTGTTTCGGGAACGGCCTTGTATGCTTTGCTGCTAGACGCTCTCCAAATTAATTTTACGATTCAGGAGATGACGTACCATATGTACCTGGAAATTCCGGTAGGTAATGGTAGGGTGCTCATTGAAAGTACCGATCCTCTTTCTGGCCTGACCCTGGGTGCTGAGGCAGTAGCTGCCCGGGAGGCTCAGTACCGGGCAGAAGAGATTGACCCGGAGGTATATACGCAGCCTATTCAGGCGCAGATAGGACTGACCGAATTAGTGGGCTTATCGCACTTTAATGCCGCCGTACATCATTACAATCAACAGCAACTGGTGGCTGCCCGGCAGCATTTGCAGCAAGCCATACAGTGGTATCCGGCCGAGCGGATGTATACGTTTCAGGCCATCGTGGAAGCATTAGCGGTTCGCTAAGGATTTTCTGGCGATTCTGCTATATTTACTTTTTTTGCTTCAATCGCTAATTCATGCAGTATTTGCTGTTGCTTATCCCTTTACTTATCGGAATGGGAGTCGTAATTCAGTCGGGAGCTAACACCCAATTGAGCCAAATCTTACAGAACCCTTTTATTGCGGGGCTTATTTCTTTCACTACAGGTATGATCTGTCTGTTGATTATCAACATCGTAATGCGATCTGATTTCTCGGTGCTATCCGTACATAATGTTTCGCAAACCCGTTGGTGGATGTGGTTAGGAGGCCTGATGGGTGCTTTTTTTATTACCTCAGTCATTGTGATTGCTCCCAAAATTGGCCCTACCCAACTATTCGGACTAATCATTGCCAGCCAGCTTGCCTTTTCAGTAGTGGTGGACCACTACGGCTGGCTAGGCTTCCAAGCGCAACCGGTTAATATCAAAAAGATTATCGGCGTACTCTTCCTCATGGCCGGCACATTCCTTATCCAGTGGGGGAAACGATAAGAAGAGGGTGAAGGGTAGATGGTAAAGGGTACAGGTAAAAAGCTCTTCATGTACCCTGTACCCTTTTTACCACCATTGTCTTGCTTTAAATTCAGAAAGAGACTGACCGGCTTGGGCGCGAAAAAATTTGGTGAAGTGCGATGGGTCGCGAAAACCGAGAGTGTGAGCCAGTTCTTTGGTGGTAGTTGGGTCAAACACCGCGCGCCGCTTAGCCTCCAGCGTGAGCCGCCGTTGGATATATTCCTTGGCGGTTTGCCCCAGTAGTGAGCGCACTACATTATTCAGATGATTGGGAGTGATAAATAATTGCTCGGCGTAATCACTTACCTTGTGCCATTCGGTTATGTGAGCTTCTACCAGCTGCTTGAACTGCCGGAGAATAGTTTGCCCGGCCTGAAGTTCCTGAAGATGAGCGGGTGCCAGATTACAAATATTGTTGCAGGTAATCAGAAAGAGTTTGAGCCAGGCTCCCAGTGCCTCGTAGCGGTAATCGGGCAATTGCTGAGCCAGCTGCATTTGCTCAACGTATAAGCGAAGGGTAGCGGCTTGAGGTTCGGAAATGATCAGCGGTGGATTTTCTTCGCAGGTACGGAAGATTTTTAGCCGGTCGATAAATTCCTCCCGGATACCGTTCATCTGCAAAAACTCCGAAGTGAAGAGCAATACTACTCCGCTCGGATCAGGGTCGGTACGTACCTGGTGCACCTGTCCGGGACTGACGAAGAAGATGTGTTGTGACCCAATCTCATAATCCACAAAATCAATGGTGTGCGTGCCCGTAGCCGTAAACGACCACAGAATAGTGTAGTAGTTATGTCGATGGGGGCGGTCGGGCTTTCCCTGATTGACCTTATCAATCTCTTCCATTGTGCGCAACACGAAGGATGCAGATTGACGATCATGCTGAAGTTCGTAGCTAGGAACTTCGTGGGCCATCACTATTCTTCGTCTTCCTCAAATAACGCAAAGTCGGCTAACAAGCGGCAGATTTTACCTGAATCATCGCGGCCCAGGTACACCGAGTACGTCCCGGGCCCATCGCCCGACGAGCAGGCCATCAGATGGTTGCCTTCAAAGTCCAGTTCGCCCCAGGCACGGTCATCCTCGTATGTTTCGTCTAACGCATTGTTTAGGCGTTCCATCAGTGCTTCCCGCTCATCGCCATCAATCGTAGGTAAATCTGCCAGCACTTCAGCATCGGCTAACGTAAAAATTCCGGACTCTACCAGGGTACTTACCCTAGCATTCTCCCCGGTGTAGGCCGCCGGTTCCCAGTGTTCGGGAGCATTATCGCTGAATTTGATACGCAAGTAGCCAATCACTTCCTCACCATCCTGAAATTCAGCAATAGCAGCTTCTATCGGAAATTCTCCAGTCGGAAATGAATCCCTAAGTTCGAGTGCGTTAGACGCCCGAGCTGGGTCGCCCGCCATCACTTTTCCGGAAGTGATACGCAGGCTGCCCACAGGCTGATTATAGAATAACAGTTCTTCATCGGCCAGTTCAACGACAATATCTTCTTCGTCGAAGGCAATTTCAAAAAGTTCGGCAATAGCTTGATCCATAAGTGCAGAGATAAGGTGAAAAAACTACCTGCAATATAATCGATCCCGTTAGACGAACAACTTTTTGTAGCGGAGGTTATCTTTTCAAACGTTTCATCATGGCAGACCTTCATCGAGTACTGGTTAGCGGAGCCAACGGCTATGTGGCTTCCTGGATTATAAAGCAATTGTTAGAACAGGGCGTAGCGGTGCATGCTACCGTACGGAATAAATCCAATACAGCCAAATATCAACACTTGCTGGATATTGCTGTGCAGGCCCCCGGTACCTTGCACATGTTTGAAGCGGATTTGCTGAAACCTGGTTCTTTTGAGGAAGCAATGGCGGGCTGCGATGTGGTGATGCATACCGCTTCGCCCTTTAAGCTACAGGTAGATGATCCCTACGAAGATTTGATTAATCCGGCGTTGCAGGGAACCGAAAACGTGCTGGATACGGTGAATAATACTCCTTCGGTACGGCGAGTGGTGCTTACCTCCAGCGTGGTAGCTATCTTTGGCGATAACCAGGATATTGAGAAAGCAGGAAATCGCCGCTTTACCGAAGCTAACTGGAACACTACTAGCAGTGCCGACCATCAGCCCTACCCGTATTCCAAAACTCTGGCCGAACGCCGCGCCTGGCAAATGGTAGAAGCTCAGAATCGCTGGGATTTGGTGGTGATTAATCCTGGCTTTGTGATGGGGCCGCCCCTGTCGGAGCAGTCCGGTTCCGAGAGTATCAAAACTATGCAGCAGTTGACGGATGGAACCCTGAAGATGGGTGTGCCGAAACTGCACAACGGAGTGGTGGATGTCCGCAACGTAGCCGAAGCTCACATTGCCGCCGCTCGAAAAGAGTACGCCCAGGGGCGTCATATTCTGGTGAACAAAGTGTTAACCCTGCTGGAGATGAGCGATATACTGGAGAATGAGTTTGGATCGAAGTACGCGTTGCCCCAGCGAGAATTACCCAAGTTTCTGGTCTGGTTGGTCGGACCTACGGTAGGGCTCACCCGTCAGTTCGTGAAACGAAATGTGGGTTATCCTGTTGCTTTTGATAACTCCAAGAGTATAGAGCGACTAGGCATTGACTACCTCCCTATTACTAAAACCCTCACTGATCACGTGCGGGCTATGGCAGGAGAAACTGAAGAAAAGGTGGCTAGTGTCTAGCCTACATCAGTAGCTCTATTTATCGAAGTCGTACTGAATATCATCCGGTAACGGTTCTACGGCAAGTTTCATCCACTGACCGTTAATTTTGATCACCACAATATTGTGGTCTTGGTCGTAAAACATGGTGCCATCTTCGCTGGCTTTTAGTTCCTGGTAGTTCACGTGTTTAGCACTTTCACTGAAGAATTTTTCATCATCACCCTGCGGCGGTTCTTTCCGGAGGTCTTCTCGGCCTATTTTGCCCAGGGTAAATGCATTGGTCATCTTAAGCGAACCGTAAAAAATAGCTTTGTCCCGACTAAATAGGAACGAGTGCTGCCGCACGTCGGAACCGATACGAAACCAGTTGTAGGCCGGAGCCGAGTGATTGTATACCGTGCCGTAGTAATACATCTCCGCTACGGGTTTGCCTTCTTCCTCATGCTTGTTTACTAGCATGGTTATACGGGATTTATCGTCTTGGGCGTATCCTTCAAATACATGGTAGCCCCAGCGCTTTCTGTTTTTTTCGTCCTGATTGCCCCGCACCTGAATCATATAGGGCGTACTTAGGATACCATCAACCATCGTGTACATCGGAGTCTGCTCTCGGTTGAAGCCAAAGTTGTATCCCCGTAAATCCCATTTCGCCCAGGCAGTATCGATGTCGGATGATAGTACAGCTCGGAACGCCCCGGAGCCTTTCGATCCTTCTTCCAGTCGAAAATACTGGGTATCAGGAATTGAGCTGTTATCGCTCTGGCTGTATACCGTTGGAGAAAATAATACCAAGAGTGAGATAAGTACGAATAATTGTCTCATAGTAGGTTTTAGTTTAGGTAGAAATAAACAATAACCAGTCAAACCTCCCCCGATATTACTGATTCTCAAAATAGGTGAGTAACGTAGTATAGAAGTCCTCCTTCATCTTTTCAGCATCAATGGAGCGGTAGTAGTTGATCTGCCGATTGCCGCTGTCGCGGGAGGTGGTCACTTCTACCTGCTCGGCCCACTCGGGGTGGATGATGGCTTCAATCAGGGCCAGGTCCCAGATGGTACGCTGCTTACGGCTACCATCCAGATGCTGGTACCAGCGATCTACCAGGAAATTGCCCAGCGGATGCGTTCCTAACAGCCGATCTTCTACTTCGGCAAAGGTAAAGGTCATGGCGGCGGCTACATTTACCGGAATCACGTGCATCTCCACTTCGGAGGTAAGTAAAATTTCCAGCGCCTGCGCATCCATCAGGCTATTAAAATCTACCCGCTTCAGAACGCCCTGCTCAAAATCGTAGCTGCTGCCCAACCAATAAAGCTTGATCTGCGACTCGATAGACGGATCAATGTAGATAGCGGAAGCTACGTTGGTTAACGCCCCTAACGCTACTACTGATAGCTTTTCACCTGCCGGGGTGGCTTGGGCTTGTTTGATAATCTCGTAAGCGGCGGCCGAATGCTGGGCCTGATCCCCCCAGTCGTACATGCGGGCCACGCCGCCCCGCCGGGTAGGTATCGAAAGTCCAAGCTCTCCGAGGAGTACTTGGTTTAGCCGGTGGCTGTTTTCCATAGTATTAGGTTCGGCCCACTGACTGGTTTGCCAGTGTGTAGCATTAAGCGCAAGGATGTTCCAGGAAGGTTCAATCAGGGCGCGGGCAATAGCGTACAGATCGTCTACCTCGTTACCGGTATCCGCATCCAGAATGATGCGCGTAGGCGATTGAGCAGTAGCACTAATGCTGACCAACAGCAACATGAGAATTACTACACTAACTTGACTTGCTTGGCAAAGAGATTTCATAAATTCAGGTATAAGTGAAAAAAGGATGTGGTGCAGTTTACACTTTTCCGTAGGAGGGTGCAAATTTTAAAAGTTAGCTGAGAAACAATAATTTCCAACCCTTTTTGGCCGACGAGGGTCTACTCATAAATGATCTACTATATTATGCATATTCTGCCTATCATATACCGATATTTATTTTTTTCGCTAGTCGTTCTGCTGATCGGGAGCTGTCAGGAGGATGAAGCATTAGAGGAGCCTTCAATTGACTGCTCTATGCGAGGGTCGCTCAATGACTCTGAGTGGTGTGGTCAGATCTTTGAGATTTTTCTGGATGATCAAGGGAGTATGGTGGTAAACGCCAGTCGCCCCAGTACTCAGGAAAATGTGGATATTGAGCAAATCACGGTTTATATCCCTGATTTTGACGGGGAGGGTAGCTACCAACTAGCTAATGAAGGAGCAGTATACCGGGAATGGTTTGCTTCCGATATGCTTTTTACCTGCGCAAAATCAGAAGAAAAGGATGATAACCAGGTAGTTGTTGAGTCTTACGATCAGGCTAGCGGAGAGATTCGAGGTACAGTTACTTTTTTAGCTGAAACATCAGACTCTCTGTATCGCTTTGAGCAAGGCACTTTTGAAGGAGTGGTTCGCCCGTAAGCAGAAGAAATCTCAATTTCTCAGGCGCACTATACCGTCACGATACAAATCCAGTGCCTGCTGTAAAAGAGAGTTAATCGTTTCCAGATCTAAATCCTCCTTAGGGTTCACTCGGTAAATTTTCATGCGGGAACGATTACCCTGCTCCAATTGAGGATGATCAAGATGTTTGCCCTCTACCATCAGCATGTAAGGCTCATCGGTTTGCTTGTCTGTCCAGAGGTAGCAGAACATCTTCTTTTTATAGCAGAAGCAGGGCATTCCCCACTTCTGCGTTTCGGTAACATCTTCGTCTTGGTCCAGAATGATACTTCGTAAAGCCAGCAAACAACTCCGGTTAGGTTCTTCTTGGCGCAAATAGTATTTATCCAGTTCTCGGGTCATCGGAGTTCTATCTACTTTACCGCCACGAAGAAATCTACTTCGGCATCTTTAGGATTTTGGGCTTTAGCACCGAACGCCTCAAAGTCGGCGGTGTATCTTCGGTCTAAAGCCGCCGCCCATATTTTTGACCATTGGTTCACGACCAGCCCATTGGTGAGATCGCCTTTAGCGGTAGTCTTTACGTACTTTCCTCCCCCAAACGATTTTCCTACCATTCCCTCCGGGATGGTATCCAAGCTTTCCACTCTACATCCCAGAACGGTAGTATAGGGTTGGGTATGGTCGCCTTCGTAATCGGTATATAAGGAGTAAACCGTCTGATCAACCTTGTTGGGTATCCGGTCGAGTACACCTTCTGCCATGAATTTGCTCCAAAGGTTGGCAATGTCGGTAGCGGCCTGGCCATTCTCGTTGGTGGTTCTTACCGAGATGCCGATGATTTGAAAAGGATCAATTTTTACAGTTTCCATCGTTAATTGATTTTGATTCGATCCTAAGTTCAGCAGGCCGGGTGACAAGGGTGTGTCAGGGGCAGGAAAATATTTTTTTCTGTATTGCTCAAAATATTCGGCGAGGGTCATCGGATGCGGTTCAAACTGTTCGTCGGTAACCCTCAATGATTGTATGCAGTCCAAGCGAAAAGCTCTAAAATCACTTCTTAGCCGGCAAAAGGCAACCAGTATCCAATTTCCCTGCGTACTGTATAGTGCAAAAGGCTCTACGGCTCGCTGACTGCGTTCACCCTGCAAGGATAAGTAGTCCAGTTCAATCACCCGGTAGTTGGTAAGGGCCGACTGAATTTCAATGAGGTGGTGGCTGGTTTTATTTGCTGAACGCGGGGTGCGAATTTGCAGGCGCTCAGTCAGCAACTCGGTCTTTTCCTGCTGCGCGTACTTCAGCACCGACTTAATTTTGGTAATGGCACTACGGTACTGCTCCGCCAGGGACTGATCCTGGTTCTGCAAAATAAGTTGCTCGGCGGTGATAAGGGCGTTCGCCTCCGCCTCGCTAAACATTACCGGGGGCAGCTTATAGCCTTCCACCAGCGAGTAGCCTTTCCCTTCTTCGGTTACAATAGGAACTCCTGATTGTTCCAGGGTACGGATGTCGCGATAGATGGTACGGATGCTGACACTGTGTTGCTGGGCTAATGACCGGGCGGTAACCAACCTCCTTGATTGTAGCTGAGTGATGATGGCGGTTAACCGGGCAAGGCGGGGTTTTTCTTTCTCGATCATTTCGGTAGGCAGTGTAACCTGACTGCAAAGTACGAACTACTGGCTTTTCTCCTCGCTAATATTTATTCTTCCGCTTTTCGTTTTGGATGGCTTTGTAGAGTTTGCCCTGGGCTTTGCTTTTCTGCCTTTTCTCCCGAACGGTGCTGGAGAAATACTCCTGCTCGCGCTTAAGTTTGAGGTAGTTATCGTAAGCTTCTTCCGAAATATCTCCTTCGTTTACGGCGGCAATCACGGCGCAGCCCTGCTCGTGAATATGGGTGCAATCCTTAAATTTACAGTGCTGGGCCAGCTCCGTAATATCGTCGTAGGTTCGCTCCAATCCCGGTGCCTGGTCGGTCATACCCACTTCCCGCATGCCGGGGGTATCTATCACAATGCTTTCATTAGGAAGAATAATGAGTTCGCGGTGACTGGTAGTGTGGCGACCCTTATTGGTACTGGCGCTAATAGCACTAATTTTAAGTACATCTTCTCCCTTCAGGCGGTTCACAATGGTAGATTTCCCCACGCCAGACGAACCCAGAAAGCAGTAGCTCCGGTAGGGTTGCATAATCTCTTCTAGCTGATCGAAGCCCGCGCCGGTTTCGCTGCTAAGGGCAACCACCGGAACGTCTTTAACCCGCTGGTGCAGGCGGTTAACTAACTCTTCTACGGTCTGATCTTCTACTAAATCAATTTTGGTGAGCAGGATGATAGGTTCTATCCCCGAAGCATGGCAGATGGTGAGGTAGCGCTCCAGTCGCTTCAGGTTAAAGTCGTGACCGGTGGCCTGTACCAGAAAAGCGTAGTCAATATTGGTAGCAATGATTTGGGTTTCACCTTGTTGACCAACGGCCTGCCGCTCCAGGGTGCTGATGCGGGGCAGTACTTCCAGAATCACGGCCGACTCAGTGTCCATCATGGCGATCTTCACCCAGTCGCCCACGGCGGGAAAGTCTCGGCGGCTTTGGGCCGAGAACCGCAGGTTGCCGGTAATCTCGGCGTTAAACGTGCCCTCGGTAGACTGCAGCACGTAGCGCTCCCTGTGCTCTACTACCACCCGGCCAAGTTCAATTCCCTCCGGGTCAATCAGGTTGCGTATCTCTTCGGTAAATCCTAACTGCCGTAGTTCCATCTTACCTTTTCAATACGAACCCTGCTTACAATCAGTTGCTTTCGGTTAGCCGCATTTTATTAGATGTTTCACTGACGTTGATACATGGTAGGTACGGCGAATACGGATTGGTCTAGTTGTTTGTGTTCTACGCGGATAGCTTCCAGCCGTGATCCTACTGAGCCGTCGGGGCGCATAGATTCAAATTTCAAAGTGATGCCGCCTAAAGAGCCATCTTTAAGGCTGGAATTGCGGTAGCCAAAGATCTTCGCTAAAAGTGGTAAGTTTACCACGGGAAGTTGCTCGGTAACCCACACGTAGCCTAGCGTCTTCTGTTGGGTATAATACTCAAGCTGAAGCAACTTATACTTTTTGCAGGGGTACCCCAGGATCGTATCATTCTCATGAACCAGGCGGACCCGATGGATTTCTAGGGATTAAGCAAGCGCATGGGTATAATTTTTTTCATATTTGCGATT
>CAZKCO010000021.1:0-85201 GCA_964551335.1 uncultured Roseivirgaceae bacterium
AATATGAAAAATTCTATACACCATCGCTTGCTTAAACCATAGAAATCGCGGTGTTAGGGTGTTATAGTTCTGAGTTTGAGAATTTTTTTAAATCGAGCTTTGATCATGGTAAACTCAAAACTCTGAACCGTAATACTAGGCAGTGACCAACAGAACACGATAACACTGTAACACTATATCACCATGCCACTCTCTGACAAAGTGTCACAATTTCCTGGCTTGGAACATATTTTGGGATGGGGTTAAGCAAAAATCACGTGTGCATTTAAACTTAAAATATTATGGTAGTAGAAGAAAAGGGAACGATCTCGATTAATACCGAGAACATTTTTCCGATTATTAAAAAATTTCTGTACTCCGACCACGAGATCTTTTTACGGGAGCTGGTCTCCAATGCGGTTGACGCTACCCAGAAGATAAAGCGGTTGGCCGCCATTGGCGAGTATAAAAAAGAACTAGGCGACCTGAAGATTAGAATCTCTATTAACGAAAAACTGAAAACCCTTACCGTGAGTGACAACGGCATCGGGATGACCGCCGAAGAGATAAAGAAATATATTAACCAAATTGCTTTCTCCGGGGCTACTGAGTTTCTGGAAAAATATAAAGACAAAGGAGAAGAAAATCAGATCATCGGTAACTTCGGGTTAGGGTTCTATTCCTCTTTCATGGTGGCCGATAAGGTTGACCTTATCACTAAATCCTACCAGGAAGATAGCGAACCGGTGCAGTGGACCTGCGACGGTAGCACCGAGTTTGAAATTACCTCTACGGTAAAGAAGCAACGAGGGACCGATGTGGTACTGTATATTAACGAAGACTCTAAAGAGTTTTTAGACAAAACCCGGATTCAGGGCATTCTGGATAAGTACTGCAAGTTTTTGCCGGTAGAAGTAGAGTTCGAGGAAAAGATAGTCAATAACCCTAACCCAATCTGGACCAAATCTCCTTCTGACCTTAATGATGAGGATTATTTGAGCTTTTATAAGGAGCTCTATCCGTTCTCCGAAGATCCCCTTTTCTGGATTCACCTAAACGTAGACTATCCGTTCAATCTGACCGGAGTATTGTACTTCCCCAAGATCAAAAATGATCTGGAGCTTAACCGCAACAAGATTCAACTCTACTCTCGGCAGGTATTCATTACTGATGAGGTAAAAGATGTAGTACCCGAATTCCTGATGCTATTGCACGGAATCATTGATTCTCCCGATATTCCACTGAACGTTTCGCGAAGCTACCTACAGTCGGATAGCAACGTGAAAAAGATCAACGCCCACATTACTAAGAAGGTAGCCGATAAACTGAACGAACTGTTTAAGAAAGATCGTAAAGCCTACGAGGAAAAATTTGACAACATTGGGTTGTTTGTGAAGTACGGTATGATTTCCGAAGACAAGTTCTACGATAAAGCCCAGAAATTTGCGCTGTTCAAAAACACCGAAGGCGAATACGCTACTTTTGATGAGTACCGGGAGAAGGTAGCTCCCAACCAAACCGACAAAGATGGCAACCTGGTGTACTTGTACACTACCGATGCGGGCAAGCAAGATGCATTTATTCAATCAGCTAAAAAACGCTCCTACGATGTGCTGCTGCTGGATGGGCCTATTGACAGTCACTTCATTAACATGCTGGAGCAAAAGCTGGAGAAAACAAGCCTTAAGCGCGTGGACGCCGACACAGTAGATAAACTGGTAGAAAAGGATGAGAAGATAGAAAGCGTACTTTCCGATAAGGAGAAAGACACCGTAAAGGCCGTTTACGAGAAAGTGCTGAACAGCAAGAATATGACCGTATCGGTAGAGTCGCTTTCGCCCGATGAGATGCCGGTGACTATTACACTGCCAGAATTTATGCGCCGTATGAAGGACATGGCGGCCACTGGCGGAGGTGGTTTCGCTATGATGGGGCAAATGCCTGATCAGTACAGCGTAGCGGTAAACGCCAACCATGCACTCACCAAGAAAATTCTGGATGAAAGCAGTGAAGATGCTAAGGAGCAGTTAGCCAAGCAGGCCGTAGATTTAGCGAAGCTTTCGCAGAATATGCTGACCGGATCAGATCTAACCAGCTTTATTCAGCGCTCGCTAAATATTGCTTCTCAATAGCAAATCAGGTGTTTGTGTGTTCGGGTGTTCATGTGCGTTAAGTAACTTTGAACACTTGAACACACTACAGCACTTTAATACTAACATTCTTTTTTTCCAGACTAGTCAACATATCCTCAGTCATCTCCTCCAATCCTATTTTTGCCCTCCAACCCCAGTCTGCTCTGGCTCGCTGATCGTCAATACTCTCGGGCCAGCTATCGGCAATCTGTTGGCGGAAATCAGGAGCATATTCAATAGTAAAATCCGGAATATGCTGTTGAATAGACGTAGTAATTTCAGCAGGAGTAGTGGAAAACCCAGCTAAGTTGTAACTGGAATGTACCGTAATCTGATCTGCCGGAACCTGCATAAGTTCCAGCGTAGCTCGCACCGCGTCAGACATGTATAGAAACGGAAGTCGCGTGTCAGCCTTCAGAAAGCAGCGGTATACCTCACCCGCTACTGCTTTATAATAAATATCTACCGCATAGTCGGTCGTGCCTCCACCGGGAAGTGACCGATGGCCTACCAGTCCGGGATAGCGCAAGCTTCGCACGTCAACTTTAAACTTCTTGGCGTAATAAGCACATAACCGCTCTCCCGCCAGTTTGGTGATGCCGTACATGGTTTCGGGAGAAATAATAGTCTCCTGTGGGGTATTTACTTTGGGAGTAGTATCGCCAAACACTGCAATAGAACTCGGCCAGAAGACTTGGCGAATAAGCCCTTCCCGGGCTAATTCCAGCACGTTCAGCAAGCCGTCCATATTAATCCTCCAGGTCCACATAGGGTTCTGTTCTCCTCTCGCCGAAAGTAGGGCGGCCAGTAAATAAACATCGCTTACTTTATTCTCCTTAACAATGTCTCGTAGTTGTTCAACATTGAGTACATCCAGGGTTACAAAATTCTTCCGGTCCGAAGCGGTGATATCGGAAGGAATCACTTGGTCTTCGCCGAAGCGGCCTACCAAAGCATCAGTTAGTTCTACTCCCAGTTGTCCGTTGGCACCAATTACCAGCACCCTACCCGTGTCTGTCATAACATGTTGTTTCTGTAGCAGTAAAAAATATCTCCAAAGATAGTGAATTGCCGAATTTCACCGACCATCTTAAAATAGTAACTTTGCGCTGAATTATGTGTTCAGGTGTTAGAGTGCTCATGTGTTCGTGTAAAATTGCGACTTGAACACGTGAACACATAAACACCTAAATACAACTTATTATGTACGAAACACTGAAACCTGCCTTAGAAAAAGAACTGGCTGAGATTAAAGAAGCCGGATTGTATAAAACCGAACGCATTATTACCACTCCGCAGGGAGCAGTGATCAAAACCGATTCGGGGGAGGAAGTTATTAACTTCTGTGCGAACAATTATTTAGGCCTATCTTCTCATCCGAAGGTGATTGAAGCCGCTAAGCAAACTATTGATACCCACGGTTACGGCATGTCATCCGTCCGTTTTATCTGTGGTACGCAGGATATTCATAAAGAGCTGGAGCAGAAAATTTCCGACTTCTTGGGGATGGAAGATACCATTCTGTACGCCGCCGCTTTTGATGCCAATGGCGGAGTGTTTGAACCACTATTCGGTAAAGAAGATGCCATTATCTCCGATCAACTAAATCACGCCTCTATTATTGACGGGGTGCGACTCTGCAAAGCCATGCGCTTCCGCTACCAGCATAACGATATGGAAGATTTAGAAAAGCAGTTACAGGAAGCGGACAATATGGGAGCCCGCCACAAAATTATCGTCACCGACGGAGTATTTTCTATGGACGGCACCATTGCCCAACTAAACAAAATCTGCGATCTAGCCGATCAGTACCGAGCATTGGTGATGTCCGACGAGTGCCACTCCACCGGCTTTATGGGTAAAACCGGCCGGGGCGTACACGAATACCACAACGTGATGGATCGGGTAGATATTATTACCGGTACACTAGGGAAAGCGTTGGGTGGTGCTTCCGGCGGATTTACCAGTGCTCGAAAAGAGATTGTGGATATGCTACGGCAACGTTCCCGCCCTTACCTATTTTCCAATACGCTGGCTCCTTCCATTGTAGGAGCATCTATTACCGTGCTCGATATGCTCTCCAGCACCACCGAACTGCGCGATAAATTAGAAGACAATACTACCTACTTCCGCCAGAAAATGACCGAAGCAGGCTTTGATATCAAGCCGGGTACTCACGCCATTGTGCCCATTATGCTGTACGAAGCTCCGTTAGCGCAGAAATTTGCCGAACGCTTACTGGAGAAAGGTATCTACGTGATCGGATTCTTCTACCCCGTAGTACCGAAAGGGCAGGCTCGCATCCGGGTGCAGTTGAGTGCTGCCCACGAGCGGGAGCATCTCGACCGAGCTATTAATGCCTTTGTAGAAGTAGGAAATGAGCTAGGCGTACTGGTTTCTTAGTGGAACACGACGGTTCGCCGGGGCGGCCCCGCCGCGCGATTAATCGTATTCCTACTTCAGCTCTTCATAAAAACTTACGTGGCCTCCTAAATGAAGGGGAACTATCTGTTGGCGCATCTTCTTTTGAAGGTGATACGAATTTTAGGAGTTCTATCGTTGATATCTTTATGTACGACATCTAAATACCCTATGCGCTATCTACTCAGTTTGCTTTTATTGTCTGCACTGGTGGTATCATCCACTTTTGCCCAGGGCAAAAAGGAGAAGAAATCTGAAGAGGAAGCTACCGAGAAGACTTTTGCCCCCGATACTTCCGATATATTTCTGGTAGACCCGGCTACGCAGGTTCCGCTTACGGTGAACCTGGAAGCCGAAGAGGAAGAAGAAAAGGAAGAGAAGAAATCCAAAAAGAAGAAAAAGCGGAAGAAGAACGTTTTCTACGGCATTAAAACCAAAAAGGGGTTTGCCCGCTCGGCTTCCGGCGGTACCGACATTATTGAAACCTTCTTCTATCTCAAAGAATTTGAGATGCCCGATCCCTACGTGCGCGATGTGTACTGGTACGATACTAAGCGAAAACAAATTCGGACTACCCACAACATCACCAAGAGTAAAGCGCTTATTCTGCACGGACCTTACAAGAAAATGACTACTGATAATGAAATTCTTGAAGAGGGCGTTTTTTACAAAGGCACCAAACACGGTCGCTGGACGAAGTACAACAAGAAAGACATTCTGCTGGATAAAGAAAAATATACCCGGGGTTGGCCGCGAGAATCAGAAATTACCTACTACGACGGAGACGCTCGCCAGAAACCGCAGGAAGTGATTCCGGTGGAGTACGGAGAAAAAGAAGGGTACTACTTTTATTTTCATCCGAGCGGTCGAATTGCGGTAGAAGGTGAATACCGTCAGGGGCGCAAGGTGGGTATCTGGACGGAGTTTTACGACTACGATAGCCGCCCCAAAAAACAAATTAAGTATGCTGATGACCCCTACGACGAAGAAGTTCGCCCTTACACGATGAAAGAGTGGAATGCACAAAATCAGGTGGTCTACGACTACAAGAAACCTTAGTCCGTCGATTCCTCAAAGTCTTCCCGGCAGGATTGTACCCACCGAAGTAAGGCGGCTTGCATCTCATTGGCTAGTCCGGCATGATCATCAATAACGTTATTTTGCTCCTGCGGATCGTTCTGAAGGTCGTAAAGTTCCCATTCATCACTTTCTTTCCGGTGCACAAGCTTGAACTGGTCATCGGACCAAACCTGATACATCTCCCCCTTAAAGTTAGACTGGAATCCGATGGGAGCGTTTCGTTTATTTTTGGTATTGTCCCGTAATAAAGGCCACAGACTTTTGCCGTCTTTAATATTGGTAGAAGGATCAGTAATGTTCAGTATCTCGAGGATGGTAGGGTAGATATCAGAAGTAACCGCGGGATAGGCGGTATGACCGGCCGAGGTAATAACGGCGGGCCACTCAATCACGGCCGGAACGCGGATACCACCTTCGTAAAGGGTGCCTTTTCGGCCTCTCAGCCCGGCGGTAGTTCCCTGTTGTCGGCCACCAGCCTCTAGTCCCGGTCCTCCACCTTCCGCTGCGGGGCCATTGTCTGAACAAAACCAGATGAGGGTATTATCGGCTACTCCTAACTCCTGTAGAACCTTTCGCAATCGACCAATCTGCTCGTCCATAGCGGTAATACAGCCGTAGTAGTGCTGCTGATTCTCAGAAAGGTGGGCGTATTGTGCCTGGTATTGCTCTCCTGCAATTACCGGAGAGTGCGGAGTGTGAAACCAGATAGTGGCAAAGAAGGGATTCTGTTCGGCAACGGCTTCCTCAACAAACGGTACGACTCGATCCATAATCACCCGAGAATTAGCTCCCATCAGATTTTCGGTAGCCAGTTGTCCCGGCCCCGTCCAGTAGTAGGTTCCGAAGGCATCGCCCTCAGTTTGTTTCTTATTAGATCCTGCCACCTCATACGGTGGGTTCACCATCGGGTCCCAGGTGGGTACCTTTGACTCGGTAGCGAAGCATACCTCGTAGCCATTTTCCCAGGGGGGCGAGTAGTGCTGTCGGTTCTCGGCCTTGCCGCCCCGGTTGCTCTCAATCACCCAAGGGTTCATGGTACCCAAATGCCATTTACCAAAGTGCCCAGTGGTATAGCCCTGTTGCCGAAGCACTTCGGGCAAGGTGGTTTCCTCATCGGGGAGGTGACCCATGTTGGCGAAGTAAATACCGTAGCGGAAAGGATGCCGGCCGGTAAGCATACTGCCTCGGGTAGGCGAACAAACTGGAGCCGCTGAGTAGAAACGATCAAAGACCAGACCGTTCGCCGCCATACTATCTAACGCCGGGGTTTTCAACTCGGGATGGTTGCGGTAGCCCACATCTCCCCACCCCTGATCATCGCTCATAATAAGAATGATGTTGGGCGGGGGCGCGGCCAATAGACCACCGCTGGCTACAATAAAGCTGATTAGTACTAAACTACTCGCCAGTAGGGTAGAGCAGACTCTTGGCGGAGAAATCCAACGAGTTACTCTACGCATGCTGACGAACATACTGCTATATCTCTGACCTATTCCCATCCAGGATTTTGGGTCAAGTTAGCATTTAATATGGTTTGATTATCTGGAACCGGGAATAATAGCATAAAGTCCATAACGTCTTTACCCTGCTCTCGCAGCTTGGTCAGAAACATATCTCTTCGCTTTAAATCCCAGGCGCGCTGTCCTTCAAACGCCAGTTCAAATCTCCGTTCTTCCAACACTGCCTCCCGAAACTGCTCCTGGCTGAGTCCGGTCAGGTCGGGTAGGTCTTCAGCTACCCCGTTCCGGGCCCGTTCCCGAACCTGATTGATCCACTCGTACTTCTGATTGTTACCCGGCTCTACTTCGTTCATAGCTTCTGCGGCAATTAATAGAATGTCGGCATAACGGAAGAGCGTTAGATTTACTCCTGATTGCAACTCACCAGCCCGATCATCAAATTTACTGATGTAGTAGGGGAACTCCCCGCCGTAAACTTCTTCCATAGTGATGGTTCCAGTAACCCCATCGATGTGTTCGTAGCTATCGGAGATGGTCACCGAGCGACGGTAAGATTCGGGGTTTTCGGCCACAAACTCAGTACTGGGGGCTGCTGACCCAGGAACCGTAGTACCCGCCCAGAACGAGTTAGGAAATACGCCCGAAGGCATTCGGGGTCCGAATTGGCCGGGCATCCCATTATTTCGTTCACCGCTTAAGTACTGAAGTTGAAATATATGCTCAGCGCTATTATTATTCTCCGGCGAGAATACGTCGGCGTAATCTAATAGCAATTGGTATCTACCGGAGTTAATGACGTTTTGAGCATAAGTAAGAGCTTGAGCGTACTCGCCCCGATATAAATGTATTCGGGCTAAGTAGGCATTGGCTACATCGGCATTGATTCTGCCGGCCAGGCTACTGCTTTCCAATTCGGCTGCCGCCGCTTCCAGATCACGGATAATGAGGATGTACACTTCTTCTTCGCTGGCACGGGGAGCAAAGATATTCTCGAAGCTGGTGGTAGGGTCTTCGTACAGCGGTACTCCGCCAATAGCTCTCACTAACGCGAAGTAGTACAGTGCCCGTAAAGCTTTCGCTTCAGCAATCAAATCAGCCTTGCGGCCCGCGTCAAAATCTATATTCTCAGTATTGGCAATTACCTCGTTAGCCCGGTTAATGCCCTGAAAGGCAGCATTCCAAAGGCCTGAAGTCACGTCTGAATTATAAGTAAAGCTGTCCCACTCGAACCGGTCCGGCACAATGGGCGAGATCGTCATGTCATCAGCGTTCATCTCCCCATAATTTGTTACATTACCGGGCGAGAAAACCCCGTACATGCTACTGTAGGCACCGTAAAGTCCGGCAATCGCATCTTCTTCTGACTCGTAAAAGTTAGAAGAACTAATGTTGCTAGGCGGGTCTTCCTCAAGCACATCTTCGCAAGCGAAGAGTAGTAAAACTGAAAGTAATATTGAATATTGTTTTAATAGTTTCATCGTCGTTGGGTTTATGGTCTAACACTTAAAAGCCTAACTTAACACCGAATCTTACGCTTCGGGCAGCTGGATAGGCACCATTGTCAACGCCTAGCTGAACACTACTGGAAGAATACAGGTCTACCTCAGGGTCAAAACCGGTGTAGTTGGTGACCGTTATCAGATTGTCACCGGCCACATATACCTGCGCTCGCTGTAGCCAATCTACTCCCATAGTGTTAGTTGGTAAGTTGTAGGCCAGGTTGATAGTTCTTACCCGCAGATAAGATCCGTCAATCACGTCCCGATCACTGAAGTTCTTCCATTCTCCGGCGTTGGTTAGAGGAGCCTCAATGGTGTTACCAGTGCCCGGGCCAGTCCAGCGCTCATCAAAATACGTTTGTAAGACGTTGTGCTTCTGCGGTTGGGCTAACAAACCTATTCGGTTAAGGTCAGCAATCTCATTACCGTATACCCCGTTGATAAAGACCGTTAAAGTGAAGTTACCGTAGCTGAAGTCATTGGAGAACCCGTAAATAAAGTCGGGATTGGGATCGCCGATTACTTCCCGGTCGTCATCGTTGCGTCGGAAGCCATCGCCATTCAGATCAGCGTAGCGGGGTAAGCCAGGGCGATTCACACCACCCACGGTGTTACCAGCTTCCACAATCTCTTCTTCAGTCTGCCAGATTCCCTCAAAGCGGTATCCGTAGAACAGTCCTAAGGGCTCACCCGGTAAAGCAATGGAACGGCCGTGGGCTGACTCGCCGCGCCCAATACCGAACAGCAGACGATCGGTACCCTCCGGTAGTGAAACCAGCTGGTTTTGGTTGAAAGAAATATTGAAGGAAGATCGCCAGCTAAACTTACCGAACGAATTGTTATAACCTAGCTGTAGTTCAATCCCTTTATTCTCTACCTCGCCAATGTTCTGAACCGATGTGGTATAGCCCGACTGGCTGGGAATGGTGACATTCAGCAGAAGGTCATTGGTTCGTTTTATGTAATAATCAGCCGTGAAGTTTACCCTGCCTTCTGCAAACGAGGCGTCTACACCTACGTTGAACTGAGCAGTTTTCTCCCATTTCAGGTCGGGGTTAGGAATACGGTTGGGCACTAGCCCAATTACCGGGGTCTGATCAATGATGGGTAAGGTAGTTTGGTAAAGTGCTAGGGACGAATACGGATCAATACTTTCGTTACCGGTTATCCCGTAGGAGCTTCTTAGTTTCAGATCACTGATTAGAGGGCTGTTTTGGAGAAAATCTTCGTCGCCAATTCTCCAGGCAAAAGCGGCCGAGGGGAATACCCCCCACTTGTTGTCTTTACCGAATTTGGATGAGCCATCCCGGCGAACGGTTCCGGTGAGTATATATTTATCTCTAAACACATAGTTAACCCGTCCGATATAGGAGAGTAGACCGGTTTCAACGGTATTGCTGGAGGATGGTCTAGGGTCAGCACCAATCCCCAGGTTATTGAATTCTAATTTATTTGTGAAAAAGTCATTAGTCTGACTAAATACTTGTTCGGTGCTACGAGTTTGAACGGTGTATCCTACCACTGCATTCAGGCGATGATCGGCCCCTAGGTTTGCATCGTAAGAGAGCGTGTATTCCTGTAGCCAGTTGGCACTCTGTACAGTTCCGATTGAGGCCACTCCCAGATTGGGTAATGCCTGAGTCTGGGCGGTATTAGGAATATACACATTTCGTTTAGAGTTAATCAGATCAGCTCCGAAGTTAGCCCGAAATGTAAGTCCTTCTATTAGCTCTAAATCCATAAAGGTATTGCCAATTATCCGGGTTGTATAGGTGATATCGGAGCGGGTACGGGCAATTGAAACCGGGTTCTCTAAAATCTTGACTGTTTCGTCTCGGTTATGGGTATAATTTCCCTCTTCATCAAATACCGGAAGCACTGGGGTCATGGTGAGTGCGTTCCAGAGTGGCGAGTCATTCTGAAAGCCGGTTCCGTCGGAGGGTACCGCATCGTTGACTGTACGATTGGCATTCAGGTTCACGCCAAAACTCAGCCGTTCACTTACTTTCTGATCCAAATTAAACTTCAATCCGCCTCGCTTAAAATTAGACTCAATGATAATTCCGTCCTGATCAAAGTAGTTTCCTGATACCAGGTAGCGAGTGTTTTCAGTACCTCCCGAAATGGAGAGATTATACGAATGGACCAAAGCGGTTCGGAAAATCTCATCCTGCCAATCGGTACCTTCTCCTAGTTCTTCGGGCAGAGGACGGTTTACTCCGTCGTAGATGGGGTCTCTTCCATTATTAGCCGCCCATTCGTTATTCAGAATAGCTAACTCTTCGGCATTAGCTAAATCGAGCTTATTTCGGACGTTATCTACTCTAAGAAAGTAGTCAAAATCTATTTTGGGCTTACCAATCTGCCCACGTTTGGTGGTAATAATCACTACTCCGTTAGCTCCCCGAGCTCCGTATATTGCGGTGGCTGAAGCGTCTTTAAGAATTTCAATAGACTCAATATCATTAGGGCTGATTGAAGACAAAGGATCGGCGCCAAATGCGTTTCTACCAGCTCCCTGGGGGTTGATATTTACGTTATTATCAATAGGAAAGCCATCTACCACGTATAATGGGTCACTGGAGGCATTAATAGAGTTAGAACCTCTAATCCGAACCCGAATTCCCCCTCCGGGAGCATTAGAAGCAGCGCGGACGTCTACCCCCGGTGCTCTGCCCTGGAGTGATTGCACAAAGGTACTAGCTGGAGTCATTTGGAGAACTTCACCTTCTACTGAAGCTACCGAACCCGATAGATCACTCTTTTCTACGGTACCGTATCCAATCACTACCACCTCTGAGAGAGACTGAACATCGGGAGGTAGAGAAATATTGATTACAGTACGACCTCTTATAATTTCTTCCTTCGTCTCGTACCCGATAGAGGAAAAAACTAATGTTGTTACGGCATCGTCTACGGTAAGCCGATAGTTGCCGTCTGCATCAGTAACTGTACCGGTTGCGGTGTTCTTGGCCAGAATATTTACTCCCGGCAGCGGGGTTTTGGTAGATTCATCGGTCACCTGTCCGCTGATGGTCTGTTCATAGGCAGATTGATCCGATGGTGATGACACCTGGTTGAGGGCACCTGATCGGGGAGGAGTAGGTTTAGCCGGTAGTTTTCCTATTGGCTGAACCTGAAGCCGGACGGGATTGGCCTGTTCGCGACGTTTAATAATATAGTGCACATCATCCAGTTGCTTAAACTCCAGTCCGTGGGGGTTTAGTAACTGATGAAGCGCTTCGGGTAGGTCTTTGTTTCGCCAGGTGGTTTCTTTCACCAGTTTGCCCTGCACTAGGTCTTCCTGATAGCCAAAAGTCACCTGGTACTGGTTCTTAATCTGTTCTAAGGCCTGAGTCAAACTCAGGGTTTTATCCTGCGAGCTGCTGATAATGATTGGTTGGGCGGAGGCCAGTTGTTGCTGAGCGTAGACTGGATAGGTGTATCCCCAAGCTACTACCAGAAGGAGCAGAATTTGTTGATAGTGCGGTAGATGACGATGCATAGTGAAAAATTTTAGGTTGAGTATTTAGTGTATCTGTACTCATTACGGTAGATTATTACGCAAAGAGCTTCACAGTTCAGGGTTTTGCTAGGGTGATCGTATCATGGTCTTTTTCTACGGTTAATTGAAATACCTCTGACAAATAATGTAGAATCATATCTATTTCCACGGTCCGCAGTTCAGCGGTTAGGATCAACTCGTTGGGGTTGATGTTCTTAGCAACTACGGTGTAGCCGTAGTGGTCTTCTATCACTTGAATTACCTCCCGTAACGGAGCCTTTTCAAAGATGAGTACACCTTTGGTCCAGGAGGTGTAAGAGTGAGGATCAACTACTTTTTTGGTGATCTGCTGATCGGCAATTGCTACCGCTTCTCCGGGTTTCATCTCAATAGAAGCCTCTGAAGATTGGGTTGTGAGGGGAGGGATGGTAAGGCGAATGCTGCCTTCTTCCAGCAGAATACGATTTTCGTCCCGACGATTGTTCACATTAAATTTAGTACCCAGTACTTCAATAGACACGTCTTTTGACTGAACCACAAACTTCTGATGATTTTCTTGGCGTACCACCGAAAAGTAGGCTTCCCCTTCCAGCATCACCAAACGAGGCTTCTGGTCGGTCCAATTGTCGTGAAAGTGTAAATAGGAATTGGCGCCCAACACTACCGATGAGCCATCGGGCAGTGTGATTTCCTCAGTCTGACCAAAATCAGTAGAATAGCTTTGTAGTAAGGGGTTATATTGAGTATTACGTAGGGTAAAAAAGGCAGCCGTGAGGCCTAGTACTATTACCGCCGCCGCAGCGTACCAGCGGTAAGCTCGTCCGGACGATTGCTTTATTTTATAAACCCTTTCGGTACGATTAGCAATAATGTCTTGCCACACCTGCTGGAAATCCTGAGCGTCCGGATGATCGATCTTAAACTGTATACTCTGAATCAACATTGCCGCTTCTTGAATATCGCTCCTTTTTTCAGGGTAGTCTTGCAACCACTTTTTCCAGAAGGCGTCGGCCATCTCATCTTTAGACAATATCCACTGTTGGAAAAATGGGTCAGCTACAAAGTCGGCAACAGTAAACTTGGCGTAATTCATTTGGGCGCTCTTTAGAATACGTTCCAACGAATCACCTATTTACCCCATAAGAAACTGAACATTTTGAAATTTATATACGGAGTGCAAAATTTTAGTATGTGAGTGCTAAAATTTCGGAGGGAGAGTCATACATTTTTTTCTTATTCCTGGAAGCAAATTAATGTAAAGGCTTAAGCCCTCAATATTTAGCCAGCAAGGCGATGATTAGTGATAGAGGAATCATTTTTTCGCGTAGACAAGCGATAGATCGGCTGACCAGTTTGTAAGTTGCCTTGGTGGAGATGCCCAAAATACTAGCTACTTCGTCGTAGGAGAGCTGGCTGTAAAACTTCAGAAAAATCACTTCCCGTTGCCGTTGGGTGAGTTCTTCAAGTGCTCGATGCAACTTATGCCGTTCCTCAAGATTATCTTCGTACTGAATCAGAAGGGTTTCTGAAGATACATCAATCGTAAAATTGTACCCTTCTTCTATTTTTCGGAATGGATGACGCCGAGACTGAGCTTTCAGAATAATATTCCGTAGCGCTTTGTAGAGGTACGGCCGGATTGAATTTATTCGAGAAGGCTTCCTACGATACTTCCACAAATCAATGAACAGATCGTGTAGACTATCTTTTACTAACTCTGAGTGGTGGCACAACTTTATTCCGTAATCAAACAACTCATAAAATGTTGCCTGGTACAGCCGTGAGAAGGCTACCTCATCTCCCTTAACAAAGGCAGTCCACAGTTGCTGCTCAGATTGAATCGATGATGCTAAATCTTTAACCTGTGATATATCACGATCGTCTTCATTATCTTGGAGTTTAGAGTAGACGATATTTAGGTCAGGGTTGGGCATGAGTTGATGGGAGAACCTTACCCTAATTACACAATATTATATCATGTTCCAAATTATAGCACCCAAGTACGTGCTAATTTCCCCATTTTTGTAATCAAGCTGTGTCTTTATTATACAGCCAGGCTACCTGTTGGTTAGCTATGTGTGGTTGGTTAAGAATATCGTGGTAGAGTTCAGGGCGGCGAGCTTGTTGGTAGCGGTAGCCTCCGGCCTGGGTCAGCTTTTCGGGTACGCATATAGCAGTTACCACTTCATCGCCTAACTTTCGGCATTCGGTGAGTACATCCCCAAAGGGGTCCAGAATCATAGAGCATCCGTTCTTTAACTGGTCGTCGTCCATTCCGATGGCGTTGGCAAATACCACGTAGAGGGCATTATCGTAAGCGCGGGCGGGCAGCCATTTCATCAGCCAGGCTCTTCCCTTCAATCCGTCAAACTCCGAGCGTAAGCTGGTTGGGTCGATTTCCCGGGCTTCCCAGTTTGCGGTGAAGTAACCGGCACCCGGGCGGGTAGAGGGGGTGCCCATGGTGACGTGCGGCATAAACAGAATATCGGCTCCTAGAAAGCGGGTGGCCCGTACGTTTTCGGGAATATTATTATCGTAGCAGGTCAGTATTCCGCACTGCCAGCCGTGCAGGATGAAGGTAGTGTATTGGTTGCCGGGAGTAAGCTGAGGATGGATAAACGGATGGAGTTTCCGGTGCCGGGCAATCAGACCGCTGGCATCTACGCAGACGTAGGTATTGTACACCTTGTCATCTTCATCCCTTTCAAATAGTCCGGCTAGCAGCGTTAACTCGAGTTCGGCCGCTAGCTGGATCAGCCACTGGATGCTTTCGCCGTTGGGTACCGGTTCGGCTACAGCCTGAAGATCTTCAAAGGACAGGTGGCGGGCAAATGCATAACCTGAGAGACAGCATTCATGAAACGCCACTACCTGGGCTCCTTGCTGTTTCGCTGCTTTGGCTAACTGCCGAACACAGGCTCGGTTACGCGATTTATCTCCATTGCGGTGTTCAAACTGGGCGGTAGCAATATGTAGGTGGTCCATGTGGTAGCTTTTTATAAAATTTACTGGTTTAGGGCGAATCCTGCCAGGGACGAATGAAAAATCCGGCTAACTGAGTGTTCTCGTTCATTACTACCCGCACTTCGGGTTGGGCATTTCCCCGTTCAAATTCCCCCCGAAACCGAAAGATATAGTAGGCCGGGTCGGTCAACGTCCGATACGCCTCTACGAAGGTAAGCGATTGGTAGTCGCCGAACAATTCGCGGATAGCACTATAAGTCTGAATCTGCTTCTCAGCGGTAAACTCCTGGCGTACCGCAGCTGTCGCTTCCGACTCTTTGAGCAGATAAGGCGACCCTTTTCGCTGGGTAGTTAACATGACATCGGCGAGTGACTGGGCCGTTTGGAGTGGGGCGGCTTTAAGTTCTTCTTCGGTAAGCTTTTCATAGTTGTTTTGGGCGAAGGTGGTTGCACTATATGCCAACCAAGTTAGAATAAATAGTACGTTGCAAGCAAACATAATTAGTAAAAGGCAATAGTTTATTGATAGTTTATAATGTTTGCCCTAAAGTTATTGATAATTTATAGTTGAACAAGCAATACTGAACTAACTATTTTTAGGAAAATTAAGATATGAGGTGAATTAGGGCTGGTAAGATCAAAAATACCTCAGTTTAATTTATTTACCATAAAGGGATTTAGCCCCAAGAAAGAGACATATTTCCAGATTGGAAACAATTACGAAAAAGAAAGTACTAGAAAGTTACGGTAGAAATAGGTTAGCCGCAGTGGAAGATTGCTGTAGTTAATTTGGCTATTTACCAATAGTGCTAGTGGCCAACGATTGCTCGAGTGAGGGCGAACAGCAAAGCGGTTATGCCAATTCCTAGCAGGAATACATTGTAGGAATAACGAAGTCTCTTGAATTTTTTCACCAAATACGCAGTGCCAGAATAGAATTCGTTAGAAATATTTTTGAAAACCAGGCTTTGGTTACCTATCACCTCATTGAAGCTTGCCGCGTATTCTTCTTTGTCCAATTCATCAAAATGCATAGCATTGAACAGGTGCTCTTTCCTCTCTTCAAAAGTTGGTTTATTACCTTTTTTGTTCAGCCGAATTGGCCTGGCTGCCAATGTCGCTAATGTTAAAGAAATGATGGATGTAATTACAAAAAAAGTGAGCGCGATAATTTCAGCTGTTGTGAAAGAATCGGCCACCTCAAGAAAAATGATCAGTCCGCTGATAATGATGGAATTTAACTGAATCATAATGTTGGCTTTGCTATCTACCAAAGCAACATAGCGGGCGATCATCCGGGAGTGGTTTCTTAAGAAGACGGAAACAATCCGAGGAGTGTCTTTATCCTTAAAAGGCCGGAAAGCCTCATTGAAATCTATTTGCTCTTCAGTATAGTCCATTGGGTGAGCAATATCATCATTATTTGCAATTAACACTTAGCTCGGCGCGGAGTTTTCTGGGGTCGTCAATGACCTTGTAAAACGAATCCATGTAGTTAGTCATACGTTTTTTGGTACCGTCGGTAAGGTAAGGCGATTCTTGGATCAGCGCATAAAATTCACTTTTCTTCTGTCTGAATCTGTCCAGTATTTCCGGGAACTCACTAAAATCTCGGCAGGGACCGCGGTATAACCTTTGCTGGATATTCTCGATAGGCAATAGCTCCGACGGAATAGCGTAAGGCGGGTCTACAATACCGCAGTAATCAAAATCGTAGGGAACGGCTGTGCGGAGAAACATACTTGGGTCTTTAGGCTTCAGTATTTTTACGTTATGTTGAGCCGGGATAGACCAGTCGGTGTTCCCGATCATATACTGGAATACGGCAATCAGGTTAATTTCTTCGGGCTTGAAAATATCGTAGGGAAAATTGCCAGCTCGCAACATTTCGCTATTCAGCCTTTCGGCTACTGCCTCATGAGGTTCTATTAGAAAAGCGTGACGGGTTTGTACCGCTCTCTTCTTATTTTTAGTGCCGATGTCATTATAGGTAACGCTCAGCAAGCGAACGCGGTAGCTCTGGTCAGTCAGGATATTAAAGAGCCGGTAAACGTAGTATTCGGAGAGAAGGTACTGCTCGTAGGAATCGCCTGACTTACAAATGCCTACCATTTTTATTTTATCAAAATTACGTAACCACTGCAGGCGCACCGACTTTTTAGGAAAGTTTAGTTTGATGGGGGGATAGTAGCAGTTCTCCCGGCGATAATTGCCTCTTGCCTTAATGCCAATATCACGATGAACTACCACACTGTCGTTATAAACGTATTCTAGTACCGCATCTTGGTACTCAAGGGTATCTTTCCGTCGGTTCAGCTCTTTAAAATCGGAAACAACGGTAATCCTAAGAGAAGCTTCATTACCAAATAGAGCAAAAGTTTTCTGAACCTCTTCAAAGCTTTGTCTGAAGTCAGCCGAGGCATCGTAGAGGGAATCAAAATCATGCTGAGCGAGCAGGGTGGTAGGAAGCGATAGTAACAACCATAAGAGATGCTTCAACATGTCAGAAATGCATAAATAAGGTAACATTGATCAATTTATGGTATTTTAAGAAAAATTAAAACACTCAGTAGAATGAAGTTATTCTCTTGCTTCAACAATGAAGCCTTATGGCTGATTGTTGCTATCGGGTTAGCAACTTATTCTTCATTATCCGCTCAAGAGATAACCCCTCCGAAGCTAGTCCTACAGATCACTGTGGATCAGCTGCGGGGCGACCTTCCGTTTCGGTATCAGAAAAATTTTACCGACGGAGGTTTTAAGTTACTTATGAATAACGGAGTGTGGTATACTGAAGCCCATCACCCGCACTACGTAACCGAAACGGTAGTGGGGCACGCCACCCTGGCTACCGGCACCTACCCTAGCGAGCACGGGATGGTAGGTAACAACTGGTACGATACTAATGAAGAAAATTTTGTGTATTCCGTGAGAGATGAGAACTACCCTATTCTTACTCCGTCGGATAGTGAGCCGCAGGAAGGCGCCGGTAGTTCGCCCAACACCCTGCTGGTACCCACACTGGCCGATCAGATGTACGAGGCTTCCGGAGGGGCGGCTAAAGTGTATTCCGTTTCTTTCAAAGACCGGGCCGCGGTTGCTATGGGGGGTAAAAAAGGGAAAGCTTTCTGGTATTCAACGGCTAACGGAAATTTTGTGAGCAGCACTTACTACTACCAGGAATACCCTCAGTGGGTGAACGAATTTAATGAACAACGGCTGGCCAACCAGTATCACCAGAAAATCTGGGAATTACTTCTACCGAACCGTAAGTATGTGAACAAAAAAAGAAAGAAGAAAGAAGAGGTCTATATTGATAGTGTAGGAGGGTTTAATCAAACTTTTCCGCACATTTTTGGAGATTCAAGTAGTATATACTTCTACCAACTTCTTCCCCTAAGCCCCGTAGGCGATTCGCTCACCGCCCGTTTTGCTAAGGAGCTTATCGTAAATGAACAGCTGGGCGAAGACGATGTTACTGATTATCTCTCAATAAGCTTCTCTTCTACCGATCGCATCGGGCATATGTTTGGTCCTAACAGTTTGGAATCAGAGGATCAAATCATCCGGTTGGATGGTATTTTGGCCGACCTGTTCAGCTTTGTTGACGAGCAGGTTGGATTAGACCAGACCCTGGTGGTGCTATCGGCCGACCACGGTACAACAGACTGTATATACGAGCAGCTACGCGATAACAAGGAGGCCGTAGAGTTCTACTTTGAGCGGCTTACTCCAACTGTAGAGTCGGAAACGATGCTCATGGAAAAATTTGGGGCAGGCACCGGGCAGTTGGTCCGCCTTTATTATTATCCGTTTATCTTTCTCAACCACGATTTTATTAAGGAGAGAGATTTACCATTAGCCGAAGTAACTGAGGTAGTAGCTTCGGCCATCACCATGTTACCGGGAGTACGTAAGGCCATTCCGGTTAAGCAAATATTGGCGGGTAACGTAGAGGGCGTAGAAGACTTTGAACGAATACAGCGAAGTGTGCATCCTTCCCGGACGGGCGACATATTTATTGATGTTGACGATAATGCGGTACTCAGGCATTTTAGAGGAACCGAATGCGCTAACCACAGTACACCCCACGAAAAGAATACCCACGTTCCGGTAGCTTTTCTAGTGAATGGCCGGCAAAGTAGCACTGATCGGAGAATCTCGGTCGTCGACGTTGTGCCAACCATTTGTGAGATAGTAGGAATTAAAGCTCCTGCTACGGCCAGCGGAGCGGTGCTAAGCGAAGTTGTTAAATAAATGGAGCTATTTTTCACCTCCGATTGAGTACAGTCTAAGACTAGATTGATTTCTGATAGCCCTTGAGTGGGAGGATGTAGATTTTTTTATCTTCTTTGTTGCCTAACAAAATTAATAGTCAATTATCCAATCTCATGACAAAATATTTACTCTCTCTGCTGAGCTTTTGCCTATGGATTGCCCACTACGGATACGCTCAGCAAGACTCATTGATCCTTACCAACGGTGATTTTATGGTGGGTGAAGCCAAAGAAATGGATCGAGGTATATTAACCTTCGAGACCGACTACAGCGATAGTGACTTTAGAATTGAGTGGGAAAAAATAGCCGAGATTTACACTGACACCTACTTTTTAATCACTCTATCTGATGGAAGGCGATTTAATGGAACCATTGCCAGTACGGACATTGAAAATGTCCGTATTATCGCTGATAGTGCCATTGCGAATACGCCTAAACAGGATGTAGTTTTTCTAAAGGGGGTAGATTCAGATTTCTGGAGCAGACTATCAGTCTCATTAGATATTGGATATAGCCGAACGAAAGCAAATAACCTGCAGCAGTTCAGTGTGCGTAGCGCTTTCGGGTTTATTGCCGAGCGATGGTCAACCAGTGCCAGTTACAACAATGTCCGTTCGTCGCAAGATGAAATTAATGATATTCAGCGTATGGATGCCGGCATAACCTATCGTTATTTTCTGCCCCGTGATTGGTATCCATTGGTGCAGATATCCTGGTTATCCAATACCGAACAAAACATAGATTTGCGAACAATTACCAAGTTAGGGCTTGGAAAGTACCTTATCCATACCAACCGAACCTACTGGGGAGTGCAGGGAGGAGTTTCATTCAATAACGAAAACTTTTCTAATGAAAACGGAACTCGACAAAGCGGAGAGAGCTTTTTTGGAACTGAATTGAACATGTATGACATAGGCGACCTAAACCTGCTCACTAATGTGGTGGTTTATCCTAGCTTGACGGAAAGTAGGCGCTTGCGGGTTGATTATACTTTTGATGCCAAATATGATCTGCCTTTAGATTTTTATTTTAAGCTTGGCTTTACGCTAAACTACGACAATCAGCCGGTAGAAAATGCTAGCACTACCGACTACGTTTTTCAAACTACCTTCGGATGGGAGCTATAGTTTGAGCTCCTGTACAAATAACCGATTCTAAGAATTACATCGTGATTCAGTCAGATAATCTTATCCGAAGTAGGTTACGCTTGCTGGCTTCAGTTGCATAACCTTATATCCCTTTGCTAGTTAGCTGTATGTATTTAACCAACCAATTGCTAGCAGCATGAATTATTGCTATACCCTAATCGCCTTTTTCTTATCTTTTTCAGTCTACAGTCAGGGTACTGCCCCCTACTCGCCCGACCAGCAAGCTCCCCCGGCCGTAGACTTGCGGATGTACAACATTGTAGATGCTGTTTCGGCTGATCGTATTGAGCAGGATATTCGCACGTTGGCCGGTTTTGGTACCCGAAACACCATGTCGGATACCGTTTCGGACACCCGCGGTATTGGTGCGGCCCGCCGCTGGATTAAAGCGGAGTTTGATAAGATCTCGGAGGAGTGCGGCGGTTGCCTGGAAGTGTTCTACCAGCATAACCCTACGGAGGAAGGAGCCGGTTCTCGCATTGTGAAGGATGTAGACATCGTAAACGTAGTGGCGATTCAACGGGGTACCGAAAGTCCTAACCGGATGATTATGATGTCGGGCGATATTGATTCCCGGGCTTCGGATGCTACCAATTACGAAATTGATGCGCCCGGAGCTAACGACAACGCCTCGGGTATGGCCGGAACTATTGAAGCAGCTCGGGTGCTGACGAAGTACCGATTCCCCACCAGTATTGTCTACGCTGGCCTGGCTGGCGAAGAGCAGGGGTTGTACGGTGGTCGTGGCTTGGCAAACCATGCGCAGGAAAATAACTGGGAGATTATCGGAGTGCTGAATAACGACATGATTGGCAATATTGAAGGAGTAGACGGGGTAATTGATAACCGCACCTTCCGGATCTTCTCCGAGCCGGTACCTCCCACCGAAACTGAAGACGAACGCCGCTTTCGTCGCTTTACCGGAGGGGAAGTGGATGGTATTTCTCGTCAGCTAGCCCGCTACGTATACCAGATGACTACTACGTACATGCCGGAAATGAACCCAATGATGATTTATCGGTTGGATCGCTTCGGACGAGGCGGCCACCACCGTCCGTTCAGCGACCTGGGCTTTGCTGGAATTAGAATTATGGAAGCCCACGAAAACTACAACCGTCAGCACCAGGATATCCGGGTAGAAAATGGTATTGAGTACGGCGACGTGATAGAAGGAGTCAACTTTCCCTACGCCAAGAAGCTTACGGCGGTGAATGCCATCACGCTGGCTGGCCTGGGCTGGGCACCTCCCGCCCCCGATAGTGTGAAGATTGGCGGAGCCGTACAAGCGTCTACCACGCTGGCCTGGGAAATGAGCGAAGACCCCCAACTAGCCGGTTACAAAGTGTACTGGCGCGAAACCACCGGCCCCCAGTGGACCTATTCCCGCTACGTGGGCAAAGTAGACCGGCACACGCTGGAAGGGATTGTTATCGATAACTTCTACTTCGGAGTAGCCGCCGTGGGCAAAGACGGTAATGAAAGTGTAGTCGTCTTTCCTTCCGGTCTAATCCGCTAAGAACTCATTAGGGTCAAATCCGCATCGCCATAGTCTGTCAAGAAGTCATTCTAATATTAGTGGATATTATGCATCGGGTTGTCACCTGAGTCTCTACTCAATCTGAATGCAAAATTAGTCGAAATACCATACTATATTCTCATGTAGAATTTGTCAAGCGATTAAGGGGTTTAGCTGAAAATCTTATAAACAAACTCAACTATTTTTCGATTTCTTGCAACAAAAGTGGAGGTGATATAGTATCTGAACTTGATTATGAACCTAACCACTTCCCGAAAAGTAGGTGTGTCACTGCTGCTGCTACTGCATACTCATCTTGTGATAAGTCAAACTGATACCTTGCCATCGGCTTTTAGCTTAGAGGAGTGTATTCAGTACGCACTAGAGCATCAACCTGTCTTACGACAGTCGCAGATTGATGAAGAAATTACCCGAAAAGAGATCGGGGCAAGTCTGGCGGCCTGGCTCCCGCAAGTAAGTGCCGATTTCGATTTCATTGATAATTTAGACAAGCCCAACATCGTATTGCCCAACCAGGAAACGGGTGGTTCTCAGGTAATCGAGGTGGGGGTAGCTTTTCAATCTAATGCTGCATTAAACGCCACTCAAACCCTGTTCAATAACGACGTACGAATTGCTGTTCGTACTGCTTCTACGCTAAAGACGCAGGCCCGGCAAAATACCGTTGCCACCCAAATTGATGTGTTTGTAGGAGTTAGTCAGACATTTTTTGATCTGGTCATTGCATTAGATCAAATCAGAATCTTAGACCAGGATATCAGTCGCCTACAAAAAAACGTACGAGATGCCCGGAATCGCTACGAGAGCGGTATTGCCGATAACGTAGATTACAAGCAGGCCACCATTCAATTAAATAATGCGCTCGCTCAGCGGGCTACTACTCAGGAACTGATACCGTATCGTCGGGCGCTACTTAAACAGCAGATGGGTTATCCGCAAGACCAAACATTAGAGATTGAGTACAACATGGATGCATTACGGTCGGAAGTACTGTCAGACACCATACCGGCGTTGGTATTGGAAGACCGAATTGAGTATCGTTTGTTGCAGACTCAGCGTGAGTTACAAGAAGCTGCCATCAGTCGCTATCGCTGGGGGTTTTTGCCTTCCTTGAATGCTTTTTATAACTACCAATATTCCTACTTTAACGATAATTTTGCTCAGCTTTACGACCGTTCGTTCACTAGTTCTCAGGTAGGGCTGCGTATGTCAATTCCTCTCATTCAGGGAACGGCCCGGATTAAAAACTTGCAAGCGGCCAAACTTCAGTCGGAGCAACTGGTCTACGAACAACAGCTCCTAACGGATCAGTTAACTACGGAATATGAGGAAAGCAGGGCCGTTTACCAGGGGGCTTATCAAAACTGGCAACTGCAGCGGGAAAACGAACAGTTAGCACAAGAAGTCTACCGTACCATTCAGTTGCAGTACGATGAGGGTATTATCCCCTATATTGAAGTGATCCAGGCCGAGACAGACCTACGGAGTGCGCAGTTAAATACCAGCAATGCCTTGCTGCAAGTGCTTTCCAGTAAAGTAGATTTGCTGAGGGCATTAGGAATAGTTCCGGTTAACTAATTTATCCATCCGTCTAATTTATGAAGCGATATATCATCATAGTCATACTAGCCGGGGCAGCTTGCCAGTCCTCGCAAGGGCCACCCCCGAGTCCGCCTCCGCCAGTAACGGTGCAATCAGTAGACGAAGAAGTAGTAACATACTTTGATAGTTATCCGGGTACGGTAGTGTCATTAGAAGAAGTACAGTTGCGTTCGGAAATTACGGGTTACGTCACCAATATCTACTTTGAAGATGGCGAGCAAGTAAAGAAGGGGCAAAAGTTATACGAGATCAATCCGCGTATCTACCGCGCTGAGTACAATCAGGCGCAGGCGAATGTGCAGCGAGCCGAGGCTAATTACCAGCAAGCCAAACGCGATGCCGAACGGTTCGCCCGACTTTACGAACAGGATGCTATTGCCGAACAACGCTACGAGAACGCTCAAACAACGCTGGAAAGCGCTAAAACAGAACTTGAGGCCGCCAAAGCATCGGCGGAAGTAGCTCGTACTAATTTGCAATTTTCTTCCATCAACGCCCCAATTTCAGGAACTATCGGTATCACTCAGGCCGAATTAGGAGATTTAGTCACCGCTGGCCAAACCCTCCTGAACGTACTTTCGCAGGATGACCCAATTGCGGTAGATGTTGACGTAAACGAAAAGGAGCTGCCGGGGCTATTGCGGCTGATGGAGTCAACCGATCCCCAGGATTCTGTTTTCTCGCTGGTACTGCCCGACGGCTCAAGTTACGAACACTATGGTTCTGATTTACTGATTGACCGAGCGGTAAATCGCCAGACCGGTACGATTCGGGTGCGAATCCGGTTTCCGAATGAGAAGCGATATTTGCGGCCTGGCATGAACTGCAATGTGCGAATTCGTAACCAGAGCAACTCCCCCCAAATGACCATACCGTATATTGCCGTTACCGAACAGATGAGCGAATACTTCGTGTACGTGTTGGGAGACAGTAGTAAAGTGAGCCAACGCCGGATACAACTGGGCCAGAAAATCAATAATAAAGTAGTAGTAGAAGAGGGCTTGACCCTGCAAGATACGATTGCCGTGACTGGTATTCAGAAATTAAAAGATGGCACTCAGGTACAGGTAAAAAATACTTACGGTACTTCTCGTAACACGGCAATGAGCAATGAGCAATAGAAAGTTGATAATGGAAAATGAATAATTATCAACCGTTTGGCGGAAGCTTTCAATTAGCCACCATCACTTTTAACTATCAATTTTCAATTTTCGACTGGTATGATCTCCCGATTTTTTGTAGAACGTCCGAAATTCTCCGTTGTAGTAGGTCTGATACTGACGTTGGTAGGCTTGTTAGCGTTGAGCACCCTACCTATCAGTCAATATCCTAACATCACACCGCCGATAGCTTCCATCTCGGCCATTTTTACCGGTGCTGATTCCAAAACCGTAGAAGAAACAGTGACCACTCCTATTGAAATAGAGGTGAATGGCACGCCCGGTATGGACTATATTACCAGCTACAGTACCAGTAGTGGTAATCTTTCGATGAATGTTACTTTTGATATTGATGCCGATATTGATATTGCTACGCTGGACGTGCAAAACCGCGTGGGAATTGCCGAGCCCCAACTTCCGCAGGAGGTTTCCCGTTTGGGAGTAGTCACCCGAAAACGTAACCCCACGCTCTTTATGGTGGTCGGTATCTACTCACCTAACGGTACGCATACCAAAGCCTTTCTGGATAACTACGCTAAGATTTACGTGCGAGACCGACTATTGCGGGTCAATGGTGTTGGCGACATATTCGCCCGGGCAGAAGATTTCAGTATGCGCGTATGGTTACAACCTGATCAACTGGCTCAGTACGGGTTGGCGGCTAATGACGTAGTGGCTGCACTACAGGAGCAGAATGTTCAGGTGTCGGCCGGTACGGTAGGCGCTTCTCCTCAGCCTCAGGGGCAACCGTTTGAGTACACCGTATTCGTAGAAGGGCGTCTGGGCGAAGCGGAAGAGTTTGAAAATATTATCGTTCGCTCCGACCCCGAAACGGGTGCGTTAGTATATCTTAAAGATGTAGCCCGGGTGGAGCTGGGTAAGTTTAATTATAGCACGGCCGCATCGTTTATGGACGGGCAGCCTTCGGCTTTTTTAATTCTGCGGCAGTCGCCGAACAGTAATGCCCTGGAAACGGCTGATCGGGTGTTTGCTGCTTTGGAAGAGCTAAAAGCTGATTTTCCTTCAGATTTGGATTACAAGATTCCGTTTGAGGCGGTATCGGTAGTACAGGTATCTATTGCGGAAGTAGTAGAAACCTTGCTCATTGCGCTCTGCCTGGTGGTGTTTGTGATCTTCTTATTCCTACAGAACTGGCGGGCTACTCTTATTCCGGTACTTACCATTCCGATCTCCATCATAGCAACCTTTGCGTTCTTCGTCCTGCTCGGTTTCTCGGTGAATACGTTGACATTGTTCGGGTTTGTGCTAGCCATTGGGATTGTGGTGGATGATGCTATCGTGGTGGTAGAAGCCGTAGAAAAATTACTGGAAAAAGGAAGGCATACTCCCAAGGAGGCTACACTGATGGCAATGAAAGACATTACTGCCCCAATTATCGCCACGTCGTTGATTCTGGCAGCGGTATTCGTTCCGGTAGGCTTTATCCCGGGCATTATAGGTCGGCTGTACCAGCAATTTGCCGTGACCATTGCTGTTTCCGTACTTCTTTCCACTTTTTTGGCTCTGTCGTTCACCCCGGCCCTATGTGCGGTAATTCTAAAGCCTAAGAAAAGTGAAGTTGCCAAAAAGGGCTGGTTGGGTCGCTTTTTCAGCGGATTCAACCGTGGATTTGATAAATTGACGCACCATTACGGTATTGGGGTACACAAAGGTATTGCGATCACCCCCGTGGTACTAATTATTTTGCTGGCGTTTTTCGGAGTAACGGGCTTTTTATTTTCTCAGAAGCCAACCGGGTTTGTACCCACCGAAGACGAAGGACGTTTGTTCGTAACATTTCAGTTACCGGATGCCGCTTCTACCGACAGAACTATTGACGTAGCTCATCAGGCAATGGATATGTTGTCAAGTACCGAAGGAGTACAGAGCTTTGCGGCTATTCCCGGTTTGAACGTGATTGACTTCACGCAGCGATCCAACACCGGCACAATCTTCTGTAACCTATCCGACTGGGATGAACGGGAGGCTGATTCCTTGCTGGCGGAGAATATCGCCCAAACATTACGGCGAAAGTTTGCTGATATTGAAGAGGCCAATTTTGTGGTAATCACTCCCCCGCCCATTCCGGGGTTGGGCACCTCTTCGGGATTCTCGTTGGTATTGCAGCAAAAAAATACCGAAGATGTAGATGCATTAGCGGACGTTTCGCAGCAGTTTCTGGGCGCACTCAATCAGCGTCCGGAAGTGGCTCAGGCATTTACGTTCTTTACCGCCAATACTCCCAGTTATCAGGTGAGTATTGACCGGGAAAAAGCCAAGAAGCTGGGAGTATCGCTTACCGAGATATTCTCAACCATGCAAACCCTGATGGGAAGCCGCTACGTCAACGACTTCACTCGCTACGGACGAAACTTTCGGGTGGTGGCTCAAGCCGATACTTCGTTCAGGACCGATATTAGCGATCTGGGCGACTACTACGTGCGTAACCAACAGGGGGGGATGGTACCACTTGGCACCTTTTTGACTTATGAGGTAGCCGAAAGTGCTCCCAGTATCTCGCACTTTAACCTGTTTCGTTCGGTGGAGATTAACGGCCAACTAGCCCCGGGCTACAGTAGCGGGCAAGTGATAAAAGCTATTGAAGAAGTGGCCGAACAAATATTACCCGCTGGATACGGATTTGAGTATACCGGACTTACCCGGGAGGAAGTGAAAACCGGTAATACGGCGATCTACGTTTTCGCTATTTCCATTATCTTCTCTTTTCTTTTCTTAACCGCGTTGTACGAAAGTTGGTCAATTCCCTTTTCCATTTTATTATCGGTGCCAGTGGCGAGCTTTGGGGCCATTTTAGCCCTGACCTTAATTCCTTCTTTAAGCAACAATGTGTACGCGCAGATTGGTCTGATTACCCTGATTGCCCTGGCTGCCAAGAACGCGATTTTGATTGTAGAATACGCCAAAGACCGACTAATGGACGGAATGGAACTGGTAGAAGCTACGATGGAAGCAGTCCGGCTACGTTTGCGCCCAGTGGTGATGACCTCCATGGCCTTTATCTTAGGAGTGCTACCTCTTGCTTTGGCTTCAGGGGCCGGAGCCGTAGCCCGTCGTACGTTAGGCTGGACTGTGTTTGGCGGCATGTTAGCGGCTACGCTACTCGCTGTTTTTTTCGTGCCAGTGCTCTACGTGGCCATTACCCGGGTTGCTTACGGTAAGAAAGGGTTGGCTGCTTTGCGAGAAAAAAACAAAGAGGGCCAACCTGCTTGATAAGGATAGGTAGATAATAAGTTACAACGCTACTGATGAAAGAACACCACTATACCGTTGACCTGGAATGGACCGGCAACCGGGGTGACGGCACCTTAAGCTATCAATCCTACGGGAGAGATTACCAAATTTCGGCATCCGACAAAGCCTCAGGTATCGCTGGATCTTCGGATGCTTCTTTCCGGGGAGACAAAACCAGATACAACCCGGAGGAACTGCTGGTGTCCTCTCTATCTTCTTGCCATATGCTGTGGTATTTGCACTTATGTGCGGTTAATAAGGTAGTAGTGATTTCTTATTCAGACCAGGCAGAGGGCACGATGGTGGAGACCAACGATGGGGGAGGGCACTTTAAAGAAGTGATACTTTACCCCCAAGTAATTGTAGAAGATGGAAGCATGATAGATAAGGCTCGGGAGCTACACCAGGAAGCTCATAAACTTTGTTTTATTGCCAACTCCTGCAATTTCCCCGTACGCCACCAGCCTCACATTGAGGCGAAAGAAGAGTAATCAAATGGCTGGTTAGGCGTTAGCTGTCGCAGCTTGTGCTCGCGCCTGAAGTTCAAAAGCATCGGCCAGTAAATCAACTGCCCGCAATTTCTCCTCCGGAGTGAAGGAAACCATCGTGGCCATGATCTCATCAATATCAAACTCATTGGCTAGGTGTACCAACTGCTCTCTGACGGAGTCTGCCGTTCCGGCTACCACTTTGTTGCGGTGAAATTTCAGCCGCTCTGATTCCATCGGAGAGAACCGGTAATCTTTAACTTCCTCGTACGGCGGAAATCCGCTTAGTTTTCCTGTGTCCATTTGCAGGAATAAAATGTCCATCGCTTTCTGAGTGGCCTGAGCTTGCTCTTCGGTATCGGAGCAGATCACAAATACGCCTAAGGCTGTTTTGGGTTCAGGAAATAGGGGCGAGGGTTGAAAGTGCTCTTTATACCTCACTACCGCCTCGGGGGTAATAGTGGGATTAATAAAGCGAGGCAGGGCGAGTCCCATCCCCAACTCTCCCGCTAGGTGGGCGGTTCCCCCCGAAGTTAGCATCCACTGGGCCGGAGCCGTAGCGGCCTGAGGAATGGCCAGAATCTTCCCGTGACTGGTAGCGGCTGAATCAGTAAAAAACAGGTTGAGCTCGCTCAGTTGCTTTTGAAAGCTTTCGTTGGAGTTATCGTTAGATGGGTTCAGTAGATAAGCGGTAACCCGGTCGCCGCCCGGGGCTCTTCCAATGCCCAAGTCAATCCGGTTGGGGTACAGTACTTCCAGCATACGAAAGTTTTCCGCTACGGTGAGCGAGCTATGATTGGGCAGCATTACGCCGCCTGCTCCTAACCGGATACGTTGGGTTACACCGGCCAATTTGGCGATAAGTACGGCCGGAGAGGAACCGGCAATCACCGGAATATTGTGGTGTTCGGATACCCAGAGCCGGGTGTAGCCCAGTTCGTCGCAACGTTTCGCCAAAGCTACTGTTTCTTCTACGGCTTCACGGGCCGTAAATCCCTGCCGAATCATTGACTGATCCAGCACACTGAGTTAAATATCCTGATAGCTTTTCATACAGTCCTCCCTAAAAATCTTGAACATAAAACGCTGTTGTTTACGGCACTGAATCCGAAACGTTGAGTTCTATTAGTGAAAACTTTGCAAGATAATCAGCTTCTTATTTGCTGGGCAACTGCACTGAAGCAGGTTGAGTGTCCAGATTACCTACTTCAATAACCGAACCGCCGTGTACGCGCATAGTAGCAGATTGAAAGTCTTCGGCCTCGGCCTTGTAGATATTCTCTACGTACTTCTGCGGGTTGCGGTCAATATAGGGAAACCAGGTGCTGTGAATCTGAATCATAATCTTGTGCCCCTTCTTGAAGGTATGCAGTACATCCTGCAACGGAAACTCCACCTTGGTAATCCGGTCAGCTTCAAAGGGTTCGGGATTCTCATAACTATTACGGAAGCGGCCCCGGAATACTTCGCTGCGGACCATCATTTGATAATCAGCCATACGCAAGTGGTCCTGCATGGTGGGGCTATCTTCGGCATCGGAGGGCATCACGTCAATCAGCTTTACCACCCAGTCGGCATCGGTACCAGTGGTGGAAACTTTCAGCTTGGCCATAATTTCGCCCATTAGCGTGAGGTCTTCTTCCAGCGGCTCGGTCTCGAAAGTTAGCACATCGGGCCGACGAGAAGCAAAGCGCTGGTCGTCGGTCATAAACTTGCGGGGAGTAAAGGTAACTTTGATGTCTTCAGTAAAGGGCACCGGATGCTCGGGGTCGCTGGTATACGCAAATACCTGGCTATCATCGGATTCTCCGTTAACCACTAAAGCGTTGGGTTGTAGGGCTTCTCCTGCTTTAAAGGTAAAGGTGTAGCGAGGCGCATCGGCCGGGGGCCAGGTATCGAACTTCTTCCACTCCTTCAGGCCGGTATCGTAGAGATAAGCATCTGGTAGATTAGGAGCCGGTCCGTCTTTCAGAAAGTGGTTGAAGAACGGGTACTCAATTTCTTTTTGATAAAAAGTAGAAATGCTATCGCCAAAGTAGATATTACCCACCGCCTGCGAACCGGTCTCCTTAGACCAGTCGCCGTGACTCCAGGGGCCCATCACCAGCATGTTGAAGGTTCCCGGATTATTCTGTTCCACGGTTTTATAGATGTTCAGCGGACCGTACAAATCTTCGGCATCGAACCAGCCGCCTACGGTCATAATGGCGTGATCGATATCGTCCAGATGGGGAAGGATGCTGCGCTCCTTCCAGAATTCATCGTAGTTAGGGTGCTCGGTAATCTGCTGCCAGAAGAAATTATCGGCGTAGTACTCCTGCGAATTCTTCAACGGCCCCAGCTCGGAGTGAAACTGATAGGCATCGGGCGTACCGGGGTCGGCCATCTGGTACCAGGTAGTGTCGGTAGGCCCCTCGTGCTGAACGCCAAACACCGGGAAGGTCATCCAGTAGCTCTGCAAAAACGCTCCGTGATGGTGAAAATCATCGAAGAAAAAATCGGAGATGGGCGCTTGGGGCGAAGACGCCTTCAGAGCGGGGTGGGCATCTACCGCCCCGGCAATGGTATAGAAGCCCGGGTAGCTGATGCCCCACTGTCCTACTTTGCCATTGGTACGGTCGCCCAATTCTTTCAGCAGCCACTCAATGGTATCGAAGGTATCGGAGCTTTCGTCAATCTCATCTTCACTGTCACGATTAGGCCGCATGTTGTCGTATTGACCCTCCGAGCGGTAGCGTCCGCGCACATCTTCGTACACAAAAATATACCCATCGCGCATTAGGTAGGGTGATGGCCCCAGACTGCTCGGAAACTGGTCGGCCCCGTAGGGACGCACGCTGTAGGGAGTACGTTTCAGCAGAATCGGATACTTCTTACTCTGATCTTTGGGCAGGTACACATTCGCAAACAGCTTCACCCCATCGCGCATGGGAATGGTTACTTCCCGCTTTTCGTAATTCTCCCGCACGTAGATGGAATCCGCATTCTGCGCGTATCCCGATAAGGTTAGCGAGAGAAGTAGTATAAAAGAAAGGTACTTCATCATGGTTAGATATTTTCAGCAAAATACATTCTTTGTAGTAAAGAATGAAAAGCACTAAGTAAAGTTCGCGGCACCAAGTGGTATTTAGGTTGGTCTAAAGAGTATCTCTTGATATGTGAGTTTTAGTTGTTATTCGGGTATACGACAATTTTGCAAAAACTCAAAAAAATGACGTATCCCCGGATGAGGCTGAGCCGAATTCCGGGGCCTCCCGCCTTCTAACGGGGGATGCCGGAATAAATCAGGCAAGACAATTTATACTTTTGTCGTACACCCTGTTATTCAGGGTTAACATTAATTTCAGTAGATTAGAAAAAATAGCAACATAGTTGCTGTTATAAATTAGTTATATAGCACAAGCACTGCGAAATTGCAAGAACAAAGTCAACATCGAGTTTCACAGACCTATCTGAAACAATTTGGATTTAGAGACAGTAACCGAAAATGGGTCGTTTCAGTGTATGAGTTTGGAAATCCAGTTACTAAATACCAGTCAATTAAGTCATTCACCAAACAGACCAACCTTTTCGATTTGGACTACTTTGAGGGGGATGCCAAAAGAAAATTTGAGTACAATTGCTCGAAAATAGAAACTCACTATCCAAAACTAATAACTTCTATTGAGAGTGAAGGGCGATTAAATGATGAAGGAACTGATTTACTGACTCATTACTTGCCTAGCCTTTTATGTCGGAGTGTCCCTTTTCGTACCTGGGTTGAACAACTAATAAGTCATAAAGAGACTAGATTGAAATTCTTCAAGGAGATCACAATGTTTATGGAAAACGGTGAGGAAAAAGATTTACTAATGGCACTTAATTCAGAATTAGACACTAAGTTTCAGGTAAATTTTGTCATGTTCTACGTTATGCAGTTTTTTCTTGAGGTAATGTCCAGTCTCAATTTTGTTTTACTCAAAGACTATGGGAACCGAGGTTGGTTTACTACTGATAATCCAGTAGTACATGACAAGAAAGGTAATCACGAATGGACAATACCACCAGAATCTGAATTCTATCTACCATTGAATCCCACTTACTGTTTATTTGTATACAACTCTAATGTGGAATCTGAGAATAATTTGAGAAATCTAGAACATCAGTCAACCCACGTCACTAATGCAGATACACACCAAATCGTAAACGATATAATTGTTAAAAATGCGATAAAATATATAATATCTCCGGTTAATTTGGGAAAAATGGATTTAAGAACAGGCGCTACATAAAAAACAAGTACATCTATCAACTTTGGGACATTTGCACTTCAGCTTGGCCGTTAATTGCGATTGACTGAACAACCTGTATATTTAACAATGATCAGACTCATTAAAGAAGTTATTGAAGGGCTTACGGCTATTTGTCAAGCAAACCATGTAGCTGAGCTTTATTTGTTTGGTTCGGCAGCATCTGGAAAATTTACGGATGGGAGTGACTTAGACTTTGCCGTATTATTTTTCGAATCATTATCTCCATTAGAACACGGGGACGCATTTTTTTCTTTGAAAGAAGACCTGGAGGAATTATTCGGCCGCGAAGTTGACCTATTATCCTATCGCGTAGTCAAAAACCCCTTATTCAAAGAGGAGCTAGATAAAACCAAAGTAACGCTGTATGCCGTGGCTAAGGAAGTTCTCAAAAGTTATTAAAAAGCTTGTATTAACTGATTAGCTAACAACACGTACCTTTATTAAAAAGCCCATGAATACGAAATTAACTCTAACGATAGAGAAAGAGGTTATAAAAACGGCCAAAGAATATGCTAAGGAAAAAGGTGAGAGCCTTTCTGATTTGGTAGAAAATTATTTTAAGCTGATCACCAAAGACCGGAGAGAAACTCATCCAAAAGAATTATCACCCCGAATCCAAAGACTACGAGGTATTATAAAAGTTGACAGCGATTTTGACTATAAAAAGGTATTAACCGAAGAGTTATCCAAAAAATATGGTAATTCGAGTTATAGGGACAACTAAGAGAGAAATAATCCAGGCATTAAAAAATGACTTTAAAGACTTCGAAGATTCAATATAGTATTCTACTGCTTTGACGATCAATGGCATTGAGGCTATAATTACTCGAAATATCAAAGACTACGAAAAGTCGAAAATAGCTGTCCTTACTCCAGAAAACTACCTAAAGCTAAAAGAAAACGAGAACTGATAGTACCAACGAGGTGCCATGAGCAGGTTAAAACCCTTCGTTAGGATATAAAAAGTCCCCTTGAGGACTTAGGAAATCCAATTGAGGATGTAGGAAGTCCAACCGAGGACTTTTTAAGTTCAAACGGGCACTTTATATACCCGAGCGTGGACTTTTTAAGTCCGGATAGGTACTTCTTAAATCCGAACGAGGATTTCCGAAGTCCAGGGTCGGACTTCAGAAGCCCGAAGGGGTACTTCATAGGTCCGCGCGGGGATTTCCGAAGTACCCTACCCTATTTCCGAAGTACCCTCTTCCACTTTTCAAATCCATCTTCGGTGCGTTTGAATATGCTGGGAACCGATAAATTTAAGACTTTGCAGTACCTTTGCTAACGGTAGTGGCCCTACGGAACACTACAAATAGCATGGTGGCCTACTGGTGAAAACGCTACATAAAAAGAAGCGTAGTATACCGAAAGAGCAGTTTTGACCTTTTTACACTATATTGTACGTAAAAGTTAATACGTATGAGTAAGCTGACATTATCAATCAGCCAATCGGTTATTGAAGAGGCAAAAGAGTATGCTAAATCTTCAGGAAAAAGCTTATCAAGCATTGTAGAGGAGTACTTAAAGACTTTGCCAAAGGATAAAAAGCACGTTAGCAAGAAGAATTCAAGTAAAATAGTAGAGGAATTGAGGGGATCAGTCAGAATGCCTGAAGAGTTCAGTTCGTATAAAGAATTACTGGAAGACGCACTTATTGAAAAATATCTCAAGAAGTGAATAAGGTTTTTTTAGATTCAGATGTGTTGCTGGATTTGCTATTGAACAGAGAGCCATTTGCAGATGAAATTGCTGAAATCATCGAAGATTCTATTGCTGAAAAAATTAAGCTTTGTGTCTCTCCAATCTCTATCACAAATATAAATTACATCATCGGTAAACTCGAGAATCAAAAGAAAGCGGATAGCCAAACGAAAAAAATATTAGAAATCGTGAAAGTAGAGAACGTGGGGCAAGCCATTGTTACGAAAGCAGCTAATTCTAAATTTAAAGACTTTGAAGATGCGGTTCAGAATTATTGCGCAGAAGATGCCGGTCACCAGATTATAATTACGAGAAACACCAAAGATTATAAGGAGAGTAGGTTATCGATTTTGACTCCCAAAGAGTACCTAGCAAAATCTAAGAGTGAATAAAGATAGTAGACGGAACGACAACTCCCATCATGGAAAACATACTCTTTGACTTTTTAGCCAAGTATATTGCCCTTACCGAAGAGGAGAAGAACGCGCTGGTGTCGTTAGACATATTCCGAGCATTTAAGAAAGGAACGGTTTTACTTAAAGAAGGGCAACGATCTAGCGATGGCTATTTTGTGTTAAAAGGATGCCTGCGGACGTTTTACGTAGTAGACGGAAACGAGAAAACCACCGCTTTTTATACGGAAATGGAAGGCATCACGCCTCACTGCGTTCTTAATAAGCAGCCTTCTGAATATTTTATTGCTTGTGTGGAGGACTCTATTTTGACGGTTTCTGACCCTAGCATGGAAGAAGAGATATTTGAGAAATTTCCCCGATTTGAAACGCTCTGCCGAATACTTTCCGAAGAACTTCTGGCAAAATCGCAGCTTTCTCTCGACCAGTTTAAAACCTTTTCTCCGGAAGAACGATATTTAGATTTAGTAGAAAAAAGACCCGATCTACTACAAAGGGTGCCCCAGCACCAGCTAGCCAGCTTCATCGGCATTACCCCTCAATCGCTAAGTCGGCTGCGCGCCCGACTCATTGATAAGAAATAATCTGCGTAGCTCATTAATTACCTTAAGTGAACGTTTTTTAGGTCACTACCCGATGATCTTTGCATAAAACAAAAATAATTATGCAAAGAAAACTCATCGTACTCAGTGTGCTTTTAGCACTGATCAGTTCATTAACCCTTAAAGCCCAATACGCCCCGCAGGACACCACTTACCGAAAGTATTTTATCGGAAGCACCTTTTTTCTGCTGGGCAATTTCAGTGAATCAAATAACCCTGAGTTTGTACAGCTTAACCTGGGCTATCGTCTCACGGGTAAAGACGTGGTATCACTCGAGCTTAAAACCTGGAAATATGCCTGGCCATTAGGAATTCCCGCTTACGATGACTCCTTCGAGGCTCCCGAAGAAGAGTTTCCCGGCTACATACGCGAATACGGATTTGCGCTGGTCTACCAACGCTTTTGGTGGAAAGGCTTGTACACGGCAGTTCATGTGATGAGTGCCTGGCAGTCTTTTATGGATGAAAACGGGCAGAAGATTGATAATGGTTTTCAGATTTTCAATACCTACCGGCTCGGGTATCACATCAAGCTCTTCAATGATCGCTGGTTTATAGAACCTTCTATTGCGATTACGCATCGGCCGTACCACACCGAGATGCCCGAATCATTTAAACAACTGGACGATAAATGGTCTAAATTCAACACCGAACCAGGCCTTCATTTCGGCTTTAATTTTTAATTGATTTAAATTTGTAGCCTCTTTAGAAAAGATAACAGATTGGTAGTAGGCTCGAGCTGCTAACGGTAGTGTTCCGTATGAAGAATGCTAGCGTTAGCAGCATAATTTTTTCTTAGGCTATTGTAAAGTCATTTTCATTCATTTCAATACTAAATTTCACATTAGCCTTCAAGGCGGTAAACACCTTCAAAATGGTTTCTATAGTAACGTTTTTAGTATTCCGTTCCAACTTGGAAATTTGAGACTTCTGAACGCCAACCAGCTTGCCCAACTGCTCCTGAGTTAGGTTTCGTTCTTTCCTTACGGATTTTATCATTTCGCCTAGTACCTCCATCTGCAAGTCAAATTCGTATCTATCCCGATGGGGTGTTCCTACTTCTCCTAGGTGCTTGTCCTTCATCTGGTCAAGTGTCATTCTTTTCATTTTCTTGCGAGTCGCTCTCATAACTCTAATTCTTTTGCTTAAAATATTCTGCTCTGATTTGCATTGCTTTTTCAATCTCTGCTTTTGGCACCTTACTAACTTTTTTAACAATGCCATGTGTTGAAATTACCAATGTCTCGGTCTTGTCTGTTTTGTCCCAAAAAGCGAAAAGTCGGTATTGTAATCCGCTATACTTCGTTCTGAACTCCCAAATATCGTCGGTTAGTTTCTTGAAAAGCTTTGGGTCATTTACTAATCTCGCCTTATCAATGTTGTATAAGATTTTCGTTTGTGTTTTCAGATCCAGCGTCTCAATAAAATCGATAGCTGACTCTAGAAAGGTGACTTCAAACTTTGGCTCCATTCAGTTCTATATCTCAATTCACGAACAAAACTATAAAAAAGTTGAGTTATATGGAAACTTTTGATAAAAAAAACTGTCTTATGCGCTGCTGTCGGTAGTGTTCTGTGAGGCCACTGACGTTTGGTAATAGCAAAGAGGAACTTAGTTCCGACCCGTTGAGCAATTTTTTGTCTTTAAAAAGAAGATTAGGGTATATTGGCCGAGACAAAGTCCCTGTTTTCATTTGGTATTTGCAGTGACCCCTACGGGAACACTACAAATAGCATGGGCTTAATATTAACCATTGGCAGAATTGAAATTTAGTTCATGACAAAAGAGGAAATTGAAAGTAGAATAGTCTCGTACATAAATCAATCTCAAGCAGGGATGCCCGAATCATTTAAACAACTGGACGATAAGTGGTCTAAATTTAACACCGAACCAGGTCTTCATTTCGGCTTTAAGTTTTAATCCCGGTACTTATCAAACCAGGCCAAAATATGATCAACTTTGGTAATTAACTGGCTGGGGCGGTTGACGATCAGGTGGTAGGCGCCGGGAATTTCTACCAGCGCGGTTTCTTTCTGTCGAATTTTTAGCGCGTGGTAGAGTTGCTTGGCTTCGGATAGGGGCGTACGTAGGTCGGCGGTGCCTACCATTACCAGCGTAGGGGTCTCAATATTGCCGACCAACGATACCGGCGAGAACTTCATATACGTCTCAATATTCTCCCAGGGCTGCCCGGGATAGCGGGAATTGGCGTAGCCGTAGTAATTATCTGCCGTCAGGGTTTTGCTAATCCAGTTCATCACGGGCTTCACCACCGCGGCGGCCCGGAAGCGGTTGTTCTTGCCGATCATCCAGGCGGTCATAATGCCTCCGGCACTACCGCCGGTGACGAACAGGCTATCTTCGGCAATAAAGCCCCGGTCAATCATGGCGTCTACTCCGTCCATCACATCCTGATAATCGTCGCCGGGATAGTTGTGGTACAGCAGGTTGCCAAATTCTTCGCCGTAGCTGGTGCTGCCGCGGGGGTTGGGGTAGAACACCACGTAGCCATCCGCCGCCATGAGTTGCAATTCGGGAGAGAAGCGGTCGCCGTAGTTGGAGATCGGCCCACCGTGGTTCTCTACCAGTAGCGGGTATCTCTTATTGGGATCAAAAGTAGGCGGCTTCACCATCCAGCCCTGCACATCCCGGTTGTCTACACTAGACTTATACCAGATTTCTTCCACTTCGCCCAGCTGCCGGTAATCCAGCAAGTCCTGATTGAGATGGGTAATCTGCTTGGCTTCTTTTCCGCGTGTCACCATCGCTAATTCGGATGGGTGGTAAGGAGTGGTGTGCGTAAACATAATGGTGCCGTCATTAGAAACGCTGTACGAGCCGCCGCCGTAGGGGCGACCGATAGCGGTACCGCCCAGATTGCCGGTCACTACCTCGGATTTGCCGTTTAGGGTAGCGTAACCAATCTGGGTGTTTCCCTTATCATCGTACTGGAAGTAAAACCCCTTACCGTCGGCCGCCCATACCGGACTACTCACGCTGCGGTCCAGCTCCAGCGGAATCTGCTTTTTATTGGAGCCATCGGCATCCATCACGTATACATTGCTTACCTGGTAGGTCTGTATGCGGTCATCAAAACCAACGTACAAGATTTGGCTACCGTCGGGAGAAATTGCGGGTTCTTCGTCCGGGCCGTTCCGGTCGGTAAGCGTGGTTACCTGCCCGTCCTCAATACTGACGCGGTATATCTCGGAATTGCGGAAGTCGTATTCCCAGTTGTCGTTACGGTTAGAAGAAAAGATCAGGGCTTCGCCGTCCTTGGTCCAGACCGGTTGGGAGCGATGCTGAAACTCACCGTCGGTGATTTGTCGGGCGGTACCTCCGTCGGCGGGTAGCACAAAGTATTGATGATAACCTGGTTCAATGTAGCCCGAGCCATCCGACTCATGCTTTAGTCGGGTAGTTACCCGCGGATGCTCCGCCCATTCGGCTCCCTTTGGTTTGGGTGGCGGGCTTACCAGCGTGGGTTCTTTCTCCGGTACCAGCATAGAAAAGGCCAGGTGCTGTCCGTCGGGCGACCAAGCTAAGTTGGAAGGAGAACGCTCCGTTTGGGTCAGACGGGCAATTTTATCATTTTCTACCCAGTAGACGTAAATTTCTGACCCGTGGCCTTCGGCGGCACTGACAAACGCAATCCGGCTACCGTCGGGCGACCAGCTAGGACTAGACTCATTCACCTCCCGGCTGGTGAGCTTGTAGTGCGACTGGCCGTCGGCACCCATCAGCCAGAGGCTGGAAGTCTTACGATCTTTCATAATATCCATTCCCCGCCGCTCGTAGACGATCATGCTGCCGTCGGGTGAAATCTGCGGGGAGGTAACCCACTCCAACTCAAACACATCCATACGAGAAAAAGGCGGTTTGGACGATTGGGCTAGGGTAAGATGAGAAAGAGAGAGTACAGTAGCGAAGAATAGGGAAAGTGCGTTTTTGATCATTGAGTTGAAATCACGAAAGGTTAGAAAATCAGGTAGTTCCGTAATTTACAATGAAGTTGTTAAAATGCCTTACTACGATTCAACTCAATTTTCTCTCCAATTCGAGTTTTAAAATGAGGCACTGAAATAGTACGAATGGTGTTATTATGCTATGAACGACTCGCTTATTAAACAATTAGAGGAACTAAGTGCTTCGGAACAAAGGTTAGTTGCTCAATTTGTCCGCCAACTGCTGGTTAGGCGGGAACAGTCAGAGCCATCGGTTGCTGAACGAAAACGTAGGCTGAAAGCCTCTTTCGGTACTGTTACTTCTAAAGAAACCCCTACCGATGAATCGTTAAGGCGGGAGTATTTATACGGAGAGGATGGGCGGTAGCTGATGATATTACTGGATACCAACATACTGCTGCGATCCAAACAAAAAAATTCTCCTCATTTTATAGAGATAAGCGAAAAACTGTTGTCGCTCGTTGAGCAAGATGAGCTTATTATTGCCCCTCAAACCGTTTATGAATTCTACGTAGTAGCTACCCGCCCCGTTGACGTAAATGGCTTCGGGGCTAAGTACCGATGATGCTATTGCTGAAGTCAGAAATTTGATGAATACCTACAAACTACTACCCGAAACGGAAGAAGTCTTTCAGTTTTGGCAGGAATTGGTTCGGGAATTTAAAGTAGAAGGAAAAGCTGCCCACGATGCACGACTGGTAGCATTTATGCAGCAGCATCAAATCGTTAAGCTTTATACTTTGAATCAAAGCGATTTTACCCGCTATTCTTCTGTTCTACAGTTAGTTTAAAAGAGATTCAATCTCTGCTTTCCTTTCACTTCTAACTAACTAAATCTTTAATATGCCATGTATCAACGTGGCTTTCTTGCAAAATCTTCAAGATCGATTTTAGCGGTTACTGTATTTTTGTCTACAAAAGTTTACGAATTAGCTAATTAAAGCTAATATTTACAGCAACACACTCTCCCCCTGTTATACAATGACCCAAACCGACCTATTCCGACTAATTCAGCAGAAACAATCCTTTTTATGCGTGGGCTTAGATCCCGATCTGGCAAAAATCCCGCGGCACTTACACAGTGAAGAAGATCCGATCTTTGCTTTCAACCGACAGATTATTGATGCTACGGCCGATTACTGCATTGCTTACAAGCCTAACATCGCCTTTTATGAGTCGCTGGGAGCGATGGGGTGGGAAAGCCTGCGGAAGACGCTGGATTATATTCCCAATGATTTTTTTACCATTGCCGATGCCAAGCGGGGCGATATTGGCAATACCTCATCGCGCTACGCCCGCACCTTCTTTGAAACCTACGATTTTGACTCTATCACCGTAGCGCCCTACATGGGCGAAGATTCGGTTACCCCGTTTCTGCAACACGCCGGAAAGTGGGTAATTTTGTTGGCACTTACCTCCAATCGGGGCAGTCATGATTTTCAGCATTTGCCGGTAGATGACTCGGGAACACCACTGTATCAGCAGGTGCTGAAGACCAGTCAACAGTGGGGCTCGGCAGAACAGATGATGTACGTGGTAGGTGCTACGCAGGCGGAAAAATTAGCAGAGATTCGGAAGATTGTACCCGATCATTTTCTACTGGTGCCGGGGGTCGGGGCGCAGGGCGGAAGTCTGGAAGAAGTAGCCCGCTACGGAATGAACGACCGCTGCGGACTACTGGTCAATTCATCAAGGGGAATTATTTATGCGGGCGACGGAGAAGATTTTGCGCAGCAAGCTGGAAAAGCCGCCCAACAACTTCAGCAACAAATGGCTCAACTACTTAATAACCTATGAAAACCGACCCTAGTAAACGACTACTATCCCTCGATCTATTTCGGGGAGCTACCATGTTTCTGCTGGTAGCCGAAACCACCGAACTGTATCATCATATGTTGGAATACACGGCCGAAGGCTCATTCTGGCATGCTGTGGCTCTGCAGTTCCATCATCATCCCTGGAACGGACTACGCTTCTGGGATCTGGTGCAACCCTTCTTCATGTTTATCGTCGGGGTGGCGATGGTCTTTTCGCTTCGGAAACGTACCCAGCAACCCGAAGACTGGCCCAAAACTCGTAATCATATTATTCGGAGGTGTATCATTCTGTTTTTCTTGGGAGTGCTTTTGCATTGTGTATATAGTGAGGCGATTGTATGGGAACTGTGGAATGTGTTGACCCAGTTGGGCTTTACCATCCTGATTGCCTTTTTTCTGTTCCGCTATTCGCTAAAGACGCAAATTGCGGTGTCCCTGGGTTTACTGCTATTAACTGAATTACTGTACCGGCTGATGCCGCTGGAAGGATTCGATCAGCCGTTTGTGCAGGGCGAGAACTTCGGTGCGTGGATGGATCTGGTACTGATGGGAAAGATCAATAACGGCGGCTGGGTAGTAATCAATTTCCTGCCTACAGCGGCGCATACCATCTGGGGAGTAGTGGCGGGAAAAATTTTAATCTCACAACGTAGTGCTGCTGAGAAAATTAAACCGCTGGTCATAGCGGGGCTCATCGCGTTGGTAGTGGGCTACGGCATGGACTGGCTGGGTATCACTCCTATCATTAAGCGCATTGCGACTACCTCATTTACCTTTGCCAGCGGCGGTTGGTGTCTGCTGGTACTAGCTGCGCTCTACTGGATTGTAGATGTGAAGGGCTACCGAAAAGGAGTATTTTTCTTCAGCGTAGTCGGGATGAATTCTATTTTTATTTACATGGTAACGCAGACGTTGGGCTACGGCTGGATCAATGGCTTTGCCGCTATCTTCACCGACGGTGTTTTAGGGTGGCTGGGAGCTAACGCTACTACGTTGGCTATCGGTGCCTCGCTAGGTGCGCTGGCTATTGACTGGTATCTCTGCTACTGGCTCTATCAGCGCCGGGTGTTCATCAAAGTGTGATGTCAGTTGACAATGGGTACTGTCATCTATAAAATACAAGAATAGACTGAGTTGTTCGAGTCTGGTCTTGCTATGTGAAGAGAAGGTAATTATCCCTGTTATACATTCAAGAATTAAACAGTGTAGATTAAAATGGCATCAAGTAGGAACATGACGGTGGCCGCGCCATTAATCATATTCCTACCTGAAAATCTTGCTTACCGAATCATTTGTGACAACCATTATCAAATGCATAAAAAAGGCAACTATTGCTAGCTGCCTTTTTGATTTTACTGTTTCCGAGTCTTTGCCTTTTAATCAATTTTTACGTCTTGCGCGGAGGATTGGGCTTCGGGTAGTTTGGGTAAGGTGATGATAAGCACCTCGCCTTCTTGCCGGGCCGTAATCTGAGTTATATCTACCTGTCCGTACAAGCTGACTACCCGCTCAAAATGCTTTACCGGAAACTCCTGCCGCTTGAATTTGGGTGGATTGTCTTGGTCAATGTCGCGCTTCCCCCGAATCCACAGCACATCATCTTCCACCGTAATGGTAATGTTTTCCTTGGCAAAGCCAACGGCGTAGACGTGGACTTCGTAGTTAGTATCTGTCTCGGCAATGTTGAGCGGAACATTATACTTAGGTCGGCGAAAGAATCCGCCTCGCATACCTTCCCAAAACTCAGCATCAATAAAGGGTGCGTATTTCTTGTAGGTTGCGCCTCCCTGATTTCTATAATTTCTTCTGTACATGATTATTCTGTTTTAATTGGTTATTACTGGATTTCAATGGTCGTCTTTTGATCAGAACCTGAGCGGTCATCCGCTAGCTTTTGCCGGAACGAGTCGTACTCTTCATCCGACATATTGCGGATGACATCGGCAAATGCCGGATGCAACTCTGACTTGTATTCGTAGCGATTATATCCACGAGGATAGTGCCAACGGCCACGGTAGCCGTATCCACCAGGGTAATATCCGTTATGAACCGACGCTACCCGGGTGAATCTACGCCAAAATAGTCTTCGGCTAACGAAGCGAAACAGGGCGCCGAAGAGTAAGACGAACAGCACTACCTTGAGTATGAAGGGCAAAGCGAACAGGACGATGCCCACGCCAATGCCTATTAAAATGGTTTTTAACAATGGGTTGTACATGATTATTATTTTTGGTGTCATTAATCTTTCAATGCAGAAGACGGGCGACTTCGGAAATTACTTTACCAAAGCAGAAAATTTTTTTGAAAATATTTCTGGAGGGGTATACAGAAGAATAGCGAACTGGTCTAATACTATTGATTTTAGGTCGTAATTGATGCTGGATTACAAATCCAGCCGAGCCTGTGTGAATTGCAAGTAAAAGCGATAAGGTTAGCTTAACGACCGCAGCGCTTTCGCCATTCTTCTTTCAAACGGTCTTTTTCTTCCTGACTCAGATTGCCCCAGCGGCCCCGACGATACTTCGGCCAGGGCGGGCGGTTAGATCCTCCGAAGCGAAAGCCTCCGAATAATATCCGGCACAGCACAAGTAATCCTAGTGCCTGTAAGTAAGTGAGCGGCTTAACGTCTAAAACATTGGAAAGAATTGCGTTCCATAGCAGCATCACCACCCCGGCCAGTGCTCCGATCAGCAGCGGAATAAAAAGCAAAAAGAATCCTCGGTGACGTTTTCTGGGAGTCATATCAGTAAGATAGAAATTCGTGATACAATGTTTCCAATCGGCGGCGTAAATGTTTCACCGCATACCCCTTTCGGGAGATGATCGTCTTGAGCTTTTCTCCGCTTTCGTCCGCAATTTGTTGCAAGGTCTTATCCTCCAGTTCGTTTTCCACAAATACTCGTCGCTGGTTTTCGGGCAGTTCCTCTAGAGCAATGAACAATTCCTGCCAAAAGATTTCTTTGAGATATTCGGTTTCCGGATCGTGAGAATCTGCCAGTAGAATATCGGTCAGTCTGAATTCACCATCTTCGCCGTATTGATAGTCGCCCAGCGAGTCCGGCTTTTTCTTACGGTGCTTATCCACAATTTTGTTCCGGGCCACCCGGTACAGCCACCCACTGATCTGCTCAATTTCTTCGATATTAACCGAATGGCTTAACTGATACCATACCTCCTGCAAAATGTCTTCCGCATCCTCATCGGAGCCTACCCGGCCCCGGATAAAGCGAAACAGGCGGTTACCGTAGTCTTTGACCACCTGCACAATCTTGGGCGGGGAGGGTTTGGGCACCAGCGTATTGATCGGGTCTTCCATTCTTTAGCATAAGACGAACAGAAGCCGGAAATACTTTAAAGGCGCTACGAAATGCCGCAGAATAATATCTAGGTAAAACGTTTATGGCAGTCCAACCGCTAGGGCAAAACGGTGATAAGGGCGTTTATATTAATCTCTTTCTGCTCGCCCTTATAGGTAGTAATCAGCAGTTGTTGGGTGTTGGCGGGAAGCAGTAACGCACGGGAAGATTGTGACAGATAAGCCGATCCGTAAGTGAATTCGTGTTGGTAAGATTGGCCGTTACTTAGGGTGACGATGGCAGAAGCATCCTGCTCGGTAGCCTGATAGATACTTGTGGTAGTTGAGCGAGTAAATGTTTCCAAAGGCTGATTGTTGTTGGCTACTACGCTGATCAACCGGCCATTGGACGATAACTGGGCTATTCCGCGGGCATCGCCATCAGCAATAAATCCGGTTTGGGTGGGGGGCACCGTAGTGAAGTTGCCGGTTCCGTCCCCCAGCAATAGGCCCCCTAAAGAAGCATCACGGGGACCGGCTGCTGCTTCTACGGCGTAGAAGTTTCCGCTCCATAACATGTCCAGATGCCCGTCCTCATTGTAGTCCTGCACCGCTATTCCGAAGACAGGAGATACTTGGGCTTCAGTGGGTAACGCCCGGATACTGAATTTTCCGTTGCCTTGGTTTTCCAGGTAGCTACTCTCAAAGCGCTCGCTGCGGACAACGTAGGCAGCTTCCAACTCTTCGGGCAAAAATGATTTCTCAAAGGTGGCTTCGGCGTACGAACGGTAGGTTTTAAAGCGGGCTCGCATGGCATTAATTTGCTTTACCAAGTCATCCCGACGGTGCGCCAGGTAATTTTCACCCTGCACGTAGTAGCACATGACCGGATCGATGCTACCGTTTTTGTCATAATCGCTGGCGTACACGCAGAGCGGTTGCTCAGTTGATGCCCGATACGGACTATTCAGTCCCAGGTTGCCTACGATGTAATCGGTATCGCCATCCCGGTCAAAGTCACCGCCGGCAATGCTATTCCACCAGCCGTTCGTTCCAACTAGGCCAGTATCATCAGTACGCTCGATGAGCTTGCCGTTTTGATTACGGAAGAAACGGATGGGCATAAACTCACCTACCACCAGTAAGTCAGTCCAACCGTCGTCATCGTAGTCCGTCCACAGCGCCGATGTTATCAATCCGGCTTGAGTTAGTTCGGGAGCAGCGGTTGAGGTTGCATCGGTAAACGTTCCCTGATCATTTTGAAGTAGATAGCTGGAAGGAGGCATTGGATATCGTCCCGGCACGATACGCCCACCGACAAACAAATCAAGATCACCATCCTGATCGTAGTCACCGGCCGTTACGCAGGAACCACTGGCCGTGAGATCAGGAAGAGCCGATTGATCTCGGGTGAAATTCCCCAATCCGTCATTACGATATAGACGGTCCTGGTACTGCGGGCTATTTTCGGGAAAGGCGCTACCTCCGCTGACAATGTACAAATCCAGATCACTATCGGCGTCAGCATCAAACAAAAGCGCGCCCATATCTTCCGATTCACAGTCGAACTCCCAGGGTTTTGGCTGGAAAGATCCATCGGATTGTTGAACGAAAAACTGTCCGCAGGAGCCCGCGGCTCCGCCTACGAATAGATCATCCCGACCGTCGCTGTTAATATCTCCTACGGCCATGCCCGGCCCACCCTGGGAGTGCATATGGGGTAGAATCCGCTGCTGCCGAAAATCCACAAAATCATTTTCCTGATGAGTATACTGTAAACCCAGACTATCGCTGATCCTTTGGAAGGTTACTTGCTTAGCTGCTGCTGGTGCAGATTCAGTACGGCTATTTTCGTAGGCTACCGTCAGCAGTTGATTGGGTTCTACTTCGGTGATGGTTTGCAACTGCCCGTCGGGCCAAACTACCCGCAGCGAGTCTACCGTAGCGCTATCACCCAAACCAATGTGCAGCGTAGGTGCCACGCTGGAGGCGTAGCCCCGGCTGAGATTGTTTTCGTATAATTGCGTCTGTTCGCGCTGGTACACCAGTACTTTTGCACCAATACCAAAGGGGTTGCCGACAGGGCCGTGAAAATTTACTTTGAGGTAAGACCTATTCTTCTTTTCACTAGTGAGGTTTTTATAAATGTGAGCCGGGCTGTTCGTAGTATTCACGACCAGTTCCAGATCGCCATCGCTATCCAAGTCAGCGTAAACCGCCCCGTGCGAAAAGCCGGGAGTGCGAATGCCCCAATCCTCCGACCGATTAGCAAAAGTTAAATCCCCCTGATTCTCAAAGAGGTAATCGGCAATACTCACTCCCTCGAGTTGAAGTACGTTCTCCTGCTTCTTGGCAAGTTTTGCCTCGGCCGAGCCCATTGGAGTGTTAAACATTTGCTGGTAGTTGATATAATCCAGATCGCCCAGGTCGCGGCGGAAACCATTGGTCACAAACAAGTCTTTATCGCCATCGTTGTCGTAGTCGGCCAGTAGCGGGCTCCAGCTCCAGTCGGTGCTGCTCACCCCCGAAAGAAAACTAATCTCGCTGAAGTAGCCTTCCCCTCGGTTCCACTGCAAGGTGTTACGGGTAAACTGAGGTTGGTAGCCCTGCTGGATAGCCATCTGAAAGCGCTCGTAGTTGGTCCCCGGCAAGATGAGTTTACGGCGAAAATTATCTTCGGGGCGCATATCCAACTCGATGATGTCAACCAGTCCATCGTTGTTAAAATCGGCGGCATCGTTGCCCATTCCGGCGTAGCTGGTGTGCTTGAAGTAACTTTGGGCTTCATCGCTAAACGTGCCGTCCTGCTGGTTGACGTATAGTACATCGCTACCGATAAAATCATTGGAGATATAAATATCCGGCCAGTTATCCTGATTAATATCCGTTACGGCCACTCCCAGACTTTGGCCCTCGATGAGAATCCCCGATTCGCGAGATACATCTACGAATGATTCGCCATCATTTCGGTACAGCACATCCGTACTGCTAGACTGGCCTTTCGTTTTCCGGGGCTTGATGGTATCCACCTGAAAAACCGAGTCGGTGGGGTTTACGATGAGGAAAGCATCCAGATCGTTATCTCGGTCATAATCCAGGAAGGTAGCGTGCATCACCTGCCGGGAATCAGCTAGTCCGTAAGCCTTAGCCTCTTCGGAGAATGTGCCGTCGTGTTGGTTGATATAGAGCAGGTTTGCCCGATCCTGTTCGGAGCCAATGCCAGAAACGCAGACGTAAATATCCAGCCAGCCGTCCTGGTTAATATCCACCATCGTTACCCCCGTGCCCCAGCGCTCATTCACTAAACCGGCTGATTCGGTTACATCCGTAAATTGAAGATTGCCCTGATTAAGGTAGAGTCGGCCGCTAACCTGGTTGCCGCTAAAGTACAGATCAGGAAGCCCATCGTTATTCACATCACCCACCGCTACTCCCGCGCCGGTGTAAATGTTCATGTAGGAGTACACATTATAGGTACTATCCTCTACCAACTCATTGCTAAAATCAATACCTGTTTCCTCGGGAGACAGTTGCTCGAATACAGTCGTCTCTGGCTGGCAGGCGGTAGTCAGCAGACATAACAAGCAAAGTGATGAAAGAATATTTTTTACCATGTGCTTCGAGCTACGCTGGATTCAAATGTAAAGAAAAAAAGCAACCCAAAGTTGGGCTGCTCTTACTATTCAAGATAACAGATGATCGTAGGAACACGATTAATCTTGTTTCTACAGAATTGCGTTAATCTGAAATTAGTATCCGGTATTTTGCTGTAGTACACCACCACTACGGTCGATCTCCGACTGGGGGAAAGGGAACAGGTTTAACCGGTCATCCCAGCGGTCGCCAAAAATCTCGGCTCCAATACCCCAGCGGGTAATATCAAACCAGCGGTGTGGTTCAAACGCTAGCTCAATGCGCTTTTCTTGGCGAAGGGCTTCAACAATATTTCCGGTATCGGCTAAAGGAGCTAAGCCTGCTCGAGTCCGGATATCGTTAATCTGCATTAAGGCGTCGGCATCCCGGCCTTGTTCAATTAATGCTTCGGCGTAAAGTAGTTTCAGTTCAGCCAGCCGGAACCAACGCTCGTTGTTGAAATCGGCCTGTCCGTGGGGAGCATGATTTTCGGGTACTACGTTGCGCGCGCCCCGGTACTTCGCCATCGTAAGATTAGTGGAAGACCATTCCGGATTGTAAGGAATAGCTTCGTAGGGGTTAGTGGTGTAGTACATATCACCTTCCTGGTATATCGTAACTTCTCGCCGTAGGTCGCCGGGCTCGTAGGCATCCAGCAAATCCTGGCTAGGGGCTAACCATCCCCTCTTGCCTCCCGGAGCCCCGTTTCCGGCATCCAACACATGCCCTCTGGCAATACCCTGCGAAGCCTTGAAAGCCTCAGAGTGAATATCATCAAACACCCAGATGTTATCATCGGAAAAGGGACCGCCAAACTGTATCTCAAAAATAGACTCAGCGTGGTTTTCATTATCATAGGCAAACACCGCCCCGTAGTCGGCCAGTAGCATATAAGGCCCGTTCTGAATGACGTCCTCGAAGGCCGCAATAGCCGCCGGCCAGTCTTCCTTCCAGACGTTTACTTTGCCAACGTAAGCCTTAGCTGCCCAAGCCGTAGCCCGTCCGAGGTTAGCATCATCCCAGCCTTCGGGCAACCCGTTGGCGGCATCGTTAAAGTCCGACAGGATTTGGGCAAAAAGAGCTTCTTGGGTGGCATTTGGCTGAGCTAAACCGTTTAAGTCACGAAGAACTTCGGTGACCAAAGGTGGGGTTCCCCACATTTTAAGCGCCTGGAAGTGAAACCAGGCCCGCAAAAACTTAGCTTCGGCTTCCAGTTGGGACTTTTGCTCCTTACTAAGTTCGTTCTCATCGTCTAGCTTGTCTATCACCAGGTTAGCCCGGTAGATACCCTCGTAGACCATGGAGTAGAGTGCCTGAAAGGGGACAGCGAAGGGATCAAAAAGCAAGTTATCTAAGTTACGGGATATTCCGTCGGAGGTTAAATCATCAGCTACTACGTCGTCAGTGGTAGCCAGCGACATCTTCCAGTACTCCCCATTTTCTCCTATGGTTTCAGTACTTATCCCCCAGAATTTCTGAATAGATGAGTAAGAAGCAAATATAGCTCCGTCAAAGTCAGCTTCAGTTTTATAGAAAGTGTTTTCTGTCACTCGGTCCAGCGGTTCCAGATCAAGATTATTGCAGGATTCGGTTAAGAAAAATATCGTCAGTACGACTAAAATCAGCTTTTTCATAGTTAAATTCTTTTGCAGTAGCGAATGATTTTTAGAAGGTTACCCGGGCGCCCAGTTGGAAAATGCGCGGTTGTGGAGAGCCGCCTGAATCCTGGCCGGTAGCCAGCGGAAACTCACCCTTCTGGAAACTGAATCCCCGGGTTACTTCCGGGTCAAATCCTAGGTAGTTGGTGAAGGTAAATAAGTTTTGAGCTCCTACGTACACCCGCAAGTTGTTGATAAATCCACTAGTTATTGACTCCAGTGCCTCTGAAGATACATTATATCCTAGCTGAATGTTCCTGATTCGCAGAAAATCGGCATCTTCTACCCAACGGTCAGAGAAGCGGTTGTTATTATTCAGGTCGTCCAGCGTAGCGCGCGGAATTTCATCGCTGGTACCGGGGCCCGACCAACGGTCTAGCACGCGGGTAGACTGGTTATTGGTACCGGCCAGGTTTTCGAAACTCTGGCGGGCGGCATTGTATACCTGCATTCCTCCCACTCCTTGAAATAATACCGAGAAGTCAAACCCTCTCCAATCGGCTGAAAGGTTAATACCGTAGTAAAAATCAGGAATTGGGCTACCCAAAGTTGTACGGTCGTTGTTGTCTACTACTCCGTCTCCGTTGACGTCTACAAACCGAATATCTCCCGGCTGACGGTCGGCTGATAATGCATCGGGCGGGGCATTATCTACTTCGGCCTGGGTCTGATAGATACCATCAGTCTTAAAACCGTAGAAGTGCCCTAGCGACTCGCCCACAATAGTACGGTGGGTTTGTCCGCCGCCTATTCCGCCAATAATAGCCGGTATTTCACCCAATGAGGTAACCTCATTGTTTACCGTAGTAAAGTTACCACCGATACTATAGTTAAAATCTCCTACTCGGTTGTTGTAGTTTAGGGCTAGTTCAATACCGTTGTTCCTGATCTGACCAATGTTCGCATCAGTGGGTAAGAAGAATCCTGACACCGCCGGAACGGGCAATCCTAATAGTACGTCGTCAGTTACCTTATCATAATAGTCGAAGGTAAGTTCTACGCGTCCTTCCCAAAAAGCAGCGTCTAACCCAATATCGGTCTGGGTACTAACCTCCCATTTTAGGTCAGCGTTAGCAAAGCTGGTAGGTACCGGAGCGCGTACTATATTCTGTCCACTACCAATCACGTAGAAGGGGTTAATATTTAGTGAGCTAAGGTACGCAAAGTTCAGACCGGTAAACTGATTACCGGATTGTCCCCAACCCGCCCGAATCTTTAAATCATCAATAAAGCTGGTTTCGGGAAAGAAGGATTCCTCGGTAATACGCCAACCTACCGATGCGGAAGGAAAGATATCGGAACGATTGCCTTCGGCAAAGCGGGAAGAAGCATCGCGGCGAACGTTGAATGTAGCCAAATATTTACTGCCGAAAGAGTAATTGACCCGGCCCAGAAATCCGCGTAGTGCCCACTGGTCGGCTTCGTTACCGGCCGCCACAGTGCTAGCCACTGAGCCAAACCGGATAGCCGGGTTAAACAGGTCGCGCCCCTGGATGCGTAGTTTGTCGAAGCGGAAGTTGGTTTCTTCGTGTCCGAGCAGTACGGTCAGATTGTGGCGTCCGAATGTTTTAGAATACGTTAAAGTATTAGCGATGTTGGTTGTTAACTCAATTGGGCGGGATTGTACTAGCAGCGATAGATTGGGGTCACCAATCTGGGAGAAAGTAACCGGTCCCTGATAGTAAAAGCCATCACCTACATTGTAGTCTAGTCCAAATGAAGTTTTAAAGGTCAGGCCTTCAATAATTTCCCATTGTCCGTAGATGTTTCCTAGTACTTTGCGGTTTTTGACTCGGGTTTCGTTGGCCCTGAAGTCGCTACGATACACAAGGTTACTTCCGGTAGCCCCGCCAGTGGTAGTAGGGTTCTCGGGGTTATAACCAAACGGCCCATCGGGGTTGTATATTTTGAACCAGGGCGCGTTGCGAGCCGAGTTAAACGCAGCAAAGCGATTGCCCTCGGATTGCACCAGGCGATCTACGAAGCTAACCAAGAGGGACTCACCAAAGGTAAATTGCTTACGTTTGCCTACCTTGATATCGGAGTTGGCCTTGAAGGAGTAACGTTCAAAATCCTGTGCCAATTCAATTCCTTCCTGAGTAAGATAACCGGCCGATACGCTGAAGTTTATGTTCTCACTACCGCCGCTAGCCGTGATGTTATGGCTCTGCATGGGGCCATTTTTGAAGGTAGCATCCTGCCAGTCTATAAAGGGTTCACCCCGAAATTGGCTAAAGTCCCGTCCTAACTCTGACTGCAGATCGATAAACTGATCTACGTTGAGCACATCAATACGCTGAGGAGTAGTCTGGGTTCCGATGAAGCCATCGTAGGTAACGGAAGTTCGGCCTTCGGCCCCTCGTTTGGTAGTGACAATAATCACCCCATTCGCCGCCCGAGCCCCGTAGATGGCCGCTGAAGCGGCATCTTTAAGTACGTCGATGGATTGAATGTCGTTAGGGTTAATTCCAGCTAATGGATTAGTCTCCGTATTGGATCCGGTATTAACGGTGATGTTACTGGTTTGTACGATAGGTACTCCGTCAATTACCCATAGCGGTTGGTTTACCCCAGCAGTACCTACGCCCCGAATACGAACATTAATGGGGGCACCGGGATCGCCACTACGGTTGGAGATCTGTACCCCGGATATTCGGCCAGCCAGAATCTGGTCGGGACTAGTAATAGGTTTCTCGGCGATCTCAGCGGCCGGAATAGAACCTACTGCTCCGGTAAGGTCGGCTTTCTTTTGAGTTCCGAATCCTACCACCACAATCTCTTCCAGTGATTGAATATCGGGCGGCATTACTACATCAACTGTACTGCGGTTGCCCACGGCTATTTCCTGTGAGGTATAACCCACGGCGGAAAAAACCAGAGTGGCATCTTCGCCGGGTACATTAATTCGGTAGTTCCCGTCAATGTCAGTGACGGTTCCTTGGGTCGTGCCTTTCACCAGAATATTCACTCCGGGTAAAGCACCTTCTTCTTCGGCAGTAACGGTACCCGTAACAGTTCGTTGCTGGGCGAAGGCGATAGTAATTCCGCAAAATAGCATAGCGGTCAGCAAAAAGCGCGCAAGTAGCTTTGGATTCATAGATTTGAAGGTTGGCGTTGGAAAAAAGATAGTTGGCCATCTATTAATGAGGGTACATAAATAGCGCTGCACTCAAGTTAAAAAAAAAGCTGATTATCCGAGTCTTGTTAATGACAATTTTAGAATAATCGTTGGACGTATAACCATAAAATGAGCAAAAACAAGGTATTATTGTATTTTGAAGGGATGTAAATGGGCTGATTTATTCTCAGAGCTTATCTGGAATGATATTGTATCTTAGGGGCACCCTCCCCGGATGAGCGATAGCGCTCGGCACCTGACGAATTCCGGTCGGCGCCCCGACGGGGTCTCCCGCATGAGATGCCGGAATTTGCTTCGCTCATCCGCGTGGCGTCCACCGGCAAGAATATTTTATTTCTGTCCCCAAGTTAAATTGTCAGTATACTTATCAGCTAATGGTTTCGGTTTGCTAGGTATAAACGTCTACTGTTTAGTTCGTGCTAGAGAATGGGGGAGGTGAATATTACTGATTAGAAACAAAAAATCTTCCCCATCGCTCTGCGGCGAGTGAGGAAGATTACCAAAGGTAATATGAGGATACTTATACTTTAAGCGCAGCCAGCTTTTCTTCGCGACGCTGGTTCGGGCACTTTCCGGCGACCATGGGCAGGTTATTAACCTCTTTTAGCGCATCAAAACCACCGTGCACGTTTTTGAAGTTTGACAAGCCGCGCTGCTTTAGAATAGAGGCGGCAATCATAGAACGGTAGCCACCCGCGCAGTGTAGCGCGTAAGGTTGATTTTTATCCACCTTAGCTAACTGATTGGGTAAGTCTTTCAGCGGAATATTCAGTGCTCCTTCCACGTGCTCAGTTTCGGCTTCGGTGTTACGACGAACGTCCAGCACCTGATAGCCTTGGTCAATTAAGTTAACCACTTCGGTGGCTTCTACTGAAGCTACTTTCTCTACCGGTTTGCCCGCCTGCTGCCAGGCAGTTACTCCTCCTTCCAGGTAACCTTTTACGTTTTCAAAGCCAACCCGGGCTAGGCGTAGTACTGCTTCTTCCTCCTGACCGGGTTCGGTTACCAGCACTATGGGCTGATCGATTTTCAGCAATGTGCCTACCCATACCGCGTACTGCCCATCTAAGCCAATATTTAGTGAGTTGGGTACAAACCCCTTCTCAAATTCGTCTTGATGACGGGTATCCAGAATAACTGCGCCCTGCTGCACTGCCTGCTCAAAGGCTTCTATAGACAGGGGCTGATTATTGCGCTGCATTACTTCGTCGATATTCTCGTAGCCCATTTTGTTGATCCGGGCGTTTTCGGGGAAGTAGGCGGGAGGGGCTTCCTGTCCTTCCAGTACGGCTTCCACAAATTTTTCTTTCTCTTTGATCTGCAGCGCGTAGTTGTAGTTTTTCTGCGCCCCCATGGTACTGAAGGTTTCGTCGCTCATGCTCTTACCGCACTGCGATCCGGCCCCGTGTCCGGGATACAGAATTACCTCATCATCTAGTGGCATCAGCTTATCCTGAATAGAATCAAACAGCAGGCCGGCCAGGTCTTCAGCTGAAAGATCGGATTTTACGGCCAGGTCGGGACGGCCTACATCCCCGTTGAAGAGGGTATCACCGGTAAATACCGCGTGGTCGTTGCCTTTATCATCAATGAGCAGGAAGCAGGAAGATTCCATGGTATGGCCGGGAGTGTGCAGCACTTTCACCTGCACTTCTCCGATTTGGAACAGTTCATTGTCCTCGGCTACGTAGGCCGAATAGTTGGGTTGAGCGGTTGGTCCAAACACCACGGTAGCTCCGGTGGCTTTAGCTAAATCCAGGTGGCCCGACACGAAATCGGCGTGGAAGTGGGTTTCAAAAATGTACTTGATGGTAGCTCCGCGTTTCTGCGCCAGTTCCAGGTAAGGGGCGGTTTCGCGTAGAGGGTCAATAATAGCGGCTTCGCCTTGGGACTCAATGTAGTAGGCGGCTTCGGCCAAACATCCGGTATAAAGTTGTTCGATGTACATAGTAGAAAAATTTAGTAGTGAGAGATTCTAAAGAGAGTTAATGACGTTTTTTAGTTTGCCCTGCACCTCGGTAGCAATACCCGCCAGCGATTCGTTCTCTACCGCCTGCATGGAAGCCATCGGGTCCACGGCGGCCACTTCTACCGTACTGTCGTCCAGTTGCTGAACAATCACGTTGCAGGGCAGCATGGTGCCAATCTTATTTTCGGCCTGTAACGCTTGGTAGGCAAAATTTGGGTTGCAGGCACCCAGAATCAGGTAGGGTGGCATATCCTTATCCAACTTCTTCTTCATGGTAGCCTGCACATCAATCTCGGTCAGTACCCCAAAGCCTTCGGATTTCAGCGCCTCGGTTACCTGCTCTACGGCATCAGAAAAAGTAGTGTTGGTTAATTGTTTAGCGTGATAGTATTTCATGGAAAATCAAATTGAATAGTAAAATTATTGACCTGAGTTTCGACTAACAATGACAAAAATCAGGTTTGTAAGGTAGGATAAGAAATATTTATAAATGTTAATATGAAAATTCATTCATATGTAATGCTAAATTTTTTACAATACCGCCTCGCACTTATCCATGCAGGCCAGTACTCCGGTCACTTCTTTCATCTTCAGTTGATAGTAGACCTTTTTGCCATCGCGCTCACTAGACAGAATTCCTTTCAGTTTCATGTTGGTGAGGTGGTGCGATACCAGCGACTGTTCCGAGCCTAAAGCTTCGGTAAGGTCGTTTACCATCATCTTCTCTCGCTTGGAAAGCAAATCTACAATGGCGATACGTAGCGGATGAGCGATCGTCTTCAGAATGAAGGCCACCTTTTCTAGCTTTTCCGGGTTTATGGTCGGTAACGTCTGTGTCATATCTAACTATACGTAAATATATGAAGATATGTTCATATATTCTATAATTTTTTTTGATTGGCGGAAAATCGGATCACACATTCCACCAGTAGGTGAGTTTGAGTACCAGAGCGCGGTTCCTGACGCCGAAGGGCTGCGGGAAATAGTTATCGGTATACACTATGAATAAATCGGAAGCAGGCTGATAGCGCCACTGAAAGCGGGTGTTTAGATTAATGTTATCAATCTGTTCGTTGTACTGCATAAAAGCGGTAAAGAATAATTTGTTTGTCATGGTGATGTCTACCTGGGGACCTACCAGCCAGAAAGTGCTCTGATTCCAGGGCTCCGGTAGATTGATGCGGTTGTAGCTCGAGCGAACGGCCAAACTCACGTAGGGCTGAAAGCGGTAACCTACTTCGCCGGTTACATTAAGGCGGGTGCCGTTGGCATAGTAGCCCCCGTAGCGGGTAGAAAAAGCGTAGGTAAACAGGCTGTTAGGTTTAGACTCGTATTCGGTACCCCAGGCGTTCCACCAGTGCTCGGTGCCGGTAGCCAAAGTATCGCCCAGCGCGTTGGTTGGGTCAAAGCCCTGAAGTAACTGCACGTAGTTGTGGGCAATCCAGCCGGTAAAACTGGAGCGGTTCTGAAAACTGACGTTGTAGGACAGATAGCTTTCGTTGTCCGTTTGCTGGAAAGATTCATTGTAGAAAAGGGTCGAGTTCAGGGTGGGTCCGTGGCTAACCACGCTACTATTTTCGGGAAAGAAGCGGTACGTTATTTCGGGATTTACTCTGATGTAGGAGCGGCGGGGCACAAAACCTACTTCGGCAGTGTAACCTCGGCCTACGTACTCGTGCTGCCAGCTAATTGTCCAGCGGCGGCTGTCGTACTGCAAGTTGGCGGCATGTACCATGTTGCGGTCTAATCTCTCTGGGCTCATGGAATGCAGGTAGAGTACCTTTCCTGTCCAGAGGTTGTTAGAGGAGGCGATGTTATACTCCACCCCGATGTTGCGATTGTACCGGGAGTACACTGGAGTATTTGGATCATCGCTGGGAGTATAGTTCAACGACTCTTTGTTCACCACAATCAAACCAATATTAGACCGGGCAAATACCTGACGCTGAAGGGCAGCTACCGTAAAATTCTGGGCTGGTAAATCAGTTTCTTCCACCTTTCCGGTTTGGATGTTCATAGCCCCGATACGCCAGTTTTTGTTAAGCTTTCCGCTTAGCCGCGCTCCAAATTGAATGGGTACTCCCAACCCGATGCGGCGAGAGAAGAAAGGGCGAATTGTCGGATAGCCGAAGTTGGCGAACAAGTCGGCATTCTCCAGAAAGAACTGCCGCCGTTCGGGGAAAAACAACTCGAAACGATCCAGGTTGGTTACCTGCTGGTCTACCTCTACCTGTGAGAAATCGGGATTCACGGTTAGGTCCAGATTCAGGGAAGAGGTGATGGCGATTTTGGCATCAACCCCTACCTCGCCCCGGTACTCGGTGGAGGTGTTTTCTTCAAAATTGCGGGTAGCTCCGCCCAGTGTGTAAGGAATAATGGAGACGTTGCTGCCCACGGTGGGCGGAGGCTGATCCCAGACCAGGGTGCCGGTGTAAGCTAAGGATGCCGATGGAAACTGCCGGGGCACGGGTGCCCAGGCCGATTTCTCCGCCATTTTTAAGTCCAGACGGCTAAAGTTGATGCCCCATTCGGTAATACCTTTTTTGTAGCGGATGGTTTTGAAAGGAATAGCCGCCTCAAAAACCCATTTATCCTCATAATTTTTTACTTCTGATACCCACTTATTATCCCAGCTTAAATCGACCCGCCCGCCGTCGTACATTAGCCCGTCCCACTGCGCTCCGGCCGCATTGGCTCCGAAGGAAAATCCATTGGTCTGATCATCGAACGGGTCCATAAATAGCAGGAAATTATCGTTTTTCCCGAAGGAGAAATCCCGGCGCATGGATTCTACAATGTACGGACCCGGCTTAGCGTGGTAGCACTCGGCCAGTAGGTACAGGAAATTGTCGTCGTAGGCCATGCGCACATCCGTACGGACCAGAGCCCGGCTGGTATCCATCGGCAGTATCATATGAAAGTCGGATGCAATATTAGCCTGCTGCCAGGCCGAATCTAGCGTACCCCCGTCGATGACGATAGGCGTATTCGTCTTCTTTAGCAACAGCCGGTAGTCAGCATTTTTTTTCTGAGCAAATAGGGGAGAAGAAGCAAGAAGTAGTAGGCTGAAAATTACACCGATGAATTTCACGTAATGCAGTTTAAGCGATCTTAATAGGACAGACAAAGCTACCTTTTTTTTAGATGTGAGCAAGATCACCTTTTTAAAAGGGGGGTATGATAAGAATACATATTACCTTACCGGACTTGTTCCGGTATCTCCCTCCCTTTGATGCAATAGACCCCGGAATTTGCCAGGCGCCGGGTGCAGAGCCTCATCCAGGGATAGTATCAATTCTACAAAATTGTCATACGCCCTTCCCGTGCCATTTACCATTAACTCCAACTTTTTTGAATCAAAGTGAAACCAAGCTCAATATACCTCGTAAAGTAAAAGTAGAAAAATTATGACCACATGGTCACTTTAGAAGCAAAGCCCACATTTGAACGATTGAAGCCGGATAAAAAGCAGCAATTTATCGAAGCTGCTTTTGAAGAATTTGCGCTCCATAGTTTTCAGGAAGCCTCCCTTAACCGGCTGATAAAGAAGCTGGGCATTGCCAAGGGCAGCATCTACCAGTACTTTGACGACAAGCAAGCCCTGTATTTTTATTTGAAAGAATATGCCATAGCCCAAAAGCGGAAGTTTATGCAAACCGCTATGACTACTACCCCCGATAATTTCTGGGATTGGCTGGAAAACTTGTTTCACCAGGGATTAGCCTTTGATGCTCAGTACCCGGTGATGAACCGGTTTTTGTACCGCTACAGTCAGGAGAAAATGATTCCTGAAGTGGCAAAGAACATGGCTCGCTACGATCAGGAAGCAGTTGACTTTTTTTCGTCGATAATTACCCAGCAGCAGGAACAAGGCAGGTTGAAAAAGGATCTGGATGCTACCGTGATGGCTCGACTAATTATCCAGATCAGCAAGACTCTACTGGAAACTTTAGTACCAGCCGAGAAAGATACTAACCCCTTAGGTCCAGTAATACAAGCCAACGAAGTCGAGTATATTCAGGCTCTTCGGCAACTCATCGATATTTTAAAATCAGGGATGGAAAAAAATTGACAATTGACAATGGATAATGGAAAGGGGATAGTAAAAATAACTAACCCAATCTAATTAGAGTCATCCGCCTGTGGCGGAGACTCTGATCGTATCCGATAACCTTGAATAACTATGATTGCGGTAAACGACCTTCGGTATACCTATCCCAAAAATCAGGACCCCACCCTAAGAGGAATCTCCTTTGCCATTGAGACCGGAGAGATCTTCGGCTTTCTCGGCCCCAGCGGCAGCGGGAAAAGTACTACCCAAAAGATTCTGTACAAATTGCTGGACGGTTACGATGGGCAGGTGCAGATTCAAAACAAAGATTTACTAAGCTGGGATAAGGATTTTTACCAACGCATTGGCGTGAGCTTCGAGCTGCCCAATCACTACTTGAAATTAACTGCACTAGAGAATCTACAATTCTTCGCCAATTTTTACGAAAAAAAGCCTGCTGACTTTTACGAACTGCTGGACAAAGTGGGGCTGAAAGAAGATGCCGATAAGCCGGTTTCCGACTTTTCTAAGGGAATGAAGATGCGGCTGAACTTCATCCGCTCCTTCCTGCACGATCCTGACATTCTGTTTCTGGACGAACCCACCTCGGGCCTGGACCCGGTGAACGGAAAAATCATCAAAGACATTATCCTGGATTTGCGGGCGCAGGGAAAGACGATCTTCATCACCACCCACAGCATGTACGATGCCGATGCCCTCTGCGACCGCATTGCCCTGATTATTGACGGGGAGATTAAAGCCCTGGATCGTCCGGCCACGCTAAAGTTACAGCACGGGAAGCGCAAAGTTCGGGTAGAAGCTCAGGACGACGGTGCAGCTCGCGATTACGCACTGGATACGCTCGGCCAAAACGAAGACTTTCTGGCGATCCTTCGGGAGAACAATATCAAAACCATTCACTCGGAAGAGGCTACACTGGAGGACGTGTTTATCAAACTCACCGGACAACGATTGGTATGAAATCTCTAACTCATTTGCTCCGCTGGGATTTGGTACTATTGCACCGCAACCAATTGATCGTGGTTTCACTGGCTCTAGCCGGATTATATCTGGGGCTGTTCTATTTGCTCAAAGACTTAGGAAGCCTAGAAAAACTGCTAGTGTTGCTAATTTACAACGATCCGGTAGTAACCGGGCTGATGTTTATCGGGGCACTGGTGCTGTTTGAGAAGGATCAGCATACGCTGGAAGCTCTGGCGGTATCGCCGCTGTCTACCGACACCTATCTGTGGTCTAAGGCTATCTCGCTCACCCTGGTAGCGTTGGGCACTTCGCTGATTATGGCCTGGGCGGGCTACGGCTGGCAGTTTCAGTACGTCCACTTTGTGTTGGGGGTGATTGGGGCCAGCTTGTTCTATATTTTTCTGGGGGGTTGGGTGGTCGCTCAGGCTAAATCGTTCAATCAGTTTCTGGTGCGGATGATTCCACTACTGATTCTCACCGCTCTGCCGTTTATTCCCTTCTTCGGGGCGGCTCCTTCGGCTTGGTTCTATCCGGTTCCGTCGTACCCCAGTATTCTGCTGATGCAAGCGGCGTTTGAAGATATATCAACAATGGAACTGATCTACGCTTACGGCTACGGTACGCTGGCAGTAGTGGGGAGCTACTACCTGGCCCGAACTTCATTCCGTAAACACATCTGGTCATGAAACAACTACTGCTCATTAGCCACAACGATTTCCGCATCACCTTCCGCGAACCGCTACTGAAGGGGCTGTTATTCTTCCCGCTCATCGCGCTGGCAATTGTGAAGTTTCTAGTGCCCTACCTCAGCGAGCAGTACCCGGTAATTGAACCCTACCATCCGGTAATTTTGATGTGGGCCTGCATGCAGTCGGCCACCATGTTTGGCTTTATCAACGGCTTTCTGTTTCTGGAAGAAAAAGACGAGAATGTGTTCAGTGCATTACGGGTAGCCCCCATCTCGGCCGGAACCTTCGTGCTGCTACGCCTGGCGGCCGGAGTCGCTATTTCTGTCATTGTTAATTTAATGCTGTTGGTGTACGGTGATTTGGTAACTATCCCATTTGGAAAGGCATTGCTGCTCGCCGCTCAGTATAGCCTGATTGCCCCATTGTTGGCCCTGATGACGGCTACATTTGCCCGTAACAAGATGGAAGGCTTAGCCCAGTTCAAAATCTTCAATCTGGTACTCAATCTCCCCATCCTCCGCTATTTTCTGGAATATAATGCTCTGGAAGGTTTCGCCATCATTCCTACCTACTGGTCGTTCCGCAGCGTAGAGGCCATTGCCTACGACGGAAACTTCTGGTTGTTTTACACTGTGGGTTTGGCAGTTTATGGGATGGTACTGTTTGTTTTGGCGAGAGTTTTTGAGAGGAGAGTGTTCTGAGCCAATAAATTAGACTAAGCATGATGATGACTAGAATCTATCTTTAGGCTTATCCTTAGTTTTAGATGTGCCCTCAAAGAATTCTCGAATTTTGCTGAATGGAGAAAGGCTATAATAACATACTACGAAAAGAAGAATGCTGAGCATGATTATTATCGTCCCGCCAATGGCACCGTCCTGTTGGGTTAGATAGTGCCTTCCAGCTTTTACTATATCAAAAGCCAGTATTATGATTCCTGTTATCATCAGAAATGTTGCGATGACGAAACTTAAGATAGCATCCGAGTTAATGTTATTTTGGTTTCTCTTTTTCAATCTTGTCTTATAAGATACTAATCATCAATAATATCGTTTAGCCAATACTCAGCAAATTCTCTATTTTTTTCTTTAAAAACTTTAGCTAACGGTATCTTCACAAAATACACACAACCAGAACATAAGGAGACCAAATCTTGGGATTCTTTAATTCCTGATATCAGCTTTTTGTCATTCTCAGTTAGAACGAATTTGTCCATATTGTTTAACCTCTCAAGGCTTATCACCGCTAGATACTTTTTAGCTGAATTATCGGATTTTAGCAAGTTAGCGACTGATCTATACTTCTTCTTTCTGAGTTTTCTTGTTACGTTTTCTACTACTTTTGTTGGACTTCCATCACTGTAACAACCAAACCCTACCATTTCGCTACTTTTAAATTCGTATTCCTGAGCGAAGGATAGGTATGGCAACCAAAGAAAGAATATGAAAATTAAGATATTGATGTTCACTGGTCGTATTTTGCTACTCTCCCACCGTATAGTCCACCACAAATACCTCTTCCAGAACTCCTAGTTCGCTGAGTAGATTACCAAATTCTTTATGGTCGGGGTGGGGAAGGTAGGTGTCGCGGGCTTCGGCATCCTCAAAGGTGAGTAGGTAGACGTGGGTAAAGCCCTTATTCAATCCTTCGGGACTGTTATTGATACCGTGCTCAAAAGAAACAATGCCCGGAATCTTGTTTTGTAAATCGCGGAAGCTGTCGGTTACTTTCTGAATATCTGCTTCCGAGGCATCGGCTTTGTACTTAAATACCACTACGTGGCGAACATGATCATTCTCAGATTGGGCAAAAGCATTCATAGTGAAGAATGTTAAAAAAAAGAGTAGGCAAATAAGTTGTCGCATGATTACTAAGATTAGGTTAGGCCGAAATATACGATTTTTCGGTTTATCCGAAGGGATACATTCGCACAAACTCCCAGGGGCCACCCCGATACTCCCATAATTGTAGCCCGGTGCTAGTCACTGTGAACGGATCGAACGATAGTGAAAGCTGTTCCAATGTGTGCTGCGCTTCCTGCGGGCTTACTTTGTTCTGCACCGTCACGTGCGGCCATAATTTCTGCTGATCCTGCGGAGTCAACCAGTTGTGCCAGCGTTGCGAAAGCTGCCGATGAATAACCATTAGCCGTTCGCTTTCCAGCACAAAGGCTACGCCCCGGCCGATACTCTTTACTTCAGTCACCTCTAATGAAAGATCCTGATTTGCTTGGCTTACTTCGATGAGCGTCTGGGAAATAATCGGCAATTCCTCTCCGGGTAGCTTGTGAAAAAGAGTCAGGTGAGCTTCCAGAAAGTTTCGCTCTTCAGGAAAATACTTTTTTCGTAACTGGTTAAAGTACGACTGGCTACGCTCGTCCAGCGCCAGGGTAACAATCAGCGGATATTCGGTTGGCTCATTCATAGTTTTCCAAAAATAGAAGTAAGATTTGATGGCTTTTCCGTTTGGATGCTTACCCTCAAATGTTCTTTTTGAGAAGTAACTAATTTTCTGCTAAAATGGCTGATGCTAAATATTTTGACCAACTGGTAGACGATATTCGCGAGGCGGCTAAGCGCAAACCTGAAGGTGATCAGCGTATGCCGGATGCAATCGTACCCAACAAGTGGCGGGAGCAGTACCCCGGTGCCGATTATATGATTGCCCGTCCGCTGGCCCACTGGTTTGGGCTTACCAAAGACATGTTTCCTCCGGCTGATTACTGGGATGCCGACCAGTTGCAGTTTATGGTGCAGATACTCACCCAGCTCTATCGGCACTTCAATTTTGAACCCATGCTGTTCGACGATTATTCGGATAACCCTCTGCCCCATAAGATGGCCTATGAAACGCTGGTAAAGGGACTGGATATTGCCGAAACCTACTACAAAGATAACCTTCAGCCGGTCTATTTTTGCGAAGACAATGTGGATACCTGCCCGTTTGGCTACGATTACTGCCACTGCGAGCACGAAGGTTGATTACATTACGGAACACGCTTCACCTGCCTGGATTGAAGAAAAATTCGATTGCCCATTGTCTCCTTAACCGGGTAGACGTATTTTAGAAGTTTCGTTATTACACACTAATCTACCTATGAAAAAAATTACTACGGGTGTACGACAAAAATGTATACTGACTTGCCGGATGAGGCTCTGCGAATTCCGGGGTCTCCCACCTACTAAGGAGGGGATGCCGGAATTCGCGTTGCTCATCCGGGGATACACTCTTTTTAAGGGGTTCTTGCAAAATTGTCCTACACCCTTTGCTACGTTATTCGTAAGCCTCTATCTGGTTTCTGTGAGCTTTGCTCAAACCAAATTATCCAAAGATGAAAAAGCCGTGCTGGCTAGCCTGGACGAAAAGTACCAGCAGTACGCCGATATTGCCCACCAAATCTGGAACTACGCAGAACTAGGTTACCAGGAAGAGCAAAGCTCCCAATTGCTGCAAAAAACACTGTCTGAGGCCGGGTTCTCAGTAGAGGCTGGAGTAGCCGGTATCCCGACGGCCTTCGTCGCCTCCTACGGTTCCGGTGAACCGGTAATTGGACTACTGGCCGAGTTTGATGCGTTGCCCGGCATGTCGCAGGCTGCGGTTCCTGAGCGGGAAATTAAGGAAGAAGGAAAAGGTGGCCATGCCTGTGGTCATCATCTGTTCGGTACCGGTTCTGTGGCGGCGGCCATTGCAGTGAAGGGTTGGCTGTCAGAATCCGGTACTAGCGGAACGGTGCGACTGTACGGTACTCCGGCTGAGGAAGGGGGAGCCGGAAAAGTGTATATGGTACGGGAAGGTTTGTTTGACGATGTGGATGCGGTACTGCACTGGCATCCGGGTAGCCGCAATAGTGCCAGCGCCCGTTCTTCACTGGCTAATAAATCGGCAAAATTCCGCTTTTACGGTAACTCGGCTCACGCGGCGGCCGCACCTGAGAAAGGTCGTTCGGGGCTAGACGGAATTGAGGCTATGAATATGATGGTGAATATGATGCGGGAGCACGTATCCGCCGAAAGCCGGATCCATTACGTAATTACCAAGGGTGGCGATGCTCCGAATATTGTGCCCGGCTTCGCTGAATCCTTCTACTATGTGCGCCACCCCGAAATGCAGGAAGTACGCGATATGTTTGAGCGAGTGGTGAAGGCTGCCGAAGGAGCTGCTTTGGGAACGGGAACGCGCATGGAGTACGAAGTCATCCACGGCATCTATAATGTGCTGCCTAACGAAACGCTGTCGGAGATCATGTATCAAAATCTACAAGCGGTAGGTGGAGTGACTTACGATGAAGAGGAAAAAGCCTTCGCCAAGCAGATTCAGCAAACCTACGATCCCGGCGATGCTACGCTGGCTTCGGCCAACCAGGTTGAACCCTATACGGTAAGCAACCGAGGCACGGGTGGCTCTACCGACGTAGGAGATGTAAGTTGGATGGCTCCTACGGCGGGCATGTCGGCCGCTACTTGGGTGCCGGGTACTTACGCTCACAGTTGGCAAGCTGTAGCCGCTGGAGGAACCAGCATTGGTCATAAGGGTATGTTGGTAGCGGCAAAGACGTTGGCATTAACCGCGATGGACCTCTTCCAGAAACCGGAAGTTACTGAAGAAGCCCGCGAAGAGTTGATGCAGAAGCGAGGCGAGGATTTCGCTTACAACTCGCTACTAGGCGACCGCGAACCGCCGCTGGATTATCGGAAGTAGTTTATCACTGAGATGTTAGGTCATGGATAGCCGGGCGAGCATAGGATTAGTACTGAGTTTGCTAGTAATGGTAAGCGAGGTAGTCGCTCAATCCTGGTCTACCTACTTGCCGGGTATTGGTACCTTTTCTTCGCCCCGCGCTACTGACCTTACGGGTGACGGTATTAAAGATATTATTTTAGGAGCAGGAGGCAAAGAATTAACTCCTTCCGATTCCGCCATTATTGCGTTAAACGGAGCCACCGGAGAACTGCTCTGGCACGTAGCCGCTCGCGATCAGGTGTTCGGATCAGCAGCGCTGAAGGATATTAATAGCGATGGCATTGATGATGTGATCATTGGCGGCCGCTCAGCGGTTCTGAAAGCCATTGACGGTGCCAGTGGAGAGATAATATGGGAGTTTTTTCCGGCTACCAAGCTAGAAGAGGTTCGTAAAGCCCAGTGGTACAACTTTTACAATCCTCAGTTTATCCCGGACCAAGACGGAGATGGGTTGGAGGATTTACTACTGTCCAACGGTGGCGACGTGCTGGTAGAGCCCTACGACCCTAACCGCCCCGCAGGCCACCTGCTGGTGTTAAGTGCGCGGACCGGAAAGATGCTAGCCAAAGCTGCGATGCCCGATGGCAAGGAGATATACATGTCGGTAGTAGCGGTACCTGACGATACCGGAGATGACCTGACGGTGGTTTTTGGCACCGGAGGCGAAACCATTGGCGGAAATTTATACGCTACTACCCTATCGGACGTGATGCACGAAGATTTGTCGGAAGCCAAAATGCTGGCTAGTAGTCCGGATAAGGGATTTATCTCCCCACCCGTAGCGGTAGATTTGACGGGTGATAATGTGCCCGATATCGTGGCAATCTCAGTGGCCGGTGATGTAATGGCTTTCGAAGGAAGAGCTTTTGAACCGCTCTGGAAGACTACACTGCCCGATACCGAAGCCTACAGTTCGTTGGCGGTAGGCCGATTTACCAAGGATACCATTCCCGATTTTTTTGCTTCCGTAGCCCAGGGCGAATGGCCCAAACTAGAGTGGAACCGTCAGTTTATGGTGAACGGCCGCAATGGTGCCATTGAATTTATGGATTCACTAGGGTTCTATCAGACCAGCACGGCGGTAGTCATTGACTTGACCGGCGATGGGCGGGATGAAGTTATTATGAGCGTGAATTACCAACAGGTGAACGAGTTGTATCAGAAGTTCTTTTATAACATGCTGGTAGCGATTGAGTTTAGCCAACACGAAGTGCAGCAGCTAGGCGAACTTTGGGAGGGTAGCAATATCTCATCTACCCCCTGGATTGGTGATCTGGACAATAACGGAATGCTGGACATTATCTACTGTCACGGCACTGATTTACGCCATACCTACACTTTCAATGAACTTCGGGTGCACCGAATTAGTACAGAAGTTCCGCTACATAAACCACTCGCTTGGGGAGCCTATATGGGTAGTTATTATAACGGAATCTTCCGGAGGCAAGAGTGAAAGTGATTGTTTACAATTCTTTCACCATCAGGTTGCGCCAGCGGACTTTAATGCCGCCCCCATCGTGGATTTGCAGCGCAATAGAGCCATTGGCCTGCCCAATCTTTTCATCCTGAAGATCTACCATCAGTTGATCGTTAAGGAAAGTCCGTACCTGATCGCCCTTCACCTCAATCCGCATCTGGTTCCATTCACCCATTTTCAGGATATCTTCCTTCTCTTCAGGAATTTGCTCCAGCCAACCTCTTCCGTACGATTCGTAAATGCCGCCGGTGTCGTTACCGGGGGGAGCTACTTCTACCTGCCAGCCGGTAATCTTGGTACCTTCAATAGATGAGCGAAAAAACACCCCGCTATTTCCATTATCTTCCTGCTGAAACTCTAGTGTTAACACAAAATCTTTGTACGATTTGTCAGTGGCTAGGTAACCATAGGCCTCGTCCGGTCCGCTTTCGCAAACCAATAACCCATCTTCCACGTACCACTTTTCAGTTCCGTAAATTTCCCAACCTTCCAAGTTTTCGCCATTGAAGATGGGTTCAAATCCGTCATTTTGAGCATAACTACTTAAGGTGGTAATAAATAAAACAAGACAGGAAAGGAAAGAGATTATGATGTTCATTCTAGTGATCATTTAGGTTGTTAAGAATATTTTGCCTGGGTCTGAATCCAGCGATCCGGTATTTCGCCTTGGGTGGCCATTTCGTAGTCGGATGGGTCGCAAGGTACAATACTTTTTCGCTCATTCATACGCTCGGTAGGAGGAGTAGGAACTTCCATCCACCATTTTTCGCTTTTTTTTGCCTTATAAAATGTAATCTGCTCGGGCGTAGCGGGCAACGGCACCAAATACTTAACGAAATCATTGCTCTCAAAATCTTCTTCGTAGGTGCGGTGATAATACCCTTCAATCAGGTACCAGATCATCACCGCTAGTACGGCGGCGGTGGTTTGCCGTTCATCGTCAAAATCAGGATTATACTCGTAGAATCCGGCTGAAGTAAGGCGCTCACTGTGGCCGGCGTACCAGCAAAGCTGACTGGCTTCTTGCCCGGTCATGCCAAAGGGTTGCGCTCGGGCATGGCCCGGTGCATCGGCTGATTTTATAGCTGAAATATCAAAGCTCAGCATATCGGCACTACGCAGCACCGGTTCCATGGCAGCAATATTCTGGTTCACCAGCCCCAGCCGGTAGGTATCAAAGTAAAATTTGTCCAGTAAAGCCGGCACTTCCGCATCTACCAGATACGTTTGATAACCCAGGTGGCTGTAGTTTAGTAGGTAGTTGGGATCATGCATCAGAATTTGGTGCAGATGGTGCTGGTTAGCTCGAGGCTCCTGCGATGAATCTGTCCGCCGCTCTACGTCAATAAAGGCGTCTACGCTGAGCACAGACACTAGTTTTTCCATAGTTTCGTAAGCCTGGTACTGTCCGTAGTCCAAATCGTGAGAACCACCAATCAGGATGGGGAAGGTTTGGTAGCTAATCAACGTTTCGCATACCTCCCGAATGCGCCCGTAGGTTTCTTCCAGGCTGTGTCCGTTCACTAAATTTCCCAAGTCAATTACTTTATAAGCACCGCTACCTTTTTTTAGCCGATAGAATGCCTGCCGGATGGTGTCAGCGGCCCGCTCCATACCTTCGTCGAATTCGCTACCTCGATGTTCGGTTAAACCCACCAGAGCAATATCCGCTTCGACATAATTCGGAAACTCTTCGGTATAGACATTCACTGATTTAAAGACCGTATTTTTATTAGAAACCCATTCGTACACCGAAGCATCAACCGGGCGAAAGAAAATACTTAAACTCATAATAAGCGATTAGGTAGGGTCAGGTAAATCGAGGAGGCAAAATAAAAAAAGGGAACGAAACATCGCTCCCTTTCGGCTTTTTTATAAAAATCGGATTAGCCACCGAAATCGTCAAAGCGAATGTTTTCGGGGGGTACTCCCATATCATCTAACATTTTCAGTACCGCCGCATTCATCAACGGAGGTCCGCAGAGGTAGTACTCTACTTCTTCGGGCTCCGGGTGATCGTTTAGATAATTATCCAGTAGTACCTGATGGATAAATCCAACGTAACCATCTCCGGGACCATCTAAGCTTTCTTTTACCTTCCAATTATCCTCTTCCAGAGGCTCGGATAAGCCGATGTGGAAGCTGAAATTGGGGAAGTCTTTTTCAATATCGCGAAAATGATTAACGTAGAATAACTCCCGTTTAGAGCGTCCGCCGTACCAGTACGAGACCTTACGATCGGTTTTCTCAGTATGGAATAAGTGGAATATGTGCGAACGTAGTGGAGCCATACCGGCACCCCCTCCAATGTAGATCATCTCTCGTTGGGTGGGGTTAATAAAGAACTCACCGTACGGTCCGGAAATAGTTACTTTATCTCCTTTCTTACGGGAGAAAACGTAGGAAGAGCAGATACCGGGATTCACATCCATCCACTTACCTGCTGCGCGATCCCAGGGTGGCGTAGCAATCCGGATATTCAGCATAATGATGTTTCCTTCTGCCGGATGGTTGGCCATTGAATAAGCCCGGAAGATTTCCTCATCATTCTTCATCGTCAGGTCCCACAGTCCAAACTTATCCCAATCTTCCTGGAAGATATCAGGCTTATGGCCTAGCTCCGGATGGGGAGCGATATCCATTCCTTTAAAATCTACCGTAATGGGAGGGACATCTATCTGAATATAACCACCTGATTCAAAATCCAGGGTTTCGCCTTCGGGTAGCCTCACTACAAACTCCTTAATAAAGGTAGATACATTGTAGTTAGATACCACTTCACATTCCCACTTTTTGATCCCGAAGATTTCTTCCGGAATGCGGATGCGCATATCGTTCTTCACCTTCACTTGGCAAGATAACCGAACGTTCTCCTGCTGCTCTTTTCGGCTTAGGTGCCCCACCTCGGTAGGTAGTACATCTCCGCCCCCTTCATCAATAGCACACTTGCACATAGCGCAAGTACCCCCTCCCCCGCAGGCTGAAGGCAGAAATATCTTTTCGCCGGATAGAGTAGAAAGTAGGGTGCTTCCTGCCGGAGCTACAATCGGATTCTTTTCATCGCCGTTAACGATGATCTTTACGTCACCCTGCTGCACCAGTTTGGACTGGGCGAACAGTAACAACGCCACCAGAAGCAAAATAATTAATGTAAACGCCACAACGGCCGTGATAACAACTTGCGTCATTAGACTATTTAGTTTGAATTACACCATGAATGCGCGGCAAATATACCTAATAAATAGTTACAATACTGCGCCTAAATTTAGCTTTTCTTTCTCGTACGATCGGATTCACGAAGGTAACGTTCTGTGTGGCGAAAAAGTTGGGTAGAGATTATCCTTTTCAGATACTGGTAAGAATTATTTAAAGTTAATCACTGTTAGTCGCTGAGTGAGTCAAAAAGTACTCACGTACTATTGTCTAGTAAACCGGGCGTTGGTTTCGTAATAATCCGCCTTATCAAACACGCACAGGGGCATCTTCTGTAAAAAAATTGTTGTTTTTTGTAACTTTATAAATAAAAAATTGTATATTAGTAATGTAATGTTTGAACAACAAGTTAACAATATCATGAAGAAGTGGTGGTTTAATAAAAAATCTGACATGTCAGTAGGGAGAGAATCTGTAGAGCCCCGAGGAATTCATCATACGGTGAGTTACGCTACATCTTACGAAGAAACCTGGGCTCATATCAAGCAAGAGGTGCAGAATATCTACGCGATGTCAGCCAACCTGATGCCGGAAGACCGGTTAATGGCATAATCGCCTCTTAGGCAGATGCACGCATGAGACGGTCGTTGATAGCCCGCCCTAAGCCGTAATTAGGCACCAACTCGGCTAGAATTACATCAACTGGAAGTTTGTCTAACTGCCGCAGTGCTGAAAACAGACGTTGGGCAGCCTCGTTCAAGTCACCGGTTCCCGATAAAATTCGTTGCTGTTCTTCGGGCACCTGAGAAAAAATATTTTTAAATGCGATGAGCCCTACCCGTTGGTGAGAGTACTGGGGTAGGAGGTCGACCAGATTGCCGATAATTACTTTTTTAGTAGGTGCATAGTGACTCTTAAGCATACCGGGAGCAGCCGGTAGTTCTTCGGCATCATGATGATTAAACTGCACTTTGGAGTTTATCTTTTCTAGTTCCTCTACGCTAATCCCTCCTAAACGGTAAATTACTATCGTATTATTTTCTATTCCTACAATGGTAGATTCTATTCCTACCGAGCACGATCCGCCATCGAGTATGTAGCTTATCTTATCTCCTAACTGTTCCTGTACATGATCGGCGTTGGTTGGGCTGATATATCCAAACGGATTAGCGCTGGGTGCTGCTAACGGAAAGTCTAATTGTTGCAGAAGCGAAAGCGTAAGCGGATGTTGAGGTACCCGCACAGCTACCCGGTCAGAACCGGCCGTTACGATATCGGGTAGCATGGAGGATTTTGGCAGCAGAAGAGTTAATGGACCTGGCCAGAACGCGTCGGCCAATTTTTGAGCCAGAGGTGGTACAGCTTGCACGTAGCGGACAGCTTTCTGTAAGCTATCGGTATGGGTGATGAGAGGGTTAAAGGTAGGACGATTTTTAACCTCGTAAATACTGGCTACCGCCCGAGGATCAAAGGCGTTACCGGCTAGTCCGTATACGGTTTCGGTAGGAATCGCCACCAGACCCCCTGTGGTAAGCAACTGCTTAGCCCGTTGAATGTCGTTCCCTCGAGCCACCATATTTTTTCTTTAAACCGGATTGGTTAGTTTATTTGACAAAGCTAAGCAAATATTTTGCAGGTTGGACAAAAGATAGAAGCTCTTTCTCAATGAGAATAGCCTAGCGGGAGTCAAATAAGATAAATTTCGTCCATTTTGCCCGGATATTGCTTCTGTTGTCCGTAAAAACACCTTTTTTATTGTTTCATTGCCGTTGATGTTATGTTTTAGTGCTAGAGAAGTATCCACGCTAAGTAAAGATTGGGGAAAAACGGGTAACAAGACCATCTTCGAGTTTGGTTAAGTACTTATTTCGGCATTTTCGTCAAAAATGGGTAAGTAATGTTGCGGTCCCTCCATTCGGAAACACAAAAAAAAAGATTCTGCCTCATTCCACATTACATAAGCTGAAAATCAGCCGGTTGGCCGACTACCGTATAGATGGTAAATTAGTCTTCGGATTTATGCAGAATAAGCACCAATTATGACAAATCGAAGAATTAAGTTAGAGCACTTTGTGAATCTAGTCGCGGTGGCCGCTGCCGATGGGTACCTTAATGCGCGGGAGAGAGAATTCCTGGCCGACCGGGCCGAAGAAACTGGTATTAAGGCCGATGAGTACGAGCAGATCGTAAAGGACGCTGATAAGCTACAGCACGTAGTTCCTCTCAATCAGGTTCAGCCTCAAGATCAGTTAATGGACGCAATTTTTATGTCTATTGTAGATGGAGAAATTGCCGAACAAGAATATCAGCTATGCGTGGCGATGGCCGGCCGCTTGGGTTTTGGCCAGGCGGAAGTTGAAGAAACGATTAGCGAGATTAAAATGATTTGGGACAGAAACTAAGTGTATGAGTAAGTAATTCTACTAAAAAAGGTGGCCGATTAAAGCCACCTTTTCTTATTTACATGTGCTTGATAACACTATCTCCAAACTCCGAACATTTGAGCAGGGTAGCATCGTCCATTAAACGCTCAAAATCGTAAGTTACCTGCTTGGCCGAGATAGAGCCTTCAATTCCTTTGCGTACCAAAGCTGCGGCTTCGGTCCAGCCCAGATAATCAAACATCATAGCTCCAGAAAGAATTACTGAGCCAGGGTTTACCTTATCCTGACCAGCATACTTAGGAGCCGTACCGTGGGTTGCTTCAAAAATAGCGTGACCGGTTTCGTAGTTGATGTTAGCGCCCGGTGCAATGCCGATTCCGCCTACAATGGCCGCTAGTGCATCCGATACATAATCGCCGTTCAGGTTGAGCGTGGCAATTACTGCGTACTCGGCGGGGCGCAACAGAATCTGCTGTAGGAAGGCATCAGCGATTACATCTTTGATAATAATTTTATGGCCATCTTTTTCAATGATCTGCCACGGGCCGCCTTCGTAGTCGCTAGCACCAAACTCGTTCTTCGCCAGGTTATAGCCCCAATCGCGGAAGGCACCTTCGGTAAACTTCATGATGTTTCCTTTGTGTACCAGCGTCACTGAGTCGCGCTTATACTGGAAGGCGTAGTCAATAGCCGAACGAACCAGCCGCTCGGTACCTTCAATCGATACCGGCTTGATACCGTACCCGGCGGTATTCGGGAAGCGTACTTTCTTGAAACGATCAGCAAAGTTCTCCTTCAACATAGAAGCAAACTTCTTCTCGTCATCGGTGCCCTGCTGAAATTCAATACCAGCGTAGATGTCTTCGGTGTTCTCCCGAAAGATCACCATATCGGTGGTGCTGGGGTCCTTTACCGGTGAAGGAGTACCTTTGTACCAACGTACCGGACGCACACAGGCGTATAGATCAAGCTCTTGCCGTAAAGCCACGTTCAAAGAACGAATTCCGCCACCAACCGGGGTGGTTAGCGGACCTTTGATGCCTACCAAATACTCCCGGAAAGTATCTAAAGTCTCTTTGGGAAGCCACTCTCCGGATTTGTCGTACGACTTTTGACCGGCGTACACTTCCTTCCAGTCAATTTTTTTACTGCCGCCGTAGGCTTTCTCTACCGCGGCATCCATTACTTTCTTAGAAGCCGGCCAAATGTCTACTCCGGTGCCATCGCCCTCAATAAAAGGAATAACCGGTTGGTCGGGTACTTGTAGGTTGCCATCTTGGATGGTGATTTTTTGTTCACTCATTTCTTATAGAATATTTGTTACTAGAATTAGGGCGGCAAATTTACACATTTTTGCGGTCTATCCGAACCTTACAATTACGGGCAGCAAGAAACACTCCCCAGATTTTCTGGTTCTGTCAACGAACTATCAGGAATACCTTTTATGTCAGATCAAGCTGCTGCTATTTTTTGGTTTCGCCGCGACCTGCGTTTTGAAGATAATGCCGGTTTATATCACGCTCTCAAAGGCGATCTGCCGGTGTTGCCACTGTTTATTTTCGACCGTAATATTCTCGATGACTTGGAAGAGAAGGCGGATGCCCGAGTCATGTTTTTGCACGATACCATCACGGCCATGCACGAGCGCATTCAGGACAAAGGATCGTCTATGTTGGTGAAGTACGGCAAGCCTGAAGATATGTGGCAGGAGGTTATTCAAGACTATCCGGTGCGGGCGGTCTACACCAATCACGATTATGAGCCTTATGCTAAGGAGCGGGATGAGAACATTACTCAGCTACTTACCAAAAAAGATATTCCGTTTCGTACCTACAAAGATCAGGTGATTTTTGAAAAGGACGAAATACTAACGGGAAGCGGAGAATTCTATAAAGTGTTTACTCCTTATAAAAGATCTTGGCTGGAAAAGCTGGATGACGAAATGTTGGAGTCTTTTACCTCTGGCTTGTCTTTCGATAATTGGCATCAAACTAAACCACTATCTATACCATCTCTAAAGCACATGGGATTTGAGCGATCCGATATTGAAATTCCCCCCAACCGGATTAACGAAAGCCTTATTGAAGATTATGGTAAAAATCGCGACTATCCGGCGAAAGACGCTACCTCTCGCTTAGGTATTCATTTGCGGCACGGTACATTAAGTATTCGGAAGCTGGTTCGGGAAGCGAAAGAGCTAAACGAAACTTTTCTGAATGAGTTAATTTGGCGGGAGTTTTACATGCAGGTCCTCTACCACAACCCGCAGGTGGTAGATACTTCTTTTAAACCCAAGTATGATAACATCCCCTGGCGCAATAATGAAGAAGAGTTTGAACGTTGGTGCGAGGGTAAAACAGGTTTTCCGATTGTGGATGCTGGGATGCGTCAGCTAAATCAAATCGGTTACATGCACAACCGGGTACGGATGATCGTCGCCAGCTTTCTGACCAAGCATCTGCTGATTGATTGGCGCTGGGGCGAAGCTTATTTCGCTAAAAAACTACTGGATTACGAACTGGCCAACAACAACGGCGGCTGGCAGTGGGCAGCCGGAAGCGGTACCGATGCCCAACCCTATTTCCGGGTATTCAACCCCTACAGCCAGACCGATAAGTTTGACAAAGAAGAGGAGTACATCAAAAAATGGGTTCCCGAATACGGCACCGACGACTATCCCGAACCCATGGTAGACCACAAAGAAGCCCGCGAGCGCGCCATTGAGAAGTATAAGAAAGCACTCAATTAAAGTGTTATGGTGTTAGAGTTAGTAAAATGTGGTTCTGCTTAACTGCCACCTAGGTTTTAAGTATAGATTACCGCATCTAGGAAAACCAATTCTTACCATAATACTATAACACCATCGCACTGAAACACTCTATTATTCCACCACTATTGAATGTTGCTGAGTAAATGGTTCTCCGGTGGCAGTGATGCCCTCTACCCGCACATCGTAGGCGGCCTTTTCGTCGGAGGTGTAAAATTCTACCTCAGCTGCTCCGTCTTCGTTGAACACGATGGTGGGTTCCCAGTGTAAAGTGGAGCGAAAGTCGGGCTTTACGTGTTCGGGTTTTTGGGTTTCGTAGCGGGGTGCATAAAACTCGCGAGTCTGATAGTAGCCAGGATGCGTGTAACTGATAATGCCCATACTTTCAGAAGCAGCGGACATTCCGGCCCCTCTTCGAGTATATACGGCAACAGTGCCTCCTGTTCCTCCTCTAGCCATGGGAGCTGCCGAAGGACCTCTTAGCACATCTATGTAGTAAACATCGTTAATATTTATACTATTCATCATCTGAGCATCAGTGGGCATTCCGTCGAGCAGATAGCCGACTCCGCCTCTACCAAAACCGCCCCGTATAGTAGCCATTTGGTTAGGGAATGTTCCAAATACCTGAACGCCCGGTACCCGGCGTAGCAGATCAAAAATAGAAAGTGCATTGGCCCCGCCTGGAATAGAATCCAGTATAATTCTATCGTCGGGTTCTCCGTAGAGCCGGTCGGCATCCCGGAATGGATCGTGAAAATCATCTTTACGCCCTTTCACCTCTATTCCTTCCAGCACAATGGTTTTCTCATCAAAGTTATAAGCCTCGTCAATCTGGCTAATCTTCTGCCGCTGATCCAAGTAGTTGGCCATCATGGCTATCAAGGGTGATTGACGGGAATCGAGTTGCGGTTTAATAGGGGGGGGAGTGGGTGACTCCAAATTGATGTACACATCCTTCTTCAGTGTTTCTTTTTTGCCCTTTACTCGCCGAGCCTGAATGACCATTTCAGTGGTATCCCAGAACTGATTGTCCACGAAAGCAAACTGACCGTTTTCGTTGGTTTCTCCTTCGGTGATAAACGGTAAGCTGTCTACAACCATCATAGATATTTGTCCACTTACGGGCTGGTCACGATTAAAGTAACGTACCATTTGTCCTCTGATCTGAAAGCCGCGCTCTACCATGTACTCTGCCGGAGCTAAGGAGTCTTGGAGTACATTTTCCCACCTGAACCTGCGCCAGCCTTGGGTGAGCATCAGATTATCCAAGGCTTCGTAAGCCTCTTCTGTCCGGTTGTTCAGATAATACTGTGGTTGCTCAATCGTTCCTCTCAGGTCAGATGTGAGCAGCAAGTGATTCACAATGGTCTCTTCTCCTTCAAGATAAATAACCCGGTTAGGATTGGTAATGGTGAGTGAGGCATGCGCCGCGAGCGGTTGTCGCTTCTCACCGGATAGCGTTAAGCGAAGTGTGGCTTTTTCGCGGGTAGAATAATTTGGCTGGTCGCTATCGATAGCTAGGCTGGGTAAGCCCGATGGATAGTTGACAAAGATAAGCCGTTCGCAGCGGGGCTGCCCGGTATCGTCGAAGAAGGTAAGATGGCAAATACCGCTAGGAAACCCAGCTTTGGGTATTTCGGCAATGAAGTAGGGCTGATCTGATTTTATTTCAGTAGAGGTAAAAATGACTCCTCGCTGATGACCCATCAGTACGCCTCCGTCTACTCCCTCATAACTCTTACTCTGAATGATCACTTTTATGTCGTCTGACGAGTAGCTAGGGGTGGCGCGAATAACATAACCCTGTGACTTTACGTCGGGAAGGGGAAAGGTTAGTGGAATGCCCGCAATCTCTACTTCGGCCCGATACGCATCGCCAGCAGCCGGTTTGAGTACGAAACGTCCCATACCCAACTGATGGCTTTTAAAAGTAGTTATCTCCTGCTGCCGCTGGTCAATAATTCGGCCTTCTATGGCTAACCCCTGCCCATCGGGCCCGGTTGCTTTAAAACCTACCATGCTAACCAATCCGCCCACTAGTTCGCCCCCCTCGGGGAAAAACTGGAGATCAATGGGAGGCTGGCCTTGCTGGAATACAAAGCTTTCTTGCTCATCTATTCCTTCTCGGATAATATTGCTCGCCAGAGCGGCACTATCGATACTGCCTATTGGCAACGATTGCCGGAAGAAGTGGCTTTCACTGAAGTTGCGCATCCAGTTGGTGTAGGCCCGCACCGTGTAGTTGCCTACCGGAAGCGTATCGCTGAGCGCAAAGTCGCCGGCCGCTCCGGTTTCGGTAATCTCGAGGTCGCGCCGACTGATAATTTCCCCTCTGGGGTCAATCAGTTCTACGTAGGCCAGCCGGCTGAGGGGTTGAGGTCGATGGGTGGTAGCATCTACTAAATAGGTTTTAAACCAGATGGTTTCACCCGTACTATAGTAGGGCTTGTCAAAGTGCAGATACAGCTTTTCCTGCCGGAAGGTATTGATATAAGCAGACAGCTTGCTTTCAATTTGTTGAGCTAATGAGTCTTTCGGAGGTGGTTTCATTCCCAAAGACCCGATAATTACACTTAATAAGGTGAGTTTAAAAAACTGATGTAGACGAAATCGATGCATTGCTGGCGAAAAAGTTATTGTCCGTAATTCCTGAGCTGGTTCTCCCGCATAACCTCATCCTGCCACTGCTGGTAGAGTTCGTGGAGCTCCTGTACCCGTTCGGGGTGCTCACTGGCCAGGTTGGTCGACTCGGAAATATCCTGCTTTAGGTTAGATAGAAACAGGCTATCGGCTAGCACCAGGCGGTCGGGCTGCACCGGATCGCGCGGACGGCCAATCAACTTCCAGTCGCCTTGCCGTACGGCCCACTGGCTGCTTTCGCCCCGGCCGGTTTGCCAGTACACTACATCGTGCGGAGAAGCTACCGAACCGTCGCGGATGAGTGGGGCCAGACTTTTTCCGTCCAGCACCGTTTGCGGTGGGTTTACCTTACACAAGTCGGCGATGGTCGGTAGCCAGTCGGTGCCTACGGCTATTTGGTCGCGCACTTCTCCTTCGGGCAAGGTACCCGGCCAGCTCACAATCGCGGGTACGCGGATACCGCCCTCGAACAAACTGAACTTGGCTCCCCGGTACTCACCGGCGTTGCCGCCCCCGAAGAATGCCCGCTCTTCTACTGAATGCCCGTGGTCCGACTGAAAAATAACTAGCGTATTCTCCCGTAAGCCAAGTTCATCCAGCTTGTCGATAACCTGCCCAATCTTGTCATCCATCGTAGAAACAAAAGCGGCGTACTCCCGGCGGGGCGAAGGTAGATCAGTGTAGGTCTCCAGCCACTCGGGAGTACCCTGGTAAGGGTAGTGGGGGACGTTGATGGCCCAGTACAGAAAGAAAGTTGTGTCCTGGTTTTGCTCCAGAAACTGGTGCGCTTCTTCTACCATCAGATCGGGGAAGAACTGGCCGGGGTAGTACACTTCCTCCCCATTGCGCCAGAGATCGTGCCGGTTGGGACCACTCCAGTAGAAAAAGTGGCTGTAATTATCAATGCAACCCACCAGATGGCCAAAACTATAGTCAAAACCTTGCCCATTAGGCTCTTTTTCCGGGCTATGCCCCAGATGCCACTTACCCACGTGCCCGGTTTTATAGCCGCCCTCCTTCAGCATCTCGGCAATAGTAACTTCTTCGGTAGGCAGGCCGGCCCCCTCCTGATGGTAGGGAATAGGAACGTTGCCGGGTAAGCCCGCTCGCAGCGGAGTACGTCCGGTCAGTAAGCCCGCCCGGGAAGGAGAACAAACCGGAGCTGCCGAATAAAACTGGGTAAACCGGACTCCCGAAGCGGCCAGCGCATCCATGTGCGGGGTTTGCAGATCGTCCGAGCCGTAGCAGTTCATATCCAGCGAACCCTGATCGTCGGTAAAAATGAGTAATACGTTGGGCCGGGGTTGGTTTTGAGCATTAATCACGGTGGCGGAGGCTAATAAGCCTACCAAAAAAATAGATAATAAACGAGGCATAGAGTTGTGTAAAATAATATAGCTGCTATCTGCAATATACTGTTTCTTAGTTGAACAACCGAAAGTTCATCTAGAGCGATTCGGCATTTGAAATCAAAATAATAATACCGATGTTTGATTAATAACGTATTATGTTCTGTAAGACATATTGCTAACGAAAGTTAAAATATCATGAAGAACGAGCCGGGCCGCCGGGCGGATCGGATTGTTGAGTTATTAGCCGAAAGCCTGAAGCGGCAGGATCAGATGGTTGAGCAGATTGGTAGTATGAATGAAAATATCGGTAGCATGAACCAGAAGATCGAAAGTTTAGGCAGCCGAATGGATAGAGTGGAAAATGGTATTGGAAGAGTAGTAGCATCGGTAGATGCGCTCACGGATATTGTGAAGTCATGGACGCTCACCGCGTGATGGAGAAGACTAAGAAGATAGATGATCTGGAAGAACGTCTACGCAAGGTTGAGCAGCGGTTGGATAGGATAAACTAATTCAAATCGAGACTGCAACGTAGAATATCTAAACTGTATATGTCCAACCAAATTCTTTTTCAAAACCTTGGCGATATTCAGTATCAATTTGCTTTGGTGCTTTCCTGATGTATTCTTCGGCTAAATGTCTAGCATTTATGTCAAGTGAGTTTAAGTAAGCAATGGCTTCCGGTAATGTAGGGGTTCTGTCGTTATCCCCTTTAAACTTAGGCGGGAGATTTGTCCAGATAGCAGCATCTAAATCAAGGTGATTTAGCCAGCCTTTGATTTCTGACTTGATTGGATCATCAGTTTTTTCATCCGATTCTACTGAGCCAATAAAATCACTTAATCTTTTCTGCGGTATTCCTTCTCGATTTAATAAAGAACGTTTGGCCTGCTCAATATCGGCAGTAGTCATTAGCGCCCATAATGTTCGGACGGGGTTTGCATTTTGACTGATAACAAGCGTAAGTCTACCATTCTTAGATTGTCGGGCAAACTCTAGCGGAAGCAACGGACCATCCGACTGCCATTTACGCTGAATGAGTAAACCTTCCGGTCGCCAAACAAGTGAGCCCCAACCGATACAGGCAATTTTCATTTGATGTATTTGTATAGTATAGCTAAGCTATAAAAATGACTTGAATTAGTAGCGTCATTGCGACCGAGGAACGAGGGAAGCAATCTCACGACCCTCCGCTAATCGTAGTGTTCCGAAGGGGCACTGCGATTTGTAGCAATGAAAAAGAGGAACTCTGTTCCGGCTACTGCGCACAGGATATTTTTTACAGAGAAGTTACGGTGCTTTGGCCCGAATAAAGTTCCTACTACACTAGGGTTGATAAAATACTGCCTCTTACGAAGGTACTACCACACCCATAGACTCCAGCAGTTGGGGTTGGTCGGAGCAGGCGAGACGGGCGGTACGCATAAAGCGGCTAAACCACGTTCGTAGTTCCTGTACGGCGGCCTGTTTGCCTTCGGTGGCCTGCTGGGCTTGCCGCCGGGCATCGTTGCGGAGAATCTCCAGATCGGCGAGTTTGCCGATGAGCTCCTTCACTTCGGTGATCTCAGCGGCAGGCACTCCAAATTTTGCCAGCGTCTTGGTGTCGGCATTGGCGTAGAATGCGGTTACCTGACTGCGCCAGGTGGAGATTTTTTTAGCGGCAGGCTCATTCAGCCGTAGCAATTCCTGTTGATCAATATCCTGCCGGTAGGCAAAGCGGGCCGTGTTGCGGTGAGCGGAATACAGGGCTTTTATGCTGCGGCGGGCGTCGTCCAGCGTGCGCTGGGTTTGCCGTACCTGAATTTTAATTTTCTGCTGGCGGTCTTCCCATACCTTCACCTCAGTGGCCAGAGTAAGCCCCACCTGCATTTTCTCATCGGTGATAGAGAACTCTTTCAAGCAAGATTTAATGTCGGTGACCGATAACGCCGCTTTTACGGCAATATCTACGTAGTAGAGTAGTTGCTCTACCGATAAACTAGAAATTTTCATAAATATTCATTTTATTGTATCACAAATTAAAGTGTCTGGTATCAGGAGTAAAAGCCTACTAAAGTCCAACCTTGCGCGTGTAAGAGATCAGCTGATTAACCCTGTAAGTGTGGTTACAGGGTATTATCGGGTGAGAGGAAGGATTATATCCCAGGTAAGAATAACATTGTCGGCCCGGATTATTTCTTATATCCCAGGCAAAGGTACGCCGTCTAAGACTGACTACGGTTTATATCTTAGGATATAGACCATGATCAGCGGTAAAAACGGCCTACATCCGGGGGTGGTAACTGGGCACCAACCGATAAAATAAAAGTAATCAGTTGCTTTACAGTTTTTTCCCGGTGATTTTTGTAAGGGTCAACATGACCAAGTATTACCAATGTGAGCTTGCATGAATATTTCTGAGTGGATTGCCGAAAACTGGCTGATCAGCCAGCCCGTCCAGCTAAAAATCCTGTACTCTGTACTAGTAATCGTCGGTTTATGGCTGGTCAGGTTCTTCGGACTCAAGCTGATCTTTAAGGGGGTTAAAAATCCCAAAGACCGCTACTACTGGCGCAACGGGATTAAAAATGTAACGAATGCTCTGCTGGTGGTGGTGATCGGGTCAATCTGGGTAGATCGGGTCGGGTCACTCGCTACCTTCTTTGGTCTGGTGGGCGCTGGACTGGCCATTGCCTTGCAAAACCCCATTGCCAACATCGCCGGTTGGCTATTCATCATCATCCGCCGCCCCTTCGAGGTGGGTGATCGGGTCCAGATTGGCGAACACGCGGGCGACGTGATTGATATTCGCTTTTACCAGTTCACGCTTAACGAGATCGGAAACTGGGTAGATGCCGACCAGAGTACGGGTCGTATCATCCACATCCCTAACGGGCAAGTGTTTAAGGAGCCGCAGGCCAACTTCACCCAGGGGTTCAACCATATCTGGAACGAGATACCGGTACGAGTAACCTTCGAGAGCAACTGGCAGCACGCCAAAACTATCCTGGAAGAGATAGTCAACAAGCACGCCGAGCCGCTTACCCGCTCGGCCGCTAAGCGGCTGATGGATGCTTCCAAGCAGTACCTGATCTTCTACACTAACCTAACCCCCATCGTTTACACCCGGGTGATTGAAAACGGGGTTTCGCTCACCATTCGCTACCTCTGCGACCCGCGCAAGCGGCGAACTACCGAACATAAGATATGGGAAGATATTCTGGCTACCTTTGCCCAGCAGGAAGATATTGATTTCGCTTACCCTACCCAGCGTATTTACTATAACGCCCGGGAGGGTAAATCCGAAACCCGCCGCAATACCGGAGTATACGGGCAAGATCGGGAATTGTAGTTGCTATAATTGATAAAGAATCCTTTCTCTAAGGCGAACCCTGTTACTGCCTTTTACCGTTTAAGTACCAATTGACTTTGCCATAGGCCAAGGTCTATAACTTGTATACTGAGTATGCTAAGTAATCGTACTTTTAAAATTACAATTTCGTGGCTGGGTAGCGCAGTCCTCTTCGGCTTAATAGCCAGCTTGCTCTCCCGCTGCGATCAGGCCCGTTCGGAGCGGGTGGATTACCCGGTGCGTCCGGAGCTGATCAAGGGAATTAACCTGGAAGGGCCACGTGACCCCTTCGCTCCTCACGAACTGGGGCCGATTGACACGCTGGGGTTTAACTGGGTATCGCTGGTACCCTACGCGTTCAGCATTCCGGGCGAAACCTTCGTACGCTGGCAGGCCGAAAGAAAGTACTACTACTGGGGCGAAAGTACAACCGGCATTGCCCACTGCATCGAGATGGCGCATGAGAAGGGCATGAAAGTGATGGTGAAACCTCACCTATGGGTGAAAGGCCAGGGCTGGCCCGGCGACTTCGATCTGAAAGAACCCGAAGCCTGGGAGGCCTGGGAAAAAGATTACCGCGACTATGTGCTGGCCTTTGCTAAACTAGCCGATTCATTATCGGCCGAACTCTTCTGTATTGGTACTGAAGTGCGGCAGTCAGTAAAGCAGCGTCCGGAGTTCTGGCGTTCGCTCATTCAGGATGTGCGGGAGGTGTACGGCGGCCAGCTTACCTACGCGGCCAATTGGGATAATTACCACAACGTTACCTTCTGGGAGGATCTGGATTTCATTGGCGTGGACGGATACTTTCCGCTATCAGACAAGCCCAAGCCGGACAAAGAAGAACTGCTGCGGGCCTGGCGGCCTATCAAGAAAGATTTAGCCCGGTTTAGCCAAACTCACAACAGACCGTTGTTGTTTACTGAATACGGTTACCGGAGCATGGTATACAGTGCAGGCGAACACTGGAATATGGAGGAAAGTGAACTCACCACCGATATGTGGGCGCAACGTACCGCTTACGATGCGTTTTACGAAACCTTTAATATCGAACCCTGGTACGCCGGCGGCTTCCTCTGGAAGTGGAGCGTGCCTCATCAGCGGTCGGGAGGGGTAAATAATAGTCGTTTTACTCCTCAGAACAAACCCGCCCAGGAGGTTATTTATCGCTGGAACAAGGGCAGTCTAGCCGAAGAGCCATAATTCAGCTTATTTTTTACTTTTATGACTTTAAGAAAAATCACGTTTTCATGAAAAATTACTTTTTTATACTTTTTGCGCTATTCGCTTTAGCGGCGTGCTCGTCGCCCGACCGCTCATCGGCCCAAACGGCAGTAGACGATGCCCCCGTAATCGAGACGATGGCGGCTGCGGAGATAGATATTACCACGATAGAACTTACCGACCTGGAAGGAAATCCAATAGGTTGGGAGTCGCTGAAGGGAAAGAAGGTATTTCTGAATTTCTGGGCCACCTGGTGTAAACCCTGCATCATAGAAATGCCCTCCATGCACGAAGCGGCCGAACAGTTGGGCGAAGACTACGTATTTTTAGCAGCCTCTTACGAAGAATTAGATAAAATTAAGAAGTTTGCCGAAAAGCGGGATTTTGCCTTTCAGTTTGTGCATACCAAAACCCCCATCCAAGATTTGCAGATTCGTTCTCTGCCCACTACGTTTCTGATCAACTCCGAAGGCGAACTGGTAGAAACCGTTATCGGCAGCCGTGAATGGAACGAAACGGAAGCTATGGATCAACTGAAAGCCCTGAAGTAATTCGAATTGTTGCACTGTCCGTTCCGATCATCAAACGTAGTTTTCTAGTTCAGATAGGCTACAATAATGAGTTTACGGATAGCCACCTTTATTCAGTAGGTGGCTCAGCGAATCAATTTTGCGTAAAATGATTAAGTTTGCCCAACGATAAGTTCTAACTTTTAAACAATTAACCCGTATGCCACTGCTCCAGAATAAACTAGTTCTAGCTATCGCATTCACTCTTTTTCTTGCCGCTTGCAGCAATTCTGCTCAGCAAGAATCCGCAACCCAAGACCAAACTACCGCCGAAGCCGAAAAGAAACCTTCGGCTGAAGAGCAAAGTCTGGACCAGGTGGTTGATCAATACTTATTACTCAAAGACGCTCTGGTAGCCTCTAATCCCGAAGAAGTGCAGTCCAAAGCCACCAGTATGTTGGAAGTGATCGATGCCACTAACATGATGGGGATACAGCAGAGTGCCAAGCAAATTGCCGCCGCTACCGACTTGGAAACTCAGCGGGCCTACTTTGACAGTCTGTCCATTCATGTGTACGAGCATTTGGAGGCACAGAATCAAGGAGAAAAAACCATCTACAAACAGTATTGTCCGATGGCTTTTGACAATCGAGGGGCTTTCTGGCTCAGCAATGCTCAGGAAATTCGCAATCCCTACTTCGGCGACGAGATGCTCACCTGCGGCCGGGTAGAAGAGACGCTTGAATACTAGATAAGTGGGAAGATAGGAGTCGGGAGTCCGAAGTTGAAGGTATGAGATTAATAGAATCTAGGACTTGTATAGCTGGAGGAGAAGTTAGGAAATTTGACCAATGACCAATGACCAATGACCAATGACCAATGACCAATGACCAATGACCAATGACCA
>CAZKCO010000021.1:85301-105268 GCA_964551335.1 uncultured Roseivirgaceae bacterium
ATATCTGTGGTCTATGGACTGTAGACTATGGACTATCTTTTTTTGTTAAATAATGTTAAAAAGTGCGTTCACTTCTGACCTAGTTGAAGCCGGCTGCGACGAAGTAGGTCGGGGCTGCCTGGCCGGTCCGGTAGTGGCTGCTGCGGTGGTTTTACCCAAAGATTTCACCCACCTTTTCCTTACCGATTCCAAACAATTGTCGGCCTCGCAACGGGCACAGTTGCAGCAAGAAATTCAGCATGAAGCGCTAGCCTGGGCAGTAGCCGAGGTAGATAACCGGCAGATTGATGAGATCAATATTTTAAACGCCTCCTTCCTCGCCATGCACCGGGCGTTAGACGAACTTACTGTGCGCCCGGAGTTGATTCTGGTAGACGGTAATCGCTTTCAACCATACCCATTTGTGCCCCACCAGTGCATTGTAAAGGGCGATAACTACTATTATTCCATCGCGGCTGCCTCAGTTTTGGCTAAAACCTACCGTGACGAACTTATGCAGCAATTAGCCCTTCAGCACCCACACTACGGCTGGGAGAGTAACGTGGGCTATCCCACCCCGGCGCACCGACAGGCCATTCAGCAGCACGGCATCACCCCGTGGCACCGGAAAAGTTTCGCAGGTTGTCAGTAGTATTATAGTGCTTGGGTATTATGGTGTAATAATTTTCTAACGTTAGGCGATTGGTGCTCAGAGTCATGTAAGTGCCCTAATACCGCAAAGTGAGCACATCAACGCCATAACACCATAATATCATAACGTTGTAACACCTTCACACTCTAACACTGTTGTACGATACATTACGCTAAATTTTTGTACCTTGCGGGCAACTTCGGAGTAGCCAGCATGAAAGAAAAAATAGACCTTAACAATTTGCCTAAACACATTGCCGTTATTATGGACGGTAACGGACGATGGGCGAAGAAGCAGGGTGCAGAGCGGGTGTTTGGGCATCGTAGCGCTATCGAGGCCGTACGCGAGGTGACTGAAGGTTGTGCCGAACTGGGGGTTGGATACCTAACGCTCTACGCTTTCTCTACTGAGAACTGGGGAAGACCTCGTTTTGAGGTAGAAGCACTGATGCAGCTACTGGTGACCACAATTAGTAACGAGGTTGAAACGTTAATGAAGAACAACGTTCGCCTGCAATCGATTGGCGAAGTGAATCAGCTACCCAACCGATGCCATAATAAACTTCAGGAAGCCATCGAACTTACCCAGGACAATAGCGGTTTAACGTTAATACTAGCACTTAACTATAGCGGGCGCTGGGAAATTACGGAAGCAGTGAAAAGAATTGCTGAAAAAGTACAGCAGGGCGAACTGAATCCGGAAGAGATTGACCAGCAAACCATAGCTGGGCAACTAACTACCAGTGGTATACCCGATCCTGAATTGCTGATTCGCACCAGTGGTGAAATGCGAATTAGTAATTTTCTGCTTTGGCAAATTGCCTATACCGAGTTATATATCACGCCGCTTCTGTGGCCCGATTTTCGCCGGGAGCATTTGTACGAAGCTATTGTTGCTTATCAGCAGCGCGAACGGAGATTTGGAAAAATCAGTGAGCAAGTAAAATCGTAATGAAGCATTTAGTCACGGTCTTAATTCTACTATGCCTCCTTTCGGAGAGTGCCTTTTCCCAGATTGGCATAGGACGTCGCCCTTCCCAGCCTGCTACTCAGGAAGCTATTGATTATTCTAACCCTCAGGAGTACGAAATTGCTGAAATCACTGTAGCGGGTAACAAGGGGTTGGATGCTAACGCGATTATTTCATTATCGGGACTATCAGTAGGCGATAAAATCAGAGTGCCGGGTCCGGCCATTAGCTCGGCTATCAAGAAACTCTGGAAAAGCCGGATTCTGGGTGATGTGTCGGTGGCGGCTAGCAAGATTGAGGATGGAAAAATATACCTGGTTATTAATCTGGCCGAAAAGCCGCGATTGAGCCGTATTGTGTTGGATGGCGTAAACAGTAGTCAGGAAAGCGAGATCAATGATGACCTAAAACTGATTAAAGGACAGATTGTAGACGCCGCGCTGATTAACCGGGCCCGGCTCACGGTGCAAAATTTCTTTGTCGATAAGGGTTACCTGAACGTAGGCGTCGATATTCAGCAGAAGCAAGATACTTTGTTAAACAATGCTATTGCGCTGAACATCAATGTGGATAAAGGCGAAAAGGTAAAAATCAATCGAATTAACTTCAGCGGAAACGAAGAATTTACCGGCAAGAAGCTAAAGGGGAAGATGAAGAGCACCAGCGAACGGGTGCGTTTCTCGCTGTTTAGAGATTGGTTTACTCGTCTGTTCAATATCACCCCCAAGAAGGTTGGTAATTTCCTTACCAAACAGGAAGATGCCTCGTTTGATGATGTGCGCGATTACGTAAACGAGCACGTCAAGCTCAATTTCTTCAATGGATCTAAGTTTATTCGCGACGATTTCAAAGCCGACAAGCAAGCCGTTATTGACTTTTACAACTCTCGGGGCTATCGCGATGCTACTATTGTATCCGACAGCGTATATAAATCGGGGCCGGATGCGGTAAGCATTGATATTAAGGTTGATGAAGGCGACAAGTACTACTTCCGGGACATTATCTGGACCGGAAACTACGTATACGAATCCGATGTGCTTGCGCGGGTGCTGGGTGTTGAGAAGGGCGATGTATATGACATGGAGAACCTGAACAAGCGCCTGAACTTTAATCCCCAAGGTGCTGATGTCAGCTCGCTGTACATGGATAATGGTTACCTCTTCTTCAACGTGGACCCCGTAGAAGTGCAGATTGAAGACGACTCTATTGATATTGAAATGCGTATCTATGAGGGTGAACAGGCCACGATCAGTAAAATTATTATTACCGGAAACGACCGAACCAACGATCACGTGATCCGTCGGGAGATTCGTACGCTGCCCGGTCAGAAATTCAGTCGTAGCGACCTCATTCGTACTCAACGTGAATTATCGCAGCTAGGCTACTTTGATCCGGAGCAGATTGGTATTAACCCTATTCCGAATCCGGCTGATGGTACGGTAGATATTGAGTACTCTTTGGTAGAGAAACCAAGCGATCAGATTGAGCTTTCCGGTGGTTGGGGTGGCTTCTACGGATTTGTGGGTACGCTGGGACTAGTATTTAACAACTTCTCAGTCAAGAATATTCCCCATTTTGACCGCTGGCGTCCGCTACCGATTGGCGACGGCCAAAAGCTTTCGTTGCGGGTGCAGGCCAACGGGCGGTTCTTTCAGAGTTATTCAGCTACTTTCTCCGAACCTTGGTTGGGCGGCAAGCGGCCCCACAACCTAACAATAGGTCTTTCGCGAACCGTGGTGCGAAATGCCGGGCAAAGCGCGTTTGGGTTTGGTCAGTTCGGCCAGTTTGGTGGTGGTTTCGGTGGAAGGCGCCCCGAAATTACCGGCTCGCTAGTTCTCAATAATGTAAGTGTAGGGTTGGGTCGTCGACTTAAGTGGCCGGATGACTTCTTTACGATGAGTAATACCCTGATGTACCGGGGCTACCAGTTAAATAATTATTACATCGGTATTCCTGATTTTGATACGGGAATTTCGCATAACCTGACGCTGAATACCACCATTGCCCGCAATAGCATCGACAATCCTATGTTTCCTCGTGCGGGTTCATCTATCTCATTGGAAGCTAGTCTAACCCCACCTTTTTCGGTCTTCACTGACATAGATTATTCAGCTCCTATAACTGGTGATGATGAAGAGCGAAAAAGATTAGCTGCCGAGCGGTACAACTGGTTGGAGTATCATCGTTGGATGCTTGACATCAAACACTATACTCAGTTAGGTAAAAACTTGGTACTAAACACTAATGTACATTTCGGCTTCTTCGGATCGTACAAGGATAACCAGATTAATACTCCGTTTGAGCGCTTCTCGCTAGGTGGAGCTGGTTTGGCCGGACAAAACTTTATTGTAGCCCGGGAGATTATCGGCCTGCGGGGCTATCCCGATCAAGCTTTTGAGCCCAGAGACAATACCGGATCAGAGGGAGGTATTGCCTATAATAAGTTCTCAGCGGAGTTACGCTACCTGGTTTCACCTAATCCGGCCGCTACTATCTACGTGTTAGGATTTGTGGAAGGCGGAAACAACTTTGCCAATTTTAATAAATACAATCCGTTTGATTTGTATAAATCAGCTGGGGTTGGCGCCCGAATCTTTATGCCGGCATTTGGGTTGCTGGGTATTGATTGGGGTTACGGATTTGATACTATTCCGGGTAATATTCCCGGTTTGCAGTTTCGCCCTCCCGGGCCAGAATTTCATTTCCGCATTGGTCAGCAGATACGCTAAGCTGTCTAAAGCTTAGCAGAGTTGAAGAGTGTTGATTATTGCGCAAAGGCTATTTTCTATTTAAATGAACAGGAATGATAACTCATTTTGCAAAATGCTAAAAGTAATACGTCTAGTCTCTGAATAAGAGAGCTTAGCTAGATTTATATAATAAGCAAATGGCTCTAATTATCTATGTTAATACTGCCTATAATAAAAAAGCGAATCCCTTGAAATATATAAGATTCTTTTTTTGGTGAAGAGCGAATCGCTAAGGAAAGAACCAATACATGGTTGGATCGATTCGAGGCTTACTCCGTCTATTGCGGAATCGATGTCGAGCCTAGCTAGGACTTCATTATCTATTTTTACTTTTGTCTTACTGCTTTGCAACCGAAGTTGGAGCAATTAATCTTATACAGCTTCAATTTCTTGGAACTAGTTCTTACACTCATCTCATATAAGAATGAAAAAGCCGAAGTTTATTTCTTCGGCTTTTTCATTCTTAGCAGAGGTTTTAAAACTACATTGTACAAATGCTACCACTTCTGCCTCTATACGTCATTATTCCATTAAATAGTATATAGGTCCAAGAAGGGTTATATGATCCAGAATAAGTATATGAGGGAGAAGACCAAATAGATTTGACAATTTGTGTCACAAGACTTCCGCCAGAACCGTGATTGACAGCAGGGGGGGTAACGTTTAGATAAGCTCCAGTCCAATCTTTATAAGTTATTGTAGGGGAGCCTTCTATACGTAAAGCACCTGTTCTTTTTTTAGTCCATCCGCCGAAAATTCCATTATTCCTCCAACTTTCTGCTTTGGCAGTAACATTATAATAATAATAAGATGCGCCTACATGTATACTCACATATAGGAATCCGTTAACTTTATCATCACCACTTTGGCCATCACAAGTGTAGATTCCATCGGTACCTATAACGTTTTGACGACCGTTGTTGAAACCAGCAGTGCTATAAATTCTTTCATAGATGTTAATTACCTCAATATTATGTTCCTTATTTGAATTTTCGATGCTTGCCAGAAACCTAAGTTTACTGTCGTCTCCATCTTTAATAATTTTCAGGCTATTTTCACTGTATTTATATATCTCATTACCTATTTTAATTAGGCCGTTATCGTTAACAAAAGGAATAAATTCATGGACAGACTTTGGAAGATTAAGATCATATACTCCACTATCATAAAGAACAAACAATTTTGAATTTTCTTTAATGAAATCAGAATAAAAAAAATCATCACTACCTTGCATAACGATTTGTCTCTCTTCTTCGGCTAAGCTTTCTAAATAACTATACCATTTTTCTTGCTCGTCAATAGAGCGCTCGTAAATACTTCTTAATGATGTAAATCCAGAAAATTGACTTTCCCAAGCATCGTATTTTTCACGATCTCCGTCTTGGAGAGAAGATTTAATCTGATCAAAAGCTTCCTGATCTTTAAATTCAAGATAACCATTTTTTACTTTTACAGGAAAGTCGTCTTCTTGAGACGAAGATATTATATCCTCGGTACAAGAATTAAGTCCTATAGCTGCTACAAAAGCAACTAATAGTAAAAGAAGCGAAGGGTTTTTACGTTTAGTAGACATAAGAAGATAATTTGTTGGTTGAAAATAGATTGATGGAAGCAACATTAAATCGAAAATTGATGATAAGCAAGCACTTTAATGTTAATTAAATATGAATTTCTTTTTTGTAGAGGGATTTATACCCAATAATGGTGAGATTGTTCGTTTAATTATATTTTTTTTTACTACTTAAAAATATTAAAAATATAGCGAGCGAAATTATTTATTGAGCTAATGGAAATCATTTTAATAGTTGAATAATTAAAAATATATAGTATTATGATTATAGCTAATCGGGTTTTATCAATAGTTTTTGTAACTTTGTGCGCTTTATTAGTAACATCCAACGTATTTGGCCAGAAATTTGGATATATAAATACAGAGTTTGTACTAAACAAGATGCCCGAGTATCAGGAGGCGCAGGCCGAGATTCAGCAACTGGCCAGTCAGTGGCAGAGCGAGATTCAGGGCATGCAGCAGGAGGTAGACGATATGTACAGCGAACTGAAGGCGGAGGAAGTACTACTGACTGCTGAAATGAGGCGTGAGCGTACGGAAGCTATTCAGCAGAAGGAGCAGACACTGAAGGAATATCAGCAGAAAGTGTTTGGCTTTGAAGGATTGTACTTTCTGAAAAAGCAGGAGCTGATTAAACCCATTCAGGATCAGGTTTTTGAGGCAGTAGAGAAAGTGGCGGAAGAGAACAAGCTACAGATAGTATTTGACAAATCAGGTGATTTAGTCATGATCTATACCAACCCCATTCACGATTACACGGACTACGTGCTGGATGAACTGGAGTTGGGTGAACGAGAAGATACGGTTCGATAAATTTAATTAAGTATATAACCTATAATCAGTATGAAGAGGAGTATTTTAGTAATAAGTGCGCTTGCACTGTTTTTTGGAGTTCAGATTCAGGCCCAAGCTCAGCAAAAGTTTGGCTTCGTAAGTACGGAGTATGTATTGAGCCAGATGCCGGAATCCAAATCTATCCAATCAGAACTGCAAGCCTACCAGCGCCAGCTCACCAATAAAATTCAGGCTACCATGCAGGGTTTCCAAACTCAACTGGATGCCTATCAGAAAGGCGCTGCCACCATGACTGAAGATGCCCGAGCATCAAAAGAAAGAGAATTACAGGAACTACAAACGCAAATTCAGCAAGACCAGCAGGAAGCCCAGGCAAATCTGCAACGCAAAGAAGCTGAACTGTTGCAGCCGGCCCTGGATAAGATTCAGGAAGCGATCAACGCCGTAGCCAAGGAAAACAGTTACACCCACGTGTTCAGCCTGGATATTGCCGGTAACCCAATTTTGCTGTATGTAGAGAACCAAGACGAAGCCGATATTTCGGATTTAGTACTCAAGCAAATGGGTATTACCCCTACCGAAGCTAACACAACCGGCTCGAACTAAGTAAAAACATCACTTAAGCTCTAATTTCAGCCAGGCAGCAATGTCTGGCTTTTTTTATAGAAACAAGTCGCTGTTAATCGCCCTGAATTTATACCAAATTCAAGTAACGATTTGGGGCCAATTGATTTGTAACGTATTAAAAAAAGAGATTTAAAAGTATTAATCCTGACTCATGACCAGGCCTCGTCAGACCTAGGTTAACTATCCAGTTTCAATCTTCAATTTTTAATTATAACTGCTATTTCCTTAATCGGTACCGATCATTTAATTGTGCTTTTATTCCGATGGCATCGCTTATTCCGTTTATTTTTTTATTTTTAATGCTAAACTATATTACTCCATCTACTACTATGAGCACCACTGTTTTACATGGCCAGTTAAAATTTTTGATTTCACGGCTAAGAACGCTGGTACTCCTCAAAGCGATCATTCTTTCCTAACGAACTAATAACTAATCTTCAAAAACCTAAATCCTATGAACGAAAACGTCAACAAAAGCGCCCTGTTTTACGGAAGCTGCTTTGCTCTTATCACTACTGCTTTCTCCTTTTCCATCCGGGCCGGAATATTACCTCAGCTTGGTAATGACTTTGGTCTTTCGGCTGAACAATTAGGCTTTATCAACTCCATGTGGTTTTTTGGATTCCCAATATCCATGGTTATCGGTGGGTTGGTATATCATAAAGTAGGGGGAAAAACAATCATGAACGTAGCCTTTGTTGCCCATACGGTAGGTATACTAATGACGATATTTGCGGGGGGCTACACTACCCTGCTGATCTCGACCCTACTAATCGGTATTGGAAACGGATGTACCGAGGCAGCCTGTAACCCCATGATTGCGGATACTTACTCTGGGGTAAGAATGAATAAAATGCTTAACCGCTTTCATATGTGGTTTCCTGGTGGTCTCTTACTAGGTTCACTAATATCCAAGTTTATGACTGATTTCGGCTTGAGTTGGGAAGCTCAGATATGGGTGATAATGATACCAACTATTACCTACGCTGTGCTTTTCTTTGGAAAAACCTTCCCAAAAGCCAAAGTAGAAGAAGCTACTTCGTTGAAGGAAAATGCCAAAGCAATGCTGAGTCCAGTCTTTATTTTCTTACTGGTTGCTATGGCATTGACTGCCATTACGGAATTTGGCCCCGGGCAGTGGGTGACGTTCATTTTAGGTGCCAGCGGAGCTGATCCTTTACTGGTGATTGCGTTAACCTACGGTGTAGTGACTATAGCAAGATATTTTGCCGGCCCGGTAGTCGGATCACTAGGACAAACCGGCGTTTTATTAGGTGGTGCTATCTTAGCCGCCATCGGAATCTATTTGTTTAGTACGGTTACTGGTCCTATCGCTTATTTTGCCGCCATTATTTTTGGTTTGGGATATGGTTATTTCTGGCCAGTTATGATCGGGGCCACTGCTCAGAGGGTACCGCTAAGTAGCGCGCTAGGAATGTCAGTAATAGGTGCAATGGGTATGTTTTCCTCAGCTATTTTCCAGCCCATCATTGGAGGATGGATTGATGGTGCCCGGGCTGCAAATTTAGCGGAAGGACTTAGCGGAGATGCTTTGGAATTGGCAGTAGGTCAGGATGCACTTCAGAACATGCTGATATTCCCCGTTATATTAATTGTACTGTTTACGATCTTCTTTTTCTGGCAGAAGAATAAAAAGCCGGATCAGAAGTATGAAGAGCCCGAAGTGATGGCTGAGTATTAATACCCGACATTACTGTGGATAAAAGGGCAGTCTTTTTAGTAAGGCTGCCCTTTTTGCTTGTGCCCAAAACGCCAATTTTTGTCGTCTAACCACTAAAAATATCTAAAACAAAAGGTAAGTGCAGACAGTTGTTGACCTTCACTAAAAAATTTTGTTAGTTCGTCAAGAATATTTAAAAAATAGTAAAATATTACATACATTTAGGGTTAGTTATAGCAAAATACCAGTAATATCATTTACCTCATAAATGCTTCTATGGATATAGATCAACGTATTTAAAACTTTTTCAATCAAACTTTAACGTAAATCTAACAAGTATGAGAATTTCTACGCATGTCAAATGCATGGGGCTCTTTATGCTCAGCTTGCTGCTCAGCATAGGAGGATATGCCCAGGACAAAGCCGTTACGGGAACCGTGACGGATGGTGAGACTAATGATGTTTTGCCAGGAGTAAACGTACTAATTAAAGGCACGACGCAAGGTACCGTAACCGATATGAATGGTGAGTATCGAATCAATGTGCCGAGTAACGATGCAGTACTGGTGTTTACTTCTATTGGTTTCACGGCCGAAGAAGTGACCGTTGGCAACCAGAGTACTATTGATCTGACCATGATGCCCGACATTCAATCACTATCGGAGATTGTCGTAACCGGGTATTCTACCGAAGATCGTCGGGAAGTAACCGGAGCGGTAGGTACCGTTGAACCGGAAGAACTAGTAGCGATACCTTCGGGTAACGTGGAGCAGCAGTTGCAGGGCCGCGTGGGTGGCGTAACGGTTATCACCAACGGCCAGCCCGGTACCTCCAGTATTGTGCGGGTACGAGGATTTGGCTCTTTCGGGGGTAACCAGCCGCTCTTTATTGTGGACGGAATACCAGTAGATGATGTTGATTTCTTACAACCCGATGATATTGAGACAACTACTGTACTAAAGGATGCCCCTTCAGCCTCAATCTACGGGGCCCGGGCCGCTAACGGGGTAATTGTTTATACTACCAAGAAAGGGAGCCGGGGTGGCGCTATGAAGGTTTCTTACGACGGAGTATTTGGAGTAACTATGCCCGGTACGGTGGATAATATTCTCAGTCCCCAGGAAGAGGCTGATATGACCTGGCGGGCTATTAGTAATACTGCTCGTCAGCTAGGTGAGACTCCAGTCTTCGACCATCCCCAATATGGAAGTGGAGATACTCCAGTACTTCCTGACTGGCTGCTAGTAGGCTCTCAATCTGGTATAGTAGGTTCTATTGACTTGGAAGCCGAGCGACAGCTATATAATACTGACCAGCGAGCAGGACAGGTTTATTTGGTAATACCATCCAATAAAGCAGGCACCAACTGGTTTGACGCAATTACAAACCCTGGGATACTAAACCGGCATACGCTGGGCTTCTCGGGCGGTACGGACAATAGCCGTTACTACGTGAGTTTGGGTATGCAGAACCAGGAAGGTATTTTGCTACATCAACGATTCGAGCGTTACTCGTTACGTATTAACTCTGAACATGATGTATTTGATAATTTCCGTATAGGAGAAAATATTCAGGCCACTTACATTTCCCGTCGGGGTTTGCTAGGTGGTGTAGGCGGCCAGGGGGCAGCCAATGATGAAAATCAATTCACTGGTGCCCTGCGTATGCCATCTATTATCCCGGTATACGATGCTTTCGGCGGCTACGCCGGTACGCAGGCCCGAGGCTTTAACAATCCTCGTAACCCAGTAGCTGAGCGTGATCGTTCTAGTGATAACGGTGGTTTTGGCTTTGGCCTGATAGGCAATATCTACGCTGAGTTTGACCTCTTGGAGAACTTAACCTTGCGCAGTAGCTTTGGGGGAAACTTAGGATTGAATTACTTCAACTTCTACAACCGTCCTTCTTACGAAAACTCAGAAAACCAATCTACTTTTAGCTACGGTGAAGGGTCTGGTTTCGGTCGGGGTTGGACATTCACCAACACCGCTACTTATGAGCAGTCTTTTGGACGCCATAAAATCAATGCGCTGGTTGGAGTAGAATCGCTTAACACTGGTTTCTTCCGAAATATGCAAGGAACCGGGCAGGAGCCCTTCTCTCGCGACCTGAACTACATTACGCTCACTAACACCATCAATCGTAATGTGAATAGTAATTATAGCCGGGGAGTGAACTTCTTCTCAGTCTTCGGTCAGGTGCGCTACAATTACGACGACAAGTATATGATCAACGGGGTGCTTCGTCGTGATGGATCTTCTCGCTTTGGCGCCAATAACCGTTACGGTATCTTCCCTGCCGTTTCCGCCGCCTGGCGTATTTCCGAAGAGAATTTCATGTCGGGAACCACTTGGATTGATGACTTGAAAATTCGCGGTGGATGGGGCCAAATGGGTAACTCTAATAACGTAGATCCGCTAAACCAGTACAGCCTGTATGCTTCTAACTTAGCTCAGTCTTACTACGATATTGGTGGTACCAATGCTGCTCCTGCCGAAGGCTTCTTCCGCAGCCGTATTGGTAACCCTAATGCCCAATGGGAAACTGCTGAAACTGCTAACGTAGGTTTTGACGGGGTTTTCTTCAACGGTAATTTAGAACTGGTACTGGACGTGTGGCGTAAAGATACCGACGATCTTCTCTACGCTTTGGAAACTCCAGCGGTTATTGGCTTTGTGGCCAGCGATCCGGCGGTAAACATTGCCAGTATGCGTAACCAGGGAATTGACTTTGAAGTACTAACTCGAGGTAATATTACTCCTGGTCTTAACTTTGAGGTGAAAGTAATTGGTTCATTCCTGGATAACGAGATTGTTTCTATTGCTCCTGGTATAGATGATTTCCTCGGACCAGCTTTCCGGGGAATAAGCCCTCTTCTAAATCAGGTAGGCTTCCCCATATCCTCTTTCTACGGCTATCAAGTAGAAGGCTTGTACCAAAACGAGGCCGAAGTGGCTAATTCGCCCGAACAAGATGGAAAAGGCGTAGGTCGCTTCCGTTTTGCTGATTTAGATGGCGATGGAGTAATTACTCCTGAAGATCGTACGTACTTAGGCGATCCGGTGCCGGACTTTACCGGTGGACTAAATCTGGTTTTAGACTACCGAAACTTTGAACTGACTGCATTCTTACAAACGGTAATTGGAGCGGATGTCTGGAACCAGACTCGCTGGTTTACTGATTTCTATCCTTCGTTCACCGGAGCAGCCAAAGGTAAGCGGGTACTAGAGTCATTCACCTTTGAAAACGGTGGCAATACTACCCCGATCTACGAAAACGTATCTAATTTCAGTACCAATACGCAAGCAAGTTCCTATTTCGTAGAAAGAGGAGATTATCTGCGTCTGGCTAACTTGCAACTGGCTTATAATCTGCCTAGCGCAATACTGGATGACTGGGGAATGAGCCGATTCCGGGTGTATCTACAGGCCACTAACTTATTCACAATTACCCAATACGAAGGTTTAGATCCGGGAGTAGCGGGTGACGCTGATACCGCATTAGGTATTGACGTTGGAAACCCTCCGGTCACCCAAGGTTACAATATTGGAGTGAATCTAAGTTTCTAGAATTAAACTTTTTGAGAGCAAAAGCTATTATTATGATAGTATTGCTCTCAACTAAATAAATATAAATAACACGATGAAAAACCTGTTAAGAATGACAAGAAAGGGCTTTCCGGCAATGTTAATTGCGGGAGTGCTATTGAGTGTTAATGCTTGTAACGATGAGTTTTTAGAGGTTCCGGCTACCGGGCAGGTAGCTGAAGAGCAGTTGCTCTCCCAGGCGGGATTAGAAGGACAGCTTTTAGGAGTTTACGCAGCGCTAGATGGAATCGGTGAAGCCTGGCACGGTGGGGCGGTGAACTGGCTGTGGGGAAGTATTCGCGGTGGAGATGCCAATAAAGGTACCGATGCCGGTGACTTTGCGCTCATGAATCCGGTACAGCGATTCGAGCTAGAGCCTACCAACGGAGAGGTAAACAATAAGTGGACGAACTCTTACGAAGGCGTAGCAAGAGCTAATAGATTGCTAGCACTCTTGCCGGAAGTTGAGGATCTAGCGGAAGATATAAAAACTCGGATCGAGGCTGAAGCACGTTTCTTACGAGGGCACTTTTATTATGAATTAAGAAAGAACTTCATGATGGTTCCCTGGATTGATGAGACAGTAGACTACGCCGCTGGTGCCGAGGAAATTCCTAACAACACGGATATTTTCCCTAATATTGAAGCTGACTTCCAATTTGCGATTGATAATTTGCCGGAAACACAGAGTGAACCGGGTCGGGCCAATAATTGGGCTGCGAAAACCTACTTGGCCAAAGTATACATGTTTCAGAACAAACTGGCTGAGGCTAAGCCGCTATTGGATGATATTATCGCCAACGGAGTAACTTCTAGTGGCGAAAAGTACGGATTATTCCCCGATTTTGAGGAGCTTTTCACCGTAGCGAATGAGAACTCAATGGAATCCATTTTTGCCTTCCAAGCCACCGGTGGAGCACAGAATGTATCCAATTCACTGCACGAATTAGCAATGGCTATGCCCTACAATACGGCGGCCGGACAAGCTGCCCCTAGCGACTGCTGCGGTTTCTTTCAGCCTAGCTTTGATATGGCCGCTTCTTACCGAACCACTGCCGAAGGACTGCCTCTGTTTCAGAACAATCAGTATAGGGATGATGCTTTTGAACTGAAGAACGATCAAGGTATCCTATCTAGCGAAGCGTTTGAGCCGGATGCCGGACCGCTAGATCCTCGTTTGGATCATACTGTGGGCCGTCGGGGTATTGCGTTCCTAGATTGGGACGTTCACCCAGGACAAGCCTGGATTCGTGATCAGAGCCACGCGGGACCCTACACCCCTAAGAAGTATAACCTTCGTAAATCTGAATACGGCACCCGTGATGCCAGTGGTTGGACCCCTGGTTACGCGGCTACTAACTTCATGATCCTTCGCTTTGCTGATGTATTGCTCATGGCAGCGGAGGTTGAGGTAGAAATTGGTAGTTTAGAAAAGGCGCGTGAATACGTAAACATGGTTCGGGCGCGCGCGGCTAACCCTGCTACATTTACCCTGGCTCGCGATCCTAACGACCAAAGCGTAGAGCTTGATATTCCAGCAGCCAACTACGTAATCAGTACTTACGATGCACCCTGGACTGACCAGGCGGTAGCGCGCGAAGCGGTTCGCTTTGAAAGAAAACTGGAATTAGCTTTGGAAGGTAAGCGGTTCTATGACTTGATACGTTGGGGAATTACAGAAGAGTACATCAATTCGTACCTGAATTTTGAACAGCAATACATTCCGGCTCAGCTGGGTGGGGCTTCGTTTTCTGCTCCTAAGGATGTTTATCTTCCTATTCCGCAGCGTCAAATTGACCTGCAAGGTTCTGACGTTCTTGCACAAAATCCTGGATTCCAATAGGATAATAATTTTAGTTGACAAAAAAGCTCTCCTACGGAGGGCTTTTTTTATTACTCTCGAGGGAACAATATACCCTACTAGTCAACATTATTAACTTAGGTACATAAAAGCTCAAATTGATTGTGTTCATAATGGTTAATCACAGAATATGCGGTCTACTGGTACTCTTAGCGCTGTTAATAAATGCTTGTTCTTCAGAAAAGCCGCCTCTCTTTCAGTTACTGACACCAGATCACTCCAATATTCATTTTTCCAATCGTATTGTAGAAAACGATACATTTAGCATACTTAATGAGGAGTATATCTATAACGGCGGGGGTGTGGGCATCGGCGATTTTAATAACGATGGATTATCCGATATTTACTTTACGGGTAATTCCAGAGGAAACGCACTATATCTCAATAAGGGCGATTTCAGATTTGAAGATGTGACCGAAACCGCAAATGTAGTAGGTGAAAATCGCTGGTGCTCGGGCGTAGCCCTGGTGGATATTAATCAGGATGGCTGGCTCGACATTTACGCTGCCGCTACTTTGATAAAGGATAGTATCCAGCGAAAAAACCTGCTGTTTATCAACAATGGGCTGAATGAGAGCGGCATCCCTATCTTTACCGAATCAGCCGAAGACTACGGTATAGCTGATACCGGAAATACTACCCAGGCCACATTTTTTGACTATGACCGAGATGGTGATCTGGATTTGTACTTACTTACTAATGTGATTGATAACCGGGTGCCTACCAACTATCGGGAAAAGATGACCGACGGATCAGCTCCTAACACCGACCGCCTTTACCGAAATGATAACGGTCATTTTGTGAATGTATCGCAGGAAGCAGGTATCACTATTGAAGGCTTTGGGTTGGGAATTACCGTATCGGATATTAACCTGGATGGCTGGCCTGATATCTATATCACCAATGACTATCTCTCCAATGATTTATTATATATCAACAACCGAGACGGAACATTTACTAATGAAGTAGCGAAGTATCTTCGTCACCAGAGTTTTTCGGCAATGGGCTCCGATGTGGTAGACTTCAACAACGACGGGCTGGTCGATATCGTAGCGTTGGATATGCTGCCCGAAAACAACCTGCGCCAGAAGCAAATGCTGGGGGCCAATAACTACACTACCTACATCAACAATGAGCGCTATGGTTTCGAGTACCAATACGTGCGAAATACCCTGCAACTCAACCAGGGTTTCACCCCGCAGGGGCATCCGGTCTTTAGCGAGATTGGTCAGCTGGCCGGAGTATATCAAACCGACTGGAGCTGGACTCCGCTGATGGCCGATTTCGATAACGATGGATTTAAAGATTTAATCATAACCAATGGGTTTCCCCGCGATGTAACCGATCGTGACTTTGCCAACTTCCGGGCTGGCCCGGCCGGAGGGGTAGCTTCAGATGCGCAGATGATGGATTCCATTCCAGTCGTGAAAATTACGAACTACGCTTACCGCAACAATGGCGCCGTTCCCGGCCGGGACCTCACTTTCTCCGACCAGACTGAAGCCTGGGGTATGGCTCGCCCGTCGTTTTCCAACGGTGCTGCTTACGCCGACCTGGATAACGATGGTGACTTAGATGTAGTGATTAACAATATTAACGACAGTGCCTTCGTGTACCGGAACCAACTGTACGAAAACAACAACATCGCTCACCACTTTCTGCGGGTGAAACTGCAAGGGAGCTCCCTGAATCCCCAGGGAGTGGGGGCCAAGGTACTGCTGCGCTACGGCGAAGACCAAACCCAGTACTTGGAAAATGCACTGTACCGGGGCTATCTGTCAACTATGGAACCAGCCCTTCATTTTGGACTGGGTGATTATGAACAGGTAGATTCATTATTGGTGATCTGGCCGGATGGCAAACAACAGTTGCTGCGCAATGTAGCCGCTGGTCAGCAGATTACAGTAAATTATTCAGAAGCTACCGAACCCAGCGGACAAAGCATTGACCAGGAGATTGTACCCGTTGCTTCGGGTAATCCCCCTCTTCGCGCGGCCTCATCCGAATACGAAATTTACTTTCGCCATCAAGAGCAAGACAAAATAGATTTTAACTGGCAGCGAACAATCCCGCATAAGTTCACCCAAAGCGGACCGGGGATTGCGGTAGGGGATGTAAATGGCGATGAACTAGATGACTTCTACGTGACCGGGTCGGCTGGTAAACCGGGGCAGTTTTTCCTTCAAAATGCCGACGGTAGTTTCACTCAGGCAAGGAGTATTGAGTACCAACAAGACTCATTGAGTGAAGAGCTAGGGGTACTGTTGTTTGATGCGGACAGCGACGGTGACCGCGATTTGTACACCGTCAGCGGCAGTTACGAATTTCAACCGGGAGCGGCTGAGTTGCAGGATCATTTTTACCGCAATGACGGCCAGGGTCAGTTCACCCTCGATGAAGCTGCGCTTCCCGAACTACGCTCCAGCGGCTCCTGCGTGAAAGCGGCTGATTACGACCGGGATGGTGACCTGGACTTGTTTGTGGGTGGAAAGGTAATTCCAGGTAGTTATCCGGCCCCACCGGCCAGTTATCTACTGCGTAACGACCAGGGAAAATTTACGGATGTAACCGGCGAAGTGCTGCCCGTGCTTGATACACTGGGGCTAGTCACTGATGCCCTGTGGACCGACGTGGATAACGACGGTTGGGTAGACCTGCTGGTAGTAGGGGAGTGGATGCCGCTTACCTTATTTAGAAATGACGAAGGCTCGTTTGAGAACGTCACCGTTAGTACCGGTATTGCGGATAAAGTCGGTTGGTGGAATAGTCTGACCGCCGGTGACTTCGACCAGGATGGTGATACGGATTACGTAGCCGGTAACCTGGGGCTGAACACTAACTACCGGGGTACCGAAGAGTATCCGCTAAGCGTGTACGCTCACGACTTTGACAATAACGGCAGCCTCGACCCGGTGCTGGTCACCTATAAAAAAGATGAATCAGGACAACTGGCTCCGTTCCCGGTACACTCTAAAGACGATTTTACCTCTCAGTATCTGCCTATTCGTCAGAAATTCCCCAGCTACCGAAAGTACGGACTGGCTACTATTCATACTGTTTTTCCGGAGGAAGAACTCACCGCCGGTTTGGTGTATCACGCCACCCACATGGCTAGTAGTTACGTAGAAAATTTAGGCAACGGAAAATTGGCTATACATCCCTTACCTACTGAGGCGCAGTTCGCGCCCCTGTTTGGGATGCTGGCCGAAGATGTAGACCAGGACGGAAAACTGGATATTCTGGCGGTAGGCAATAGCTACGCCACTGAGATTGCCACCGGCCGTTACGATGCCCTGAACGGACTCTACCTACAAGGTGACGGAACCGGTAAGTTTGAGCCTAAATCCATTACTGAAAGTGGTTGGTACGTTCCGGGCGATGCTAAAGGATTGGCCAAACTGCGAGGGATAAAGGGAGAAAATATTTATCTGGCTACTCAGAATAAAGATAGTCTCAAAGTGTATACTACCCGGCCAAACGCTCTTTCAGGCCAAGTAATTTTGCTGGAGCCACTGGATAGCTGGGCCGAAATTGAGCTCGCGGACGGTACCGTATTGAAGCAAGAGTTTTACTACGGTTCTACGTATCTTTCTCAATCTACTCGCCGGGTTACTTTTCCAGTTACTACCGTGAGCGTTACTATCTACGATTTTCAGGGAAATAGCCGTACGATTAATTTGGAAGCGACCGGATGATGCGAATCTGGCTATTGGTGGGGTTGAGTTGGTTATGGTTTGGGTGTGAGCCCCCGGCGCATTCGGTGAATTTTGAGCCGCTGGTTAAACCATCTCTAGTTTACCCGACTCCAGATAGTACTGTGCGTTTGTCGGGTGAACAACTGGCCTACCGCTACTGCCAATCCTGTCACGCTTTTCCGGCACCAGAACTATTACCCAAATCGGTTTGGACCGAGAGCGTATTACCCCGGATGGGCCACTGGCTGGGCATTCGGGGCAGTGCCCAAGAGCCTTACCGGGGCATGTCGATGTACGATGATTACATCGTAAGAAAAGCCGGTATCTTCCCCGATACACCGCAAATCTCCGAAGAAGGCTGGGCAAAGCTTGTAGCCTACTACGAGCAGCAGGCACCGGATAGTTTAGGACTCATCCAGCCCCAAACGGACACTATCTTATCTCAGTTTCGGAGCCATCCAGTACGGCTCTCAACATCAACAATACCGGTTACTACCCTTACGTATATCGATACCATTTCGGGTAGTCTCTGGATTGGTGACGCTCGCGGAATGCTGTACCAAATCAGCCCGGGGCAGACGGTAACAGATTCAGTATTGCTGGATAGCCCACCATCGGATATAATGATAGCGCCGGACGGTTCTCAGCAGGTGGTAACAATGGGCATTATGAATCCTAACGATCAGATAGAAGGAAAACTATGGCAGATAGAGGCTGATAAAACGTTAACCAAACTACTTCCCAAAAACTTCCGAAGGCCGGTTCATTTTAGTACGAAAGATGTAAATGGCGACGAAAAGCCCGACTGGCTGGTGGCTGAGTTTGGTAACTATCTGGGCCAGCTAGCCTACTACGAAAGTACGCCCGATACAACCTATCTTGAATACAAGATAATTACCGAACCGGGTACGAGAAAAATGACATTCGCGGATATGAATCAGGATGGGCAACCGGATTTGGTTGCACTGATCGCCCAGGGAGATGAGCGAATTGTCACTTGGTTTAATCGAGGAAACAATAGGTACCAGCCCAAGGAGCTACTTCGCTTTCCGCCGGTATACGGTTCCAGCTACTTTGAACTGGCCGACTTCAATCGGGATGGTCGACCGGATATTCTGTATACCAACGGCGATAATGCCGATTACTCGCCGGTGCTTAAACCTTACCACGGTATCCGCATCTTTTTACAGCAGGCTGATGGAAGTTTTGATGAAAACTACTTCTATTCAATGCCTGGTGCCTCTAAAGCCGTAGCTCGCGATTTTGATCAGGATGGCGACCTGGATATTGCCGCCATTTCTTTCTTCCCCGATTTTGAGCAAACCCCCGAACGCGGCTTTCTGTACCTGGAGAATCAATCCGCTGATACTACGTTAGATTTTTCAGTCAGCACGTTTTCCGAAGCCGCCCACGGCCACTGGCTTACGATGAATGCCGGAGATATTGACCAGGACGGTGATCAGGATATCATTCTAGGGTCATTTACCTTGCCTCCTTCTCAAGCATCCGATAAATTAAAAAAATATTGGGCGACCGAGGGGCCTCATTATATGGTTTTGGAGAATATGACTGAATAAGTTTCCATTCTTAATGAAAAATGTATGGAATCCCCGGATGAGCAACGCGAATTCCGGGGTCTCCTACCTACTATGAGGGAGATGCCGGGTGTCGGCCACCGGAATTCGCCGGGCGCCGGCCGCAGAGCCTCATCCGGCAAGGATATTCCGAAATATTTATAAATGACTACTTAAAAGCAGAAAAGGCGATCAGGAAATGATCACCTTTTATCAATCAGAGATCA
>CAZKCO010000022.1:0-94469 GCA_964551335.1 uncultured Roseivirgaceae bacterium
TTTGCTTTAAATTAATGCTTTTGAAACTCTCTGCTGCTAACCTACGATGGAATGGTATTTAGGTGTTCAGGTTTTCTTGTTAACACAATAACTTTGAACACTTGAATACTATTCCGGAATACCCTGATTTTCTTTTCTCATTAACTCTTCGGCCGTCCACATACCCGTTTGGGACTGAGTGGCGGCGCGTACTCTACCTACTTCTTCCGCCGATACCGCCGAGGCTCGGTTACCCCAGGATGTGCGAACGTGGGTTAGGATTGAAGCTATTTGTTCATCATCCAGAAAGCCGCCCCAGGGTGGCATGGCCTGATTGTACTCCACTCCATTCACTTCAAGTTCACCGTTTAGTCCTCCCAGTACAAGTCTGATCAGCCGTCCTTTATCACCCGTAACCCAATCGGTATCAATCAGCGGCGGGTAGTTGCCGGCTAGCCCCTGCCCGTTGTATTGATGACAGGAGGCACAGCGGGAGGTGTACAACTGCAAACCTTCATCTTCCACTACGGCGGTAGCCTGCGGCGAGTCGTCAGGGTCACTGGTAGTATCACCATCAGGCAGGGCAAACGCGACGTAAGCATCGCCGGTGCGGGTTCCCGGCTTGCCCCCACCCCCCGCGCCAATTACTACGTACTGTTTTCCGTCTATGGAGTAGGTTGCCGGGGTGGCGTAACCGCCCGCCGGAAGCTTGGCTTCCCACAGCACTTCTCCGGTTTCCTTATCGAACGCCCGGAACTTCTCGTCCATCGATCCACCCAGGAAAACCAGTCCGCCCGCAGTGACCACCGGCCCACCCATGTTGAAGGTACCCGTGGGCAGGGACGTGGTTCCTTCCAGTTCGGGATAGGTGCCGAAGGGAACCTGCCAAGTAATTACTCCCTGGTTTAGATCGATAGCGCTCAGCGTACCCCACGGAGGAGTAGCAATCGGAAAGCCTTCGTTGTCTTTCACCGGTTGGTGACCGGTAACGTTGTAGGGAAAATCAGCGTCTTCATCAGCTTCCACTACGCGCATTAGCTCCGGCTCATTGCTGGCGTTTACGTACAGAAAGCCGGTTTCAGGATCAACTGCGGCTCCGCCCCAATCGGTGCCTCCGTTGAACTGAGGGAAGATAATATCACCCGCAAAGCTGGGTGGGTCGTAGATCTGCGCATCGCCGTACTTGTCGTATACATTCTCCCGTACAAAGGCGTGGGCTTCGGGAGTACGATTGGTAATATCTTCTTCCCGGAAGGTTTGGCGGGCGTAAGGTTGAGGACGCGTAGGGAAGGGCTGCGTAGGCCAGGTTTGCTCTCCCGGCACCTCGGTTTGCGGCACCGGGCGCTCCTCAACAGGAAACAGCGGCTCACCAGTTTCGCGATTAAACAGAAACAGCATGCCTACTTTTGTCACCTGGGCTACGGCGTCAATACGCTCACCATTGTGCTCTACGGTGATAAGGTTGGGTGGCGTAGGAAGATCATAGTCCCATAAATCGTGGTGCACAACCTGGTAGTGCCACACCCGTTCGCCCGTAGCAGCGTTCAGGGCTACTACCGAATTAGCGAACAGGTTCTGACCGTGGCGTTCTATTCCAAAGTGATCGTGGGAGGCCGAGCCGGTACCGAAGAAGACCAGGCCGCGTTCTTCGTCTAGGGAGAAGCCACCCCAGGCATTGGCCCCTCCAAAGGTTTTCCAGGCTTCTTTGGGCCAGGTATCGTAGCCGTACTCGCCCGGATAGGGAATGGTATGGAATATCCACTTACGCTCTCCGCTGCGCACATCAAAGGCCCGCACGTGACCCGGTGGGGTTGGACCTTCTCCTTCGCCCACCTGGGCTCCTACGATAATCAAATCCCGGTAGATAATTCCGGGAGAAGAGGCATTAATCCATAAGCCCTCTACATCCCGATCCAGTCCGTTCAGCAGGTCAATCTTTCCCTGTTCTCCGAAGCTGGTGATGGGTTCGCCACTCCGAGCATCTAAGGCAAACAGGAATGGGCCTACTCCAATGAATATTCGCTGATCCTCCCCCTCTTCCCAGTACACCAGGCCGCGATTTACGGCCGATGATCTTCGCATGCGGTCAGTGTCTCCTACATAAGCGAAAGGATCAAAAGTCCAGATTTCTTCCCCGGTGGCTGCGTTCAGCGCAAAAACGTTTACCGAAGGAGAAGTAGCGTACAACACCCGATCTACCACAATCGGATTACACTCAATAGAATAGCCTTCATCACCACCACGGTACTCCCAGGCTACTTGCAGTTGGTGCACATTATCCCGGTTGATCTGATTGAGAGGCGAGTATTTAGTGTTGCCTTTGGAGGCACTAGCGACCGGCCAGGGTTGATCAATACTTTCTTCAACCTGGCTTTCTTCCGGAACGGTGCAAGAAAAAGTGAAGGTAACTAGGACTAAGATAAGAAAAGAACATTTCATTGATTGGGAGGGTAAGAGTTAGGAGGTTGCCTTATGGGTTAAGAGAAAGTTCAGGGTAACTAAAGAGAAGATTGTGAACTATATAGATTTGTGCTCATTAGCAATTAGAAGGTAATTTTTTATTTAGGATAGCATGGCGTAGTTACCGTCGTCTAGAATTGGGTATTGCTAAACATAATCAAGTTATCCTATTTTTTCAAATGTACTAAAACAATCAAATCAGCCATCTGAGTATGGCAAGCCCTCACGGGAATGCTGACAAATTAATCTAATTCTTTTGTGTATTTCGCAACACTGAATTAAGAACGGGTTAATATTGTAAGGATATACTGTTTCAAGTCTTTCGGCTAGACCTCGCAAATCCGGTGTCCGATTATTAGAAATCAGCATCTTTTTTCTGCATCGTCACCCTAAGAGCCATTTTAGAAGAGGCAATAGCAACCAGAATAAGATAGTGGCACCGTAGATAGCAGTTTCTGCCTCTACCTTACCCCACTTCTTAAAGTTACCTAATGATTGAGGTTTTTCTTTGCTTCTCAATAGAGAATAAGGGCCAGCTAATGCATTCGTTGATTCTAGAGTATCTTCCATCTGCGCTTTCCGAGCTTCTAATACTTCAGCGTAGCTTCGAAATATATCACCGATTAATAGGTTACTCTTCTCCCAGCAAAAAACAGAATAGGTAATCAGTGCTCCAAAAAGTCCAATTACTACTAACGTCCAAATAGAAAAACGTTCGTTAAACAGCCACACCGTTACTATGCCAAGTCCGGAAATGACGGGTACTAGACCCAAGAGTTTACAGCTGATAGATTCGGTTTCTTTTATTTTTCTGCAAATCTCAAGGTACAGCGTTTGGTCATCCAGGGTATTAACGATAAGATTAAAATTTTCTCTTTTCATTACCTTGGGGTAGTTAGAGTTATCGGTCAAAATCGTTTAAAGAGTCCATCAAATAATTTTATCTTCTTTCAGAAACTCTCTTTTGATTCCTGAGAGTATGTCCTCGGCGTCAATCGCTTTCTTTCCGTTTCGGGAAATGGCGCGCAAGGAAGCATATTGCATCACATTCGTAATACCCGAGCCCGTTAGTTCGTACTTATGCGCTAGCACCTCGAAGTTTAGCCCGTTGGCAAGAGGAATAGAGGCGGGTACGTTTTTTTTCCATAACATCAACCGTTCTGGCCGGTCGGGTGGCGGAAAGTGAACGATGGCGTTAAACCTCCTGACGAATGCCGGGTCAATATTATTTTTAAAATTAGATGCCAGAATAATTAATCCCCGGTAATCTTCTACCCGCTGTAACAGGTAGCTAACTTCCTGGTTCGCGTATTTATCGTGGGCGCTGGAGACGTTGCTTCGCTTTCCGAAAAGGGCATCGGCTTCGTCAAAAAACAGTATCCAATCTTTATTTTCCGCTTTGGAAAACACTTTTTCCAGATTCTTTTCGGTTTCGCCGATGTATTTACTTACCACCTGCGAGAGATCTATGCGGTAAACATCCTTACCGAAGTGCTTGCCCAGCAGCGAGGCAGTAAGGGTTTTGCCGGTGCCCGAGGGACCGTAGAATAGTGCCCGGTAGCCGGGTTTCAATTTGCGGTGAATGACCGTATCTTTTTCCAGCAGCGGATGATATTCCAGCCAGATTTTGATGTCATCAATTTGAGCGTAGGTCTGGTCGCGCAGCACCAAATCTTCCCAAGTCATTTCGGTGGCAATTTTCTTAGCCGGAAAATCAGGGCTAAAGGCTGGAGCCGATACTCGCCCGATCGTAAACAGCTCGACCAGCTCCGGAGATAAAACCAGTTTGCCACTCATACGAGGCTCGCCTTCTTTCACCCCCTCGAGCCGGAGCACATCATTTTGGCGAAAGAAGTGCTCTTCGGAAAAATACTCCGAGACCCGGATTCGCTCAGCAATGTCAGTCCCCGCTAACAGAAACAGCGCAGTTTCTCCGGTAGGCAGTGTTCCCCGATGACTCTCTCCCTTAACACCACCAATTTCGACAAAATCCCCGCCATTCGGCAGATGTTTTTGTACGATGGTATTCAAGAAGTTGGGTTGGATATGCGGAGCGAGAGCCAGCAATAGAATTAAGTATTCTTCAATACTGATTTGATGCTGAATCAGGAAGTCATTAAGGGGGGAAGTAGAAGGAGCTATTTGTAGATCAGGAATCCGGAAAGACACCTCGGAAGGGTTTCCGGCCAGGAAGTTTTTTATACGATCGTCTATTACCTCCTTTAAAAAATTCAGGGACAGAATAATATTTTGGTGGTTATCAATCATAGAAAAACAGCGCGACTAGGTGACTACTTCTTTCCTTACGTTGCCCGTCGTAATATGCATGTTGGTACCATCCGCTTTGGTATGCGTACCCGCCTGATAGTTTCTCGTAATCCTAAATCTTCCCGTAGTGGCTTGGGTTCTATCGCAAGTATACGTTTGTTCACAAACCACTGAGCATGAACTCGATCCTGCCCCCTCCAAGAGACTGCGGCGGTTTCTCGTTCGGTGAAGATCTAAAAAGGAAGTCGGGCCATCGGGAACCGTGCTTCCGGTGAGCCCGTCTCCGGCATTACCGTACCGGTTAATGTCAAGACACTTATTGCCGGTACACGGCTGAGTAGCTCTTCCCTCTCTCTGATAGACTTGCGCAGGACAATTATTAGATACTGTGGCAAGAGTTTCCTTCATACAATGCCCTGAATGATCTGGCCCGGGGCCAACGTTCATCTGGGAGGCTACCCCCAGATAGGTACCCCAATTATCTTTTTGACTAGCTGGTAAACTACTGTGGTTGAAGGGGGCAAGTCTGCCAATACTTACTGATGTTGGACAAGGGGTACTGGGAACTCCCCCACCGTTTTCATCCTGCTTCTGAACATCGGGAGAGCCGTTGGTAAACATAGGTTGAAAAAAATCATTCTCCCCCGAATTCAGCGTCAGTACACTATTCTTTTCTCTTACAGGCTTTCGTAGCAAGTCTTTTTTTTCCGTTGAGTTATGATTTGACTCCAGCGACAGTTTAGGTTGGAAAAACGGAGTATCTGCACCGCTGCGGAAGAAACCCAGTGAGCGCTTTTCTGGAGCCGTTAGTTTTGCCTTGTTTGCTTCCGCATGTTTGGTGGGGCAGTGCATAAATCACATTTATTAATTTACTCTTTCAAAATCAAATAGAACTAAAAGTCAATTATCTATTAAAAATTTAGACCAAGCCCCCCAGTTCCAACAACCGATGCGCTCAAGCCCTCCCGATTATTAGGGTCGATGATGGTACCCAACCGGCTCGAGAATTCCAAGAAACGCCAACGGTAGCCAATACTAACTCCGAGCTCAGCTCCTGGACGTATATTCCTACCCAAAATTACAGATGGTCCTGCCTCGAAGGTTGCAAACCCAGTGCCGGCGGGCCCGGGGCGTGGATCAGCAAGCCGCAAGCCCACCAGTGCTGATAAAATAAAGTCAGGCCGCGGACTTAATAGAGGAGAGGTTGGAGGTTCAAGTTCTTCACCAATTACGGTAAATCCTAAACCTATTCTGGGGTTGACTATACCAAGAACAGGATGAGCCATTTCGGTCCCGATAAATAAACGAGCGGCCCATGTTGCAGCGTCATTGGCAGTTCCGAATCCTGCACCACCCTCCAAAAGAAAACGAAAAGAGGGAGTTACCCCAGTGGCAATCGCCCGGCAAAAATAGGCCACCGAGTCGGCGTTCTGAAGCGAACCTTCGGTTGAGAGATACTGAAAGTTTGGCTTCCAGGAATATATATCAGGAAATGAGGCACCGTGGTCTAACACTCCCAGAGAAAACCCCTGAAGGTGGGCCGCTTCGTGAATTAGCGTAGTTGACCGACGAGGCGGGCTGTTATCAAAATGACTATCGGTAAGGCAGATCAAATCCCTTTGATTAGCGCAAAAACCAACGGCTGCTACCATATCTGCGTAGGCAGTGGCATCATAAGGTGGGTCGCAGCCCCACCAACTCTGGGTTTGGGCATAGGCAAGTGAATTATGAATGCACTCCAGTCGAGTATCTAACGTATTAATCGTCTGCGGACTCTGACTATTGAAATACCAATTGAGTAACTGACCAGTACGCTCACTTATTGGCTGAGCAGCTAACTCCCGACGAGCAGCACTGACCCAATTCTGAGCGCGGGTAAGATCTGCATTCATTACTGCCCGATCCTCATCGGCACAATTTGCCTGACTACAATTTCTCCCGTGAGGTGAGGTGGCTGTTGTATTTACCGCGGGTGCCGCAGGAGCACTTGAAGCCCCCTGCCTTCGGACCATTTTGGGCCTCTTGTGATCTTGCTGCACCACATGCGTTAGTTCGTGGGCTAGCAGTTGTTTACCGCCGCTTATTCCGGGAGCATACTGTCCCTGATTAAAGACAATATCATTTCCTGAAGTGTAAGCTAGCGCATTGATAGCGCTGGCTGATTTAGCAGCAATCTGATCGGTATGGATTCTCACCTGGCTGAAGTCGTAGCCAAACCGGTTTTCCATAAACGATTTTGTATTCTGGTCCAGTGGTTGTCCGTTAGTGCTCAGGGCTTTTTCTATTAAGCTGGACGAAGAAGGCGCTAGTTCAGCTGCATTCGCTTCTTTTCTTCGGACTTTTTCTTTTTCCTCTTCTTCACAGTCAGTACACTTTCTTTGTAAAGGAGTAACCGGGCGAACTACGGGAGGAAAAAAGGTTGGTCGTTTTGAATTGTTGGACATCATCATTACCCGCTCGGCTACTGCATCAGCTTCTTGCTCGTACTTATCTTCAGAAGGTGCTATAGCAAGTTTGGGTTGAAAAAAGAGATTGCCGATACTCTTTGCAGCGAAACCGCTTGATTTGCTGTAGTTGACCTTTGCTGGCTTTTTGCTTAGTTCCGGAGGTTTCGTAGTGTAGGGCATTTTATCTTGTTTTACTCCTTACTTCTTAGGAGACCAGGTTTTAGGATGAAAGCGAGAATCATGTCTGCGAACACGGTTCACATGAATCCGGACTTTTTGATGTTTTATCGAAAGGTCGTCTATCTCATCTTCGGTAAAGGGTTGTGAACGTGTTTGATTGTGGTATTCCAACCGGCTACGGTAAGCCCAGTATTCGGTCCAGGCTTTAAACTTAAGGAGCTCTAAATCTTCTTTTGAAGGGTTGGCCAAATCTATCTTTTTGCCCTCTTTCCTGCTTTTTTGATACTTTTGGGCTGCTCTGTTAAACTCTTTACCGTGAAGCGCATGGACGGCCTCGTGAAGTAAAGTGGTTTCATTGATCCATCCTTCCGTACGACCGTCAACACGGATTTCCTCGTTTTCGAAGTCTACCGTACCGTGTTTTATTCCTTCGAAAGTGTAACATTTTATTTTGTCCTGATCCTTTCTTTCTCTCAATAGTTTTATGGATTTTTTGATATACAAAGGAAGTTTGCGATCTTCATCCCTTGCGCTTTCTTCAAGCTTTTTTATTACTCTTTCAACTTTCTTCAGACAATTTTCCTCTTCCTTACCATCTAATGCCTTATCCATTTGTACCATTCCGGTATTGCCGGGTAAGCCCGATTGCTGTACCACATGGGTTAGCTCGTGGGCTAATAGTCTCTTACCACTTGGAGTCTCGGGGGCATATTGCCCCGCATTAAACACAATGCTATTTCTGGAGGTGTAGGCTAATGCATTGATCGCACTGGCTGATTTGGCCGCTACGGGCCCGGTATGCACTTTTACTGCGGAAAAGTTGTAACCAAACCGACTCTCCATAAACGACTTCGTCTTACGGTCTAGCGATTGTCCACCAGTACTAATAGCTTGATTTATTAAGCTGGACGAAGAAGAGGCTATTTCAGTTGTATTGGCTTCTTTTCTTCGCACCTTTCCTTTCCCTTCTTCTTCACAATTGGTGCATTTGCTTTGTATGAGTGAAGTTGAGTAAGAGAAGAAGGCTGGTTGATGAGATTTTTCCGGCATCCGCGTCACTCGCTCAGCCATTGCATTATCTTCTTTTTCGTAGATATTACTAACCGCACTGAAGGAGAGCCTTGGCAGAAAGAACCTCCCCGTTGTTTTTCCTTTACCCGAAGTGGAATGATCCTGCTTGGCTGATATCCATTTCGGTGAAATACTTTTTTTCTGAAAGTAGGTCATATCGCTTTAATCAAAAATCCCATTGTATTCCTGGTACAAGAGGGTTGTCGAACATTAAGTTCTCACTCAAAAACATCGGCTCTTCAGTTTACCTAACTTCTTGCTCAAAATGTTATGCCGGTAGCTGTATTGCCTTGTATTGCATCCCAGCGCAACGAGGCATCTTCTACTTGTTGAAGCGACCCGCAATTGGTGTGCGGTTCAGGAGGTTTGAAGGCTACTGAACCAGCACTATCAGTATAAAATCCCCAGGAAACACATCCTGCTACCCATTGCTTGCCTGAAGCATCTTCACAAACCGCGCAGGTACGAAATTCCTTCCCAGTATTTGTCTCGGCTATTTCATAGCTTGGTGAATCCCATAGTACAGCTGGGCTAGCAGCGGAGCCTTCCTTTGAAGCATGCGTTAATCCTGAATAAAATGGGTCTTGAGTGTTATTTACTGTATCAATTCTCCATCCTCTTGAGGCAGCATTTGGGTCTCCCCATCCAGAACGAGCTTGCCGCGTCGGGTCGTCTGGGTCAGTTGCTTGCATATTTCCCTGAGAGCTTTTTGTTACATTTTGTATGACCTGTATGATTCGCATCTTGGTACAGTTGCCGGACGGTTGGGTTTCACTGTATGAAATTTCAATTTTAACGTAGATTCCCTTTTGCTCAATACTTTTTCCATTCAATTGATACGGGTAGGTACCAGTATAAGCCTTTGGAAAGCTAAATACCAGGTTATACGGCCCACATACGGCGAAATATTTTTTCCCCATAATCGCATCCTGAGTCAGTGACTGTCTTGCAAATCCTCTATCCAAACCGGCCAAGCTCTCATAGTACGGATCTGTCGTGCGCTGCACGCGCTTGGAATGCACTGTCACATTCTGCTGTACCACGTGGGTTAGCTCGTGGGCTAATAGTCTCTTACCACTTGGAGTCTCGGGAGCATATTGCCCCGCATTAAACACAATGCTATTTCCGGAGGTGTAGGCTAATGCATTAATAGCCTGGGCAGATTTTGTGGCCAACGATCCAGTGTGGATTTTCACGGCTGAAAAATCATAACCTATCCGTTCTTCCATTAATGAACGTGTATTTGTATCAAGGGGGGTACTCGTCGATTGAAGTGCCTCACTAACGATAGACGGCGCCTCGTTGGTTGTATCGGTACCTTTTCCCTCTTTTCGCTGGACCTTTTCTTCTTCGCAGGCCGAGCACATTCTCTGTATCCTGACCGGTGATATTTTCCGTTGTACTAAAGTACTCTTTCCATCACCCATACGCATTACTTGATCGGCTACGGCATCAGCTTCCTTCTCATAAACATCATCCGTCAGGCCAATGGTGAGTTTAGGTTGAAAGAATAATTGGTGCCCCCCCTCCTTCTTCGGTCCTCCGAAATAGGGGTTCTTATCTACACTTTTTTGAGAGTTTGAAGTTACAAATGATTTCATATTCACAGTTTTTAGGCCCATTCCACGCTGAGAATCTCATCCATCCAGGGAGTTTTGATAGTAGAAAACCCCCACGGAATTTTATCTAATAGTATATCAAATGCCTTTTGCTCTACCTGCAAGAGCCAGCCAGATTCTTTTTGGATTATTTTCCCTTCTCTCTGTAAGAAAGTAGTTTGCAGTCCCGGAACGCTGGTGTTTTTCAGAGCTCGCCAGTGGTTAATCACCGCTTGGAGCAGGTCGGCCGCTTCAGTTTGTTCAAACGCACTTAGCTTAGTGTCTACAGGAAGCGAAGTGTCCAGTGGATACCCCGTCAGCAGTTTATTAAGAAACAGATCAAATTCAGGATACTCGTCACCTCCGGTAACTAAGTATTGGGTCAGTAACAAGGATCTGGCGTGCGTCTCCTCTGAAACCCATCCGCTCTTATCTTTGTAACCCACGTTCTCAAACAAACTACTTAAAAAGGGATGCAGCAGCACCAGGCCGGCATTGGTAATGTAAACTGGGTTTTCTTCATCCGCCACAATCCTACTACGTTCTTTACTGAGTTCTGCCCCGGGAAGCTGATCCTTCTCTTGATGAATACTGCTACCGACTGCGCTACCTTGTATCCACTCTTCCTCGTGTTGGCTAATGTAGCGGATAATCCGGCTTTCCTCCGGGGTGAATTGTAGGTCTGGCCGGGCATGGACCAAGCTTAGCAATGACGTGCGCTCCCGCTGGGTCATAAGCGTTAGTATCTCTCGAGTAACTACTGCCGTACCCATCTCAGGGTCTACTACCGAATTTTTTTCCAAAGCACGGCAAATTGCTCGGAAGAAAAGACTCTGTTGTCTGAAAGAGGGTATACCCAGCCTCGAGAAAATGCGATGCCAGCTCCGTTTAAGCTTTCTAAGGGTTGCCGAACTTGCCTTGTCCTTACTGACGATAGCAAAAACAGTATCTTCTCCAAAATGGTAAACTAAACGTTCCAGAGCGACCTCACTAGTGAAAACCATCTCTTTCACCGATTGTATAAAAGTAAAGGAAGTCATTAGCTGAGTAAACTGCTGCCGAAGGTCTACCTGGCTTCGTAGAGTGGCATACCAAGGTAGTACTCCGTGCTGCAAAAAATAGAGTAACGTCTCCGCTTCTTCACCAGCTTCCCGTATGATGCCCCCCTTACTTTTCACCTCTGAACTCGAATCGATGAATGACACCTCGTGTTGTTCCGGCTCCCCTCCTTTCTTACCAGTATTTTTTGCTACTAAAACTTCATCCAGGTACTGACGTAACCGCCTGATTACTGTTTCTACTAGCCTGTCCTCCCAATCTTCTCCGTCCAATTGCCCGGCATCTACGTACAACTGATCAATACTGAAGATCTGTTTTGAGGTGATTTTTTGGTCAAACAGTTTCTCCATGGCAGGCAGCAGTTTGCTCTTACAAACCTCAGCGAGGCGGTTTTTGCACTCAAAAGCATCTTCCGGGTTCTCGAAGGCAACCTCTACTCGCTGCGTTCTGATCATATGGGGGCGAATCCTTGCCATTATTCTTCGGTTTCGTTATCAAACTCACCCTGGTTTACGTGTTTGAAGAATATAGCCTCGGTTAGTTTTAATTCCTTCGCATCCCGGCAGTTGCCCGAAGGAAGCTGATGATTAACTGTCAAAGTAATGAGAATGGTCTGCCCCGGAATGATCTTTAGTTCTTGCAGTGAGAGAGTAACTTCTCTCCTTTCAAAAGAGTAACTCAGTTCTTCCTGCACTACTTTCCATTCATATTGGGTGGCATCTTCCTGCTTGGCCCGTAGGGTAAGCAGAAAATCATTCTCGGCCTGCTTAATATTCATGACAAAAGAAGCATCGGGGACCACCACTCGCACATCAAGGCTGATACCCTGGTATTCCAACCGAAAATCTTTGGAGCTTCCAATTCGGTGTCTGTTGGGCTTAAAGAATAACCGGTTATTGTCCTCATCTAGGTTAAGTATAAGTCTATCCTCATTCGTGATACTTTCCACCTTATCCGGGAAGGGGTGAATGGTAAAATCGTATTCCTTAGCGTCATTAACGCAGAATATTTTGGGTAAAAGATCAAACGCTTCCTCCCGCGGCTTTTTCAGTGTGATCTTCTCCTCCATCACCGCGGTACAGGGAGGGTCATCCACCGTAAGCACCACGGTAAAGGACTGTTCCTCATCGTCCAACTGATAAGTATGCTTCGGAAACTGTTCGTTGGAAGTATTCCCATCGCCGAAATCCCACAGTACTTCCCGGTCCTCCTGCGGTGGCACGGGAGAGAATAGTACCGTCAACCCATCTTCCAGTACCTGGAACTTGAATTTTACCTCAAACCCGCCCACTATTTTCACGTCAGTACTGGTACTGCGCCCATCGGGTAAGGTATAGGTAAGCGTATTAATACCCGGACTGATACCCTTGGGAGAAAATTCAAACTGCCCTTCGGTTACTCCGCCCTGAGATGCTTTGAGCGTTCCGCCCTGAGGAGAAACATTTACCGGATAAACTTTCTCATCGTTGTTGCAAAACTCAGTGGGCTGTAGGTTAATTGACAGTACATCCTCCGGAGTTTTAGGCACTACGTACGCGATAGGTGGGCAATCGGAACAGCAGATATAAGGTAGATAGAAATCGGCAATTACGGCCTGTTCCGGTATCCGGAAGCGAGGGGGCTCGGGTTCGGGAGGAACTGCTACCAAAATATTCTTGATATTGTTTTTGGTTTCTTCGTCCAGATCCTGGCAGGTATTGACAAATTTGCCGAGGGCTGACTCAAACTTCTTCAATAGTTGAGGGTCCTGCACGTACGATGTTTTGATCAATTCATTAAGATTAGTTATCTCACGATTACCTACCTTGAAAGCAGATACCGAACCGGGTAGATCAGCTACCAGGCGATCAATAGAAGATAAATCTGCTACCAACCTGCGGGGAGGGGTTTCGTGGTACACCAGTATGAAAGTGCCTCCCCGGGGCACTCCGGCTTTGTGCTCCATGCCCGGACGCTTCTTAAAGTAATTCAGGAAATTGGTAAGCAGTTGCAGTTCGCGCTTTCGACGTTCGTACTCTTCCCGAAGTGCTTCCAGTCTTTCGTGCAGGCAAAGGTGCCTTAGATCGCGAATACTGAGAGCAAAATCATAAAAACCAATAGCTTTCAACTGTTTGATCAGGGAGTTTTCATTGTCACTCTGCCGGTCAATCCGCTCTAGTTCCTCCCCGATGTCGGCTAGCTCCTTAACAATCTCCGTAAACGCCCGGTATCTAGCCGAAAATACAGCGGTGTCGAAATCATCCAGCGGTTGGTTCAATGAGACCGCAAAGGTATTTTCTACGGTATCAATAAAATAAAATACGTAAGCGTAGATTAGAAACAGAGGATTAACAGCAGCACTAGACAACGTTACGCGGGAAGTACGATTACCAAGAGAGGGTTTCGTAAAAAACACCCCGTTCTTTACGGCGTTAAGGTAAGCCTCGCCTACGCTACCTTTATCAATGGTGCATTGGGTACGCATAAAATCTCCGCGCACATATTCAGCCGTACGGAGGTTAGCAATATTTCGAATTGCACTGAATTGCCCGACTCTAAAAGTGGTAAACGGTTGATTAGGATTATCGGGGCTAACGTCCCCGGAAATATCCCCCACCACCCTATCAAAGGTGATTTGGTAGGGCATTTTACCAGCCCGGCACTCAAAATCGCCTAGTTTACACCGTAGCTCCGCCAGCAGTACCTGATAGATTGATTCCAGATCATTGAACTGACAGTCGTGTTCTTTAGCGTCGAGAAAAGCGGAAACAGTTGCGGTAGACAGCGCCACTACATCGAAAGGCAAATTAAACTGATCGCGCTGATTGACTACGGTGGTTAAAGCCCGGGTAAAAGGCTTCCCGATGTGCCCTTCAATCCGGAAGAAGTTATAGGCCTCAATGTCGTATTTCAGCGGGGAAACTACGGCATCAGTAGTGCTGTATTGAGCAGCGTTGTAAGATAGGTTATTTTTAGATTCGCCTCGCCTCGTTTTTTCCCAGCTCCATACCGGATAAGCTTCCAACGGACGGTAGTAGTAAGGAATACATCGGTCGGATAGCGGCTTATCGTAGTACCGACTGGGGGTTATTCTTACCGGAGCATTGAAGAAGGTATTGGCGTTAGGTATGTTGTACTGGTTAACAATGGTTTTTAATCGTTGGAAAAGCAACTGAATCTCGGGCAAGCGATCCTGCTGTTCGTTGAACAGAGGCGAATAGATAAAGTAATGACGGTACTTAGACTTAGCATCCACCGCTGTATTCTTAGTGGCTTCGCCCAGCATGAGGTGTAGCGGAAACAGGGCCTCGTCCGGGCAGCAGACGGCCCGCACATCAACAATTTTATACCGAAATTCGTCGTAGGCTTTGATGATGTCGTCTATCCAATCGTAGAAGTACTGGATAAATAAGGGATTAGCCACTTTGATAAAGGACAACCGGTCTTTAAAAGCATTGAATACATTACCGAACGGATTACTGGCTTCTCCTAGCAACGGGTGATAGTACAGATAACAGAAGTTGAGAGCCTCGGCCACCTGCTTCAGGGTATTTTCGTCTACGAGTTCAAGAAAAGCGTTGAGTACATCATTGGTATTCTTCAAGTCTGCTACCGGAACATTGAAGCGTTTTAGCGCAATGGCCGGCAAGTTACTAGGAGCTATCGGTTGGCTCACTCCGTTCAGGGGCCGCTCGCCACTGCCGCCCATAAAGATATCCAAGTCTTCTCGCTCTACCAGCAGCGGTTTTACGTCGAATTTTATTTCATCTCCCTTATCATCACAGTCTACGTCAATACAATTTTTTAGCGGGATCTCTTTCATCTCCAGCAGTAGCACTACCACCTTAGTGCTCATGAAGACAGGGGCGTTTTTGATGAACTCAGCGTCGTCAAACTCCAGCGAATCTTCGGTATTGAGCAATTCGTGCATCCGCCAGGTTTCGTAAACCGGTTTGTGTTTGGGAGAAAAATATTCGGGCAGATCGTAGGGGCGATAATGGGTATAGGTGGCTTCGCTCTGTACTACAAGATAGCCTTCGGAGGTGACCCCGCATCCCTTAGATACCACAATCTGTTCGGTGGATGCTTTTATCTCCAATCCGCACACAATACCGATACCGATCAGTTTGTTGCGGGTCAATCGGTCCTGTTCGTCGAGGTAGTTAACAATTTCGTTGAGATGATCGGCGGTTAAAACCTGGTCGGCGACGAATACAGGATAGGTATTAAACTCTATCATGAGTATTAGATTTTATTAGTTCCTAAGATGGTATTGTTTAGTAAAACCGGATTGGTAGTCCCTTCATCACAATCGTGTAACCGCGCTTCGGGGTACTCGCTGTGGATATCCGTAAGCAGGGCAATAAGTTGGTTACTAGCTAAACGCAAAGCTTCTTGCTTGCTTTCTTTGGGAGTTAGATCGGCTTCATAATCAGCCAATGCTTCCATCCATGCTTTATAGGCCCGCTCAAAGCTGTTCATCAAGGTATTGTTTACCCAACATACCTTAATCATGCAGTGGGCGGGCGCTTCGGTTCGGGCTAGGGTCTCGAAGTAGCCCCTGAATTCCATGCTCTGAAAACGCGTATGCCAGTAGGGCAACACCAGGGTGAGGCGGAAAGAATAAGGATCTTCCTCGCCACAGAACTGGCAATTTTCGCCCAGGCAAACGGTAAACAGTTGATAAGTATCTTCCGGCTCTTCTCCGGGTACGGCGGGCGGTGCAAACCGGGGCCGGAGCAAAATATGCTCGACCAGATGCAGACCTTCATCCGGACAGTCCTCAGCCATCATTGCGGAGGTTGTCTCGATGGCGTCATCACGGGTGGTTTGGTCAGGATAGATAGTCCCGCTTACGGCTAACGGATTACTACTTTCATCTACCACCTCAAAGGAAAACTGGTCAGCAGCAATATCTCTAGGTTGGTAAGCGGAAGCATCCGCCAGTACCTCGCTAAGCTTGAGGCTTACTTTGTCAATTTCGGGATAGGTATCGTATTCTTTAGAAGATTTGAGGAGAACACTGCCGGTTTCATCTTTTATCTCAAAGAAGTACTTCGGGGGGGTGTCCTCCGTTCTTTGGATCTCAATGGTTTTCAGGCAAAACAGAAACCGGCGGGTAAAGTCATCGATGCCAGCCAGCCGGGCCAATCGTTTCTCCAGACCGGATACATTATCGGTATCCCAGGCCGGTTGGAGGTAATCAAAGGCTTTGCCTCTTTCCCGGCTAATTACCGGATAGTCTTTCAGAAAGGCGATTTTGTCGTTGATAAGCTCTTGGGTATCTATTTCGTCGTATTCATCGGCATTCCGGTAAGCATATAGCATCAGCACGTATTCGTTAAACGACTCGGCAAAACGGGCAATGAGGTGATCCAGAAAGCGATTTCGCCGGTCGTAAAACAAATCCTGATCTTCAAACAGCAGCTCTCTTCCCTTCTTTACTGCATCCGAGTCGGTGGGGTCGGGAGTGCTTAGTATCCTTTCCAGCTCGGTGGGGTTCACGTAGATATTTTCCAGGTCTCTGACTTCGTTCAGATACTGACCAAAATAGGTTTGGGTGACAGCCGCATCCAAAGAGAACAAGTCGCTGGCGTGGGCCAGTTGGGAGAAGAAGTTAGCCAGGATTTGATCGTAGAATTGCAGGTAGGCTTTCAGTTGCTTAGCCTGAGCTTTACGCTCCGAGGTGGCAGAATTCGGCAGGCCAAACTTACCGATAGCGTAAGTCATGGGAAACTCATACTGTACCGACGCAAAATCTTCCGGATGGCGGTAAGTGCCCTTGGGGATTTTAAAATCGTCGGCGGTCCCCTTCAGCTTGTTGCGACTCTCCCTCCCACGCAGAAACTTCAGCGTGTCCAGTGTTTCATCCATTCTGGCCCGAAAGGGTAGCCTGCCTTTGAAAAATAATACCTTGGACCGGAAGATATTCAGAACGGGTTTGCAGCCACCTTCAATGTTTAGACACCAGCGTTCGCTGGGTAATACCGCTTTGCCTTCCTCACTGTATTTGGTAAGCAGTACGTTTTTTACCGCTAGCACCCCCTCAATATCCATAATGAAGTTGATGATATCGGAAACAATGATCCGGGAGCGGAGCTGGGTAGCTTTTAGTTCGTCGGTTTTCAGAAAGCCATGCTGGAGAATGGGTCCCTCGAAGATCTGTTCCGAAGGAATTCCTTCGTCCACTAGCTCCTTCAGGGTATAGAACTTTATTTCTGGGTTCAGATAATTCTCCAGCTCGAATAATACGGTAGCGTACACTTCTTCAATATCGGTATCGGCACTCACTTCAATATCGGCGCAGAATGCTACTTCCTGAGTGCAAATGGTCTCCGGAGGAAGAAAATCTTCGCTTAGGTTACGGTGAGCGTGTAACGTACTTTTGGCTTGGGTAAGAATACCGATGACCTTTTCAATCTTTTTCTGGTACAGGGAGAATATTTCAGTTACCTGCACCGGATCGTTCAGCTGGTTGGTGGTCGGAGCTTCCAGGGATGAAATTTCCTTTCGGAGCAGAATCAATGCATCAAACGTGAGGGTTCTGGTTTCGGAGGAATCAGAAACATCAAAGCTTACCGCCCAGCGGTCGTTGGCAAACGCTACCAGAATATTGGCAATGGTGGTAGTATCGGCGTTGAGAATAAATTCATAATCCGTTTCGTTCCAGTGGGGAAAGAGTAACTGAAACTTAATGTCCAGCAGTTCTTCTACCGCAAACTGATAAATGAGATTTCCGGTATTCAGGTCACCAAATTCGTCGGTTTCTTCCAAATTCAACACCACCTGATACAGTCCGTGCAACTTCACCGGATGTTCGGTAGGGGTGTAGGTCAGTATGTCTTTTTTACAATTGGCGTAGAGAAGCACTTCCTGATCCGGCTCACCAATCATATTAAAGTCTGCGTCCCGGTAAGGATACAGCCAGGCGTTTTTAATCCCGACAATATCCACCAGCAGTTTTCGGTAGTCCTCTACGGTGAGCGGTTCGGCAGTAAGAATATTTTTAGCGGAGAAGAAAGCCTGGTTGCCATCAATGGAGCCATCGGGGGCGGCCATCAGATCTTTCGTATCAAAATCAGTACGATAGCCTAATTCGGTAATAGCGTAGCACAGAGCCTCCAGTATGGTAACGCCCGGATCGTGGGAGTTATAGTCAGTCCAGAAGGCACTAGCCAGCTCTTCAATGTACTTCAGCCCTTCGGCTCGGAGGAAACTAAAATCCTGACCTGGGGGTAGTGTGCGGGTTTTATCGATATATAGTTGATCTTCCGTTAGCATTCACAAACTGTTTCGTTAATGATATGATGATTGACGGGAGCATCGGCTTTTACCGACACAAACACCGACCGGGAAGAGGTTGCTAGGGCTTCTTCCTGATCGGTTGATTTGACGCCTTCTACAATCTGGTACATGCGTACGCAGCTGATGTAATCCACGTAAGACCGCTCTTCAATGAAGTTGATCAAAACACTTTTACTTACTTTGCCCCCAAATTCAATATCCGTTTCCGGATCGAAGGCCCAGGGAGCTAAAAATTCCTCCAATTCGGTTTTCAGTTGCCGGGTGTAGAATTCGCTGTCATCCGTGAGGTACTGTACGTTAAACTCCAGTTGAATTTCTTCAAACCGGGGGTTGCGTACATCAAGATTGACGTGGGGGGAGATTTTCTGATACAGATACTTCCGAACCTCTTCCAGGGTACCCAGGCTGGTGTAGGGCCGTAGGGGATCAAAGGCATTTTTATTATGCAAAGCCGGAACGGGTACTACCAGCACGTGGCCTGGTTTGAGTTCATTATCTACGTAAGTAATAGTGGTCCCTGAAGTGGTTTCCATAATTTGGGTGTGAGTGATGCACTTTACCTTGTAAAGATCCGGAAACTCTTCCAGTACCAGCCGTTCGTAATCCCATAGGGCAATGCTCCGGTCTTTATGGCGTAACCGTTCGCTAACCCTCCGGTAGAAAGAAGGGGTACCTTCTTTGGTTTTTCCACCAAAAGAAGAGTAGGGTTGAGCTATTTTTTTGATTGCCGATTCGCTTACCAGCAACTTGCTAATAGTACTGGCCGGCAGGGTATTTTTAAAGTAATTATCCTTTTGTTTATGATCAACAAACTCCGCTACGGCCGCTTGGGCTACTACGTTGATTAGTTGGCAAACAGCCTGGGTCTTTTCTTGCACAGTAACTCTCAGCCAATGCTTGGTTTCTCCCATCAGCGTATTCTGATCGGTTGCCGTATCAGGTACCGAAAATTTGATGATACCCGATTTGATCAGTCCGTTCGTGCCATCTGAAATATCTTCTTTCTGAAATGCAGTCCAGGCGTTATCGTTACTCAGATAGTACCATTGCACCTCTTGTTTCTCTATCAGGGGATCGGCGGTTCCTTCGGCTACCTGGAACAGTACGGATAAGGTTTGACCGGTTAGCAGTTGGTCTAAACCAATAAATAGCTCACCTTCGTGGGCAAATGCTGGTAATAAGCTGGTGGATGAGCCCAGACCAGAAATATCCTGATGGCCAAAGGGAGCGATATGCAAAATTTTTCCTTCCTCAGAAGCGGATAAATCTACCTCCGTTGAGGCCGTATACGCCAGGTTAATCTCCTTTACCTCCGGGGTGTAAGGCTCTTCGGGCAAATCCATATCAAACGTAGTGGTGGTAGTATTGCCACTGGTGGTGGAGGTAGCTACGGTGTTTTCCACGGCCTGGGCCAGTTCACTGGCGTAAGTAGAGTGCCCAAAATCGGGGAACCCCAGTTTGAGTTTAAAAAACCCCCACTTCGATTGGGTAGTGTAGTTCTCGTTGTCGGTAAAATCCGTGGATACATTAATAGCGGGCAGATTAAACGGCAGGAGAGATGCGGGCAAAAGCAAGGATAACTGAAAAGCCGACTCCGCCGCACTACTGATCCCGGATGTTTCTTCCTGGATTAATTCGGAAGACCCTAAACCGAAATTGACCTCAGCCTGAAACTGCGTGAGTGGGGTGGTTTTGCTAATCTCCTGGGTAAAGCTATCAAAACTCCCTGTTTCTATATCGTCAAACAACTGAACATTGCTCGCCGCGTTTTTCCATTGAGCATCTTCCAGGTACTCAACAGTCACTTTATGATCATTGGTAGCCGGACTTATCTTTTTAATTAGTTCTGAGTAGTTATCCCAGATGAAGGATAGCTCGACGGATAGATTACCGGAGGGTTGCAACGTTTTAAGAAATAGTTCTTTACTGCCTACCATAAATTCGGAACCTACGCGGGGCGATGAGCCAAACAGGCTAAACGGTTTAGCCGGATTGAGCACTCCAGTATCATTTTCTATGACCAGGTTTTTCAGGCCCGAAACACTCAGGTCAATACCGATTTTGGCAAACTGAAAATTCCATAGCGCCCCATGGGCAGTAGCCTCTTTCAGATAAAATAGTGCGGTGGGTAGGCTGTGCGTAAAACTGTATTCGTGGGTGTCCGGGCTGTATGGAACGATGGGCGGTTGTCCGCCATCCAGGCTCACGCTAATGCTAAAAAACTCTTTGGTGGAGTCAATCTTTATCTCACTGGGGTAAATCGGGACCTCTACCCACCCTTTCTCACCACTCAGTTGCAAGATAAATTTGTCTTGGATGACATTCTCGTTAAAAGTGATAGGACTGCCCGCCGGGGCGTAAAATTTGAAGGTGATGTTCCGGGTGCCCTCCGTCAGGTAGAGATAATGAGAGGCCACTGCAAAGCCAACTTCGCCGGGCGGGCGGGTACCGTCTCCGAAGGTTTTCCAACTCTGATCAGCACTTTCCAGTTTGGCCCCCAAACCGTCCTGAGAGTTGGCTACCAAACTGGCTAATACCTGCCGGGTACCCTGGGTTAAGTTTCTCTTCACAAAGATGTTCTTCAAAGAGCTTACCGTGGCTTTTCCCAGAATAACATCCTCTTTGAGTGCATAAAAGATCTCTTCGTCGTCGGCATCTTTTCCTGCTTTAAAAACCGTATCCTTCTCTACCAAATACCCATCATTGGCCGTTTTAGATAGCTCGAAAGTCAAATGTACTTTATCGGCTACAGCCTCCTTTTTGAGCAAGTGCAGTATTTCCTGGTAGTACAGATCGAGGTGCCGGGCCGTTAGGGTGTTCAGATGATCTTGGGAAAACCGAAACAGCTTAATAAAAGTGAGGTACAGCGCGTAGTGGGGTGTATGGGTAGGAAAGTCGCTGAGGGTTTGATCCAGATAAGCCGAAGCGGAGTCCACGATGCCGGAGAGTACTTTCAGGTACTGATCGAAAATACCGGTAAACAGATTGTGGGTAGCTGTATTTTTGATCTTTAGTGCCACCGAAGCCCCGTTCAGGGTAGGAGTGAAGGCAGGCAGCGAACTGTCCGTCCAAATATCCGAAAGAGTAGTAGCGTCAAAATCCTGAGAAAGAATTAGGTCGTCAGGACGGTCGCTGAAGGTAAACGTACCGGTGGGGTCTAGAATGTTTTGGTTAATGGATTCATCGAAATAACTGGTAAGCCGGAGATAATATTCGGGCAACGATGATTGTATCGCACTTTCAATATCTTCCCGAAAAGCAAAATCTGCCGGAATGGCCCGGTAATAACCATCCAAAAGGTGGGTGATAGAAAAACCTAAATCGAATAAGGTCTTAAAATAGTTCTTCAGTTCGGCTTCCTGGCTGGTATCGGTAGATTGGATCTGATCGAAAATATCGTTAGTGTAGGTGTAGTACTCCTGAATATCCAGCTTAATGAGAGCGGCCAGGGTTACCGAAACATCCATTGTCATGAAGGGTTGCCAGTTGCCCGCTTCCGTGTTATTGTTGTTGAAATATTTTAGATGGGCGGCGTAACGTTTGGCAAAAAGAATCAAATCGGCGTAGTCTCTTTCGTCTACCCGGACAAAGTTGGGCAAAAGGGCGGCCAACACTCTTTGGTACTGGTTGACGCCGGAACGTTGCAAAGGATTTCTATGGTTGCAATCGCTACTCATTTGATATCGGTTCCTTCGTTTTTGTAGTAGGGAAATACATAATTGAACCGGGTATTGGTAGTTCTGATCGTATAGTCAATGACAATCAGGATGATACCCTCTCGATCCCGGCTGTCGTCTAATTCAACCTTGTTCAACTTGATGCGGGGTTCGTGGTACAGAATCGCGGTCTTGATCAGATCTTTGATGAATGATTTGAAGGTAGACGATAGCGACTCGAACACCAGTTCGTCGAGATTGCAACCGTAGGTAGGCTGCATTACCCGTTCTCCCAAACGGGTAGTAAGCAGAATATGGAGGCTGCTCTGAATGTCTTCCTTATCGCTCAGCATCTCCGTTTCGCCTCTTTCCTGATCAAAGGAAGGGGGAAAGCTCCATCCGGCACCCAAAAATGAGTCTGCCATAGTTTTTAATTAATTTTTACCAAACCTCCTTTAATTTCGGCGATGCCGCTGCCTTCCACCTTGACCGAAGCACTTTTTAATTCAGCACTACCTCCTCCGGCTTTGATCTCGGAACCTCCGGCGGATACTGAAAACTGAGACGAAGGGCTAAGCATAATATTGACTGCCTCTAGTTTGATATCGGTAGCGGCTTTCAGCGTTAGGGAAGAAGCACTTTCTACAGTTACTCCGCCGGCCTCCATCTTCACGCTGTTGCCATTTTCATCTTCAATCTGCACTACTCCGTCATTATCGCTCAACGTAACCTTCTTGCCGCCCGGTGTTTCCAGTTTGTAAGACTTTTCATCATCGTTGAAAATCATCTTGATACCTTCCCGACTCACGAATCCTTTTTCGTGGTTGTCATTAGAGGCGGTTAAGGGTGAGGGTAATGCGCTGCTGTGAAGCATCCCCAGAATTACGGGTTGATTTTGATCGTTATGGATGAATCCCACAATCACTTCATCGTCAATCTCAGGGCGGAAAAAGGTGCCCCGGTTGTTGCCCGCGTCCAGGGTCGCAATCCGCATCCACAGCCCTTCTTCATTAGGGTTAACAATCGGAAGTCGCACTTTTACCCGATGTTCCCCGTCGGGATCCTCCAGGTCGGTGACCAGCCCGATTTGCAGCCCCTGCACAGCAGGAAACTGCCCGGATTGGGCGGATAGATGATAGGGATTGATCTGCTCAGCGAACCACTCGCCGGAGATGCCGAACGTAGCTTCCGTAGTCCAGTTTCCTCCAGCATACTCATGCCGAACGGCAGCTACGAATACCGGTCCGGTAAACCGTTCTCCTACCCCGTTGAGTGAAATCATATCTCCGGGCTTGATATCAGGAAAGCCCTGAAACTTCACCCGGCCCCGAACTTTAGATAGGCGGCTTTTTAGCATCCGGGCGTTAGCCCATTCTTTCAGCAGTGCGCTATCAATGTTGCCACCATGCGACAAAAGGTAACTTTCTGGCCCGACGAGACCGGAGAGATCCGACGGGCTTAGATTGCCCGGATCAGTCATAGACGGTTCATCACCGGTATCTTCGGTAATCTCCTGTTCGCTGTAATCCCAGGTTCTGGCAGTGATTTCCGCCAACTGATGGCGGGCATCTATTTCAGCCTGATACTCCAGGATAGTGGCCCCGAACAGCACATCCAGTGCGGCTATGGCGGTCAGTTCGGGTTGTTTAATAATGATCTTGCCGTCTTCCACCAGGCAAATTCGTCCGATACGGTCCATGCGGGAAAGGATAAAATCCCAATCGGTAGTATTGAACTGAACAGCTTCCTGATGCTGAACGGTAGTAGCTTCCACCTCTTTATCCAGCCCGTAAGTATCAATGATCTCCTCGGCAATTTCGCTGTCCGTCATCTCGGCGAAGTGCTTGTTTTTCCGGCCAACGGTGAGCTTTATGGCTTCATCCTTACACTCTATCACCAGTTCGGTTCGCTGGGCAGCGATGCGATTGGCGTGGGTGATGATCATACCTTTGAACAGACTGGTATTATCGTTCCGGTAGCCAATCTTGATTTCTACTTCATTGCCCGGAATAAAGATATCTTCATTGCTTATCGGAAAATCTTCCTGAGAAGGATCACCATCGCCGATCTTGATTTTGGCGAAAGGAATTTTATTAACTTCCCGCTGGATAACAATACTGGTCACCGGAATAGTAAGTGGAATCTCCTCGCCATTAATGAGGATATTTTTGGTGACCAAGTCAGACTTTTCGGTATTGGGTATAATGCGGGATACAGGCATATCATTCTATTTTAACGGCGGTAGATTAATTGATTCACCTACCTTAATCCTGCGGAAGCTATCCAGATTATTAGCCTTGGCTACGTCCAGATAGTACTCGGGAGTGTCGTAGATTTTATGCACCATCAGATCAAAACGATCGCTATCCGAGAAAATACGCTGGTGGGTAATATCCGGGGAGGAAGCATCTTCTTCCCGTATCCTTTGCTCCGGGTCCACCCACTCCTTCAGTTTCAGTTTGGCTACCACCCTCAGCGGAGTGCCGTCGGGTTTGAATAGCTTGTAGTTCAAATCCAGCGACACCAGCGTTCCTTTAAACACCTGCCGTTCGCCCCAGGACACCTTAAGATACTGGTTCCGGTGCACCTCCCCGTTGTAGTCCAGTACAATAGATTTTAACTTCTCAACTTCTTCCTCCACTTGCAAAGGGCTGGTACTGCCGATCAGCCCAATATCCAAAGCACTGGCATTCTTGATTACTCCGGTGCCATCAATGAGCACATCAAAATCCCATTCATTCGGAATCTGGCGATAGTATTTCAGAGGTGAGCCACTACTGCCGGGAGCGGTTTCTTCTACTTGTTCTAACTGATATTTAAGGTTGTAAGAAGAGGGATTAACCTGGAACGTAAAAGGATCGCCTACCGGCGTAGTGCAAGTAGCATCGGTATACGCCTGGATGAGCATCTTCTCTATTTGACCCATGGGTATCATCAGCGCTCTTTTTTATCTTCCAGAATTTGCAATACTTCTCCTACACATTCCTTCACTATCTCTTTTTTCAGCTTTTCCAGTTCTCTTCTTCGTTCGTAGGTCGGAACTGCCGTGGGGGATTTTTTATCTACTACGGTAGCCTTGATGTGTAACTCTTTGATCTCGAGGGGCATCGTTTCTCGTTTAGAATCTAGTTTAAACTATTTATTTCGGTTCCGGTCACTGGCACCCGGCGGAAACTGGAAATCAGATCACGGCAGTACGGTCTACTTTGAGCTAGCCAATGGAAACCGAGGCAGAAATATTTCCGACTGCGTTGAGTCCGGCGGTAAGCGCGGCTGAAAGGTTCAGAATATTGAAGTAGTCGTAGCTCAGCACCAGGGTTTCTATCGCCACCTGACTTTGTTCGGCATTCAGATTGGTAAATTCTACTCTCTTCGGAATTGCGTTGACTACGTAGTACGACTGCACCGGAATGTGGGAGTCATTCAGCATAGAAATCAGCAAGTTGGAAGGCTGAAACTCAAAATTCTGTACCGCATTGATACACCAGGCCATAATACCCGAAGGAAGCACAAACGTACCTCGCTTCAGGGTGATATCCGTATAGTTGGTTCTCACCGGAAGCTGGTGCTGGAAGCGATTTTGCCCTCCTTCGTCGAAGGTTTCCATTTCGACATCTACCGACAGACCACTTACTTCCTGAAAGCGGAAGTCGTGGGGTAACTGCGGAAAGAGCTCAAAGGCAACAATAAAATGAAAGCCGGTCAGCGGATAATCGGCCATAACTACTCGTTTTGGATAGTTAGTCCCTCGTGAGCCAGTTCAAGCGTTTCCAGCGCAACATCATTACCCTCGGCATTGAGGTCGGTAGGGGTAACTTTAGAAGGCCAGGCATTTTTCACCTTCCACACCACCACCGGCTCATGATTTTCGTTCAACAGGCTGATTGTAAGGTCGCGGCGTTCAATTTGATTAAGGTTTACCGTATTAAACCAGTCGTAAAACTCATTGTCGCCCGCAAACGTACCTCGTTTCAGGGTAATGTTGCTGAAAGTACGCTGACCAGGCATCTTTATTTTAGAGTACTCCGGACTGGCCCCATCACGGTACTCCATTACTTCGGTGGTGATATCCAGACCCGATACTTCCGTGAAGCCTATCCGACTTCCTCCCCACTCTACCTGGAAATGAAACTTAGGAATTGGGTATTCTGCCATGATAATTTCTTGTTTAGTGAATGATTATGGTTTTAGTATTTTCTATGATTCCTGCATTTTGTGCATGAAACGCAGAATGATAAACTCGGCCGGGCGTACCGCAGCCATGCCAATCTCAACAATGAGTCTACCTTCCAGTATATCCTGGGCCGTCATGGTTTGCCCTAATCCTACTTTCACAAAGAAAGCATGCTCGGGTTTGGCTCCGGCCAGAGCCCCCTGCCGCCACAGAATGGTGAGGTAGTTCTCTATCATGGCCCGGATCTTCACCCAGGTATTAGCATCGTTGGGCTCAAATACAAACGGGAAGGTGGCTTTTTTGGTAGACTCTTCTACCATGATGAAAAAGCGTCGTACACTTACGTACCGCCACTCGTTGCTATTTCCATCCAGGGTTCGAGCTCCCCAAACTAGTTTACCTTTTCCGACAAACGACCGAATAGCATTAACCGATTTTCCGGCATTGGTATCAATATTCATGGTCCCCTGTTCGGCGTCGGTGATAAAGTCAGACAACCTTCTTACAAAAGACACCGATACATTGGCCGGGGCTTTCCATACACCCCGGGAGCCATCTACTTTGGCGTACAAACCAGCTACCGCAGGAGTAGGCGGAAGGGTGGGGCCTAGTTTTTGAATGGCCGCTTTGCTAGCATAATACGCCGCCCCCTCAGAAGTTAACAAAGTGTCTAAAGTTACTGCCGCTGCGGCAGTACCATCCGTAGTAATCACCACATCCACGCCAGTGTCTTCGTACTGATATTCGTAGGAAGTGATCAGGTTAGGATAATAGGCGGCCGCGTAACTCAGGTTATCGGTTTTGCTAAAGGCTGTTCGGAAATCACTGATGGTGGTCGTAGTAGTACTCTCCTGGGTATGGATGTCTACCAGAGTAAAACGGTCCTGCAGTAGAGCACACTGATCAATAGCACTACCGATGAGAGCGTAGTACTGGGCTTCGTCAGTCAACCCCTGCCCTTCCGGAAACAAGATAAGGGTTGGTTCATCATACGCTTCCAGGGCATCCAGCCCGGCATCCAAATCGGTGTTAGTGATCGTGCCACTGTAGGCCCCTACCGATACAATGTAGCACTGCCCACCTCCGTTGTCAAAGAAGTGACGCAGGGCATAGTGCATGTTGTGAACAGAGGGAGTAGGATTAGTAGCCTGAGCCGATGTAATTTGTCCGTCCACGATTTGCACATCTACTTCAATAGCCGTTTCATCTTGAGCAGTGCCAAAGTTTTGCTCGTACTCCAGTAGTGAGAAAATTTTAGTAGGAGTTAACGTTAGGTCATCACCATCGGCATTTACCGCTTTTTCGGTATAACCAATGAAAGCCGGAATAGCGGTAGCTACCTGAGCGACCGAGGGCGGAAACGAAGGGATCTCATTGATGTAGACTCCCGGAGTTGTAATAGCAGATTCGTTGATTGTGGCCATATTCTTATTGTTTATTTATCCATAAAATGCATTAATTACTGCTTTGAAACCTGATGATATAATTGACTTCCCGTACTTTATTACTGGCATTCAGCAGGCGGTAGTTATTATTCAGCGAACTGCTACTGTCAATTTCAACCAACATGATGGTGCTCAGGTCAACCGGCTCTGCCAGCGAACTCCGGTCTACCAAGTCGGCCTGGCTGATGCCTACCTGGGTAATGGGTTTCCAGTAATCTGTTTCCAGCACACCGTGGGCATCGGCCGGGCTGCTGGGTTGCAAAGCTTTGTAATTTGTGGTTCCGGATTTTACCAAAAAACCTTTTTCGTAAGTGTTGCCGGAAGCATAGCTTTCCAGTTTCTTGCTTATCAGCAATTCATTGCCCGTCATGTTGACCGTAGTATTGGTAATGAACAGCACCTGGTTATCGAAATCGTAGGCAGAAAGATGGGTGTTTTGTAAGAAACTGTTTTCCTTCATTTTCACTTGAAGCAAAAACTTATCTGTATCATCAATGGAAACCCAGGGTTCGCCATCAGCCGGGCCCGCATGTTCTGTTCTGATGAGGAAAGTAGCAGCACTTTTTTGCTTTTTGGAAAGGGTTTGGTAATGGGAAAGCAATGCTTCAGATGCTTTATCTGGTTGAACGCTGAAATATTGGTTCAGGTCGCCTTCAAAGCCTTCCAAAACTATTTGAAGGTTGAATAAAATCTTATATTTCTGTACAATGATGTCCATCAATCTATCCTACCGAATTGGGCATTAATTTCTTTGATTGGTAATGCCTCGTGAGTAATCAAATTCTCGTCAACGGTGAGCATTCGCATTTTGTAGGTGACCGACGGCATGTAGTGCCCGCCCAGAGTGGTCCAAAGCTGATGCACCTGCTCTAAGTTGAGATTCACCCAGTCGAAGATTAACTTTTCTATCCTAAAGTTATTTACCTGATTCACTTGGTCTAATTCCGGAGTATCTGCCGGAGTAAACACATATTTTCGCTGAAAGAACCGAACTACTTTCTCCAGCAAGGGAATAGCGTTATCGTAGTTGTGCGTAGCCGCAAACAACAAAGTGATGTTTAAATGAATAGCCGGATTCTTATAATGAATGACTGAGTTCTGCTTGATAAAGTTTTCCGGTGATTTGGCCACTCTATCTTCTTCCATATTAACAATGGATAGCACAAGCTTATCCTGCAAGTTCACTGTAAAATCATCACCATCGTTTACTTTGGATATATTGGCCAGAACGAGAGGTTCATCAGTCAAGCCGGGAGATATGTATTCGTTGATTAGGCCAACGATAGTATGTAAGGCCTCGTAGACCATAGTGAGTGACTAGTGTTAGGTGTATGCTTAGTCAGTATTCCGAATTAGATTATGGGAACACTGTTGCTTTTTTATTAAAAAAGATAATAGAAAAGTAGGTGGTATTTTTGGCTGGTCAAAGGATAGATTATAACCAAAATTGAACTTGACTTAAGCTGGCTTATTACTGCTAAAATCTGGTAATCAGCAACTTATCCGATACGGCAACACCTAAAATTGACACGGTTTGTTGTAATCAGCTCTTAGAGGAATTAATCCCTGTCTTTAAGTAAATTCTTAATCAGAGAATTACTGACTGAGCTGAGCTTTAGACATTATCCAGTCGTAAACATTAACTAACTCCCATCCCATAGGATTCCAACCTAGGAATGAACTACTACCTTTTAAGCGATGGCAGGGGCCATCTTTCTGATGAGCAACTTTATCATAGTCAAAATCGACCCTTATCAGTATTCTGAACAACTCACAGATTGCAGTAAGTCGGTCAATATCAAACCGACTGGCTTTTCTTCGGAAAGCGTCAAATTTATATTCAAACCAATCGTAGTCCTGCATTTCTAATGTTGCCAGTACCTCTAATAGCTTTTGTCCTAACGACCAGAATGATAGTTTTGAGTTTAGCTTGGCGGTGGACAGTTGTTTTATCGTTTGTTGATAATCCTGTTGAGAGAAATGGAGTGCCGCTTTAAATAGCTTCCATTTTCCTAGCAGGCATTGGTTGGTATCAGGAAAATTTAGGGCTTCTTGGCATAGGTTTTCTGCTTCAGTAAAATTCCTGTTTCTCAGGTAAGCGAAGAATAGAACCTGTAGAGGGTATAACCGATCCTGACTCAAAGAGACGGAAAGTGTATGATAGGCCGGAGCAATTGCATTCTGATAGTCGCGTAATTGCAGGTTGATCTCTGCTAGTTTGAGGTTTACTTCGGCTACTCTGGGTGTTGATTGAAGCAATGGTTCTTCATCTAAATACCGGAACAGTTCTTGGGCTATTGTTTTGGCTTTAGTAAATTCACTTTTCTGCAAACTACTCTCAAGAAGGGTCATCTTATGCAAGAAAAATGCTTTTCGGGATGTATACTTCCCCTCTTCGTCATTTAGCTTCTTTAACGATGCTTCCGCTCTCTTTTCCCATTGGTTAATAGATTGCAAGGGTGGGCAAGGGGCAACCGACACATTTTGGTTTAGCCTTTTGGCATTCATGATCTGCTTTAGGCTATCGAAGGAGTTAGTAATCAACTTGTCATAATGACCCATCCTTTTCTGGCCACCAACCGAGCTTTGATACGAGCGGAGGGTGTCGTCAGATGATAACTTTATATCAGGAAATTCGTACATTTCAGCCATCCGCGAAGTCTTTTCAAGTAATTCGGTTCCGATCTTATGTATCCCCCGAGACAGTAAGATTTTTCCCTGTAACAGCAATTTCAAACAAGCTAGCTCCTCAACAGCAATCTGAGTCTTTTCTTTATCGGCCGGCAGCAAAAGCATAAAATTTAGTATATCCTCTTTCAATCGTTTCTTCAAATGACAAAATGCTGAATTATTTTCCTGACCATAAATCAACATTGCAGTTTGTTTGTTACTACCAACTTTATCCGTCAAGAGGAGATCAAGGAGCTTTAATCGCTTAGAATTGGGGTTATAATAGGATTGAATAAATCGTATTTCGTGGGGTTTTAACTCGGCGATAAGACAACGTAAGTCCTTCATGAGTAAGTGAGTTGATAGGTTGATCTAAGTGATACGAAGCAGTCACTGCTGCCATTACCGTCTTTTCCCTTTTACTCTCTTTAGTACCCCCACTGTTAGGCATTGTAACCTCAAATAGCGTTCATCTATTGCTCAATAGCTTGCCAAAGAACTACTAGAAACCTTGACATCTAAGTTGAAAAGAAATTCCTAGTTTGTCAAATCCGAGCAGGAAAGAGAAATGACTGATAGTTAAGAGGCTATAATTGAAAGACTTGCTTTTGCTATTCCGAAAAATATTTGCGTTTTCCGGGGAAACAATATTGTCGAGGATGGGCGGATTTCGCTAAGGAAACGAAGCACAAAAAAGCCCCTCTCAGAGAAAGGAGCTTTTAGCAACATCTGAATCCATTAACTTCTTGATACAAAGGTAGGGAGGCATCCGAATAATAAACCTGGCCACAGCCCTAAAACTTACACATGTGGATAACCAACTCTATATTTGCTCTGTATGCTAGATAGCTCTTACATTGAAGTGGTGGGGTAAAAAATGTCTACCTGGGATAAATAGGAAGAATAGATTGATTTTCTAATTTTAGTAGAATATACGTTTTACCGGATTTAGGCAGAAAATATAAAAAATGGTGATAATGTTTCTGTTTGGTATAGGTAGTAACCCGATTGGTAAGTAGGATATCGGCTATTTCTATAGCATTTAGCATCTTATTTATCGGTCTTAAGCAGAGAAATAACCTGATCTCTCACTTCAAAAATTAATACCAGTACTTCTTCACTAATCCCTCTGATAGATAGTATTACCCTCCTTAATGGTTTCTAAAACCTGAATATTCAACAGTTCGGAGGGATCAACTTTCAGTGGGTTTTTATCCAGAATCACCAAATCCGCTAGTTTGCCCGCTTCCAACGTGCCTTTGATGTCCTCCTCAAAATGCTGCCGGGCACCCCAGATCGTAATTGTTTTCAGGGCTTCGTAAGGCGTCAGTCGCTGGTCAGGGCCGAGGGTCTTTCCCGATCGGGTTTCGCGATTTACGGTGGCCCACAAAACCATCATTAAGTTTGGCAAGGCTACCGGGGCATCGGTATGGCTGGTAGGTTTCAGGCCCAGACCCAGGGCTGTTCGCATCGGACTGATGTTCTGAGCTTTCTCCTCACCGATTAGTTGGGTGTGCCAGTCGCCCCAGTAGAAGGTATGCATGGGGAACAGGGAGGGAATGATATCCATCGTAGCTAGCGAATCCATCTGATCCATCCGAACGTATTGCCCGTGAATGAGTACGTGCCGTCGATCATCGTTTCCATAGGTATCAATAGCGGGACGCATGCACCGCAGTAATTGGTCTACCGCCGCATCGCCGTTGGCGTGGGTCAGTAGTTGCCAGTCATTTTCAAAGGCTTGGTTTACAATTCTCTGAACCACTGAGTCCTGCGGTATGGCCGGGTAGCCCGCGTAGTCATTGTCGGCACCTTCCGGCGGAATCAGGTAGGGTTCCGTACGCCAGGCGGTTCTGCCCTGGGGCGATCCATCCAGAGTCAATTTCATACCACCGATCCGGTACCCGTTTTGGTAGGTTGGCCCGTACCATTCCGAATCAATAAGATCCGCAGCCGTATAGTCAATGTAGGAGACCACATCCAGATAAAGTTTCTCCCGTTCGGCGTAAGAGACCAATTGGTCATGCGTACTCTTCATCGCCCGGCCTTCCTGTACGGTAGTGTACCCAAAGCTGGCCGCACTTTTCTGGGCTTCGTCCAGAAAGTAGTCGGAAGTTGCGGTATCCCTGGGGGTTAAAATGGGAAAGAAGAGTGGGATAGCGGCTAGCTCCTCCAGCACCCCGTTGGGCTCGTTGCTACCCGCCACTCGGCGAATGATGCCTCCCTCCGGGTCGGGGGTTTCGGCCGTAATCCCGTTCATCTCTAACCCTTTGCTGTTCATGGAGCAGAAATGGCCGGAGATGTGGATGATGCAGATAGGTAGTTCGGTAGATACCTGATCTAAGTCGGCCTTGGTAGGAAAGCGGCCTTCGGCTAGTACGGCATCGTCAAAGCCCATTCCTACAATCCAGCCGTTGGTTTTATCGGTACCGTTGGCTTCGTGCCACTCGCGCAATTCGTCGAGCAGGGCCGGAATGTCGTTGACAACCCCGTCGGGTTCAGCCAGCAGATTGGCTACTACCGCCTGGCCACCCAGCGCCGAAAAATGGATGTGCCCATCGAAAAAACCGGGCAGCATTGTTTTTCCGGCCAGGTCTATCAGCCGGGCATTGGCATAGTTTTCTTCAGCTTCGGCCTGGGTACCCACAAATACGATTGTGTTATCCTCTGTTACTACTGCTTCAGCGTAGGTTGGTTGATCGCCTTCCATGGTGATGATATCTCCACCAAAATACATGGCTGAGTTGAAAACACTATCTTGCGTTTCATTATCAGGAGCACTACAAGCTACCAGTACATTAAATACAATAATTGAGTAACATAGTGATTTCATACAATGAAGGAAGTAAGGAAATAAGAGTTATGAGACTCTCCACTATGGCCTATTAACCAATGTAGCATTTTTTTTCGATATCATGATTCTGTGGGCTCACTAACTTTTCTGATCAACTACTGGTGCATTACTATTCAACCAGGATACAAATAGTTTATATCCTATCGATACAATGATGGCCCCGGTAAACAACCTAATAAATCCTGACAAAACAAACCCGCCAATTACTCCTAAAAATATGACCATCATGGGCACTGCCGCACCTCGGCCAAATAGTATTGGCTTCAGTATATTATCTGAAATACCTACCGCGATTAGGCTGATTAACCAAGGGGTAGTCGGAAGGGGTTTCATATGCGAAAATAGCCAAACTACCACTAGCAGAGTAACCAGCACAATGAGTAGATGAAGGAGAGCTATAATCAATACGATCAGATTATTCAGGGTAGTATATTAAACTAAAAAACCGGCCATTCACCCCAATCATCGGGTCCCACCACTCCTGCTTTTCGCTAAGTCTTTCCTCATCGATAATAATGTCGTTGATACTAATAAAATAGTTTACCCCTACTTTATTGGCCCAGTATTTTGCTCCCAGGTTTACCCCCAAAGCCCAGCCTTTAAGAATTGCATCTTCCCCAAACTCGAAGTTTTCGTATACCGAATAGTCGGCATTAAACCCGAAGATGTTTTGATTGACGGTAAAGTCTACTCTTAGCGGGCCACTAATGGCTTCATCGCCCAGTTCGGCAAAAGTGCCGTCGAACGCAAACGATAGCCGCTTGTAGCGGACACTAGCAATTACCTGAAAGCCACTGTTCGTCAGGTAGGTGAGGTCTTTATTAGCCTGGAAAGTAATACATAAAAAATCAATACCGAATTTCGCGTACATCAGAGATAATCGGTACCGGTTCGTCAGGCGATAAAAAAAATGGCATTAGTTCTAAATAAACCACCGAAGTCGCAAGGCAACCAAAAAAACTCCCTTCTCCGAATATCTAAACCCAGTAGAATACAGAGCTAGAATCAGAAATGTGCTACCGTAAATATACCTATTGGCTTACAGTACCAGCTTCTATTGAAGTACCGTACGGTCAGTACTGCTTTTACTCGTCCTTGGTTTCGGATCGATTGCCTTTAAAATAAGTAAGCAAGCGATGATGGTGATAGACGTCAAAATCTCTTTAAAAAACATACTTTCGTTAAGACCCGTCAATACCACCACCCATAATCCAAGTACTACCCAAACCCCGGCTGTGTTAACAGATAGCCTTTGCTTAGGTGTTTTTGTTTGCACCTTGGTTACTGTGCCAATTTCCGTAATGTGTTTTGTTGATTTTTGCATTGTCTCTATTCTGTAGTTTACTTGGCAAAGTTTAAAAATTATTTTCATATATTTTCATTTATGTTTTATATGAACTTTATAAAATTTTTTAATGATTTCATTTTATATTACTCGATAGTTTTTCTTATCTCTTAGCGGACTAAGGCGGGGGCAGTGTACGAATCCCCGCAGCGGACCGGATAGAGCATAGTGATAGGGCTATAGCTTCCTTAGCTGCTCTTTCGCCCGTCTGTGGTCTAATCTTCTTATTTCTTTCAGGAAAATCTAAATGTTCAAAGTCAGGAATCACCATTTATGGAGCTGGCCTGCTTACGTGTAGAAGTTGGCTGACAAGCAGTTAAAAACCATTGAATTTGATCTAGAGACTTAAAGCATGCTTAGAGGTAGCTTATGTACCGATAATATTCTATTATGCAATGCAGTAAGAAAAAGAGCGCGTCTTCACCCTAGTTAAAAACGCACGCATGAAAATAATACACTACCTGATACTAGCTTTATGGGGCGGAATGCTGGGAATAGTCAAACCATCCGTGGCGGCTGACCCTCAACCCAATATTGTTTTTTTCTTCGTGGATGATATGGGCTGGCAGGAAACTTCGGTGCCCTTCCACACAGAGGCGACGGAACTGAATAATCGTTACCATACTCCTCATATGGAAGCGCTCGCTCGTGAAGGTATGAAGTTCACCCAGGCCTACGCCTACGCGGTTTGCTCTCCCTCCCGGGTAAGTCTGATGACCGGCATAAATGGTGCCCGCCACCAGGTTACAAACTGGACACTACGAAAGAATCAGTCGCCCGACCCCAATCACCCCAAAATAGCGGCGCCCATGTGGAACATGAACGGACTGAGTGATAGGGGCGGAGTAGAGCGCAGCTTTGTGGCACAGACATTACCCATGCGGTTAAAGGAAGCCGGTTACAAAACCATCCACGTAGGTAAGGCCCACTTTGGGGCCAAAGATACTCCTGGCGCCAATCCTGAAAATTTAGGTTTTGACGTGAACATCGCCGGTCATGCGGCGGGTGGGCCGGGCAGCTACTACGGAGATAAGAATTTTAGTGCCGTGTGGCGGGATGGGGACGAAATCTGGGATGTGCCCGGTCTGGAAAAATACCACGGACAAAAGATCAATCTTACCGAAGCACTCACTCGGGAAGCTAATCAGGCCATGGAAGTGGCGGTAAATGAGGAAAAGCCCTTTTATTTGTATTTGTCGCATTATACCGTGCACGCTCCCTGGGAAGAAGACCGGCGGTTCTACCAAAAGTATCTGGATCAGGGATTAGACGAATTTAGTGCCATGCGGGCATCTATGATAGAGAGCATGGACCACTCCCTGGGCGACGTACTGGCCAAGCTGGAGGAGTTAGGGATAGAAGAAAATACCATTGTGGTGTTTATGTCCGACAACGGAGCCCCCAAGCAGGTGGCCCTCAATAAGCCGCTGCGCGGACATAAGCTGACTCCCTACGAAGGGGGGGTACGGGTGCCCATGATCGTGAAGTGGCCGGGCGTATCTACTGCCGGATCGGTTTGCAACCAGTACGTAATGATCGATGATGTGTTTCCTTCCTTTCTGGAAATGGCGGGCGTGCCGTTAACCAATACCGATCTAGACGGGAAGAGTTGGGCCCCGCTGGTAAAAGGGGAGAGCATTGAGTCTGAGGACCGGGCTATCTTCTGGCACTTTCCCCATACCTACGATCAGTATCCGTACAGTTCGATTCGTCAGGGAAAGTGGAAGCTTATTTACCTGCATACTGACCGCACTATCGAGCTGTATGACCTGACCGAAGATATTAGCGAGGAGCAAAACCTGGCGAGTCAGCATCCCGAAGTCGTCAAGGAGCTAGCTGAACGGTTGACCAACTATCTGAAGGAGGCTGATGCCGGTATGCCGCTGGATAAGCAGACCGGCAAAGTGGTAGAATATCCCACTGAAATTATCATGTAGATGGGTAAGTCCATCATCGTACAGCACCAACATATATTTTACATCCGAATGCGCCCAAAAATGAACTACTACCGCCGCTTACTGAAGTATATCTTTCTACTTTCGTTAGGCATACTATTCTTCTCGGTGCGATTGTACGGGCAGGAAATTAAGGTAATGACCTTCAATATCTACCACGGCGAGCAGTACTACCACCGGGGAACAAGTAATCTGAAGCAGGTGGCGGCAGTGATCAATCAGTACAATCCCGACTTCGTGGCGTTGCAGGAAATAGATAGCATGACTACCCGGTCGGCCAACCTTCACGGTGGCGTACCGAAAGACTTGGTTCAAGAGTTGGCGGCTATGACGGGTATGTACGGGGTCTTTGCCAAAGCCATTGATTACAGCAACGGTGGGTACGGCGAGGGTGTGTTATCTCGTTTTCCGGCGCAGGCTACTTCTTACCAACTTCCTATTCCGGAGGGTGGGGAAGGAAGGGCGCTACTAACCATTACGCCAACGCTTCCCAATGGTCAGCAATTCATCTTTGCCGGCACGCACCTGTGCCACGAATTTGATAAGAACCGGCTGGCCCAAACGGCGGCTATCTGCAACATTTTGGAAGAAAAAAATCTCCCAGTAGTGATGGGCGGTGATTTTAATTTCACCCCTGATTCAGAGTCGTACGAGCTCATTTCTCAATCTTTTAAGGATGCAGCAGCGGTTCACGGTAATCCGGAGTATACTATTCCGTATACAGATCCTCGCGCTCGAATAGATTACCTTCTTTTGTCCAGCGATTATGATTGGGAGGTTAAAGAAGTGGAAGTAATCCGCGACAATGCTTCGGATCATATGCCGGTGTTAGTCGTGCTGGAATTCAAACAATAATTTGTTTATGAAAATATTCAGGTATCTACTCATGGTCGGCTGGTTAACCGGGCTGGTTGGTTCCGGATGGGCGCAAGCAGTGCTGAAGCCCGAACCCGCCTGGCCGGCTAAGCCCTCTACCGACTGGCTGCTGGACGCTACTCCCTACCCGGCAGATGTGTATCAGGGTAAGCATCCGGATGAGATCGTACTTGCTAACGGACTGATCCGGCGCAGCTTTCGGTTAGCTCCCAACGCAGCTACCGTGGGGTTTGATAATCTGGTGACGGGAGAGGCAATTCTTCGCGGAGTGAAGCCCGAAGCGGAACTTACGCTCAACGGGATAACCTACGCCGTGGGCGGATTAAAGGGGCAACCTAACTACGCCTACCTGCGCCCGGAGTGGATTGATCAGATGCAGGTTGATCCTGCCTCCTTGCAGTTTGTCGATTATCAGATCAGCGAACCTCAGGCACCTTTTGCCTGGAAGCGGGTACGGCACCATAACGAAAATCTACCTTGGCCACCCAAAGGCGTGCACCTTCGGATGGACTATCGGATGCCGTCGGCTGAAGCAGTACTAGCGTCAGGTAAGTCTCTACCCAGTGACTACGGCCGACAGCAGTTAGCCGAGAGTAATTTCCAAGTGCTAGAGCCGGTCTGGAAAACATCGGTATCCGATGCCCATCCCCGCAGTTCGTTCGAGAATGAGGGTAAGGTCGGAGAGATATACACGCCGGAAAACACCTCCGTGTTCGTAGAGCGAAGTCTGCCCGACGGTGCGCATCTGGTAGAAGTGACGATCGATGTCGGAACGGATAAAAGTACGGACTGGGGACCGGGTATAGCCCTGGTAGGGCCTCAGCCGACTATTAAGTTTTATCTGCGACCCGGAGACCATGATTTTGAGAAAGGTACTGCGTTGTTTGGGGTCTGGGATGGTGAAAAAGAAAAAACTGCCAGCAGCCGACAATCAAAAGTGGATGTATCTCAACCCTGGACGCTTCGCCTCCGCTGGGATGATGAGTGGCTCTATTGCGAAGCAAAACCTGAGAATGGTGCTTGGCAGCTCATAGCAAAGCTACCGGCACCATCCGAGCCCCCCCAGACAGTGCGTGTTGGTAAGATGAATCCGGCGGGCGAAGCCAGTGACAAAGAGGGAGAAAAAGGCGAACTGGTACGACTGCACGTACTCCATTTTGCCGCCTACAGTGAATACGATGAGGGTAGCGTCGAACAGGCCAAAAGTCAGACTGTACAGGATATGCTGGTATCGGTGCACTATGAGTTGTACGACGGTATACCGGTGATGGCAAAGTGGCTCACGCTGGATAACCGTTCTGCCGATACGGTTACCGTAGATCATTTTACCAGCGAAATTATTGCTGCCGTAGAGCACGGATCGGCGGTAGAAGCCCGGGAGTATTTACCCGATGTGCCCAACATTCACGTGGAGACTGATTACGCTTTTGCCAGCTTCGATGCCGAAGATGCCAACCACCATGCCGTACACTGGGAGGCTGACCCGGACTACACTACGCAGGTAAACTACCTTAAGCAAACCCTCTGCCTATTAAGAGTTGAACCGGAACTAGGCCCTGATCAGAGAGTACCACCGGGCGAGAGCTTTACCACCTTCCGTACCTTTGTATTACCCTTTGATAGCTACGACCGCGAGCGGCAGGGATTAGCCCAACGCCGGATGTATCGGACACTAGCTCCCTGGACTACTGAGAACCCGCTGATGATGCACGCCCGGTTTGCCGATTGGGAGCGGGTAAAAACCGCCATAGATCAGAGTGCAGAGGTGGGCTTTGAGATGGTCATCCTCACCTTCGGCAGCGGCTTTGAAATTGAAAATGACAGCCCCGAATATCTGGCCAAAATGAAAGAGTACGCTGACTATGCCCGAAGTAAAGGAGTTGAGATCGGCGGCTACTCCCTGCTGGCTTCCCGCAGTATTGGCGATGGACAAGATGTGGTAATGCCCGAGGGACAGCGTCCTACGTTTGGTAACTCCCCCTGCATTGGCAGCGAGTGGGGAGAGGAATACTTCCGCAAGCTGTATCAGTTTTACGAGCAAACCGGCTTCACGCTGCTGGAACACGATGGCTCTTATCCCGGCGATGTATGTACCGCAAAGCACCATCCGGGGCATCTTGGCTACGAGGACTCCCGTTGGAAGCAGTACCAAGTTATATCGGAGTTCTATCGGTGGTGCCGAAGTCAGGGTATTTTTCTGAATGTGCCGGACTATTACTACCTGACCGGGTCGAACAAATGTGGAATGGGCTATCGGGAAGTGAACTGGAGTCTGCCCCGTGGCCAGCAGTTAATCCATACCCGGCAGAATATTTACGATGGTGCCTGGACCAAGCAATCCAGTATGGGCTGGATGTTTGTGCCCCTTACCGAGTACCACGGCGGAGGGACCGAAGCTACCATTGAACCCCTGAACGAGCATCTGGATCATTACCAGAGCATGATTACCAGCAACCTGGGCGGAGGGGTGCAAGCCTGCTACCGGGGCCCCCGGCTGTTCGATACCGAAGAAACTAAGGTGATGGTGAAGCACTGGGTAGACTGGTACAAAGGGCACCGAGAGGTGCTGGAGGGTGATATCATTCATCTGCGTCGGGCGGACGGCCGCGATCTGGACTACTGGCTTAATGTAAATCCCGGAGGAGAAGAAAAGGGGTTGCTATCGGTGTATAACCCACTGGACAAAGCTGTAAAAAAGGAATTGTACATTCCCTTATACTATACCGGCCTCACCGATCAGGCGAAGATCAGTCGGGAAGGGGAAGCGGCAGCTACGTATTCGTTAGACCGGGACTACGGTATTCATCTGGAGGTAGAGGCGCCAGCGCAAGGATACACCTGGTTTGTTATACGTTGAAGTTGTTTATTGAATCCAGGTGAAGTACGGACAGCCAACGATTAAGCACACTAGCTAAACTTTACGATTATCCTCAGGAAAATAGTATCTTAGTAAGAATGAAACTCACAATCTGCCTATCATGAACCAAAAGAGAAGAGACTTTTTAAAGCTTACCGGGTTAGCGAGTGCTGGCCTGATGGGAACCAGTATTGATGTACAAGCGTCGGTTAACCGGCTCAGTAAACCGCAGTTCAATATGAGTGGCTACGCCGCTCCAGCACTGGAAACGGTAAGAATAGGCTTTATCGGTCTGGGTAACCGGGGGCCGGGTGCCGTTATGCGGATGAACCAGATTGAAGGGGTAGAGATAAAAGCCTTATGCGATATCCGGCCCGAAAGAGTAGCGGCTATGGAGCAGAAGCTAGGCGAGTCATCGGCCCAATCGCCCGTTACGTATAGTGGAACCGAAGAAGCCTGGAAAGAAATGTGCGAACGAGACGATATTGATCTGGTATATATCGCTACTCCCTGGGACTGGCACGTACCCATGGCCGTGTACGCGATGGAACAGGGAAAGCACGCCGCGGTAGAAGTGCCGGCTGCTGTCACCTTAGAAGAGTGCTGGCAGTTGGTGGAAACCTCCGAAAAAACCCGGCAGCACTGTATGATGTTGGAGAACTGCTGTTACGACTTCTTTGAGCTGATGACCCTGAATATGGCCCGGCAGGGCTTTTTTGGCGATATTGTGCATGCGGAGGGCGCTTATATCCACGATTTGCTGGAAATGAATTTTGACAAAGACAGCTACTATAAGATGTGGCGGCTGGAAGAAAATTTTCGCAATGGTAATCTGTACCCTACCCACGGCTTAGGTCCGGTTTGCCAGATTATGAATATTAACCGGGGCGACCAGATGGATTACCTGGTTTCGGTTTCCAGCGACGATTTTCAGATGGCCCCGATGGCCCAGGCTCTGGCTTCGGAAGATGATTTTTATGATCCCTACGCCAATAAGACCTACCGGGGAAATATGAATACTACCACGATTCGTACCAAGCGAGGCCGCACCATCATGATTCAGCACGATGTGACTTCCCCCCGGCCCTACTCCCGCATTCACCTGGTGAGCGGCACCAAAGGAATTGCCCGAAAATGGCCGGCCCCGGAAAGAATTGCGACCGGTCACGAATGGATGTCGGAAGAAGAATATCAGGCAATTAAGGATAAGTATACTCCTGAAATCACCCAAAGACTGGGCGAAATGGCCCGGAAGATCGGCGGCCACGGGGGTATGGACTTCCTGATGGACTGGCGATTGATCGACTGTCTGCGGAACGGTTTACCCCTGGATCAGGATGTGTACGATGCTGCTTTGTGGAGTGCGGTAGCCCCGCTAAGCGAAAAGTCGGTAGCCAACCGTTCCAACTCCGTAGATGTGCCTGACTTCACCTCTGGTGCCTGGAAAACCAACGAGCCGGTAGATATTTCGTTTCGGGGCGGAGGTACTACTCAGGTGAAGAGTTAAGGCTTAAGGATACTGTTCACCAGGTAATTGGTAGCTATACCGTGGATGGTTGAGGTAAAAGCCTCTCCATTTGGGGTAGCATGGTTTCGTTTTTCTCGTGGAAATTCTCCATATCGCAGAGAATACGGTGCAGTAACTGAATAGCGTTGTTGATATAGGGTCCCTTGTTCAGCATGACGCATTCAGCCGGCAGCGAGGTGGTAGCATCGGTGATTTCCGAACGGGACGGAAACCCTTTCTTGGCGAGGCTTTCTAACACCTGGGTAGCCCACACTACTGGTACGTGGGCGGCATTGCAGAGCGACAGTATCTCGCTTTGTACGCGTCCCATCGTATCCCAACCGGTTTCCACCGCTAAATCGCCCCGGGCAATCATCACTCCCACGTAGCGAACCCGCATGGCGGTAAGTAGTATTTCAGTGAGGTTGTCAAAGGCTTTACGGGTCTCGATTTTCAGAATGATATTTAAGCGGTTAAGGGCCTGATGTTTCTCCAGTTCGGCCAGGAGCGCTTCTACATCCTCTTGGCAATTAACAAACGAAAAATTGACTACATCGGCGTGGCGGACTATAAACGCCAGATCTTGTTTATCTTTCTCGGTAAGGCCGCCTATTCCGATATCGGTAGTAGGAAAATTGATGCCTTTTTCCGCCTTCAGCCGGGTACCGTTTTCCTTGGCCCGGGTAATTCGCACATCAAACCGGGTGGGATGAACAGTCTCCACGACGCCTTCAATTTTTCCGTCGTCAAACAAAACGGCTTCGCCCGCTCGTACCGCCCGGAACACTTCCGGCAACTGGCAGGAAATATGGGCGGGACGGATCAGGTTTCCGGCTTCGTCTTCCACCGCAGGCTCTCCTAACCTGTCTTCCTGGTGGATGGTGATGATATCGTTCACTTTCAGCGAGATAGACCGTTCTACGGGAGGTAGTTCCCCTACGGTTACCTCTTCCAGGTCGGGTCGAGTTGGACGGAGAACCGTGCCGGTACCGATATACACGGTTTCATCACAGCTAGCCGCTGCCTGGTTTTCCTGCGTACGGGTGATTCTCAGTTTCCGTTTTTTGTCTCGGGTATCAATCAGAATTAATTCGTCGCCCGGTCGCAACCGTGGCAACCACTCTTCGCCGACCGGGATTGTGTTAGCTTCGGAGACTTCAGTAAGGTAGGGGACCAGCACTATTTGGGCCGGATTAACTAAATGCCCGGTTTCATCCCGGTCGACGGAGAATTTTCTGACTTTGGCTCCGGCCACTATGGCCCCGGTCCGGATTTTTGGCCCGGCTAAGTCCATGGTAATTTTCACCTTGCGGTTTAGTGCCTCGGCGGCTTTTTTGATATTCAGAATCATCTTCTCCCAGGCTTCAGGGCCGTCGTGGGCACAGTTGATCCGGGCGCAGTTCATCCCGTTCTTTACCATATCGTGCACCATTTGATAGTTATTGGCCGCTACGCTAGGCTGAGTTACCATAATCCTTACCCTTCGGCCTTTAGAGCGATATCCTAGCAATTCTTTGGTATGGTGTCTCAACCGTTTTTTTCCTTCCTTGATGGAGCGTTTAGGTTTTTTAATGGATGAAGATTGCTCGTTCAGTAAGCAGTTCAGGATATACTGGGTGGTTAGCAAACTGGCCATGACGTGCCCTTCTGAATTCGCCAGGCGGGACATACCCAGGTTTCTGAGCTTCTTTTGCAGGCTTCTCAGATCATGTTTTCGCAGCGAGGTATAGTACAGCAGATTCTCGGCACTTCGTTGGTAGGTGGGACAAACGCTTTCTATTAGTGTCCGTTGTTGATCAGCATCCTGCTTGGCCGCTTTCCGAATTCGATCAATTTCCTGAATAAGTTGGCGGATCTTATTAGGTTTCAGTTTCATGGCTTGGGTGGGTAGTTCGGCTATTTAGAAACAAGATACTCCAATGCGCCTACCCAGACAATTAGCCAATAAAAAAGAGAGAAGTTAGGGTGGTTATTGAAGTATTCGCTCAATTTAAGAAATGGTTGAACAGATAATTCAGTAGTATTAGGAAGATGAAAGGCTGGTCGCTAAAAAATATTCATCCGAAACTGGAAACCATTTTATGGATTACGTTTGCGTGGCCCCTGATTTCCATTATGCAATTTCTCATTGCCTACGCTACATTTATTGAATTGGATTACGACTTTGGTGATTTTGACGAATCTGTTCCCTTGAAGACCAACTCTAGATCCTCTTCGCCAAGATTTTCCGCTTGCCCGATTATCCCAGCGCCTTCAAAAATGGTTAACGTACGATGAAGATTATAAAAGACACGGTTTTTAGGTTGCCGAGAAATCAATAATTGGGCAACATAGATTGCTGCCCGTATGGTAATCTACTGAGTTTCGGATTCCATAGTATCAAAGCAAGAGTTTGAAGATAGCACCAAGCGATAAATCGGCTTTGAATCGTGACATTATTTTTGAGTGCGGCGGCAGTCTATTTTGAAATTACCTTATTCAGGGTCAAAAATTGGGGATTAATATTCAGAAAGTGGCTGCCAGCAAAAAATGCAGATTGCTCAAAACAGGCCGGCCAGTCTTATTTCGCTAGGGCACTGGTTTCTATTGTCTCTTTAGGGAACTCAAGTCAATATATCGTTTATCCTTCTCTGTAAACAAGCTGATCTTAATACAATAGTATATACATAATCGTCAATACACTGAATAAACCAATCAGTGCCCAATACATCCGGCAGGCGCGGTGAGATGGCTTGCTGAAGAAAAGGTTGTGAAATCCGTATTTAGCGCGGTGCTCGTAGGGGGTTTCCATAGCAACTAAAAGTTAAAGGTTCTTGGTAATGTTAAAAAATTGTTAACTTAATGTTAAGAAATTGTTAAGTTATTAACGAGCGGGCATCAAGATTCGTTCATCTATTCTACCAATCCAATAGTATAAACGACGAACCTAAAAAATGACTATATACTATGTAAGGATTAAGCTTCGGGGTAATCAAACGGAAGCATTGACCAGGCGACTTATTGAATGGGCAGCAGAGTTAGTTAAGAAGCGATTTTCCACCGCCGCTTGGACTAAAATGTTTATAGTATATTCGTGGCGTTTCAGGTCACATGATAGTCAGCAGAGATGAAAATATTACTAGTACTTACGATTGCTCTGACGATAAGCGCTTGCAATCGCTCCGAAGAAATTAGCTCCATTGACCCGATCAATTGGGGAAAAAAGGCGATTAACTACTCCCTTCCGGATTCGCTGGAAACCGGTGAGACTTATCTATCGGTGTACTCGCAAATTTACAGCATCACCGAGCATCGTACCCACGACTTGACAGTGACGGTCAGTATGCGTAATATCCATCGCAACGATACAGTTTATTTGCTAAAAGCCGAATACTTCGATACACATGGGATGTTAGTACGAACCTATTTTGACCAACCTATCTTTTTAGCCCCTTTAGAAACGGTGGAGATCGTCATTGACGGGATAGATCAGGCTGGGGGCACCGGAGGAAACTTTCTGTTCGACTGGAAAATTAAACCGGGTTCGCCCGAACCGTTTTTTGAAGCTATTATGATCTCTACGATGGGACAGCAGGGTTTGTCCTTCTCTACGCAAGGAAGAAAGGTGGAGTAAATTCAAAGAAAAAGCCGGTACCAGCGAGTCCGGCTTTTTGCTTCCACTTATGAAAAGAAATACCCAGTTTCCTAGTTCCAGTAGCTAACATCGTCCCGTAGTTGACCGTCGGCCGAGTATACTTTCTCTTCATCACGCAAGAACTTTTCCAACTCCACCTGATAGTATGTCTCGCCATCTCTGGTCAGCTTTTCAACATCGTCTACTTTAAAGTCCGGGTAGTCTTGCTGGATGGCTGTTGCTACTTCGGCAGGCAGTTCGGTTTCTTCAATTTCCTGTTTCTGACTAATCATCTGGCCGGAAGCATCAAACAGTACGTGGTAATCCGTATCATTCTTGTCAAATTCAGCCTCATACTGGTTGTCTTTCATTTCCCATTCTACATCCGTAGCATCAGCAAACTCCGCAGTGAAGGCGTCTTGTACTGCCGCAGGCACTTCGGAAGCATCAACATCTTTCTGCGCGAAAGAAGCGAGTGAATAAACCGAAAACACCATGGTTAATGCAAAAAATTTCATATTTAAAAAAATTTAAGGTTAAACAATACCTTATCCCTAAAGATAAGGTTAGAGTAAACCCTACGGAAAGTAATTTAAAATGTTTACCGTATCTGTGAGAACCCCCTGCTTTCCAAATTCGTGCTTTTAAAGCAAATGGTAAATGCTGAAAAATCTACTAATTATGTATACTTTTCCTTCTAATGTAATCGCTGTATGGAAATTCCTTTGCTGACTGACATTGTTATTATCCTGGGTGCGGCCGTATTGGTCATCTACCTCTTCCAACGATTAAAGTTGCCCACCATTTTAGGGTATCTGATGACCGGGGTGATTGTCGGACCTTACGCGCTGGGACTGATCTCGGCTTCGCATGAGGTAGAAGTGATGGCCGAAATCGGCGTGATCCTGCTGCTGTTTATCATCGGCATGGAGTTTTCGCTCAAGAGCCTGGCGGCTATCAAAAACAGCGTTTTAATTGGTGGGGCAGTTCAGGTGGGGCTTACCATTCTGGTAACCGCCCTGTTAGCTATGAGCACCGGTTTTGATACGAATACAGCCATCTTTTTGGGCTTTGTGTTTTCTCTTAGCAGTACGGCTATTGTGCTTAAACTGCTACAGGAACGCAGCGAGATCAACAGCCCCCACGGAAAAATTGCTCTGGCAGTACTAATCTTTCAGGATATTATCGTCGTGCCCATGATGCTGCTTACCCCGGTACTGTCGGGGCAGGCCGGTAATGTGTGGGTGGTCGTAGGACAACTGTTGCTTAAAACCGGGGTGGTATTGGCGGTGGTGCTGTTCGGAGCGCGCTACTTAATCCCCTACCTGCTGCACGAGGTAGCCAAAACCAAAAGCCGGGAGCTTTTTATCCTGTTTGTGGTAGTCATTTGCTTCGCCGTGGCCTGGGCCACTTCCAGTCTGGGTTTGTCCTTGGCGTTAGGGGCATTTCTGGCCGGATTGGTTATCTCCGAATCTGATTACAGCTATCAAGCTACCGGGTTGATTATTCCGTTTCGGGAGATCTTTACCAGTTTTTTCTTTGTGTCTATTGGGATGCTACTGGACGTCTCATTTCTGATCAGCCATATTGGGATAGTTTTAGGAGTGCTGTTGCTCGTCATCGTAGCTAAAGCGTTGATTGCCGGGGCTGCTGCCTTACTGCTACGCTACCCCCGGCGTACGGCTATCCTGACCGGGCTTACGCTGTTTCAGGTAGGTGAGTTTGCTTTTATCCTTTCGGAAGTGGGCATGGAGTACCAACTGCTTGCCGAAGAGACATATCAGTACTTTTTGGCCATTTCTATTTTATCTATGGTGCTAACCCCCTTTATCATTCAACACTCAGAAGCGATTACGCAGTTGTTTACAAAAAGCACCTTGGTGAAGAAGATGCCCCAGCTAAGAACAGCTTCCACTTCAGTAGATGAAGAGGAGGTAGCATCCTTGAAGGATCACACCATCATTATTGGTTACGGGGTGAATGGCCGAAACGTAGCCCAGGCAGCTCGCTTTGCCAATATTCCTTACGTGATTATTGAGATCAACGCCGACACCGTCCGGAAAGAACGGGCGAAGGGTGAACCGATTTTGTTTGGCGATGCTAGCGATTCCTTTATTCTGGAGCACGTGCGGGTGTATAGTGCCCGGGTGGCCATCGTGGCCATCTCTGACCCGGTAGCTACCCGAGCGGTTGTTGCTTCTATTCGTACGATCTGCCCTACGGTGCATGTAATTGTACGTACCCGCTTCATGTTTGAGGTAGCGGAGCAACTACAACTGGGGGCTAGCGAGGTGGTTCCCGAGGAGTTTGAAACATCGGTCGAGATATTCTCGCGCCTATTGCACCAGTATTTAGTGCCGCAGGATGAAATCGATCAGTTTGTACAAAATATTCGGTCGGATCATTCCGAGATGCTTCGCCCACGCGAGCTATCGCATAAAAGTATCGCTCCGGTGACGCTGCCTAATATGAATATTGCCTCTCTTCGGGTGCAAAATCGAAATCACAATGTGGTCGGCCGCCAGATTGGTGAATCGCAAATACGCTCCCGCTACGGAGTCAATGTGTTGGCCATACAGCGGGGTCATGATTATCTGTCTCACTTGGAAGCCAGTACCGAAATTCTCCAAAACGATATCTTGTTTTTAGCCGGCAAACCCGAGGACATAGCCCATTTTCACGAGTTGATTAGAGTATAGAACGGAAGATTTCAATAGAGCTGAGCCATACGTAAGCCAGCATCAAACGCTTTTGGACAGCTTACTTACTTCAACAGATTGGCTTCTATTCTGCCCCCCTCTTCGGTAATACAAAAACAACTGATCAATTAACCTTTTCATTAATACTCTCAGCCGAAGACACCGTATCCTCCGTATCCACCTCCAGTCGGTCGTTATTACCGGAATCTAATTCTACCTGAGGAGTGATATTTTCTCCGGAATACTGGTCTACGGTGTCTTCCAGGTGCACTTCATTCGTTTTTTCGTTTGCAGTGTTTTCTGTACTGGTACTACAGGCCAAAGTAGCCAAAGCAAAAAATAGCATTGAAAGTTTTCTCATAACAGTTATTGTTTTTAGATAAAAAAAATATTAAACAATGTTAAAAAACCTATTTTTCAGTTTTTTTAGTGGCTTCCTATTTGAACTCTTTATCATCTAAGACTTATAAATCTTTTTGCAAAAACCGACCTCTCAGCAAGCCAAAAGGTAGTATTATCCATACCAACAGTGCTACTAAAGATAGTGTCCCTCCCAACATACTACCGAAGAAATTACGAAATAGGGCTCCCGATAGTCCTAGTAAGGCCGAAGCTTCGGTTTTCATAATGACCGTAATGCGAGCAATATCAATAGGATTGAAAAAAGACAGTGTCAGCACTCCCGGTTCAATAGGGTATTCTCCGAAGTAATACATAAAAAATAGTAATAATCCGTCATATACGAAGGCGAAGAAAGCCCATAGTAACAGAGCCAATCCCATCCCACGGGCTTTATCCGAAACGAGCGTGCTGATAAACAAAGCAATTGCCACGAAAATGAAGATCAGCAACCCGCCCGCCAGCAGTAGCATGATACTTTCGGAGGTTGGATAGAACAACAACAGAGGCAAGCCTATACTCAACAAAAATCCAGTGGCGAAGGCTCCGCATAACCCCAGGTAAAAGCCCCCAATAACTGCAGAGCGAGCAATGGGTTGCGCTAATAGCATCACCACAAAATCCTGAGAGTTGTAAAAGTAAACCGTAGCGAACACAATGGCGATAAGCGGCAAAGCAAACAGGGTTACCTGCATAATAATGAGCAATGCTTTCTCCGGCTGGCTCTCCAGCATGAAGATACCCCACCCAACCGTGGCTAACAGCAGCACATAACCCTGAATGAGGCGGTGGCGGAATAGATCGCTAATAATATACTGACTTACTTTCGGCATGAGTTTGCTCCTGGTTTAATAGTCGTACAATGATTTTATTTAGCTGGGTCTCGGAGGTCTGCTCCCGCAGGGTTTCCATCGATTCGAAGAACTTCACCTGCCCCTCCATCAGATAAACTACCTGAGTAGCAATATCATCCAGATCGCTGAGAATGTGGGAGGTAACCAGCACCAGCTTTCCCGCCCCCACACTGCGGTTGACTTTTCCTTTCAAATACTCGTTAGATGACGGATCCAGGGCGGCGGTGGGTTCATCCAGAATGATAATGGACGGATTGAACAAAAAAGCTAATGCCGCACTCACCTGCTGCCGCATCCCTCCCGACAGCGAGCCGAGTGATTTGAGTCTGATCTGCTCAATGCCAAATTCTTTGTACAGCTCTTCGTCGTAAGCGGTTACATCCGCTCGTAATTGCTTCATCATGGTGAACAAATCGGCTATCCGTAGGTGCTCGGGAAAGCGGCTGAGCTGGGGCATATAGCCAATATCGCTACGGTACTGATAGCCTTTCTGAATATTTAAGCCGTTAACAGTAACTGTTCCTTCATCCGGTAATACCAACCCTAAAATTGCCTTAATCAGCGTGGTCTTTCCCGATCCGTTCGGACCTATCATCGCGATGCATTGTCCCGTGCGGAATTCCAACGATACCGAGCGAAGCACTTGCTGCTGGCCATATTTTTTACTTAAGTTTTCAATCTTGATCATAAGCGTAGGGCTGCATTTGAGGGTACTGATCGGTTAAGGTTGCTGGAATAATCGTAGGAAAAACCCGTTCGCTAAACTCCAGCAGGCTGACAAAAAAGCTGTGCAGCATCAGGGTAGCGGCTGGAATCTGGTCGGTAATGCGAGCGAAAAGGTTCACCGGGCGGTAGGGCTCATCCCCGAAGCCGTCCCGGTCCAAATCGTAGCCGACGTAGCCACTCCAGTAGTTGCGTTCGTAGCGGTTATTGTTGCGTTGGGAGTTGGTAACTACCTCAAAGGTATTGGCCAGAAAATTATTAGCCAGTATTTCATTATCCAGGCTGTTGCCTTTCATGTCCAGAGCGGTGCCGTTCAGCGAGAACTGATTCTTCTCGATCACAATCCGATTAGCCCCTTCGGCCAGAATGCCGATGGTATTCCGCACAAAGTGGTTACCACTAATCTCTCCGTCGCTAATTTCTTTCAGCAGCAAGCCGTAGGAAGCCCCGCCCCAGTTGTTGGCAAAGCGGTTATTCTGCATTTTTATTTTCTTGGAGAACATCACCGCCACTCCGGCCCCGTTTTCCCGAAATTCGTTGGCCGAATACGCATCGTTATTAGAGAACATAAAGTGCAAACCATAGCGCAGGTTCCGGTAACTCTGGTTGTGGTGAATCTGGCTGTCATTCACAAATTCCAGATAAATACCGTCGCGGTGGCCAGTCAGGATGTTGTGAGCGATCTCCAGATGGTCTCCCTTCCAGACGTGAATCGCATTTCCGGCGGAGGCTTCATCGTCGGCCTGATCCACAACCTGATTACCCACTACCTGATAGTAAGTAGCATATTCCAGATATACTCCAAAGAAACAGTTGAGAATCTCATTGTTGCGGATAATCCCGTGGTGGCCCTGCCGTACCTTAATAGCCGCCAGCTCTTTCAAAAAACTAACCCCTACGTTCATAAGCGTAAAACCTTCAATCACCACCGAATCGACCATCACTACGAACAGCTCAACCGCCTGGTGTTCGGCATCGAGTTGGGGCATTCCTTTGCCAAGCAGATACAAAGGTTTATCGATGATGATAGTATGCTGAGCGTAGTGTCCGGGCTGCACCAGAATGGTATCGCCCGGGTTGGCTTGCCGGATTGCCTCCTGAATCAGGGTAAAGGACGCCTCTTCTCCCACCACCAGAGTTCGGGCATTAGCAGTCGGTAGCCAGGCACTCAACACCATCACCAAAACAATATATTTCTTCATGCTATCTCTGGTTTTTCAATGTTCGACGAACTTCTTTCCAGGAAAGTAGCTGAGCATCCGGCCCCAAGTCCTGAGGGGCGGGTCGATAGAACGCCGCCAAATTGGCCCCCATCGGGCTCCGGTAGACCGGAGAAATTACGAATAGCAATGAGTCTACCGGAAACAACTGCTTCGGGTCGTTGTAAGCAACTCCTAGTAGCATTTGGTACCGGGTAGCTTCTTCGGCTAATTGATTCACCACGCATTCGGCGGCGTCGTACTTATAGATTCTACCCTTATCGGTGATTAATTCCGCCCCAAATTTAGGGTCGGCGATGGTCATCTTGCAGTAGTGGCATTGGTCTTCTCCGAAAGCAATGGGCTCCGGTTCGGCTCGACAACCTGCTAGTAAAACGAGGAATAACCCCTTAGCCCACTTTCTTGGTAGATAGTTCATAAGTTTTTGCTTTATGGGCACTCATCCAGGCAGCCAGTGCGGCCAGCAGAATCGAGAGTGTCATAAAAATAGTACCCATTCGAGGATACGACTTTACGTAGAAATTGAGCAAGTCTTTTTCACCGAACAGCGGTGGCATATAGGTCATTCCCGGTACTTTAATCGGGGCGTTGGGGTCCAGGTTATGACCGTAGTCGTACATCCAGAGGTAGAAATCGTAAATACCCAGCCCCGCCAGGATAACCATGATGATTAGCCAGGTGGCGTAGCCCCAGGTTTTATTCAGCAGTACGGCTCCCAATCCTAAAGCCATCATTCCGTAAACCACATAGGGGAAATACACCAGTTCGGGAATAGAATCCGGTTCAATGTACTTCATCCCGATGTAGTGGTTCAGAATGTTAATGTTCTGAATAATGTTATCGGTACCATCATCGCCGGAAAAGCGGTTGATCCAGACATCCAGGCGCAAACCACCCGGAAACTGAGCGGCCTCCAACGTGATCCGCCACAACGGAAACAAAAAGACTCCCCCTAGTAGTACTACCCCAAGCAGCATTATCCACCGAGCGGTACCCCGCCGAGACTGTTGTTTTAGTAAACTCATAAACTATGTTTAAAAGTTGAAAAGGAACCTTCCCCCGCAGAAGAAGGATTCCTTCCAAAAGTGAATACCCATACCGTTAGTCAGTCGCCTGCCGGGCAAGTTGCTGCTCAGCCTCCTCCCGCATATTGGCGGCGGTGGTGCTTTCATCGTTGAGGCCCCACTTCAGCGGCACATCCGAGTTAGCCGGGGATACCCGCACATAACCCGACATTTCCTGGTGCAGAGCCGAGCAAAAATCAGTGCAGTAGAAAGCAAATACTCCGGGCTTAAACGGCTTCCACTTTAAGGTACGGGTCTGCCCGGGCATCACCAGCAGCTCCGCATTATTAGCCCCTTGAATCGCAAATCCGTGGGGCACATCCCAGTCCTGTTCCAGATTGGTAACGTGGAAGTATACCTCATCGTCCATCTTAATTCCTTCAATATTATCGGGGGCCAGATGGCTGCGAATGGCGGTCATGTACACGTGTACCTCTTTACCTTCCCGCTCTACCCGGGCTTGTCCTTCACCCTTGGCCGCCCGGGGGTGTCCGTTATCTTCAATCCGGTAGAACTTCTTCACGTTGGGCACGATCTTTTCGGCCGATATGGCCTGAGCGTAGTGCGGCTCTCCCTTGGTGGGAAAATCCAGTACCAGCTTCATCTTTTCGCCGCTAATGTCGAACAGTTGAGCACTGTGGGCTAATTCCGGACCGGTAGGCAGGTAACGGTCCTTGGTAATCTTGTTCATGGCTACCAGGTATTTCCCCTCGGGGTTGCGGGTTTCTCCTCCCGGAATCACTAGGTGGCCCGGTGAATAGAATGTAGACTGACGATCTAGCACTTCCAGACTTTCCACATCCCACTTCACTACTTCAGAAGAAATAAAGAAGGTGGTATAGGCATTGCCTTTTCCGTCAAATTCGGTATGCAAGGGGCCCAATCCGGGCTTCTGCAAAATACCGTGCAAGCCCGATTCGTAGTTGATAATCGGAATACCGTTGATGTCTCCGGCAAAATCTTCGCTCTCAATGGCGGCCATCAGCTTATCGAAGGAGTAGATGGACATATCGGCCGATAGCTTACCGTTACCCACAATGTACTCGCCAGTGGGGTCTACGTCGCAGCCGTGGGGCGACTTAGGTACCGGTATGAAGTAGACCATACCGGGGCAATCCTGAGGACTCAGAATAGTAGTTTCAGTTACTTCAGTAGAACTAGCAATACCAGTGCTTTCATCCACCAGGTTATGTAAGAACGATGTTTCCCGGGTCTGTCCTTTACCTTGATCCAAGTACTCTTCTGCTTTTTGCCAATTAATAATCGCCAGCATATCCTTGTCCTTTTGCGAAGCATTTACTTCCAGCAGAGTGTGGGCCTGCTCGGAGTTGTAGGTGGTCAGGAAGCTCCAACCGTGGGACTTCCCCTTGCCGTTACGAGCCAGATCATAATTATAGCCGGGCATCTCAATCTGAAACGCCAGTTCCATGTGGCCTTCTTCCGGATCGACCGAGACGTAGTTAATCAGCCCCTTGAAGTTTTCCTGGTAGGTATCAATCGCTACATCCTCCTGAGGAATGGGCACGCTAAAGCGGGTGCCCGAAACCAGGTACTCTGAGTTTTCAGTGATAAACGGAGCGCAGTGCAGCCCGGCCACATCCGGTATTTCCAGAATCTCTACCGTCTCGAAGGTGGTCAGGTCCACCCGGGCAATGCGGGGAGTGTTATTGCCGTTTACAAACAGCCAGCGACCGTCGAATTCACCGTTGGTTTGCGACAGTTCAATGTGGTGAGAATCGTCCCAGGGCACTTCGCCGTAGGAGGTGTTAAACATGGCTTTGGTTTCTTCGCTGTAGCCGTAGCCGTTTTCCGGCAATTTAGAAAATACCGGTATTTCTTTGAGTAACCGACCTGACGGCAAGCCGTAGGCGGTGATCTGCCCGCTAAAGCCGCCGGACATAAAAGCGTAAAATTCGTCGAACTCTCCGGGCGGAACGTAGGCCTGTTGGGCGGCATCGCCCTCTACGATGGTTTGCGTAGTTCGCTGGGAGCAGTCAGATAACAATGCTCCGGCTAAAGCAATCAGGGAGATTGCGATAAGATAGATTAGGTTCTTTTTCATAACTATTTTAGGTTGTATTGATTAGCTGGTTGCGGCCTGGTCTTTTTCGCCTACGGTTTCCATGTCGTTTTTCCGCATGAACTCCAGAATGGCGCGGGCATCACCAATGGATACTCCCTGATTAGGCATTCGGGTCAAACATTCTTCCAGTAATTTCTGGGCTTCCGGGTCTTCGGCCAGCATTACGTCTACATTGGTAATCATATTCATAATCCAGGCCGGATGGCGCTGGTTGGTAATACCTGCCCACCCAGGTCCTACCACCCGCTGGTCGGTAAGCTTATGGCAGGCCGAGCACTTCATTTCGTAGATGGCCTTGCCGGTGGTAATCATGTTTTCTTCTAAAGGGTCGGTGAGCGGCACGTCCTGTACCTCCCCTATCCCTCGGGGATTGGCTTCTGCTTCAGCCGGTTCGGTGGCACTGGGCTCGGTGGTTTGTCCAGCCGAACTGGTATCACTGCCCCCGCCGCAAGAGGTCAAGAACAGAAGGGTTAATACACTTATTGCAACAGGCAACTTTTTCATAAGATTAGGATTTTGAAGATTAAATAGTTAAAAAATTTAGGGTGAATAATGATTTACATCATGAGCTATCAGTCACAGTAGGCCGGGCAAAACCGGCTAGAAGGATCGTCAACGCAATCGGAAACAGGGCGGTCACACCGAATAAAATTTCGTAGTAATACTCTACAAACCCTTGTCGTAACCACAGCAGCGTACCCTGTCCAAACAGTACCAGTTCGGACAGGATAAAGGCCACTAACAACAGCAGCCACCCGGCCCGAGCTGAAGTATTTTGAGGCAGTATACCACCCTTGAGTAATAGACTCACTCCGGTAAGCGTAATAGCGCCCAGCGTGATCAGATGAATAAAACCGATCACATAATTGCGAATTGTATAAGAAATCTCGGCTACGGCAGGAAGCGCTACTGCGGTCTGAATAACCACTTTGGTTAATAAGCAAAGCACCCCAAATAATAACAGTGTATCCGTCCAATCAGCCGGACGTTTAAATGGATTAGCTACGGCGAAAACGGGGCGCAGAATCAGGTAAAAAGCTACCGCCTGCACCAATACTCCCAGCGTATTGAGATAAAAAATAACCGACAGCGGAGTGCTCCAAGTAACGCTCAGCGCATAAGTCAGCAACAGCGAGGCTTGCAATAGCCAGAACCCCGTAACAGAAATAGATACAGATTTGCCGCTACGTTCAATATGAAATAGCCATAACCCTACAACAGCGTAAGTAAGCCAGCCGTTGAACTGAAAGTGCAGGAAAAACTGAATGCTGGCGAAGTAGAGCGGGTGCAGTTTTCCCAGCAGCGCACTTACCGGCCCGATCGCCCAAAGACCCAAAGTAGATACCAGCATCCAGTAGATACTCCACCGAACAAAGCGCGTGTAGGACGACGGAGGCTGTGCGGTCAGATCTTTCAGAAAGCAGTAGGCAAAAGCATAGGCCGACAACAGATGGATAGCTGAGAAGGCAATGCTGTAAAGGCCGTAACCCTGGTACAGAAAGAACACGGCCATTCCTGCTCCTGAAAGCACATTTAAACCGAAAAGATAGCGATACTCGTTGCGCCAGCGCGAACGCTGAACCAGCAAGAACAACAGTGAACCACTTACCAGCATATAAGCCCAGCCCAATAATGCTACGTGCGAATGAGCGTGCAACAGGTGCTTGTAATCCAAAAATGGAATTTCGGCTACGAAGTAGTAGCGCATAAGCGCTCCAAAAATAGACGCCAGCCAGAAGAAGAACACCGCTGCTCCCATCCAACGGCGCACAAAGCGGGCGGAAAAGGTGGCGTAAGACCGAACGGGGCGATATGGTTTTACCGTATCAATCACTTAAATGGGAAGTCGGCAAATAGTTGCCGTGCTTGCGGAAAGAGAATATTGTTTTCTAAGTGAATATGTTCGTGCAGGTCGATCTCAAACTCCTGTAGCAGCGTAAAAGTTACCCGATACGTTTGGCAGCCATCGGGCGGAGGCGTATAGTTACTACTTAATTGGGCAATTTTTCGAAACCGCTCACCCTCCTTATCGTGGTCTGCCACCATCATCTGAATAGGCACTTCAATATCCACGAAGTGGGGCCGGGCCAAAGGATAACCCTTTTCCTGAGATTCCTCCATAGCCAGGATGTAAGGGAATAAGATAAGCTCCTCTTTTTTCAGGTGGGCGATAAGCGCCTCAGCCCCTTCAAAAAACAAGGATTTTATTTCGTGAAGCTCCGGATGGCGCTGACCGTGTACCTTCACTAGTTTTTCTAAGTAGGTTTTCAGAGCCGGAATAGTAGCACGCACGTACTGATGGTGAATGTCTACAATTTCACGAATTAGTTCGGTAGCACTCATCGACAGATAGTCGCGGTCGTCGGGAAGTTGAGTAGCTCCTTGCAGTTCGGTAGCAATAGTATCCAAATCTACTTGGTGCTGCCGGCAGGCCTCTTGTAAGCTAATGCCGCCCCGGCAGCAAAAGTCGATACCGTGTTTGGTGAGCACCTGGGCAGTATGATAGTTCTGAGCAACAATCTGCCCTACTTTGGCATCTGCTAATCTTTTCATGTCATTATTAAAGATTTAAAGACCTACATATCTTTAATTATATCAAAATTTTTTACACTTTCAAAAAGCTGTTGCCTAGCTGAAGGCCCTCCCTGGCTTCATCAATAGTAGTAGTAGTTAATACTCCGGCCAAATGGTCGCGGACTGCTTTAAATCTATCGTGAACCGGGCAAGGGTGTTTAGCCGAGCATTTTTCCAGCCCTAGTACGCAGTTTTTAAAAATACCTTCACCATCAATGACTGTCACAATCTCTAGTAGTGTGATCGTTTTATCTTTTGGCACTCTAAATCCACCGGTAGGCCCTCGCAACGAGTGCAATAGCTTGCCCTTCACCAATTGCTGGGTAATCTTTGCCGTGAATGCGGTAGGTGAATCAATCGCTTTAGCGATCTCTTTCAAGCCAACCAGCCGATCACTCTGCGACTGAGCAGCTAGGTACATCATGATTTTTAGAGCGTACTCGCAAGTCCTGGAAAACATTATACTGAGTTGACCCGGCAAAGATACCATTAATTCAATTACGGACAAAGATATCCACAATTATAATACTGTAGCTAATTGGAACTTCTCTTAATTAAAAATCTCGGCAAAATGGTTCTCCAGATGATTTCGCATTCCATTGCGTAGCATTAATGAAACATTGTTTTTATTGTGTAATTGTCAGTATACCAAACTGTGCTTCCGCAAAACTTAAAACATTTGTTTCAAGCTGGAGCGAGGTTAGCCAGATGGTAAAGCACACCTAAGGCACCGTAGCAGAGCGCTAGTAAGTATGCTAAGAGATTTCGCTTCTTTATGCTTTTTCTTTGAACTTTAAGTAGGATAAATTTGTCCTACTTAAAAAATCCACTACCTTTGTTTAAAATATAACTGTATGTTTTCCAAAGCATGTGAATACGCCATCCGGGCGACTATATACGTGGCAGTTCAGTCCTTGAAGGGCGAACGGGCCAGCCTGAAAGCCACTGCAAAAGAGATTGGTTCGCCCACGGCATTTACGGCTAAGATTATGCAACAACTGGCAAAGAACGATATCATGTATTCGGTCATGGGGCCATCCGGTGGGTTTCAAATGGATAAAGACCGGATTGACGAGGTAAAACTTAGTGAGGTAGTGAATGCTATTGATGGAGATGCAATTTACAGAGGGTGTGGTTTGGGACTCAAGGAATGCGATGCTTCCCGCCCCTGCCCGGTTCACGATAAGTTTGCCAAAATTCGTGACGATTTGCAGGAAATGCTGGAAAGTACCAGCATTTTCGAACTGGCCATGGGGCTGGAAGTGGGCTTGACATTTTTGAAACGATAAAAATTTTACCTATAAGTAGGACAAAAAGGTCTTAAATTCTTATATATAAGATTTTATGAATTATTATTCTGATGGAGAAACCTAAACAGATCATACAGTTAGACGATATCAAGCTATTAGTAAACAGCTTTTACCGTAAAGTGCGGGAAGATGAGCTACTAGCCCCCATTTTCAACCAGCGGATAGGCGATAAATGGCCTCAACACCTGGAGAAAATGTACCGTTTCTGGCAGACGGTATTGCTGGAAGAGCATACCTACTACGGCAGTCCTTTTACGCCCCACGCCCATTTGCCGGTAGGTCAACAGCATTTCAATCGCTGGTTGGAACTGTTTAATCAAACTATTAATGAGCATTTTACTGGCGAAAAAGCCGAAGAAGCCCGTTGGCGGGCGGGCAAAATGGCTGAGATGTTTCATCATAAGATTGAGTATTACAAGCGTAGTCCTAACCAGCCTATTCTATGAGCACGCGGGTCACTAATCCGGTCGCCATAATTGTCGTATTCCTGTGGATTGGCTTTGTAGGCGCGATCAGCTTTATGGAGGCCTGGCTCAAGTTTCAGGCCCCGGGGGTCACGCTGGCCATCGGTTTGGGCATCGGACGGCTGGTTTTTGGGGTGTTGAACAAGGTAGAATGGTTTTTTGCCCTGGCGATTTTGATTACTTCGCTTATGGGCAGCCGACCGTTATTTGGGTGGCGGCATGTATTTTTTCTGGTCCCTCTGCTCATCCTGATCCTGCAAACAGCATGGCTGCTTCCTGCACTGGATGTCCGGGCCGGACTGCATATAGAAGGACAACCGGTGCCCCCTTCCAATCTGCATTTTTATTATGTAGGTATGGAAGTGGTAAAAGTGGTTAGCCTGGCAATATTTGGTATCAAACAGTTTAAAAGCCAGTAACCGATGAAAAACACCAAAAATTTTAACCGTTAAAAACATACATTATGTCAACGTTAACAGAAAAAACCATTGGAGAACTTGTAGCGGAGGATTATCGTACCGCTTCCATTTTTGAACAGTACGGTATAGATTTCTGCTGTAACGGTAACCGGAACCTTACGGAAGCCTGTGCCGACAAAAACATCCGTCCCGAAGAGCTACTCAGCAAGATTGATCGCGTACAACAGGAAACCAAAAGCAATTTACCTGACTTTCAATCCTGGCCAGCGGATTTACTGGTAGACTATATTGAAAAGAAACACCACCGCTACATAGAAGAAACCATACCGGTGTTAAAACAATACCTGGAAAAGATAGGTCAGGTACATGGCAACAACCATCCTGAATTGTTAAAAATAGCCGCGCTTTTCAGTGCTTCAGCCGGAGAGCTGACCGCGCATATGAAAAAAGAAGAATTTATCTTATTTCCCTATATTCGGAAAATGGTAAAAGTCCGAAACAGCGGTGAACAGCCGGAACACCCCCTTTTTGGTACGGTAGCGAACCCCATACAAATGATGATGCAGGAACATGATCACGAAGGGGTCCGGTTTCGTGAAATTAGTAGGCTGAGCAACACCTACACGCCACCGGAGGATGCCTGCAATACGTACCGGGTTGCATATGCTACGTTGAAGGAGTTTGAGGATGATCTGCACCAGCACATCCACCTGGAAAACAACATTTTATTTCCCAGAGCCTTGGCTATGGAAAAAGAACTCACCTATGAATAAGCCGATAAAGCGACATAAAAGCCTACAACCGCTCAGCCGGGAACACCACCAGAGCCTACTGCTTTGCTGGAAAATCCGGATGGGATTCAAAAGGGGGGTGGAAGCCCCCCGGATAAAGCGGTATGCCGATTGGTTCTTTGCCCATCATATCCAGCCGCATTTTGATGCGGAAGAAAAATATATTTTCCCTCTACTGGGAATGGATCATGAACTAGTAAAAAAAGCGATGTCTGATCACCGTAGGCTCATCCGATTATTTAACGAATCGGATGAAATTGAAAAAACGCTGGGCCAGATTGAAGAAGAACTGGAACAGCATATCCGGTTTGAAGAGCGAGTTTTATTTAATAAAATCCAGCAGGTGGCCACTCCGGAGCAATTAAAACTATTTGACCAGCATCATACGGAAGAACCTTTTCAAGAGAATACCAACGATGAGTTCTGGAAGCAAGCATAGTTTATTGCAAAATACCCCGGTCAGAAGATGAATGAGGAATATTATTACTGGCCAGCCGATTTATTGGTCCAGCACGTAGTGAAAGCTCACCACCAACAAATGCTCCGAAGACTGCCTGAAATCAAAGCTGGTTTTGCTCAGTTGGCTATGATGCACAGCCACTGCCCTAAATTGAACGAAGCTTACACCCTGTTTTTGCAATATGCGCGAGAAATGGAAGCCCACTAAGGAAGCAATAGCGGTGCTGACAGTTGCCAGAAGATATACGAGGGCGTTAGAACAGGGTAAAAAATTGGGAAAACCCGGCCTACACTCGGTTTGCCCCGCTATTCACCAGATGTACCTGGAACACAAATCCGAAATGCTACGCTTTAAGTTGTTATGGCACCTGATGAGCCAGGTTTCTCTCAAAAACAGTCCTTTGTACGAGACCACTTACCAGCAGTTATACGTACTTCAAAGCCAATGGCAAGCGCAGGTTCAACTGGAAAATGATATTCTTTTTCCCAAGATCATTGGTATGGAGGCTCAGTTAGTCCCCCTAGGAAAAGGGTACTAAGAGGTATCAAAAGAGCCTTTATCCTGGAATGAAGGATTCTTATTGTGACCTTATGCGGCACGATTCAACCGGAAGAGTGTCATTCGTCTTTCAATACTTTAAAGGTGCAATTATGAATAAAACGATCCACCATAATTTGGCACGCTAACCTGCTGTGAGAGGTTTTATTTGCTACTCCATTTATCGCATGCTACTCGAAAGAATCCAACTTAACTATCTCTCCGTCTACCACCTCCGCATGGCAAGTACCACACATTGCCTTTCCTTTACAATCATCCCATTCTTCCCAAAGCTCATTTACTACTAACTCCATCAAATTTCTATACGATCTAGGAGTACAATTAAGCATTTTTTCCTGTTCGAGCCCATCAATGATGGTGATCTCACATACCTCCTCTGTATACTCAGGGCGCAATTCAGAAGAATTCGCGTAGCATACCGGACTAGCATTCCCGGATGCTGCCTGAGTGTCTTCTTTGCAGGTTCTATTTGGGTTGATCATAGTGTATGTATCTTTCATACAGATCCAATCTATCGGTAATTGGTTTCATCATAGAAGTAATAAAACATAAATATAGGATAAAAGGATATTTTTATCCTACTTTATTTATTATCTTTGAAAAAGAGGCTAGCATATTTTTTTGCAACCGATAATCGATTTTTAGTATGGAAAAGATTCTGATAGCCATCAGCTTTGGACTAGTACTATTAATTATTTACCTGATCTTCCGCTCTGCCATCTTGATTTCCATCATACAAGGGAAAAAGAAAAAGGAAGCCACCTACAGCAGTGACCAAATCAACGCCATACTGATGGTTGTTTTTTTAGTGGGAGGCATGGGGCTGGTCTTCTGGTATTCCAACCGGGCTTCCGAACATTTTCTTCCCGAATCCGCCTCGGTACACGGAGATTGGATAGATCAACTGTTTTGGATCACGCTGTATATTACCGGGGTTGTCTTCGTGGTGACGCAGACCTTATTGTTCTATTTTTCTTACCGGTACCGCACCCGGCCGGGCCGTACTGCCTTCTTCTATCCCCATAACAACAAGCTGGAAATTGCCTGGACCATCATCCCGACCATCACGTTTATTGTCTTGTTTTTCGTTGGCCTGGATGCCTGGAATAAAATCACTTCCCAGGCGCCCGACGATGCGGTGGTTATTGAGGTTGTGGGACAGCAATTTAACTGGATGGTGCGGTATCCGGGCGAAGACGGGAGCTTAGGCGACTATGACTATCAATTGATTGATGCCGTCAACAGCTTAGGCCTGGATTTCACCGACCGGAACAGCTTTGATGATTTCACCGCCTCACAGTTGCATATCCCTAAAGGAAAACCCGTACTGCTGAAGATCCGGGCCAAAGACGTATTGCACAGTGTATATATACCCCACTTCCGGTTGAAAATGGATGCTGTACCCGGGATGCCTACCCTATTTCATTTCGTGGCAAAATATACTACCCAGGAAATGCGCGACAAGCTGGGCCAACCGGAGTTCAACTACGAACTGGCCTGTGCCGAACTCTGTGGCCGGGGTCATTTTGCCATGCGCTTTATTGTGGTGGTGGAAGAGGAAGAAGAGTTTAATACCTGGTATCAACAACAGGAATCTTGGCTTTCCCGAAACCCCGAGTACCTGACCCGCGTGCCGGATGAGTTAAAAGATCTGGCGAAGCTCTCCATAGAAAAAAGGCGGGATCAGAGCCTCAGCAGCAGTACTTCTTTATCAGATTATTTCAGTTTTTAGTCATGGCAGTAAAGAACATACATCAATCCCCGGAAGAACCTTCCGTAGTAGAGGAACATCATGAAGATACTTTTATTACCAAATATATCTTCAGCCAGGATCATAAAATGATTGCCAAACAGTACCTGCTCACCGGGATTATGTGGGCGGTTACCGGGGGACTTTTGTCGCTGCTTTTCCGTTTGCAACTAGGTTTTCCCGAAGCAAATATGGACTGGTTGAAACCTCTGCTGGGCGACTGGATACAAAGCGGGCGAATAGATCCGGAGTTTTACTTAGCCCTGGTTACCATGCACGGTACTGTCATGGTCTTCTTTGTACTGACAGCCGGTTTAAGCGGTACCTTCAGCAATTTTCTGATTCCGCTGCAAATCGGGGCAAGGGATATGGCCTCCGGCTTCATGAACATGCTTTCGTACTGGTTATTTTTCATTGCCAGTGTCATTATGTTTGGTTCTATGTTTATTGAAGCCGGCCCGGCCAATCCGGGATGGACGGTATATCCGCCGCTCAGTGTGCTGCCCCAGGCCATCTCAGGTTCCGGTTTGGGTATGACGCTCTGGCTCATCAGTATGGTTTTTTTCATTGCCTCCACCCTGATGGGCGGGATCAATTACATTACCACGGTGATCAACCTGAGGACTGTCGGCATGTCCTTCAGGAAGCTGCCGCTCACGGTCTGGGCACTATTCTTTACAGCAATTCTGGGCCTGATCACCTTTCCGGTATTGTTTGCCGCGGCCCTGCTGCTCATTTTTGACCGGAGTTTCGGCACCAGCTTTTTCCTTTCAGACATTTATATTGCCGGAGAAGCGCTTCCCCATATTGGGGGCAGCCCTGTTCTGTATCAGCACCTGTTCTGGTTCTTAGGGCACCCGGAGGTGTACATTGCTATTCTGCCCGCTTTCGGCATCGTATCCGAAGTGATTGCCACCAATGCCCGCAAGCCTATTTTCGGCTACATTGCTATGGTCGGCTCCATGTTTGTCATCACCTTTTTATCGGTCACCGTATGGGCCCACCATATGTTTGTGTCGGGTATGAATCCTTTTTTAGGTTCCTTGTTTATGCTGGCCTCCTTCATTATTGCCGTTCCTTCCTCAGTGAAGGTGTTTAACTGGCTAACCACGTTGTGGCGGGGAAACATCCATTTTACCCCGGCAATGTTGTTTGCCATTGGGATGGTCTCTTTCTTCATCGCCGGAGGAGTAACAGGATTGTTTGTCGCTAATTCGGCGATCGATATCCAGCTCCACGATACCTACTTTATTGTAGCCCATTTTCACCTGGTGATGGGAAGTGCCTCCTTCTTTGGCTTTCTGACGGGAGTCTACCATTGGTTTCCCAAAATGTTCGGACGAATGATGCACCGGGGATTAGGTTATCTGCACTTCTGGCTCACTTTTGTAGGGGTGTACCTGGTATTTTTTCCGCTGCACTACCTGGGGATGGCCGGCTTTCCCCGCCGATACTACTCATTTACCAGCTTTGACGCCTTCCAGGCGTTTACCGATCTCAATGCCTTTGTTAGTATTGCCGCTTTTATCACGTTCGCGGCCCAGCTTATTTTCCTTTTTAATTTCTTCCACAGTATGTTCAGAGGTAAAAAGGCCCCACAAAACCCCTGGCGATCCAATACGCTTGAATGGACCGCCCCGGTCAATCCCAGACATGGTAACTGGCCGGGACCGCTGCCGGTGGTCTATCGCTGGCCGTACGATTACAGTAAGCCCGGCGCGAAGGATGATTTCATTCCTCAAACCGTTCCTTTTTCGCAAACTCCGGAATCGAACCTTCCCGGAGAAACCAAATTGATCAGCGAGGGCTTACCGGAAGTGGCAGGAGAGAAATTTCAGGACAAGCTGGAAAAAGGAGATATAGGTCCGAAAAAAAATAAGTAGCTAGCATACATCAACCAAGCCATAATTCATGAAAGATAATCAGTACAAGCAGGTTCGTCGGTTATTTACAATCACTCCGACGCTTTTCCTAGGGGGCATACTCTTCATAAGTTTTTTGCTGTCAGGATGTGGCAAAAAAAACGAAGACCAACATCGGGCAGAAAGAAGAAAACAGACGAAAACCGCTTTGACTATTATCAGGAACGACGATTGCCTGAATTGCCATAGTATCGAAGACAGGTCGGTAGGTCCGGCTTACCTAGAAATTGCCCGAAAGTACGAGTCAGATTTCAGTATAGTTAACCGACTGGCCAAAAAGATCATAGAAGGGGGCGGTGGCTTATGGGGAGGAGAACAGATGTCGAAACACCCACTATTAAAATCAAGTGATGCCCGAAGAATTGTCCGCTGGATACTTTCTCTGGATGATCCGAAAGCCAATCCGGACCCAATGGTTGAAGTTCCCGGAGTTTCACTTTCAGAAGCGTTTGGTCAGCAACCAACCGAAAGCGAAAACGGGTTAGTTGTTCAAGCCTATCCCCTGGAAAACGCCAGAAGTAGCGATTTTTTTAAGATTTCTTCTACACTTACCCCGCAACAATCTGGAGTGATAAAAACGGTACATTTTCCCCAGCCAGAGGCTTTTGAACCCTTGCCGCCAAATGTTGTGCTGCAAATAACCGGGTTTATCACCTTAGCCCATTCAGGTAAGTATTTTTTTAAACAAGAGCGGTTGGGAAAAGGGAGAGTCTTTCTCAATGGAGACCTCATCATTAGTGAAAACGACTGGGACCGTGAAATCGACGTAGACCTTTCCCCGGGAACATACCCAATCACGGTAGAATACCTGGCTGAATCGGAAGAAAGACGCTTATCACTTCAATGGATCACTCCCGAAGGTGAGTACTATCGGGTAATTCCGGAAGAAGCATTTTCGGTTAGCTTATCTCAAACCAAGGCAGCACAGAATACTATCCAATAACCCTTATTTAGCGTTTCTTATCTCGGCTGAATTTGACAAAATCGCTTCACCCATTATTTTGTGGCCCGCTGAAGCCCTTGCTTATTCAGAATGACTACCCTCATGCGGTCAATGTCAATAAGCCCTTCGTCTTTAAAATCGGCCAGGGTGCGGGTCACCGTTTCTTTCACCGTACCGGCTAAGCCGGCTAAATCACGCTGAGTGAGCGTAATGACCGGATGCTTCTCGTTTTCCTCTTGGGTTTCGACCAGCCGAAGCAGCACCGCGGCCACCCGTTGCCGTACCGAATGATACGCAATACGTAACAACTGTTCTTCCCGCTCTACCAAATGATGCGATAACATCTTGATAAACTTTCCCGCCACCTCACGGTTGCCGTACAGCAACCGGAAAAAATCATCCGGGGGAATCAGGCTTACTTCCGTTGCTTCCAGGGCCGTAGCTGTTTCGCTGTGCTTTCGTTCATCGTCTAGCAAAGCCATATAGCCCAGAAAATCACCGGAGCCTAACATCCCGGTCACCAATTCTTTGCCATCTTCGCTGGTTTTGTAAGTTTTCACTTGCCCCTGGTTGATGAAATACAACCACTGTCCCACATCCCCTTCCCGAAACAAGTCAGATTTTTTCTGATAGGTCTTAAGCTTTCGTTCTGCTGATAAGTCTTTAAGGTCAGTAAACGTCCTAGCTTCCTGAAAAAACTGATCCAAGCCATCAGAATCCGGGGCGTATTCCTGGCGGAGCTGGTTGCTTTTGCGTAGCCGGGTTGCTACCGCATCCAGCAGTTCACTCTCTTCAAATGGCTTGGTCAGATAATCATCCGCCCCCAGGTTCATGCCTTTGCGTATATCGGTTTTTTCCGATTTGGCCGTTAAAAAGATAAAGGGGATCCCGGCTGTCTCATGCCGTTTGCTGAGGATATGCAGCACCCCGTAGCCATCCAGACCAGGCATCATAATATCGCAGATGATTAAGTCGGGGGTTTGGTTGAGGGCGGCTTCCACTCCGGCCCGTCCGCTTTCTACAGCGGTTACCTCGTAACCCGATAGCTCCAGAATATCTGCCGTGGTTTCCCGCACATCCTGATTGTCTTCAATCAATAATACCTTTTTCATACCGCCTCTAGTTTTGCCTGCTGCAGGGGCAAGGTGATGGTAAAGGTGGTGCCTTTTTCCAATTGACTTTCCACGGCAATATCTCCTTGCATCAGATCAATATATTTTTTTACGATGGGCAGCCCTAAACCGGTACCCTGAATATTAGTAGCATTACGGGCCCGAAAGAACAGATCAAACAAATGCTTGTGTTCATCTTCGGGAATTCCCACTCCCCGATCGGCAATCTTCACGCTGAAGGTAGGCGGATGATGATTGATAACGATCTCTACGGGCTTTCCTTGTGGGGAATATTTGAGGGCATTGGAAAGCAGATTGAGAAAAATATTACGGGCAAATTGCTTGTCTACCTGCACCTGAATAGCGGATTGGGGCGAGGAAATATGTACCTGCTGACCGGGCTTGTGGGCGTGCTGCAACTCCTGCACAATCTCATCCATAAATTCCACCACATCAAATACTTCCGGGTTAGCGCTTACCTTACCTTCTTCCAAGCGGCCCAGCGAAAGAAATTCATTGAGGATATCCACCAGGTTTCGCACACTGGAGCGGATACGCTCCACATTTTTAAGCCTTTTTTCTTCTTGCCCCGGCTCATTCTGGCGGGCTATCAGGTTAGCCGACGACAAAATGGTACTTAGGGGGGTGCGAAACTCATGAGAGGCCATTGATACAAATCGGGATTTCAGCTCCCCCAGTTCCCGCTCCTTCTTCAGGGCATTGAGCATTTCCACCTCGGTACGTTTCTGTTCGGTAATGTTGGTATACACGAACAGTACCCTGAGCGGTCTTTTTTGCTGGGGGCCCTCTAATTTCGGGCTATCCGGCGAGCGTTCCGGTTCATCCCTCAGGGGCACGGTATTGACCCGGTAGACCCGGTTTTTATGCCGGATTTCGTAGGAAAAACTATCCCCGGCTAGCGTCTTACGAGTATATTCCAGCATCTGGTTTTTCCACTGGGAAGAAAAATAGCCAATCTCCCCGATGGTTCTGCCCTCTATTCGTTCTCGTTTGAGGCCTAGCTTGTGCATTTCATCCCCTTCCATAAATAAAATGCGATGGTCAGCCGAGACAACGGCGATCATGACATTCGGGAAATAGTGAGCAATGGCTTGGTAGGGGGCCGTATGTTCGCTGGTTGGTTGCTGGTTCTTGATGGTCTTCATATCATGAGTCTACGGATGATCAGCCAATGGGATGCTTTCTGTCCTACGATCTAATAAAAGCATTTTACTTTTTATGTACCAGTTTTTGAGTGACGAAGATCATCGAGTGGGTATGATGAAGATCGTTTCGTTCGGTGATGTTTCTAACGACCTTTGAAAAGCATACGGGGAAAGACTGTAGCGTAGTTGAAGAAAAGTATGCCAACTATTATACTCATTAACGCAAAACAATAATGGAACGACAACTTATAAAGAGCCGAGATAGCTTACTATTTAGAGGGATCGGGGTGGTCACCTTTGGCTTAGTGGCCCTTTGTTACCCCGGGAATGAGCTTCAGGCCATGATGATGCCTTTCGGGATACTGCTGACCATTAGTGGTTTGGTTACCATTGCTAAAAATATTCATCCGCTGTCCAGCCATCATTATCAAGAATGCCCCTTTTCTAAGAAGGGGTTAGCCGAGCTACTGTTGGGAAGCGTAGCGATCATAGCGACTATCTTTACTATACAAGTATTTTGGGAGATATTAGCTGCCTGGCTAATCATTACCGGAATAGTCAACGTGAAGCGGTATAGCGAACTGCTGGAGCGGATGTCGGCAATAAAAGTGTTGCTGATGGCGAACGTATTATCCGTTTTGTTTGGGCTGTTTCTAGTCATCAACCGGATGACTGGACTCGTTACTCTAACCTACGAAGCGGTCGGGCTTGCGCTTTTACTAGGAGGTAGCTTGTTTTACACCTACTTCAAGCTAGGTGAGCTACAACAGTATATTGGTCACCGCCCGGGTAAAATTCATTCCAAAAAAATGACGGTATATTATGATCGAACCTATTAACACCGGGCGGGACGATATTGTGGGCTTTCGCACCGATAGTACCACTAGCACCGCCGATATGAGGCCCTGGCTGGCGGAGCTCCACCAGAAGTTACAGCTTCACCCCAAATTACGGTTATTGATTGAGTACGTGGATGACCACGGGTTTTCGTTGGATACTTTGGTAGAAGACTTTCGGTACATCTTTGGTAAACAGGGAGTCTTTGAAAAAGCGGTGATTATTACCTGTAACGACTGGCTACAGCAAGCCGAACAGTTAGCCCAACAGCTTCGGGAAACCCAGCTAAGAAGCTTCCATTATTCGGAAAAAGACCAGGCGATTCGCTGGATTGAGCAGCCCTAGCCACCAGAACCAAGTGAGTGGGAAACGGAGGGTAGCTATTTTTAGTAGTCAGGCTCTTTTTTGCTCAAGCTACCCTCCCCTATTCTTTAGAAGTTCTGGCAGAAAAACCCAAGACCTACACTTTAACTCAACTATTAAAAGTAAAAAACAGCATCATGAGAAAGATTGTCGTGAGCCGATTAGACCAAGCCCGCCTTCAGGAACAAATCAAGTGGATGGAATATCAGCAAGGGTATACCAGCCAGGAAGTAGCAAAACTTCAGATAGAGTTAGAACAGGCCCAGATAGTAGAACCCCACCTGATTCCGGCTGATGTGGTAACCCTCAACACGGTAGTGGTGGTAAAATTTCTGAGCACCGGTAAGGAATTTACGTTTCGGTTGGTGTATCCGCAAGATGCTAATGCCAAACAAGACCGGGTATCGGTGTTTTCCCCTATCGGGGTAGCTTTGCTAGGCTACCAAAAGGGAGACATTATTCAGTGGAATGCCCCCGGTGGAAAAATCAACATTCAAGTAAAAGACATTATTTTTCAACCGGAAAAAGCAGGAGCTTTTCAGTTGTAGTCAATTGAGACGGTAGTTTTGGGAAAACCGGGGCACCTCAGATTTGGAAGCAAAGATCAATGCCTGAGCAAGTAGCCCAATCACAATCAGCAGACAAATTTCTAATCGTGATATCGTGTTGCTCGAGGCAATAACCTGGTTAGAGCGGGCTACGATATTGGCTGTCTCGGTCAATTGTATTCTCGATAGGCGATCCAGCAGCGAGGTTAAGGCCTGATATTGAACCGCTAATTTTTGCTGGGAACTAACCGAAGCTTCGTGACGATACTGATTTTCCAACACTTTTAGAGAGAATATACCTTGCTGGAATTCAGCAAATAAATGAGCTTCCGCTTCGGTTAGTTTGGTCTCGCCGTAGTCGGCTATCAGCGTGTTTAGAGAATCGTTAAGAAGGAGCTGCTTTTGTTGCCACTCTTCATTAATCCTTTCATCGCTACTGTCTAGTACTTTCTTCTGAAACAACAACCCCGAGAGCTGGTAGATGTAACTCTCAGCCAACAAACGGTCCTGGTAAAGCGAGGTAAATGAGTTTTGCAGTTCTGAGAAATAGGTTTTATCCATCCGATTGATGGAAAATATCAGCCCAAATACGATGACCAGCACTGTAGCTAGTTTTAATTTTTGTTCAACAACATAAGTCCATTTCATATGAGATCGGTGTTTAATAATTATTCATGAGCTAGGTTAACCAGCCCTTCAAGCTACCTAAATCATGAACGCTATATGTTGATAAATATCATACTATGTAGTTGATTATCATCATATGGTTTTTAAGATAGTCGAGAGGTTATCACCATCGGTCTAGAGAATTCTTAGTAGCTGATGCTATGCAAATGGTTCAAACAACAAGTAGTAGTGTAGCTGTGAGCCAATAGTTTATTGCTAAATCGGCGAAATAGCTCACCCCATAGTATAGAAGTCATAATGGTAACAGTAGCCACTATACCCTTGTTGTACATAATTAGTAAATGAAATCCAACATGCCAGAAGAGCCGTAGCCCGCGGAGCAACGAACCATACTTTTCTAACAGATGCTTTGATAGCCATAGCTCATGAAAAGAAGCTTGGAAGTTCATGCTTTCTTTAAAAACCGATCATCGTACACGTAGTACGAAGTATCAACGATAGCTACATTCAGTTCCGGATGAGCCGGGTTCAATAGATAGTTGTATTCCCAAGGGGAATGAACGGAGGGAACCCGCAGTATCGGCGAATACTGTTCTTCTACCCACTGTCTGCCGTAGTCTTGGGTGAGGGCTTGGTTTGCTTTCCAGTCGTTGGGCAGCGGATCAACGTGATCTTCCAGCAGCGATACGGGGGTAGCGTAGATCTCAATTAAAATGAGTTGGAAGCGTAGTCCTAGATTGGCCACGCTTAAGTGGGTCAGATGTTCCAACAGACCTAAAGCACTGGAACCTGCCGTATACAGCACCGCTTTTCCTACTGGATTCCATCGTCCCCCGGTGAGCTTAGCTCCGGTGCCCGAAAGGTCCTGGGCATATCTAGGTTTGGTGATACGAAATAGTTTCAAGGCTAAAGTATATAGGAATAGAGAACATTTACTTTAGCTCAGCACGCCATGATCCAGGCGGATGAGTTCGGCTTCTACTTCCCGGCACCCAGCGAAAGTATCTAAGACCTCATAAGGTACCCGTTGCAGGTAGGCATGGTAAGTGTGCATCCACCGGTGAATATTCTCTACCGACTCCAGCGTTTCCAGTGCCTGCTCGTACACCTGTTGAATACGTAAGAATCGTTCGGTTTGATGCCGTCCTAGTTTTTCCTGTTCCAATAGGTTATAGTACCCCTTTCGGCTTAAGGTCATCAGAAAAGCCATATCTTGGGCAGGGAGCGAAAACTTCTGTTGAAAGTCACGGACCTGCTCGGATGAGACGCCCGCTTCAATTTGCCTAAGAATATTCATAGGTAAATTTTTACGTTATAGTGTGAAAATATACACACTATTATTTTACGGGCAAGTAGCCCTTCAAGTTATCCCTCCTTATCAATTCTCTCTGTCTAATGAATGTGATGGAACTAGCTAATGAATGCCAGGGGTCAGCTTAAAGAGCTTGCGGGAATCTATTGATACGATTATCCCCCGACCGGTAAAATAATGTTTTTATATTTTCGGGTCCTTGGCCAAGATCAGGCGTCCCCGACTAGGCGTCCCCGACTGGGCGTCCCCAGCGTATCCGCTCGGAAGGAAGAAAGCTATTCACGTAAGACGAACTCAAAAACTTTAGGCCGCTTCAAGAATCACCTAGCTTTTTTTATGGTAAAAATTCAGTAGCGCTTGCTTACTGGCTTCATCCCCCCGAAATACCTCAGCGTAGTTATCGGCTAAAAAGTTGGCTACATCCTGAAAATCCTCCGGTTTTATGCATCCCCACTTGTAGTCAAAAGGGAGGCCTTTAAATTTATAGAACGTAGGCAGGCCTAACCATAGATCGTTGCCGTCGTAGAAGGTCACATTATAGATACCATGGGGGCGATGTTCTTCTACAATAGTAATTTCAATATGCTCATTCTCCAAAATGATTTCTTTGAGAGCACCTTCCGATCCAATATTCAAAACGAAACCGTAATCTTCCATAAGTCTAGCAAACGCTAGTTTAATCTGCTCATCTGAGATATTCATAATTGGTCTTTAACTTTTATAGTCCAAAATTCACCTTGTATTTTAAAATCAAAATGCTTTCTTAGTGCATTTATTTCTTCAGAGTAGATTCCTTTCAATACGTCATTGACTTCTGCTATACCATCGGGTTTTACAACATCAGTTAAAATTACAACATTGTATTTATCAGGATCCATAATGATATCATCTATTAGTTGAGCATTATAAGCAGTCCACCAATCTTTATCCGGTGGGGTATATGCTGCATCGGGTAGATTGAGTACATGGATTCTTTGAGAAGAAGGAGTCAGATTCTTTGATAGTTCCCAATATTTTAAGTTATTTAACCCGAGTTCATTAAACACATCCTTCGTGGTCAAATATCCAAAAGGATTTCTTTTGAGGGAGAATTTACCAAGAACTATTGTAATCTTATTATGCGGAAGTGAAATTTTTCTTCCTTTTACATAAATCTCAGTGGCTTCATCTAGTCCTTTCAACCGCTTCCAAATAGAGATAGCTTTCTCAAACTCTCTTGGGGTGCTATTTTGAATCAGCTTCAGTCCTGACGTACGATCAACTTGATCTATTGCATAACCCAAATACTCTTTTTTCTTCACATCAACTAAAAGCAGTTCTCCCGTATTGGGACAATGCTTAACATAGTATTGACCATCTGGGCTGAGGTAGTGATTGAACTTGCTATCTATTTTCTTAGCAAAATTTCCAGCTCTAAGATTTTTAACCTCATCATCAATGCTCAAGGAAAACTGTCGGAACTGCCCTGAGGCACTTGGCATTCCATCAACAGCTAATGCTTTGTTTACATCACTAAGTACCTTTCCCTTCTTACTAACATCCGCCAGTTCGTCTAAGACTTTGTTTGAATCCTCAGTGTCTACCGCTCGTTTTAGTGCAGCCAATCCATCGTCTACCTTGCTGCCTAGTTGCTCTAGCTTAGTAAGCATCCTGGTTTTCGTCACCTTGTTCACTTTGCCGAAAGGTGAAACAATGCTCAACACAAACACTGTAGCCTTACCCTGATCATAAGGATCATCGTAGTGGGCTATGGCATATTCTTTCGCGGCTTGGTAGAGCTGAGCAGTCTCTTCCAGTCCCATATTGACCCCTAAGTAACACCGGTTGAGCGATCGGAACAGTTCAGCGCCGTTTTGTTCAGTGAAGGCAACCATCACGGTGGTACCGTTCTTCAAACAGGTGATTTTGTTTTCCAGATAGGTTTTAGCCGCTTTCAGCCCCCCTTCCACCATACTGTTCAGGTCAATCTCTTCCACCAAAGCATTGACCACACCGTAGCCAAACTGTATCCAATAGTCTTCGTTCTTACAGCTTTCCCGGCTACTCAGGCAGAATAGTGTGTTCACCGTGCTGGCATTGAATGCTAGTATCCCGGCTGTTAGTAGGTTTGTTGGCGAATAGTTTTTATTCCACTTTTGTAAAAAGGTAACTTTTGCAGCTTCAAGGTTCTCATCTAAGCAGTCCCCCTGAAGCCCTAGCTCATTCAGAAAGTCTCTTAGGTCATCAATTAGTCCCCACAAAGTCAGTTGTAAAGCTACTTCCCTTTGTACTGTTGCTCGTTCAGTCTTGCTTAACGAAGACGAACCCTGTTGCAATAGGGCACCTACCAGGTGATCTCGTTGCTCGATAGCTTGCTGAAAATCCTGATGCTCTTGTCGAGCTCTCGCAAAGGTTTGCTCGCTGATATGCGCTAATAGTTCCGCATCTTGGGGAAACCCGGCAGGTAAAGAAGCCAACACTTGCATCTCTTGATTGCTAAGGGGGCCTTTACCCTCTACCTGAAGCCAGACATTCACGGCTTCTTCCAGTTCATCCAAAATAGCCAGCAGCAATGGACTAGCTGAAGCGGTCGGGGTGTCAGTGGTACCATTACTGTTCACCCCACTACTATTTACATTCCCTCCACTATCCACGCTGAAGGTAGCCCCTTCACTATCCTGTAGAGCCAGAGCTTCGCCTTCCTCGGGTACCCCTTCGGCGACTACCTCCTCGTTGCCCTGACGATCCACCGCCACCACTTGTCCTTGCTCATTGATGTACACCTCGGCTACCTCAGCGGCTACAGCTACCGTGATTACCTCCACCCCAGTATTGGGGTTGTTCGTTTCGGGGGTATCGGTTTCTGGAGATGTTTCGCCGTCAGCTAACAGTTCATCTACTTCGTTACTACTATTGTCTTCTTGCGGATTGTCTTGCTGCCAGCGCTCTTGAAATGCTTCCAGGCTTCCGCTAAGTGCTATCACTTCCCCCCGTACTACATTGTAGTCTTCATCGACCCACACTTGGTCAAACTTCACCGGCATTTGCATGCTCAGGTAGGGCACACTCATCACCCCCCAGCCGGAGAACACCCCGTCTCCGCCGCGCACCTCGCGTACCTGCATTTCAAAATCGCCTACTTGCCAGTACTCTCCAGCCAGGGCCGTGGTCAACGGCACGGTAGAGGCAGTAATGGCGTGCGGAGGGGCCACTCCGCAAGCCGCGGCGATCACCTCCGGGGTGGTGAAGGTTTGCACGGCAGAATAGCGCGAGACAAAGCCCTGGAACAGACTGGCTACCCGGACTTCATAGGTGGTCTCCGGTTCTAAATCCCGTAGCACTACCTGCTCGTCAGTCGTTTCTTTGCTAAACCAAGTCAGGGCTTCTTCGCCCTCATCAGCCTTCCGGCGGTACTCTACCCGGTAGCGGTCGGGGTCTACCGACAAATGCCAGTTAACCAGGGCCTTCTGGGCATTTTCCGCGTAAACCCGGATTCCATCCGGTGGGGTAAGCACTAACCCATCCCCGTAGGTGAAATGGCAAGTCTCACTGTAGCCTTCGTTCTTGAAGATCCCCCGGCCCCTTGTAGATACTTCGGTGTCCAGGGCTCGTACCCGAAAGGCGTACTTCTGTCCTGGAATTAGAGCTGCATCTGTCAGACCGTAGAGATAACTTGTCTCGGTGGTGATGGTCTGTAACAAAGGTACTGACGAGCGGATCGCATCTTCTACGTTGCGATCCGCCGGAAAGACTTCTACTAAGGTTAGCTCGTACTCGGTAGCAAAGGGCGAGCCAAGGTTTACATTACCCCCGTCCATCCACTGAAACAGAATATTGGTCGGCTCTTGCAGGGGCAAAGTCGTACCGCACAAGGGAGCGGTAATGCGAGGTGGTTCGTTCAGGGTAAACCAGGCCATAAAGGTAGCCGGACGGCTGAGGACTCGGTCGGCCCGGCGGTAATCCAGTACCTCGACAGTGATCTGGTAGAAGCCTTCGGGCAAGGCTCTTCGTTGCTCGTACTCGGCTTGCGTGATACCGGAAAACAGTAAGTTTCGACTGTCCAGGTAGGGGGCCAGAGTTTCGCCGGAGACGATCGTAGGACTGCCACCTTCCAGGGTAATAGGCGGGGGTTGGTAAGCCGGGTTGGTTTGCAGACGGATACCTGAGCCCTCGATAGTCAATCGCAGCCGTATATCGTAAGCAGGTTCACTTAGGTCGCGCAACAGCAGATAGACCTGCATCTGCTCGCTACCCGGCCGGGCGTAGTCAGCCAGATACACCGAATAGGGAGGCATGAGTTGCACCGTGCTGGTCACCGGGCGGTTTTGGGACATAACGCTGCCCCACGTTCCTACCAGAACCAGTAGTCCTACCAATACTTGTTTAATTACGGGCGAGAAGTTGGCCGGCCGCAGTGGGCGGGATATAAACCGCTCACTGCCTACTGCCGCCGGCCCCCATCTACGACGGCCAACCACTACGTCATCTAACAACCAACGTATAATATCCTGAATGTTTTTCTTCATCCTCTCCATCCTAATCCTCATCGCACTAAAATTCTAGCTACTTTCTTGTCATATTCGGTCATCAGGCGCAGGTAATACGAGCCCGAGGCGTACCCGTGCAAATCAAAAGTAAAGGTGTACGTAGTGCCGCCCTTTCGTTTTTCCCGGGCGATCTGCTGTCCCTGGGTATCAGTCAGAAAAGCAAATAATTCCGTTTCACTATATAGACTAACATCTACCTGGAAGAGCCCTGTGGTTGGGTTTGGATAGATTTCAATCATATTAATGCCCTGGGGGCCCACGGCCACCTTTCCGTTAGAGGGCAGGGATTCCTGGGGCGGGAAGAAGGCTACCGTCTTGGTAATAGAATCGGTACATACGCTATAGTAGCCAATCAGGGTGACTTCGTAAGTGCCTGCTTCTTCGAAGGTAATCTGGGGTTCCCATTGAGAAGAGGTAAGTAGTATCCCTTCCGCTGCGTAGTTCCATGCCACACTGTCGGGCAGGGGAAAGCAAACCTCGGTCAGAGTGAGGGTATCTCCCGTGTATAGTTCGCTACTTTGCAAGAAGTTGACCTCAAACAGGGTATCGTAACTCATTATCCGGGTTTGCAGTATTTCCTGACATCCCCGTTCGTTGATCACGACAACTTGATACAATCCGGCCTGGTCTAACGTTAAACTGGATTCGCTACTGTACTCTTCCCCGTTGCGGGTCCAGGTATACTGCCCTAAGGGAATGGTAGCGTCTAATACTACCGACTGATTTAGGCAGAGCGTTACCGTATCGGGTAGGTGCACCGGCATGCGTAGGGTTTCTTCTATGACAATTTGCTGTTGCTGATGGCAGCCTTGGGCATCCGTTACGGTAACCGTATAGGTTCCGGCACACAGGTTTTCGGCGTAGGCCATCTTCTGCCCAGCGAGATGTCCCCCAGCCGCGTCCTCCCACTGATACTGATAAGGAGCAGTTCCCCCTGATACCTCAATGGCCGCCAGCCCATCACATCCTAGATAGCAGCTTGGAGACTGATTTTGAGTCACGCTAAGTTGTAACGAATCAGGGGGAGTGAGCTGAAATTGCTGCGTGAGCGTACAACCAACCGCATCTGTTAAGGTCAGTGAATACTCCCCCCGACAGAGCTCAGTGAGCAACAAACCAGTCTCACTTCGGTCTTCCCACTGATATGAATACGGGGCTACCCCCCCGGAAATTGCCACTTCTATTGTCCCGTCGCAGGCTTCATAGCAGCTAGGCGGCTGCCATGTTAACGTATCCAACCGGAAGGCTTCCGGAGAGCCAATAGTGACCGGGGAAATACTCACGCAACCCCGCTGATCAGTGACGGTCACAAAGTATTCCCCCCGGGCTAGGTTAGTAGCCGTGGCTGTGGTCTGGGCTAAGGAATCGCTCCATTGGTAACGATAGGCCCTGTTACCTCCAGTAGCGGCTACTGTAGCTGACCCATCTGCCGAAGTAAAACAGCTAGCATCCTGCTGGGTGATAATTTCACTAATCGGCCCATCCAGGTCATTGATGATTTGCGTCAGCTGTATCTGACAGCCGTTAGCATCTACTACAAATACATCGTATACGCTGGCGCGGAGATTTACCGGATGAGCTTCCTCAGAGATTGTTTCATTTTGCGAGTTCACCCAGCTATAGCGGTAAGGAGGTGTTCCCCCCAAAGCGGTTACTTTTGCTTCCCCGTTCGCCTGTTTACAGGCAGCATCCACCACATCATTGAGGGTAGCGGTTAGTAACTCGGGTTCGGTTACGGTGAGCGAAGTACTGGCCTGGCAACCCCGTGAATCCTGTACTAGAATCGTATACTCTCCGATAGGATAGCCCATAAAGAGGGGGGCAGACTGCCAGGTCACCCCGGCGTCCAAAGAATACTGATAGGGCTGGGTTCCCCCGCTAACAACTGCTTGAAACTGGGCATCACTATTTCCCTGGCACTGTACGTGCTGGACGATTTCGGGAGTGGCCTTTAGGGTATCAGGTTGGGTAATGGATATGTCCATGTTTACCTGACAGTTCATAGAGTCTCGAATGGTCATTTGGTACACCCCTTCGGCCAGTTTGGCATAAGCCTGGGCAGCAGAAAACGCCCTTCCCTGCCAGGAGTACTGATAAGGCGGATAACCCCCTTGGGCTGCTATAGCTACCGAACCATCGGATAATCCGAAGCAGCTGACATTTTGATGAGCGGTAATTTTTCCTTGAAGGACTATTTCGGGCTCACTCACCATAATAGTATCGACGAGCTGACAGTCTTGAGCATCGGTAATGATCAGTTCATAGCGGCCCGCTAAAAGGTTAGTTAAAGTATCAGTAGCGGCCGTCAGCCCAGTCCATTGGTAGGTGTACGGAGCGGTACCACCCTGAACCAGCGTTTGAATGGATCCGGTTGCTGAACCTTTGCATTGCACCGGAACCACCGTATAATCTAATTGCAGGGGGGCTTCGGGCTCAATAAGCATTGTGGACAGGGATGTTTCGCAGCCCCGATCATCTCGCACGCTGATGGTGTATTTGTCGGTGGGCAGTTTTGTAAAATCGGGTGATTCTTGCCAGACTGTTCCATTGGAAGAATAGTGGTAGGACCTGGTACCCCCGGTGGCCTGCACCTGAATACTCCCAGTAGAATCACCGTGGCATAGCACATCCGTTTGTGCGACTAGGGCAATTTCCAGCAGGTCGGGCTCTAAGACCGTTACTTCGCTACTAAATGTACAGCCCCGGCTATCGACGGTAAGCGTAGCGTAGGTACCTGGAGCTAAATCCGTGAACAGGCTATCTTTTTGAAACGTCGTGCCTTCGTCCAGCGAGTAGCGGTACGGCGGGGTGCCTCCTCCCGTAGGAAGGGCAATCTGACCATTATCTTCTCCAAAGCAACGAACGGGGGTTACCATCGGTACCGTCACCTGGGCGGCCTCGGGTTCCTCTATCAGGGTACTATCGACCTGGATGCATCCTTCCGCATCGGTCAAAGTTAAAGTATACCAACCGGGGGCCAAATTGCTGATCGTAGCATTGGTAGCAGTAATCGCTTGGCGACCCGCTTGCCCCCAGGAAAACTGGTAAGGTTTTTTTCCACCACTGCCCGTCGCAGTAATCGTTCCATTATCTAGCCCATAGCACTGCACGTCCTTTTTATCAAAAGTAATGGCGAGCGAGTCGTTGGTAGCTATAGTCTCATTGAGTTTATCTTGGCAACCACGGCTATCTTCTACAATGAACATATAATCCCTGGCGGGTAAGACTGTAAACAAGGTTTCATCTTGCCAGTTTCCTGTATCCATGCGGTAGCGGTATGGAGGAACTCCCCCTTCAGCTAGTACATCTAGGTAGCCCGTACTATCCCCGTAGCACTGGATGTAGTTCTTATCGTTGGTTGCCAGAGTAAGCTCTTCAGGAGCGGTGAGAATAATGGTTTGGGTCACGGTACAGCCCCTTTCGTCCCGCACGCTGAGCTGATAAGTACCCCGGGGCAAATCCGTAAAACGAGACTCAGTAGTGAACGTTCCCCCATTTAATGCATAGTGGTAGGTATTACCAAAGGAATGATCGTTGCCCCCGGTCGGGAGGGCTTCTATCCAGCCGTCGTTGCCATCAAAGCAGGCAAGTGCGTAGCCATCGTAGTCGGATATCTGGTAGGAAAGTGTCAATGGCTCTGAAGGTTCGTGGATGGTAATTTCTTCAGGATAAGTTGCGCTACAACCTTCCTGGTCAGTGACCTGAACCTGATACGTTCCGGGAGGGAATAAAGTAGTTTCCGTGAAGTGCAAGTAGCTGGTTTCCCCTTCTTGTCGGTATTGATAAGTAAAACCACCCCAGCCTCCGGAAGCGGTCGGGGCCATACGGCCGTTATCAGCCCCCTGACAGGTTATTTGGGTAATATCTACGTTCTCGAAGACCAGTTCATCAGGGTCGGTGAGCACATATTCCGTTGAAGTAATGCTACAGTTGTTAGCATCAGTCACTATCAAACGGTAGCGGGCATCGTAAAGCTTAGATATAGTAGATGTCCCACGACCTGTTCCCCCAAAGTTACTCCAACTCTGTGTGGTGTGGTCACGTTCCTGCCATCTATAGCTATAAGGAGCCGTGCCGCCACTAACAGATGCGGTTAGCTTACCGTTATAGATTCCTGAGCAAGTGATATCTTGTTGCTCAATAGCTAGTGACAAAAGGGCCGGTTCATTTACAGTGATGTTTCTAGTTATGAAATTCTTGCACTCACTTTCACTATTTTTCAGGGTAATGGTGTATGAGCCACCTCGGTCTACCGTAAAGTTGCCGTTAGTATTGGTTTGGGTGTACTTACCAGAACTGTGGGCTAGGGTATACGAGTACGAACCAATCCCTCCACTCCCCTTAACTGTAACCGTTCCGGTTCCCCCAGCACAATCAATATCTTTTATGGTAGTGGAACTAATTGATAGAGCATTGAAAGAAAACTCAACAGTCTCATCCACTGAACCACAACTTCTTCGGGCATCATCGTATACCTTCACGGTATAGGTTCCGGTGGATAGCTCATTGAAAGTATGCGACTTAGAAGTCGTATTGGATTTAGCCTTGATTCTCTTCCCACCTTTCCATAGTTCATAATCGTATTTTCCTGGCCCATCCGTTACGGTTACCTTAATCTTACCATTGTTAGGGTTACTACAAGTGGGTTGGGTTTCAGTAGTGGTGATGGTCACTGCTTTAGGAGCGGTGATTGTGAACGCTTTGGTAATCTCCTGGCCACTGCAAGGGTCTTTCGCTTTCACTGTATACGAACCAGGTGGTAGATCGGTGTACTTGGAAGCGTGGGAGCTAGACGGGTTAGGAATGCCTTTTTTTGGTTCAATAGAAAAAGTGATTGCCTCGCTAGAAAGCCCTCCGCTTACCCGTACGTTAATAGAACCTTTTCCTCCCGGACAAGTAGGGTTGGTCCGCTTGGTATCGGAGTGCCAACTAATGCCTGCTATTGTACCTACCTTCACTGTTCGGGTAATATCACAGACACTAAGATTAGGGGCATTATTTTTTACGTGATTTAAGCGGATTTCGTACGTTCCCGGTTTTACGGTGAGGGTTTTCGAGGAACCCTCGAAGTGGTCAATGGGCTCCGCGTCAGCATCACCAATACGATAAATCTGTCCCGAGTAGCTTCCCTCCCCACTGGAAACGATTAATTCAATCTCCCCCGTTGGTTTGGCTGAACAAGAAGCTTTTGTAGCAGTGGCTGTGAAGACCGGGCCAGGGGGATCTACTTCAATAGCCGTTACATCTCCAGTTTCGTCACTATACACCCCGTATGAGCCATTTGAGTACAATCGTACCCGGAAATAAACCTTCTCTCGCTTCGTTAGATTCTTTAGCCCACTTAAACTGTTAAGCTTAAAGGATATTTCACCTTGGTTGGTGTTAGCCATCGTCGAACCCAAACTTTGCCAGTTTTCTTCATTTTCGTAAAGATACTCTGGTTGATAGCAACACGATCGAGGGAATACATCACAGTCATCTTCACAGTAAGCAGGATTAGGTTTAGATACACTTTTGTAGTCCCCTTCAATCCAATACTCCCAGTTTAGCTGTACCTGATCATGAAATTTAGAATTTACATATGTACTGGAGCTCAATGTAATGGAGCTAGTAGCACATCTGATTCCACTTCCCGAAACAGAAGGCTTGCTTGGCTGAGGTGGGGTGTAAAAAAATTCGTAGGTAACTTTATTATTAGTATTATAGGTAAATGCTTTCCGCATAGTAGCGGCTGTTGTAGTACCCGGAGGCTGCTCATCATACAGATTGTAGATGGCAATAGTCTTATTGGGGCCGTAATGAATTTCGTCACCACTATCATAAGAGCAGTTATCACCCTCATCCTCTTCCCAACTTTCCATTTCGATGTATAGCGAAGGGTTACTACTATTGTAACCGGGTATAAATTTCTCTTCTTTCAGGTAGAAGACCGTCTGATTAAAGTCAAACCACCCGGGATCTTTAGCATGCTTTTGAAGACAAGCGGATTTTATATCGTTTTTGTACCAAAACTTCCAACGATATTCATTCCACCCATCTGCGATACCCGCCGCATCTTGCCCTTGGTAACATTTAATTACCTTAACCGAAACATTCGTTGAGCCGGCCTGCCCCCACCCTTGGTGTGAAGCTGTCAGCACAAACAAGAGTAGAATGATATAACTCTCTAAGTATAGCAATGCTTTCATACTGCTTGAAGTCTTGATTTTTCCTGTCAGTACACTACCTCTACCTCGGTAGAAATCAGAGTTTCCTGATCACTTTTTAAGATAGCTTGCACTGCGTAGCGGTACCGATGGTTGATGGCCAGTTGTTGATCAGTAAAAGCACTTTCTTGAGAGCTGAATCGGTAGTGGCGCAGGGAGCCATCGTCTACCGCCCGGAAAATACGGTAGCCACCAATTTCTTTTTCAGCTACGGTCGCTTCCCAGCGAAGTATAATGCGTCGGTTTACCCGATCCGCAGTAGCTTTGAGATTTTGTATACTTATCTGGGGAGGAGGTTTCAGCGTAGTGACGGAAAGGGCCGGATGAGCGGCTTGCAAGCTATCATCATCCAGGGTTCGTAGAATATAGCGGTATTCCTGACCGGGTTCTACCAAGGAGTCTAAGTAGGTATAGGCTCTGTCTTCCGCCATAAATCGTTCAATAGTTTGGTAGCCGGAAGAGGTTGGTCCTAAGCGCAACAGCCAATATTCCTGCACATCAACACTCGGGCTAGCCAGCCACGCTAACTGAATCCCGGCTAGTGTAGCTCTCAGAGAAGTCAGTTGAGCGGGAACGGGTGGAACCACATCGGGCCTTTTCAATTCTAGTACGTCCGAGAAATTGGAAACATTGAACCTTCGGTCTACAGCGACTATCCGGTAAAATACTTTTTCCGTTAGGGTAGCAACTTCAATGCTATCGACAAAAACAGTGTCAAGAACGGTCTTCGAGGATACCATCACGAATTCTTCCGAAGGGTCATTGGCGCGAAATAATCGATAGCCCAGCACATCAGTAGAAGAACTGGGCGACCATTGTAACCGCACTGCCCCTGACTCTTCTACTTTACCATCAAAATGTATCGGTAACAGGGGGGCAATACTATCTTCTAACATTACCGAATAGGGAACCGAGGCGGTAGGTTGTTGATCTTGTCCTACCGCTTGTACCCGGTAATAATTCGTGCTTAAGGGGGCAGTATCAGAAAATTCATTGATCTCCGAAGAGAGCCAATCGGGGGAGAGCGGAAGGTATTGACCGTTTAAGGAAGAACTGCGAAGTACCCGGTACCCCTGCACGTGCTGTTGCATACTATCGGGAAAGCTCCAGCGAACTTGCGCCTGAGTATTATTTACCAGTAGGATGGTATCAATAGTGGGATAAATTCCCACCAGCGATACTACGCCCTGCCCGGATACTACTTCCGAGGGAGGGCCTACTTCTGAAAAGGGAGTAATGCCTCGTACCCGGTAGTAGTAAGTTTTGCCATTTTGCGGCAAGGAATCTAATAGAAGCTGGTACTGGGACTGGGCCTCCGGTCGGTCGCCATTCACAATGGGTAAATCATGAACCGGCTCAAAAGAAGTGCCATCGGCTGAGCGTTCTACCTGGTAGGAAACGTACAGATGGTCAAAGTAAAAACCATTCCAACGAATACTGGCGATACGGTCACCAAATTGGGCTTCAACTTCCGGGGGGGAAGGCAGCGGTAGTGGAGGTAACGCCGAAGCGGTTACTAGGGCCGTATCCACGGGTAGGGAAGATGGATTTGAGGCTAAAGCGATCCGATAAAGGTATTCCTCTCCCTTTCGGACAGCCGTATCCCGGAAACGTAAACCCGAGGCCTGGGCAACCTCCATCGAATGGTCGGCCGCAAATAGGGCAAAGCCAAAGCGGTTGCGCTCTTCTTTGGCTTGGTTAATAATCGCTACGGCATCGCTGGATATATCCGATACTTCGAAGCTTTCCCCGTAGAGGGCTTGGGCAGCAATAGCGGCATAATCGTTACCGTCTACGATTGACTCCCAATCATCCAATGGCCAGGGCTTCATCGGTTGGGGAGTCATCTGGATACGAGGCCACTGCCCGGTAGAATCTACCACCCCGTCTTTACCAATGGTAAAGCGCTCAACCGTATAACCATAGCGGTTGCCTAACTTCCAGGTAAGCGGATCATGCGGTGCCCAGCGTAGCGTAATCTCCTGCTCTCCGCCGCGGGCAATGGCGCTGATCCTGCCCCGCTTTTCCTGGGCTATAAGGGAAGCACTTATCAGTAGAAGAGCTACCAGGGCAGTAAAGAATGAACATTTTTTTACCATGTGATTGTGATGGTTTGGGTACTTGAGGGCTGGGTTAGCCCGGGCGGCACATACTCTAATTCAATATTATACTGGCCAAACTGAAGTTGCTGATAGGTATTGTTGATCAGTGGCGAAGCTCCCGCAGGCCAAAATGCACTCGATTGTGTACCATATCGGCTGAGTGCCTTGGGGCGTAAGTCAAAGAAATAGTCCTTGTAAGTATAGGTTGGTACTTGATATTTAAACATAACGTCCCCACTGACGATACTAGCCCCACCAAAGTCCCGCTGGTTTGCCGTAAGTACTGGAGCAGTAGCCCGAAGTTCCGGCTTGATCGTATATTTGGGCCGAGGTTCCTGGACATTAGGGGTACGCCAATCGATGGTCACCTGGGAATGGATAGGGTAATACTGATAGTATCGCTCCATATAGGTGGTAAACCAAGGATTATCCAGGTCGGCGTACATCCGGAGCATCGCGGGTTTTCCGTGAGTACCATTCAGTTCGGCCGCATCGAAAACTTCAGGCATGGTCAGCCGGGTTCCTACCTCAAATATCTGGATATCTTGCACTACTCCAGCGGTGGTTGCATGGCTATTCATGGCCTTCACTTTGGCCGAGAACGTATTATAGCGACTAGTCCTAAGTCCATAGGTAAAGAGTATTTCCTCACCAGCCTGCACTCGGGCACTAAGAAGACTTCGCTCAGCAGCCGTTACATTTTCGGCTTGGGCGAGTTCTACCTTTCGTTCGGTGCGTCGCACATTTTGGTTAATGGTAACTGTTTCTACCGGTTTCTTGATAAAACTTACTCGGTAGACTGTTTCATTAGCTAGGTTTGTCGGAACAGAATATGAAAGCATTCTTCCCTTTTGAGTTAATGATTTATCAGTGTAAGACGAGGCTCCTTGCCGCTGAAAACGGGCCACGTAGATCCAGGTCTGCCCGGTTTTCTCATCTTTGGTGTTGAACAGATAATCCTGTCCCTTTTTTAGTTTCATATAGCCGGTGCTGTATTCTTTAGGCAGAAAGGTATACTGGTCACGTACCGGGTAGCTGTAGTCCACATTATTGTCAGGGATATAGTTTGGGGCCTTACCGCTGGTAAAGGTGACCTGTCGACTTTCAGTAAAGTCCAGATCCGTCCACGTTCCTTGAATTTGTTCCTGCCAGGTGATCTGTACTTCGGCTTTGAGTGAACGTTCGGCCGGAAGAATGCTACTGGTTTCAAAGACAGCTACGGTGTTATCGTCATTCCAGCGGACCTCACCCTCCAGTGGCACCCCGTTGTCAGTTACCCGGAAGTGATTTAACTTGACCCGGTACTGCTCAATTTTATCCTGCAGGTTGAGCATTTCAATCGGAGTGTTCACCCCGATGTTGAATGCCACCTGGGGTGAAGTAAATACATCCACCTCGCGGCTTCCGGTCACGGGCTGCATATCGGCAATTACTTCTGTGGTGATCGGTGGGCCACTTTCCAACTCACATTGCTCACCCAGGGTTACCTGGAAATTACAGTCCCCTTTTACTAGACCATTCAAAATACTAAACTCTCCGAAGGCAGTTCCTTGTACCCAAGTGGGGTTAGGCATCTGGGCCTGCATGACGATGGCTGCCAGGAAGCGGAATGCTTCAAACTTACCTTTGACAAACTTGAGGTTTACGTTAATACCCACCGCCCCGGCAAGATAGGCCCATACCAGCCCGCTAGCGTACCAGCCCTTGATACCGATGGGGCCCGAACGCCCTTTACAAGTGACGTTCCCCATATCCTGTAGCATGACATCGAATCCGGCACTCGCTTTGAAGAATCCGTAAAAAACGGCACCCGGGTCATCCTTTCCGATGGATGTTGCGAAACTAGCCCCGAAGGCGAAGCCCTTACCTTGACTGGCATAAGTGCCCGTTCGGGCCCTATTTTCCCCGAGTCTATCGAGCACCTCCTGTAAGTTCTTTGCAGTCACCTGAACCCCGTCCAGTGGCGGGGGCGCACCTTCCATCTCGTCTCCAACCATCATGTACGCCTTGGATTCGGCTAAGCCCGCAATATTGATCCCCATGCTTTGGCTTGGGGTGCCCAGCCAGACGTACCAAGAGTCTTCTCCGAAGTGCAGAATTGCCGAACCGGCATGCCCCCGGGGGTTTACGCCCCGAATAACACCGTAGGCATCCACGTAGAGGTCAAGCAGGCCATTCAGCTCCCGGTTATCAAAGTCGTACCCCATACTTAAATCCGCGTACATGGGGGGGCTGTCGTTTCGCTCATCCAGCCCGGTTAAGAAATACCCTTCTCCTCGAAAGCGGAGATATTTGACCCCCATACGTCTATTGAAGGTGATTTCAAAATTAGCGTCTCCGTTAAAAGGTCGGGGTGACGGAGCGGTTCCGATGACGACGGTTGCTTTCACCCCCAACTTCACTGATTTATCCGGCACATAGGTAGCCCCGCTGCGGGTAGCTCCAATGGTTGATTGATCCTGGTTTCCTTCAATGGTGTGGAAGTCGCCGGGTGCTATTTCTTTACGTTCCATCGCCATCTGATAGTAAGCGCCACCGCCAAAGCCGTAGACGGCGAAGCCCGGACTAGGGGTCGTGCTACCGTGGTGCATGAGCCCATCTACGTACCAATACCGGTAATCTTCTACTCGGCCAAACTGGGCAATCGCCTTCAAGGTAGGTCCCGCCTTAAATGACGCTTCAATCTCACCCCGAAAGCCCTGCCCATATACCTCGTGTTTCTCGTATAGGCTGATGCGTCCATTGAGGCTAAAAGCATCCATGTCAGCCTCAATGGCAATATCATCAATTTGGGTATCTTTATATTTCCATTCCTGCTGGGTAACGATAATGGTACCATCTTCTTGGGAAGTGGTGTCTGCTTCTACGATTTCACCCCGTACTTTAATCTGGGTTCTGGCCGAGAAACCCTTGTCCTCCTGGTTCATCATTCCTAACAAAGCCGCCACTCCTAGTTCTAGATCATTCTTGTTGTGTTGAAAAGTGATGGCTTCAACTGAAATTGGATAGTCGGCTGCTGTTTGCCCCTCTCCGTTAGAAAACGACCAGAACCCATTGCGTACGTAAGGAGCTTCGGAAGCAATATGTAAATCGGTAAAAGCAACTTCTTTCAAGCGAATACCCGAGCCAGCGTTAACACTGAGGGTACCGTGTAGAATAGCCTCTGGCTTTAAACGTCCCTCGTGCTTAGTGATGATAACCGTGGAGTTGGGCGCTAGATTAATTTTAGCAGCTAGTGCCGAGGCTTCCAGGTTGGTTCCGGGTTGTACAGCAAAGGTATATACGGTTTCCCCCGACATCTGGGTAATAAGTGCTGAGTATTTGAGAGGGGCATCCCGGCTAAATAGTGGTATATTCATCTCGCCCCGAAAGCCGCCTCCGCTCAGTTTATTTTTTACCAGCACAATACCGAGCGAATCCACCGAAAAAGGCCATCCGTTCAAAGAACCTTCTTCCCGGTCAAACAGGTTACTCACCCCAATTCCTCCCGATACGCCTTGCTTATCCAAAATAAGATTTCGGGCGCTGATGTACCGGCGCTCTCCTCGATGGGATAATTCTTTGAAAAGCCCTACCCGGGCTTCATGGATAAAGAAACCCTCCCATAGTTGAGCGTTCGCGCCGTATTGTTGAGTATACTGATCAGGAAATACTATGCCCGTGGGGTTCGCTAGATCGCTCATATCCAAGGTCGCTTTTTCCACCTGAAAGCTAATTCCAGGTAGAGAAGGTAGCCGGAACGTCGGTAAAGAAACCGAAATGAGCATCGCGTTCCAGTCGGTGCTGACGACCCGGAACTCCGTTTCTACCTGACCTGGTAGCGATTCCCCTTGTTCATCCTCTGGAATGAGTAACTCCCGGTCAAAAATGATCTTACCCAACAAGTTCACCGCCTTGAAGCCATTACAGTCAATAACCACATAATTTTGTTTATCCCCGCTGGGTAGGTCAAGATGAATTTTAGATCCTAGCGATAAATGTTGGTCTCCGACTAACGCAAGGTGAGCTTCGTTAGAAGCGGAGATCCCCCCCCGGTGAAAGGCGATATTGCGGGCGGCAAATGCAATACGCTGACCATTTTGCTTGAAGGGAAGTGAGATGTAGGCATCAAAAAAAGCTCCGGTGGGGGTGAACCGGGCAGAGTCAATAATCACTAGGTACTCAAAGCCTGCCACATTACTAGCAATGCCCACCGGTAAGCTGGCCAGATCTGACTCGCTTAGCTGCTGCGTAGTGCGTCCTTCGGTTACGACCTGCTCATGTAATTGGTGAATGCGCTTGGATAATACAGCATCTGTTGAAGTTCCAGCGAGGCTGATCACCGAAATGGACATCAGTAATACCGTCAGATAGCTACCAACACTGTTTATCTTTCCCTTATGGTTACGAGTTTTCATCATCAGAAAGTAAATCCGTAGCGAGCCGTAGCAGTCCACTCCGAAAAGGCTTCTTTTTGTTGAGTGGAAAAATTATTTAATATGTTCAGGTTAACTGTTAGCTGATGGCGTTTGGGCCAACTGTAGCTAGTTGCAATCCGGGATGTAAGTATCCGGCTGCTGGCGATACGGTTAGTTGTCACCTGATTAAAGCTGGTAGTCCAGGAACCGCGTAGTTTCTTCTCTAAAAAACCTTTACTAACGTTTATTTGAGGACCGGCAGTGATGGTCCTCAGCGTCTCGAGAATGCTATAATAGACATTTCCTCCTATACTTAATATGAGGTTATTGGGCACCATACTGATACGATACGCAGCATTCCCGGTAAAATACTCCGAGCCTCCTGTCTCTTCGGCATGACCACTGGTTGCCTCCGAGGCTTTTTGATAGGTCGTGCTGAGGGTAATGGCTTTTTTTTGCTCTTTGCCGCCAAAAGAATACGAAGAGGTAAGCGAAGCATTTTGGTTAACCTGGTAAAAATCCAGCGAATCAAATTCCGTAGAAAAGAAAAGATCAGTCTGGGGGCGAATATTAGTAAAGCTGGTAAAGTTTGAATAGCTACTGGTCAATTGCCATTGCCTTGATGGCTGGAAGGACAGGGAGTAGTTACTCACCCATCGTTTGGTTTGGCTAATTTCTGACTCGTCCAGGTTGTTGTTTTGTAAACCGCCTTGAGCGGTGACATTCAGTCGGTTTTTCCAGAATTGCCAACCGATACCTAGGGTCACGTTTTCCAGATCGTTATTGAAGAAATAGGCACCTAGTGTTTGGTAGTCAGGATCAACTCGTTCATACTGCCCTTGTACGAACCCCTTCCCAAGAGCGAGTGTCACTCCGGTTTTCCAGGCTTGATGCTGGGTAGTAGACTGCCGGATGGGCATAAGCCATCCCCCAACTACTCCTGTATTTTGAAGACGGCTGGTGCGGGGAGCCAGTAAATCACGAGTCAGTAGACTCTGGGCCCACTCTCCGTCCCAGGTAAGCCGTTTTCCTAAAGACTGACGGGCAATCAGGCTAACGACCAGGTTCTGAGCCGGAAAAACCGAGAGACTATCGGGTAAAGTAGCTAATGAGGTGGGATCATCTTTGGCATAAAATACGATGGTGTGTACACTGCCCTGCTTGGATTCGTATCCGACTTTTGTGCCCATTCCGTATCGTTCATATACAGGAGGTTGGAAAGGGGTAGTCATTGTGTCGGTCTCAACAGCTTTGAGGAAGCGGCCATACATGGCATTAATTCGCCATTTTCCAGGGGTGAGGGCAACACCACCTCCGAGAAAGACGTGCCCGTTGAGAGTATAGGAAGAATACGTAAGACTGTGATAGCCTAGATAGGTTTTTACCCATTTATATTGAGGACTAATTCCGTAACGGTTAAAGGGTTGCTGAAAGCGACCTTGATTGTTGGTATAGCTGAATGAAAAAGGGATGCTCCAGCCGTATAGGTTTATATTAAGATTTCCGGTTGCAATCCACGTGAATGGATCACGGCGGTTTGCTATTCCCTCTGCCGCATATGCGGTGGAAAAAATATTGAGTCCCCCCGATACGGTAATAGGTTTTTCCTGCCCGATATTATCAAAATTTTGAGCCGCTACGCGAATAGATCGGCTCAATACCAGTAAGCAGCATAAAATAACCGGGGAAATATACTGGATAATATGGTTGGCAAATCTGATGGGCATTAGGAACTTTCTACAATATGGAAAGGACAAAATTACCGGCTTCCTTAGCCCCATACCGCTTGTTTTCTAGCTGTTTGCTTCTTTGTAAGAAAGAACTGGAAAGGTAATTTCCTCTAGGGAAAAAATGACACTTTGAGAAAATGTATCTTTACTATACTAGCATTAGTAAACTATTCAGCCATTCTTTGAATGATGTGGTACAAATATCACGTAAATATTGATTGTGTACTTCTTACACGGATAACACCTTCTTACTGATTATTATTAAATAAAAAATAATAAAAGTTATATATAGAGTGAGTTTAAGCAGAGCAATGGTATAAGCAGTCGTGATGAATAAGTAATTCTATCAAAAAGATTACACTGTTGAAACAAAAATGATGACATATTCTGAAGCGTTATTCTACCGGATCGCTTTGGTTTCAAATCGAATTAGTTTCTCCTGAAGAAAGGTGAAAAGTGACTTCAGCTACGGTTTAGAGGGTGGTTTTCAGTAAATGAAAATGAAAAGTCCTGCAAGTAAATGTAAAGAAGCACCTCTAAAGCCTGCAAAATATGCTAGGTTTCTCACCTGACCAAAACCAAACTGACATATTCACACCTTCACTTAAACCTCTAAACTCAAAATTCGGGATAATTCATGACTTTGAGATGTCGAGAGAGGAACTTCGTTCCGGGACGCGTAGTCCGGTAGTCCGGCTTATTGAGCGGTTCTCTTCTACTTGCCGTTTTTTGAATAGATGACTCCGGACGCCAGTAGGGAAAACAGAACCTATGACCCGGCATGCTGGCTCACTATACTCATGCGATTATCTGCTCAGAGTTGACCAATCAAAAGAATCTATTCTTCGCTGAAAACGTTATCTTTACTAAAAAGAACGACATGACCGATACAGAAAAACTCAAAGATGACTTACACCAGCTTATTGATCAAATAGAAGATCCGGCTACCCTAGAGGCAATACGCACGCTATTAACCCCGAAAGTCGATACGCTATACAGCATACAAGGCCAGTTAATTGATCAGAACCAGATTGAAGATCTTTTGGAAGAAAGCGAACAGGATATAGAAGCGGGCCGGACTGTTTCCCATCAAGAACTTAAATCACATATCCAATCGTGGCGGAGTCAGAACAACGCGAAGTAGTCTGGACTCAGGCGGCCTTAGCCGATTTACAGGACATATATGAGTTCAATATTACTCTCCAGGGAGAAGAAAAAGCGTTTGAGTTAGTAGAAAATATCCGACAAAAAGCAGACATGCTCTACCAGCCCATCATGGGAAGTACTCGCTTTCTGAGCCGCCGGCATCCTGAGCGGAGCTACCAGAAGTTAGTCATTGTCCCTTATCTGCTGATCTTTCGTCAGGTTGGCGAGGTCGTGTTTATCAATCGCATCTTTGATAACCGACAAGACCCCAGCAAGCTAGACCTGTAGCCTCCATCAGCCTTCTGCTGTCCATAGTCTTCAGAAAAGATGACATGAATGCCAGTAGGAAATAGGGCCTCTTACCCAGTTTGTTGGCTCACTACAGTTCTATTGCCCCTGCCAGCTAATCTACGGTAGAATCTGTTCTTCGCTCAAAACGGCATCTTTGGCAGAGCCAATCAGCAAAACGATGCGTTTATTACGATCGAAGTACTGTGTGCTCTATTGCCAGAGACGCTCTTCTACACAACTGTCTACCCATTTCTGGGTATCTCATTATTATGTAAGTATCAGTGATGTTTACTTAAGCTTTATGAGGAGGAGGATAGACAGCAGACGGATAAAGCTTTGGAACGAGTTGCTCTTCATAAGAAGGGCTGCCCGGTAGATGTTTTACTTTCATTTTGGTTGCTCTTGTTTAACCCTATTTGATCTAGATTGCACGATGACCAAGAATAATAATAAATCATTTTAATTATTTGATTATCAGTGTCTTGATCACAGTTTGGTAAACTTCGTAGGATTTGAATGGAGTTTACCGTATGGTTCACCGAACAATCTATCAAGTAAAAAAATGCGCGACGGCCGCCACTTTTCTTTCCCTGTTGTGGAAATTGCTGAGCAAAAAATCTTTGACAGGTCGCCTAGCGATTTTTAGAAGGGTGGCGACCGTCGCGTAGTACAGTAGAAAGCGACAACATGCTTACTTGGAATACCTGTCTCCAGAGGAATTTTATCAACGAAATTGGTTTGCTAAAGCTGCTCGGCTTTTTGTCCCGTGGACCGCGTCCACTTTTTTATTGCAAATCCAGGAGAACATTCGTTGCGCTTAATTTACAGTAGCCCCCTTGGCAATGGCTATATCCCGTACTACCTGGGGGCGCAGTAGTGACCAGGAAAAAACATCATACTCCTGGCCATAGTTTTGGGTGCTTACGTGAGGGGTAGGCATATAGCGGTCTTTCGTGTAAACAATGACCTGATCCCAGTGGGTCAGACACCTTTCCAACAGTCGGACCGCTTCCTCTTTCTGGATGGGATCACCACTTATGCGAAAGCTTTCCAGTGCGACGCCCGCTCTTAGTTTGACAGCAAAATAAAGTCCCAGATAACTCCAGGTAGCTACATCATCAATCTCCGACACCAAAGCCCCTGAATAGTCATCTACCCGAGGACGCAGCGCATCAATTATTTCCAAGGCTTCCCGGCTATCTTCTTCTGAAGCATCGGCTAAGCCTAACGGTGTAATCTTATCTTTTGGAATATCTTTCTTCTGATGTAGTAACTGAACATACTGCGGTATGGAAAGCATTTGAGGATCAAGCGTTTCATGGTCAATAAACTCATCAATAGAAATAAAAGGAGAAGAGCGATCAAAAGTACCGTTCGGTGAAGAGGGTTCGGCCTGGATAAAACCCTCAGAATATAGTGTGTAGTCCCAGGTAGAACGGTGAAATGAAGCTAATCTCAGGGGCATATTACTAGCCAGTTGGTATGCTTTAAGCATGGGGCCTCCCGTCCCATGGCCGTAGCGCATATCAAACGCGGCGGTAAAGACTGAATCCGGCGTACTGGAGTCATACAAAAGCCGGCCCCATACTTTGTAGAATAACCACTGCTTTTCATAAGCATACTGCCAGGTCTTAAAGGGGGCAACTTTATGAGAATAATCCAGGGCAGGTATGTAACCCTCAGAACCTATAAAGTAGCCATTGACATAGTCTTGGTTATTAAGCGCAATATGCTGACGGATGAAATCGGGTTGTCCCCAGCGCAGGACGAAAAAATCCTCGTTACGTATCATCCATTGAATGTGATAATTTTCAGGCTTAGGCTTCCAGAAGCGCTCGTCCAGCTCACCCGAATGGTAGTCATGCGTAATTGCCAGCGTAGGAGTAGAGTGCCCGTGCGACCAGTTAAACTTGATTTCAACCAACGCCGGTTCTGCCAGATCGGCTCGGTCAATGACTTGCCGCATGGCCAGAGGGTCACCGGCCAGCACCGAACGATGGAGAAATTTTATCGGACGATCGGCAGCTTTCATGCCGGCTACAAAAGTGTCTTCAATCCAGTCTTCTCGTTTCTGAGGGGTCATAGTTTCCTCACCGAAGTTACCCATCCAGTCGGCCAGCGTTACCCCCAGCCCAGTCAGGTCTTCGTATTCATTAATCAACTGAGTTACAGATTCCCGAGTATACCGTTTTACCTGGTCCGACAGGTCATTGTACTCTTCTGCCCCGTAGGCTTCGGCAAACTCGGGAGAAACCACGATATTCCAGTTGACAACAAATGTCTGTATGCCCCGCTGCTTTGCCATACGGAAAAGTGTCTTCCAGAAGCTCTGCCATTCTTCCATTTCCTGATCATTGAAAGGCGTAGCTTCAGGAAAATTTTCAGCCTTGATCATATAAGGAAATGGATGTTTGTTCCACAGCGAAAGCACGTTTAGGCGGTTCTCGGCCATCATATCCAGGAAGCTTTTCCAGAAGTCCAAATTGCGGCAGGTTTGGGTATGGACGGTCATCGCTTCGCTGTTACGATAAGGAGACCAGGGCAGGTTAAATTTAACGATGCGGTATGGTAAGCT